>NZ_JBNWCK010000015.1:0-1411 GCF_053522465.1 Agrobacterium sp. 22-214-1 | reverse complement strand
CTCGAAAGATCACGCCGGTTCTTCTTGCCGGCGGTGCCGGTTCGCGGCTTTGGCCGGTATCGCGCGATCAGTTGCCCAAGCAGTTTCAGCCGCTGGTCGGCAATCTTTCGACCTATCAGCAGACGCTGCAGCGGGTGGGCGACAAGAGCCTTTATGCCGAGCCGCTCGTCATCACCAACGAGGATTTCCGGTTCTTCGCCCGCCGTCAGGCCGAAGAGATCGATCTGTCGGCAACCGTGGTGCTGGAGCCCGCCCGCCGCGACAGCGCCGCCGCCATGGCGGCCGCCGCCGTGCTGGCCGAGCGCCGTGAGCCCGGATGCCTGGTGCTGGCGCTTGCCGCCGACCACGTGGTGCTCGATGCCGACAAGTTCTCCGACGCCGTGAAACTCGGCGCAAAAGCCGCCGATCAGGGCAATATCGTCGTCTTCGGCCTGGTGCCGACCGAACCGCGAACCTCCTACGGTTATATCAAGCCGGGCGAGGCGATCGATGGCGAAGACGACCTGAGCATCGTCGATGCCTTCGTGGAAAAGCCGGATATGAAGACGGCGATCTCCTATCTGGAAAAGGGTTATCTCTGGAATTCCGGCAACTTCCTGTTCCGCTCCGATGTGATGATCGCCGAACTGAAGGCCTTCGCCCCGGAGATTCTGGCGGCGGTGACGCAGGCGGTCGAGCAATATGAAAGCGACCTCGGTTTCGTGCGCCTGCATCAGGCAAGCTTCGAGGCCTCGCCGAAAAACTCCATCGACTATGCGGTGATCGAGAAGACCAAACGCATGGCGGTGGTGCATGGCCATTTCCGTTGGTCGGATATCGGTAGCTGGGACGCGATCTGGGAAATCGCCGACAAGCGCGGCAACGACAATGCGCTGGAAGGCAACGGCGTCTTCATCGATTCCGAAGGCTGCCTCATCCATTCGACGCAACTGCTGACGACGGTGGTGGGTGCCAAAGACATGGTGGTGGTGGCCACCAAGGATGCTGTTCTTGTGGTGCCGAAAAACCGGGTGCAGGATGTGAAGGGGCTGGTGGAGACGCTGAAGGACGGCGAACATGCGCCGCAGACGCAGAGCCACAAGCGCGTCTATCGCCCCTGGGGTTATATCGAGCACATGTATGTGGACGAGCGTTACCGGGTGGGCCACATCACGGTCGATCCCGGCCACCGCATCTCGTTCCAGAAACATTATCACCGCTCGGAACACTGGATCGTCGTCAAGGGCACGGCGACGGTGACGATCGGCGAGGAGACGAAGTTGCTGACGGAAAACCAGTCGGTGTATATCCCGATCGGCCAGCCGCACCGGCTTGCCAATGAGGGGCAGATCCCGCTCGAACTGGTCGAAATCCAGACCGGAGCCTATATCGGCGAGGATGATGTCATTCGCATCGAGGACGATTATAAAAG
>NZ_JBNWCK010000014.1:0-2084 GCF_053522465.1 Agrobacterium sp. 22-214-1 | reverse complement strand
AGGTTCATGCGCGGCGAGCCGATGAAGCCGGCGACGAAGAGGTTGGCGGGGGTGCGGTAAAGCTCCATCGGCGAGCCGACCTGCTCGATATTGCCGCGGTTCAAGACGACGATCTTGTCGGCCATGGTCATGGCTTCCACCTGGTCGTGGGTGACGTAGATCATCGTCGTCTTCAGCGTGTTGTGCAGCTCGGAGATTTCCAGCCGCATGGTGCCGCGCAGCGCCGCATCGAGGTTGGAAAGCGGTTCGTCGAACAGGAAGGCGGAAGGTTCGCGCACGATGGCGCGGCCGATGGCGACACGCTGGCGCTGGCCGCCTGATAGTTGCGAGGGCCGGCGCTCGAGATAATCGGTAAGGTTCAGCACCCGGGCGGCATCTTCGACCTTCTTGTCGATCACCGCCTTATCGAGCTTGGCCATCTTCAGCGGGAAGGCGATGTTGTTCCTGACACTCATATGCGGATAAAGCGCATAGGACTGGAACACCATGGCAAGGCCGCGCTCGGCCGGCGCCTTTTCCGTCACATCCTTGCCGTCGATGACGATCTTGCCGCCGGAAACATCTTCCAGCCCGGCGATCAGGCGCAGCAGCGTGGACTTGCCGCAGCCGGAGGGACCGACGAAGACGACGAATTCGCCGTCGTGGATATCAAGATCGATCGACGGGATGACTTTCGCCTCACCGAAGAGCTTGGACACGTTCTGAAGGGAAATGCTGCCCATGTTTGTCGTTCCTTATTTCACGGCGCCAAAGGTCAGGCCACGCACGAGTTGTTTCTGCGAGAACCAGCCGATGACGAGAATGGGGGCGATCGCCATCATCGAGGCGGCCGAGAGTTTTGCCCAGAACAGCCCCTGTGGGCTCGAGAAGGAGGCGATGAAGGCCGTCAGCGGGGCGGCATTGGTGGTCGTCAGCCGGATGGTCCAGAAGGATTCGTTCCAGGCAAGGATGACGTTGAGGAGCAGTGTCGAGGCAATGCCCGGCACCGCCATCGGCGTCAGCACATGCACGATCTCGTTCCACAGGGATGCGCCATCCATGCGGGCTGCTTCCAGAATCTCGCCGGGGATTTCCCGGAAGTAAGTGTAGAGCATCCAGATGACGATCGGCAGGTTGATGAAGGTGAGCATGATGGTGAGCCCGATGCGGGTATCGAGCAGGCCGGCATTGCGGAAGATCAGATAGATCGGCACCAGCACGGCGACGGCCGGCATCATCTTGGTGGAGAGCATCCACATCAAAATGTCCTTGGTGCGCTTGGTCGGCGAGAACGCCATGGCCCAGGCGGCGGGAATGGCGATGATCAGCGCGATGATCGTCGAGCCGAGCGACAGCACCACCGAGTTCATGAAGGGCTTGAAGTAATCGCGCTGGGTCTGCACCGTCACGTAATTCTCGAGCGTGCCCGAGGGAATGAGGCTGAAGCCGGCGATTGCCTCCGGCTCGGTCTTGATCGAGGTGAGGAAGGCATAGAGGATCGGGAAGAACAGCAACAGCGCCACGGCCCAGGCCGCGATGGAAAAGCCGATCTTCGCACGTGTGGTTGTCTTGCGGGCCATGATGTTTCCCCCTTACCGGTCGAGGTTCTTGCCGACGGCGCGCATCAGGAAGATGGCGACGATATTGGCGAGGATGACGGCGATGATGCCGCCGGCCGAAGCGCCGCCGACGTCGTAGCCCAGAAGCGCCGTGCGATAGATGAGGAAGGCGAGGTTGGTGGAGGCGTAACCGGGGCCGCCATTGGTGGTGACGAGGATTTCCGCATAAACGCCGAGCAGGAAGATCGTCTGGATCAGGATGACGACGGTGATGGCGCGCGACAGATGCGGCAGGGTCAGGTAGATGAAGCGGTTGACGAAGTTGGCGCCATCCATCTCGGCCGCTTCCTTCTGTTCGCCATCGAGCGACTGCAGGGCGGTGAGCAGGATCAGCGTCGCGAACGGCAGCCATTGCCAGGCGACGATGATGATGATGGACAGCAGCGGAAACTGCGCAAACCAGTCGACCGGCTGGAAACCGAAGAAGCGGGAAAGATCGGCAAGCACGCCGTAACCGGGATGCATGATCATGTTCTTCCACACCAA
>NZ_JBNWCK010000013.1:0-2500 GCF_053522465.1 Agrobacterium sp. 22-214-1 | reverse complement strand
CCGAGGAGTACTAGTCGGCAGACACACGGCGGGTGCTAACGTCCGTCGTGAAAAGGGCAACAACCCTGACCTCCAGCTAAGGTCCCCAAGTCATGGCTAAGTGGGAAAGGATGTGAGGATCCCAAAACAACCAGGATGTTGGCTTAGAAGCAGCCATCATTTAAAGAAAGCGTAACAGCTCACTGGTCTAAATAAGGGTCTTTGCGCCGAAAATGTAACGGGGCTAAAGCCATGCACCGAAGCTGAGGATTTGCACTTTGTGCAAGTGGTAGCGGAGCGTTCCGTAAGTCTGTGAAGGCGGACCCGTGAGGGCTGCTGGAGATATCGGAAGTGCGAATGTTGACATGAGTAACGATAAAGGGAGTGAGAGACTCCCTCGCCGAAAGACCAAGGGTTCCTGCTTAAAGTTAATCTGAGCAGGGTTAGCCGGCCCCTAAGACGAGGCGGACACGCGTAGTCGATGGGAACCACGTTAATATTCGTGGGCCTGGTGGTAGTGACGGATCTCGTGTGTTGTTCAACCTTATTGGATTGGTTGGGCGGCGAAGAGGTTCCAGGAAATAGCTCCACCGTATAGACCGTACCCGAAACCGACACAGGTGGTCAGGTAGAGTATACCAAGGCGCTTGAGAGAACTATGTTGAAGGAACTCGGCAAATTGCACGCGTAACTTCGGAAGAAGCGTGACCCTTTTGTACGCAAGTATGATGGGGTGGCACAGACCAGGGGGTAGCGACTGTTTATCAAAAACACAGGGCTCTGCGAAGTAGCAATACGACGTATAGGGTCTGACGCCTGCCCGGTGCTGGAAGGTTAAAGGGAGGGGTGCAAGCTCTGAACTGAAGCCCCAGTAAACGGCGGCCGTAACTATAACGGTCCTAAGGTAGCGAAATTCCTTGTCGGGTAAGTTCCGACCTGCACGAATGGCGTAACGACTTCCCCGCTGTCTCCAACATAGACTCAGTGAAATTGAATTCCCCGTGAAGATGCGGGGTTCCTGCGGTCAGACGGAAAGACCCCGTGCACCTTTACTATAGCTTTACACTGGCATTCGCCAAGGCATGTGTAGGATAGGTGGTAGGCTTTGAAGCAGGGACGCCAGTTTCTGTGGAGCCATCCTTGAAATACCACCCTTATCTTCGTGGATGTCTAACCGCGGTCCGTTATCCGGATCCGGGACAGTGTATGGTGGGTAGTTTGACTGGGGCGGTCGCCTCCGAAAGAGTAACGGAGGCGCGCGATGGTTAGCTCAGACCGGTCGGAAATCGGTCGTCGAGTGCAATGGCATAAGCTAGCCTGACTGCGAGACTGACAAGTCGAGCAGAGACGAAAGTCGGTCATAGTGATCCGGTGGTCCCGTGTGGAAGGGCCATCGCTCAACGGATAAAAGGTACGCCGGGGATAACAGGCTGATGACCCCCAAGAGTCCATATCGACGGGGTTGTTTGGCACCTCGATGTCGACTCATCGCATCCTGGGGCTGGAGCAGGTCCCAAGGGTATGGCTGTTCGCCATTTAAAGCGGTACGTGAGTTGGGTTCAGAACGTCGTGAGACAGTTCGGTCCCTATCTGCCGTGGGTGTAGGAATATTGACAGGATCTGTCCCTAGTACGAGAGGACCGGGATGGACGTATCTCTGGTGGATCTGTTGTCCTGCCAAGGGCATAGCAGAGTAGCTATATACGGAATGGATAACCGCTGAAGGCATCTAAGCGGGAAACCAACCTGAAAACGAGTGTTCCCTATCAGAGCCGTGGAAGACGACCACGTCGATAGGACGGGTGTGGAAGCACAGCAATGTGTGAAGCTTACCGTTACTAATAGCTCGATCGACTTCTTCGTTCCCATTGAATATGTTCATCAAGCGAAGCTTGATGACATCATTCTTCTGTCCTCACGGGCCAAAGGCCCTGCGGACGGCGCGCCGGACAACCGGCGACGGACTAGTGTCCTGTATGGCTGCCATGCTCACTGTTGAGCAAAGGTGAAATACGGATCGGTCACAGAAAGACGTGTAAATTAAATAGAGCTTCGGCTCTCCAGCTTCTCGAAACAACAGTTTCCATGTGAAAACATGAACTAGGTTGCTTTGGCCACCTGGTCCCTCATATCAGAGGTGACCGTATGGCCGATTGGCGTCCCCCGTGAGCGAAAAGCGAACGGGATAAGGCATGCCAATCAAACAAAGCAATCATATGTTCATGCGTTCCGCATGAACATATGTTGCGTTTTGCCGACCTGGTGGTTATCGCGGGGCGGCTGCACCCGTTCCCATTCCGAACACGGCCGTGAAACGCCCCAGCGCCAATGGTACTTCGTCTCAAGACGCGGGAGAGTAGGTCGCTGCCAGGTCTGCAAAACGCAACTCAAAATCTTCTCAATCACAAAAACGGGCAAAAGCCCAAATCAAGAGGCCGCAAATGCGGCCTTTGTGCTATAATAAAACCAGTCAACGCGGGGTGGAGCAGCCCGGTAGCTCGTCAGGCTCATAACCTGAAGG
>NZ_JBNWCK010000012.1:0-45823 GCF_053522465.1 Agrobacterium sp. 22-214-1 | reverse complement strand
TGCCCGCGCCGCAAGGTGGCGGTGATGAGCCTCTACGACGATTTTTCGGTGCATGACGGGCTGGCGCGGTTATGGCCGCAGACGGAATGGCTGAAGGCTGCGGTGCGGCTTGCAAGCGTCACGGGCGGCGAGGAGCGTCAGCGTTACCTCGCCTCCGGTCTCAGCGCCATCGGCGCGCTGCAGCCTTTTCTCGACACGCCGGTCAAGGGCCTGTGGTTCGACAAATGGCCGGCCGACAGGCCGATGCTCGACGAGCCGGCGCCGGCAAGCACGTTTTATCACATCGTCTGCGCCATATATGAGGCAGAGGCCGTGCTGGCGGCAGCTAACTAATATTGGACCGCCGGCGAGCGGCATCGCCGCTCGCCGGTTTTGGGCGTAGATCAGACCTTGGCCGGGCGCACGACGCGCCAGTCCGGTCTGCCGAGATTGTGCGGCCAGGCATGAACATCCTTGTCGTTGAAATAGACGACCTCTTCCAGCTTCGGAAAATCCGCCTGTTTCAGCGTCACGTCATTCATCCACGGACGAACATAGGAATCGCCGCCTTCATAACCCAGCTCGGCAACCCAGACCGGCTTGTTGAAGGTTTCGACAAGTCCATAGCCCTTGCGCAGCAGATCGGTGAAGGTCTTCGGTCCGCCATATTCGATCTTGTCGTATTCCTCGAGACCGAAGACCGAGAGGCCGACCAGATCGGCGTAGCTGTCACCTGGGTAGTAGGCCTGCAAACCGTCCAGACCTTTCGGTGACCACATCACCTTGACGCTGGGAACCGCCTTGCGGGTCATGTCCACCATGCGTTTATACGCCGTGATGTAATCACGCGGGTTCCAGCCCGACCACGAGAAGCGGCCGGACGTGTCTTCCATTTCCTGTCCCCAGCGCAGGATCAGCGGACTTTTCATCGCCGACATGCGTGCGGCGATCGCCTGCATGTTCTGGTCATAGTCGCCTCTCATCACCTTGCGGCGCAACTCGTCGGAGGTGAGCCGCCAGTTAACGTCCCAGGACCAGGGCTCGACCGTGATCAGCACGTTGCGCTTGCGCTCCAGAGCGTAAGCATCCGCAAGTGCAAGACTGTCGAGATCCACGTCTTCCCAGGGCAGGAACAGATGTTCCGACGCCACCCCGGTCTGGGCCGTGAAATCGCCGTGCGGATCGTAGGCACCGAAACGGATGCCGTCCGCATGCAATGTCGGTCTTTTGTCGGCAAGTGTCTTCATGCCCGTCGACGTCATGGGGGCGACACCCTGTGCGTCGAGCTTGAGCACCGGATACATGCCGGCGGTAAAGGCTGCGGCGGCACCACCTGCGAACAGAAGTTTTCTTCTTGTTATCTGCATGACACCTTACTCCCTACCTTGTTGCCGTCATCGCCTTGTCGTAGGCGGCGATCTGCGGCGTGACATCGTCCTTGCGGACGAGCTTGAGGAATTCATCGCCAGGGCGTGGCGGGTTGTGCCGGAACACGTACCATGGCCCGCCCTGCTTGCGCTGGTAGAGCACCTTGCCTATGCGGCCATGGTCGAAGCAGGTATCGGCCTTGCCGTTTCCTGCAGCGCTTTTCCAGGTGGCGCGCATGCACAGGGTGCCGTTGGCATCGACGGTCCAGCGGCCTTCACCGATGGACTTCTTGCCCTTTTCTTCCGTTGCGGCGATGAATTTGCGGTCTTGGGCGATGAAGCGTCCACCGCCCGTTTCCCATTTCCAGGTCTTGTCGAAGTACATGTCCACGACTTCGCTGGTTCTGAGCGGTTTCGGCGTCTTCGTGCCGCCTGCAGCGTGGACCGCGCTTGGCACGACCACCGCAAGACAGAGTACGAAAGCGGAGAATCCGCATTTGCTTATTGTTGTTTTCATCACAGCCTCCTCCTTCATTGTCCGACCCTATTGTCGGCCAGCATGATCTCTCCGGTCGCCACCGCCGGCGGCGGCGCCACGATCGGTTCCGCCTGCATTTCCTGCGGTCCGCGCAATCCCGGTACGGTAATGCGCAGTTTCAGACGCACCGATCTCGCACCTTCCACGCCCGCACCGGCGACCGTGAACCGCGTTTCGGTAAAACTGACATAGGGCTGCCCGTGCGACAGGGCCTCCAGCCCGCCGATCGCATGGGAGCTGAGCTGTACGGCACTGCCCGCCACCAGCAGCAACGAACAGGCGGCGGCAGTCGCTCCCCCGCGCAATGCCGGCAGCCTTGGCAAACCGTTTTCCATCGCATGGCGGATGAGCAGAAACACCGAAAGGCCCGCATAGATCGCCACATTGATGGCGGCGAAGACGAAGAAGCCCTCCGCCCCGTTTTCCCGCGGCGCCAGAACCATGGCCACGAGGCTGAGCGCCGCCAGAAGAATGTAGGGTGCTACGACCCTCAGCGGCAGCGGCGGTTTTGCCTGCGTGCCCTTGGGGGTGATGCGGAAATCGACGAAATCGCCACGGATCGTGTCGCGTATAGCCGCCAGCACGCCCATCAGCGACCAGGGCCAGCGCAGGAACAGAAATACCATGGCCTCCCAGCTGAAGAGCTTCGCATCATGCGGGCGGAATGCGCCCGTGGCCCGCCAGAAAAAGGCAAACACGATCATGATCAGCGAAACCGGCAGGAAATGCGCCAGAAATGCCGGATAGGATGCGTTGACCAGCACGTCGCCGCGCATCAGCGCAACGGCGGGAAGCACGAACATCAGCGCCATGAAGCCGGAAAACAGCGGATACCAGAGCTGCGAAAACAGGAACTGGAACTTCAGCCGCGGCGGCAGCTTCGGCACATAGTGCCTTGAATATTGCAGCAGAATGGTCATCAGGCTGCGCGACCACTGGAATTCCTGCACGATGAGATCGGCAAAGGTCACCGGCCCGTCGCCATGGGCGATGGCGTTGACGGCGTGAACGCCGCGCCAGCCGCCGGCGTTCATCAGAAGCGTGGTGGAATGATCCTCGGCAAGCTCCGGCCCAAGGCCGCCGACCTCCCGCAGGGCTTTCGTCCGCACCGCATAATGCGAACCGATGCAGAGCGGCGCCCAGCCATTATTGTAACCCAGTTGCAGCGCGCCATGCAGGCTCGCCTCGGCATAAAGCCTGCCGCGCGCGGCCCAGCTTTCACCGGCATTGGCGTCGCAGATGCTCGGGGCCGAAACATATCCAACCTTCGGATCGGCAAAGGGACGGATGATCTCGCGCAGATAATCCGGTTCCGGCACATGATCCGCATCGAACTGAGCGACGAAATCATAACGCTCGTAACCGTAGTGATCGTAGAAATAAGCGAGATTGCCCTCCTTGCAGCGTGTGCGCCGCGGCCAGGTCTTGCGATGATACTCCGCGACACCCTGTCGGGTGGAAACGAAAACGCCGTGCGCGCCACACCATTTCAGCGTTTCCGCATCCGGTGCCTCGTCGGCAAGCCAGACGTCGAATTCCAGGCCCTTCTGCTCCAGCATCGCCAGCAGCGTCTTCTGCACCACCGCAAAAGGTTCCGACGGCGCCTTGGTGACGACCATTGCCACCCTGCCCCGTGGCAGAGGGGAGCGCCGGTCGACAACCTTCGCGTTCAGAAAGATGAAGATGAAATAGGATGGCAGAAGCGTGATCCACGCGAGCGTCATCGTAACGACGGTATAATAGGGCCAGTCGATGACGCGATCGCGATCGAGCCACCAGATCCAGAAATAAGCGAGCGTCACCAGCCAGCCGCCAATGCCGAGAAGATAGGCCGTGCGGTTCCAGCCGGCAAAGACCGGCAGCATCCGCAAATCGCCGGCGACTGTGACCGTACGGGCCGATGGAATGGAAGGGGTGGAATGGGCTTTCATGACCGCACCTCCAGTCCGAAGCCGGGACCTGCCGTCCGGATGATGGTGTCGATATCCGAACGCTTCGGGATAAAGCCGAGCGTCTCTTCCGCACGTTTGATATCCGCAAACAGGGCTGGCGGATCGCCGGCGCGCCTTGCGCCGAAATGGACCGGAACTTCCTGCCCCGTTACGCGGTGGATCGCCCGGATGATATCCCCGACCGATGTACCGTGACCGGAACCGAGATTGACGCGCAGCGTCTCTCCGCCCTCGGCAAGATAATTGACGGCAGCCACATGGGCATCGGCCAGATCGCTGACATGGATGTAATCGCGAATGCAAGTGCCGTCGCTGGTGTCGTAATCCGCCCCGAAGACATCCAGTTGCGGCAGCCTTGCGGCAGCCGCCATCAGTGCCCGCGGGATCAGATGGGTTTCAGGCTCATGGCGCTCGTAAAGCTCACCGTCCGGGTCGGCCCCGGCGGCATTGAAATAACGCAGCGCCACGAAACGCAGACCGTAGGCGGCGGCATAATCATCGAGCGCCATTTCGAAGATCAGTTTCGTGCGCCCGTAAGGATTGACCGGCATTTGCGCCGTTTCCTCGCGGATGGGCAATTGCGGCGGCACGCCATAGGTGGCGCAGCTGGAAGAAAACACCAGCCCGCCGATATTCTGGTCGAGACAGGCATCCAGCAGCGCAAGACTGCCGCCGACATTGTTGCGGTAATATTTGCGTGGATCCTCGACGGACTCACCGACATAGGCATTGGCGGCGCAATGGATGACGAAGGCTGGCGAGAACTCCTTCAGCGTGGCTTTCAAAAGGCCGCGATCCAGAATGTCGCCCTCTATGAAGGGACCCCAGCGAACCGAATCCGCGTGACCCGTCGAGAGATTGTCGTAAGCGATGGGCTTGAAGCCGGATTGGGCCAGCGCCTTGCAGATGTGGCTGCCTATGAATCCGGCCCCGCCCGTGACGAGGATTGTGCGGGGCATCTCATACGGCCTCCGCCACAGTCTTGCCAGCCAGCAATGCATCGAAATAGACGATGGTTTTTTCCAGGCCGATTTCGAGCGGCACGCGCGGCTGCCATCTCAACAGTTCCTTTGCCCGCGAAATATCGGGGCGGCGCTGCTGCGGATCGTCGATCGCGGCGGGCAGATGCACGATGCGCGAACGGGAACCCGTCATGCGGATGACGATATCGGCGAGCTGCCGCACCGGAATTTCGCTCGGGTTGCCGAGATTGATAGGCCCGGTGCAATCCTTCGGCTTGGCCGAGAAGCGCAGGAAACCGTCGATCAGGTCATCGACATAACAGAAGGAGCGGGTCTGGCTGCCATCGCCGTAAATGGTGATGTCGGCGCCCTTCAGAGCCTGGACGATGAAGTTCGAAACCACACGTCCATCATCGGGTCGCATGCGCGGCCCATAGGTGTTGAAGATGCGTCCCACCTTGATATCGACACCGAAGCTACGGTGATAATCGAAAAACAGCGTTTCGGCGCTGCGTTTCCCTTCATCGTAACAAGCTCGCGGCCCGATTGTATTTACATTGCCGAAATAGGTTTCCGGCTGCGGATTGACGTGCGGATCGCCATAGACTTCCGATGTCGACGACTGCACTACGGTTGCACCGCATCTGCGTGCTACTTCCAGTACATTGACCGCACCCAGGACATTGGTGAGCAGCGTGCCGACAGGGTCGCGCTGATAGTCGGGCGGTGAAGCCGGCGAGGCGAAGTTGAAGATCAGCGAGACATCGATGTCATAGGGTTTGCGCACGTCGTGCTCGACCAGCAAAAACCGCTTATTGTCCCGCAAATGCGCCACATTCGCGGTGCGCCCGGTCGAAAGATCGTCGAGACAGATCACCTCGTGACCGCAGCTCAACAGGCGCTCGCAAAGATGGGAACCGAGAAAACCGGCGCCGCCATTGACGAGAACGCGTTGGCCAGGTCTCCATTCGGAGTAGATGGTGACGCCGTTGTCGTGTTCGTTGGGAACGAAATTACGCATTACACACTCCTCCCCATGAGGAATCAGCGCAGCTGATTCACCTAAACTGGATCAAACTCCCGATTGTACGTTATCTTGAATATCATCCTCCGGTTTTTACTTCTTCTGGAGGCTTAATATTTTGATCGGATAAATTTCAACTTTCATGATAGGCGCAGCAGAAAACAGGTCAACTTCATTTTATCAAAATATTACAATTGATTACCCAAAATTACTCAAAATAGCCCCTTGATTTAATACTTTTTAACTATGCCTCTATTATGCCTTTCTTATTGAGCATTAGCGCAAGCTTCGCTCAACCAGTCGGGGCTATCCTGGTTTTGTAAGGCTCGGTCCACCGGGAACAAAACCGCCCGGCGAGATGCGACAGACAGTCGATTTCAGGGGACACACATGACGAATGAAATGCCTTATTCCCATAGCGGCAAAGCAGCCCGCCATTGTCGCTTCACGCTTGTTGCCGCAGCACTTGTAACTTTCACCTTCGCGACGGCTTCATGCTCCGTGGTCGAAGACGCCGTTCTCATCAAGACCGCGTCGGCCAATACCGCCACGACCAAGAGCCGGGTCGTTCCGGCGAAGGCGTCCTACGGTTATCAAAAAACCGGCAACGCGGCCGTTACGCTTGTTGCCGATGCCTCGGGCACACCCGCGGCATCGCGGCAGTCCTACTCGGGCTCTTCTCCCTATATCTGCTCACCGAGCGGATTCGGGCAGAAATCCCGCTGCTTCCTGAGGCCCTGAGCCTCCTGGAGAAATACCGGAGGGAACTGGCGTCCGGACGGCTCGAACCGTCCTGACGCTCAGTTCTTCCAGCCGCCGGAGAAGGTCGTGTCTTCATCTTTGTTGAAGAAGCGCGACGCCGCCTCCGTGCGGTTGCGCACGTTCATTTTCTTATAGATATTGCGAACGTGAACCTTGACGGTGTTCTCGGACAGATGCAGCCGATCAGCGATGATCTTGTTTTGCGTTCCCTTGCAAAGCAGGTCGAGGATTTGCACCTCGCGTGTCGTCAGCGCCGCCACGTCGCTCCTGCTTGCGGCAAGGGCATCGGCGCGGTTGGCGATCACGGCGCTGCTTTGAACGCTCTTGCTGTTGACCGAAGGCGAATAGGGCGTGAGCTTGCCGAGAAGAGCAGCAGGAAAATGTTCCCCGCCCTTCATGAGCAGATCGACGGCCGCCATGAAGACATCGAGCCTGAGGTTGAGCGGCAGCACGCCATCGATGACGCGCATTCCCACCAGCCTTTTCAGCGGCTCCTCGAATTTATCGATGGTTTCGACGACGAGCGCGATCGGCGCATCGGGATGTTTTTCCCGAACCTCCGAAAGGACGGCATGAAGACGATCTCCCGACATCCGGTAAGGCAAAACCAGCCGTACATTGTTACCGTAGTCGTCCTCGATGCCCGCCGACGACCTTACGCTCACCACCGCGAATGTGGGGAACTTTTTGCCCAGCGCCTCCATGAGGCACTCGGAAAACAGGTCCGGATCCGCTATGACCAATAAAGTTCCATTTATAGGAGCAACGGCGTTTTTTTGTTTTGCCGCATAATCTGACGTTCCCATGAACATTGACGCCTCCCTCAAGCGCTTACGCATTACTTTCTTTTGGTTGTGCAGTCTGTTGTCCGCCGGCTATCTTTCCCCTGAATACTTGGGGGCGATTCTCCGCTTTAGGCCATGTCAACTATCATTAATTACCCGTTAATTAACACACGCTAATACGAAAAGCTGTGTAAATAAATGGCCCAAACGGGTTATTTTTTACAATTGACATACAAAATAGGTTACGCCGAGATAGAATCATTCATTCCGTAAGCGCTGCAAAAACAATCACATCGGAAAAGCTTTCGCTGTGGTTTTGCCTTCCGGGAAAATATAACTTTTAGTTGATATCCCTTTACATAGCTCGCCGGCGAAGCACGCTGCAGCCTGTTCCTTTTCGGGATAAAAGCCTTTTTCCACCGAAATAAACCATGTTTCTCGAAAAAGCCGCCTTGCCCGGACGACGCGCCTTTTTTTGAGGCCAAACCGGCCAAACGACCCGCCGGACAACCGCCTGAGACATATATATTCGGGTAAAGCGCCGATATGTTTAGCCCGAATTGATATCTAGGAAGCGCGATTTTTCTGCGGCACAGTCTGACCGTCGCTGAACGGCGGCCGATGGAAAGACACCTCCGGCCTTGACGTGTGTTTGAAAAACGCCGGTCCCTTTTCAAGAAAACATGCAAGCGAAAAGACGAAGCCACCGCGCTCCCCTTCTGGAGCGAGGAACGGATTTGTGCGCCGTTTTACCGAGTAGCGCACAAGGGCTGAACGAAAAGAGCCCGATCACGGGCCAATACCGAACCGCAGATGATGCGTACCGAGTGCATCTGCAAAACATCAATCTTCATGCTACCTGGAGCAAGCGCGAAAAAATCCCGTTTGAGATGAGAGGGATTTCGAAAGCTGCTCCGAGCTTTTTCGGAGGAAATCGAAATGGGTTATGATCATAAGTCCGCCGGCAGCGACGACGATATCACCAAGATCGGCGCGCTTTCCGATGGTTTCGCCAACACGTCGACCAATGACGCCAAGGTGGAAGACAGCAACGTCGGCACCGCAAACGGTGAAAACCGCAACAACGACAACAGCGACAACAGCACCAATGTGGATGTTGACGCCAAGATCGATGTTGACGCCAATAACGGTGACAATCGCGACAATGACTATGACTGGAGCTATGACAGCAAGTCCTATAGCGACAACGACACGACCACCAAGACCAGCACCGAAACCAACACCGACATCAAGGTCGATTACGACTGGAGCTATGAAAGCAAGTCGTACAGCGACAACGACACCAATGTGAAAACGATCACGGATACGGACACAAAGACGTCCAACTATTCCGACAACGACACCTCCACCAAGACCACGACGACCTCCGACAGCTTCAACTCCGCAGACAGTTTCTACAAGTCGGATGACGACTTCGGCAACATCACGGGCGTCAAGGATGTCGGCAATCTCGGCATCGCCGGCGGAGACCTCACCTTCAATCTGGGTGACGACTTCTCCTTCACTCTCGATGTCGACAATATCCTCAACGGCTCGCTCAACGGCGATGGCAACGACACCGGCTTCAGCATGGTGCAGGCCAACCACCTGGCAGATCAGGATGAGGCCTACGACATCAAGATGCAGAATGGCGGTGCGGAAAACCACCTGAGCGCCAATGCCGGTGACGCCTTCGGCGCCGAAGGCATCGACGGCAAGGGATGGGACCTCAAGGCCGGCGACGACGCAGCAGGTACCAGCACTGCGGATGCATCGGCAATCCTTGCAAATTCCGGCTTCCATCTGGAACTGGTGCAGGGCGCCAACATGCTCTCCAACGCAGTTGATGTCACGATCACAGGCGGTAACTCGCATGTGTCCGATGTCGGTGAGGATCACTCCTGATAACCACCTCTTGACGAAAAGAGCTGCACCGGCACCCGCCGGTGCAGTTCGCGGTTGAAGGACCGGGGTCGCGTAAAACGAAGCACCGCCTCCAGGACGTGTGCCCTCCGCAGCCTTAAGGCTCTGCCGCGATGATCAGGGAGGGACCTCCAATGCATATCGACAAGATTTCGGACATGATTGCGCATTTCATCGGCCTGTTCGACACCGTGATCGAGGAAGCGCGTCTGAGAACCAACTACAGCGAAGGCCCGGCGCATTCCGATCCGGACCGTTTGCCGGACGATGAAGCAGCAAAGCTGCTCGACAAGAACTATGACGTTCCGCTCAAGGACTACGATCCCGGCGTCAACTACCGCGCCGGCTATTATGATTTCGATTATCTGCAGCCGCATTTCGCGCGCATGGTCGAACACGACATGCAGCGGCTCGCAGATGCCATCCCTGTCGATATTTCCGGCGTCAATTTCCGTTTTCCCGGCCGGCTTTCCTTTGAGGAGGAATATGAGCTGGTGGTTCACACCGGTCCCGGTTCGGTCATCGCGCATGTGGCGCAGGTCAATATTCTTCAGGACGACGACTATCTGAACATGACGGACGGCCCCTATGTGTGGCGCGACACGAGCTTCGTCACAGAGCGCACCGTCGAGTTCTACAATGAAGCGTCCGTCTTCACGCCTTTCGCCGGTTTCCAGCGCACCGACAGTTACGACGCCCTGCAGGCGCTCGCCAAATCCGCACACGACTATATCGACCATGCCCGCGAAAACGACGTGACGTCGCTCGGCACCGGTGCGGATCAGGATTTCGTTCTGGCCGGCAATGACATCCACGGGCTTTACATCAATGGCTCGATAGCCAGCGAAAAGCCGATGCTCGACGACTACATGCCTGATCGCGGTATCGCCAAGCCGGCGGAAGAGCCGGAAAAGAGCGATGTTTCGCTGCACGAGGACAGCCCCGCCGGCAACAGCCTCGACGTCGCCGCAGGCGCCAATGTCGTCGCCAATATCGCCACCCTGGTCAATACCGGCGTCATGACATCGGTAACCGCCGTCATGGGCGACTATCACCAGATCGACGCGATCACCCAGGCGTATATCTATAGCGACCGGGACGAGATCGACTCCGTTTTCACACGGTCGGAAGATCAGGCGGCGACGGCAGCCTTCAATATCGCCAGCTTCGAGCGCAGCGTCTATCCGGGCGCGGAAAGCACGGAGAACAGCAGCCAGGAAAACGGCGAACCGCCGATATTTCCGACCGCCTGGCGCGTCAGCGTGCTGGAAGGCGACGTTTCCTTTGTCCACTGGATCGAGCAATACCAGTTCGTCAGCGACAACGACACGATGACGATAACGACCTCGGGCGCAACCGTCAGCCTGCTGACTGGCGGCAACGCCGCGCTCAACATTGCGAATTTCCTCGGCATCGGCATGCAATACGATCTGATCATCGTCGGCGGCAATGTGCTGGACATGAACATCATCAGCCAGATCGCCGTGCTTTACGACAATGACTGGGCGCGCGCCAATCCCGATGCGCCGGAAGGCGCCACCATCCAGTCCGGCAACAACCTGCTGTGGAACGACGCCGCCATTCACAATGTCGGCAGCAACGACCGTTTCGAAACCATGCCGGACTATATGAACCAGACGGTGAACGCCATCAACGAGCGCGATCCCAACATGCCGGATGCGCTTGCCCATGACGTCAATTTCGCCGGCTACGAGGGTCTGAACGTCCTCTATATCACCGGCAATCTCTACGATGTCAGCATCATCAAACAGGTGAGCGTGCTCGGCGATTCCGACGATGTGACGCAGGCCGCCGCCAAGGTTCTCGAAAATAACGAGGACGCCACAGTCCATATCGATACCGGCAGCAACGCCGTGGTCAATCTGGCGCAGATAGTCGATTACGACAGCTTCGGCTCCACCACCTATGTCGCCGGCGGCGTTTATTCCGATGCCATACTGATACAGGGCGGCATCATCGAAAACGACACGTCGCAACCCCAGCAAGGCCAATTGGCGAACGAGGTCATCGCCTTTCTTCACGACGATCCCGCCACCATCGAAAACGAATCCAATGGCGTCATCAATGCCGGTCACGACCTGTCATGGTCGAATGCCCATCCGGCCGACGTCATGCAGACGGTCGTTGCGTAACCTCTGGCAGGCGGGGCTGCAAACGCGCCCCGCCGCAGCCAGAACCGCAAACACCGCTAGATCACCGAGGGGACCGATATAAAATGGATCATATTTCTAGAAAAACCATTGCCGACGGACGCTCGCTGGACTTGCCGCTGGATCAGGACGCGGAAGACAGCAAACTGACGGACGCCTGTATTTCAGCAATCAATGAAGCCGTCGAAAACCTGCGCCAATTATCCGGCGCGGAACAGACGGCAAAAGAAGCTTCCACCCCTGCACAGACCGCCTCCCCACAAGTTCTCTCCCAACCGCATGCAAAAACGGAGCAGGCGGAACAGTTGCGGGATGTTCCCGCAGAAAGGCCGGCACCGCAACGGGACCGGCAACCCGCCTCCCCGCCGGAACCGCAGGCCAAGATCGACAATGCCGACCTACCTTTCGTCAAGACCATCGACAATAACGACGGACCGATCCGTGAAAACGAACGCCGGCCAGTGACGGGCGGCGGCGGCAAGGAGCCGACGGACAACGGCGGTGGCGGCGGCGGCGGCGGTGGAAGCCAGAGCGGTTTTCACAAACGCAGCGAGCCGATCAATTTCGCCGCAAGCCTTGCCAAGGGCATCGCCGCCGTGCGGCGCAACATGGTGGTGGTGATGCTGTTCACGGTCGCCATCAATGTCCTGCTGCTCGCCATTCCGCTTTATCTGTTCCAGATTTCCGACCGGGTGCTGACCAGCCGCTCGATGGATACGCTGGTGATGCTGACGGTCGCCGTCCTTGGCGCGGTTCTGCTGCAGGCCTTCATGGACGCCATCCGCCGCTTCATCCTGATGCGAACCGCCGTCGAACTCGAGGTGCAACTTGGCGCGCCGATCCTGTCCGCCGCCGCCCGCGCCTCCCTGCATGGCAGCGGCAAGGACTACCAGACCTTGCAGGATTTGCAGCAATTGCGCTCCTTCCTCACCTCCGGCACGCTCATCGCCTTTCTCGATGCGCCGCTGATGCCACTCTTCATCGTGGTGGTCTATCTCGTCCATCCACATCTCGGCATCATCATCATGGTCTGCTGCGTCGTGCTGTTCGGCATCGCCTGGCTGAACCAGCGCTTCACCGCAAGACAGTTCTCCGAGGCGTCCGGTTATCTCAGCCGCGCCAATTTCCACCTCGATTCCATGTCGCGCAATTCGCAGATCATCAATGCGCTCGCCATGATCCCCGAAGCGGTGAAGATGTGGGGCCGCGAAACCGCCGGCTCGCTGAAATCGCATGTGGCGGCGCAGGATCGCAACATCATGTTCTCCGGCGTTTCCAAGGCGGCGCGCATGATTACCCAGGTGGCGCTGCTCGGCTGGGGCGCGCATCTGTCGCTATCCGGCGAACTGACCGGCGGCATGGTGATTGCAGCCTCCATCATTTCCGGCCGGGCGCTGGCGCCTATCGAAGGCGCGATAGAAGGCTGGCACCAGTTCAACAAATCTGCCGCCTCCTATGGCCGCATCAAGCAGCTTCTCATCAATTCGCCACTGAATTTCCCCCGCCTGCGCCTGCCCAATCCGGAAGGGCGTCTCGACGTCGAGCGCATCCTCTTCGTGCCGCCGCCGCAGAAGAAGGTGATTTTGAATGGCATTTCCTTTTCGCTGAAAAAGGGAGAGTCGCTCGCCATCATCGGCAATTCCGGCTCCGGCAAAACGACGCTCGGCAAGATGCTGGTGGGCTCCATTCTACCGACGTCAGGCAATGTGCGCCTCGATCTCATGGATCTGCGCAACTGGGATCAGCGACAATTCGGTGAAAGCATCGGTTATCTGCCGCAGGACGTGCAGCTTTTCCCAGGCACCATCAAGGCCAATATCTGCCGCATGCGCGACGATATCGAGGACCGGCAGATTTACGAGGCGGCGGTGCTGGCCGATGTGCATGAGCTGATCGCCGGTTTCCCGCAGGGTTATGAAACCGTGGTCGCAGCCGATGGCGCACCGCTTTCCGGCGGCCAGAAACAGCGCATCGCGCTTGCCCGCGCCTTTTTCGGCGATCCGAAATTCGTGGTGCTGGATGAGCCCAACTCCAATCTGGATACGCAGGGCGAACAGGCGCTGGCCAAGGCGCTGCTGCATGCCAAAAGACAGGGCATCACTACCGTCACCATCACCCAGCGGCCGGCACTGCTTCAATGCGTCGACAAGATCATGGTGCTGAAGGACGGATCGGTCGCCATGTTCGGCGAAAGAATGGACGTGCTGAAGGCGCTTTCCGGCAATGGCCGCCAAGCCAACCAGTCCCCGCAGATCGAGGGTTGAGGATCGTCATGTTCAAGAAGAAAAACGCCATTGCCGAAATCAAACCCCAGGGCCAGCTGGAATGGTATAGCGAAGTGCCGCGCTCGATCCGCCTGCACAGTTCGATCGGTCTTGCCGTGCTGCTCGCCTCCTTCGGCGGTTTCGGATTCTGGGCCGGCACTGCGCCGCTCTCCTCCGCCATCATCGCCCAGGGTAGTTTCGTCGCCACCGGCAACAATAAGGTGGTCCAGCATCTGGAAGGCGGCATCATCAAGGAAATGATGGTCAGCGAAGGCGACACGGTCAAGGAAGGCGACGTTCTTCTGACGCTGGACAAGACGACGGCACTTGCCAACGAGCGCATGTTGCAGCTGCGGCGGCTTCGCCTCGAAACCATCGTGGTGCGCTTGCGCGCCGAGGCCCAGGGCGCAAAAAGCTTCAAGGTGCCGGATATCGTCATGAAGGAAGCCGGCGATCCGGATATCAATTCCATCATCCAGAGCCAGAACATCGTGTTCCACAGCAAGCTCATCAAGCTTGAGGAACAGATGAACCTGATCGACAAAAATATCCGGTCGCTGGAGTTCCGCTATGCGGGCTATGACGGCCAAAAACAGTCCTTCGACCGACAATTGGCGCTTTTGACACAGGAGCGCGACTCCAAGGAGCGGCTCGCCAAGGACGGCGTCATCCGTAAGACCGACATGCTGGCCCTGGAGCGCGCCATCGCCGACGCCATGGGCGATATCGCCCGGCTGAGCGGCGAAATGAACCAGAGCGAGGCGGAAATCGCCAAATTCCGACAGGAAGCGGTCATCGCCGTCAACGCCAACAAGCAGGCGGCGCTCGATGCGCTGGAAACCGCCGAATCCGATCTGGACAGCGTGCGTGAACAGGTGCGTGGCGCCGCCGAAGTGCTGGAGCGCACCGTCATCCGCTCTCCCGTCAACGGAACCGTGGTGCGCGCCTATTATCATACACCGGGCGGCGTCATCACCACCGGCAAGCCGATCATGGAAATCCTGCCCGCTCATGTGCCCCTTATTCTGGAGGCGCAGGTGCTGAGAACCTCCATCGACCAGCTGCATGAGGGCCAGACCGCGGCGATCCGCCTGTCGGCGCTCAACCGCCGCACCACACCGGTTCTGAACGGCAAGGTCTTTTACGTTTCAGCCGACAGCATCGAGGAAAATGCAGGCCTTCAGGTCAAGGACGTCTATATCGTGCGGGTGCAGATACCCGACGAGGAAATCGCCAAGGTTCACAATTTCCACCCCGTGCCCGGCATGCCGGCCGACGTGCTGATCCAGACTTCGGAGCGTACTTTCTTCGAATATCTGACCAAGCCGATCTCCGACAGCATGTCCCGTGCTTTCAAGGAAAGATGAAGAAATATCAGTAACCTACACTGTCTTTTCCGCAGCGGTCGGCATATAATATCCAAATATGTTTCGTCGGGGCGGGAGAAGCAGCATGGCGGCGATGTCGGATGTATTGCTGCTGGTCGGCAGGCTGAATTACGTGTGGACCAACACGGAAAGCCTGATGATCTATCTGATCGTCCATCTTCTGAAAGTGGAAAAGGAAGCGGCCATCGTCGTGTTCCTGACGCTCAACACCACGCGGGCGCGCATGGATCTGATCGAGCGCCTGGCGAAGCTTCCTTCCACCGATGCGAAGGACCGCAAGACCATCCTCTCCATCATGGCGCGGCTGAAGAAGGAAGCGAAGACGCGCAACAAATATAATCACTGCATCTATTCCTTCGACGAAAAAGGCGAAATCGCCAGCACGCAGCTCATGCGGCTGGTGGAGGATGACAGCCAGGTGCGCTACGGCAAGGTGGAGCGCATGGACGAGAAGGAAATCGGGCAGCTCGAAAAATCCATCGCCGACATCGTCGATGTCAGCAAGGACATGTGGAGTTTCATCCATGCCAGTCCGCATGTCTCTGCGGATTATCTCTAGGCTCTCGTTTGTAACCGCATGCCGATTGCCGGGTGAGGTTCGCTCCCCTCCGCAGCCCTTGCCGGGAGGCACAGTTTACCGGCTGCGAAATAGAGCATGAACGAGCCGATCTGGTAGGGGAAGATGATGTCGATCTCCACGAAGGAACGCACGACAAACAGGGAGCAGATCGCAAACAGGATGACGCCCTGCGGATCGCTCTTGAGCATCAGCACCGAGCGCAGATGCCCGAGCAACGTTCCGTAAAGCACCATGCCAAGCAGGAGCATGCCGACAAAGCCGTTTTCCACCACGGTTTCGATATAGGTATTATGGAAATGGAAGCCGCTGCGGCCAGTAATGAAGAAATCGTTCCACAACCGTTCGGCATCGGGAAAACCCGCAACCCAGAACCCCTGATAACCGACGCCGAGGATCGGCGTCTGTTTCGCCGCCTCGATGCCCTGCTGCCAGAGGTAAGTTCGGCCAGTCAGCGTCGAATCCTTGCCGAAAATGCCGAGAATGGCGTCCAACAGGCCGAATTGCAGGGAAGCGACCGCCAGCAATGCGCCGAGACCACCAAGCACAAAAAACGTCATCTTTCGGTTCGCCGGCGAAAGCATGCCGATGGGAATGAAGCCGATGATCAGGGCGACCACCGCCGCCGTGGTAATAGTGGATGTGGCCGATTGGGACGCAAGGAGGCTATAGGCCGACAGTAGCCCGGTGACGCCGGCGATCGGCCACCAGATGCCCCTTTGCTTGAGCACCAGCACCGATGCGGCGGCAAAAATGACGCCGAGCGAGGCATAAAAGCCGAGCTGGTTCTTGGAAGAAAAAGCGCCGACGAAACTATAGGTGCCATCCAGCGCATCGAAGAGATAAATGCCGAATAGCAGCGAATAGAGCAGAACGACGGCGATGCCGATCAGCGCACCACGCGTCAGCGTCCGGATCGAGATCACCCGCATGGCGATCAGCGCGCAGACGATATGCGTCATATACTGGATGGAGGCGCGCATGGTCACCGACGCCGCTTCCGACCAGAAGCTGGATAGCACGGTCAGTATGCCGAACGCGAATATCCAGAGATAGCGCGGATAATTGCCGAGCACGCGCCGGTAATCGACCACCACCAGCGGCAGCCACATGCCATAATAGGCCAGAACCGAGATTTGGCCGAAACGCGACGAGTAAGCGAAGACGAAGAATGACAGCGCAACCGCTGCCATTCCATAAATCTCATTGCGTTCGGGATCGATCAGCGCCGATTTGGCGATCCGCATTGAAACCTCACTGCATCAGGATTTCAGACGAGACCTTGATGACATCGCCGGGCTGGAGCATGGCGTTTTCATCCACCTTCAGCTCCTTCGGCTTGCCGTTTTCCTCACGCACCACGATATAGCTGATCGTCGCTGATTTGCCCGAGGGATCGAAACGGATCGCTTCGGCCGATTGCGCCAGCGCTTCCGACATCAATTCGCGGCTGGTGGTGAGCTGCAGATTGAGCTTGTCCAGTTCCGCTTCCGTGTCCTGCAATTCCTTGGAGCGCTGCGCCACCCAGTCGTTACGCAGATTGATCTCGTCCTGGGTCGCCTTGTTGATATCCTGTTTGGCGCGCAGCGACTGCGTATCGATATCGAGCAGGTTGGATTCCACTTCCGCGGCGCGTTCTTCCGCGGAAATACGCCGCTGCGACAGCGCAAGCCCCTGCTCGTTCAGCCGGTTGACGCGGTCGCGGTCCTCGTTGGCAAGCTGGAGCTGACGATTCTGCGTCTCCGATTTCTTCTTCAGGGATTCGACTTCGCTCTGCAAAAGGGCGTGCAGGTCCGTCAGCGCCTTGAGCTGCAGGGTGTAACGTTCAGTGCGCGATTTCATCAGCGCGCTTTCGCTGGCCAGCAGCACGTCGATCTCGCCGATCTTTTCCATTTCAGGCGTCTTGGCGATGGTCGCGTCACCCTTGACCTCTGCGACCAGTCGCGCCTGACGGGCGAGCAGCCTTGCACGCTGGTTGTCGTAGACGGCGGCGTCACCACGGGCATTGATGAAGTCGCGGGCAAAACGCTGCCCGGCATCCGAGCGCCGCAGGCCACCGGCAAGGCTGACCGCCTTCAGCACGGTAAGATTGGCGGCATAGGGATATTCACCCGGAGTCTGCACGTCGCCGCTCAAGAAGATCGGCCGGAACTGCGCGATTTCGACGGAGGCCGAAGGCAGGTTGCGAAGGGCGAACTTGCTCTGAAGCTGGGCTCCAATCTCTTCGCTGACCTCCGATGGGGTCTTGCCCGCAACATCCAGCTGACCGATGAAAGGCAGCGACAGCGCCCCCGATGGACCGACGGAATAATCGCCGTTGATCACATCCCAGTTGCGGATGCTGCCATCCGCCGGCTGCCATTCGGCAACACGGATACGCAGCTTGTCAGCGGTACCGAGCTTATATTGAGCGCCATCCGCAGCCATGGCGGAGAGCGGCGCGGCAAGGGCGACGGAAGCGGCAAATACGAAGGCCACAAACGGGCGGCGGGCGGCAGACAAGCCGTTCATCGGGAAACTCCCTGTTAGCGGATCGCCACACGGGCGATCCGGCCGTCGCGCAACTGGGCAAGGCCGGCTGCACAGTGCCGCGAAAAGCGGCCGGTATGATTAGCACCAATGACGCACCCAAAGACCGGACTTGGGATCCCGGTCGGGGTGCGTGTCGAAACGAAGATCGATAAAGCCGAACTCAATATCGGTTTTCAGTAGCTTCCGCGTGAAAGGCACACGGCGGGAATGGTCTTGACGATGATGAAGACATCCTGCCGCATCGACCAGTTCTGCACATAGTGCGTGTCGAAAGCGACGCGGGTCTTGTAGGATACGTCGTTGCGGCCGCTGATCTGCCACAGGCCGGTCAGGCCAGGGCGGGTGCTGAGATAATAAGCGGCAGCGCTTTCATAATAGCTCAGTTCCTCATCGACGACCGGGCGTGGGCCAACCACGCTCATTTCGCCGCGAATGATGTTGAGGAGCTGCGGCAGTTCGTCAAGCGAGAGCTTGCGCAGCACGGCGCCGACAGCCGTAACACGCGGGTCGTTCTTGAGCTTGCGGGTGGCGCGCCATTCTTCGGCGGCTTCCGGATTGGCGGCAAGATATTGCCGCAGAATCTCATCGCCGTTCATCGCCATCGTCCTGAATTTCAGGCAATGGAAATAGCGGCCATTATGTCCCACACGCCGGTGGCCATAAAAGATCGGGCCGGGATCAGACAATTTCACCAGCGCGGCGATCAACAGGAATATCGGGCTGAAGATGAGCAGCGCAAGCGCAGCCGATGTCATATCGAAGCTGCGTTTTGCGATGCCCCCGATAGGGAAACTGACATCGAAATCTTCGGAGCTGCTGAGTGTCTGTTCAGCCGATTGGGTCGCGGACTTCATAGAGAGAACTCCATTTATGTTTTGCGATTGGTCGGTGCCCGGAGGCGCGTCTTTCCGTCTAAAAGAGATAACAAGTCTGTGTTCGGAATTTGATGCTAATGGATTTTTTGTAAGGCACATTGGCCATAACCGTCTATGCGATTTCTTGCGCGAGCGGCCGATCAACGTCCGGGCAATATTAACGGTTGCATAAAAAAGCAACAAATGTGCCGACGGCCATGTGTTGAGAGCATGGGTACCGCCCCGGCATGTATTGGGTTTTGTGCCAGCGACAGTCTTTTCTTATGTGTTTCTTATGACTTGGCGAGATGAGACAGGAACGTTAAGAACACCTACGTCTGTAACAGAATATAAAAATTTTTTGCATCGCAGCAAGATTGTGGCAATGCATATAAAATTTGACATATCCGTAGGGATTTTTTTGCCTGACATTGCCAGGCCGCCAAGAAAAAGCGATGGAAAAATTGCTAAAAGGGCGCAAACACGGCAAAAGAGTGGCAAGAAACTGCATTCTAGTCATGGCAGCCACGCAAAATTGCCGTGGCTTACGGCCATTTTTTACCGAATTGCCCCGACTTGACAGCTCTACGACCGTTACGCGGCGCAAAAACCGCTGGAATCAGAAGGTTGGCGGTGTGCAGGCGCTGATGACCTCACAGGGCACGGGACCGACGCAACGGAAACGATGCGGCCTGCGGCTTTCGAAATAATAGGCATCCCCCGGCCCGAGCACCCGCCTCTCTTCATCGACCGTCACTTCCAGCCGTCCGGAGAGGATGATTCCTCCCTCCTCGCCATCGTGAACCAGCGGCACCTTGCCGGTATCGGCGCCCGGCTGGTAACATTCCTTGAGGATTTGCAGGCTGCGGCCGAAAACATTCTCACCCACCTGCCGGAAGGATATCGGCCCCTTGCCGATTTCAACCAGTTCATCCGCCCGGTAAAAAGCCTTGCGGCTCGTCTCCGGCTCGAAAGCGAAAAACTCGGCAAGGCCTATCGGTATGCCGTCGAGAATGCGTTTCAGCGCGCCGACGGAAGGGTTCGAGGTGTTGGATTCGATCAGAGAAATCGTCGAATTGGTGACACCGGCACGCCTTGCCAGTTCCCGCTGGGAAATATTGTGGCGCAGCCGCAAATGGCGCAAACGCCCGCCTATATCCACCGACATGCCTGCCCCCCGTTGCCCTTGTTCGAAATATCGAAAACCTGAGTTCAGGCCTATAGCATTTTCAATGGCTTGGCCACAGAGAGAAAAGGGCTTGTTCAGTCGCGAAAATAGCATTCAATCACCGGCAACGAACAGGAGACCACCATGGACAACCCGAGCCGATCCAATTCCACCTCGCTTGACAGCTACTGGATGCCGTTTACCGCCAACCGGCAGTTCAAGGCCAATCCCCGCCTGCTGACGAGCGCCGAAGGCATGTATTACACCAGCAATGACGGTCGCCAGGTTCTCGACGGCACGGCTGGCCTGTGGTGCGTCAACGCCGGCCACGGCCGCCAGCAGATCGCGTCTGCCGTCAAGCACCAGCTTTCGACCATGGATTACGCGCCCTCCTTCCAGATGGGCCACCCGGTTGCCTTCGAATTCGCCGAGCGGCTGGCGGAGATTGCGCCCGGCCCGGAAGGTGCAAAACTCGACCGTGTCTTCTATACGGGCTCCGGGTCGGAATCGGTCGATACGGCGCTGAAGATCGCCATCGCCTATCAGCGCGCCATCGGCCAGGGCACCCGCAGCCGGTTGATCGGTCGTGAGCGCGGTTATCATGGCGTCGGTTTCGGCGGCATCTCCGTGGGCGGCCTCGTCAACAACCGTCGCGTTTTCCCGCAAATCCCCGCGGACCACCTGCGTCACACCCATGATCCGGCGAAGAACAGCTTCGTGAAGGGCCAGCCCGAGCACGGCGCCGAGCTTGCGGACGACCTGGAACGTCTGGTCGCCCTGCATGGCGCGGAAACCATCGCCGCCTGCATCGTCGAACCGGTCGCCGGCTCCACCGGCGTGCTGGTGCCGCCGAAGGGTTATCTTGAGCGCCTGCGCGCCATCTGCGACAAGCACGGCATCCTCTTGATCTTCGATGAGGTCATCACCGGTTTCGGCCGCATGGGCTCCACCTTCGCCACCAACTATTTCGGCGTTACCCCAGATATCGTCACCACCGCCAAGGGGCTGACCAACGGCGCGATCCCGATGGGCGCGGTCTTCACCAGCCGCAAGGTGCACGATGCGCTGATGCATGGGCAGGAAAACCAGATCGAGCTGTTCCACGGCTATACCTATTCCGGCCACCCGGTCGCCTGCGCTGCCGGTATCGCGACGCTCGACATCTATCGCGATGAGGGCCTTTTCACCCGCGCGGCCGAATTGCAGAATGTCTGGCACGACGCCATTCATTCCCTAAAGGGCCTGCCGAATGTGATCGACATCCGCACCATCGGCTTCATCGCCGGCATCGAGCTGCAATCGCGCGAAGGTGCTGCCGGCGCACGCGCCTATGATGTCTTCGTGGATTGCTTCGAGCGCGGCCTGCTCATTCGCGTTACCGGCGACATCATCGCCCTCTCGCCGCCGTTGATCGCCGAAAAATCCCATTTCGACGATATTGTATCCATTCTAGGCGACGCACTGAAACGCGCGCAGTAAAAGTACAAATTACTAATATAGAAAGGGCTGCAATACAAAATGCAGCCTTTTTTGCATTTATCGAGCCTTCAGCGAAAATAGAACATTTATTAAGCATGTTCTATTATGTTCCTAAAGTATAACAATTGCGTGGGAACGCTCATATGGCCTCGATTCAAAAAAAGATAATATTGGCAAGCATTGCAATCTTTTCCATCACCGGCAGCGCCGCGGGTGTCGGCATATGGGCGGCGGAGACGCTCAACCGTAACAGCGAATATGTGGCACTTTCGGCGGACGTGCTTCGCAACCACATGCAGGCGGACATGATGCATGACGCGCTGCGGTCAGACGTGCTTGCCGCCATTCTTTCCGCCGATGCCAGAATGGACCTCGACCTCAAGGCCGTTAAGGCTGATCTTACCGAACACGAAGCCAGTTTTCGCGAAGTGATCGAGGCAAACAAGTCACTGTCATCAGGCACGAATGTCAAAGCCGTCATAGACGGGGTCGAAAAGCCGCTTCTCGCTTATATGGATGCCGCCAACGCGGTGGTCGGACTTGCCGGCTCCAGCCCCGAAGAGGCCATCGGGCTGATGCCGGAATTCATGCGGCAATTCTCCGCGCTTGAAAAAGCGATGGAAGCGGCGGGCGACCAGATTCAGGCGCTCTCCGACGCCGCATCGGCCGAAAGCGAAAAGACCAAGGCGGCAATCAACCTCGCCTTACAGGGACTTCTGGTTCTGGCAGCGCTTTTCTCCACCGGGCTTTTTCTGCTCACCCGCAAATCGATTATCCGTCCCATCCTGCAATTGTCGAAAAATATGGAGACCCTGGCGGGCGGCGATACGTCTCAACCGCCCTCAGGCACGGACCGCAAGGACGAGATCGGCTCCATGTCCAGCGCTGTCGAGATTTTCCGACAGGCCGCCATCGCCAACCGGGCACTAGAGGAGCAGGCAGCGGCGGCCCGCAGACAGGCGGAAGCCGATCAGGAAGCAACGCGGCGGCAGGCGGAAGAAGACGCTTCGGAAAGGCTGCGCATCGCAACCTCCGGCCTTGCGGCCGGTCTCAAGCGGCTCGCCTCCGGTGATCTGGCCTTCCAGTTGAATGACGCCTTCGCCCCACAATTCGAGGCCCTGCGTCATGATTTCAACAGTTCGGTCCGGCAATTGGCCGAGACCCTTTTTGCCATTTCCGACGGGATAGGCACAATCGACGGCAGCAGTCGGGAAATCGCCGCAGGTGCCGGCGATCTTTCCCGCCGCACGGAAAATCAAGCCGCTTCCCTTGAGCAGACGGCAGCGGCGCTCGATGAAATCACCGTCAATGTCTCGAATGCCAACAAGCGCGCCGCAGAAGCGCGGCTCGCTGCCACCGATGCCAACCATAGCGCCCTGAAATCGGTGGAGGTGGTAAGCCATGCCGAGGAAGCGATGCGCCGTATCGAGGCCTCGTCGCGGCAGATCACCGGCATCATCGGCGTCATTGACGAAATCGCCTTCCAGACCAATCTTCTGGCGCTGAATGCCGGGGTTGAGGCTGCCCGCGCCGGCGAGAGCGGCAAGGGCTTTGCGGTTGTTGCACAGGAGGTGCGCGATCTCGCCCAGCGCTCGGCAAAGGCCGCAAGCGAAATCCGTGACCATATCCGGCAATCGTCCGTGGAGGTCGAGAGCGGCGTGAAGCTGGTTCTCGATACCGGCACAGCACTGAAGGATATCAGTGAACGCATCGCCGGCATCGACCGCCATATGAATGCCATCGCCACATCGGCCACCGAGCAATCAACCGGTCTGTCCGAAATCAACGCGGCGGTGAACTCCATGGATCACGCTACCCAGCAAAATGCGGCCATGGTGGAGCAATCCACCGCCGCGTCAGCAACGCTTGCCTCGGAAACAGCAAAGTTGCGTGCCCTGGTGTCGCGCTTCCGCCTGGAAATGGAAACGGCCGGCAGTCCGGATCAGCCACGCCGAGTAGCTTGATGTCTGCGACGAGGCGCGGATATCTCCGCCAGATGCAGGAAATCAGCCAGCACGCACCCACGGCAAGCCTCCGCCGTGGGTGGAACTTTAGCGATCAATAAGCCTGCATCGGTTGCGAGAGGCCGTCGCCGATCACGCCGTTACCATATTGCGCCACGGGCACACCTTCCTGGCCGATCGGCACGCCCTGCTGTGTGGGGCCGAGCGCCGTCACCACGATCGGCGTGCCATCGGGCACACGGTTATAAAGGTCGATGATATCCTGGTTCAGCAGGCGCACGCAGCCAGAGGATACCGACTTGCCGATGGTCCACCATTCCGGCGAGCCGTGCAGGCGGTAGATCGTGTCCTTGCCATCCTTGAAGATATAGAGCGCACGCGCACCGAGCGGATTCTTGAGGCCCGGCTCCATGCCGCCATTGCGGCTGCTATAGGGTTCCAGTTCCGGCTGGCGCGCGATCATCTCATCGGGCGGCGTCCAGCGCGGCCATTGCCGCTTATACTGAATGACGCCGCGACCGGCCCATTCAAAGCCCGCGCGGCCGAGGCCGACGCCATAACGCATGGCCTGATTGTTCTCATAGGTGAGATAGAGGAAATGATTGGCGGTATCGACGACGATGACGCCGGGGCGCTCACCCGTCGGGTTCGCCACCATCTGCCGCAGAAACTGACGCGGAATCCGCTTGTAGGGAATTTCCGGCAGCGGGAACTGCTCGTCCGGCTTGGGGCCGTACATCAGGGCATACATCGGGTCGTCCGCGGGTGCTGCAGGCCGGGCGGCCTCACGCGCAGTTGTGTTGCAGCCCGCAAGGCCGGCAAGCGCCAGTCCACCTGCTCCAAGCAGGAAACCCCGCCGGGTCGTCGTCGTCTCGTTCAATTGAAAAACCTCATTTACGTCATCTCACGCCGGCAAAGGGATCTGCCAGCGCCGCCTCTGGGCGGCTGATAGGGTACTTCGTGCCGGAAACCTGCGATGCCATGGCCTTGGCGCCGTTCGATTTCAAAATGGCCCGGAAGCTCGGATGCATGCCGCCGTCTACATACGCGCTGAGCGGGCTGGAAGTTCCCTCACTCATGGCGGCGGCAAATTTTTGTTGCTCTTCGGCCAGTTTCGAAGCCACCAGCGGATCCTGCTGGTTGATGGCCGGTGGGCAAGCCGCCAGCGGATCGGCAGGTTCGCCTTCGGCAAATTCACTGTTGAAGACATAACGACGGCCGCAGACGGAAACCTTGGGCTGCCGGCGCGTCACCTCGAAATAATCGTAACCTTCCTTCAGCGTCTTCCAGAACGGCATGTTGGGGTCGTCCCGATGTGCCACCATGTTCCTTGCGCTCATGCGGAAGGGATAGGCCTGTACCTGAAAACGGTCCTGCCCGCCCTGAAGCGCACGCGCGACGATGGCGTAAATCTCGCCCACCTGGGCATCCGTCATGGCGTAGCAGCCGGAAGAGGAGCAGGCGCCATGCACCATCAGCGCCTCCCCGGTGTAACCGAGCGCCGATTCCAGCCGGTTGGGATAACCGAGATTGAAGGAGACGTAATATTGTGAGTTCGGATTCAACATGCCGGCCGAGACATGATAAAACCCTTCCGGCGCCTGCCGGTCGCCCGTCTTCATCTTGGGGCCGAGCTTTCCGGACCAGCGGCACATGGGATAGGCCTTGAGCAAGGCGTAATTTCCGGTCTTGTCGACCTTCCAGACCTCAAGCTCGCTTTCCTGCTTGAAAATGCGAACGAGGACAGGGCTTTCCGGGCGCATGCTCTTGGCCGACATCTGCGCCATCATCTTGGACGACAGTTTCGGCGGGTCTTTCTTGACGCTGTCGAGCCCCATGGAAGTGCACGCGGCAAGGCCGCCACCGATCGCGACGATCGCGGCCATTCTTGCCCCTGCCCTTACCTTTTGCCGCAACCCCGCAACCGCGAAATCCAGCAATGCCTGCATGCCCATGGATCGTTCTGCCCGCCTGATTTGCCCGCCTTTCCGGCAGACGCTTAACTATCGAAGGTGGCCACAACACGGCAACCTCGCCCATGGACAAAGTCTCGTGAACAGACGTTACCCATTCGTTAATCATAAGGACACAAGCCCGTGATGCCGCTGGCGTTGAGCTTAAAGTCTGCAGATTATCGGAGCAGCCCTTGGCCGCCATCGATCCAAACCGGCGTGCCGGTAATGTGGCGGGACGCATCCGACGCCAGGAAACCGATCAGCGCAGCGACATCTTCGCTCGTCCCGGCCAAGCCGCCGGTTACCGGAATATCCCCAGCCGGAAAACGGACTGGAACCTCCGTTTTTTCCCGCCCGCGTATATCGGTATTTTCATCGATTGCCGTTTCGATTTCGCCCGGACACACCGCATTGACGCGAATACGGTGACGCCCCAGTTCCAGCGCCAGTTGTTGCGCCATGGCGAATTGCCCGGCCTTCGTCACGGAATAGGCCGGAGCACCGGGCGATGTGAAGGTGCGGGTGCCATTGATTGACGAAATGATGACGATGGACCCGCCGCCGGCCGCTTTCAGATGCGGCACGCTGGTATGGACGGTGAGATAAGTGCCGCGCAGGTTGATGCGGATCGTATCGTCCCATTCGGACGGTTTCAGCTCATCGATGGGCGCCCAGACGCCGTTGACGCCGGCATTGGCCACCACGACATCAAGCCGGCCGAAATCCTCAACCAGCGCTGCGACCGCGTGACGCATGGCCGCTTCATCCGCCACATCGGCCAAAAGCACCTTCGCAGACCCGGATGCTGCGCCGATTTCCCGGGCGACATCGTTCAATTCCGATTCGGTGCGGCCCAACAGACCGACCGAGAAACCCTGCGCCGACAGATGAAGGGCGGCGGCGCGCCCAATGCCGGAGCCAGCGCCGGTTACCAGAGCGACTTCGCGAACAACCAATGTCACCGCCCTCCTTTTCGGGAAGCAATGGATGTGACCGTAGCAGAGACGGGATCACTCGCCGGAAAGCTGTCCTCCAGCCCCTCTTCCAACTCTTCCTCCAGAATGTCGCGATCCTTCGATGTGCGGGCGCTCGCCTGTCCGTGCGGAGCTTCATCCTGCGCCGTACCTAGAGCGGAAAATTGCGAAGGCGCATCTGCCCCATGGCGCGTTCCGAACGCGGTCAGTTGCACCATCACCGCGCTCGCCCGTTTGATGGCCTCGGCATCGTCGATCCCTTCAAGACCGTCGGCGAGGCGAACCGAGACCTGATCGCCGTCGTTGCCGACGAACTCGACGGAGATAACTCCGTTATTGCGTTTTACATAGGTCGTCGAAAGTTGCATGACATGCCCTCCGGCTTGGAAAGCACCGGTACGAATCCGATGCTGGAAAACGGTTAGAACCTGAATTCACAACGACGGCAGAGCGGAAGGGTTCCAGATGGATCAGGCCTTTGGCCCGGAAATGCAGGAGAGTTTCTTCCTGCGCGATGCGCTGGATGTGGCCCGCGCCCTCATCGGCGCGGAGTTCCGCGTCGGCAATACCGGCGGCATCATCGTGGAGACCGAAGCCTATCATCCGGACGACCCGGCATCCCACAGTTTCAACGGGCAGACCCCGCGCAACAGGGCAATGTTCGGCCCGGCCGGCCGTCTTTATGTCTACCGGTCCTATGGTATTCACTGGTGCGCCAACTTTGTCTGCGCCCCGGGTTCCGCCGTGCTTCTGCGCGCCATCGAACCCCTGACCGGCATAGACATGATGAAACTGCGACGCGGAACTGACAAGCCGAAACTTCTCTGCTCAGGTCCGGGCAGGCTCTGTCAGGCGCTGGCGATTACGGGGGAGATGGACGGCGCGCCGTTGAACGCAGCGCCTTTTTTCCTGCGGCTGCCGAAAGAAGCCGCCGCCGTCACCAGCGGCAGACGAATCGGCATCAGCCGCGCGACGGAATATCCGTGGCGCTTCGGGCTCAAGGGCTCGGCTTTCCTCAGCAAGAAATTCGAGAATGGAGAGGCGTGAAAGACGAGAGCACCTTCGGCGGCCCGTCATTTTCGTCGGGGTTGGGTACCGGCACTTCGTCCGGCAACCTATCGGGTTCCGGCTCTTCCACCGGCGGGATATCCGGCTGCGGCGGCACGGGCATCGGCGGTTCGGGATAGGGTTCGACGGGAACGGCTGGCATCGCGGCCTCCTGATAAACACGCTTAGCCACGATGGGCACAAGCTGCGTTTTTATCTCGTGCGACAGCGCCTTTGCGCTGTCGTCAATCAGGCGGCGCAACGCCTAATTCGCCCATCGGTCAAATGCCGGTCAGGTCCCTTCGGTCCGGTTGCGCCGCCCTGCGGGTCGTACAGGGAAAACGCGGGCACGGCCTGTCCGTTCCGTTTGTTAGGAAAGCTTTTGCGATCGCTCAGGCGAAACCGAGCGCGCTGCGGGAAATATCGCGATTTTCGCAATAGTCGCGGGAATGGGCTTCATGACCATGTTCGCGAGCGGTCGAACGGTTCAGTTCGGGGCTCGGAACGTTGAGCAGCGCATCGGCATAGGTGCCGGTCGCCTCGACATCATCGATCACAGTCTGCTGTTGCGGTTTTAAAAATTCAAACATCCGTCCACCTCCTTCGACACGTCCCCTCAACGCGCCGGCCCGGGTCCTGTTCCATAACGCCCGTGACTGTTCCGATTATACATGAGACGGCGCGGACGTATAGATGACGAAAGGCGAACGTTATCAACTGACGTTCACAAAATGGAGTGGAATCAGTGAGCTATGCCGACAAGTTCAGGCGGGGCCGACCGATTCCCGCAAGATCAGCTCGACCGGCCACAATTCCTGAACCTCGCGAACGGGACGGCCGCCGATGATCTGCAAAAGCAGGTCCGTCACTCGCATGCCCGCCATGCGCATGGGCGAGCGGGTGGTGGAAAGCGGCGGCATCATGCTTTCCGGTGTAAGGTAAGGAAACACGTCGTCATGGGCGATGACGGAGACATCCTTGCCGATCGTCAGCCCCATCTGCGTCGCGGCGCGATAGACACCCTGCGCCGTCATCATCGCACCCGCCACAAAGGCCGTGGGGCGCGGCGTCTGTTCCAGCAGCGAGCGAGCGAAGCGAAAGGCCGTCTCCTCGCTGAAGTGCTCATTCATCATGAAACGCGGATCCGGCGTAATGCCGTGCGTGGCCAGCGCCTCCCGAAAACCCTGCTCGCGGTCCTGCACGAAGGTGCGGCCAACCGGGCCATTGATAAGGGCGATGCGCCTGTGTCCGCGCTCCAGAAAATGGATCGTCGGACGATAGGTCACATCGTGGTTGTCGATATCGAGCCAGGCATGTTCGAAAGGCGTCTTTGAGCGGCCATGCACGATGAAGGGCACACCCAATCGGTTGAGCAGAGCGATGCGTTCATCTTCCGGACGCGGCGAATGCACGATGATGCCATCCACCCGGCCGCTCGACGCCAGCCGGCTGAAAATCGCCAGTTCCTCATCGAGATTATTGTCGACGGTGACGCTGACGAGAATGTCGGTCTCTTCCCGTTCCAGCCGGGTCGCCATGCCGCCCATGAATTCGGAAAAGAAGTGCCCTCCGCCCGAACGGCCCATGACGACACCGATGGCGCCTGCCCTGCCCGTCGCCAGCCTGACAGCATTGGCATTCGGCCGGTAACCGTATTTCAGCGCAGCCTCCATCACCCGCTGGCGCGTTTCCTCGCGCACCTCGGGGTAGCCGCCCAGCGCCCGGCTGACGGTGGTGGGCGAGAGCCCGACTTTCTCTGCGAATTCCTTGAGCTTCATAATTTTTTGCCAATTTGCCCCTGCATGCGTCGCCGCCGCGGATTTTTCAAGCCGACAAAAATTGAAAACGATTTCAATTTTCCTCCACCTGAAACCTTACAGTTGATCATTCCCAAAGGCAAACGCCTAAAAATTGCAGGCGAAAACAGCCGATTTCCGGGCAATTAGAAAGAGTATTGACAGATTGCTCGGCTTTTGAGAGCCTCGCGTCGGTCAAAAGCGCTTTCAATTTTGAGGACAATCGGAAGCGTCAACGGAGGAGTTTGACAATGAATATTTCCATGAAGACTTTGTTCCTGTGCGGAGCGGCGTTTTCCGCCGCCGTTTCGGCCGAGGCGGCCGAGCTTTCCATCGCCGCCAATTCGACCGGCAAGAACGTAGCGTTCTTCCGCGAACGGATCGCCGCCTTCGAGAAAGAGACCGGTCACAAGGTCAATCTCGTCACCATGCCGTCATCGTCCAGCGAACAGTTCAGCCAGTACCGGCTGTGGCTTGCCGCCGGCAACAAGGATGTCGACGTCTACCAGACGGACGTGATCTGGGCGCCGCAGCTGGCCGACCAGTTCGTGGATCTGACCGCAGCGACAAAGGATGTCATCGGCGATCATTTCCCTTCCATCGTCGCCTCGCAGACGGTTGACGGCAAGCTCGTCGCCATGCCGATGTTCACCGACGCGCCGGCGCTTTTCTATCGCAAGGACCTTCTGGAAAAATACGGCAAGCAGCCGCCGAAGACCTGGAAGGAACTGAGCGAGACCGCCAAGGAAATCCAGGACAAGGAGCGCGAGGCTGGCCAGAAGGACCTCTGGGGCTTCGTTTTCCAGGGCAGCGCCTATGAGGGCCTGACCTGCAACGCGCTGGAATGGATCGCTTCCGCCGGCGGCGGCCATATTGTCGAGACCAACGGCGATATCTCCGTCAACAATGAGAAGGCCGCAGCCGCCATCGAGACCGCCAAGGGCTGGGTCGGCACCATCGCGCCGCAGGGCGTGCTCGCTTATAAGGAAGAGGAAGCGCGCGGCGTCTGGCAAACCGGCAATTCCGTCTTCATGCGCAACTGGCCCTATGCATATGCGCTGGGTAATGGCGACGACAGCGCCATCAAGGGCAAGTTCGGCGTCACCCCGCTGCCAGCTGGCGCGGAAGGCGAGGCCCCTGCTTCGACACTCGGCGGCTGGAACCTCGCCGTTTCGAAATATTCCGACGATCAGGAAGCGGCTATTCAGCTCGTGAAATTCCTGGCGTCGAAAGACACCCAGAAGATGCGCGCGATCCAGCTCTCCAACATGCCGACGATCGCATCCCTTTACGACGACAAGGATGTCGGTGCCGCGCAGCCCTTCATGCCGACGTGGAAGCCGATCTTCCAGACCGCCGTTCCCCGTCCTTCCGCCTCGGCGAAGGTGAAATATAACGAGGTTTCCGCCAAATTCTGGGGCGCCGTGCACAACACGCTCTCCGGCAACGGCACGGCAGCGGAAAATCTCGAACTTCTCGAGGTTGAACTGACCGATCTCAAAGGCAACGGCTGGTAATCCGGCCCGCGCGGGAGGCGGTCTCGCCTGATCGTTTCCCGCGCCCCAACCGCGAGATATCCCCATGAACGACATTGCCCTTCAAAGACCGGTCGCGGCATCCGGCACCGGCTCCGACCTGCAGTCGGAACGACTGAAATCCGCCTGGCTGTTTCTTGCCCCCACATTTCTGGTGCTGGCGCTGGTGGCGGGCTGGCCGCTGGTGCGCACCGTCTGGTTCAGCCTCACCGACGCCTCGCTCACCAATCTCGACGGGGCGCAGTTCGTCGGCCTCAAGAACTACCTCACATGGATCACGCTCAGCAGCGGCCGCACCATCTATCGCGGCCTGCTTGCCGATCCCGCATGGTGGGGCGCGGTTCTCAACACGCTCAAATTCACCATCCTTTCTGTCAGTTTCGAAACCGTGCTCGGCCTCATCGTCGCGCTGGTGCTGAATGCCGAATTCAAGGGACGTGGCCTCGTGCGTGCCGCGATCCTCGTACCCTGGGCCATTCCCACAATCGTTTCGGCACAGATGTGGGCATGGATGCTGAACGACCAGTTCGGCATATTGAACGACCTGTTCCTCAATCTCGGGCTGATCTCCAGCAAGATCGCCTGGACGGCCAATCCCGAGACCGCGATGATCGCCGTGCTGATCGTCGATATCTGGAAGACCACGCCCTTCATGGCGCTGCTCATTCTCGCCGGCCTGCAAATGGTGCCGAAGGACATGTATGAGGCGGCAAAGGTAGATGGCATCCACCCCGTCAAGGTATTCTTCCGCGTCACTTTGCCGATGATCCGCCCGGCCCTCATGGTCGCCGTCATCTTTCGCATGCTGGATGCGATGCGCGTCTTCGATCTCATCTATATCCTGACGCCCAACAACGCCCAGACCCGCACCATGTCGGTGCTGGCGCGCGAGAACCTGTTCGATTTCGACAAGTTCTCCTACGGTGCTGCTGCCTCCACCATGCTGTTCCTCATCATCGCCTCGATCACCGTCATCTACATGTGGCTCGGGCGCGTCAACACCGATGGAGCAGCGCGATGACCCTGCCAAGCATCCTGAAAACCACCGCTTTTTATGCGCTGGTCGCCATCATCATGGTGATTTCGGTATTCCCTTTCTATTACGCGATCCTGACGAGCCTGAAATCCGGCTCGGCGCTGTTCCAGGTCAATTATTGGCCGCGTGATTTCTCGCTGACCAATTACAGCTTCGTCATCGGCAACGGCACTTTCCTGCGCAATCTCGGCAATTCGCTGTTCGTGGCATCTTCCGTCGTCATACTCTCGCTGTTCCTTGCGGTAACGGCGTCTTATGCTCTGGCCCGCGTCCGCTTCCGTGGCCGTTCGCTGCTGCTCCTTACCATCCTGTCGGTTTCGATGTTCCCGCAGATCGCCGTTCTCGCCGGCCTGTTCGAACTGATCCGCTGGGCTGGAATCTTCAATACGCCCTTGGCGCTGATCTTTTCCTACATGATCTTCACCCTGCCCTTCACGGTCTGGGTGCTGACGACCTTCATGCGCGACCTGCCTATCGAGATCGAGGAAGCGGCTATCGTCGATGGTGCAACACCGTGGGTCATCATCACCCAGGTGTTCATGCCGCTGATGTGGCCGGCGCTCGTCACGACAGGGCTTCTCGCCTTCATCGCCGCGTGGAACGAGTTCCTCTTCGCACTTACCTTCACCTCATCGAACGAGCAGCGCACGGTGCCTGTCGCCATCGCGCTTCTGTCGGGCGGCTCGCAGTTCGAAATCCCCTGGGGAACGATCATGGCCGCATCCGTCATCGTCACAGCACCTCTCGTCGTCCTCGTTCTGATCTTCCAGCGACGCATTATCTCCGGCCTCACCGCCGGCGGCGTCAAAGGCTAGGAGAAATCTCATGACCACCATTCAACTGCGCGATCTTCGCAAATCCTTCGGCGCTTTCGATGTCATCAAGGGCATCGACATGGATATCCGCTCCGGCGAATTCATGGTCTTCGTCGGCCCCTCCGGCTGTGGCAAGTCCACGCTTTTGCGCCTCATCTGCGGGCTGGAGGAAATTACCAGTGGCACGCTTTCCTTCGACAGCGAGACGGTGAACCGCCTGCCGCCCGCCAAGCGCGGCGTCGCCATGGTCTTCCAGTCCTATGCGCTTTATCCGCATATGACCGTGTTCGAAAACATGGCGTTTGGCATGAAACTGTCAGGCGCGGACAAGGAACAGCGCAGGAAGCGCGTCGAAGCGGCGGCCGAGATGCTGCAGCTCACACCCTATCTGGAACGTCTGCCGAAGCAGCTTTCCGGCGGCCAGCGCCAGCGTGTCGCCATCGGCCGCGCCATCGTGCGCGATCCGAAGGTCTTCCTGTTCGACGAGCCGCTCTCCAACCTCGATGCGGCGCTGCGCGTCGCCACGCGTCTCGAAATCGCCAAGCTGCATCGCTCGATGCATGACACGACGATGATCTACGTCACGCACGACCAGGTGGAGGCGATGACACTCGCCGACCGTATCTGTGTGCTGCGTGACGGCCGGGTCGAGCAGATCGGCACGCCGCTGGAGCTTTACGAAAGCCCGGTCAACACCTTCGTCGCCGGCTTCATCGGCTCACCGAAGATGAACTTCCTCACCGGCAAATATGCGGAGGCCGAAGGGGCGAAAACCATCGGCATCCGCCCCGAACACATCGCCATCGCCACCGATGGCAGCGGCTGGAGCGGCGAGATCGTGCATTCGGAAATGCTGGGATCGGACAGCTATATCTATGTCGAGATCGGCGCGGATGAACCCGTCGTCGTTCGTGAAGAGGGCGTGACCGGCCGCACGGCCGGTGAACGCATCGCCATCGCGCCGGATGCGACGCAGATACATCGTTTCGACGCCGAGGGCCGGGCGCTTGCCCGCAACCCTGCCCGGGGTGCCGCCTGAACATTCAACTTTCGCCGGGCTCACCCAAGGTCCCGGCTTTCACCGAGGAGCATGACAATGACCATCAACACCGTTGTATGGGGCGAAAATATCCACGAACACATCAATGAGACGGTGCGTTCGATCTATCCGAACGGCATGCACAACACCATTGCCGACGCGCTGAACCAGAATCCCGAGATCAACGCCACCACCGCCACGCTGCAGGAGCCGGAACACGGGCTTTCGCAGGAGCGCCTCGACAAGACCGACGTTCTCGTCTGGTGGGGCCACAAGGACCATGGTGCGGTTCAGGATGAAATCGTCGAGCGTGTCGCCAAACGCGTCTGGGAAGGCATGGGCCTTATCGTCCTGCATTCCGGCCACTTCTCCAAGCCGTTCAAGCGCCTGATGGGCACGCCCTGCGCGCTGAAATGGCGTGAGGCGGGCGAACGCGAGCGCCTGTGGACCATCAATCCGCGCCACCCGATCGCCGCCGGCCTGCCGGAACATTTCGAGCTGGAAAACGAGGAAATGTATGGCGAACAGTTCTCCGTGCCGGAGCCGCTGGAAACCGTCTTCATCTCCTGGTTCCAGGGCGGCGAAGTCTTCCGGTCCGGTCTCACCTGGCGTCGCGGCGCGGGCAATATCTTCTATTTCCGCCCCGGCCACGAGACCTATCCGACCTATCACGACGCCAATGTGCAGAAGGTCATCAGCAACTCTGTGAAATGGGCCTATAATCCCGTTGGCGCACTGAAAAGCATTCACGACGCCCCCAATGTTCCCGTCGACAAGGCTCTGGAGCCCATCGAAGAACGCGGCCCCAAGCTGCACAAGGCAGGCGAAGCAGGTTACAGGTAAACAGCCATGAGACTTCTCATTCTCGGAACCGGCGGCATGGCCAACAACCATGCCACATATTTCTCTGAAATCCCCGGCGTCGAACTCGTCGCAGCGGTGGATGTGGACGATGTGGTGGTGCGCGGCTTTGCGCTGCGCCACAACATTCCGCTCTCCTTCACCTCGCTGGATGATGCGATTGCCTGGGGTGAATTCGACGCGGCGGCCAATGTCACGCCGGACGCGATCCACCATCCCACCAGCCTGAAGCTTCTGGCGGCCGGCAAACATGTCTTCTGCGAAAAGCCACTGGCGGAAAACTACGCCAAGGCCGCCGAAATGGCCGATGCCGCCGAAAAGGCCGGCCTCGTCGCCATGGTCAACCTCACCTATCGCAACGTCGCCCCCTTGCAGGCGGCGCGCGAGATGGTGCTGGCAGGCAAGATCGGCAAGGTGCGGCATCTCGAAGCCTCCTATCTCCAGAGCTGGCTCGTTTCCAAAGCCTGGGGCGACTGGATGACGGAGAGCAAGTGGCTGTGGCGGCTTTCCACCAAGCATGGCTCGAACGGCGTGCTGGGCGATGTCGGCATCCACATTCTCGACTTCGCATCTTACGGCGCGGGCAGCGATGTGGAGCGCATCTTCACGCGGCTGAAGACCTTCGACAAATATGAAGGCAATAAAATCGGCGTCTACGACCTCGACGCCAATGACAGCTTCACCATGACCGCCGAGCTTGAAAACGGCGCCATGGGCGTCATCCATGCCAGCCGCTGGGCGACGGGTCACCTCAACGAACTTCGCCTGCGCATCCATGGCGACAAGGGCGCATTGGAAGTGATCCACACGCCGGATTATTCCAGCCTGCGCGCCTGCATCGGCGAGGATGTGGAAAAGGCAATCTGGAAGACCATCGATGTCGACCCGGTGCCGACGAATTACGAAAAATTCGCCAAGGCCGTCATGGAAGGCGGCCCCGCCGATCCGGATTTCCGTCATGCGGCCAATCTGCAGAAGGTGCTCGATCTGTCGATCATTGCGGATCGGGAACGGCGCGAGCTGGCCGTTTCGGCCTGATTTGCACAAGAGCGGCGGCGCAAGCCGCTGCTTGGATTACTGCGAAGGACGCTCCTCGCTCTCCGTCACCCCGGACTTGATCCGGGGTCCAGCGCGATCAAGTCTTTGATCAAAAAAGACTTTTTCACGGCGCAGACGCGCCGTGGCTGGATGCCGGATCAAGTCCGGCATGACGGAGGGAACTTATAACTCCCTCAAACCCCGCGCTTATTCCCCCACAACAGCACATGCAGCTGCGGCAGCAGCCGGGCGGAAAACCAGCGATCTTCGCTCACCTTCTCCACCAGCCACAACATCCGGTCCATCACCCCATCGATATCCACACGTGCATCGTCATCATCGGGCGGCGGCGGAGTGTGGTTGCCAGGCTGGAGATAGACGGGCAGATGCGGGAAACGCGCGGATGCCGCCTTGGCATAGGCATAATCCGCATCGTCGAACACTATGATCTTCAGCGCCACCTGCGGTCCGTCGCCGGCGGCGGCAAGACAGTCTTCGAAGGCCTGCCAGTCCGTTTCCATACCGCTCGATGGCGGTTTGGGGCTCAGCACCAGATGGTCGAGAGCAGCAAACCAGTCTTTCGCGATGCTGCCCTGCGTTTCCAGCGCGAAACGATACCCCTCGCCCTGCCCCTTCGCGATCAAGGCTCCGAGCGGCTGGATGGCCGGATTGCCGCCGGAAAGCGAGACCGTCAGCGGCACCCCGCCGGAAAGCCGCCGCACCTCCTGCCAGATCGCCTCGACCGGCATCGGTTTCCACGTGTCGCGGTACTCGCTGTCAACGGCATGCAGCGTATCGCACCAGGAGCAGCGGTAATCGCAGCCGCCGGTACGCACGAAGACTGTCGGCAGACCGATCAACACGCCTTCGCCCTGAATGGTCGGTCCGAAGATTTCGCTGATGCGGATCGTGGTTTCCTTCGCTGCAATCTTGTGTGCAGCCGCCGTCATGGCCGGTATTCCGCCCAGGTCTTGGCGGTTTCGCTGACGCGCACGGCGCTGGTTTCCGGCAGGCGATCCTTGCACCAGTCATAAAAATGCTTCGCCAGGCATTCCGCCGTCACCCGGTCATGGCCGAGAACGTCATTCAGGTGGCGATGGTCGAAATGATCGTCGATATAGCGTTTCAGCGGGGCAAGCTCGTGATAGTCGCGCACGAAACCGTGCTCGTTCAGCTCTTCGCCTGATAGTTCGACCTCAACGATATAATTATGCCCGTGCAGGCGATTGCACTGGTGATCCGACGGCAGGCTTTTCAACTGGTGCGAGGCGGAGAAGTGAAATTCCTTGGTGATGCGGAACATCAGCGCACCTCCTGCGCCGCATAGGCATGGGTAGCCGCCACCCAGAAATCCGGGTCTTCGTAGTCAGTCGGATCGGTAACGCCGGCCAGATGAAAGGCCTCTCGCCGTTCCACGCAGGTGCCGCAGCGGCCGCAGTGGCGCAAGCCGCCCTTATAACAGGACCATGTTTCGCCAAACGGGGTGCTGTATTTCGCACCATCGGTCACAATCGCAGCCTTGGAAACGGTGACATAGGGGGCGAAAAGCTTGACGTCGGCATAACCTTCCAGCGCATGCGCCTGCATGGCATTGAAGCTGTCGATAAAGCCCGGCCGGCAATCGGGGTAGATGAAGTGATCGCCGCCATGCACGGCAATCGCCACGGCATCCGCCTGCTGCGCGGCGGCCAGCCCGAAAGCGATGGTGAGCATGATGGCGTTGCGGTTCGGCACCACGGTGGAGCGCATGGTCTCCTCCGCATAGTGCCCGTCCGGCACCTCCACGTCGTCGGTCAGCGCAGAACCAGTGAGATGGGCGCCGATGGTTCTGATATCGATGACATGATGCGGCACGCCGAGACGCCTTGCGCAATCGGCCGCGTATTCCAGCTCCTTCCTGTGGCGCTGGCCATAATCGAAGGAGACGAGAGCGAGAAGTTCGTGTTCCGCCGCGATTTTATGCGCAAGCGAAACGGAGTCCAATCCGCCGGAGCAGATGACGATGGTTTTCATAATTTGGGATCCCTTGTTTTGACCGGGTGGGCTGCGACCGGATTACGGGGAGCGGCTTTAAACCAAACCGACGGGCTTGTGAAGGGCTTTGCGGAAATCGCGCAAAGCCACGCCATCACGAAAACGCCCCTCGGCAGCAACAAGATGAAACAATCGGGACATATGCGGGAAACCGGCACGATCTAGAACGATGCGAAATCTGCTGTTCTTGAAGGGTCTTGCCAATGGTGGCGGCTGATACATTTCTGTTTTCGCTGAGCAACCTCAGCTCTCTCGGCACCGGCCTGCTGATGGCGATGGCGGGCATGCTTTATGTCATGCTCACCATTCGCGGGCTGATCACCGCCATACGTCATGGATAAGGCTCTCGACACAAAACGCCACCGGTTCAGGCGTAATTTCACCACGGCGCTCGTTGTCGCCTCGGCGGCGCTCGTCGCGGCTGTTGGCATAGCCCCTTTCGTGTTCCTGATCTGGATGGTCAGGACCGTTGCGCGCTGGCTGGGCCTTTTTATCGGCCTATGAAAATCTGATGAACACGCGACGCTCGCCACCAAATGGCTGAGCGGAAAAGGCCCGGCGAACTGGCAGTGCGCCGGGCCTTTTTTCGTTGGCTTTGGGCTCAGCGCAGCAGCGCCTGCGCCTCCTCGATACCGAGTGCTGCCGGCTGGGTGCAGGTCGTCGTCATTTCGATGAAACGGCCCTCCTCCCCGGATTTGAGGACCGAGGTCATCACATCGATGCCGTGCAATGAGCGGTCGAGTGAGCAGCGGGCATCACGCCCCTCCAAAATCGCAATCGCCATATCGGCAAGGCCCGCCGTGCGGTAATTGGCGCGTGGGCCGTTGGGGCTTTCCTGATTGGCGATGCCGAAAGGATGCGCCCAGTCTTCCAGTGGCTGGATATTCTTGTCCCGTCCGCTCGCTTCCACCACACCGCCGAAGAAATTCGGGTCCGGCACGTAGATCGAGCCTTCCGTGCCATAGAGCTCCATATTGGCGTGGCGATGCGACCAGACATCCCAGCTTGCCGAAAGCGTGATCGTCGCGCCGTTCACGAATTCCAGCAGAGCATGGATATTGGTCGGCGTTTCGACCGGGATGATTTCGCCGTTCAGCGGCTGGCTGGTCACCGTACGGGTTGGGTTTGCCATGCTGGTCAGCGCACCGACGCGCTTCACCGGTCCGATGAGGTTGATGAGATTGGCGACGTAATAGGGACCGAGATCGAGGATCGGCCCGCCGCCCTTCAGGAAGAAGAAGCCCGGATTGGGGTGCCACATCTCCATGCCGGGGCTCATCACATGGCAGGTGCCGGAAGTGATGCGCCCGACCTTGCCGTCATCGATATATTGCCGGGCAAGCTGATGCGCGCCGCCGAGGAAGGTATCCGGCGCGCAGCCGACGGAGAGGTTCTTCTCGCGGGCGATGCGCCGCAGCTCCTCGCCTTCCTCCAGCGAAAGCACCAGCGGCTTTTCCGAATAGACGTGCTTGCCTGCCTCGAGGGCGGCTTTCGACACCGGAAAATGCGCGGCGGGAATGGTGAGGTTCACCACCACGTCGATATCCTTGTTGGCGAGCAGCTCCTCGATGGACTGCGCGACAACACCGAATTCTTCCGCCCTCAGCTCCGCCGCATTGCGGTTGAGGTCGGCGCAGGCCAGCACCTTGATGCCCTTGAAGAGCGGTGCCAGCGAAAAGTAAGCAGACGAGATATTGCCGCATCCGATGATGCCGACGCCAAGATCCCTGGCCATGATTCAAACTCCGAAAATTGAAACTTAGTAGGTTTTGAAAGATGCGATCGAGCGGGTGATCAGTCGGTCGATATCCTTGGGATTGTCGTGCTCGACCACGAAATGTTTCGTGGCCGATTTCGCCTTCAGCGCCGCGACGAGGCCCTTCCAGTCCACGGTCCCATGGCCGACATCGGCCCAGCCATCCTCGTCCGCATTCTCGCCTGCTGGTGCGATATCCTTCACATGTACCGCAGTAATGCGCTTGCCGTAGCTTTCGATCCAGGCCAGCGGATCGGCATTGCCGCGAATGATCCAGGCGATATCCGCCTCCCATTTCAAATCCGGGCCGCCGGCAAAAATCTGCTCCTGTGGGGTGGAACCGTCGCCAAGCGTCTTGAACTCGAAATCGTGGTTATGCCAGCCGAAGACCAGCCCGGCATCGACGAAAGGCTTGCCCGCCTCCTGCAGGCGCTTGCCGAAAGCGAACCAGCCTGCGGCATCTGTCGGGCGCTGGTCAGGCATCAGATAAGGGCAATAGATCGCCTCCACGCCCAGAACCTTGGCAATATTGAGCGCCTTTTTCGGATCGCCTTCCAGAAGGTCGAGGCCGAAATGACCGGTCGGCATGGCAAGGCCATTGGCGTCGAGTTCGGCGCGCAGGCCTTTCAAACCGGCATCATCCAGCGAAGCGTACATCGCGCCATAACCTTCGACATGTTTATAACCCGCCGCCGAAAGCTTCTTCAGAATATTGGAAAAAGGCTGGAAATTACGGGCGCTGTAAAGCTGGAAACCGAGTTCTGTCATTGTCTCCTCCATAGATATCTGGGTCTTGGGATTGTGTGGGGGTAAATCGAAGCTGTTCTAGAGCCGGTCCTCGCTTTGCGCGTCGAACAGTGAGGCCATCGTCATGTCGAGGCCGAGGCGCACCTTGGTGCCCGGCGAAAACCGCCTGTGGCCACCGACACGCACGGACATGGTATGCCCGGCATGTTTCAGCCAGATCAGATTGTCGGCGCCCATCGGCTCCTCGATATCGACAATCGCCTCATGCACTTCGCCACCGACAATATCGGCATCGACACGCACATGTTCGGGGCGAACGCCCAGAACGACGGCACGGCCGGCGGCGAGCGGCGTTTCCGCATGATAACCGTCCAGCGCGAAAGTCACGCCATTGGTGGTAAAGACCACCTTGCCGTCCTTTTCGATCAACTCGCCGCGCAGGAAATTCATAGATGGCGAGCCGATGAAACCGGCGACGAAGAGGTTTCGCGGCTTGTTGTAGATGGTGACGGGATCGGCGAGCTGCTGGATGACGCCGCTTTTCATGATGGCGATGCGGTCCGCCAGCGTCAGCGCCTCGATCTGATCATGCGTCACATAGATCATGGTGTTCTTCAGCGACTGGTGCAGCCGCTTGATTTCGACGCGCAGTTCCGAGCGCAGCTTGGCGTCGAGGTTGGAGAGCGGCTCGTCGAACAGGAACACATCCACATCCCGCACCAGCGCCCGGCCGATCGCCACGCGCTGACGCTGGCCGCCGGACAGTTCGGCAGGCTTGCGTTTCAGCAGCGGCTCGATCTGCAAGATGCCCGCCGCCCGTTTCACGCGCCGGTCGATTTCCTCTTTCGGCACCTTTGCGACCTGAAGGCCGAAGGACAGGTTTTTCTCCACCGTCATCTGCGGATAAAGCGCATAGGACTGGAACACCATGCCAATGCCGCGATCCTTCGGCTCCTCCCAGGTGACGTTGCGGTCCTTGATGAAGATTTGCCCATCGGTCGGCTCCAGAAGGCCGGCAATGCAATTGAGAAGGGTCGACTTTCCGCAGCCGGAAGAGCCGAGCAGCACGAGGAATTCGCCGTCGTAAATATCGAGATTGAGGTCTTTCAGCACGGTGACGGCACCGAAGGACAGGGAAAGATCGCGAATGGAAACGCTTTTGTTCATATAGCTCAACCTTTTACTGCGCCTGCGGCAATGCCGCGGACGAAAAGCCTGCCGGAGACGAAATAAACGATCAGCGGCACGGCACCCGTCAGAAGGGTTGCGGCCATGTTGACGTTGTATTCCTTCACGCCCTGCACGGAGTTGACGATGTTATTGAGCTGCACCGTCATCGGGTAATATTCCGGCCGCGTGAACACCACGCCGAACAGGAAGTCGTTCCAGATGCCGGTCACCTGCAGGATCATCGCCACGACGAAGATCGGCAGCGACATGGGCAGCATGATGCGGAAATAGATCTGCCAGAAATTGGCGCCATCGATGCGCGCCGCCTTGAACAGTTCTTCCGGCAGCGAGGCGAAGTAGTTGCGGAACAGCAGCGTCAGGATCGGCATGCCGAAAATGGTGTGCACGATGACGAGGCCGGTCAGCGTGCCATAAACGCCCATTTCGCGCAGCACGATGACGATCGGATAGATCATCACCTGATAGGGAATGAAGGCGCCGATAATGAGGATGGAGAAGAACAGTTCCGATCCCTTGAACTTCCAGTTCGCCATGGCGTAGCCGCTGACGGAGGCGACGACGATCGAGATCACCACCGAAGGCACGAGGATGCGCACCGAATTCCAGAAGCCGCGCGAGAGCCCGTCGCAGTTCAGGCCCGTGCAGGCATTGGCCCAGGCCTTCACCCAGGGTTCGAAAGTGACTTCCACCGGCGGCGCAAAGATGTTGCCGAGCCGGATTTCCGGCATGCCTTTCAGAGAGGTGACGACCATCACGTAAAGCGGCAGCAGGTAATAGGCGGCAGCCACGAACAGCGTGCCGTAAAGAACGATGTTGCGGCGGGAAAAGGTTTTCCTCGGCTTCCTGCCGCGCGGGCCGGAAAGGTCTTTGGTAACCGCATCGGTGGCGGCCACGACCGTGTTCAATGTGCTGATATTAGCCACGCTTCTTGCCTCCGAATTCGAGGTAGGCCCATGGGATGATGATGATCGCGACTGTCAGGAGCATCATTGTCGAGGCGGCGAAGCCCTGCCCCAGGTTCTGCGCCTGGAACATGTAGTCATAGACATATTTCGCCGGCACTTCGGACGCGATACCCGGCCCGCCGCTCGTCTGCGCCACCACCAGATCGTAGACCTTGACGATGCCGCTGGCGATGATGACGAGGGTGGTGATGAAGACAGGCCGCATCATGGGAATGATGATGAGAATATAGGTCTTCCACATGGGAATGCCGTCAACACGCGTCGCCTTCCAGATGTCCTCGTCAATGCCACGAAGACCGGCCAGCATCAGGCACATGACGAGTCCCGTGCCCTGCCAGAGCGCCGCAATGAGGATGCCGTAGATGACGATCTGCGAATTATAAAGCGGATCGAAGGTGAAGCTTTCCCAGCCCATCGAGCGGACCACGGACTGGATGCCGAATTCCGGGTTCAGCAGCCATTGCCAGACGAGGCCGGTGACGATGAAGGACAGGGCGAAAGGATAGAGGAAAATGGTGCGGAAGGTGTTTTCGAAACGAATTTTCTGATCCATCAGCGCCGCCAGCACGAAACCGATGACGAGGCTGAAAATCAGCGACAACACGCCGTAGATCGCCAGATTCTGGATGGACACGATCCATCGTGGTGCTGCCCACAAACGCTCATATTGATCGAAACCGATGAAACTCGCGCGCGGTAGAAGCTTTGAATTGGTGAAGGAATAAACCACCGTCCAGATCGTTCCGCCGAGGAAGATCACCATGGCGGTCAAGATCATGGGAATGGAGGCAATCTTGGAATTGAGATTGCGGAAAAGCTGGTTGGGGCGCCCCGAGCGCGCTTGACCTGCCATGTTACCTCCTCCTGTAACGTTACAGTCAACAGTCAGGCAAAAGCCTCACCGCATGAAACCCCTGCCCGTGCTGGTCATTGTTGCACAGGCAGGACGCTGGAAAGGAAAGCGGCGAACCGCTTTCCCACCCGGAGAGATCACACTCAGTCCGCCGAACCGATAATGTCCGAGAAGCGCTTCTGCCCGTCTTCCGCCGACATCGAGCCCGCGAAGAATTCCGCCATCAGGTCTTCCTTCTGTTTCTGCGTATCGGCGGAAATCAGCTGGTCGGTGCTGGTCAGCGCATTGCCCTTGGCCAGAATTGCCAGACCCTTTTTCATGCAGTCATTGGCTGCATTGAGATCAACGTCACCGCGGATCGGCAGCGAGCCTTTCTTCAGGTTAAAGGCCACCTGCGTTTTGGGATCGACGATGGTTGCGGCGAGAACATCCTGCGCCTTGGTTTTCGCCTCGTCCTTCAAAACAGGGAAGTAAAAGGCGTCGCCACCCGTGGTGAGATACTCACTGAGACCCAGACCGGGAAGGCAGGAATAATCCGTGCCGGCTTTCTGGTTGGCCAGCTGGAATTCACCCTGCGCCCAGTCACCCATGATCTGGCCGCCGGCCTTGCCGGTGATGACCATGTTGGTGGCCTGGTTCCAGTCCTGAACATTGGTGCCCTTGGCCATATCGCGCGCCTCGACGGCAGCCGCGAAAATCTTCGCCATCTCAGGCCCGGCCGCCGCTTCGGCATCCTTGTCGCCATAGACTTTCTGATAAAGGTCCTTGCCGCCGATCGAAAGCGTCAGCGTGTCGAACAGGCCGTTGGCCTGCCACGCCTGCCCACCGAGAGCGAGCGGCTGGATGCCGGCCTTCTTCAGCGCCGGTGCGGCTGCGACGAATTCCGTCCAGTTCTTCGGAACTTCAACGCCCGCCTTCTTGAAGGCTTCATTGGAAAGCCACAGCCATTGCCAGGAATGGATATTGACCGGTGCACAATAGATCTTGCCGTCGATGGTGCAGCTGTCGAGCAGGCTTGCCGGCTTGATGACGTCCTTCCAGTTGCCCTTTGCGGCGACATCGGAAAGATCGCGCATCAGGCCTGCCTGGACAAGCTCTTCCGCCTGACGGCCGTGGTTGAACTGGGTCGCACCCATCGGGTCGCCGCCGGTGATACGGCTGATCATGATCGGACGGGCCGTGCCGCCCGAACCGGCAATCGCGCCGTCCACCCATTTATTGCCGGTTGCGTCGAAAGCCTTGGCCAGTTCGGCGACGGCGGCGGCTTCGCCGCCCGATGTCCACCAATGGGTCACCTCAAGATCGGTGGCCCCGGCGATACCCGCCGGAATCATGACGCTGGCCAAAAAGGCCGCAGAAATAACACGCATTCGCATGAGTCTCCTCCCTCACTGAAACGTTGCAGTTGGAACGTATGCGAAGATTTTTGATTAGGCAACCGCCTAAAATACGAATCTCACAGCGCCCGCAGGAGGCATTTCGCACGATTGGAAAATGCGCCGGATAAGCGTTCGACACAGGGGATTGCGCTGCGTAATCCACACGCAATGCCAGTCGCTTACAAAACTTCGCAGCGAGGAAAACAGGTGAAGAGACCATGAAACGCTGGCATATTCTTTTGATCATCGGACTAACCGGCGTCGCATCGCTTTTATTGGCGGCATTTGAGCAGCTTGTACCGGGACAGCAACTTTCATTCGGAATGCGCCTGCTGATCCTCATCCAGCCGGCAATACTGACCGTTGCGGCGGTTGCGACCGGTCAGGCTCTGGCCGCAAAACTCGGGCTTGGCGCCCCCTTGGTCGATAGCTGGCTGACAGGCGGCAACCCGCGCGCGGTGCTGCGAACACAGGTGCCGCCCGCGCTGGCGGTAGGCATTGCCGTCGGCCTGCTGATGATCGCCTATTCATCGGCGATCCTGCCATCGGTCGCGGATGCGGCCACCGTGGCAAAAATGACCGCTTTCAATATCCCGCTGGTGACCCGGATCCTCTATGGCGGGATTACGGAAGAGTTATTGACCCGATGGGGCCTGATGTCGTTTTTCGCCTGGGCACTCTGGCGCATGAGAGGAAGAGGACAGATTCGACCGGTGATTTTGTGGGCCGCCATTCTTATGGCGGCGGCACTCTTCGCTGCCGGTCATCTGCCGTTTCTGTTTGCAATTGTCGCTCAGCCGCAGGCGGCGCTGATCCTTGCAGTCCTGCTCACCAATTTCATTCCCGGCCTGCTGTTCGGATGGCTGTTCTGGCGTCGGGGGCTGGAGGCCGCGATGCTTTCCCATGCCCTTGCCCATTGCGTGAACGCGCTGATCTCCTGAGCCGAAAAGGCGAGCCGGACAACTATCCGTCTCACCTTCTCTGAACCTTCAGCGCTTGCGGCAATTCTATTGCCTTTTATAATCGTCCTCGATGCGAATGACATCATCCTCGCCGATATAGGCTCCGGTCTGGATTTCGACCAGTTCGAGCGGGATCTGCCCCTCATTGGCA
>NZ_JBNWCK010000011.1:0-109051 GCF_053522465.1 Agrobacterium sp. 22-214-1 | reverse complement strand
TGCCAATGAGGGGCAGATCCCGCTCGAACTGGTCGAAATCCAGACCGGAGCCTATATCGGCGAGGATGATGTCATTCGCATCGAGGACGATTATAAAAGACGGTAACGGTGCATCTCGAATGTTCGACCGGGTCGGCGGGATGTTGACACTCGCCGGCCACCGCACTATTTGGTTCGCTTGAACAACGAGTCTGAGGACTTTTCCAGCGCCGAGAGAAATTATTAAGCCAGTTGATACGGGATTACGAAACGAAGTAGAATGCGGCTTACCTATTCGGAACAGATAGTGGACTGGTTTCCTGGTCAAAAATGATCGAAATGGACAGCCATCAATTTCTCAAATCGTAGTGGTATCAGCTAATTAAGGATATCTCCGTGATCGGATCTTTTTTGTCTGAAAACGACAAGACGTTGCTGGTGCGACTTTTCAAAGAAAATTTCAGAAAGCATGTTGGCTGGTATTCTGCGGCAATTGCCGCGATGCTCGTCGTCGCCGGCACGACGTCTCTCAGCGCATGGATCATGCGCGATATCGTCAACAGCGTTTATCTGAAGCAGGGCTTTGACGTCGTTCTCGAGATTGCCTTTGCGGTCGCGGCCATCTTCATCGTCAAAGGCCTCGCAACCTTCGTGCAGAGCTATTATCTCAGCAAAGCTGGTAATAGCATCGTAGCGGAGCAACAACGCAAGATCTACGATCGGCTCCTGAAACAGGGCGTTTCCTTCTTTCAGAATCTGCCTTCCTCGGAACTGCTGGTTCGCGTTACTTACAATGCGCAGGCGGCGCGCAGCGTCATCGATACGATTGTCACATCTTTCGTACGTGACCTGTTTTCGCTTATCGGCCTGATTATCGTGATGTTCGCCCAGAATTTCCTTCTGAGTGCGATCTCCATGATTATCGGTCCTCTTGCCATCTTCAGCGTTCGGCTTGTTTTGCGCCGCGTACGCAAGATCATGGAGGCGGAGCTTGCTTCGCTCGGTGAGATTGTCAATGTCGTACAGGAAACCAGCATAGGTGTACGTGTCATCAAGGCATTCTCCCTTGAGAAGCTCATGCGTCAGCGCATGAACAAGGCGGTTTCCGACGTAGAGCAACGTGCCAATGGCATTGCCAAACTGGAGGCCGCAACCAGCCCCATCATGGAGACGCTATCAGGCCTCGCAATTGCTGTCGTTATTGCCGTGTCCGGCTATACCGTTCTCGAAAAAGGCGGCTCGCCGGGCGATTTGATGGCTTTTATTACCGCCCTGTTGCTTGCCTATGAACCGGCGAAACGCCTCGCCCGCATGCGGGTACAGATCGAAGGCGGCATGATTGGCGTGCGGATGATGTTTGAGGTGCTGGACGCGCCGCTGACGCTTGCCGAGAAAAAAGACGCCGAGCCTCTCCCCAAAGCGACAGGCGATGTCGAACTAAAAAATGTGAGCTTTGAATATGTTGCAGGCCAGCCCGTTCTGAAGGATGTCAGCCTGCTCTTCGAAGGCGGCAAGATGACCGCGCTGGTCGGCCCATCCGGCAGCGGCAAATCCACCATCATCAATCTCATAATGCGCCTTTACGATCCGCAAACCGGCTCAGTAGAAATCAACGGTATGGATTTGCGCGACGTTTCTTTTTCGAGCTTGCGCGAGCACGTTTCTTACGTCGGCCAGGAAACATTCCTGTTTTCGGGATCCATAAGGCACAATATTTCCGTTGGCCGCGACAATGCCACCGAAGAAGAGATAATAGCGGCCGCCAAGGCAGCCAATGCGCACGATTTCATCATGAGCATGCCGGACGGCTATGACAGCAGGCTCGGTGAAAATGGCTCTGGATTGTCCGGGGGGCAGCGGCAGCGTGTTGCGATTGCCCGCGCCATGCTCAGAGACGCGGATATTTTGATCCTCGATGAAGCAACCAGCGCATTGGATTCGGAATCCGAAGCTCTCGTTCGCGATGCACTTGAACGACTGACGTTCAACAAGACATCAATCGTCATTGCTCACCGTCTCTCCACTATCAATCGTGCCGACAAGATTGTCGTTATGGATAATGGTGAAGTCGCCGAGCAGGGCAGCAGACGCGAGCTTCTTGCGAATGATGGCCTTTATAAACGGCTTCACAGCATCCAATTTGACGCCGATGTAGCTTAGTGGGGAAGATTCGACACACGAAAGGCGCGACTTTGATCTGCGCCGAGTGCGTCAGTTGCGACAAACCGCTTGCTTGCAGCATATTAATACTGACTGTCTCGCCGCCCTGAAAATGAGGGTGGCGAATGTGGCACGCCCACCGGCTGGGCGTGCTGAGTTCACCCACTGACCGCCAGCACGGCCTCCGCCTCATATATGGCGCAGACGATGTGATAAAACGTGCTTGCCGGCGCCGGCTCGTCGAGCATCGGTCTGTCGGCCGGCCATTTGTCGAACCACAGGCCCTTGACCGGCGTGTCGAGAAAAGGCTGCAGCGCGCCGATGGCGCTGAGACCGGAGGCGAGGTAACGTTGCCGCTCCTCGCCGCCCGTGACGCTCGCAAGCCGCACCGAAGCCTTCAGCCATTCCGTCTGCGGCCATAACCGCGCCAGCCCGTCATGCACCGAAAAATCGTCGTAGAGGCTCATCACCGCCACCTTGCGGCGCGGGCAGATGCCGTAGGCCTCGCCGATCTCGAACAGCCGTTTGGCCTTCCCGATCGCTTCGTCGTTTCCACGCAGGCTGCTCCAGCGCACCAGAAGCCAGGCCCATTCGAACTGGTGGCCCGGTTCCATGATCCGGCCTTTGTCGCTGTCATGCGGTGTCCAGTCATGGGCGAAGAATTCGCGCAAGCCGCCATTGCCGCCATCGATGAAGCGGTTAAGCGCAAGATCGGCGATCTCGTCGGCCAGCGCCGACCACGGGCCGTCCGGGTCCTGCACCTCCCAGGCCAGCATCGCCTCGAAGAGATGCATGTGCGGATTGGAGCAGAGCGGCGTGCGCGGCGGGTTCGCTTCCTCGAAACCGGCGACCGGATGTCTGTAGTCGCGCTCGAGGATGGCAAGGATATCGAGCGCCCGGCCGCGCATCTCGTCCCGGCGCTCGGGAAGGCTTGCGGCGGCCTGTGCGGCGGCAAACAGCGCAAAGGCCTGATTGTAGAGATCGAAGGAGGGATCGATCAGCCTGCCCGTCTGGTCGGCAAGGTTGCCGTAAAGGCCGTTTTCAAGGCGATAGACCTTCTCGAACCAGGAAAGCCCGTGCAGGAGCGCGTCTTTCCACGGCCCCTGCCAGCCATGCTGGCCGGCGGCGGCGAAACAATAGGCCTGACGCGGCTGCACGCGGGCGCGGCGGTCATCGGAAAAAACCGGTTTGGCATCCTGGCCGAGACGTTCGTAAAAGCCGCCATCCGGCCGCGCCGAACCCGCCTCCCACCACAGGGGCAGGGCGTCCTCATCCAGCCATTTGCGTAATCTTCCGATCTCCTCGGCAAGCGTCTGCGCGATGCTCGGAAATGGCAATGTCATGCGTCAACTCTCTGTTCTACGTCGTGGTAGGGACGAATACGCTAAGGGAACCCAGAAGCAAACGCTTGAATTTATGTTTTGTGACGCTGTCAACCATAAACACTATTCATTTGCTCTCCCATAAACCCCGCACAATGCCCCTCGCCGCACGTCCTTAAAGTCGGCAATGTGGTCAAACCCGGCATTGATGGCCTTGGCAGTGAGCGCCAAATCGTGACAACATTTTGGCGTTCGAGAGCAACGGAGACCATGGACGCGATGACGGCAATCGAAAAACTGGCGGAAAGCTTCATCACAGCGAGCCGCGAGGGGGCGAAGATTTCTCTGGCGGCGGTGCAGGCGGAGGGTCTCATTCCTGCTACGCTTGGAGAGGCTATGGCGGTCCAGCGGGCTTTTGCCGAAAGCCGGGCAGAACCGGTTGCCGGCTGGAAACTGGCGATCCGCGCGGATGGCGAGGCCATCGGGGCGCCTATGTTCGATTGTGTGCGGATCGATGAGGCCAATGCCGCTTCTTTTCCCCATGGCGGCACCGAAGGCATCGAGGTCGAGATCTGTTTTACGCTTTCGGCGGATATCCCTGCGGCGGCGGCGGGGCCGCTGACGAGGGCCGACCTGATAGGATTTATCGACAAGGTTCACCTTGGCGTTGAACTTCTCCGCTACAGGCTGGTGGAGAAAAATCAGGTGCCGTTTCCGCTTTTTCTCGCGGATCGTCTCGCCAACCACGGCTTCGTCATCGCATCGGAAGTCGATAAGCACATCGTGGACATCTTTGCCGGAAATGGCGAGAACCTGCCGCAGCTCAACGTCACCGAGGGGTCGGTGTCGCTGTTCGACGCCGGGGTAAAACATCCGAATGGTGATCCGCTTGCGCCGCTTGTTGCCTTTGCCAATGCGGCATTCAACACCGGCGAGATGCTTAAGGCGGGCAATGTCGTGACGACTGGCAGCCTTTGCGGCGCGATACCAAGCACACTTGCCAGCGAGACGCATATAGCGCTGAAATCGGCTGGCGCCTTCACGCTGTCCGGTCCGAGACCATAGGCGTCCTGTCAGCCGGATACTCTTTTTTCAGCCGCCTGCCATCTTCATCCCCGCCGCGACTTCCAGGGCCATCGAAAGGTCATTTCACTCGCCCGTGCTCGCCGAGAAAATCGAGCAAGGCCCGGATGCGTGCGGGAAGCGGCCCGCGCTGGCCCACATAAACGGCATGAAACATCTCCGTCTCACCCGTATCGAGATGATCGAGCAAGGAGACAAGCCGGCCGGCTGCGATATCCTCTCGCACTGTGAAGGCGGCAAGGCGAACCAGCCCGACACCGGCAAGGGCAAGACGGCGAAGGCCCTCGCCATCGCTGACCTGCACGCGCCCCGTCGCCGGGATAACGACGGTCTTTCCGGCGTCCCGCAACGGCCACCCGTCGACTGACCGCGCGTAACCAAATCCGAGCCGATTGTGATCTTCCAGATCGGCGATGGTTTGCGGCACGCCGTAACGCTCCAGATAAGCCGGGGCGGCGGCAATGATCATCCCTGTCTCACCGAGTTTCCGGGCAACGAGAGTTGAGCTTTTGAGTGGCCCGGCGCGCACCGCGACATCCATGCGTTCCGCAAGAAGGTCAACCACCATATCCGTCTGGACGATATCGAGCGTGATGCCCGGATGAAGCGCCAGAAACCGTGGCAGGATGGGCGCAAGAATATGCGTTGCATAAGAAGCGCTGGTGTTGATCCGCACACGGCCGACAGGCTGCTCGCCCTCACCCGCGGCGCGTTCGGCCTCTTCGAGATCGGCGAGGATGCGGGTGGCCCTTTCATAAAAGGCGCAGCCCTCCGGCGTGATCTGAAGCTGTCGGGTGGAACGGTTGAGCAGGCGGGCGCCGAGGCGGCTTTCCAACCGTGCGATCAGCTTGCTCACCGCCGAAGGCGTCATGTTTGCCGCCGCGGCCGCGCGGGAAAAACCGCCGAGTTCGACGACCCGCACGAAGATTTCCATCTCCCCTGCCCGGTTGATCTCCAGTCGCGCCATGATGACTTCATCTCACAAGTGATAGTATTTTCGGCATTCTATTTCATTGAAGAGCGAGCGTCTATCTTCAGGCGGCGATTGAAACGCATCGCAATCTTCATCTGCCAGATCATGACGGGATGGACAAAGCGCGGCGCTGCCAGAGCCCCGCCCGCGACCATTTCGAAGCAACAAAGGAACGCCCATGAAATATCGCCATCTCGGCCAATCCGGCCTGAAAGTACCGGTCTTGAGTTTCGGCACCGGAACTTTCGGCGGCTCCGGCCCACTCTTCAGCAACTGGGGCAATTCAGACGCCACGGAAGCCCGGCGCCTGATCGATATTTGTCTGGAAGCCGGCGTCAACCTGTTCGATACCGCCGATGTCTATTCCAATGGCGCATCGGAGGAAGTGCTCGGCGAAGCCGTCAAGGGAAGGCGCGACAGTGTTCTGATCTCAACCAAGACCAGCCTGCCGATGGGCGACGGGCCGAACGAGGCCGGGTCGTCCCGCTTCCGGCTGATGCGCGCGGTGGATGACGCCCTGCGCCGCCTAAAGACCGACTATATCGACATCCTTCAGCTTCATGCCTTCGATGCCTTCACCCCGGTTGAGGAAGTGCTGTCGACGCTCGATACGCTCGTCCGCTCCGGCAAGGTGCGATATACCGGAGTCTCGAATTTTTCAGGCTGGCAGATCATGAAATCGCTTGCCGTCGCGGATCGATATGGCTGGCCGCGTTATGTGGTCAATCAGGTCTATTATTCCCTGATTGGCCGGGATTACGAGTGGGATCTGATGCCGCTCGGCGCGGATCAGGGTCTTGGCGCAATGGTCTGGAGCCCGCTTGGCTGGGGGCGATTGACGGGAAAAATCCGCCGTGGCACGCCGCTGCCCGAAGGTAGCCGCCTGCATGAGACCGCCAGCTTCGGCCCCCCGGTTAATGATGAACATCTCTACCGCGTGATCGATGCGCTCGACGCTGTCGCGCAAGAAACCGGCAGGACGGTGCCGCAGGTCGCCCTCAACTGGCTGCTCAGACGCCCGACTGTTTCCACAGTCATCATCGGCGCGCGCAATGAGGAACAGCTTCGCCAGAACCTCGATGCCGTGGGATGGGAACTGACGTCCGCACAGGTAGCGAAGCTGGACGAGGCCAGCGGGACGACTGCTCCCTATCCGCATTTCCCGTATCAGCGCCAGGAGGGCTTTGCCCGGCTTAATCCACCGGCCGTAACACGTCAGACCATGCCGTTCTAAGGCAGGGTCAGGCCGCCTGAACGACGGGCGGCCTGACAAATGCGGAGCTTCAGGCGGTTTTGTTGGCGGAGCCTGCGTCCACCCGGCCCGAAAACCAGTTTGCCAGTATTGCACCGGAAATATTGTGCCAGACGCTGAAAATGGCGCTCGGAACCGCAGCGAGAGGCGAGAAATAGGCCGTTGCAAGTGCCGCGCCAAGGCCCGAATTTTGCATGCCGACCTCAATTGCAATGGCCTTACGCTTGGCAAGCGACAGGCCCGTTGCCTTTGCCGCGAGGTAACCGAGGAGATAACCAAGCCCGTTATGCAGCACGACGACGGCAAAAATCATCAGCCCGGACTGGGCGATGGACGCCTTGGATCCTCCCACCACCGCCGAAACGATGAGGACGATGCCGATGACGCTCACCAGCGGCAAAGCCGGAACGGCGGTCTTGACGAGACCGGGCAGCAGCTTTTGCAGGGCGGCGCCCAGGGCGAGCGGAACCAGAACGACCTTGACGATGCTGAGGAACATGGCCCAGCCATCAACCGGCAGGAACTGGCTCGCAAACAGCCAGACGAGGAACGGCGTCACCAGCGGCGCGGCAAGCGTGGTGACCGAGGTGCAGGCAACGGACAAGGCGACATCGCCCTTGGAGAGATAGGTCATGACATTGGACGATGTGCCGCCAGGGCAGCAGCCGACCAGAATGACACCCGCCGCGACTTCCGGCGGCATGGGAATGATGCGGGTGAGCAGCACCGCCAGAAGCGGCATGATGAGAAACTGGCCGAGCACGCCGATCGTCACATCGAACGGCCTTTTGACGACCTCCCTGAAGTCATCGACCGAAAGTGTGAGGCCCATCCCGAACATGATGATCGACAGAAGCGTGACGATCCACGGCGCAATCTGCTTGAACGTATCCGGAAAAAAGAAGCCGAGCACGGCGAACAGGATAACCCACACAGCAAAGGACTTGCCCACGAAAGCCGAAACGGCTGCCAGCGTTTTCATTTCCATACTCCCAAGATGATCCTGAAACCCCGTCTAGACTCCTATGGTGCCCTGTCAAGGTCATTACTCCGTTGCTAGACCTCGCGGTCGAAAACGATCCCTCGCAAAGTTAGGAAGAATTGAATACCTCTAGGTCAACAAGCGCGGCTGGCCCTATCTAGCCAACATGAGCCTCACCCTGTGGATATGAATGGCATATGGTAGACGACCAGATGCACTACAGCGGAGTTGCTCCTCGGTGGTGCGAGTCTATGCTCTAATCAGTCCCGACCTGCCCGCGATGCCGCCGTCGCCGCAGGACTGCAATTTGGACGAAAGCTCATCTATCCGCTTCCCGTTGCGCCGAAGAGAGCAGGAGGGCTGCACAGAAAAGGTCCGACGGAGATGCCCAACCGCCTTCTCGTCACGCTCCCCTCAGACTGGGTCGAGCATCTCCCTGAATTCCGGATCGGCAAAATAGGCAAGCTTTTCAGCGAATATTGGTCGTTGCCCGGCCAAGAACAGCAATTGTCCTTTTGCGGGCAGATTGCGCACCTCATCAGGTGTGAGTAGCGGCCGGCCGGTATCCGCATCGATCATCGCTCACATGCGCAGCGCGGCCTCGAGTTGTCGCCGACCGAACATATGGGCGTGCATGCGTCGCAGATCGAACGGCAAGGAATGGCAGTCGAGCGCGGCCGGCTGGATGACGAGGCAGCACGGCAAAATGCCGAGCTGATCCGCCAAAAACCGGAACAGGTTTTGTCGCTGATCAGCAATGCAAAGAGCGTGTTCGATCGACACGATATTGCCAAAACCTTGCATCGCTACATCAACGATGACGCGCGAACGTTCCAGAACGCCTTTGCCGCTGTTTTGGCATCGCCAGCGCTTGTGGAACTCCAGGCTGAGCGCATCGATCCTGAGACAGGCGACGTTTCCAGTGCGCGCTATTCGACGCGAGGGATGATTGATCTGGAACTCGCAATGGCGCGGTCGGCCAAGCGATTGCATCAGGCGCATTCCCATGGCGTCGATCATCGCCATGTCGCGCGTGCAATCGAGAGGCAGGATCGCTCAATCCGGAAAAGCTCCAGCGGACCGTTTGCTGCGAGCAATCCGTCAACAGGATTGTCGGACGAACAGCGTCATGCGATCAAACATGTTACGGGCCCAGAAGGCATCGCCGCTGTGGTCGGGTTCGCTGGTGCGGGAAAGTCCACCATGCTTGCAGCCGCTCGCAAGGCGTGGGAGGCTCAAGGCTATCAGGTCCATGGTGCGGCGCTGGCCGGAAAGGCAGCCGAGGGTCTTGAGGAAAGTTCTGGCATAGAGAGCCGCACCCTGGCGTCATGGACTTACAGCTGGGATCATGGTCGGGGCATGATCGGCAGCAGTGACGTGTTCGTCATCGACGAAGCCGGCATGGTCGGGAGCCGGCAACTTGCCCGGTTCATCGGCGAGGCTGAAGAGCGCGGTGCAAAGATCGTTCTTGTCGGCGACCACGAGCAGCTGCAGGCGATCGGGGCTGGCGCCCCCTTCAGGGCGATAGCCGAGCAGATTGGCCATGTCGAACTTTTCGACATTCGCCGCCAGCGCCATGATTGGCAGAGACAGGCGTCGGTTGCCTTTGCGACCCACAAGACGGCCGAGGGCCTCGCCGCCTACCGGGATCACGGCGACATTCACTTTGCGGAAAGCCGCGACGCGGCGATGGCAGAGATCGTGCGTGAGTATATTGCCGATAGTGAGAAGCGTGCCGATGGCACCCGGGTTGCCATGGCGCATCGCCGTGCCGATGTGCGCGCCCTCAATGCCGCCATTCGTTCCGAACTTCAGAACAGACAAAGGCTGGAGCGCAGCCACGGGCCGAGCGCCGGCGCGAACCGTGGGGATGGTGAGGACGGTGGAGAATGCACGTTCCAGACCAATAACGGCAAGCGCGCCTTCGCCGCCGGTGACCGGATCATCTTCCTCGAAAACAACCGCGACCTCCGCGTGAAAAACGGCATGCTTGGCACGGTCGAGCATGTCGAAAAGGGCAAGATCATCGCCCGGCTCGATGGTCGAAGCGGCGATAGCGTCAGCATTCCCACGGACAGCTACCAGGCGATCGACCACGGCTATGCAACGACGATCCATAAAAACCAGGGCGCGACGGTGGATCGCGCCTTTGTGTTGGCTTCCGGCACCATGGACCGGCATCTGACCTATGTTGCCATGACCAGGCATCGCGACAGCGTGCAGCTCTATGCGGACAGCCAGGAGTTCACCAAGGCCGGCCGGCTTGTTGATCACGGCGTTGCGCCCTACGAGCATAATCGTCAGGCGCGAGAAAACTATTTTGTGACGCTGGAGAATGACAAGGGCGATCAGCGCACAGTGTGGGGCGTCGATCTCAAGCGGGCCATTCAGGAGGCCTCGCCAAAGATCGGGGACAGGGTCGGACTGCAGCATGAAGGAGCCACGCCTGTCAGGCTTCCGGACGGTACGCAGGCCGAGCGCAATGCATGGCGCGTCGTCAAGTGTGACGAACTGGCCTACCGAAAGCTGACAAACCGCCTGTCGCGTTCCGGCGCGAAGGAAACCACGCTGGACTATGTCAGGGACTTTGCCGAGCGGCGCGGGATCGCAAGCGACCCATGGATCGCGGAGCAGCTCGGGGTCAGGAGCGAGATCGAACTTGCTTCCGGCCGGGATGAGCGTCAAAAGCTCTTGTCCCGCGCGGCCCATCCGGTGCGGGAACAACAGGGCCGGCCATCAGAGCGTCAACGGGTTTACGAGGAACCTGCCGGCGATCTGGCCGGCCCTGTTCGCCGCGAAAATCATCGCAATCAGTTCGCCGGAAAAATCGATGACGGACGACAGAACGGAGGACAACAAAGGATATCGCCGCATCCGGTGGTCCGATCTCATGTCGCAAGACGGCGCCGCCCCTGCCCCCACAGAAGCTGCCGGCCAGCACTCGCCGCTGGAAGCCGGCTCCGCTGGTGCCAGCGATCACGCGCTACGACCGCAGCATCGAAGAGGTGGCGCAGAAAAGGGCGATGTCCGTCATCGAGCAGGGATTCGACACGGTAGAGTCAGTCGCGCGGCACGTGTTCCGTGATCCGGTCGAGATTGCCGCAAGACTGCGCACCGCGATGACCGAGAAGGAAGGCAATGGCAAGATCATGGCGAAGGCCATCGCAGAGCAGCCCGGGCGGTTCGGGGAGCTGCGCGGCAAGTCGGGTCTGTTCGGAAACAACAGGGAGCGGAAAGAGGCGCTGCACTATGCAAGGTCTCTCTCTGCCCATATCGGCTATGTCTCCGAGGCATGGGAGCGCCGGCTTGGCGAAGAACGTCAAAGCGAACAATGGCAGCGCGAAAAGCGTGACGTGATCGAGGTTCCCGGCCTCACGCCCCGCAGCGCCGAAATCCTTGCCAAGGTGGAAAAGATGCCAATCGAAAAGCGGGGCAAATTTATCGCGGAGCTGAGATCTTCATCTGAGGGCCGAGCCGCGCTTGAGGAGGCCAAGCTGGTGGCTGAAGCGCTCACGCGGCGGTTCGGAAGCTCCGATCCTCGCAGGTTTGCCGAGGAGCTTGGGGCACACCCTGAGCTCGCAAAACAAGCCGAGCAGATCAAGACAATCGCCCGCATGGTGCAGAAGACACGCCATGCCGAGCTCAGCCATGACCACGCGCTGAAACAGCAACTGGTCCGGTCGCAGGGGCTTGGACTGAGCCGATAGTGTGCGCTGGCAACAACACTGGCGTCAGCTTTGATAATCCTCAAATTACCAGAACATGAAGCGAGCCAGCTTTTCGCCGATTCCGCGCCATGTTTCACCGGTTGTGTCTGCAACCAAATTCCTGATTAGAGATTTTAGGCCGTCCTCGTCATATTTTTCCATCAGAATTACGTGGCGAACGAAATGTGGCTCTCGGTCACTATACTCGACCAGCCAACTAGGGGTGGAAACTTCAAAGCTAAAAATCTCAGCGCCTCGGTAGTTTCTGGTCCAATCAAAGCTTGGGCAGCAACATGAAAATTATAGGGCTCATCTGGCCAGTATGCCCAATTTTCATGGTCGATCAGGTCGATAGATTTTATCGTTGCTCTCATGGGATAACATCCACTTGGCGGTTAGCGCCCCACTTCCCACAGGGAGTGGTCTGCCCGAGCTTTTCAGCAATGCCGGGGCGGCTTAAATTGTCTCAACGGTGGCTCGTATTGCATAGCCGAAATTCTTATGCTCCACCCAACCAGACATCGTTTGCCCACGTTGCAAGGTTGGGCCAAGTCTCGGTCGTTGGACCGTTGTGGTCCCAGAAATGTATTTTGCCATCGGGCGCGATGCAGTAGTAGTCACCGTTGTCTTCACATATTGGAAGCCAATCGTGGGGTAGGCCAGCGCTGCGGCCTTGTTCAATAGCAGATCTCAATTCCCCATAAACGCCACCCATCTCTTCATTTAGAGTAAGTGGCGACAGGTAACCGATGAAAGCGTTAGAGATGCTCTTGAGAAATTTTTTATAGTCTTCCGAGAATTCGAAACCCGTGGCGGCTTCGTATCTCGCTATTAGAGCATCATCCGGAAGCGGAATCTTACGTTTTCGCGGATCATCTAGTCGATTCACTTCACTAATAATCGCGTCAATATGTTCGGTCACCAGATGCATTTCCTAGAAATCGTTTACTCGGTTTATCCAATAGGTCCGCCGCCAGGAATTAAATTGGGTACGGTTGATGCCAGAGGGAATTTCATTGGTATTGACATGAATAACCTTGGAATTTGTCTCATGAAAGGTTTGAGTCATTTCCGCTCATCAGTAAATCTGAGGCATTCCTGCCGATGGTCGGCCGTACTGATCGAGCCACGATAGGTTTCGGCCTTCCAGGTTGAGTGTGTATCGATATCAGCAGATTTTCCGAGACGCCCAAGATCAGGGAGGAAGCGCAAACCATAACCCATCATGATCGGCCACAAGTTTACCAGCCTTCCAATCACTAATGATGCGCATCGCCATTTCTTCATGAGATCCGTGATATTTCATTTCAGGAACCCAACCTGAAAGTTCTGATGAGCTTTTGACAGGAACCGCTCCTCGTTTAAGAAGAGCCACCACGCAAAGATATCCAAAATCTTCGAGTTGCTCGTCCGATAGATCAAAGCTATCAATGCCCTCCGGAATAACCTGCCATAACCCGACTGCATCCACCTCCAATTCGTTAGCAACACGGGCGATCCACTCGCTGATCGGTGTTCCAAAATACTTTTCAACAGGCTCTTGGGTCATTGCTGGTGTACCTTAAAACCTTTGGGATAGCCGGGAATATCAATATCCAACGTTATCCCGGAATTGTTGGAGGTTCGGACACCCACCCGTCCTCCGCTTGGGGGATCGTACCAAACGGCCTTCCCCCCGCGTAGGGTCTAGACATTGTGGCTCCATTCAGCAAATCATTTTTCACTGAAATATGGCAGATTACCAATAAAATTTTAATGCCATACCGTATGTTATTAGCTAATTTAGACGATAAAAAATCATCGTGACGCAGACATATCTAGAGCGACTTGTAATTTAATTTGCCCTTGCTTCTTCAGACCCCTTTTGTATTCAGAAATACTTATCTTATAAAAGACGTCGATCTGTTTTCCAGAAATTTCTATATGGCAAACAGTCATGCCGTTCACCAGCAAATTACAGGTGCGATAGTCTTGAAGCTCGTAACCACTCAAATAATAAGCGCTTTTAACGGCTCCGATTTCTCGATGAAGTAAATCCAGCACTCCGGGATCGCCTCCTTCTTCCAGAAGATAACGAGCCCCCTCCTGAAGTTCAGTCTTATATTGCTCTTCAACTGCACTGCCGATCAATTTCATCTAACACCCCCCGGCGTGACTGTAACCAAGTTTCCAAACCTATCCGTCATAACCGTCATCTTGGAAGTTGGTTGAAAGTTATTGAATTTATCAGTTCCAATTGGACGACCGAGATTTACCTCTCGGACATATAAGGTACCGTGGTCTGCACTTTTCAAAGTCCTCGTTACAGGAGTGTTCACAACCTCTGGACTCTGGAGAGCGGTTCTCAGATCGCTTTGCGAAACTGTAAACTGGCTAGCATTTTTGTCAGGGTTGAAGTGCCTATCCACAACATGCGTCCATCCACTACTCTTGTCACCATTAGGAAGATTAACGCGCGATTGAACTCTTCCCGGAACGCTAGACAATGCAGTGTTTATAGTTCCGCCCGATGTTTGCCCAGCGATGCCTGTCGATCCCGGATCTCCCAGCTTGGTCTGTCCGAGCTTTTCCGCAATGCCGAATGTGAGAACAGCGATAGCTGCATTGGCAATTGATTGATTAACAAATCCGCTGAGAGCGGCTTGGACGGAATCCGGGTATCGCGTCAGCAACTCGATGGTCCGAAGACGTTCTGCGTAGACGGCTGCGGCGAGATCCTGATTCGACAAGCCACCAAACGCGCCATTGACCAACCGCATTTCCAAATCGGCATAGCCGCCCGCAACCATGGATGAGGGGTCTATGGGGTTGGCAGGGTTACGCAAGTACTCGACGGCTTTCAGCGCATCGGTAATGGCTGCAACGCAGGCCGGACTTGTCCGGTTAGCATTACAGGCATCCGCAAGAACCGTATCGCGTTGCGTATCAAGCTGATCCCAATATCCAATCTGCTCCTGTATTGCTGCGATCTGCGCGTCTGTGCAGGCGTTTTCCGCCTCGCACATTGCAAGCTGCTGTTTCGCCTTTTCCCGGGCCAGTTGTTCATTGTGATATAGATAATTGTACTGATATTCCGCAGCTCCGTAGGCCGCGCCTTCTCCGCCGCCTACAGCCGCGCCAACCCCGGCGCTTAAACTTGCGCCGATCAACGTGGCAAGTGTCTGTTTTTCCTGATCGGACAGACTGCTGTCCTTGAGCATGCCCTTGACCAAATCCGCGATAGCTGGCGCCATGAGCGTCGATGCGGTGCCGCCAAGCGCACCCCTGAGCGCTCCTTCCCATCCATTGACACCGCCAAGGATACCGCCGCCGATGGCATGAAGCAGGGCTCGACCTGCACCACCTTCATCCCAGAGATCACGTTCGGCCTGAGTCGTCGCGTTGTTGTAGAGACTGGAAGCAATATCGCCGGCCAAACCAGCCATTGTCTTCTGCGCTTCCTGAATATCCGCCTGCGTTCTGTATTGCTGACGCAGAATGTGTTCGAGATCCGGCAGACCGGGTAGCGCGATGTTGGTATTGGCGGTATCGCGGCGGATCGTGCCAATATCCTGCGTTTGGTTGGCCGGATCGGTAATGGTGATCGGGATGTTGCCGCCGATGGCCGAATAGGCGTTGCCGGTCTCGCTCTCGCCAGCCTTGACCGGCGGTGCGATGGAGAGGCCGCCAGTACCGATCGAGCCGCCATAGGTTTCGGCTTTCCAGCTTGAATGCGTATCGATATCGGCGGCCTCAAGGGTGCCAGTGGAGAGGTTGTTGCGTCCCGCGCCAGCCTCGCTGGTAATCACGCCGCCGATAAGCGAGGTGTGCTGCTCAATGTTGAGGTCGATGCCACCCGTTCCGGCATGGATGCCGGATTGTTCAATGACAATAACCGCATCACCTTTTGCCTTCTGCCCGGAACCGGAGACGCCAGTGCTTCCAAAGCCGATCTGGCCTGACACATTGAGTTGGTCCGCCTTTGCTGTGGCCGTATCCACCTGGCTTTCGATCGTCAGGTTTCTGACATCGGCCACGACCGAGTTGCCGGCGACGGTCGCACCCTTCAACGCCAGATCATTGGTGACAATGGTCACATCGCCAGTGCCGTTGACATGCGTGTTCGTATGGCTGGTTGCGGAGGTGGTGGAACTGCCCTTGCCGTAAGAGCCGTTGACACCGACGCTGGCATTGCAGCCGCCTGATGTCGCGCAGCCCATGTTGATGCCGGCGCCTGCACTCCAGGAGTTGTTTGAACTTGCCGCGTCAGACGTGCCTGTGGCGGCATTGAGATTGATGTCACCATTCTCTGCGGACAGGAAGATGTCGCCGGTCAGCGCATCGGGCGAGATAACTGGCAGGCCATTCTTGCCGTAACCGGCCCGGATCTGTGCTCCCTCGCTTGTGATATTACCGTTTTCTGCCTCGATGGCGATCGAGCGAGCGGCACGGATGTCGGTGACGACAGGCGTGGAGAATGAAGAAGAAGCGCTATTCTCCTGGTGGCTGATACCGGCATTGATGCCGACGTTGAAGGACAGGCCCTGGCCCGAAGAAAGCCCCTCGGAAACACCCTGCAGATCCTTGTAGGCCTGATAGAAGCCGAGCCCGGCCATTGCCGTATTTGTCATGGCGTTGACCCCACCGCCGTCCGACAGCCGTTCAGCCGAGTTCATGATGCTCTGCGCCGCCTTGCCAGCCTGGCTGGTCACGGAAACCGTAACACCGGCAAAGGTTTTTTCGTGCATCTCCTGATAATTGGTGCGGTCGTTGGCCGAGAGGAGATTGATATCGTTACCGGCGAAGAGGTCGACATCACGTTCAGCGGAGGCTGTGGCTGCCTGCAGATTGACGTTGTTGCCTGCGGAAACGAGGAGATCGCGACCGGCGGTGAGAACCGAGATCGCGTTGGTGTCGGACTGCTGCTGCTTGCTGTCTTTGGTCTTCTGCGCACCGATACCGACAGAGAAGCCGCCATTGCCGGAGGAGAGGCTGATACCGAAACCGGAACGTTTTTCCTTCTCCTGCGATGCGCTGCTTTCGGCGCCTGGGGTGATATTGACATCACGGGCAGCCTCCAGCGCGATATCACGCCCCGCCATGATGGACGAGCCGATGACATTGACGTCGTTCTCGCGTGCCGTGAGGGTTACGTCGGTCCCAGCAGTCAGCGCGGAGCCAACGTTGAGGGTAGACGACTGGCTCTTTTCTTTCTGTTCCTTGCCCCAGAGCGATAGGAAGCCGCCGCCGGAACCAGCAAACAGGCCGGATTTCTTGCTGCTGCTCTCCAGCGCATGCTGTTCCTCGGCCCCGATGATGGCGACGCTGTCGCCCGTGACGCTGATCGCATCCCCAGCCGTTATAGTTGAGCCCGCTATGACGGTGTTGCCAGCAGAATCCAGCTTGATGTTGCCGGAGGCGGAAAGCTCGGAGCCGACTGTGGCTTCATCATAGTTGTACTGCGTCGAGCTCTTTTTCGAGAGGAGACCCTTGCTGGAGGAATTCTGCCCGAACTCCGCCGTATTTTTGCCCGACGCGATCAGCAGATCGCCCCCTGCGCTGACGTTGATATCGGCTTTGTTGGTATCATCACCAGCTATCACCCTCGAGGCGGAGACGACGGTGTCACCACCCGAGGTAATGGACACGCCCTTCCCGCCGCTAACCGATGATCCGACGGCAGTCTCGGTTTCCGTGTGGCTCGTCGTCTGTTTCTTACCGCCGAACAGGCCACCCTTTTTCTTGTAGGTGTAATCGATCGTGGTGGTGTCGACAGCTTCGGCAATTGTCACGTCACCGGTCGCTTTCAGACCCACAGTCCCATCGGCGGCAATCGTGCTGCCGATGACGTTGAGGCTGCCACCCGCATTGACTGAGACCGATCCGCCCGCGGTGATCTCGGAACCCTGACTTGTGGTTCTCACAACCGTCGTCGTGCTGCGCTTGTCACGCAAGGTGCTGGTTGTCGACCTTTCGGTAACGGAGATATTGATGTCTCCATTCGACGTCAGGCCGAGATTGCCGCCGGCCGTCACCTTTGCGTTGGCGAGCAGAATGCCCTCGTCGCCCTTGATTGAAGCATTGCCGCCTGCGCGGAAGGCGCCGCCGATTGCCGCAATCGATGAACCGGAAACGGTAAGATCGCCAGTCGATGCAATCATCCCTGATGTTGCAAGCAGGCCGGTGTCGATCGTTACCTGATTGCCCGCGATCAGCGCACCAGCGGAGTTCAATCTTTCCCTGTCACCAGCGGCAAGATGCAGCACTGGCGCAAGAACGCTCATGCCGTTCACCGTCTGCCACTCATAAACAACGACGGATTCGGTGAGGCTGGCAATCTCTTCAGCCGTCAGCGGTTCGCCGAACTGGCGTTGGTTCGCTCCCAGATAGGCGGCTCCATTGTCGAGCAGCTGCTTTATCTGAGTAATTGAATCCTGCCCGGTAAAACCTGAGCCCGTGGCCAGTCTGAGCTGCTGCTCAATATATTGGTTCTCGAAATAGGCGTCGCCAAGGAACTGGATCTGACGATCCGGCTGGTAACCAATGCGGCCAAGGAAATAGCTCGATCCGTAGAATTTCGAGACGTCGAGGAAAGCGGCCCGGGTCTCATAAAGGAAGCTCTGGCCGGGAATGGTACCGCCAAAACCGCCGGATTGTGGGCTTGTCACAGAACCGAGAGTGAAAAGCGCACCGCTTGCCGTCATACTGGACAGTAATGCGGTCGGATTGTTCGAAGGCGCAGGCGCTGCAACGGCAACACGGTCGGCGATTGTTCCGGCCGAAGCAGTATTGTTGACGGCGGCAAAACCGGTGATACCAAGTGTTCCGCCAGAGCGGATCGTCGTGGTAACGCCACCGACCGCCTCGACGCTTTCCACGGTCCGTCCCGGCCCGATATCCTTTGACGTATCCCGCGTTCCGAATGGGCTGGGACCTGGCATGGCGATCTGCCATGAACCTTCATGGCCACCTGTGTCGCCGGTCGTTTTCGTTTCCGTCCATTCGTAAATGACATCCGGGTAATACTGGCAGCCGCCGTGCTGGTTGCAATTCAGCGAAGTCGTGCGCTGCAATTGCAGCCCGAGATTGGTCAGCGTGCCGGAGCCATTCAGCGTCATGCCTGCACCGGCTTCGATTGCACTATAGGCATTGGTAAGATCGACCGTGTCGACGGAAAGTGTGTTGCCCGCCTTGATCAGCGCTGCGGGACTACCTGAGGATATGAGCCGATCCTCGACGACGTCCCGGTAAACGCGATGGATGGGGCTACCGATGACGAATGACCGGTTATAAAATTCGATGGGCGACGAACAATCCCCGCACTCTCTCGCATAATATATGTCATACGCGGAAACGAGCGCGTTAGAGAGGAACTGTGTTGTGTAGGTAGGTGCAGTTGTTCTTTCGTTGCGCAGATTTGCAGTAATGATCGACATGTTGTGACCGGCTGAGATGAAGCCGGAACTGTTGACTATGGCCGCATTACGCCCGCCATGAGCGTTTCCCGCAATCGTGAGATCATGACCGGCGACAATCGCACCCTGATCGTTGGCCAGCACGCCGCCGACAAAGAGTGCCGCATCGTTGCCGGCATAGATCAGGCCCGTGGCGGTGTTGGTCAGATTGCCGGTGACATTGACGGTAAGATTATTGCCTGCGGCGAGCTGGCCGGCGTTGGTGAGTTGTGACAGCGAAAGTGTCAGGTCATGGGCAGCCAGAATATTGCTGGCGCCGTTGACGGTAAGGCTGCCTGCGGTAATGGCGACATCGCCGGAGCCGTGTGTAGCACTGGCTGCGCTGCCTGATGTCACTGCGTTGAGCCGCGTACCGGTCAAATCTGTCGCCCCGGAGGACGCAAGATCGAGGCCGCCGAACGTCAGCGTGCTATTGGCGAGGTTGATATTATTGGCATCGATGTAAAGTGTCCCCGATGTTGCAAGTCCGCTCCTGTTGTTGGAAAGGTCGGCATGTTGCTGCCTGATCCTGATGTCGCCACCGGCGGCTGTGCGTTTATCGAGGCTGATTACACCGCCGGCTGAAGATAGCGAGACGTTGCCATTGGCTTCCAAGCTGCCATAGCGGATGTTGCCACCAGCCGAAGCCTGCAAATTCTGTTCGGCAAGCACGAGCCCGGAAATCCCAAGATCAAGGCCGGAAAGCAGCGCCAGATTGCCTTTCGAAAGGAGCGTGCCCGCTGCAATCGAGCCTGAAGCAGCCGAAATCGACATCGCTGCGCCGGACTGGGCTGCACCGCTAATGCCGATGGACCCTGCCCCCGACCATAGTGAAACGGGTCCTGTAGCGGAGACGTCGGCCACCGCAACACGTCCATCTCCCAGGACAGTGATCGCACTACCAGCGCCAAGGGTGCCGACGACATCAACGAAGCCGGCCCCGCCATCGACAAGGATATCCTCTTCCGCGCCGATCGAAGCGATCTTGGTGTCCTTCTCCGCCTTGACCGACACCGATTTTTTCGAGGTCAGACGACCGGTCGAGACACTCCCCTTCGAGGAGACGCTGACACCTTTATTGCCGGACGCATTGCCGATCGAAATCTTGCCGTCTGCCGATAGCGAAAGCTCGCCTGTATTGGCAGCCATGTCGCCGCGCATGCGAACGCCAGCGCCCTTCTCCGTGACGACCATCTTGATGCGGCCAGCCTGCATGGCTCCGAGTGCAGAACCATCGATTGCATATTCGGGTGTTCCCGAGGTCGCGGCGAGTGGAGTTGCCTCGCCAGTGGTATAGTCGAACTTGCCCTGACCAGCGGTCAGGCGCAGCTCCTCACCATAAATCGTGCCATCGATCTGGATGGTACGCGACACGATGTCGAATAGATCGACCGTGCCATCTCCAGATGCAAAATTCGCACCGTTCGAACCAAACGTGACGTCTCCATTGTTGACCGTGAAGCCATTGAGACGTCCATCGGTGCCGATGTCAGGCACGCCCGTCGTCAGTGTGGCGCGTGGCGTGTTGATGAAGCCGCAGCCATCGCAAGTGATGCCGTTCGGATTGGCAATGATGACATCGGCCCTGCCGCCGAACACCTCGGTCGGCCCCACGAGAGAACTGCGGTTCTGCGAGGTCACCTCATTGAGGATGACCGATGCAGGGCTTTTGCCTTGCAGGTTTGGATTGCCGGGCGTAACACCACCCAGTTTCGACGTACCGACCTCACCATTGAAGTTGTTGAGGATAACACCCGGCGTACCGACATTGAAATTGTCGTATTTGTTGTGCGACAGACCCTGGCTGTTGGGACCGACGATATCGATGAGCGGTACACCGTTCGGGGCAGCCCCTATCCCGGGGCGATTTACAGAGGATCCTCCAGCTTCCGGCGATATGTCCTGTGCGTGAAGGAGCACAGGCTGAAGCACGAGCGTAAAACTAACAACGGTGGCAATGATTTTTTGAGCCAGCGCTCCGGCATTGGCGAACAACGCGAGGTCGGTTGCTTTGCGTGGAAGACGCTTGAACTGGAATGTCATTGTTGTTCGCCTCTCGTGGCAGACGGAATTTGGGGCTTAGCGGTCTTTTCTGTTCGTGTCGGCCTGGGATGGCTTGCTGTCGAGTTTCTTGTAGACATCTGCCAGCTTCGACTGTGGGGCCGGGCATTTTTTGCTTCTGGCAATTTCCGCAAGGACCTGATTGCGGTTACGCAAGGCGTCGATCTCCAGTTTTTCCGGCGATTTCGGATCCATGAAAAAAAGGGCCGGCCAGAACAGAAGAACACCTGTCGCACCGAGGATCACGTTTTTACCCTGCGCGTCGGATCGTTCTTTCACCGTCGCCAGCACCTGCCGCTCGTTGGCCTCGAACTCGCGCTTTATGCCGGCGCAGTCGAAAGCACTGTCGGCCGGGTTGGTCGAAGACACCGGATGTGCCGCCCGGCCACCGCAACCGGAAACGACAATGGCTGTCGCCACCAGGGCGGAGACGAGAGATAATTTAGGGGTATGAAAAGAAGAGTTGATCATAATATTCTCTTTTGAAGCCTACCAGCGTGCCGTCACGCTGGCGAAAATGAGATTTCCGCGCCCGCCATTGACGCTGCTGGAAAATGCCTGGGAGTAGCCAAAATCGGCGCTGATGTTTCCCCCCACGAGTTTCGCACCAACGGTCCAGCTTGCGAGGTGGCCGCCGGAGATATCGAAGCGATCCTGTGAAAACACGCGGCCGTAATCGAGACCGAGGTAGGGGCGTAGCTCGCCCAGAACGGGCGCAAGACTGGTGCCCTCCCATGGCATTGTCCGCCAGGTCAATTCGTTGCGGCTGAAAAACCCGTTATTGCCGAATATGACGCCTTCCCTCAGGCCGCGTACGTTGCTGGAGCCACCAAGGCCGATCTGTTCTGCGCCAAACATGTTATCGGGCGAATATTGGGCATTGAGGAGCGTGGTTAACTCGAACCGCTGGCCAGCCGCCTCGAACGGCCGCGTCGCGCTGACGGTCGTGTTGAGTTTCAGGAACCGAGGATCGGCCGTGCCGGCTCCGGGCTCTCCGGCCTCCACCGCGTCAAAGAGATCGAGACCCTTATCAAGGGCAAAATCGAGGGCGATGACGCCACCCAGTATTCTTTGTGAACGCGACAAGCCCAGAGTGCCTATGGTGTATCGGCGGCTTCCGACCTCAATCCGGTTACCGAGAAGGAAGTTGTCGGTCTGCTTATAGGTGAGACCGCCTCTGAGGGTCGTGATGGAGTCCTTGTCGCGCAGAATGACACGGTCGATGCCAAATCCAACCTGACCGGAATTACCGGAGGTTTCGATAGACCCGAAATTGCCGGGGATGGCGCTGTCATATTCGTACCAGGAACCATTCGCCGAAAACGTCCAGTAGCCATAGGGTACGCTTGTATTGACCGAATAACTGTTACTGCGCCCGCGACCATCATCATCCCAGGGGTAGTCCGGGCCGCTACGCCCATAAGATAGCCCCAACTGATCATTGAGACCCAAGAGGTCATCGAAACCCAGGGAAATATTGCTTTGGGAGTAGCCGGTGCTTTGCTGGCCGAGACTATTATTGGAAATGCTCACGTACCAGGGTTTGCCCGGCTTGTTCTCGACGTTGAGAATGGATGTACCATCCGTTTTTCCCGGCAACATCGAAGTCTTGGCGTTATTGGACGACAGACGGTTGATCTGGTCCAGCCCCTGCTCAACATCACGAATGTTGGCAACCTTTCCTTTCATGCCGGGAAAGGCCGTGGCGAATGAACCGTTCTGCTCGGCCGGTTGACCATTGAGGTAGATATCCGCGATCGTGCCTTCGACAACGACCAATCTCAGCAATCCTGTTCCGGCAATATCCTGCGGCGGAACATAGGCGCGTGACGTCACGAACCCCTTGTCTAGATAGATGTCAGTGATGGCCTTGAGGAGGGAGGTGATGTCGGCAACGCCGACGCAACGATCGTTGAAAGGCCGCGTCAGTGTTCCAAGCGTAGCGGCAGACAGATTCGCCGCACCTTCGATCTCCACACGGGAGATATCGAAGCATAAATCATCGGGCTTCGCGTCGCCTCGCGGTGCCTCGCCCTCACGGCCAATGACACTATCAGGGGTTATCTGTTTCAGGTTTTCAAGCCGCTGCAACTGCTGTTGCTGATCCTGTTGGCGGGAAAAATCATCGGCGGGCGACTGGGCACTTGCCGGCTCTGACGCGAGCAGGCCCGCCAAAAGCAGGGTGGTGACGGCCCATTTGGAACTGTTGGGCGCGGCCCTCGAATTACCCAAAGTATTCCGCTCTGCCTGAATAGCGATCGGGGAATAAGCGGAAACTCGAACCGCCGTCACAATTGCGAGACAAAAATCAGGAGGAAGTGGCGATCGGAAACCAGGAATGAAAGCAGTAAGTAGCATATTTAGGAGGCCTGCATTTGAAATGAAGTTCGTCGCGGCAATGCCGCCCATGCTTCACTCTGCAGCTGTCCTTGCTGTCGATCCCATACCGGGTGCATAGATCAGTTCATCTGATCCAAGAAGCGTTAAAGTAGTAACTTTCTTTGCGAAACGATAGTCGCAAGTCGTTTGCTCAAAGAACCGCGCACGTTAAAAATTCACGTAATAATCAATCCTACCAACAACATGGCAAGAATGTTACTTTTCATCCGTGATTTTTCACGACAATCCGCCGAATCTCCTCGCTACGGATCCTTTAGTTCAAATAACAACCAGAAGTTATTGCAATACGTATCACCCTGCAAGCCCCTCACAGGTACCAAAGTTAAGGAAAACTAAAATTGCTTCGCAGCCGGCGACATATTGGGGCAAAGAGATGGCTCGATCTCGATCGCCGAATTCGGAGTTCATCCAGTGGTCAACCATTGCGGTTGCGGACTAACAAAGGGAATGTTTTAGCCTCACTCACCCCCGGTCCGAGCATTGCGGAGCGCAAACGTCTTCAGGTTCGGGCGGGCTCCCACAATTCCACGGGATTGCCTTCCGGGTCGTGTATCCTGACGAAACGTCCAACCTCCGAATCCCATTCGGCCCAAGTTTCAACCTCTACACCTTCGTCCGTGAGCTTCGCGATGAGGGCATCGAGATCATCCATTGCTGTTCAGCACTGTCGAAATAATCGCTGTCTCTGGCGAAAGGCCCAAAAATCGTCATTCCGGCGTCCTGCTGCCATACCGATTTATGCAGATTGTCGATGCTGAGATGTTTCTTATACCATTCAACCAGGTCAGGGACATCTGCTGCTCTGAAGAATACGCCACCAATTCCAACGGCTCGGCCATGAATTCCTCCCGCTTTGCGAGAACGGACGCGATGTTGCGCCGCCGCGGCGGCAATATCAGGCAGGACCATTGATTACGCCGGTCTCAAATCGCGAAAGGTGAGCTTTGCCACGCCGAAACATCCATCCGTTACTCCGACTGGCGCGCACGGCACAGCGCGAAAAAACCTCTTGACCTGAACCATGGTTGAGGTCCTAGAAGTACTGTCACCTTGTTTTCGCAAGGCTTTTTCCATGCTCTTGAGCGAACAGTTGACAAAGGATACCCCATGGCTTTCCAGCTTCCCGACCTCCCCTATGCCCATGATGCGCTCGCCCCCTCGGGCATGTCCGAGGAGACGCTGAAGTTCCATCACGATCTTCACCACAAGGCCTATGTCGATAATCTCAACAAGGCGATCGTCGGCACCGAATGGGAAAACAGGAGCCTCGAAGAGATCGTCCGGGGCACCTATGAGAAGGGTGCGGTGGCGCAATCCGGCATCTTCAACAATGCCTCCCAGCACTGGAACCACAATCTCTTCTGGGAAATCATGGGGCCGGAAAATCATGCGATCCCCAAGGTGCTGGAAGATGCGCTGACGCAGTCCTTCGGCTCGGTCGCGCTGTTCAAGCAGAATTTCGCCCTCTCCGGCGCCTCCCAGTTCGGTTCGGGCTGGGCGTGGCTGGTGGTGGATACCGACGGTTCGCTGAAGATCACCCGCACCGAAAACGGGGTCAATCCGCTCTGCTTCGGGCAGAAGGCGCTTCTTGGCTGCGATGTGTGGGAACACAGCTATTACATCGATTTCCGCAACAAGCGCCCCGCTTACCTCGAAAACTTCCTCGACAATCTGGTGAACTGGCAGGCGGTCGCCGCCCGCCTTTGATTTGAGCCCCACCGATCCGGCCGGTCCCGCTGCCCTGGGCGGCCGGCCGGATCAGGCGCAGCCGGACAGCCGCCGTCCGGCTGCAACTCCCTTCGAGCGTCTCAATGCCCTATGTCGTCACCGAAAACTGCATCGCCTGCAAATACATGGACTGCGTGGAAGTCTGTCCGGTCGAATGTTTCTATGAAGGCGAGAACATGCTCGTCATTCACCCCGATCAATGTATCGACTGCGGGATTTGCGAGGGCGAATGTCCCGCCGCCGCGATCCGGCCGGATACCGAAGCGGGGCTGCATGTCTGGCTCGACCTCAACCGCCACTATTCCGGCATCTGGCCGCGCGTGCACGAGAAAAAGTCACCGCCTGACGATGCCGACATCATGAATGGCGCTGCGGCGAAGATGTCCATTTTTTCGAAAAATCCGGGAGCGGGCGGTTAGCCCGGCATGTCATGTCTCATAATCTCAGGCTGATCGATGGCGGCGTGGTCAATCACGCGCATGTTCCGCTGAAAGCTTGCGCCTCTCCGATGATCTCCCCGCGTGAATTCAAGGATTCAATGGCCGGCCTAGCCTTCACCGTGGCGGTGGCCGCGGCCTGCCACGCCGGAGAGCGGGTTGGGCGCACAATCACCTCCTTCATGCCGCTCAGCGCAGAACCGCCGCTTCTGATGATCTCCATCGACGCCAGCAGTCGCATGGTCGATCTCATCGCAGCGAGCCGACACTTCTCCGTTGCGGCACTGGCCAGAGGACAGGAGGAGATTGCCGATGTCTTTGCGGGCAAGGGAAATCACCCGGACCGGTTCAGCATCGGAGACTGGGATGCCTGGCCGTCAGGAAGCCCCAGACTTGCCGATGCGCTTCTGTCCATGGACTGCGAACTTGTCGGTTCCATCGATGCCGCAGACCATATTCTGTTCGTGGGCGCCATAACCGAAGCAATATCGGACCGGCTGCGCAAAGCCCTGCTCTGGAGCGAACGTGCCTATACCGGCACGGATCAACGTCACTCCCTCTAGATGGTCCGAAAAGGCTCCTGCCCTCGCCGTGACCGGCACGGCTGGAGAAAATCCGCGCAGTCAGTGCCTGTCGCTGTTCGCACGGGCAAAGCTGCCCGGAGCGACGCCCGTTCTCCTGCGGAAAGCGGTGCTGAATGCGCTGGCGGATTCATAACCGATCTCATCCGCGATATCGTCGAGCGACTTCACCCCGCGCATCAGCGCGTCCCTGGCAAGCGCCATCCGCCAGCGGGCCAGATATTCAATCGGCGCGCAGCCGAGCATTTCATGAAAACGCGCCGCGAAGGCCGAGCGCGACATGCCGGCGATGCCGGCCAGTTCGGCCACGGTCCAGTTCGCGCGGATATTGGCGTGCATGGCGGACAATGCGCGGGCAAGCCCCGGCAAACGCATTCCCTTCACCAGTCCCGCCGGAATTGCCTCGTTGCCCGCGTTCGGCCGCCGCAGCACTTCAACCAGTAAAACCTCCAGCATGCGCCGGATGATCAGTTCCTTGCCCGCATCCTCGCGCGTGCATTCTTCCGCCAGCAATTCGATCAGACGCGCCAGCCGGGATGCTCCGCCCTCACCTGCCGGCACATGGATCAGCTCGGGCATCAACGAAAGCAGCAGCGCCGCATTGACCCGCTCGAACGTGAAACTTCCTCCCAGCGCAACAAAATCGGGTTCCCCTTGTTGTTCCCCATGCCGCACCGCCTGATCTTGCGGCTCGACCGGAATGCAGTCGACGTCGGTATCGCTGCAGAGCGAGAAGGCGGGCGTGGAGGGCAAAAGCAGAAAATCGCCATGCGCCAGCCGCAGCGGTTCCCGGCCATCGATCATGACCCAAGCCGCACCGGCCAGCACCAAGGCAAAACCCGGGGCGTCATAGGCGCGATAACGCACACCCCATCGGCCTCGTCCGGAAATCGGCTTCGAAACGGCGGCGCTCGGCCGCAGAAGATCGATGATATCGCTAAGAGGATCCATTGTCTGGACGATCAATAATAAATTACGGTTTCTAAAGCATATATCATCCAAAACACACCGTCTATCTCCGGTCATATCGAACAATGGAGATTATGATGACCAGAACGATCCTCATCACCGGCACCTCATCGGGCTATGGCAAGGCAACCGCCGAGCTCTTCCTTTCGCGCGGCTGGAATGTCGTTGCGACCATGCGGCATCCGGATCCCGACCGCTTCGTTGGCGACACTGAGCGGTTGCGCGTCCTGCCGCTGGATGTGACGGACGAACAAAGCATCGCGGCGCTGATCGATACGGCAGGTCCGGTCGATGTGCTGGTCAACAATGCCGGCATCGGCATGGTCGGCGCTTTTGAAGCGACACCCATGTCGGCAATCCGCACGATCTTCGACACCAACAGCTTCGGTGTGATGGCGATGACGCAGGCGATAATCCCGCAGATGCGAAAGCGCCGATCCGGCACGATCATCAACGTCACATCCAGCGCCACGCTCGCCTCCTTCCCGCTCGCCGCCGCCTACACCGCCAGCAAGCAGGCAATTCAAGGTTTCTCCGGTTCGCTCGCGCATGAACTCGGTCATTTCAACATCCGGGTGAAGCTGGTGGAACCGGGCTATGCCCCGACCACCCGCTTCACGACAAACGCCATCCTGCCGCTGGAACGGCTGCTGCCGGAAGACTACATGGACTTTGCGGGACCAATTCTTGAAGGCTTCGCCAAACCGGCCATGACGACCAGCGAAGGCGATGTTGCCGAAGCGATCTGGAGCGCCGTCCATGACCTATCCGGCCAGCTTCGTTTTCCTGCAGGTCCTGATGCAATTGCGCTGTCTCGGGCAAACTGACGACCGATAGCGGCCTGACCGGACATTGCTCGATTGCGGCGTTTCAGCCGGCGATATGCAGATGGCAGATGTTTCAACACATCTGCCATCTGCCATCTGCCATCGACCAGGACGATGGCGACGGCGCTTCGAGACGCTTGCTCATCTTGCCCACGCTCTACCCGTCGCGCCGGGGGCCGTCTTCAGCCAGCCGGTGAAAGCTTCGACCTCATCCGTCTGGATCGCTCCGACGCCGGCCTCGGCGAGAGCGCCCCACACGGCTTCAGGGTCCGCCAGCGCGCGCGTGTCGTTGAAATCGAGGCAATGGGCGACGTCGAGCGTGTTGATCCAGAGACGGATGTTCTGGCGCTCCATCTCCGCACGACCTTCAGCCAGATCGGCTATATCGGTGAATTTCACCTCGATCATCGGCGCACGCAACGCCTCGATACGGCGCAAATCCTCCGCAAACTTGCCCTTCCGCACCGGGAACATCGGCATATGCGGGATCTTGCCGAACCAGTGCGCATCCAGCACCTCGAAACGGGCGGCTTCCGGGTCGATATCGGTCTTCACCAGTACCTGATCCTGAATATCGAGCCGCAGCACGGTTTCCATGACCAGCGGCAGATCGCGGGCGAATTTGGTGTCGATATTGACGGTGATCCTGCCGCGCGCCTCCTCCAGCAATTCTTCCAGCGTCGGCACGCATTCATCGGTCACCTCGGCCGCATCGCCACCCGCACCGGCCTTCAGTCTCGCGGCGCGGACCACCTCGAAGGGCAGCGCATTCACGATGCCCTTCCCCGTCGTCGTGCGGTCGAGTGTCCCGTCGTGAATGACGACGAGCCGGCCATCGGCCGTCGCCTGCGTGTCGATCTCGATCATCTCTACCCCCGCCGCAACCGCGGCACGGACGGAAGCCAGCGAATTTTCGGCGGTGGCGGCCCAGAAACCGCGATGGGCAATGGTCAGGATGGCCGGATTGTCGCGCGAGCAGAGCGCAAGGACATTGCAGGGGCTGGAGGTATTTCGGGAGGCGGCAAGGGTTTGATGCATGATTTTCACTTTCAGACGTTGTGTTTACCGGCGCTGGTCGCTCGGGTCAGACTTTCCCCGTGCCCGCCGCCGAGACGGCTCCTGCGAACCGGTTGTTGACCGTCTGGATTTAATACACTCATAGTGTAATATTTATAACAGGATCCATGAAAAGTTATGTCAGCCATGGTGGTCCGCATTGCCGCCGCCCCGCACAGCCATTATCCAGAGCGATGACCATGGATCAGACCCAGCGCCAGAGTTTCGACCGCCAGCCGCTTGCCAGCGAGAATGAGCGCCTCGTTCTCGATATCATCCGCCGCCACGGCCCCATCGCCCGCGCATCTATCACCGGCCACACCAACCTGACGCAGCAATCCGTCCACCGGCTGATCGAAGGCCTGCTGGAGCGCGGGCTTTTGCAAACCGGGGCGCCGCTCAAGGGCACGCGCGGCCAGCCGAGCCCCACCATCGAACTGGTGCCGGAAGCGGCCTATTCGCTCGGCATTTCCATCAACACCGATTCCGTGGTGATCTGCATCGCCGATCTCCGCTGCGACGTGGTCATCGAGGAAAAACTGAAGATGCTTCCGGAGGATAGGGAGGAGACGCTTGCGGCCTTGTCGCAGGCCCTCGAACGGCGGCTCTCGGAACACGGCATCCCACGCGAGCGCCTGCTGGGCCTCGGTTTTTCCATGTCCGGCTTCTTCGTGTCGGAAGACCGCGCCTTCAACGCGCCGGAGCCCCTGCGCGACTGGTCTCTGATGGACCTGAAGCCGATCCTCGAAGAGAGGTTCCGGCTGCCGGTCTGGCTGGAAAACAACGCCACCACGGGGGCAATCGGTGAAAGCCTTCGCGGTGTCGGCTCCTGGTGCCAGACCTTCGCTTATCTGTCCTTCAATTACGGTTTCGGCGGCGGGTTGATCCTCGGTGGCCAGCCGTTTCACGGCTTTCATGGCAATGCCGGCGAATTCAGCGGCATATACAGCCCGGATGAATCGCCCAAACGCCCGGCCCTGCAATATCTGATCGCCACGCTCCAGAAAAACGGCGTCGACATCCATTCCATCGAAGCGCTCTATCAGCAATTCGATCCCGCATGGCCGGGCGTCGAGGAGTGGCTCGCCGAGACGATACCGCAGGTGGACAGGCTGGTGGCGAGCCTGATCGCGGTTCTCGATCCGCAGGCCATCGTCTTTGGCGGGCAATTGCCGCGTGCGCTGGGCCAGATGATGATCGAACGCGCGCACATGCCCTCCCGGCGCGAACATCGCTATGGTGTCGGGCCAAAGGAGGCGAAGCTGGTTCTCGGCGAGGCTAAGGGCGATCCCTCGGCTCTCGGCGCGGCGCTGTTGCCGCTCAGGGTGCGTTATTTCCTGTAACTCAGCCCAGGCGGCCTGATGTAATCCCGCAACAATCATCACGGAAACGTGAGCCTGATTTCGCCCCCGGTTTTTTACTGGTTGGCAGCTTGCACCCGAAGGCGATAAATATGATTACAACTATCATGTTTATCGCGACATGACGCAGCATATCCAGCATGCTTCATGCGCCAAGCCAATACGTCACCGGGTCGATTGATGAGCAAAGCCCTGTTACAGGTTCTCGATGCCGAGGAGGAAAGCCGCCTGATGCGGTTTTTCCGCCGACGCCTGCAGAACCGGGAAGACGCCGCCGACGCCATGCAGGAAACCCTGCTGCGGGCGCTGGAGGTTTCTCATGCGACGCTGATCGACAATCCACAGGCCTATCTCTTTCAGATCGCCCGGTCCGTCGCCCGCCTGACCGCCATTCGCCAGTCGCGCGAGCGGCCGTTATTCGCACCTTACGAAGCGGGCTTTGCCGTTGCCTGCGAAGAGCCGGGGCAGGAGCGGATCGTCGCCGGGCGCCAGCACCTTATTTTAATGGCGCGGGCCATCGAGGCCCTGCCCAAGCGTTGCCAGCAGGTCTTCGTGCTCAGCCGCCTGCATGGCCATTCCAATGGCGAAATCGCCGCCCGTCTCGGCATTTCCCGCAACATGGTGGAAAAACACATCATCAAGGCGCTGCTGCACTGCCGTCAGGTCCGCGCGCAAATAAAAATGTAAACCGGCATCAGGTGTTCGCATCCTTTTTCACTCTATAAGGGAAAAGGACCACATCTCAGCACGCAACAAACGGCAGATCAGGACATGAACAAGCGCCCGGACGGTCTGAAGGATAACGGCTTGACCGATAACGCTCTGGCCGAAGAGGCCGCGCTGTGGGTGGCGCGCATGCAATCCAGAGACGCGACGGAAGCGGAGCGCGAGGCGTTTCATGTCTGGCTGCGGGCCGATGCCGCCCATGCCAGCGCCTATGAGGACATGCAGAGCCTCTGGGGCGAGCTTGGCGATATAGAGCTTGCGCCGGTTGAACAGCGAAAACGGCGCGGACCTCGCCGGGCGATGCTGGCGGGTGTTGCCGGTCTCTGCCTCATCGGGCTTGCGGCGCTGTTTGCGGAGAAAAGCGGATTGAAAGACCGCTGGCAGGCGGACTATTACACCGAAATCGGCGAAACACGCATGCTTTCGCTGGAAGACGGCAGCCGCATCAGCCTGAACACCGATACCGCGATTGCGGTTCATTATTCGCAAAAGGAACGGCGCATCACCCTTCTTCGCGGCGAAGCTTATTTCGATGTCGCCAAAAACCCGGAGCGGCCCTTCATCGTCGAAGATGGAGCGCTGACGGCAAAGGCGCTCGGCACCCATTATTCGGTGCGCACCGGCAATGGCGCGCTGCCGCAGGAGGTGCAGGTGGAGGAAGGCCGGGTGGAAGTGACCACAGGCGCCGAGATCGCCGTGCTCACGCCCGGAGAGGCCGTGACCCTTGGCGGCGACGGCAGGCTGGTGCGCGCCCGCAAGGATGTCGCCAACAGCATGGCCTGGCGCGAAGGCAAGCTCGTCTTTTCCGGCCAGCCGCTGCGCGAGGTTCTCGATATTCTCTCGCAATATCGCCGGGGCCGCATCGTTATCCTCGACGAGGCGGCGGCGAGGCAGCACGTCTCCGGCATCTTCGACCTGAAGGACACGGATCAGGCCCTCACCATTCTCGAAGAAAGCCTTCCCGTTTCCGTATCGCGGCTTTCCGGAATGCTGGTTTTCGTCCGCTCGCGATAAAATAACTTTTTTCGCAAATCCGACGTCAGGAGTCGGCCCGCCTTTTCACTCTAGGCAATCAGGACCCGTTTCAGCGGGCAGCATGAGATCACGAGTGAGAGGGAATGACATGAATTTGGGCAAGCAGGCACGCGGCTGGTTCTGGCTGACGACGACGGCGATCATCGGGGGTATCGTCGCCGCAGGTCCGGGCGCCACGACCGCCAGCGCGCAGACACCGCCCGCCGCAAGCGGCGCACCCGCCACCGTCACCGTCTCCATTCCCGCAGGGCCGCTGGAAAACGCCATTCTCAGCTTCGGCCGCCAGGCCAATCTGCGCATGGTCTACCCCTCCGCGATCACCAGGGGTCGCAGCACCACCGGCGTCAAGGGCACGCTCAGCGTATCGGCGGCCGTCAGCGGGCTTCTTGCCGGATCGGGACTGAACTATGCATTGGCCGGCGGCAACACCGTCCGCATTTTCGATCCCGCCAGCCAGACCGGCGAAAGCGTCGGCTCGGCTGCCGCCGGCAGCACCCTGCTTGCGCCGATCACCGTGCAGGGCACCGGCCTTGAAGGCGCCAGGGGCATCATCGAGAGCAATGGCTATGTCGGCAAATCCGGCCGCACCGCCACCAAGACCGATACGCCGGTTGCCGAAACCGCCCAGTCGATCACCACGGTTAGCCGCAAGCAGCTCGACGATCTGAAGCCGCAGAACCTCTCGGAAGCGCTGAACTACACGCCCGGGGCGCGCATCGGCCAATATGGCGCGGAGCCGCGTTTCGACGCCTTCAAGGTGCGCGGCACCGATCTCAGCACCACCGGCATCTTCCGCGACGGCCTGCGGCAGGTCAGCAGCCAGAACGGCAGCGCCCGGCTCGAGCCCTATGGCGTGGAAGCGGTTTCCATCCTGCGCGGTCCCGCCGCCTCCATCTATGGTGCCAGCAGCTCCGGCGGCATCGTCGACATCATCTCGAAACGCCCGACCGAAGAGACGCTGCGCGAGGTGGAACTGCAATATGGCTCCTTCGGCCGCGTGCAGGGCGCTTTCGATCTTTCCGGCGCCGTCGATGACGAGAAGACCATGCTTTACCGCCTGACCGGGGTGGCCCGCGACGGCCGCAACGAAATCAGCGCCATCAAGGACGACCGGCTGTTCATCGCGCCGGCCTTCACCTTCCAGCCGGATGCCGGCACCAGGCTGACGCTGCTCGGCGAATATATGGACAGCACCACCGGCGGCACCTGGGGATACATCAACAATTACGGCAGCGACGGCAAGTCGATCGGCGCGACGCCGGTTTATGGCGGCGATTCCCGTTTTAATGATTTCGAGCAGAAACAATGGCGTATCGGCTATGAGTTCGAGCATGAAATCAACGACAACGTCACCTTTTACAGCAAGGCGCGTTATTCGGCCCTTTCGGCCGACCAGCAATGGGTCTTCGCCAACTATCCCGGCATCACCATCGAGGACAATGAAGGCGTCTCCGCCGATAATTACCTGAAGACCGAATTCGACACCGGCCCGGCGAAACATACGCTGCTGACCGGTATCGACTTCAGCCACATGTCCTACACCTCGAAACAGGGCAGCGGGCCGGGCCTGTTCACCGACACCTATACCTATGTGCCGGATGTATCGCTGATATTGACCCAGCGGATGAACACGCTCGGCATCTATGCGCAGGATCAGGTCGAGATCGACCGCTGGCGCCTGACGGCCGGCATTCGTCACGACTGGCTGGATACCGAATATCAGGCCCAGACCGTCGGAGGCGCAACGGCTCCCACCTATGACGGCGATGAAACCAAGACGACCGGTCGCGCCAGCCTCGGTTATGTCTTTGACAGCGGCGTGATGCCCTATGTCAGCTACGGCACCTCCTTCGTCGCCAATCCGGGCGTCATCATCACCACGGGAACGGTAACGGGCCAGGCGCAGCCGACGGTCGGCAAGCAATATGAACTCGGCGTGAAATATGCCCTGCCGCAATATAACGCCCTGCTGAGCGCCGCCTTCTTCAATCTCGATCAGGACAATGCGACGGTCTACGAGACCTCGTCCGGCATCAACCTGCTGCGCCAGCTCGACCTGCGCTCGCGCGGCGTGGAACTCGAAGCCACGGCCTCGCTCGACAATGGCTGGAGCCTCATCGGCTCCTATTCCTATAACGACGTTGAAATCACCAAACTGACGTCGGAAACGGTGGGCAAGCAGCTCAATTCCTCGCCCTATCACACCTTCTCGCTGTGGGCCGACTACGAATTCCAGAGCGGTGCGCTCGAAGGCCTCGGCATCGGCGCGGGCCTGCGTTATGTCGGATCGAGCTTCGGCGACAACCAGCACACCCCCATTCTCGACAACGAAGCCCGCACCTTCGTCGACGCCTCGCTGCGCTACGATCTCGGCAAGGCCCTGCCCTCGCTGGAAGGCGTGAAACTGCAGATCAACGCCACCAACCTTCTCGACGAGGTGAAACAGGTCTGCACCACGGGCTTCTGCTATTATGACGAAGGCCGCAAGGTCGTCGGCAGCATCCGGTATCGCTTCTGATGCTGCAGCAGAACCCTGCCACAACCAAGCCGTCGCCGGCCGCCGTCTTCGTGGCGGTCGGCGGGCTTTATGTCGGCCAGAGCGTGATTGGCGGGCTGACCTTTCTCGGCCTGCCGGCGGTGCTCAGAACCGCCGGACTGCCGCTGGACCAGATCGGCCTGCTTTATCTCGTCGTTCTGCCCTGGGCGCTGAAATTCCTCTGGTCGCCGCATGTGGAGCGTTACCGGCTGCCGCCCGTCGGCAGGAACCGGTCGCGGGTGATCGTCGGCACGGGTATCGCCGCCTGCGCCTGCGGCCTCGCCGTTCTTGCCTTCACCGGCCCGTCGCCGGTTTCCATCGCAATCGCCATCCTGTCGGTGATCGCGTTGGTGACGGCGACCGTCGACATCGCCTGCGACGGCTATGCGGTCGAAACGCTGGCGGAAGAGCATCATGGCTGGGGCAATGCCGCACAGGTGGGCGGCTCCTATCTCGGCTCCGCCATCGGCGCCGGCCTGTTTCTGGTGCTGGTGGAGCGCGCCGGCTGGACAAGCGCCACGCTGGTCATGGCCGGGCTGGTCATCCTGCTCGCGCTCCCCTTCCTGCTCGGCCCGGCGGCAAGAACGGTCACGCAAACACGGGACCACCTGCCATCGATCAAAAACGCGCTCAAGCGACGGGAAGTCCGCACCGGCCTTCTGGTCGCGGCTGTTTATGTCGCCGCGCAGAAATGGGGTCTGGCAATGCTCGGCCCGTTTCTGGTCGATTACGGCTTCGATCTCGCCACCATCGGCGCGCTGAATGGCGTGGGCAGCATGATCGTCGGTTTCGCCGGCGCGCTGCTCGGCGGCACCCTGGTGCGGCTCTACGGGGCATCACGAATCCTGCTCATCGCCATCTTCGTGCAGACGGCGCTGTTGTGCCTTTTCGCCTATTTCAGCGTTCATCGCGATATTTCGCAATGGGTCGTCATGGCGGTTGCGGTGGCAAGCTCGTCGGGCATCATGTCCATCGGCTTCGTCGCGCTTTACGCCTGCTTCATGGGCTGGTCCGACCCCCGGCAGGCCGGGGTCGATTTCACCCTGTTCCAGTGCATGGATGGCGTTGTCGGCATGATCGGCGGGCTGGGCGCAGGCGCGATCGCCGAAAAATTCGGTTATCAGGCCTCCTTCATCATTGCCGCCATCGTTTCGGTGCTCGCCGCACCGGTCATCTTCCTGCTGATGCGACGGCAGGACTCTTGAACCGAACCTCCGGGCGCGGCGGCTTAAGCCGTGCCCGGCAGGCCTCTTGCATCGGCCTATTCGACCACCACCGACAGTGCCGAACCGGTATAGACCGGCCGCAGCTTCACATTGCCCGCATCTATCGTGGCGAATGTCCCGGTCAGGCCGTTGGCGGAGATCACGTCGAGCCGCGTGCCGGCGGCCGGCGTGCCGCCATCGAAAACGAGCTTCAGCGTAGCGCCGTCCAGCACCGCATTGCCCTTGATCCGAAGTGCAGCCTTCTGCGGATCGACCGCCAGCGTGCCGCCCGACTGCACATAGTCGCCGCCGATGACAAGATCCGTCTCTCCGCCGAGCGAAAGCGTGCCGCCGCTGACCAGCACGCCGCCGGTTCCAAGTGCATCGGTGGACGACGCCACCAGCGTTCCCTCCCTGAGAATGGTGCCGCCGCCAAAGCTGTTATGGCCGCCAAGCGTCAGCGCTCCGCTGCCGGATTTGACGAGACGCCCTGCCCCGGTAATATCGTTCGTCCATCTGTCCGCCGCATTGAACCCGTCGGCGGCAGCGTCCATCGTCACCTCGACATCGCCGTCAAACGCGCCGTAACCGCTAGCGGCAGCGACCAGATTGATGCGGCCCCAGCCATTGCTGTCATCTAGCAGCGGATAACCGGCCTCGATGCCGGTGGAAAACAGCACGGCGCGGCGCTGGGCGGCATCGAGATAGGGCAGACGTGTCTCCAGCAGGACCTCCGCCCCCTTCGGCACCACCATCGGCGCATCGCCTGCGGCCCTGTCGCGGCTGAAGGAATAGGTCATGCGCCTGCGATAATCCGCCCCGTTCTTCGCCGCATCGGCAAATTGGTCGACATCCGGCTTTGCTCCATGGGCGAAATCGATAAGCGACTGGCCCTGCGGCAGGCGTTTGGCGAAATAGGCCTGCAAGGCCGCATGCGCGGCCTTCTTCACCTCGGCATTTTTCGGGTCCTGCAACATGGCCGCAGCCATGGCGGTTGCGGTGATGCGGCCGCCGATCACGTCGAGCGGCGAATGCATGCCGGCGACGATGCGGCTTTCGCCGAGTTCGGAGGCAGCCGTCAGCAATTCGGAAAAGCGCTCCGGCACCGCATAGGCATAGGCAATGGCGGCAAGATAGGCGGCATTGGTGTGCCCGCTCGGAAAACCGCCATCCTTGCCGCGCCCGCGATTTTCGCGCGCATATTTCAGCGCCGGCACGATGACGCCCGGATCGCTCTCATGGCTTTCGAAGCTGCGGTCGCCAATCGTTTCCTTGCCGGTCTCGATCACCTCGCCTTTGTCGTTCATGCGCCAGGGCCGTGGTGAGGAATAGAAATATTTCGCCGGCGACGTCGTGCCCTCCGGGCCACGGATCACCTTCATGAAAGCGACGAAATCCTTCAGCTCGCTATCGGCTGCACCCGCCTCGGTGCCCTTGTCGTCTTCCTTGCGGGCGATGACCGCGTTCGGGTCGAAATCAGCCAGCGTATGATTGATCGTCGTCGTCGCGCCCGCCCCTTCGCGATACCAGGCGGCAAGCGGCCCCATACCGTCGATGACGCTGTAACCCTGCGAACGGCGATCATTCATATAGGCTTCGAAAGCGGCATCGCGGGTGCGGTTCTCGCCGGTGACGGACAGCACGTAACGCATGTTTTCCTGCCAGACAGCGGGATCGACGATCTTCACATGGCTGAAATCCGCCGGGCCATCGCCATTGGCGCCGCCATCCGCCCATTTTTCATCGCCGAGTGTCCAGATGCGGTTGAAACCGGAGAGGATTTCAATGATCGGGTTGTCCCGGTCATCATAGGCGCGAACCGCCTCCCCCTTCTCATTCTTGCCGGTCTGGTTGCGATAATTGTCGGCAAGCGGCAGCGGATATGTTGCCGCCGGTTCCGGCACCGTAATCGCATAACCCTCACCTGCCGGCCCGGTGCGATCGAACGCCTGCGCGCCCGGAACCAGAACCAGCAATGCGACGGAGGCGAGCAGGCTCGAGCGTGCGGAAAGAAAAGACGACATCTTCAGTCTGGCCATGACGAATCCTATGATTTTCAGCGAGTGACGCGTGACGAAAACAGGCGGCGCAGCGTTCCGCGCGCCTCATCGTCAGGTTTAAACGGAGCGTATTTCAGTTTTTCGATGGGCCGCCGGGAACGGCTCCCTGCGGCAATTCCTCCAGCGAAAATGCGCCGCCTTCGGAAAGAAACGGCGCGATATGCCCGGAGCACCGCTCCGGGCATATCGTTCGAGAGCTTCATCATTCCGCCGGAGGCGGACGGTCGGGCCGTTATTTCTTGACCGCGACGGCCTCGTTGATCTTGGCGACGTCATCCTCCAGAACCTTGTAGGTCTGGTCGAGCGTCAACTCGCCGACGATGAGCTGGCTCATGCGCTGCACGATCTGCTGATACATGGCGCTGCCGCCCTTGGCGCGTTCGAAATCGCGAGCCGCCTGCGGCACGTTCTTCTTGTTATCGAGGAACACCTTCATCGCCGCCCTGGCGTCTTCGCTCTTCAGCTTGTATTGCGGATCGACGATCTCCGCGCCGGTCAGGATGACGTAGTTCTCGGCGATTTCCCGCTGCACCTTTTCGGAGCCGAGGAATTCGATGAAGTGAGCCACATCTTCCGGATATTTGGTGCGCTTGAAGCCGACAATGGCGGTGCCGCCGGGCATGGCGTAACATCCGGCCTCGCCGCAGGGCGCATTGATCGCTGTCCATTCGAAACTGTCGCCGATCTTGTTCTGGAACGGATTGACCATCCAGTTGCCGGCCAGATAGGTCACGACATTGCCGTTGACGAACTCGTCACCCATGTTCTTGTACTGCGAACCGCCGGCCGCACCCCACATTTCCTTGGGGAAGCTGCCATTCTGCGTCCATGAATAGATATCGGCGATGTATTTTTTCGCCGCATCGTCCGGGAAGCTGAACTTGCCGTCCTTCACATAGGTCGCGCCATAAGCAAAGGCGCCGCCGGAGAAGCGGTGGCCGGAACGGTCCATGGTGAAGGGAATCTGCACGCCGGTCGCCTTGGCGACACGGGCGGAAGCCTCGACGATCTCGCTGAATTTCGCGGTCGGGCCGGGCAAGGGTTCCCCCGCCTGCTCGAACAGCGTCTTGTTGACGAAGGGCAGGTTCAGCGTCTGCGACGCCATGTAACCATTGATCGACTGCGGATCGTTGACATTCGGCAGGCGAAGCTGGTTGAGGCTGGAACCGTGCAGCTTCGCGAAGGCTTCCGCATCCTTCATATAGGGGCGCATGTCGAGATAATAGGGCGCAAGCTGCCAGTCGGTGATCTTGGCGATATCAGGACCTTCGCCCACCGCAAGCTGCACCGGCAGCTGCTTGGAAACCGCGTCATAACCCGAAGACACGAAATTGATCTTCACACCCGGATTGGCCGTCTCGAACTCCTTGCTGAGTTCCGACATGCGTTGCACATAACCCTGGTCGTCATCCGTAAAAAGGAAAGTAATCGTGCGGGTCTCGGCCTGGGCCGTCGCAAGACCGGCGACAGAGGCCACTACGAGGGCGCTGACGCCCGAAAACAATTTCATCATGCTCATCCTCCCAATGAAAACATTTTCATAAATCGAACAGAAGCTCCTCTGCTTAATTCGATTTATAATGTTTTGCGGCTTGACAGAATAAACGTCAAGCTGTTTGTTTTACATAAATCGCACAAATCGACGCAGAAAAGCGAAAATCGGATTGTGAAAATAATTTCATAAAGATCGACGGGAGGCGATCCATTATGACGGATGGACCATTTGCGGCGAACGCGTCGCAGCCGACATATACCGTCGCAAACGGCGAAACGGTGACCGCCTGGATCGTCTCCGATCTGATGGAGACGTCGTTTCCCGGCACCGCAGCCCCCGCCGAAGACCGCGTGAACTATCGCTTCATCAACGGTTTTGTGGATGTGGGCGACCTGCCCTGCCGCAAGGCCTTCCAGCAGACCATGATCGGCCGCGATATCGCACCCGATACCAGCTGGCCGGTATCGCACCTCAACCTGCCGGGCTCCAATCGCCGCGTCGAATTCACCGGTTTCTGGCACGTTCCCACCCATGTGCAGCGATGGCTGAAGGGCACCTTCCGCAGCGATGCGGCAAGACAGGCGCATTTTCGGCTGCGCACCTGCGGCGGCGTCCGCATCTGGGTGGGCGGCGTCGAACAGGTCCGTTTCGAACCTTTCATCCGCAATGTCGAAAGCAGCCGTGACATCACGCTCGATCTCGCAGCCGGCGACAACGAGGTGCTGCTGCTCTGCGAGGATCTGGCGGAACGCGACATCATCTGGTTCTTCGAACTTGAGGTCGTCGACGCCGTGCCGCTGACCGTCGTGCTGCCCGTGCCGCTCGACCGGGAGGAGACGAAGCGTCTCGCCGCGCTGGTGCGCGATGTTCGCCCGGCGCGGGACGTGTTTTCCGGCACAGCCCTCGAACTGGTCTTCGGGGCGGCGCCTGCGAGCGACCTGCCCGTGCACATTGCCGTCAAAAGCCATGGGCATGAGCGCGCTTCGCTTGCGGAAGTGTACACCGTGCTGAAGGCCGGGCAATCCACGCTGACGATCCCAGAAACGACAGGCATTTCGGACGGATATCACGGCGTCAAAATCACCATGGGTTCGGGAGCCGGAACGGTAACCCGCGTCATCGACGCCGCTTTCATGCATGACATCGCGCCGGAAGCATCCAGCGGCGATATCAACGAGCGAAAAAAGGCCGCCCTGTCCTTCAGCGCCCGCTTCGGCGCCTGGCGCATCGGCCGCGCGCTGGCGATGGTCGCCACCGGCAGCGATGACGTCGAGACGATCGGCGGCATCGTCGATGCGACGCTGCATTCCATCGATCGGCGGGAAGACTGCTCCGATTTCGTCATGATCCCGCTTCTGTGGCTGGTGCGCGCCTATGGTGACCGCCTGCCGGCCGAGATGCGGGCGCGGATCGATACTTCGATCCTCGGCTATCGTTACTGGGTGGACGAACCGGGCAATGACGTCATGTGGTTCTGGAGCGAGAACCATGTTCTCTGCTTCCACACCAGCCAGTTGCTGGCTGGCGAGTATCTGCCGGATGCCCTCTTCACCGCCTCCGGCCGCATCGGCAGAGAACAGGCGGCGCTGGCCGCCGACCGGCTCGAGCGATGGTTCGACAGCGTCGAGGCGCATGGCCTCGCCGAGTGGAACTCCGCTGCCTATTATCCGGTGGATTTCATCGGCCTTCTCGCCATCGAACATTGGGCGGGACCGGAGCTTGCAGCACGCGCGCGCTATCAGATCGATCTCATCTTCGAAATGATCGCGTTGCACACGCTCGGCGGCGTTCCCTCCGGCTCCCAGGGCAGAGCCTATGACAAGGAGCTGCGCGCCGGGCCGCTGACGGAACTGGCGCCCTTCGCAAAGGTCGCTTTCGGTCAGGGTTGGCTAAACAATGGGGTTGCCTCGCTGCCGATGTTCTGCTGCGGCGATTACCTGCCGCCGGCGCATCTCGCCGCCCTTTCACAGCTAACAGGCGGCCGTATGGTCGAGGCGCGGTATGCGCAGGGTCTGGAGCCCGGCAAGCTCGTGCTCTTCAAGAACGAGGCCGCCCAGCTTTCCACCGTTGTCGATCACAAGACCGGCCGCAAGGGCCATCAGCAGCACGTCATGGACATCAAACTTGCCGGCCACCCGATGGCGCGGCTCTGGGTCAACCATCCGGGCGAAGACGATCCGTGGGGCACCCAGCGCCCCTCCTATTGGGCGGGAAGCGGCATCCTGCCGCGCGTGGCGCAACATCGCGATCTGGCGATGCTGATCTTCGATACGCACGATCACCGCAATGACTGGACCCATGCCTATCTCGGCCGCAACGGGCTGGACGAGGTGCTGGTGGAGGGCAACTGGCTCATCACCCGTTCGGGCCACGGCTTTGCCGCGCTTTATGCAACGAATGGGCTTCAGCCCATCACCACAGGCGCTACCGCCAACCGCGAGATCAGATCACCCGGCCGCCGCGCCGGCTGGGTCGGCATCATCGGCTGCGGGGATGTCGCGGAGTTTGCCCGTTTTCGGGAAAAAATCCTCGCCACGCAGATCACCTTCGATGCCGAAAGCCGCCTGCTCTCGGTCACGCCGCCGGGCGGAGCTGAGCTTGTCCTGACCTGGGATGGCGCATTCACCATTGGCGGGCAGGCCATGGCCTTCGACCACGACCAGCCCCAGCCGGAAATCACCTTCGACAGTGCCGACCCCACATCGGGCGGCGCGGCGCAACCATTCTACTCCTAAGCGGAATTGACAGATGAACCAGCCAAGCATGGAAAAAGACACTCTCAGGACGACGATCGACAATGTCGCCGCCGCCTTCAGCCGCCTCAAGGGCATTCAGGAAGGTCTGGTCAGCGGCAGTTCCGATGGCAAGATCCAGTTCGATGAATGGGACTGGGAAGTGGGTGTGGGCCTTTACGGCTTCCTGCGCCGGGCGCTCGCCGCCAACGACCGGAAGGCGCTTGACGACCTCGTGACATGGTATGGCTGGCAGATCGAACGTGGCCTGCCGCCGCGCCAGATCAACAGTTCCGCCCCGATGCTGCCGCTTGTCATCCTCACCGAACATGTCGACCGGCCGGATTTCCGGGCGCTGGTGGAAGACTGGGCCGACTGGCTGGTGCATCAATTGCCGAAAACCGAAGATGGTGGCTTCCAGCATGTCGTCAAGGAGCGGCTGAATGAGGGCGAACTCTGGGACGACACGCTGTTCATGGCATGTCTGTTCCTCGCCCGCGCCGGCGTCGTCTGCAAACGTCAGGACTGGATCGACGAGGCGGTCTACCAGTTCATGATCCATACGCGTTATCTGTCGGACCCCGTCACCGGGCTCTGGTATCACGGCTGGACCTTCAACGGACGCCATAATTTCGCTGACGCCTTCTGGGCACGCGGCAATTCCTGGATCACCGTCGCCATTCCCGAACTCTTCGAACTGGTGCCGACGCTTGGCGAAAAAGACAGGCGTTTCCTCGCCAATGTGCTGGCAAGCCAGGTGCGGTCGCTGCGCCAATATCAGCGCGAGGACGGCATGTTCCACACGCTGCTCGATGACCCGACCTCGCCGGTGGAAACATCGGCGACGGCCGGCATTGCCTATGGCATCCTGCGCGGCATCGAAGCCGGCATTCTCGGCGAGGAAAATCGCCCGCATGCGGAACGTGCGCTGAAGGCCGTGCTTGGCAATATCGACGATGAAGGCGTCGTCCACGGCGTTTCCGACGGCACGCCGATGGGCCACGATCTCGACTTCTACCGCCGCATTCCCAATCTGCCCACGCCCTACGGGCAGGCGCTGACGATGCTGCTCCTGATCGACGTTTTTCTGAAAAGGCCAAAGGCATCGTGAGCATCATGAACATCAGTCAGGACATCACAGTCGCGGCGGGTGGCCTTGATGCCACGGCGGCCATCCAGCAGGCTATCGACACCGCGTCAGCCGCAGGCGGCGGGCGCGTGTCTCTCTCAGCCGGGCGTCATGTCAGCGCCGGTCTCCATCTCAAAAGCGGCGTGGAACTGCATCTTGCCGAAGATGCGGTGCTTGCCCCCGTTTCCGATTACGACGCCTATGCCCTCACCCGGGTTTCGGTGATTGCCGAAGACTCCGATCGCGGCATGATCATCGCCAACGGCGCGCATGACATCGCCGTCACCGGCCCCGGCCGTATCGAGGCCGGCGGTGAAAACTTCATCGTCGGCGACGACAAGACCATGGGCACCTATGTCCCGGCGAAAAAACGCCCACGCGTGATGGTGCTGGAAAGCTGCCGCAACGTGCGCCTTGAAAACCTCTCCGTCAGTGGCTCGCCGATGTGGACGCTGCATATGGTCGATTGCGAAGACCTTCATTTCCGCAATCTGCGCATCGAAAACGACCGCCGCCTGCCGAATACCGATGGCATTGTGCTCGATGCCTGCCGGCGCGCCCTGATCGAGGATTGCTTCATCTCGACCGCCGATGACGGCATCTGCCTGAAGACCAGCGCCGGGCCGGATGGCAAGGCCGTTGGAGCCTGCGCCGATATCACCGTTCGCCGCTGCACCGTTTCCAGCATGAGCTGCGCGCTGAAGCTCGGCACGGAATCCTTCGGCGATTTCACCGATGTCGCGTTCGAGGATTGTAAAATCGTCGAGTCCAATCGCGGCGTCGGCCTGTTTTCCCGCGATGGCGGCGCGATGCGCAACATCCGCTTTTCAAGGATCGAGACCGAATGCCACGAAACGCCGGGCGGCTTCTGGGGTTCGGGCGAAGCGGTCACCGTCACCGTCGTCGACCGCCGCCCGGAGCGTCAGGCCGGCAGCGTCGACAATCTGGTCGTGGAAGACTTGAGCGGCTCCATGGAAGGGGCGATCAATCTCGTCGCCACATCGAAGGCCGGCATTCACAATGTACGGCTGGAGCGCATCACGCTGTCGCAGCAGCCCGGCAAGCTCGGAACCGGCCTGCAATACGATCTGCGCCCCACAAACGCGGATATTGCGCCAAGCCCCCATGCCGCCGGCCGCGCCAATGCCTGGACGCAGGATGCTGAGGGCAGGATCGTCGGAATGGAGGATTATCCCGGCGGAATGCCGGCGGTCTATCTTGCCGGCGTGGAAGGATTTGCGGCCCGCGATGTCGCCATCAAAAGAACGACGCCCTTGCCCGAGGGCTGGAACAGCCAAGAGATCGTCGCGACGACGAACTTGCCCGAAGGGAGCAGGTGATGGGAAGTCTGAAACTCGAAAACCTCAACAAGGCGTTCGGCGCCGTTCATGTGCTGCATGATATCGATCTTCAGATCGAGAACGGCGAATTCGTCGTCTTCGTCGGCCCTTCGGGCTGCGGAAAATCGACGCTGCTGCGCATCATCGCCGGTCTCGAGGACGTCACCTCCGGCACCATCGCCATCGGCGAGCGCGATGTCGGCGCTCTGTCGCCCGCCGAGCGCAAGATCGCCATGGTCTTCCAGTCCTATGCGCTTTATCCGCATATGAGCGTGCGCAAAAACCTTGCCTTCGGCCTGGAAAACCTGCGTTTCAAGCGGGCGGAAATCGAAAGCCGCATCAACGAGGCGGCGCGGATGCTCGCCATCGAGCCCTATCTCGACCGCAAGCCGAAACAGCTTTCCGGCGGCCAGCGCCAGCGTGTCGCCATCGGTCGCGCCATCGTGCGCGAACCGGATATCTTCCTGTTCGACGAGCCGCTTTCCAACCTCGATGCGGCGCTGCGCGTGCAGACGCGCGCCGAAATCACCCGCCTGCATCGCGATATCAAGACGACGATGATCTATGTCACCCACGATCAGGTGGAAGCCATGACCATGGCCGACAAGATCGTGGTGCTGCGCGCCGGGCGCATCGAGCAGGTGGGCAGCCCGCTCGAGCTTTTCGACAATCCGCGCAATCTCTTCGTCGCCGGCTTCCTCGGTTCGCCGCGCATGAACATGCTCAAGGGCACCATCACCAAGGGCAGCGACGGCGGCATCGCCATCGACGCCGGCTACGGCGTGTCCCTGCCCTGCCTCGTGGATCCGGCAACCGTCAGCCCCGGACAGGCGGTTCTCGCGGGCATCCGCCCCTCGCATTTCACCATCGCGGATGCCGGCCTGCCCTTCGAGGTGCAGTATCACGAAAGCCTCGGCACCGAGACCTATCTCTACGGCAATCTCCAGGGCGAGAAAGAACAGATCATCGTGCATCAGGCGGGCCATTTCGCCCCCGCTTCCGGCTCGGTGCTGAAGATCATGCCGGCGCGGGAAAAGGTGCATGTCTTCGATCCCGCCACCGAACTGGCGTTGCCGCGCCTGAACAGCGAAGGGAGGGGTTAGCATGGCCAATCCGACGCTTGCGAGACTGTCCGACCGTGCGCTCGATGCCGTGATGGCAATTGCCGAAGTGCCGCTCAACTTCATCGAGCGGCTGATCGGCAAAAGGCGCATGCCCTATATCTTCCTGATGCCGAACCTCGTTCTCTTCGGCATCTTCACCTTCCTGCCGATTGCCATTGCCGTCGGTTACGCCTTCACCGGCGGCACCGAACTTCTCATCACCGACCGTCCCTTCGTCGGGCTGGAAAACTTCGGCAAGCTGCTGGATTGCCAGAGCTACATGGACCCCGGAAGCTGCCGGGAATCGCTGTTCTGGACGGCGATCTGGAACACGCTGTGGTTCGTGGGCTTCAACGTCATCGCCACGCTGCTTGTCGCGCTCATCACCGCCCTCATCCTCAACCGGGCGATTGCCGCGCGCGGTTTCTTCCGCGCCATGTTCTTTTATCCGGTCCTGCTGTCGCCCGTCGTCATCGGCCTCATCTGGAAATGGTTCCTCGACCGCAATGGCCTGCTGAACGCCTTTTTCCAGATGCTCGGCGTGCCGCCGGAAATCTTCCTGCTGGATGTCGGCTGGTCGCGTTTCTTCGTCGTCGTGGTCTCGGTCTGGTTCCACATGGGCTTTTATACGCTGATCCTGCTCGCCGGCCTTCAGGCCATCCCCAAGGACCTCTATGAAGCCGCCGCCATCGACGCCGCCTCGCCCCGGCGCACCCTGCTGCGCATCACCCTGCCGCTGCTCGGGCCCAACCTGCTCGTCGTGCTCATACTCCTGATGATCCGCTCGGTACAAATCTTTGACGAGGCATGGGTTCTGACCAATGGTGGCGGGCCGGGCACGGCCAATACATTCGTCGTGCAATATATCTACCAGATGGCCTTCGGCAGCGATCTCAGGCTGTTCGGCCTTGCGTCCGCCGCATCGGTTCTGATGGGCCTTGTGCTTCTCGCGCTGACGCTCGTGCAACTGCGCCTCGGCAAAAAGATGGAGTCCTGACCATGTCCAACGCCGTCTCCTTCCTCACGCGCACCCGCCGCCCCGGCCGGATCGGCCTCACCGATATCCTGTCATGGGTCTGGCTCATCGGCGGCACGCTCGCCGTCCTCATCCCGGTCGTCTGGGCCGCCATGTCATCGCTGAAGCCGGAAGCCGAGATCACCCGGTTTCCGCCGAGCCTTCTGCCGCGCGCCGCCGTGCAGGTGGAAGTGCAGGGTTACGACAAACCGCTCAGCCTATGGAAAGCCCCCATCGACGGCATGGAGCGGGAAATGGCCATGGTCCGCCGCATCGGCCTGAAAGCCCAGATGGTCGATCCCGCCAATCCCGGCCCGCCGGTCAGCGTCGATACGCGGGAAATAACGCCCGTCCAGAAACTGACTATCGCGACGGAGAATTTCACAGATCCACTGACCCGCTTCAGCTTTCTGACCTTCCTCAAGAACTCGGTCTTCGTCACCTTCGTCGCAACCGTCCTGACGCTGATCGTCAATGCCATGGCCGCCTTTGCCCTCTCCAAATACCGCTTCCGCGGCGAGAAGGCGATCTTCGTTCTGATCATCTCCACCCTGATGATCCCGCTCACCGTCGTCATGGTGCCCGCCTATCTGGTCATCGTCGGCGTCGGCCTCGTCGACAATCTCTGGGGCGTCATCATCCCCACGGTCGCGACGCCGACCGGTGTGTTCCTGCTGCGGCAATATATGCTGACCATCCCGGACGAGCTGATCGAGGCGGCCCGCGTCGATGCGGCAAGCGAATTCCGTATCTTCTGGCGCATCATCCTGCCGCTGACGGCGCCGGCGCTCGCGGTTCTCGCCATCTTCTCGGTGCTCTGGCGCTGGAACGACTTCCTCTGGCCGCTGATCGTTCTCAGCAGCCGCGAAAACTTCACGCTGCAGGTGGGGCTAAACGCCTTCCAGGGCGAGTTCTCGGTGCAATGGCACTATATCCTCGCCATGACCTTCCTCAGCCTGGCGCCTGTCACTGTCGTGTTCCTGTTCCTGCAGCGTTACATCACGACAGGCATTGCTGGCACGGGGATGAAATAAGGGGAGTAGAGCGCTGCGGTGAGACAGCAGGCCGTCACGATTGGAATGTTGCAGCCCCTCCACCCGTCATCCCGGCCTTGTGTGGACGCCTTGTGGTTTACTTGTAGCATCGGCCGGGATGACGGAAAGGTGCAATGCACAGAACGCGCACCGTTTCCCATCGTCTGAAGCCTCACACCCGCGGCCGCACGGGCCCGGTCGATTGCCGGATACGCATTTCCGGCTTGATGAGGTGAATGCCGTCAGGCTCGTGGCTGCCCGCCAGCCGGTCCAGCAGCGCGCGGGCCGCCAAGCGCCCCACCTCGGCCTGACCGTTGGAAACGGTGGTCAGCGCCGGTGTGGCAATCGCCGCCTCTTCAAGATCGTCGTAGCCGGTGACGGAAATATCGACGCCCGGCACCAGACCGGCACGGGAAATGCCGTTCATGAGACCGATGGCGACGAGATCGTTCCAGCAGACGGCCGCCGTCGGCTTCTGCGGCAGGGAGAGGAAATGCACGGCAGCCTCGAAACCGCCCTGCTTGGAGCGCGGGCCGGGAATGCGCAGGTTCGGATCGACCTCGATGCCGGCCTTGCGCAGCGCATTGACGTAACCCTGGTAACGGTCACGGCCGGTCGATGTCTGGTCGGTGCCGCCAACCATGGCGATGGTGCGGTGGCCGAGGCTGATCAGGTGGTTGGTGGCAAGCGAAATGCCATAGCTGTCGTCGCCGCGATAGGTCGGCATATCGACGCCGTCCATGGAACGGGCCACCAGAATGGCGGGCATTCCGTTTTCCTCGGCCAGCGTCATATCCTCGATCGGCGTGCCTATGGCGGGCGACATGATGATGCCGTCGGAACCGAGCTGCAGCAGCGTTTCGATGAAGGTGCGCTGCTTTTCCACCGAATCGTAATGGTTGGAAAGAATGAAGGTCTGGCGGCTGCGATCCAGCTCGCTTTCGATGGCTTTGAGAATTTCGCCATAGAACGGGTTCATCACATCGTGGAACACCACGCCGACGATGCCGGAACGCGAGGTGCGCAGGCTGGCCGCCCGGCGGTTATAGATATAACCCAGCGCCCGCGCCTGTTCCTTGATCTTGTCCCGCGTATCGGAAGCGACCAGCGGGCTGTCGCGCAATGCAAGGGAAATGGTGGCGGTCGAAAGACCGAGGCTTTCGGCAATCGTGGACAGTTTGACCTTTTGGGCCACGGCATTCCTCCCCAAACGCGTGTCAATGACGGATGGCTCCGTTTAAATTGCAATTAAACAATTTAAACAAAATCCGCAACCCGTTTAAGGAATACCCACAAAACAGATGGTTCTTTTAAAAATTTCAGCAAAAATTATTGAAGATTGGCGTCTATCGCCTTCAAGAGTTTAACGATGTTGCGCACATCCTTGGCAGAAAGCCCCTCGACGGCTCTTGCGCCGCAATTGGCGATGGAAACATTGATGTGTTCGACGCTTTTCAAACCCGCTTCCGTCAGCTTCACCAGCGTCACGCGGCCATCCTCGTCGTCGCCGCTGCGTTCCACGAAACCCTGCGCTTCCATGCGGCCGATGGTGCGCGTCATGGTCGGCGCCTTGACGCCGAGTTTCTGGGCGATCTGCCCCGGCGTCAGGCTGCCTTCCTGCGCCAGCGCCAGAATAACGCCGTCCTGGCCCGCATAAAGCCCGCTTTCGGCAAGGCTGTGGCTGAGCGCCGTGCGCATGGAGCGGGCCGCCTGGGTGATGGATTGCGCCAGTTCCTCGGGGTTGAAATTCTCATCCCGTTTTTTGGCGTCCTTTATTTTCTTGCCACTCTTTTCCTTCTTGGCGCCCTTGTCCTTATGCCCAGTTTTATCCTTGCTCATATGCGAGTGCCTTTTACCCTGTGGCGGAACCGATATATGTTGCTGGAAATCCTTACCGAATGCACGCGCGGACTGCCAGATGCCAAACTCATACACGCATTATCACGACGAAAACGTAACAGACCCGCATCTTCGCGCAACAGCTGCAATTTCCGTGCTGCCGCTCGGCGCGCATGAACAGCATGGGCCGCACCTGCCCTTCGAGACCGATACGCTGATTGCCGAAGGCATCGCCGCCCGTCTCGCCGCCGCCCTGCCCGCCCACCTGCCCGTCTCCTTCCTGCCGGCGGAACCGGTCGGCTATTCCATCGAACACATGAATGTGCCGGGCACGAAAACCCTGCGTTACGATGAGGCCATCGAGCGCTGGCTCGGCATCGCCGAGGCGGAATATAAAAAGGGCGTGCGCAAATTCGTGATGCTGAACGCCCATGGCGGCAACTCACCGCTGATGACCATTGTTGCCACCGAGGCCCGCGCCCGTTTCGGCATGCTGGCGGTCGCCACAAGCTGGACCCGTTTCGGCGTACCGGCCGATATCGTGAAGCCGGAGGACAAGGCGGTCGATATTCATGGCGGCGATATCGAAACATCGGTCATGCTGGCGCTTCACCCCGAGCGGGTGGCGATGCAGAAGGCCGCGAACTTTCCCTCCCGCCAGAGCGATTTCGCCAGCCGCTTCAAACACCTGCGCGCCTATGGTCCGCATGCCTTCGGCTGGCTGATGAGCGATCTGAACCCCGATGGCGTTGCCGGAAACGCCGCCGCCGCCACCGCGGAAAAGGGCGAAAGGCTGATTTCCCACGCCGTAAAAGGCCTTGTCGAACTGCTTGAAGATATCCACGCTTTTGACATAACGTTATTTCATAACAAAATTTGAGTGACATGGCCGAATTCGGCCAAAATCTCTTTGAACTGCCAAGACGTCGCGCCTATATGGACGACGACACATCTTCCTGAGGCCTGACGGCCTCTCTCCACGCGGGGTTTTCCATGACCGAAACAGCTATAGCCAAGCCCATTCCAGTCACCGTCCTGACGGGATATCTCGGCGCCGGCAAGACGACGCTTCTCAACCGCATTCTCTCCGAGAACCACGGCAAGAAATACGCTGTCATCGTCAATGAATTCGGCGAGATCGGCATCGACAACGATCTGATCGTCGAATCCGACGAGGAAATCTACGAAATGAACAATGGCTGCGTGTGCTGCACGGTGCGTGGTGACCTCATCCGCGTCGTGGAAGGCCTGATGCGCCGCCCCGGCCGCTTCGACGGTATCATCGTCGAGACGACGGGCCTCGCCGATCCCGTTCCCGTCGCCCAGACCTTCTTCATGGATGACGACGTGCGCGCCAAGACCGAGCTTGACGCCGTCGTTGCCCTCGTTGACGCCAAGCACCTGCCGCTGCGCCTGAAGGACAGCCGCGAGGCCGAAGACCAGATCGCCTTTGCCGATGTCGTCGTCGTCAACAAGACCGATCTCGTTTCGCCGGAGGAAGTCGCCCGCATCGAGGATATCGTGCGCGCCATCAACCCGTCCGCGCGCATCTACAAGACCACCCGTTCCGGCGTCGATCTCGCCCGGGTTCTCGATCAGGGCGCCTTCAATCTGGAGCGCGCGCTGGAAAACGATCCGCATTTCCTCGAGCACGGCCATGACGACCACGTCTGCGGCCCCGATTGCGACCATCACCACCACGATCATGACCACCATCATCACGACCATGACCACGATCACGGGCATCATCATCACGATCATGACCATGGGCACGACCATGGCCACGATCATCACCACCATGGCGCGGTTTCGCCGATCCATGACGTGACGGTGCAGTCGGTCTCGCTGCGTGGCGGCGAAATGAACCCCGAGCGGTTCTTCCCGTGGATCCAGAAGGTCACCCAGACCGACGGCCCGAACATCCTGCGCCTCAAGGGCATCATCGCCTTCAAGGGCGATGCGGAACGTTACGTGGTGCAGGGCGTGCACATGATCATCGAGGGCGATCACCAGCGCCCGTGGAAGGAAGACGAAAAACGCGAAAGCCGCCTCGTCTTCATCGGCCGCGAACTGGACCGCGAAAAGCTGGAAAAGAGCTTCAACGCCTGCCTCGCGACGGCCTGATCGTTTGGCCCCGTCACCCCGGTGCCAGACCGGGGTGCGGCTGCGTCCGTCATCTGCCCGACGCGCGTTCTTCTACACCGTACACGGCAGTTAAAATCATTGACACTCCGGCGCTCCGGGCTCACCCCCCTCTGTCCTGCCGGACATCTCCCCCTCAAGGGGGGAGATCGGCAAGAGGCTTTCTCGCTGCTTCATTCTCGACCGTCGAGAGGTTCGAAACCTCGCCACGGAACGATCTCCCCCCTTGAGGGGGAGATGTCCGGCAGGACAGAGGGGGGTGAGCCCGGAGCGCCGGAGTGTCAATGATTTCCAACTGCCGTGTAGGGTGGTTCCTCTACCACAAATCGCTCTATCTACTTGATTTCACGAATCGTCCGAACGTAAAAGCGGTTCCGCTTTTGCCGGAAATGCTTTAGAACCATGCCTGCCGCCGGGGTCGACATCGTCGCCCCATCCGACACAGATACGAAAGACCGATGCCCCATGCCGACTGTTGCCCCGCTTGATATCGAAGGCCACGTGGTCTCGACCCATTTTCTCGGCGACATTCCCCTGTTTGCCACCGCCGCCGGCACCATTCACCGGCTGGATGGCGGCGAGAAGGTGACTGAGGCGCATGACGGGCTTTTGACCTGCGTGCGCGATCCCTACAGCGCCACGCTGCTGTCAGGCGGTGAAGACGGACGTGTGCTGCGCATCGGCCATGACGGCAGCATCGGCGAAATCGCCAATGTGCCGCGCAAATGGGTGGGCGTCGTTGCCGGCGGGCCGCAGAAGGCTGTCGCTTATGGCGTCGGCAAATCCAGCTTCGTCCGGCTGTCGGACGGCACGGTCAAGGAATTCAAGGAAGAGCGCACGGTGGAGGCCATCGCCTTCGCGCCCAAGGGCCTGCGCATTGCCGTTGCCCGTTATAACGGTGTGACATTGCACTGGGTGGCGACCGCCGGCGATCCCGTCGATCTTGAATGGAAGGGTGCCCATACCGGCGTCACCTTCTCGCCCGATGGCAAGTTCCTCGTCACCACCATGCAGGAAAACGCCCTGCACGGCTGGAAGATGGAAGCCACCAAGGGCGGCATGGAAGCGCGCCACATGCGCATGACGGGTTATCCCGCCAAAGTCAAATCCGTCTCCTGGTCGGCAAAGGGCAAATGGCTCGCCTCTTCCGGCGCGCCGGCCGCCATCGTCTGGCCGTTTGCCGGCAAGGACGGCCCGATGGGCAAGGCCCCGGAAGAACTCGGCAGCCGCGCCAACATCATGGTCACCAATGTCGCCTTCCACCCTGTGGAAGATGTGCTCGCCATCGGCTTCATCGACGGCATGATCCTCGGCGTTCGCCTTGTCGATGGCAAGGAAGCCCTGCTGCGCCGCCCCGGCAAGGGCGCCATCACCGGCATGGACTGGAGCGCCACCGGCAAGCTGCTCGCCTTTGCTTCGGAAGCGGGGGATTGCGGGATCATCGATATTTCGGCTTGAGGGATGGACGCGGGCGTAACAGGCCGCCCTACACATCCGCCGGAACGCCCTACTCCCCCACCTGCCGCCGCGTCAAAAACAACAGCAGCAAGGCCGCGCCCGCGCCAGCCGAAGCGAGCCGGATCGAGACGCCGAAACTCGCATATTGGGATACGAACCCCATCAGCGGCACCGCAAAAAGCGCGGCGAGAAAGATGGAGTTCATGTAGAGCGCCGTCGCCCGGGCCGTGCGGCCGCGCGCAAAGCCCTGCACGAAGGTAAGGCAAGTGCCGGCGCAAAGGCCGTAATAGGCGCCTTCCAGCGCCGCACCCGCGATCATGGCCGGCAATGTGGTGACCGAGGCGATGACGTTGAAGGCGACGATGGCCATCACCGCCGAAACGCCCAGAAGCAGGCGAGCGCTGAAGCGGCGCATCATTCGCGGCGCAAGCAGGATGAACAGAACCTCCATGGCGCATTTGACGCTGAGCGACAGGCCCGGCACGTAATCCGGCAGACCGACCTCCCGCACCAGAAACACCGGCAGGGCCGAGGCGCAGAGAGCATGGGCAAAAGACATGCAGAAGCTGGCGGCCGCCGCCAGAAGCAGCGGCAGGTTGCGCCGCGTATCGTCGTCACCCGCCTGTCGCCGCTCCATCGGGCTGGTCTGGTCGCGCGGCACGACCGCAAGGGCAAGCCCGCCCCAGATGACCGCCATCAGCATGGCATTCACGAACACGGCGCTCGCGCCGGCAAGGTCGAAGATCAGATAGGCGGCGGCGGGAATCAGCATCCATGCCAGCGACACCATTGTTCGCAGGAAGGCATTATAGGCGGCCGTATCCAGCGCCCTCACCCGGCCATGATACCGGCCGTAACTGAAAATGAGCGTGCTGGCGGCATTGGAAAGCCCCATGCCGGTCGCCGTTATCGCCACCAGCAGCGCCAGATGCCCGAAACTCGCCGCAGCCGCCGCGACAAAAGCGCCGCACACGGAAAGCATCAACAGCGGCCTCACCCGCACCCCGGCATCGACACGCTCGCCATAAACACGGCTGGCGACAATCGAAGCCAGCGCCGCCGTCACGCTGTAAAAACCGACCGTCGCCGGCGGATGGCCGAGCACCTGGATGATATAGAAACCGATAAACGGCACGACGGCCGCATTGGTGCTGCCGGCAATAAAAACCAGCAGGGCGATCAAATAGGCCTGACGATCGAAAGCGCCCGGCGAAGTGCTTTTCTGGAGCATGGGAATCGACTGAAGGCTGGGAGGCAGGACGGAATGACGGCGACCACCATCACACCAAAACGGCCTGTGGTTCAAGCCCGCTTGGAAAGCAATGCGCGTTTTCATCTTCGGCGGAACGTTCGCTGGATCGATGCCAGGATCGCCGCATCGAGCGCGTGGGGCGTCGCAAGGTTGCGCCGCCCCCTGTCGAAAACGGAATAACCGTCAGAACTTTACGCCGAGGCCAACCTTGACGACGTGTTCGCTGACATCGCCGGTCGAGGTGATCGGACCGGTACGGTAGGTTGCCTTGCCGAAGTCGTTGTAACGATATTCGACGCGTCCAAACAGGTTGTTGGTGAAGGCATAATCGATACCCGCACCGACCGTCCAGCCGTGCAGGACCTTGCTGTCCTCGCCGAACGGCGCTTTGACTTCGCTGTCCGTCGCGGTGTAGCCGGCGGCGGTATAGATCAGCGCGCGGTCGACCGCGTAACCGGCGCGCAGGCGTGCAGAACCATTCAGGCCTGCGGAAACCTCGCTGGTGACAATGGTCTTGTCGCCCCAGGCGTAACCGAGATCGCCCTCGACGCCGAGAATGACGGAAGGGGCAACTTCGAAATTATAGCCCGCGAAACCGGAAAAACGGCCGCCGTCAAATTCATGCTTCGTGGTGACGCCAAAAGTCGTCGACTTGACCCGGTTCCAGCCGTAACCCGCAGACGCACCGACATAAACACCATCCCAGGAAAAGGCAGGCGCAACGTCGTTGACGACCGGCGCGGACGGAATGTCGCTGACGGCATCGGCGGCAGCGGCCACACCGGAGAAAACGCCGAGCAGGCCGAGCGCGAGAAGTGATTGTTTCAACATGCGATAGCTCCTTGAAAAATAACATCCCGTCACCTGCGGGCTGCGAGTATTTCGCGACCAGAAGCGCAGCGTCGTGACGGGGTTAACGCACTCGTAGATTGAAGAACATCGTGGTTAAAATCGCGTAAATAGCACAGATAAAATAACCGTCATGAAACGTATTTCGATTAATATCTGCAATATTTACCAAATATAAATTAGAATTAACGCGGATATTCACAAGTCGGCCACCGCAACATGAAAACGGCTCCCACCACATCACAAAGACCACCACGAGTAGTGGCCATCCCGCACTTCTGTGCGCGTCGTTCACATCGCGACGCGGACAAAAAAAAGAGGGCCGCGAGGCCCTCTTCCAGTCATGCGATGCGCCGTTTGTTCTTGCCGGAAACGCCATGCGTCAAACACACGCAACTCGAGGATCATTGCCGGCTTATGCGCTGCGCGCATCGTCTGCGTCGAAAATCCCTGATGATTTTCGAGCTGTTGCGTTGGAGCGGGATGGAGAAAAGCCCGATGGTTTCGCCATCCCGCTCCACGTTTCAGTTAGTGGCGGCGCTTTTTGCCGCCGTCATTCTTGTTGTCGATGACATCGACGGACGTCTTGTTGCCGTTCAGCACACCGTTCAGGATACCGGTCTTGTTGCCATTCAGAATCCCGTTATTGGACAGGATGCCGCTGACACCGAGATCGATGCTGGGCGAGACGACGACAAGGGCGCCGCCCTTGTTGCTGTTGCCGGACAGGATGCCTCCCAGAAGACCGCCCGCATTGGCCTGACCAACGGAAGCGACAGTAAGAATAGCGGCTACACAAGCGAACTTTGCAATCATTTCTCTCTCCTCTTTTATTTGATCACGCCATCTGGCGTAACCGAACTGTATATTTAGAGGATTCTAATTCAAGCAAAGGCTAATATTACAATAAACGATTAACACTAATACTTGCGATTTTAATCAAATTTTACATATCGCGACTTCGCGCTACCACCCCTTTCTCAAACAATTCCGGTCAGCACCTGCGCCGCAATAGTAAAGCGGCGCGGGAAACTTTGTTAACCATCCAAATATAAGATATTGCTTAATTAGAGACCGGAGATGCGCATGCGGGTGGGGGGATATATCGCGCTTGTTCTCGGGCTTGCCTGCGCCTGCGGCGCGTGGGCGGGGGAAAAGGCCGATGAACACAATGTCACCTATAAATCCGGCATTGTTTATGACAGCAATTATTTCGCCGACACCAACCGGCTGAGCGCGATTTCGCTGCGCGCCGGCTTCGGGCTCAATGGCAAGATCACGCTGGAGGGGGCGGAGCTGCGTTATTCGCTCGAGCAGGAAGAGGTTCGCCTGCCCCGTTATCGTTTCGCCAATGAACATAACACCATCGCGGCACTGGGGCTGACGAAACGATTTTCCGAAAAACTGGAATGGGCCCTTGAGCTGCGCGGCACCCGCAGCGATGCCGGCGATATATTCCTGCACCTGCCGGAAGAAGACATTGGTTACCGGCAGCTGGATCACAAGCTGGAGGCGTCTTCCCAGCTCGGCATCCTCGCCCTTGGCGGCAAGAACACGTTGACGGCAAGTGTCGCCAGCCTGATGAAAGGCAAGGCGCGGTTCCGCCCGGCCTATTTCCTGCCCACCCGACTGGAAGCGAACGAGGCGCTTTTATCGCTGAAAGCGGAACATGCACAATCACTCGGCGGCGGCGAGGCGGGGCTGACGCTTGCTTACGACCGTATCGCCGTGCCCGAGGGGCAGCAGGAAAAATATGAACGTTTCCCGGCCAACACGCTGCGAGGTTCTCTGGCCTATGGTTACAGGTTCTCCGACCGTTTCGCGGTTCTGGCCGAAGCGGGCTTCACATCCATTTCAGGCGATGAGATCAGCGACAAGGTAAAGCGCACCCGCCCCTATCTGCGGGCCGAGGCCGAGGTGAAAGCCACCGAGCGTATCGCCTTCGGCGCGGGCTTTTCGCAGGACTATGCGCTTTTCGACCCGGATGACCCGATTGCCGAATTCCATCGGCGCTTTCAATTCGTCATCAAAAGCAGGCTCACCGAAAAGGTGGGGCTCGATCTTGCGCTGCACCGGGTCCACAAGGACTGGATCTATTATAATTACGATACCAGCGAGCGCCGGCTGGTCGCGACGCTCTCCTTCGATACCGGCAAGAACAGCAAGCTGGAGGTGGAGTTCAACCGCCTGCTGCATGGCGAGCGCGATACCGATCTTGCCTATAGCGGCTCCAGCATCACCTCGCGTTTCAGCGGCACCTTCTGAAATTTAGTGTCGGCCCGCGCGAAGGATCGGACGCATCAGGTCGAAATTCGGTCCCAATTTCTGCTAGAGTCAGACCTTCCAGATTCGAAGGCAGGACAGACCGGATAATGAACAGACGCTTTTTGCTCCTCGCGGCCGGCCTTGCCTGCGTTCCCGTCGCCGCGGCGGCGCATCCGCATATCTTTGCCGAAGCCCGCATGGAAATCGTCGAGGGGCCGAACGGCACCGTTCAGGAGGTGCGCAACATCTGGCGTTTCGACGAGATGTTCTCGGCAAGCGTGGTGATGGACTACGACAAGAACAGCGATCTGAAGCTCGACAAGGACGAGCTGGCCGAGATCGGCAATACCGTTCTGGAATCGCTCGCCGAATATTCCTACTACACCTTCATCACCGCCAATGGAAAACCGGTGGAATTTTCCAAGCCCGAGGCCATTCACGTGGACTATAAGGATCAGCAGATCCTGATGTTCTTCTCCGTGAAGCCGACCAAGCCTCTGGCCGTCAAGGGCAAGCTCAGCTTCGGTGCCTGGGATCCGACCATGTATACGGCAATCGATTTCGCCAAGGATGGCGATATCGCCACGCAGGGTAAGGATCTGAATGCCTGCAAGCACCATGTCGTCCGTCCCGATCCCGACGAGGTGATCTCGCAGAACCAGGGCACGCTCACCGACGCCTTCTTCAACGATCCGACCGGCACCGACATGACCAAGCTCTTCGCCACCCGGCTGGAGGTCTCATGCTGAGCCGCAGGGCCGGCCTCTTCGCCGTCGCCATCGGCCTCATTGCCGTGGCCGGTGCGGCCCATGCGCAATCGCCGCTCGGCATCGGCTCGGCCGAGCCTTCCTTTTCCGTCGGCGGCCCCTTCGCGCCGCTGATGCAATGGATCAACGTGCACCAGCAGATGTTTTATCGGGCGCTGACCGGCGCGTTGAAGGCCATGCGCGAGGATGGCTGGGCGCTCAGCTCGTTGATCGGCCTCTCCTTTGCTTATGGCGTTTTCCACGCCGCCGGCCCCGGCCACGGCAAGGCGGTCATTTCGTCCTATATGATCGCCAATGAGACCCAGCTGAAACGCGGCATTCTCATTTCTTTCGTTTCGGCGCTCATTCAGGGTTTGATGGCCATCGGCCTCGTCGGTGCGGCCTGGCTGGTGCTGCGCGGCACCTCCATCACCATGACGAAGGCCACGCAGGCGATGGAGATCGCCAGCTTCGCCATGGTGGCGCTGTTCGGCGCCTGGCTGCTGGTGCGAAAACTCTGGTCACTGCGCATCCGGCGCGAGCCTGTTGCCGTTTTTGCGGCGGCAGGTGAAACGACAGTCGGCAGAACCACCGGCATGGGCACTGGCCTCCGGTTTCAGGGCAAGCCGGTTTTTGCCGATCACGACCATGATGGCACGGGCGATCTCTGCGCCGCCTGCGGCAAATCCCATGCACCGGATCCGATGCTGCTCAAGGGAAAGAACTTCAGCCTGCAAGAGGCATGGTCAGCCATCATCGCCGTGGGGCTCAGGCCCTGCTCTGGCGCGATCATCGTCATGAGCTTTGCGCTTCTGAACGGGCTTTATCTCGGCGGCGTGCTCTCCGTCCTCGCCATGTCGCTCGGCACGGCCATAACGGTATCTCTGCTCGCCATCATGGCTGTCTCGGCAAAGGGCCTCGCCGTGCGTTTCGCCGGCCCCGGCAGCCGCAGGGCAGCCGGCATCAGCCATGCGATCGAGATCGCCGGTGCGCTGTTCGTGCTCATCATGGGGCTGTTGCTGCTCGGCGCGTCGCTTAAGCTCTAACCGTCACGGCGACGCTGGTAACGCGCGCGCAGCCAGAACAGCAGGAAGAAGCACAGCACGGCAACCGTGCCGAAGGCAGCGGCGAGCCAGGGCGAATAATCGCCCAGCCATAGCATGATCTTCGGCATGACGAAAAAGACCAGCCCGAAACCGACAATGATGAGGGCGGCGGCGATGGCCGGAGACCAATCCTTCTTGCCGGAGCTCGGCTTTTCAGGCGCCGGGTTTTCAGGCGCCGGATTTTCAGGCAATGGCATCGGCAAACTCCGCACGGATATCCTCGAGCTTGCGCTTCTGCGCGCCATCGGCCGCAAAATTCTCCGGCGCAAGCCAGGCTTCGAAGGCCTTGCCGATCAGCGGCCATTCGCCGTCGATCATGGAAAACCACGCCGTATCGCGATTTTGCCCCTTCGAGATCATATGCTGACGGAAGACGCCCTCGAAGGTGAAGCCATAACGCTTCGCCGTTATCTTGGAGGGCTCGTTTTCATTGTGGCATTTCCACTCGTAACGGCGATACCCCAAATCCTCGAAAACATGTTTCGCCATCAGGTAATGCGCCTCGGTGGAAAGAGGCGAGCGCTTCATCTTCGCGCCATGGGCGACGGAGCCCACCTCGACCACGCCATTGGCGGGATCGGGCCGCATATAGCTCGCCATGCCGACGATATCGCCGGTGGCGTTTTCAACGAAGACCAGCGTGACCCAGTTGAGCTTCTGCCCCGCGCCAATGAGCCAGTCGCCGAAAGCATCGGCATCGGGAAAGGCGCTTTGTGGGAAATATTTGAGCAGCGCATTCACGCCCTCGCCGCCAAGTGCGGCCCAGAGCCTTGCGAGATGTCTTTCGCGATCGAACGGCTCCGCCGTCACGTAACGGCCCTTCAACACCACCGGCTGCGGCGGCGGACATCCCTTGAAATCACTCAGATCGCGCATTCTCTTCCCCATTTGCTGGGAGAAGGATTAGGGCAAGCGGGGCGGGATGACAACAGTGCATGTGTCAGGTCTGCGGGTGCGGTTCACCCCCCTCTGCCCTGCCGGGCATCTCCCCCTCAAGGGGGGAGATCGACCCGAGGCGGCCTCTCGGCCATCTTCAGCGTTGCGAGTGAGCGAGCGTTTTCTTCTGGCTGATCTCCCCCCTTGAGGGGGAGATGCCCGGCAGGGCAGAGGGGGGTGAACCACAGCCGCCGAGGCTAAACGCCTACCTCAAACCTTCGCCGCCACCACCGTCGCCTCGATATGATCGACCAGCGCATCCGGCAGCCCAAGCCGCCCGGCCAGAAGGTCGAGATAGCCCCGCTCCGCCCGCGTATCGGCCTCGATGGCAAGCCGCGAGGCGGTGTAAAGCTCCACCTTCTGCTCTTCCGTGCGGGCGGCAGCCACCAGCGCGTCGATGTCGAGCGGATCGGCCAGCTCTTTTTCGAGGAACCGCTCGGCTTCGCTATCGAGACCGGAGACCTGCACCTTGTCCATGATATTGGCGCGCTCCTTCTCATCGATATGACCGTCCGCCTTGGCGGCGGCGATCATCGCCTGGATGAGTTTCAGCGCGAAATCATTGGAAAGAGCTGGCGATTGCGGGTGGAAGGCGGAATCGGCGGGCGGGGCGAGCAGCTCCGGCTCGGGTTTCGGCGCAACTTCAGGCGCCTGGCCGGACTTGTAATTCTTGTAGGCGAGGTAACCGAGACCTGCGATGGCGGCCACGCCGCCGATGGTGGCGACATTGCCGGCGAGCTTGCGGCCGGTCTTAGTGCCCAGAATGGCGGCGGCGAGCGCGCCGGCCTTGAGCGGATTGTTCTTTGCGATATCGGCGGCCTGCCCGGCTCTGTCACGGACGCTTCCCGAAAGGCCCGGCACCTGCGAGCCGAGGAATTGTTCAAGAAGCTTCTTGGCGTCGAACATCAAAATCTCCTGTAGAGGTCAAATCTACAGGGGAGATAGGAAGCCGTGGGCCGAATACAAATGTCAAACCCGCTCACGCCTTCGTGAACGGGTTTGACAGGATGCAAATCAGCCGCGCAATGCGGCGGCTTCGGCGGCAAGCTTGGTGATGCCCGCCCAGTCACCCGTCGCCACCAGTTCGCGCGGGGCGACCCAGGAGCCGCCGACGCAGACGACGTTCGGCAGGGAGAGATAATCATTGGCGTTCTTGAGCGAGACGCTGCCGGTCGGGCAGAAGACGGTGCCGGCGAGCGGCGAGGACAGCGCCTTGAGATAAGGTGCGCCGCCGGCCTGTTCGGCCGGGAAGAACTTCAGCACCTTGTAACCCTCGTCGCGCAGCGCCATGACTTCGCTGGCAGTGGCAGCACCCGGAAGCAACGGCACCTTCGAACCGCGCGCGGCTTCCAGCACGCTTTTATTGATGCCGGGGCTGACGATGAAGGTGGAGCCGGCTTCCGCCGCCGCTTCGAAATCCCTGGCATTGAGAATGGTGCCGGCGCCGACATTCGCACCCTCCACTTCCGCCGCAACCGCGCGGATGGCATCGAGCGCCGCCGGCGTGCGCATGGTGATCTCGATTGCCTTCAGGCCGCCTGCGACCAAAGCGCGCGCAAGCGGCACGGCGGAAGCGGCGTCATCCACGATCAGCACCGGCACGACCGGCTGGAGCTTGAGGATGGAGAGCAGTTTTTCGGAGTCCTGGGCCAAGATGAGCCTCCCTTGCGCAATTGAAACGATTGAAATTCCGTCTACCGATTAGCCTGCCTCGGCTTTCATGTCGAGGCGCGCCAGCCGCATTTTTATCCAGATACTTCAATCAATTCGCTTCATCACACTATCATATTGCGATAATCTGGCGCCCCAGTTCGCGGAGACAGCATGGCCAAGGAAATTGAACGGAAGTTTCTTGTTGCAGGCGTTGAATGGCGCAATGAGGTCACGCATAGCATGGCTTTCCGGCAGGCATATGTCGCCTCGATGGAAAACCGCTCGGTCCGGGTCAGGATCGTCGACCGGCGCGATGCGACCCTGACCATCAAGATCGGCGCAAGCGCGCTTGTTCGCGACGAATATGAATATTCCATACCCCTCAAGGACGCCGAAGAGCTGATGGCGAGCGCGCCGGGCGTGGTGATCGAAAAAACCCGCCACACCGTCGATCATGGCGGCTTCACCTGGGAAGTGGATGTTTTCGAAGGGAAATATCACGGGCTGGTGGTGGCGGAAGTGGAAATGAACGACGAGAATGCCGATCCCGATCTGCCGTCCTGGCTGGGCAGGGAAGTCACCGGAGACAAGCGCTTCTCCAACCAGTCGCTCGCCATGGACTGTCCGAACGGAGACTTGCCGGATGCCCTTCAGAATTGATCCGAAAAAGCCCTTCGACAATGAAATCCGTCGGGCCGGGCTGGAGCTGATCGACGATACGGTCACGATCCTTCGCGACCAGCCGTCCGGATCGCACGAGGCCGTGCACGACGCCCGCAAGCGGTTCAAGCGGCTGCGCGCCCTCTATCGCCTCATCCGCAAGGCGGCGCCGGATTTCGGCCGCGAGGAAAACGCCCGTATTCGCGATATCGCCCGCTCCCTCGCCTTTGCGCGCGATGCAACGGCGCTGGTGGAGACGGCGGAATATCTCGAGGCCTTCGCGCGTTCCGATGCCCAGGGCGAAGCGTTGCGCTCGATCACCGCGATGCTGCGCGCGCGCCGCGACGACGCCATAGAACATGAGGCAGGTCTCGACGAAGCCATTTCCGCCGCCATTGCCGGCTGCGGGGAAGCGCGCCAGAAGCTTGAGGACCTGTCGCTGCCGGATGAGTTGAAAGACACCGCCCGGCTGCTGAGAAGCGCCTGGGCGAAACAGAGAAAAAGGGCGCGCAAGGCGCTCACCGATTGCCACGAGCAGGCCGACGTCGAGCATTTCCATGAATTGCGCAAGTCCGGGCAGGCCTATTGGATGCATCTTGGCCTGATGCGCCGGCTCTGGCCTTCCGCCATGCGCGCCAAGCGGGCCGATACCAAGCGGCTGGTGGATATTCTCGGCCACGAGCACGATCTCTCGGTTCTCGCCGCCGTCGCCGACCGCGAGCCGGACCGTTTCGGCAATGGCGAGCGGCTGGCCCTGCTGCTCGATGCCATCATCGAGCGACAGCAGGCGCTGCGCACGGAAGGTCTTGCGCTGGCAAACGAGGTGTTTTCCGAATCCGCCCGCACCGAAAGCCGCATCGTCGGCCTGTTGTGGCGGCAGGCGGCGAAATAGGCTGGAGACGACGTGAAAACGTCCCGTCGGGCTCGGCGTCATCCTCGGGCCTGTCCCGAGGATCTGCAACGTTTCGATTTTGCGCCACGTGATTAGATCCTTGGGACAGACCCAAGGATGACGGAAGACAGGTCTTGCGCTTTCGCCAATGTCGGATTTGAGGCACGAAGCGCCTCCCATTTGCCTCACTCCGGCAGATATTTGACGATTTTCAAAATACCCGAACCCGCCGATAAATATTGCTTTGCGGCCGCCGTCGCTGTATTTCAGCGCCCATGACCGACACGACCATTCTCCCCCGCCCGGAAGTCTCTGGTGATTTCCTTGTGGCCGCGCTTTATCATTTCGCCCGCCTGCCGCGGTTCGAGAGCCTGCGCGAGCCGTTGTTTGCGCTCTGCCAGGAAAACGGCGTCAAGGGCACGCTGCTGCTTGCTGCCGAAGGTATCAACGGCACCATTGCCGGGCCGGATGCGGGCATTCACGCCGTGCTCTCCTTCCTGCGCGCCCAGCCGGAATTTACCGCGCTGGAGCACAAGGAAAGCCGCGCCTCGCACATGCCTTTCGTGCGGCTGAAGGTGAAGCTCAAGAAAGAGATCGTCACCATGGGCGTGCCGGATATCGATCCGAACCGCATCGTCGGCACCTATGTCGACCCGCGCGACTGGAACGAGCTGATCTCCGATCCGGATACAATCGTCATCGACACCCGCAACGATTACGAGACCGCCATCGGCGTCTTCAAGGGTGCGGTCGATCCGCAGACGAAAACCTTCCGCGAATTTCCCGACTGGGTGAAGAACAATCCCGGCCTGCACAACAAGCCGAAGATCGCCATGTATTGCACCGGCGGCATTCGCTGTGAAAAGGCCACCGCCTTCATGAAGGAACAGGGTTTCGACGAGGTCTATCACCTCAAGGGCGGCATCCTGAAATATCTGGAAGAAGTGCCGGAAGAAGAAAGCCTGTGGGAAGGCGCCTGCTTCGTGTTCGATGAGCGCGTCTCGGTGGTACATGGCCTTGCCGAAGGCGACCACCAGCTCTGCCACGCCTGCCGCAACCCGATTACGCCGGAAGTGCGCCTATCCCCCAAATTCGAGGAAGGCGTGTCCTGCCCGAGCTGCTACGACGACCGCAGCGAAGAGGACCGCCAGCGCTTCCGCGACCGGCAGCAGCAGATCGAACTGGCAAAGAAGCGCGGCGAGCGGCATCTGGGGCGGTAATCCCCGTCGGCTATCGGCCTGCATAACGGTTGGGGTTTGTTTGAGCGGGCGCCGCGTGTTTCTTCTCCCCGTCGGGGAGAAGAAATGGGCCGCACCTTCAGGTGATCAAGAATGGGTGGAAGTAATCAGCCTCACGCCCCTGCCCGCAACGCAAAGAGCGGCGCGTCCTGCCCGTCCAGCATGGCGGTGATCTCTTCCGCCGCGACCGGTTTCGAGAACAGGTAACCCTGCAACTCATCGCAGCCGCACAGATGCAGGATGGCCGCCTGCTCTTCCGTTTCCACGCCTTCGGCCGTCACCGGAATATCGAGCGACTTTGCCAGCGCCACGGTGGCCTGCAGCATTTCCAGCGACCGGCCGCCCTTGTCGAGCGCCATGATCAGCGAACGGTCGATCTTCATCCGGTCGAAACCGAAGCGGCGCAGATAACCGACGCTGGCGAAGCCGGCGCCGAAATCGTCGAGCGCTATATGCAGGCCAAGCTGTTTCAGCTTGTCGATGGCCGCACTCGCCCGTTCCGGATGCTGGATGAAATAACCTTCCGTCATTTCCAGCCGCAGCCTTTCGGGCGGCGTCTGCGTCGCGTCGAGAATATCGGCCACATGGCCGGAGAAGGCCGGATTGCGGAACTGTACGGGAGAGATATTCACCGAGAGCTTGATGGACGGCCATTGCTGCGCCGTCTCGCAGGCCTTGTGCAGGACGAGAAGGCCGAGCCGGTCAATAAGGCCGCTGGTTTCGGCAGCCGCAATGAAGATATCCGGCGGCACGAAGCCATATCCCGGCCGCTGCCAGCGGGCCAGCGCCTCCACCCCGGTAATGCAGCGCGTGGCGGCGCTGACGACCGGCTGATAGACCACCTGTATCTCGTCGTTCAGAATGGCGGAGCGAAGATCGGCTTCGAGCTGCAGCTTTTCCTCGCGCAGCGCATCCATCTTCAGCTCATAGGAAACGTAACGCCCGCGTCCGTTCTCCTTGGCCTGATACATGGCCATATCGGCACGCCGCAGCAACTCCTCGCCATTGATGTCGCCGGCGCGGGAAACCGAGGTGCCGATGCTGCAACCGATGCTCGCCACCCTTTCACCAATGCTGAAAGGCTCGGTAAAGAGTTCGAGAAGCGCCAGACACAGTTTGCGGCCTTCGGCCCAGACGTCGTTGCCCTGAATGGCGATGGCGAATTCGTCGCCGCCGAGCCGCGCCAGCACCGCGCCTTCCGGCACCAGCACTCTCAGCGCCGCCGCCACGCCCTTGATCAGCCGGTCGCCGGCGGCATGACCGTAGGAATCGTTGATTTCCTTGAAACCGTCGAGATCGAGATAGAGCAGCTTGATGTCCGTCTTGTCATGGCGGCCCCTGTCGACCATGCGGTTCAGCCTGGCGAAGAGCCCGGCGCGGTTGCTGAGCCCGCTCAGCCGGTCGCGCAGCGCCTCCTCCCGCGCCGCCGCCTCATCCGCCTTCAGGCGGTCGAGCGTGGCCGAACCGATGATGAGCAGCACCAGAAAAAACGTGCCGGCAATGCCAAGCGCGGTAAAGACAACCGGACGCGCCTCATGAAAGCTGACGTCTCCCGGCAGGTGCGAGCGCCAGACGAGCCGGGCCAGCACCTCCCCCAGCGGATTGACGATATCCACATGGTTGGCGGCAGGCCCGTCGCCATATTGCAGTTCCAGACCGTCGATGACGTAATTGCGGGCAAGCTTGTCCACCGTCGCCTGCTTGAGATGACGGGCGAAAACCAGGTAACGCCGCTCCGCACCGACAGACGGCAGCGCCCCGGACTTCATCCGCACGAGCGCAACGCCCGCGGCGGCGATACCGTCGCCGGTCTTGACGAAACCGGTCACCTGCGAGGTGATACCTGGACGCATGGAACTCACGCGCTCGATCATTTCCCCGAGGCCGCCGGCAAAATAGGCGTCGGGCTTCCATGCCACCGGCTTGCCGTCCTGATAGGCCATGCGGACCTTGCCGTCCTCATCGATGACCACGGCCGTATCGAAGAGATCGTTATTGACCGTCATCTCGCCATAATTGCTTGCCACCCAGTCGAAACGATCAGGGGCATAGACATATTCGGCGGCATCGTCCCAGGCGGCGTAGTCGTTCAGCGTCGCGCCGAGCTGTTCGCGAAAAGTGACGAGGGCGCCCGCCGTCGTCTCGCGCGAACGGGCATTGTCGAGCAGGTTGGCCTTTTCCCGGACCTGGCTCAAGGCGGATAAAACCAGCGCGGTGACGATGATAAGCACCAGCGCGAAGGTGGACAATACGACGCCCACGGCGGTTCTGCGCCCGACCGGCAAATAGTCCCCAATGTTGCGCGGCGCAATCCGCATAAAATCCCCTTCGAAAGCATCATCTTCCGAAGGAAACATTCAAAAGCGGTTAAGCCGCATTGTGGCCCCGCCCCAAAAAACTACGGGTATAAAACGACAGTCTGGCAGAGGCGCTGAAAAATCCTTCCCTGAAATGCCCCGGGTTTTTCATGGAAGGCGGATTTGCGTCCGTCCGGAAAAGAAAAAACCTCCCCCGCGAACGGGAGAGGTCGTGATTTTTTAGACCGGGATGGCGAAAAGTGTAAGCGGTTTTCGCCTTAAATACCGGTCTGATCCAGTGCTGGAGCGGCTTACCAGGACGGGATGACCGTGCCGTTGTACTTTTCCAGAATGAAGGCCTTCACTTCCGGGCTCTGGTAGGATTCAACCAGCGTCTTCACCCACGGCTTGTCCTTGTCCTGCGCACGAACGGCGATGACGTTCGCGTAAGGGGACTTTTCGCTTTCGATGGCGATGGCGTCCTTCTTCGGGTTCAGGCCGGCAGCCGTGGCATAGTTGGTGTTGATGACCGAAGCGTCGGTATCGTCAAGCGAGCGCGGCAGCTGGGCGGCGTCGAGTTCGACGATCTGGATGTTCTTCGGGTTTTCGGTGATGTCGGCAGGCGTTACCTTGAGGCCGGCCTCTTCCTTGACCTTGAGCACGCCCTTGGAAGCGAGAACCAGCAGCGCGCGGCCGCCATTGGTCGGGTCGTTCGGAATGCCGACGGTTGCGCCGTCCTTCAGCTCGTCGAGGTTCTTCACCTTCTTCGAATAAACGCCCATCGGGGTGGTGATGGTGGTGCCGACGCTGACGAGATCGAACTTGCGGTCAGCGATCTGGTTGTCGAGGTAAGGCTGGTGCTGGAAGGAGTTGGCCTGCAGCTCGCCATCGGCCAGCGCCTGGTTCGGCACGACATAGTCGGAGAATTCGACGATATCGATATCGAGACCCTTGGCGGCCGCGATCTTCTTCACCTGCTCCATGATCTGCGCGTGCTCGGCGGGGGTTACGCCGATCTTGATGGTCTCGGCCAGCGCCTGACCGGCGGTGAAGAGAGCGGCGAGCGAAGCCGCGAGAATGAGTTTCTTCATGGGTGTCTCCTTGGGTTGTTATTATAAACGCAGTTAATTCTTCCGGGTCCGCTTGTCGAAGCTGCGGGCCAGCCTATCGCCGGCGCTCTGCACCAGCTGCACCAGCACGATGAGCACCAGAACCACGACCAGCATCACATCCGGCATGAAGCGCTGGTAACCGTAGCGGATGCCGAGATCGCCCAGCCCGCCGCCGCCGACCGCGCCGACCATGGCCGAATAACCGATGAGGCTGACCAGCGTGAGCGTGAGCGCCAGCGTGATGCCGGGCTTGGCTTCGGCCAGAAGCACCTTGGTCACGATCTGCAGCGGCGTGGCGCCCATGGCGCGGGCGGCCTCGATCAGGCCCTTGTCCACCTCGCGGATCGCCGCTTCCACCAGCCTTGCGATGAAGGGCACGGTCGCAACCGTCAGCGGCACGATGGCTGCGCTGGTGCCGATGGAGGTGCCGGCGACGAGGCGGGTGAACGGAATGATCGCCACCACCAGAATGATGAAGGGCGTGGAGCGCGCGGCGTTCACGACGAGGCCGAGGATCCGGTTGGTCATAGGCGCCGGAAACAGCTCGCCCTTGCCGCTGGTGGCAAGGAAAACACCCATGGGCACGCCGATCAGCGAGCCGACGATGCCGGCAACGGCGACCATGTGCAGCGTTTGCAACAGGCCCTTGGAGAGAAGGCTGAATAGCATATCAGGCGACATAACCGAGCACCTCCGTGTGAAGACCGGTCTCAGCATAAAAGCGATTGGCGCGGGCGGTGACATCCGCCGAGGCCGGATAGGAGACGACCAGCGAGCCGAAGGGCTGGCCGGAAATTTCCTCGATGGTGCCGGCAAGGATGTTCACGTCCGGGCCGATTTCGGCGACGAGGCGCGCCGTCAGCGGCTGGAAGGCCGTCTCGCCGAAGAACACCAGACGCACCAGAACGCGGTCGCCTTCCGCCGCCTGCGGTTTCAGGCCCGAAGTGACCCAATGCGGCAGCTTCACGCCGACCGAGGACGACAGCAGGCTGCGGGTCGTCTCGTGTTTGGGCGCGGTGAAGATATCGAAGGTCGTGCCTTGCTCGACGATCAGGCCCCTGTCGATGACGGCCACCTGCGAGGCGATGGTCTTCACCACCTCCATCTCGTGGGTGATGAGCAGCACGGTGAGCCCCAGCTCGGCATTGATGCGCTTCAGCAGTTCGAGAATGGATTGCGTCGTTTCCGGATCGAGCGCCGATGTCGCCTCGTCGGAGAGGAGCAGCTTCGGCTGGGTGGCGAGCGCACGGGCAATGCCGACACGCTGCTTCTGGCCGCCGGAGAGTTCCGCCGGGTAACGATTGGCCTTGTCGGAAAGGCCGACGAGATCGAGCAGCGGCGCAACGCGCGTCTCGATCTCCTTCTTGCCCATGCCGGCGATTTCGAGCGGCAGGGCCACATTGTCGAAAGCGGTACGCGAGGACAGAAGGTTGAAGTGCTGGAAGATCATGCCGACGGAACGGCGCAGCGTGCGCAGGCTCTTTTCATCCAGCGCCGCGACATCGACGCCATCGACGACCACGCGGCCGGTCGAGGGCTTTTCAAGGCCGTTGGCGAGGCGGATGAGCGTGGATTTGCCGGCACCGGAGCGGCCGATGATGCCGGTGATGGAGCCTTTCGGCACGACGTAATCGATACCGGCAAGGGCTGCGAAGCCCGGCTTGCCGCCGGCGCCGCCAAAGGTCTTGGTCACGCCTTCAAACGTGACCATAGGCTCCTTTGCCGACCCTTCAGGGACCGCCTGTTCTTGGCGCGCGGGGGATGCCGCGCTGGATGGAAAACTCATTGTAAACTCTGGGAATGCGTGACGGATCGGGTCTCAAAAAATCCTGTTGCGGTGCTGAACCGCTCTCTTCATGCAGCCTTCGGGCACATTCGATGACAGCTGATTTTCCGGGTCATTTCGTCAGGCTTTCACTCAGAAATGCCGGGGATCGGCAATTCGATGGCGCATACTTGCCCGCACACGCCACCTTTTAACAGGGATGTTTTTTCAATTATCTGAAAAGAGAGGAAAAATCTACCACAAAGCCGCGTAGGCGGCCCTGCGGCAGTCAAGCTTTCGCGATTGGGAGAAATCAGACGCGGCTGACGAATTCATCGGCCGGCCGGCGCACCTTCTTCAGGTTCACCAGCCAGTCGCCTTCCGGCTGGCGATAACCGAGCGGCAGGATGGTGACGGAGCGCAGGCCCTTTTCACGCAGGCCGAGGATTTCATCGAGCTTCGCCGGGTCGAAGCCTTCCATCGGAGTGGAATCCACGCCCTCGAAAGCGGCCTGCGCCACGGCCATACCGAAGCCGATATAGGCCTGACGGGCGGCGTGTTCGAAATTCACCTGCTGCTCGCGCTGCGGATAGGTGGAAAGCAGCATTTGGCGATAGGCTTCCCAGCCTTCATTCTTGATGCCGCGTTCTTCGTTGACCAGATCGAACATGTGGTTGATCCGCTCTTCGGTGTAATTGTCCCATGCCGCAAAGACCAAAAGATGCGAACCGTCGGTCACCTGCGCCTGGTTCCAGGCGATCTCGCGGATCTTGGCGCGCACTTCGGGATCGGTGACGACGATGACTTCAAAGGGCTGAAGACCGCTGGAGGTGGGCGCAAGCCGCGCCGCCTCGACAATACGCTCGACCTTGTCTTCCGACACGGCCTTGGAAGGATCCATTTTCTTGGTGGCATAACGCCAGTTGAGTTTTTCGATAAGCATGTTCGTTTTCCCTGGGAGGACCATCCCGCCCTGCCCCTTGGACGCCAGAACGGGTGCTACGCCTTCGTAGCCCGTCTGACATAGGAGGCGGGACGGCGCGCGCAAGCAGGCACCGCGGGGTAACCGATAAAAAAGTTTGGAAAACTGATTATAAGGTGGGAGAACTTTATTGCGTGACCGCCGTGCATCCTCTCAACGTCATCCTCGGCCCTCTGCCGAGGATCTAATCACGTCGAATAAAATCAATCGGTTGCAGATCCTCGGGACAAGCCCGAGGATGACGGTGGAGAGGTATCAGCCCTTCGCCAAACCGTGATTGCCCTTCGGAAAGCCCGAAGCCAGCGCGCTGTACCATTTGCCGCTGTTCTTCAGCGTGCGTAGCTGCGTGTCGTAATCCACATGCACGAGACCGAAGCGCATGCGATAGCCCTCGGCCCATTCGAAATTATCCATCAGGCTCCAGGCGAAATAACCGCGCATCGGATAACCCTCGCGGATGAGATCGGCGACGATGCCGAGATGTTCGGCGTAATAGTCGAGACGCGGCTGGTCATCCACCTCGCCGTTTTCCACGCCCATATTATAGCAGGCGCCGTTTTCGGTGATGTAGCATTCCGGCAGGTCGTAACGTTTATAGAGCGTTTCCACCAGCGACTGGAGCGCCGGGGCAAAGACCTCCCAGCCGATATCGGTCTTCACATCGCTGACGGCCGGGGCCGGTATGGTCGCGGGGAATTCCGCGCCCGGTGTCGCATCGTCGGCAACGCGCATCGGCGTGTAATAATTCAGGCCCCACCAGTCGAGCTTCTGGCTGATGATGGAAAGGTCTTCCGCCTCCACCACCGGCATGCGGCTTCCCAGCGCCTCCATCATCTCGGCCGGATATTCACCCTTGAAGACCGGATCGAAAAACGCGCCGTTGTGTAACTGGAAGGCCCGTTCAGCGGCCTTGAGATCGGCGTCGCTATCGGAAGCCGGGATGACGGAATGGGCGTTCAGCACCAGCCCCACCGGCACTTTCGGCGCGACATGGCGGGAGGCTTCCACGCCGAAACCATGGGCGAGATTGATGTGATGCATGGCGGCAAGGGCTGCCTCCATGTTGCGCTCGCCCGGCGCATGAATGCCATAGAGATGGCTGAGCCACACCGCGCACCAGGGTTCGTTGAAGGTCGCCACCGCATCCAGCCGGTCACCCAGGCGGGCCATCACGGTCTTGGCGTATCGCTGGAAGGCGTGCGCGGTGGAGCGCGAGGCCCAGCCGCCTTCACCCATCAGCGTCAGCGGCAGGTCCCAATGGTAAAGCGTCGCATAGGTCTTGATGCCGCGCGCCTTGCAGCCATCGACGAGGCGGTCGTAGAAATCCAGCCCCTTCTCGTTGATCGGCCCGAAACCATCCGGAATGATGCGCGGCCAGGCGATGGAGAAACGATAGGCCTCGACACCCATGTCCTTGATGAGATCGAGATCCTGCTCCCAGCGATTGTAATGATCGCAGGCAATATCGCCATTGTGACGCTCGAAGACATGGCCCGGCATGTTGCAGAAGGCGTCCCAGATGGAGGGCTTGCGGCCATCTGCCTTCGTGGAGCCTTCGATCTGGAAGGAGGCGGTCGCGACGCCGAACAGGAAATCGCCGGGGAAACGGGCGGCTAGCGTTTTGGGATCGGTCATCTACGAGGCCCTTCTCTGTCCATCGAGCGTGAAAAGATCAGCAGCGGTTTAGACCATGTCGGCCGGCACGTACAGTCGTGGGCGGCAGGAATCTACAACGTTTCAGGATGCGCGGTTAACAAGTCCAAAGCGCTTTGTATGGGGGAGTGCCGCCGCAGCGGTTTGCCGGCGGCGCAAGGCATCGACCCGGCGAATGCGGGTGGAAGATGGGAGGTGGTGGAAGTCGTTGCATTCACCGGGCCGCATCATCAGGGCCGCCAGGGCAGCCGGTCGGTCACAGCCTTTTCACGGCACCTATCGGATCGGTCCTTCCCGCCTCTGGCCCGGCGGAATGCCTTTCCGAAACACGGTCTGCCAGAACCATGCTTGTCGATGCCGGCCTCCGGTTCGCGAAAGGCGCCGCGCGTATCGCCCTTCCGTTCCGGTTGCGGGAGGAATGATGCGGCGGAAATGGCGGGTGGGGATGAGTGGGGAGATGTTTCGGGATAAGTGGCTGTAAGGAAAAGAAGGACGGAGAAAAATTGTCCGCGCTTTATTGAGGAGGGGAGCAAGCCCCCTCATCCGGCCCTTCGGGCCACCTTCTCCCCGGCGGGGAGAAGAAATATGTCGCGCCCACGCCATTTCGGGCAAGAAGTAACCCGCTTGTTCTTCTCCCCGCCGGGGAGAAGTGCCGGAGCGAAGCGAGGCGATGAGGGGGCGACGCTCCCGTTGCCCCCTATTGCCCGTGTCAAACGTAACGATTGACCACGTTTTCGAGATATTCCTGACGGCCGGACTTCGGCTCGGGATTGATATCCTCGCGCTCCACCAGGGCGGCAATCTCTTCCAGCTTCAACTCGCCGCGCAGCATCTTCTGGGCTTCAGCCGAATCCCACCTGGCGTAACGCTCCGCAAGCGGCTTCGACAGCGCGCCGTCCTCGATCATCTTCGCCGCCGCCTTCAGGCCGCGGGCGCAGCAATCCATGCCGCCGATATGGCCGATCAGCAGGTCCTGCGGATCGAGCGACTGACGACGCAGCTTGGAATCGAAGTTGGTGCCGCCATTCTTGAAACCGCCACCGGCCAGAACATGGTAATAAGCGAGAGCCATTTCCGGCACGTTGTTGGGGAACTGGTCGGTATCCCAGCCGGACTGGTAGTCGTTACGGTTCATGTCGATGGAGCCGAAAATGCCGAAGGCATTGGCCATTGCGAGCTCATGCTCGAAGGAATGGCCGGCGAGAATGGCATGGCCCTGCTCGATATTGACCTTCACTTCCTTTTCCAGACCATTCTTCTGCAGGAAGGCGTAAACGGTGGCGACGTCGTAGTCATACTGGTGCTTGGTCGGCTCCTGCGGCTTCGGCTCGATCAGGATCGTGCCTTCGAAGCCGATCTTGTATTTATATTCCACCACCAGATTGAGGAAGCGGCCGAGCTGGTCGAGTTCACGCGACAGATCGGTGTTGAGCAGGGTCTCGTAACCTTCGCGGCCGCCCCACAGAACATAGTTCGCGCCGCCGAGCTTCTTGGTGGCGTCCATGCAGGTCTTCACGGTCGCGGCGGAGAAAGCGAAGACATCCGGGTCCGGATTGGTCGCCGCACCCGACATGAAGCGGCGGTTGGAGAAGAGGTTCGCCGTGCCCCACAGAAGCTTCACGCCGGTATCGGCCTGCTTTTGGGCAAAATAATCAACGATCTCGTTGAGGTTCTTCGTATTCTCCGCGAAGTTCCGGCCTTCCGGGCGCACATCGGCGTCGTGGAAGCAGTAGAACGGCGAACCGAGCAGCGAGAAGAATTCGAAAGCCACATCCGCCTTCAGTTTCGCCGCCTGCATCGTATCTTCGAACCATGGGCGCAGGAAGGTCTGGCCGCCGAAGGGGTCGCCGCCCGGCCAGGTGAAGGTGTGCCAATAGGCCACCGCAAAACGCAGGTGATCTTCCATGCGCTTGCCGGCGACGATTTCGTCGGGGTTGTAATGGCGGAAGGCCAGCGGGTTGGTGCTGTCGGGGCCTTCATATTTGATCTTGGCAATATCGCCGAAGAAACCTGTGCTCATGGTGATCCTCCTTGGTGGGTTTAGATGGTGTTCGGTATAGGTTGGAGAGCGTGGCTCACCCCCCTCTGTCCTGCCGGACATCTCCCCCACAAGGGGGGAGATCAGATGCCGTACTCGCTCGTTCTATGGGCGAGGTGTCCGCCGCTTGTCGATCTCCCCCCTTGTGGGGGAGATGTCCGGCAGGACAGAGGGGGGGTAGCCACACCCTCAATACCTCAATGCGAAAGCGCCCGAATAGCCGGATAAAGCGCATGATAGCGCCGGTAAGCCTCCTCATAGGCGCCGGCCAGCGCCGACACCGGCTCGATGGTCCGCGCCGTTTCCGGCTGCGAGCAAACCGCCACCGGATCGGCCCCGGTCGCGGCAATGAGGCCGAGGCGGGCCGCGCCGAAGGCGGCGCCGAAATCGCCCTCGGCCGGAATATCGACGGGCACACCGAGCGAGGTGGCGATGGAGGCCAGCCAATAGGCCGAACGCGAACCGCCGCCGATGGCGGTGACGCGGGAAATCGAGGTGCCGGCCGATTTCAGCGCTTCGAGATTGTCCCTGATCGCGAAAGTCACGCCTTCCAGCACCGCCTGGGTCAGCGCCTTGCGGTCGCTTTCATGCGAAAGGCCGATGAAGGAGCCGCGAATGGCGGCGTCGTTGTGCGGGGTGCGCTCGCCCGAGAGATAGGGCGCGAAGGTGACACCGGTTGGTGCAAGCAGCGTTTCACCCAGCTCGCCGGTCAGATCGGCGGCGGATTGGCCGGTGAGGCGCGAATACCAGTTCAGCGCATCGGTGGCGGAAAGGATGACGCCCATCTGGTGCCAGGTGTTGGGCAGCGCATGGCAGAAGGCATGCACCGCGCTTTCCGGCTTCGGCAGGTAAGATGCATTGGCGGCGAAAAGCACACCCGATGTGCCGAGCGATACGAAGGCGTTGCCTTCCTTCACGGTGCCCATGCCGCAGGCGGAAGCGGCATTGTCGCCCGCGCCGCCGGCAACGACGGTGCGGCCGGAAATGCCCCATTCGGAGCCAAGTTCGGCGCGCAGCACGCCCGCCTCATCCGTGCCCTCCACCAGCGAGGGCATGTGTTTTTCATCCAGACCGGTGGCGGCGAGAAGTTCGGAAGACCATTTGCGCGCGCCGGTATCGAGCCAGGAGGTGCCGGCGGAATCCGACATTTCGGAGATGTATTCGCCCGTCAGCCACAGACGCAGATAATCCTTCGGCAGCAACACCTTGGCCACTTTCGCGAAGATTTCAGGTTCGTTCTTCGCCACCCAGGCAAGTTTCGGCGCGGTGAAGCCGGGGAAGACGATGTTGCCGGTGATCTTGCGGAAACGCGGATCGGCATCCAGCGCCGCGGCCTCGGCATAAGAGCGCGTGTCGTTCCACAGGATGCTGGGGCGCAGCACCTTGCCGGCCGCATCGATCAGCGTCGCGCCATGCATCTGCCCGGAAAGGCCGATGCCCTTCACGGCGGCAAGTTCCTTCGGGAACTTCTGCTTCAGGCCGGCAACGGCGGTTTTCGTGGCGGCAATCCAGTCCGCCGGATCCTGTTCCGACCAGCCGTGATGCGGGCGCGAAACGTCCAGCGAGCCGTTGGCCGAGCCGATAATTTTCTGATCGCCGTCCATCAGCAGGGCTTTGACGCCGGATGTGCCAAGATCGAGACCGAGATACATGTATTTCTCCATTCCGGCGCGCCATGCGCCGCTTTCAGCGGTTTTAAGTGTCACCGCATTTCCGGACGGAAAACCGGCGGCCACTTTTCCTGGAAATGCTCTCATCAGGGCAGATTGTCCCTGAGGAATATGTCGATACGGATACGTTCCTGCGCGGCGATGACGGGCAGACCGTCGGCCCGCGCCTTCAAAACGCGGATGGCGCTGCGCACCTCATGGCCGGCATCCTGGTTGAGCACGGCGTCCAGCAGCCCTTCCCGCAGCGCATTGGCGGTGTTTTCCGTCAGCTCATGGGCGATGACCGAAAGCGCTCTTTCGCCCTCTGCGGCGCCAAGCGCGCGGATGAGGCCGCGATTGCCCGCGCCGAGGCTGTAGATGCCGGAGAGCGCGGCATTGCCGAGCGCCTTGCGCACCAGCGTCTCGACGGTCAGCGGATCGTCCCTGCCCTCCAGCACCGACAGCAACCGCAATTGCGAAAATTCGGCTTCGATGACGGCGCGAAATCCTTCCAGACGTTCGCGATGGTCGCGCACCAGCATGGAGCCGGCGACAACCGCGACATCGCCGCCGCGCCCGGAGAGAAAACGTCCCATCAGGCTCGCCGCCGTGCGCCCGGCCGCGACGTTGTCCACGCCGGCATAATGATCCCGCCGCGAACCGGAAAGATCGGACACCAGCGTCACCGTGGCGATGCCGTCTTCGGCCAGCCGGTCGGCGGCTTCGGCCACATCTTCGGAATCGGTGGCGACGAAGGCGACGCCCGACGGCTTTTCCCGCCGCGCGACTTCCAGAGCCTCCGTCAGCGCCGTGGCATTGAACGGCGGCACCTCGATGACGCGGATCGCCGTGCGCTCCAGATGCGCCCGTGCCGCTGCGGCCCGCACTTCGGCGCGCAATGTTGCCATGAAGGAATTGTCATTGCCCGGCAGGATGAAGACCAGCGAATAATTGCGGCCCTTGGCCAGATTGGCGGCCGCGATATCGCGCACATAACCAAGCTCGGCAATGGCCGCCTCCACCCGTGCCCGCGTTGCCGCATGCACGCCGGGGCGCATGTTCAGCACCCGGTCGATGGTGGCGAGACTGACGCCGGCCCGCTCGGCGATATCGTGAACTGTCGGCTTCATGGCTCCTCCCTCCCCTTGCATATCCAGCTTTGCAGTCGAGGTAAACTGAAAAATGATGTACGTACCTCATATTTCACGGAAAGGCGGTATCGGGTTGGCGGCTCTTCGCGAAACGGTGCCGCGCGTTTCTTCTCCCCGAGGGGGAGAAGGTGGCCCGAAGGGTCGGATGAGGGGGCCAGCTCTCGGTTTATCTCTACCGTTGCCCCCTCATCCCGCTGCCGCGGACTTCTCCCCGGCGGGGAGAAGAAATATGCCGCCCCCGCTCGCTCCATATTCAAAACAAAAAAGGGGCCGTCATTTCCGACGGCCCCAGCTCTGCGGTGGATGGGAGGGGATTCTTGTTAGTGCGCCGCGTCTGGCGGCGGCGCTGCCTTGGGTTTCTGGATCAGCACGGTCATGAAGATCAGGCTCGAGAACAACAGCGTCAGCGCGAAGAACACATCCGCGAAGGCCAATATCCATGCCTGCTGCGAGACCATGCCGACCAGTTTCTTGACGGCGACGGAGGCGCCGTCCAGCCCGTAGGAATCGTAGTTGGCGCCGACACTGTTCAGCCATTCCAGCGCCTGCGGGTTGGAATAGCTCACATGTTCGGCCAGCCGCACATAATGGTCGTCCGTGCGCTGCGACAGCATGGTGTTGATGATGGCAAGACCGACCGCGCCACCGAGGTTACGGGTAAGGTTGAACAGGCCGGACGCATTGCGGATGCGGGCCGGCGGCAGGGTGCCGAGCGCGATGTTGTTGATCGGCACCATGCACATCATCAGGCCGAAACCGCGCAGGATCTGCGGGATCAGAAGCTCATAGAAATCCCAGTCTGTCGTCACATGCGTCATGATCCATGTGCCGCAGCCGAAGCTGATGAAGCCAATCGCCATCATCGCCCGCGGATCGAGCTTGGTGGAGACCTTGCCGGCAATCGGCGCGGTGAAGAACATGGCAAGACCGGAGACGAACATGGTCTCGCCGATCATCAGCGCATCGTAACCGCGCACCCGGCCGAGATAGAGCGGGTAGAGATAGGTCAGCCCATAAAGCCCGATGCCCATGACGAAGGAAAACAGCGAGCCGATGGAGAAGTTGCGGTCGGCGAAGGCGCGGATATCCACGACAGGGAATTCCACCTTGAAGGCACGCCAGAAGAACACGACCGCGCCGATGACCATGGCGACCGTTCCCATGACGATATGCTCGTCGTTGAACCAGTCCTTGTTGTTGCCCTCTTCCAGCACATATTCCAGCGAGCCGAGGAAGACCGCCATGGAGATCAGCCCCCACCAGTCGAACTTCTTCCAGAGCGACTTTTCCGGCTTGTCGAAATCGATCAGGCTCCAGGTGAGGATGGTGACGATGATGCCGGGGATGATGTTGACGAGGAACAGCCAGTGCCAGGAAAAGGCATTGGAGAGATAACCGCCGACCGTCGGGCCGATGGTGGGCGCAAGCGTGGCGACGAGACCGATGATCGGCGAGACGACCGAACGCTTCGAGGGCGGGAAGATCGTGAAGGCGGCGGCGAAGACGGAGGGGATCATGCCGCCGCCGATAAAGCCCTGGATCGCGCGGTAGACGATCATCTGGTCGATATTGGTGGCTGTGGCGCAGAGCGCGCTCGATATGGTGAAACCGGCCGCGCAGGTGGCGAAGAGCACACGCGTGGAGAGAATGCGCGCCAGCGTGCCCGACAGCGGGATCATGATGACTTCGGCGATCAGATAGGAGGTCTGCACCCAGGCGATCTCATCGGAACCCGCGCCGAGACCCGCCTGGATTTCCGCCAGCGAGGCGGAGACGATCTGAATGTCGAGGATGGACATGAACATGCCGAAGACCATCGCGAAGAAGGCGATGAGCCTGCGCCTGTCCATCGGGGGATCGGCGGGGATGGACGCCCCGCCCGTACCGACAACCGTAGCCGCCATGATCTTGACCTCAACGGCGCATCAGCGATGCGCCTTACTTGGCTTCCGGGTTAACTTGCGCCGTTCTGGTGCCTTCCGGCGCCGTGCGGGTATCCACATCGACAACGACGCTGAGGCCGGCGCGCAGATTGTGCTTTGCAAGGTCTTCCCTGGAGAAGACGATACGAACCGGCACGCGCTGGATGACCTTGGTGAAGTTGCCCGTCGCATTTTCCGGCGGCAGCATGGAGAAGACCGAGCCCGAGCCGGGCGAAATCGACTGCACCGTGCCTTCAATGGTCGCATCGTCAAAGGCGTCCACATGCACGCGAACCTTCGAACCGGGCACGACGCGGGCAAGCTGCGTTTCCTTGAAATTGGCGTCGATATAAAGCTCGTTCATCGGCACCAGCGAAGCCAGACGCTTGCCGACCGAAACCAGATCGCCGTTCTGAACCGCCAGATTGCCGATGACACCGTCATAGGGCGCCTTCAGAACCGTGAAGGAAAGATCGCGGGCGGCCTTGTCGCGGGAAAGCTGCAGCGAACGGATCGTGCTTTCGGCCTCCTCGCGCTGGGCGCGCAGGAGTTCCACATTGGCCTTGGCCGACGAGATGGCGGCATCGCCGGCCACGACATTCGCCCTGGCCTGATCGAGCGCGACCTGCGCATTGTCGGAGGCGGCAACCGTGCCGACATCCTTCGCCTGCAGCTCGCTGGCGCGCTTCTGGGTGATTTCGGCACCGCGAAGGGCGGCATCCAGCGCACCCTTCTGGGCGACGGCCTGTTCCAGCGAAGCTTCGCCGCCGACGATCTGCGCATCGATGCGCTTCAGCGACAGTTCTTCGGTGCGGATCTGGGCTTCGGCCTGATCGAGCGCGATGCGATAATCGCCGTCGTCCAGCGTCACCAGCGGATCGCCCGCCTTGACTTCCTGGTTCTCGACCACGTTCACCCTGGCGACATAGCCCGAAACCTTCGGTGCGATGACGGCGATATCGCCTTCTATATAGGCGTCGTCCGTCGACACCATGAAGCGGCCGTCGACCCACCAGTTGTAACCGTACCAGCCGGCGCCGGCGAGAAGGGCAACCGCGATGACCGGCAGAAGCTTCGAACGCTTCTTCTGCTTCGGCGCCGCAATGGTCTGGGGCTGCTGCGGCGGCGCGGCCTCGGCCGGCTTTGCCGGAGAGGTCTCGGCCTTGGCGGAGATATCCGCCTCTTCCGCATCGTTGACGGCGCGAACCGCGCTATTCTTCTGGGCCGACATGGGAGCTTACCGTGATAAATTGAAGAAAGTTTTTCGAACTGAACCGTTCGGTTCGATTGACATAATCTCTTTCCTGACACATATCAAGCGTTATCGAACCGATTGGTTCGACGTTCGGTTAATTTTTTTTACGCCATTGCGATGCTAAGAGGCGGGTAGCAATGGCAGGTGAAGACAGGGATATGGAGACGGAAACGGAAACGGGCTGTCCGGGCAATGCCGCCGGGCGTTTTGCGGCGGGTGAAGACCCGGCCAAACGCGAGCAGATTCTGGCTGGCGCCTGGCGTGTGTTCAAGCGCAAGGGTTTCGATGCGGCCAGCATGAACGACATCACGCGTGAAGCCGGCGTTTCCAAGGGCACGATCTATGTCTATTTCTCCAACAAGGAAGATCTGTTCGCGGCATTGGTCGATCACCACCGGCAGGAATTCGCCACCTCGATGCGCAATATTCTGGCCGGCACCGAAGAGGTGCGCGACGGGCTGAGACAATTCGGCAAGGCCTTCGCCAACAAGATGATCTGCTCGGAGATGATCCCGGCCATGCGCTCGGTCATCGGCGTCATCGACCGCATGCCGAAGCTGGCGCAGCGCTTCTTCATCGCCGCACCCAACAATGTCCGCACCGTGCTTCAGGATTTCATCGAGCACCATGTCGCGCTCGGCCATCTGAAGGTCGACGACGTGGAACTGGCCGCCCGGCAATATATCGAGCTTTCCACCGGCACCTTCTTCAAGCTGCGCCTGTTCGGAGAGATCGAAGGCCCGGTTCCGGAAGAAGAACTGGACCGGGTGATCGCCAGCGCCATCAAGGTATTCATGGCTGCCTACGGAACCGATAAGACCTGAGATCATTCAGCAACGGCGTGAACGCCAATACGCGGTCTGCGCGAAATTTCGATGAAATCTTGCGCTCCGGAGCCATCAACTCCTTGTTTCTCGCGTATTGCGCTATAAATTCCACCCACCGAATGTTTCGGCTGGCCTTGTTGCTGAAAGGAAAACCTACCTGATGGAGTCCATTCTCCCTCTTCTATCTGACCCCGCCGCCTGGGTGGCGCTCGTCACGCTGATCGTCATGGAGGTCGTGCTCGGCATCGACAACCTGATCTTCATCTCCATCCTCACCAACAAGCTGCCGCCCGAACAGCGCGAAAAAGCCCGCAAGATCGGTATAGGCCTTGCGCTCGTCATGCGTCTCGGCCTGCTCGGCACCGTCGCATGGATCGTGCAGCTCACCACGCCGGTCTTCGAACTCTTCGGCCACGCCTTCTCCTGGAAGGACATGATCCTTATCGCCGGCGGTCTTTTCCTGATGTGGAAGGCCACCAAGGAAATCCACCACAATGTCGACCCGGAAGACCACAAGGAAGACATGGTGGGCGGCCCCGTGGGCATGAATTTCGGCGCCGCCATCGGCCAGATCCTGCTGCTCGACCTCGTCTTCTCGGTGGACAGCATCATCACCGCCGTCGGTATGACGCCGCATCTGCCGATCATGATCGTCGCGGTCATCGTGGCCGTCACCGTCATGCTGCTGGCCGCAACGCCGCTCGCCAACTTCATCGAGCGCAACCCCACCATCGTCATGCTGGCGCTCGCCTTCCTGATGATGATCGGCACGACGCTGATCGCCGAAGGCATGGGCTTCCATGTTCCGAAGGGCTACGTCTATGCCGCCATGGCGTTCTCGGCGCTGGTGGAACTGCTCAACATGCTGGCCCGCAATGCGAGGCGAAAGAAAAAACAGCCGCAGTGACGGCTGCGACGACTTGCAGGGCCCGCCGCATGCGGGCCTTGCGCTACCAAAACCGGACAAAGCGGTGTCGACATCCCGCACCGCCCGGAGGGGAAGAGAACATGGCTTTCGTCATCAAAGCGGAAATCTCAAATCCCGACGCGGAAACCTTCGCATTCGCCGCACAAAAAACCATGTATGGCGGCAAGACCATAACGGAAGGCGACACCGTTTTTCTGTTTGCCAGTGAAAATGAGGGCGGGCATGGCCTCATCGCGCGCGGCACGGTGACAAGCGCCCAAGCAGTTGCCCGCAAACCCGGCATCGCGCGACAGACACCCCGGGTCGATCTCACCATAAAACGAACCGCAACCGCTCTGCGCCCGCTGGGTCGTGCGGAACTTCGCGACTTCCGTGACTGGGACGACGGGCAGCCCGGAACCGAGCTCAATTTCAAGCTTTATCGCCAGGCGACAGACAAGATCGTCGGCATCTCTGACCGGGCAGCAGATTATATCGACAGTTTTTTCATGCAATGAAACGATATGCGCCTGCGGGAGGAACTCCCGTTGCGCACTTGCGTTGATGGATACGTTCCTTACAAAAAAGCAGATACGATTCCATCTCCCCGCATGCGAAAGTAACCCGCCCAGATGACGACAGACCAGATCCTCGCCTTCACCGTCATCGCCGGCATGATGGTCGCGTTCATCTGGGACAGGCTGCGTTACGATGTCGTCGCCTGCAGTGCGCTGCTCGTGGCGGTGGCGCTCGGCGTCGTGCCTTTCGAAAAAGCTTTTTCCGGTTTTTCGGACGATATCGTCATCATCGTCGGCAGCGCGCTGGTGGTCAGTTCGGCGGTGGCGCGGTCGGGCATCGTCGATATGACGATCAAGAAATATTTCCCCGAAATGCACTCCAAGAGCCTGCAGCTCGCCTTCCTGATGATCGTCGTCGCCGTCATGTCGGCCTTCATCAAGAATATCGGCGCGCTCGCCATCATGATGCCGGTCGCCTTCCAGTTCGCCCGCAAATCCGGCAGCCCGGTCTCCTATTATCTGATGCCCATGGCCTTCGCCGCCCTGCTGGGCGGTCTGATGACGCAGATCGGCACCTCGCCCAACATCGTCGTCTCGCGGCTGCGCGAGGAAATGATCGGGCAGAGTTTTTCGATGTTCGACTTCACGCCCGTCGGCGCGGGACTGACCGTCATCGGCATCATCTTCCTGACCTTCGGTTACCGGCTGCTGCCGGTGCGCAACCGCCAGCAGGCATCGGTGGAGGATATTCTCGACCAGTCCGCCTATACCGCCGAAGCCACCCTGCCCGCCGACAGCACCCATGCGGAGAAGCCGCTGCGCGAATTGCTGAAACAGGCCGACGGCGATGTGATCGCCAGCACCATCCTGCGCGGACCGCGACGCATCTCCCCCTTCCCCGACGTGACGCTGAAGGCGGGCGACACGATTCTCCTCGAAGGCAGCCCGGAGGGGCTGGACCGCATCGTCTCGCAGGCGAAGCTTCTGCTTTCCGGCAAGCCGCTGATGGAAAACGGCCAGAAAACCGCAGATCTCATTTCCATGGAAGCGGTCATCAGCAATGAATCGGTTCTGAACGGCATTTCGGCGCGTGAACTCGCGCTGTCCTATACGCGTGGCGTCAATCTGATCGCCGTCAGCCGGCGCGGCCAGCGCGTCAGCCAGCGGCTCTCCGAGCTGACATTGCAGGCGGGCGACGTCATTCTTTTGCAGGGCAGCCGCAAGAACCTGCCGCAGGTATTGCAGGAATTTTCGCTCTTGCCGCTGGCGCAGCGGGAAATCCTGCTGGGCGTGCAGCGCCGCGCGCTTTTGCCCGTCATCGTGCTCGCCGCCGCCATGATCGCCGCCGGCAGCGGGTTGCTGCCGGTCTCCGTCGCCTTTTTCGCCGCCGCCTTCATGATGATCGTCGTCGGCGCCATCCCGCTCACCGAGGTCTATAAATCCATCGACGGGCCGATCCTCGTCATGCTCGCCGCCCTTATTCCCGTCAGCGACAGCCTGCGTACCAGTGGGGCAAGCGAACTGATCGCCGCCTGGCTCGGCCATGCCGCACAGGGATTGCCGCCCTTTGCGGCGCTCGGCATGATCCTGCTCACCGCCATGGCGGTGACGCCTTTTCTCAACAATGCCGCGACCGTGCTGGTCATGGCCCCCATCGCCGCCGGTTTCGCCACCACACTCGGTTTCCGGCCGGAGGCCTTCCTGATGGCGGTGGCTATCGGCGCGGGCTGCGATTTCCTCACCCCCATCGGCCACCAGTGCAATACGCTGGTCATGGGTCCCGGCGGTTATCGCTTCAGCGACTATCCGCGCCTTGGCCTGCCGCTGTCGATCATGATCGTCATCGCCAGCATTCCCATGCTGCTTTACGTCTGGCCAGTAAGCTAGGACTCTCAGCTGGGATGCTGAACCAGTGCGGGCTTCGTATTTCCTTGACGCCTGCGGCAGAATATGGCCTAAGCCGAAGCCGAACGGGAATGTGCAAAAGGCGCTTTCATTGCGTCTTCCAACATGATTTCCTGCCGCATCCAAACGAAAACATCGTGACAGAAGGGTGAAACCGCCCCGACGTCACTGCCACGTCACGACGAGTGAATTTCATGACCACTTCCGGCGTTCGCGTCCGCATCGCACCTTCCCCCACCGGCGAGCCGCATGTCGGCACCGCCTATATCGCGCTGTTCAACTATCTCTTCGCCAAGAAACACGGCGGCGAGTTCATCCTGCGCATCGAGGATACCGACGCCACCCGCTCGACCCTCGAATATGAGCAGAAAGTGCTGGAAGCCCTGCGCTGGACCGGGCTGACCTGGTCGGAAGGCCCGGATGTCGGCGGCCCTTACGGTCCCTACCGCCAGTCCGAGCGCAAGGCCATGTACTGGCCTTATGCCGAAGAGCTGCTGGAAAAAGGCCATGCCTTCCGCTGTTTCTGCACGCCCGAGCGGCTGGAAGAAATGCGCGAGGCGCAGCGAGCCGCCGGCAAGCCGCCGAAATATGACGGCCATTGCCTCAATCTCAAGGCCGAGGAAGTCACCGCCCGCGTCGCCGCCGGCGAGCCCAACGTCGTGCGCATGAAAATCCCGACCGAAGGCTCGTGCGATTTCCACGACGGCGTTTATGGCGATGTCTCGATCCCGTGGGATTCTGTCGATATGCAGGTGCTGATCAAGGCCGACGGCATGCCGACCTATCACATGGCCAACGTCATCGACGACCATCTGATGAAGATCACCCATGTGGCGCGCGGCGAAGAATGGCTGGCGTCTGTGCCCAAGCACATTCTGCTTTACCGTTATTTCGGCTGGGACCAGCCCACGTTCATGCATCTCTCGCTGATGCGCAACGCCGACAAGTCGAAGCTTTCCAAGCGCAAGAACCCGACCTCGATCTCCTATTATTCCGCGCTGGGTTACCTGCCGGAAGCGCTGATGAACTTTCTTGGCCTGTTCTTCATCCAGATCGCCGAAGGCGAAGAGCTGCTGACCATGGACGAGCTGGCGGCGAAGTTCGACCCAGAAGCGCTGTCCAAGGCCGGCGCCATCTTCGACATCCAGAAGCTGGACTGGCTGAACGGCCGCTGGCTGCGCGAGAAGCTTTCGCCGGAAGAATTCATTGCCCGCACGCTGGAATGGGCGATGGAAAATGCCCGCCTGACCGAAGGCCTGAAGCTTGCCCAGAGCCGCATTTCCAGACTCGGCGAATTGCCGAACCTTGCCGGCTTCCTGCTGGCGAGCGATGTCGGCCTGACGCCGGCTTCCTTTGCCGGGCTCAAAAGCAAACCCGAGGAAATCCACGAAATCCTCACCACGGTTGCCGCCGACCTCGAAAAAATGCCGGACTGGAATGTGGAAGCGATCGAGGCCGAACTGCGCGATGTCGCCGAACGCACCGGCAAGAAGCTGCGCGTCGTGACGCCGCCGCTGTTTGTGGCCATGTCCGGTTCCTCGCGCTCGCTGCCGTTGTTTGACTCGATGGCGCTGCTCGGCCGCTCCGTGGTGCGCCAGCGGCTGAAGATGGCGATTGCCGTTGTGGCCACGATGGTGGGCAGCGGAAGCTGATAGTTATGTGCTGGCGGTGACGCCGGCATACTGAATATACCCCTTTGCTTGGGGCTTACCCCCCTCTGCCCTGCCGGGCATCTCCCCCTCAAGGGGGGAGATCAGGTGCCGCACCCGCTCGTTCCATGGGCACGGTGCCCGCCGCTTGTCGATCTCCCCCCTTGAGGGGGAGATGTCCGGCAGGACAAAGGGGGTAAGCCCGGAGCGCATAGGGCAACCGCAACGAACAAGGCCGCTGAAGGCGAATACGATGAACGACAAGACGACCGAAACCACCGCCCTTTCCTCCGACGCCACCGAAGTGCGCCGCCAGAAACTCGCGCTGCTGCGCGAACAGATCGGCGATGTCTATCCGGCGCATTTCCACCGCACGCTGACCAATGCGGAGCTGGCGGAAAAATACGCCGATATCGAAGCCGACGTCGAAACCGGCGATACGGTGACGGTGGCCGGCCGCGTTTATTCCTCGCGCAATTCCGGCATGTTCATGGATATCCATGACGCCTCGGGCAAGGTGCAGATCTTCTCCCACAAGGATACGACGCCGGAAGCAGCGCGCAACCTTTTGCCGATGATCGATATCGGCGACATCATCGGCGTGACCGGCAAGGTGCGCCGCACCAAGCGCGGCGAGCTGACGATCAACGCTGAAGAAATCACCATGCTGACGAAGTCGCTGCTGCCGATGCCCGAAAAGTGGCATGGCGTCTCCGACATTGAGCTGCGTTACCGCAAGCGCCATCTGGATATCCTCTCCAACGAGGAATCCAAGCTGCGCTTCCTGCAGCGCTCGAAGATCCTCTCCGGTATTCGCCGCTTCATGGAGGCCGAAGGCTTCCTCGAAGTGGAAACGCCGATGCTGCAGACCATCTATGGCGGCGCGACGGCCGATCCGTTCAAGACCTTCCACAACACGCTGAAGATGGACATGTATCTGCGCATCGCGCCGGAACTGTACCTGAAGCGCACGCTGGTTTCGGGCCTCACCGACAAAGTCTTCGAAATCAACCGCAACTTCCGCAACGAAGGCGTTTCCACAAGGCACAATCCTGAATTCACCATGATGGAGTGCTACTGGGCCTATGCCGATTACGAGGACATCATGGGTCTCGTGGAGCGTCTGTTCGAGACGCTGGCGATTGCCCTGCACGGCACGACCGAAGTTGAATTCCAGGGCCAGACCATCTCCTTCAAGGGCCCGTTCAAGCGCGTGCCGATGCCCGACGCGGTGAAGGACGCGACCGGTATCGACTTCCTTGCCATCAAGACCGACGAGGAAGCCCGCGCCGCCGCCAAGGCTGCCGGTTTTGCTGTCGAGAAGGACTGGACCTGGGGCGAATGCCTTGCCTTCATCTTCGAGGAGAAGGTGGAAGGCACACTGATCCAGCCGAGCCACGTGACGCATTTCCCGAAGGACATCTCGCCCTTCGCCAAGGAAGTGCCGGGCGAACCGCGCCTCGTCGAGCGTTTCGAAAGCTATTGCAACGCCTGGGAAGTGGGCAACGCCTTCTCCGAACTCAACGATCCGGAAGAACAGCGCCGCCGCATGGTGGAGCAGCTGGAGCAGGCGCACGCCCGCGGTGAAAAGGACAAGCAGCTGGACGACGAATTCCTCGACGCCATCGACCAGGGCATGCCGCCCGCCGGCGGCCTCGGCATCGGCGTCGATCGCCTGATCATGCTTCTGACCAACGCCCCGTCGATCCGCGACGTCATCCTCTTCCCGGCCCGCCGCAACAAGGCGGACTGATCGGACGAAACCTGGGGCGGCCTCACGGCCGCCTTCCGCGCCCCAACTTTCTCGTTAGTGGCGACGGGGCGTATTTTCTTGACGTCGGAGAGTGTGGCGAGGTTTCGCCCCGTTTGTCTGTCGGTTTTCCTCTCCATAGATAGACGCTCGCAAGTAATTATCCGGCTTTCAGCGAACGGATCGCGTCAGTTTATTTAACTTTCAGTAGAATATACTGGCGATATCGCCTCAACTTGTGATACCCATTCTCCATCATTCGCATTGTGTTTGACGGCTTTCGATCAGGAGCCGCCGGGGAGATACGCATGCCCGAGAATGAGCTTCCCAAATACCAGCCCGATATGTTCGCCGCACCTGAAAAGGAATGCGACGTGGTGATGAAAGGCGGCATCACCTCCGGTGTCGTTTATCCCTATGCCGTTCTGGAACTGGCGCGCCGGTATCGCTTCCGCTCGATAGGCGGCACATCGGCCGGGGCGATTGCCGCCGCCTTTGCGGCGGCGGCGGAATATTCCCGCACGGTCAGAAACGACCCGGATGGTTTCACCCGCCTGCAGGCTCATTGCGATACGATACCCACTATTCTGGACAGGCTTTTCCAGCCGCAGCGCCGTTTTCGCCCGCTGATGCGTTACCTGCTGTGGGCGCAGGCCGGCGGCTGGCCGGGCAAGGTTTTGGGCTTGCTTCTGGCTTTTCCGCTGGCAGCCATAGCTGGCATTGTCATCGGCGCCGGCGCCTTGTGGGTTCTGGGCGGCGGTTGGGCCGGGTCGGTTCTCGGCGGATTGGTGGGAATGCTGGCCGGCATCCTCGGCCAGATCCTGTGGCTGGTTTTCTACCGGTTGCCAAGAGACGGCTTCGGTTTCTGCTCGGGACTAACGGTTTCCGATGCCGAGGTTCCGGGCCTGACGGAATGGCTTCATGCATCGATCCAGGACATCGCTTTCGGCAGCGATGCCGCAACCGCGCCACCGCTCACCTTCGGCGACCTCATCGGCGCGGAGCCGGAGAAGCCGGTCATCAACCTGAAGATGGTCACGACGAACCTGTCGATGCGGCGGCCGCACACGCTTCCGACCACCAATCTCATGGTGGCTTACGACCCGACGGAATGGAGCCAGCTCTTTCCCGCGGCCGTGATGAACTGGCTGAAGCAGATCGCAACACCGGGCGGCCCCTTTCCCGAACTCAAGGCTTTTCCGGAACCTGCACAGTTGCCCGTCATCATCGCAACGCGCATGAGCCTGAGCTTCCCGGTGCTGTTCAAGGCCATTCCGGCCTATACCAACGATCGCGGCACGCTGGATATCGTGCAGCGTCTCGGCGGCAAAGCGCGGCCCGTCATGAAGGCGAAAATCTGGTTCTCCGATGGCGGCATCAGCAGCAACTTTCCCATCCATCTTTTCGATGCCCTGCTTCCGTCGCGTCCCACTTTCGCGCTTAGCCTCGATGAATTGCCGAAATCCATCGCAAGTAGCGGCAAGCGCGTCACGATCCCGCAGGCCGCGGGCGAAGGGATCGGCGTGCCCGTTCACAAGATGGAAAAAATGAGCGGCTTTCTCGGCAGCATCCTCAGCTCGGCGAAGGACTGGCAGGATCAGTCGCTCGCCACCATGCCGGGCCAGAGAGAACGCATCGCCCGCGTTTTCCTCAACGAGGAGGAAGGCGGGCTGAACCTCACCATGCCGCCGGAACGCTCTGCGAAGCTGATGAGCTACGGCCTCGAGGTCGGGTCGCTCTTCGCCAATGGCGCGCTGGATTTCGACGAGCATCGCTGGCGACGGACGCTCGTTGCCTATGATCGGCTGGAAGACACGGTGTTTGCGACTGAGCGCCTTTGGAACGAAGGCAAATATCAAGACTGGCTGACGGGCTATATCGACGAGATCAAGAGCTACGAGGCCGTGACAAAGGGTGATCGGGAAAAGCTGATCGCCCGCATTGCCGCCTTTGCCGCCCTGTCGCAGAGTTTCTCTCCGGCAATCGTTAACAAACGGAAGAAATTTCCAAATCCCGCTGGCCGCCTGCGGATCGGGCCGGATATCTGACAAGCGAGGTATTCGGTCGCCGCAAGGATTCGGGGAGAAACCGCCCTCGCCCGTTTAGTGGCTCGCGGCCTTTTTCTCCGCACCGGGTTCTTCCGCCGGCGCATTTTGGGCAGCCGGCTTTTCTTCCGCCGCCTGTGCGGTCGTCGAGCCTTTGCCGAAGATCAGCGATTTCAGATAAGACAGGCTGAAGATGCTGCCGCCATCGGCTTCCGGCGTCGAGGTCAGAAGTTCGTCGGCAGCCGGTTCACCATGCGCTTCGGGAGATGGGGTTTCGCCATGATCGGCCCCACCGTCCTTGGCCTCCGCCGGCGCGCCGCCATGGCCGCCCGCGCCGTCATCTTTGGTTTCGCCGTGTCCCGTCGCACTTTTCGCGGGTTTTGCTTCATGGCCTTCGGAACCGCCATCGAGAGCCGGGGTCGCACAATCGGCCGAATCGCTGAGGCTTGCCGCCAGCGCCTCGGCATCTTCCAGCGGCAGATCGATACGCAGGCCGTAAAACTGGCCGCCGGCATTGGCGGCGCCATCGTAATAAAAGGCCGAATAACGATGGGCATCCGCGCCTTCGGGAATTTTTGCCGGATCGGGAATGAAAACCACCTGTGCGGCAATGGCACGGCCACGCATTTCCGAACGCAGCTGCGGACCGTTCTTGTCGAGCACGGAGACCTGAACCAGATCGGGTTTCTGCTTGTCGTAAACTGCCCTTGCGACACGAAGCGCAGTCTTCAGCCGCTCTGTGCCGTCACCGCCCTGGGTGCGAATGAATTTGCGGATCCATAGAGAACCGTTCTTGCGGATATTGACCGTCTGGACCGCGTCGCAGGAAAGCCCGTTGGTGGAGGCGTAGGATGGGCCGAGCAGCCGCTCGCTGCCGATAAACACGGCAACAGAGCCGGTCGCACCCGCCAAAAGCAGGATCCCGCCTCCAATCATAACGAGCTTGCGCGAAAACCGCATTCGTCCGAATACAGCTTTCACCCGCAACATCCTGACATCAAGTACCCCGTCTTACGCCCTCACCCCAAAACGTGGCTCGAAGGATGAGGAACACACGCGGGACAAGCTCCGGACCACGCTGTCCGAGCCTTGCGATAGTGCCGCTTTCTCATTGAAAAAAGTTTAATCCCGCCGGCGCAACACCGGCAAAAACGCACCATTTTCGGACATTTGCGAAATGCGCTAATTTGCGAATGATTTGCAATAGCGTTGACAAGCGTGATTTTATAACAGATGGTATTGCGAATTAATCGCAACAAAATCTGGTGAGCCCCGTGAACTTCCATAAAATCCGCCACGCCATTTTCGCTTTTTCGCTTTTTCTTCCCGGCGTCGCCCTTGCTCAGGAAAAACCGACCGTCGTGACGACCTTCACCATCATCGCCGATATGGCGCGCAATGTGGCGGGCGATGCGGCCGAGGTGGAAAGCATTACCAAGCCGGGCGCTGAAATTCACAACTACCAGCCGACACCGCGCGATATTCTTAAAGCCCGCAAGGCCGATCTGGTCTTGCGTAACGGCCTCAATCTTGAATTGTGGTTCGAAAAGTTCCTGGCCAACCTCTCCGGCGTGCCGAGCGTGACGGTGAGCGACGGCGTGGAACCCATGGCCATCAGCGGCGGCGCCTATCAGGGAAAACCCAATCCGCACGCCTGGATGTCCCCCGATAACGCCTTGATCTACGTGGAAAATATCCGCAAGGGCCTGACCGAAATCGACCCCGCCCATGCCGATGTCTATGCCACCAATGCCAAGGCCTATTCGGACAAGATCAGAGCCACCGTGCAGCCGATCCGCGACACGCTTTCTGTTCTGCCTGAAAACAAGCGCTGGTTGGTAACGAGCGAAGGCGCGTTTTCTTATCTCGCCCGCGATTTCGGCCTGAAGGAACTGTTCCTGTGGCCGGTCAATGCCGACAGCCAGGGCACACCGCAGCAGGTGCGCGGCGTGATCGACGCCATGCGCGAGCACAATATCCACGTCATATTCAGCGAAAGCACGGTTTCCGCCGATCCCGCCCAGCAGGTGGCCAAGGAAACCGGCGCGGCCTATGGCGGCATCCTCTATGTGGACTCGCTGAGCGAGGCGGACGGCCCGGTTCCGACCTATCTCGACCTTTTGCGCGTGACCAGCGAAACCATCGCCAAGGGGCTGTCTTCATGAGAATGGGCAGTAAAAAATCAGGCGGCGGCCTGACGGTTCAAAATGCGACAGTGACCTATCGAAACGGCCACACCGCATTAAGAAATGCCAGCTTTTCCATCCCCCGCGGAACGATCACTGCACTTGTCGGCGTCAATGGCGCCGGCAAGTCCACGATTTTCAAGGCGATCATGGGTTTCGTGCCCTTGGCCGCCGGCTCCGTCTCTATTTTCGACCTGCCGGTGAAGGAAGCGCTCCGGAAAAACCTCGTCGCTTATGTGCCGCAGGCCGAGGAGGTGGACTGGAGCTTTCCGGTGCTGGTGGAGGATGTGGTGATGATGGGCCGTTACGGCCACATGAATTTCCTGCGCATTCCCTCGAAACGCGATCATCACATGGTCGAAGAGGCGCTGAAACGCGTCAATATGCTCGATTATCGCAAGCGTCAGATCGGCGAACTCTCCGGCGGGCAGAAGAAGCGGGTGTTTCTGGCCCGCGCGCTGGCGCAGGAGGGTCAGGTGATCCTGCTGGACGAGCCTTTCACCGGTGTCGACGTGACGACGGAAGAGCAGATCGTCGCGCTTCTGAAGGCGCTGCGCGACGAGGGCCGCGTCATGCTGGTCTCCACCCATAATCTCGGCAGCGTGCCGGAATTCTGTGACCGCGCCGTCTTCGTCAAGGGCACGGTGCTGGCATCGGGCAAGACGGCGGATACCTTCAACGAGGAGAACCTGCAAAAGGCCTTCGGCGGCAGCCTGCGTCACTTCGTGCTTGGCGGGGCAGACCTGCATAACGACGCCGATCCGCGCCGGGTGAAGGTCATCACCGATGACGAGCGGCCTTTCGTGATTTACGGCAAGAACGGCCAGACCGGACATGATCCGCAGGCTCCGAAAGAAAAAGTCGATGATAAACAGCCTTCTTGAGCCTTTCACCTATGGTTACATGCTGAACGCCATCTGGGTCAGCGCACTGGTGGGCGGCGTCTGCGGCTTTCTCTCGGCCTATCTGATGCTGAAGGGCTGGTCGCTGATCGGCGACGCGCTTTCCCATGCGATTGTTCCGGGCGTGGCGGGCGCCTATATGCTGGGCCTGCCCTTTTCGCTCGGCGCGTTCCTTTCCGGCGGGCTTGCGGCCGGCTCCATGCTGTTCCTGAACCAGAAGACGCGGCTGAAGGAAGATGCGATCATCGGGCTGATCTTCACCTCGTTTTTCGGGCTTGGCCTGTTCATGGTGTCGCTCTCACCTACCTCGGTGAATATCCAGACCATCGTGCTCGGCAATATTCTGGCGATCACCGCCGAAGACACCATTCAACTCGCGCTGATCGGCGGCATCAGCCTCATCGTGCTGGCGCTGAAATGGCGTGACTTCATGGTGGTGTTCTTCGATGAGAACCACGCCCGCACCGTGGGGCTGAAGCCGGAAGTGCTGAAGGTGATATTCTTCACCCTGCTCGCCGCCTCCACGGTTGCCGCCCTTCAGACCGTCGGGGCCTTCCTCGTCGTTGCCATGGTGGTGACGCCCGGCGCCACCGCCTATCTGCTGACCGACCGTTTCGAGCGGCTGATCCTGATGAGCCTCATCATCGGCGCGACCACCAGCTTCGTTGGCGCTTATCTCAGCTATTTCCTCGACGGTGCGACCGGCGGCGTGATCGTCGTGCTGCAGACGGCGATATTCCTTGCTGCCTTCGTTTTCGCGCCCAAGCACGGGCTTCTCGCTTCCCGCGCCAAGGCCCGCAGGGCGCTGGAGGAGACGCCATGAGCGACTATCTCGAACTCGCCATCCTGCCGTTTCAGCTGCCCTTCATGCAATATGCCTTCATCATCACCCTGATGATCGCGGTTCCCATGGCGATGCTCTCCTGTTTTCTGGTGCTGAAGGGCTGGTCGCTGATGGGCGATGCGGTTTCCCACGCCGTGCTGCCCGGCGTGGTGCTGGCCTATATCGTCAACATCCCGCTTTCCATCGGCGCCTTCATCGCCGGCATGATCTGCGCGCTCGGCACCGGTTTCATCAAGGAAAACAGCCGCATCAAGGAAGACACGGTGCTCGGCATCGTCTTTTCCGGCATGTTCGGGCTGGGGCTGGTGCTTTATGTGAAAGTGCAGAGCGATGTGCATCTCGACCACATCCTCTTCGGCGACATGCTGGGCATTGCGCCGTCGGATATGCTGGAGACGGGCCTGATCGCGCTTTTCGCCACGCTGTTTCTCGGCATTCTGCGCAAGGATCTGCTGGTCAACGCCTTCGATGCGCAGCATGCGAAAGCCATCGGCCTGCCGGTGCGTGTCCTGCATTATGGCCTGTTGATGGTTCTGTCGCTCACCGTCGTCGGAGCGCTGAAAGCGGTGGGTATCATCCTCTCGGTCGCCATGCTGGTCGCGCCGGGCGCAATCGCCTTCCTGCTGACCCGGCGTTTTTCCGCCATGCTGCTGGTGGCCATTGCGGTGGCGATAACCTCATCGCTGGCAGGCATATGGCTGAGCTTCCTCATCGACAGCGCGCCGGCTCCCACCATCGTCATGTTCATGAGCCTTGCTTTCGTCGCCACCTTCATCCGCACCATCTGGAATGCCCGCCGGATCGATGCGGCGCGTGAAACGGGTTTCTAGAGCACTTCCAGGAAAAGTGGAGCCCGGTTTTCCGTCCGGAAATGCGCCAAAACAAAGAGTTAGAGTGTTTTCGCTATTCGAAGCAAAGCGAAAACACTCTAAAACAACGATTTTTGCGGGCGTATGGAACATTTTCGCCTTTTGCGCGTCATTTTACCGAGCCTGTCGCGGGACGGCGGGCTCGGGAAAATTGCAAAAGGGGAAGCGCCATGCTGAAGTGGGCTCTTATTTTCTTTGTTATCTCTTTGATCGCAGGCGTATTCGGCTTTACCGGCATTTCGGCGGCCGCGGCGGGCGTGGCCCGTATCCTGTTCTTCATCGCCGTGGTGATCTTCCTGGTCTTCCTCGTGCTTGCACTGATGGCCGGAAGCGCCGTCGTCTGAATGAAAAAAGGCGACCGGTGCAAGAGCCGGCCGCCTCTCCTCTCTCCCGTAATGGAATTCAGCCTGTCCAGCCGCCATCGATCACATGGATCTGGCCGGTGGTGAAGCCTGCCTCGTCCGACGCGAGATAGGTAACCAGCGCCGCGATTTCTTCCGGCGTGGCGATGCGGCCCATCGGCTGGCGGGCGATGAAATCGGCCAGCGCCTGTTCGTAATTGCCGGTGGCGCGCAGGCGGTCATGCAGGGACGGGCTATCGACCGTGCCGGGGCAGATGGCGTTGCAGCGAATGCCCTTTGTCACGAAATCGGCGGCAATCGCCTTGGTCAGACCGACTACGGCCGCCTTGGAGGCGGTATAGGCGAAACGGTTCGGCACGCCCTTCACACTGGAAGCGACGGAGGACATGTTGACGATTGCGCCCTTGCCCTTTTCCAGCATGCCAGGCAGGAAGGCGCGGCAGGTGCGGTACATGGCCTTGGCGTTGAGATCGAAGGAGAAATCCCAGTCCTTTTCTTCGCAATCGAGAATGGTGCCGGAATGAACGAAACCCGCGCAGTTGAAAAGCACATCCGCATGGCCGATATCGGCGGCGAAATCCTTGACGCCATCGCCGTCGAGCACGTTCAGAACCCGGGTTTCCGCACCCTTCAGCGTCGAAAGCGCCTGCTCATTGATATCGGTGGCGATGACGCGCGCGCCGAGCGATATGAAGCGCTCCGCCGTCGCCCGGCCGATACCCTGGCCGGCGGCGGTGATCACCACTGTCCGGCCGTTAAAATCCTGCACCATGAATAGCCTCCCGCTAAAGGCCCGCCCGCCCTTCAGGCACCGGACCGCTGAATTTCGATGATCTCAAATATGGATCGACAATTCATATGTAAACGCGGTATTCATATGGCGTCAAGCAAACTTGCGTGGATGACGGCTATCGGGCAACCATATTTTCAGGCTGCCCACCCGGCGACCGCGCAAAACACCATCGAGGCCAGATGACCGACGACGACAGCGAAAGATATCGCGCTCCCGCCCTCGACAAGGGTCTGGACATTCTCGAACTTCTGGCCCGCACCGATGGCGGGCTGACGCAGATCGAGATCGCCAAGTCTATCGGCAAAAGCCCGAACGAGCTTTACCGCATGCTGGACCGGCTGGTGCGCCGCGGCTATGTGCAGCGGCTTGACGGAGACCGCTTCTCATTGACGCTGAAGATGTTCGGGCTGGCGCATTTCCACGCGCCGATCCGCCGGCTGGTTTCTTTCGCCGCACCTGTCATGCGCGATTTTTCGGCAAGCGCCGAGCAGGCTTGCCATCTGGCAATTTATGATCGCGGCAGCGTCGTCGTGATCGCCCAGCAGGAATCATCCACCTATTGGGCCATGTCCATGCGGGTCGGCGCGCAGATGAGCCTGTTCCACACCGGCTCCGGCCATGTGCTTCTGGCCTTCCAGACCGAGGCGCAGCGCCAGATCATGATAACCGAACAGGTGCGCGGCAGCGGCGAAACCGTGCCGCCGGACCTTGCGGGACGGCTGGCGGAGGTGCGCAAAAACGGTTTCGAATCCATGGACAGCCTTCAGACCGCCGGCGTGCGCAATATTTCCGCCCCGGTGCTGACGCTGGACGGTACGGCGCTTGCCGTCATCACCTGCCCCTATATCACGCCGCTTGGCGGCAAGGCCCCGACACGCGAGGCCTGTGAAGCGCTGATCCGCGAGGCGGCAAAGCGGATTTCCGAAGTGGCGACAGGAAACGGAAATTCCTGAAACGCACAAAAAAACGCGACCGGCAGGGACCCGATCGCGTTTTGAGTGACTGGAGATTTATATCTCTTAAACGCAGGGGGAACGTGGATGGTTCCCCCTTTTGTATCAGGCCGCAGCCAGCGTCAGTTCCTTGCGGACCATCTCGCGCAGCGTCACCAGATCCTTGGCGAAGAGGCGGATGCCTTCCGAAAGCTTCTCGGTGGCCATCGCGTCTTCGTTGAGCGCCCAGCGGAATGCCTTCTCGTCGAGCGACTGCAGCGGCTCTGCCTTGATATTGTCAGGCGAAAGCTTGCGCTCCAGCTTGCCGCTGTCCTTGTCCAGCTCTTCCAGCAGCGCCGGGCTGATCGTCAGGCGGTCGCAACCGGCCAGCGCTTCGATTTCGCCGACATTGCGGAAGGACGCGCCCATGACGACGGTGCTGATGCCATTAGCCTTGTAATAATTGTAGATGCTGCGCACCGACACGACGCCCGGATCGGTCTCGGCGGTGTAGGTCTCACCGGTGGACTTCTTGTACCAGTCGAGAATACGGCCGACGAAGGGCGAGATGAGGAAGACCTTGGCTTCGGCGCAGGCGATCGCCTGGGCCTGCGAGAACAGCAGGGTCAGGTTGCAGTCGATGCCTTCGGACTGGAGAACCTCGGCAGCCTTGATGCCTTCCCAGGTGGAGGCGAGCTTGATGAGGATGCGTTCACGCTCGATGCCGCGCTCCTTGTAGGCGGCAATGATGTGGCGCGCCTTGGTGATGGAGGCTTGCGTATCGAAGGAAAGGTCGGCATCGACTTCGGTCGACACACGGCCCGGAACGAGGCCAGCAAGGGCTGCGCCCACGGAAATGGCAAGACGGTCGGCAACGGCGGCAACCACGGCGTCGGACTGGCCACCCTGCTTCTTGCCCCATGCGACGGCTTCCTTCACCGCATCGGCAAAGGCCGGTGTGCCGAGCGCTTTGAGAACGATGGTGGGGTTGGTGGTGCAATCCACCGGCTTCAGGCGCGCAACCGCCTCGATATCGCCGGTATCGGCAACGACCGTGGTGATGGCGCGAAGTTGTTCGAGTTTGGACGTCATATCGAATGATCCTTCATGATCTCTTTAAAACTTGCTCTGCCGTCATTTCGTTCCCGCACCATGGGTGCGCCCAAGGCCGAAATCGCGGTTTGTCCGGCTCCGACTATCGCAAGCGGCACGGTCGAAAGTCAAGACATTTGCGCATCGCAATTGACATAAGTTTCATGCCTGCGATACTCGGCCGCTAATAAAGAATGGCGGAAACCGTGGCGAAACTGAGAAGAGAAACCCATACGGCCTATTCGGAAGCGGCGTCTCTGCGGCTGCGCGCCGCATGGCTCTATTATAATCAGGGCATGACGCAGAAGGATGTCGCCGAGAAACTGGGCATCAGCCGCTCCACCGTCATCCGCCTTCTGGACGAGGCGATGAAGCGCTCCGAAGTGCAGATATGGATCAACGAAGGCATTGAGGATTTCGTCGAGCTGGCCGGCCGGCTGGAGGCGGCTTACGGGCTGGACGAGGCGGTGATCATCCCTTCCCCCGGCCCATCCCCGAATAAGGCGAACGCCGAAGGCACGGCCAAGGCGGTCGGGCTGGCGCTCGGGCAGTTCCTTTCCGAAGCGGTGCCGAACGAGGCTACCATCGGCGTCGGCTGGGGCCGCACCATGACCGCCTCGCTTTCCAGCTTCCGCCCGCCGCGCCGGGAAAATTGCAAGGTCGTGTCGCTGCTCGGCGGTATCGTCGCCGTGCACCAGACCAACCCGCTGGATTACACCTGGCGGCTGGCGAGCGCGCTCGGGGCGGAATGTTACATGTTCCTCGCGCCGCTCCTGGTGGATTCGGTTGAGACCAAACGGGCGCTGATCGAAAAATGCGGGCTAGCGACGCTTTACGATCTCGCCGAAACGCTCGATCTCGCCATCGTCTCCTGCGGCGATATCGGCCCTCATTCGACCTCGCTGTCGGAGGGTTTCATTTCGAAGGAGACACTTCGGGAACTCATCGATGCCGGCTGCGTCTGCGATACCATGTTCAACTTCATCGATGCCGAAGGCCGCTCGGTCGATCACCCGATCAACCAGCGCGCCATGGCAATCGATCTCGATACGCTGCGCAAGGCCAAACACATCGTGCTGGCCTCCGGCGGCGCCCACCGCGCCATCGCCATCCGCGCCACGATCAAGCGGATCGGGTGCAATACGCTGATAACAGACGAGGCGGCGGCGCGGGCGTTGATGGAACTGGTTTAGGCTTCGTCAGTCGATTTAGGCCCGCCCTCATTCCTGTGCTTGTCACGGGAATCCAGTCGGCGCGCGTCTGCGCGACGGGAAGAGTCTTTTCAACCCAAGGACTTGGGTTGGCTGGATCCCTGTGACAAGCACAGGGAAGAGGGAGACCGGCGTCACACCTTCCCCGTTTCCCAGCCGAGCATCGCCCGCTTGCGGGTCAGGCCCCAGTGATACCCCGTCAGAGCCCCGCTTTTACCGACGGCGCGATGGCAGGGAACGACGAAGGACACCGGGTTGGCGCCGACGGCAGCACCGACCGCACGCGACGCGGTGGGCTGGCCGATATCGCAGGCGATGTGCGAATAGGTGACGGCGCGGCCCATCGGGATTTTCAGGAGGCTTTCCCAGACACGCACCTGAAAATCCGTGCCGAGCAGCACGACGCGCAGCGGCCTGTCCGCCGACCACATGGACGGATCGAAGATGCGCGCGGCGTAGGGTGCAGTCGCTTCGCGATCCTCGACATAATTGGCATTGGGCCAGCGGCCGGCCATGTCCTCGAAGCAGGCCCTTTCCTCACCCGGATCGGCAAAGGCGCAGCCGGCAAGGCCACGATCTGTCACCATGACCAGCGCAAGCCCGAAGGGCGAGGTGTGGAAACCGTAACGGATCGTCAGCCCACCGCCCTTGGCCTTCCATTCGCCGGGCGACATGGCCTCATGGGTGACGAACAGATCGTGCAGGCGTCCCGGCCCCGACATGCCGACCTCGATCGAGGTTTCCAGTAGCGGCAGGTCCTCTTCGCGTAACAGCCGCTTGGCATGATCGAGTGTTACGGCCTGCAGGAAAGCCTTGGGTGAAAGGCCGGCCCAGCGGGTGAAGGTCTTCTGCAATTGCGTCGGCGACTGGCCAAGCTCTGCGGCAATGGCTTCGAGGGAGGGCTGCTCGCGATAATCCAGCGTCAAAAGCTCGATAACCCCGCGCACCGTGTCGTAATCGGTTCCGATGGGGGTGATGTCTTCGTTCAGCGTAATATTGGCGTTCATCGCAAATCTCCTAACGGGTAAGAGAAAACCATTAAAGCGACTTCGTCTCCACCCGTTTCTTGCGCGGCATCACGATACGCAAGGAATGTTCGTTAGCCGGAACACCCGCGCACCCCCATTCCTGTGCTTGTCACAGGAATCCAGCCGACGCGCGTCCGCGTGGCGAGGGACTCTTTTCAGCCCAAAGACTTGGGCTGGCTGGATCCCTGTGACAAGCACAGGGATGAGGGAAGGAGACCACCGCGCCACGACAACTTCCTGATTCGTTCACATGCGCCGCCGCACAGTCGCCAGCGCGCCACCAAACGCCTTCGCGAAGCTTTCCCGGTCATCCGGGTTGAGAAACGAGCCGATATCGATCGCCCGCCCCTCGCCCGTCACATGCATGGAGACGATGCCGATCTCGTCATGCCGCCTCACCCGGAAGCGCGCCCAGAAGGGATTGAAGCGATGTTCCACCATCCGCCCGGCGGGAGAAAATTTGCGGATCGACAGGCTGGTGCGCGAGACGCTGACCTCTTCCCGCGCCTTCGCCGCCCGGTAATTGGCGCGAAAGGCGGCATAAAGAAGCAGGAAATCCAGCCCGAAGAACAGGCCGACCGGCCATGCCCCGGTGGCGAGGAAAAAGCCGCCATAGACAAGGCAGGCCAGGCCGGAGAAAAGCAGGAGCAGCCGGAAACCGCTTCTGCCAAGCGAACGGTGCGGAACGAGTTCCGCCGCGAAAATCGGCTGGTCGTTGAGCGTATCCACGTTGCTTTCCTCAGGGCGGGCTGGCTATAGATAGTCCATGACAGTCGCCAAAAAACGATCCAGCACCCAAACATTGAAAAAGTCAAATCCGGCATCCGCGCGCAAGCCGGCGCGGGTGAAAACGGCCTATTCCAAGGACGAGCTCACCGAGATCTTCCGCCGCTTTTCCATTCAGCGACCGGAGCCGAAAGGCGAGCTGGAACACACCAATCCCTTCACCCTGCTGGTGGCCGTGGCGCTTTCCGCGCAGGCGACCGATGTGGGCGTGAACCGGGCCACGCGCGCGCTGTTCAAGGTGGCCGATACGCCGGAAAAGATGCTGGCGCTCGGCGAGGAAGAACTGATCGGTTATATCAAGACCATCGGCCTTTACCGCAACAAGGCGAAAAACGTCATTGCCCTGTCGCAGATGCTGATCGACAATTTCGGCGGCGAGGTGCCGAAAACCCGCGAGGAACTGGTGACGCTGCCTGGCGTTGGCCGCAAGACGGCCAATGTGGTGATGTCCATGGCCTTCGGCGTGCCCACGCTTGCGGTGGATACCCACGTCTTCCGCATTGCCAACCGGCTCTGTCTTGCGCCGGGCAAAACCCCTGACGAGGTTGAAGACCGGCTGATCCGCATCATTCCCGAACAATATCTGTTCCATGCCCATCACTGGCTGATCCTGCACGGGCGTTATTGCTGCAAGGCGCGCAAACCGGAATGCGAACGCTGCGTGATTGCCGATATCTGCAAATCGCCGGAAAAGACCTTCGATATTCCAGCGCCGCTGGTGGAGTTACCCGCGCAGCTGTTCGGTGCGGCCGCTAGCGAATGAGGGATCGCGCCGGCTGACGGCCTTGTGCAGATGCACCATCATCGAGGCGGCAAAAAGCGGCGTCAACAGGTTGAGAAACGGCACCGCCAGGAAGGCCGCGATCACCAGCCCGGCCATGAAGACGGTGGTGCGGTGTTTTGAGCGGAACAACCTCGCTTCGGCGGGCGCGCGGAAACGCATCGCCGCGAACTCGAAGAATTCCCGGCCGAGCAGATAGCCGTTCACCAGAAAAAACGCGATGAGATTGATACCCGGCACCAGAAGCAGCAACAGCGCGACAAGGTTGCCGGCAATGACGACACCGAAGAACTTGATGGACGACAGAACGGCCTCGCCGACCGGCATCGCCTTGCCCGGCGGATCGTCCGGATAGCTCTTTTTCTCAACCACTTCGGCGACATCATCGAGAAACAGGCCGGCAATGACGGCGGTGACCGGCGAAATGAGCAGCGCGAGCGCCAGCGCCAGCCCGATGCCGGCGAAAATGGCGAAAACGAAGGTCAGCCAGCCAGCCCAGTCCGGTACGCCGGGGATCAGCGTATCCACCCACGGCAGGGCGAAATAAATGAAGATCGAGCGGATGGCGAACCACAGCGCCGCAAGCACGAGAAGCGTGAGCCCCAGAACCTTCCAGAAGACCGACCGGGTTTCGGCGGCAAAGAGATTGTGGAAGGCAAGCCTCGCCGCATCAAAAATCATCCGGAACTCCTCGACGCCTTTCGCGTTGAAACACACTTACCAGACGAGAGATAAGCGCTGCCCGCCCGCTCTGCAAGACGGGCGGAAAGATGCCAAATGCCTGGATTTAAACCGCAGATGGAATTTCTCTTGAATAAAAGGTATCTCTAAAATATAATAATATACCTATTATATTTCGCATTCCGGTCCGGTGGAGGACAAGGCCGGAAAAGCTATCCCCCACCGTCAAATTGCGGTTCGCACGCTCGTTTGCGCGCGCGCATGCATCATCGTTCAATAAAGATAAAAGAATGAGGCGTTGGTGGAAAAGCTGCTGTTGAACCTTACGCGCGCCATGAAGGCAGGCACCCCTTCAGAGCGCAAGATCGCCAAATATCTGATCGAACATCTGGACGAATTGCCGTTCGAGACGGCGCAGACGCTGGCCGCCAAGCTCAGCCTCAGTCCGATGACGGTCGGCCGTTTCCTGCGCTCGCTGGGATACCGGCAATTCAGCGATATACGCGCCGATCTGCGCCATGCCGAAGAAACGGCCGGCGCGGACCAGCCCGCCATGGCCGAAGGCGGCGAACGCCATTCCAACCCGTTTTCACAGCTTCTGTCGCAGCAGATTCAGGCCATCCAGACCGCTTTCGACATGACCACCCAATCGATCTGGCGGGTTGCCATGAACGAGATCGCCACGGCGGGCAATGTTTTTCTGGCAACCTCTCCGGAAGGTCTCGATGCCGGGCGGCATTTTTACGGGCGGCTTCTGGAGAGCCGGGGCCATATCCATTATCTCGGCAGCGACAGCGCGGCCTATGTCGCCCTGTGGGATTTCGACCCCGCGCAGGCGCTGCTCGTCATCATGGATTGCGGCGGCGCCCTGTCGCCGCTGCAACGCCTGTCGGCAATGGCGCGCAAGAGCGGCTACAGGACATTGCTGATCACCACACGCTTTTATGAATGGGGACCGGAAAGCGCAGATCTCTGCCTTGCCATGCCGCAGGCGCAGAATGGCGGCCAGGGCCTGCTGCAACTGGTCTCCCTGCTGGAATTCACCCTCTGTGCGCTTGGCGCCAGCGCCGATGACAGCGGCAGAGCAAGGGCAAAGAACCTCACGGCCCTGAAACGCGCGCTGCGCAGCTAATTGCGTTTGGCGGCAATACGGGGCCGAGGGATCGAGTGGTTACCGCTCGTTTTTTCTCCTCGTCGGGGAGAAGGTCGCGGCAGCGGGATGAAGGGGCTAGAGTGCGTTCTATCGCTGGCGTTCCCCCTCATCCGGCCCTTCGGGCCACCTTCTCCCCGGCGGGGAGAAGAAATGCGCGGCAGCCGTTAAAGCCTGTCATTTCCTTTTAGAAAATCAAAGGCTTTCCAGTTCCTGACGATGGCGATACATGGCGAGAAAGCGGCGATAATCCCGCTCATAACGGGGGCCACGCGCCGGATTGCCCGATATTTCCGCATTGCCCGGATACATGGCGGCCCCTGCAGCAGCAAGGTTCGCATGCACCCCGCCGGCCGTCGCCGCCGTCATCGCCGTGCCGAGCAGCACCGCATCGGCGGTGGCGGGAACGACGATGCGCTTGCCCGTCACATCGGCATAAAGCTCCATCAGCAGCGGGTTCTTCACATGCCCACCGGTAACGTGCAGGCTTTCCACCGCATAACCGAAACGCTCCATCGCATCGAGCACATGGCGGGCGCCGAGCGCAATGGCGACGGCTGTGCGCCAGTAAAGACGGCAGAGACTGTCGAAAGACGTATCCAAAGTCAGCCCGCTGATGACGCCGACGGCATGGGGATCGGCAAGCGGCGAGCGGTTGCCGTGGAAATCCGGCAGCACATGCAGCCGCTCGGCGAAGGCCTCGCCCTCAAGCGCGCGCAATTCCGTTACCCGCGCAACGATGCGGGCATGCAGCGCCGTATCCGGCTCACCGCCTGCCGCATGCATGCGCACAATATGATCAAGCAGCGCGCCGGTGGCCGATTGCCCGCCCTCCACCAGCCAGTGACCCGGCAGGATCGCCTGCCAATAGGGACCCCAGAGGCTGTGGCCGGGCATCTGCCGCTCGGACATGGCGACAAGGCAGCTCGATGTACCGGCGATCAGCGCCACATGCCGACCCACATCCGCAGACAGGCAGCCGCCCAATGCGCCGAGCGCGCCGGCATAGGCGTCGATCATGCCCGCCGCCACCTGGCAGCCGGTATCGAGACCCAGTTCGGCGGCCGCTTCGGGCGAAAGCGGGCCGATGCTTTCCCCCGGCATTACCGTGGTTTCGGGCAGCCCTGCCCGCTCCCTCAAATCGGCAAGGCCCGCCAGTTCCAGATAATCCGCCTGCCAGCCGGGATTTTCCTGCGCCAGAAAATTCCACTTCGCCGTCTGCGTGCAATTTGAACGCTGCGCTGAACCGGTCGCCTTCCACGTCAGGAAATCCGCCAGATCGAAAGCGAAGAACATGCGCGACCAGCTTGCCGGCATATGCGTCTTCAGCCACATCAGCTTCGGCATCTGCATTTCCGGCGAGACGCTGTTGCCGGCAAAATCCAGCACCCGGTGGCCGGATGCCGTCAGGCTATCGGCCTCCGATATCGCCCGGTGATCGAGCCAGACGATGGTGTCGAACCGGTCTTCACCGGTAACGGAAACCGAAACCGGCTCACCCCGCCCATCGCGGATGACCAGCGAGCAGGTGGCGTCGAAGCCGATGGCGGCAATGCTTTGCGGTGAAACCCCGGCCTCGGCAAGCGCCGCCCTCACCACGATGCAGACCGCGTTCCATATGTCGGTGGAATCGTGCTCGGCGTGGTTTTCCTGCGGCCTCTGCATCAGGATGGGATGGGTGGAGCGGGCAAGCAGCCGGCCGGCCAGATCGAAAATGCCGGCCCGGGCGCTGGCGGTGCCGACATCGACAGCGACGAGATTTTGACGCATCAAGACTGCAATTCCATCCCTTGCGCAACGACCCGGCGACGACGGCAGGCAAAATCTGCTTCAGCCCGCATCACGTTCCATTTGGCCGTCAAAACCGCCCTTCCCCACATAATTGCCGACAAGTTGGACCAAATCCGGCATCGCGTCAAACACCGCATCCGCCCCAAGCCCGGCGATCTTTTCACGGAATGCGGGAAAGCGCGCATGCGAACCGCCGGTAAAGGCAAAAACGCCCATGCCGGCCGCCTTTGCGGCGGCAATGCCGGCCGGGCTGTCCTCGATCACGATGCAGTGACGCGGCTCAACGCCCATTTCGCGCGCCGCATGAAGAAAAAGATCGGGCGCCGGCTTGCCGTTCTTCACCATGGTGGCGCTGAAGACATGCGGTTCGAATTTGTCGATCAGGCCGGTCAGCCCCAGCGAATAACGGATGCGTTCCGGCTGGCTTGATGAAGCGACGCAGCGCCGCAGCGGCAGGAGCCTGTCCAGCGTTTCGCCAATGCCGTCAATCGGCCGAAGCTCGGTGCGGAAACGCTCAAACAGCGTCGCCCGCATATGGTCGAGAAAATCGATGTCGGTTTCGACACCGTAATCCTCAAACAGCGTCGCCGTCATGCTGGCCACACTGCGGCCGAGAAAGCGCTCATAGGCCTCTTCCTCCCCCATCGTCACGCCGAGATGGGAGAGCATATCGAGAAGGACGGAGATGGAGACCGGCTCGCTATCGACGAGAACGCCGTCGCAGTCGAAAATCAAAAGGGGCCCGGTCTCGTCTTCCATCTCTCAGTCACTTTTCAGCCAGCTTGTCATCCAGATAAAGCTGCAAGGTCTTCGCCGTGCCTTCTTGCCACAGCGTCTTCAATGCATGGGCAAAGCGTTTACGGAAAAGCTCCGATTCGGCAACTGTTCCGAAGATATCCTCAAGCGCGAGGAAGGCCATCGGATCGTCCTTGGCCTTGATCGCCGCTGCCTGAAGGCGTTCGGCGCTGGCATCGTTGAAGGCGATTTCCTTGCCGCTGTCGGAGGTGCCCTGGAAATAACGGCACCAGAGCGCCGAAACCAGAGAAAGGCCGACAATATCCTCGCCGCGCGCCAGACGGTCGGCGGTGGAGGGCAGAATGAATTTCGGCTGGCGGTTGGAACCGTCCTGCGCCAGACGCGGAATGGTGTCGCCGATCTTCGGATTGAGGAAACGCCGCTCGATCAGCGCGAAATAATCGGCGAGATTCGTATCGGGAACCGGCGGAATGACCGGAATGATCTCTTCATTTTCAAGCTTTGCCAGAAATGCCCGGATCAGCGGATGCTCCATCGCCTCATGCACGAAATGAATATCGAGCAGCGCCGCCGGATAGGCGATTGCCGCGTGGCCGCCATTGAGGATGCGGATTTTCATGTGCTCATAGGGCGCAACGTCCCTGACAAACTGTACGCCGGCCTTTTCCAGCGCCGGGCGGCCGGCGGGGAAATTATCCTCCATTACCCATTGCTTGAACTCCTCGCAGAAGACCGGCCAGTTGTCCTCGATGCCGAAATCGTCGCGGGCAATATTACGTTCGCGCTCGCCTGTCGCGGGCGTGATGCGGTCGACCATGGAATTCGGGAAAGCGACATTTTCGCCGATCCAGTTGGCAAAGGCCGGATCGGACAGGGCCGCGAGCCCGACCACCGCATTTTTGGTGACCTTGCCATTATGCGGAATGTTGTCGCAGGACATGACGGTGAAGGGTTGCAGCCCCTTGTCGCGGCGCGCCTTCAGCCCGGCGACGATGAGGCCGAACACGGTTTTCGGCGAAGCCGGGTTTCTGCCGTCTTCGGCAATGGCCGGATGCTGCGGGTTGAAGGAACCGGAAGCATCGATGAAATAACCGCCCTCGGTAATCGTCATGGAAACGATGCGGATTTTCGGATCGGCGAGCGTATCGATGATGGCCTTTGTATCGCCAACCTTCAGAATGTCGATCATCGGCCCGGTGACGCGCGCGCCGGTGCGGTTATTGTCCTGCTCCACCACCGTGGTCAGGAAATCCTGCGCGGCAAGCTTTTCGCGCATCACCGCATCGGACGGCAGAACGCCCGCGCCGATGATAGCGAAGTCATGGTCCGTTCCGGTGTTGAAGAGGTCATCCAGATAAACCGCCTGATGGGCGCGGTGGAAATTGCCAACGCCGAAATGCACGATGCCGGCGGAAAGATCGGCCCGGGAATAGGCCGGAACAGCCGCGGTTTTTCTGGCGTCGTCAAGCGTTGCGAGGGAGAGTTTGCATGTCATGTCACGATCCTCGAAGGGGAAACGTTGTTCGTGCCAAGGCCGGGCGACAGGCGCCCGATACTCAGCTCATCCAGTTGCCGCCATCGACATTATAGGTCTGGGCGACGATGTATTGTGCCTCATCGGAGGCAAGGAAGATCGCCATGCCGGTCAGGTCTTCGGCACGGCCCATGCGGCCGAAGGGCACGGCCTCCCCGACCAGCCGCTTCTTTTCACCGGCGGGGCGGTTTTCATATTTCGCAAACAGCGCATCCACGCCGTCCCAGTGTTCGCCATCGACCACGCCCGGCGCAATCGCATTGACGTTGATGCCGTACTTGATGAGATCGAGCCCGGCCGACTGGGTGAGGCTGATGACAGCGGCCTTGGTGGCGCAATACACCGCCACCAAGGCCTCGCCGCGCCGGCCCGCCTGGCTTGCCATGTTGATGATCTTGCCGCCTTTTCCCCGAGCAATCATTGTTTTTGCGGCGGCCTGCATCATGAACAGCGTGCCGGACACGTTGATCGAAAACAGTCTTTCGTAGCTCTCGCGTTTGATCTCGACAATCGGTGCCAGGTCGAACAGCGCGGCATTGTTGATGAGGATATCGAGCCCGCCCGTCTGGCCTTCCACGGTGCGAATGGCGGTGTCGATGGAATGCTGCTTGGTCACGTCGAGTTCGACGGCATAGGCATTCTCGCCGATCTCGCGGGCGGTCTTGCTGGCGCGCTCGAAATCGATATCGGCAATGGCGACGGTTGCCCCCTCGCGTATATAGGCCTCCGCAAAGGCGCGGCCGATGCCGCGCGCCGAACCCGTGATCAGCGCGGATTTACCTTCCAGTCTTCCCGTCATATCGCCACACCCTTCTCATCAAACCTGTGTATCTTGGTCTCGTCCGGAGTGATGAAGACGGTATCGCCATGCCTGCATTCGAACTCGCCATCCGTGCGGGCAGTGATCGGCCCGATGCCGTTCACCTCGAGATGCAGGAAGGTATCGGAGCCGAGATGTTCGGCGACGGTGACCTTGCCCTGCCACAGCCCGCTTTCCTTCGACAGCACCAGATGCTCCGGCCGCACGCCGGCGGTGGTCGCGTTCTTGCTGCGGGCAAAGTCACCGGTGATGAGGTTCATGCGCGGCGAGCCGATGAAGCCGGCGACGAAGAGGTTGGCGGGGGTGCGGTAAAGCTCCATCGGCGAGCCGACCTGCTCGATATTGCCGCGG
>NZ_JBNWCK010000010.1:0-162031 GCF_053522465.1 Agrobacterium sp. 22-214-1 | reverse complement strand
CTTGATTTCTTAAGAACGAAAGTCGCCGTCGCCAGCAGCGCCGCCGCCCTCGTTCAGTGAGCGGACTTATAAATCCACACCCTCAAACAAGTCAACACAGCAATATCAAAAAAAATCAGAAATGTGATAGGTAACTGATTATAAAGGCGAATTTGAAGATTGTCGTATAAATTAACGGCTTTTAACGGTTTTCCCGTCGGTGTCCGTCAAGCTTGATGGGCCGTCCCCTATATAGGGTCTCCATATCACAATAACAGGGACCGAGGCCTTGTAGATATCAGTCGGAAGACGGGCTGAAGCGGGCGACCAACGCATGCGCATTGCCGGGATAGGTGAAGCGCACATAGGTGACAGCGCCCGAATTGCTCCAGGTACGGCGCTCCACGACAAGACACGCCTGCCTGTCGGAAATGCCGAGCAGGCGCGCGATCTCCTTCGAGGGTGTTTCGGCGCTGATCCGGTGTTCGGCGGTGCTCCAGGGAACATGGCCGAGCAGCCAGGGGCCGGGCGCAATTTCGGTGAAGTCGGTTTCAGCCGCTTCCGGCACGGCCGCCAGATTGATGAGGCGCTGTTCGACACAGAATTCGCGTGCACCGGCGAAATGGATGCAGAGAATGTCGAGCAAGGGTGTCCCGACGGAAACGTCGAGCCGCTCACGATCCGCGCTTTTCGCGCTGCGCCTTTCGCGCTCCAGGATTTTGAAGCCATAGTCGAGGCCAAGGGATTCGACCTCGGCCCCGATATCGTGAATTTGGAGAACGGCGGACTGGATCTGCGGCTGGCGAACGAAACTGCCGGATTTCTTGCGACGTTCGATCAAACCGGCCTTGGCCAGCTGGCCCATGACCTTGTTCACGGTCATGCGCGAACAGTGATATTGATCGGCGAGGTCGACCTCGAAAGGCAACCGGTGGCCCGGCGGCCATTCTCCCGAAACGATCCGCCCCTCGATCTCACTGAGGATACGCTGGTGCAGGGTCTGCCCGGCTGATGCTTTCGTCACGTCCGCAATGCCTTTCCCCGCTGGCTTTTTCCCGTTTCTGCCGAGCCCATATCAGCTATCGAGAAGTTCAGCCATGACCTTGTTGAAACGATCGGATATTTCACGGCGATGGATATGCCGGCCGGCCTGCACGCGCTTTTTGCCGCGCACCCAAACGGAATCGACAGAAACGCCGCCCGCGAATATCCACTGATCGAGAATCTGGGATATAGGAAGATAAGAAACGGCGGAAACATCAAGAGCGACGAAATCGGCGCTTTTTCCACTTTCCAGACCGCTTCGCGACGCCAGAGCCCTACCGCCGCCTTCGAGCGCCTGCCGGAAAAGTTTTTCTCCCGTGGAATGACCGGCATCGGCAATGACATTGCGCGCGCGGTGCGAGAGACGTTGCGAATATTCAAGCGTTCGCAATTCTTCCGGCACGGAAATCAGAATGTTGGAATCGGATCCGACACCATAATGGCCGTTTTCAGCGAGAAACGCCGGAGCCGGGAAGATGCCGTCGCCGAGATTGGCTTCCGTGATCGGGCAGAGGCCGGCAACAGCGCCGCTTTTTGCCATGCCTCGCGTTTCGGTTTCCGTCATGTGTGTCGCATGGATAAGGCACCAGCGGCCATCGACCGGCGCGTTTTCAAGCAGCCATTCCACCGGTCTCGCACCGGAAAAGGCGAGCGAATCTTCCACTTCTTTCGTCTGTTCCGCCACATGAATATGGATCGGCCCGCCTTTTGCCAGCGGCTCGATGGCTGCCAGCTCGTCGCCGGTCACTGCACGCAGGCTGTGCGGCGCGATCCCGAGGGTGGCGCCCGGCAGCCTGTCCACCACGGCCTGCGCCCCCTGCATCAGCTTTCCGTAACTGTCGAGCGAATGGATAAAGCGCTTCTGCCCGTCGATCGGCGCCTGGCCGCCGAAACCGGAATGGGCGTAGAAGACCGGCAGCAATGTGAGGCCGATGCCCGTCTGCGAGGCGGCCGCGCCGATACGTTCGGCCATTTCGGCGATATTGCCGTAATGCGAACCATCCCTGTCATTATGCAGATAGTGAAATTCTCCAACCCGCCCGAAACCGGCCTCGAGCATTTCCATATAAAGCTGGGCGGCAACCGCCTCGACATGGTCAGGCGTCATGGAGAGCGCGAATTTATACATGACGGTGCGCCAGCTCCAGAAACTGTCATCGCCAGGACCACGGATTTCGGCAAGCCCCGCCATGGCGCGCTGAAAGGCGTGGCTGTGGAGATTGGGCATGGCCGGGACAATGACGGCATGTCGCTCATCCTGCGGCTGCGGGGAAACGCCGGTTTCCACGGATAAAATAGCACCTTCATCGCAGACGATGCGAACATCCTTCGCCCATCCATCCGCCAGAAGCGCTGCGCCCGCGTGAATTGCCGTCATGCCACCCTCTCCTTTGGTTCTGTCCGGCAAGGCCATTTCAAACAAGAAATTGCAGCTTGCCAAGCCGATTATTATGTATATACATTTAACTCACAAAGGAAAGGCGAAAAGCAAATGCCAGGGAACAAATCTGCAAACGGAACGGCGACGGGGAACGCCACGGCTTTGTGGCGCGACGCCCGGCTGGCAACCTTCAACCCCGACATGGAAGGCATCGGCGCCGTCGAAAACGCCGTGATTGCCGTGCGTAACGGCCGCATCGCCTTTGCCGGCCCTGAAAGCGATCTGCCCGCCGATCTGGCGAAAGCCGATGAGACCAACGATTGCGGCGGCCGCTGGATCACCCCTGCCCTGATCGACTGCCACACCCATCTCGTCTTCGGCGGCAACCGCGCCATGGAATTCGAGATGCGGCTGAATGGGGCGACCTATGAGGAGATCGCCAAAGCGGGCGGCGGCATTGTTTCTTCGGTGCGCGACACGCGCGCGCTTTCGGAAGATGCTCTGGTGGCGCAGGCTTTGCCGCGCCTCGACACGCTTCTTTCCGAAGGCGTTTCCACGGTCGAAATCAAATCCGGTTACGGTCTCGATATTGAAACCGAGCTGAAAATGCTGCGCGTCGCCCGCAGGCTCGAGACATTGCGGCCGGTCCGCATCGTCACCAGCTATCTTGCCGCACATGCGACACCAGCAGATTATAAGGGGCGCAACGCCGATTATATTGGCGATGTCGTTCTGCCGGGGCTGGAAAAAGCCCATGCGGAAGGACTGGCGGATGCGGTTGACGGTTTTTGCGAAGGCATCGCCTTTTCCGTCGAGGAGATCGACCGGGTTTTCAAGGCTGCAAAACACTATGGCCTTCCGGTCAAACTGCATGCCGAGCAGCTTTCCAACCTTGGCGGTTCCGAGCTTGCGGCATCCTATAACGCCCTTTCGGCCGATCACCTGGAATATCTTGATGAAGCCGGTGCGAAGGCACTGGCGAAAGCAGGAACCGTGGCCGTGCTTCTTCCCGGCGCTTTCTACGCGCTCAGGGAAAAACAATTGCCGCCGGTGCAGGCCCTGCGCGATGCCGGGGCCGACATTGCGCTGGCAACGGACTGCAACCCCGGCACTTCGCCGCTCACCTCCCTGCTGCTGACCATGAATATGGGCGCAACGCTTTTCCGCATGACCGTGGAAGAGTGCCTGACGGCGACGACACGCAACGCGGCAAAGGCGCTCGGGCTGCTTAGCGAAACCGGCACGCTCGAGGCTGGAAAATCCGCTGATTTCGCCATCTGGGATATCGAGCGTCCGGCGGAACTTGTCTACCGCATCGGTTTCAATCCGCTACATGCCCGCATTTTCAAGGGACAGAAGGTTTGCCCATGACCATGAAGACCATCACGCTTCACCCAGGCAATGTGACCTTAGCCAATCTCGCCGAGATATACTGGGAGAACGGCAGCGCCAGACTCGACCGCAGCTTCGATAAAGGCATTGAAAAGGCGGCGGCCCGCATCGCCGAGATCGCTGCCGGCAATGCGCCGGTCTATGGCATCAATACCGGCTTCGGCAAGCTCGCTTCCATCAAGATCGACGCGGCCGATGTGGCGACGCTGCAGCGCAATCTCATCCTGTCGCATTGCTGCGGGGTCGGCGCACCGCTTCCTGAAAACGTCGTGCGGCTGATCATGGCGCTGAAGCTGGTTTCGCTCGGTCGCGGCGCGTCCGGCGTGCGGCTGCAGCTTGTGCGGCTGATCGAAGCCATGCTGGAGAAGGGCGTCATCCCCGTCATTCCCGAAAAGGGTTCGGTTGGGGCTTCCGGCGATCTCGCGCCGCTTGCCCATATGGCGGCGGTGATGATGGGCGAAGGCGAGGCCTTTTATGCGGGCGCGCTTCTGCCAGCCGGCGAAGCGCTTGCGAAAGCCGGACTGACCCCGGTGGTGCTTGCCGCCAAGGAGGGGCTTGCGCTGATCAACGGCACGCAGACTTCGACGGCGCTGGCGCTGGCCGGTCTTTTCCGCGCCCATCGTGCGGCACAGGCAGCACTGATTACCGGTGCGCTTTCCACAGATGCCGCCATGGGGTCTTCCGCACCTTTCCATCCCGATATTCACAGCCTGCGGGGTCATAAGGGCCAGATCGACGCCGGAGCCGCCCTTCGCCGGTTGCTGGAGGGTTCAGAAATCCGCGTCAGCCATATCGAGGGCGATGAGCGGGTGCAGGATCCCTATTGCATTCGCTGCCAGCCGCAGGTGGATGGCGCCTGCCTCGATCTTCTGCGGCAGGTGGCCCGCACGCTGGAAATCGAAGCCAATGCCGTGACCGACAATCCGCTGGTGCTTTCAGACAATTCCGTCGTCTCCGGCGGCAATTTCCACGCCGAACCGGTGGCCTTTGCCGCCGACCAGACGGCGCTCGCCATTTGCGAGATCGGCGCGATCGCCCAGCGACGCGTGGCGCTGCTGGTCGATCCGGCCCTCTCCTATGGTCTGCCGGCCTTTCTTTCCAGGAAGCCCGGGCTGAATTCCGGCCTGATGATCGCCGAAGTCACCTCCGCCGCGCTGATGAGCGAGAACAAGCAGATGGCGCATCCGGCCTCGGTGGATTCCACACCCACTTCCGCCAATCAGGAAGACCATGTCTCCATGGCCTGCCATGGCGCGCGCCGCCTGCTACCGATGACGGACAATCTCTTCGCCATTCTCGGCATCGAGGCGCTTTCGGCCGTACAGGGCGTGGAGTTGCGCGGGCCGCTGAAAACCAGCCCCGAACTGCAAAAGGTAATTGCGGCATTGCGCGCGGCGGTGCCTTCGCTGGAGGAAGACCGCTATATGGCCCCGGACCTGAAGGCTGCGGCGGAATTGATTGCCTCCGGCGCGCTGGTCGCGGCAATTTCGGACGGCATTCTGCCAAAGCTGGAGGCGTGAAATGATGAGTACTTTATCCTCTTCTGCCGTGGGGTTACCCCCCTCTGCCCTGCCGGGCATCTCCCCCTCAAGGGGGGAGATCAGATGCCGCACCCGCTCGTTCTCAGATATTGTGGCGCAAGGTATTCGCCGCTTGCCGATCTCCCCCCTTGAGGGGGAGATGCCCGGCAGGGCAGAGGGGGGTAACCCCACGGCAGAAGAGGCCGATCGATGAACAGACCCTTCACGCTTCACCAGGGCACCTCGCCCATCATCCTCGGACTACCTCACACCGGTACGGATGTTCCGGCTGAGATTTGGGATCGTCTCAACGACAACGGCAAGATTCTCGCCGATACGGACTGGCATATCCATGAGCTCTATGCCGACCTTCTCGAGAGCGCGACAACCGTAAGGGCGACCTTCCATCGTTATGTGATCGACGCCAACCGCGACCCGGCCGGGGTAAGCCTTTATCCGGGCCAGAACACAACAGGGCTTGTTCCGGAGACCGATTTCGACGGCGAGCCGATCTGGAATGAAGGACAGGAACCCGCAGCGGACGATATTGCGTACCGTCTGGAAAACTTCCACGCGCCCTATCACGCGGCCCTTGCGGCGGAAATCGAGCGGGTCAAATCCATCCACGGCATCGCCATTCTCTATGATTGCCATTCTATCCGTTCGCATATTCCCTTCCTGTTCGAAGGCAAGCTACCGGATTTCAACATCGGCACGGATATGGGCAAAACCTGCGATCCGACCATCGAGAAGATCGCCGTCGAGGTGACCGCCGCAGCGGAGGGCTACGACAGCATTCTGAACGGTCGTTTCAAGGGCGGCTGGACGACGCGCCATTACGGAAAACCGCAGAGCGGCGTGCACGCCATTCAGATGGAGCTGGCGCAATCCACCCATCTTCAAAGCGAGACGCCGCCTTTTGCCTATGACACGGGCAAGGCCGAACGGCTTCGCTCCCATCTCAAAACCATTCTCACGCGCATGGAAAAATTTGCGCTCGACACGAAACGATAAGGGGAAAACACATGAACAATCCACGCCACAATATTCGCGATGTCCGCTCGCCGCAGGGCACTGACCTCAATGCCAAAAGCTGGATGACGGAAGCGCCGCTGCGCATGCTGATGAACAATCTCGACCCTGACGTGGCCGAGCGTCCGCATGAGCTGGTGGTTTATGGCGGCATCGGCCGCGCCGCCCGCACCTGGGACGATTTCGACCGTATCGTCGCGACGCTGAAGGATCTGAACGAGGATGAAACCCTCGTCGTGCAGTCCGGCAAGCCGGTCGGCGTGTTCCGCACCCATAAGGACGCGCCGCGCGTCCTGATCGCCAATTCCAACCTCGTGCCGCACTGGGCGAACTGGGATCATTTCAACGAGCTGGATAAGAAGGGCCTTGCCATGTATGGCCAGATGACGGCCGGTTCGTGGATCTATATCGGCACGCAGGGCATCGTGCAGGGCACCTATGAAACCTTCGTCGAGGCTGGCCGCCAGCATTATGACGGCAACCTTAAGGGCAAGTGGATTCTCACCGGCGGTCTCGGCGGCATGGGCGGCGCACAGCCGCTCGCTGCCGTCATGGCCGGCGCCTGCTGCCTCGCCGTCGAATGCGATGAAACCCGCGTCGACTTCCGCCTGCGCACCCGTTATGTCGATGCGAAGGCGCATACGCTCGATGAGGCGCTGGCCCTGATCGACCAATGGACCAAGGCGGGCGAGGCGAAATCCGTCGGCCTGATCGGCAATGCGGCGGAAATCTTCCCGGAACTCGTCCGTCGCGGCGTTCGTCCCGATATCGTTACCGACCAGACCTCGGCGCACGATCCCGTCCATGGTTACCTTCCGGCCGGATGGACCGTTGCCGAATGGCGCGCCAAGCAGGAAAGCGACCCGAAGGCCGTTGCGGCTGCCGCTCGCGCCTCCATGAAGGTGCATGTACAGGCCATGGTCGATTTCTGGAACGCCGGCGTTCCGACGCTCGATTACGGCAATAATATCCGCCAGGTTGCCAAGGATGAGGGCCTGGAAAACGCCTTCGCCTTTCCGGGCTTCGTACCGGCCTATATCCGCCCGCTATTTTGCCGCGGCATCGGCCCGTTCCGCTGGGCGGCCCTTTCCGGCGATCCGGAAGACATCTACAAGACCGACGCCAAGGTGAAGGAACTGCTGCCAGACAACAAGCACCTGCACAACTGGCTGGACATGGCGCGCGAGCGCATCGCGTTCCAGGGCCTGCCGGCGCGTATTTGCTGGGTCGGCCTTGGCGACCGCCACCGTCTCGGCCTCGCCTTCAACGAAATGGTCAGGAACGGTGAGCTGAAGGCGCCAATCGTCATCGGACGCGACCATCTGGATTCCGGCTCCGTCGCCTCGCCCAACCGCGAGACCGAGGCCATGAAGGATGGCTCGGATGCCGTTTCCGACTGGCCGCTTCTCAATGCGCTGCTCAACACCGCATCCGGCGCGACCTGGGTATCGTTGCATCACGGCGGCGGCGTCGGCATGGGCTTCTCGCAGCATTCCGGCATGGTCATCTGCGCCGATGGCACCGACGATGCCGCTCGCCGGCTGGAGCGCGTGCTGTGGAATGACCCGGCAACCGGCGTCATGCGCCATGCCGATGCCGGTTACGACATCGCCGTGGAATGCGCAAAGGAACAGGGCCTGCGCCTGCCCGGCATTCTCGGCAATTGATCCTCTTTCGGCCGGAAAGAGAAACACCTCTTTCCGGCCGATCCCTCTCAAAAGTGGAAAACCATGACCCTGCTGCGCGCAAGCGATTACAAGCGAATGCCCTGGAAAAACGGCGGCGGCGAGACGGTGGAAGTCGCCATCTTTCCACCCGCGTCTTCCGTCGAGAATTTCGACTGGCGCATCAGCATGGCGACGGTGGCGAGCGACGGGCCGTTTTCGATCTTCCCCGGCATAGACCGCACCCTCTCCATTCTTGAGGGAAACGGCATGGCGCTGGCAATTGCGGCCGGCGATCCGCTGCTGCTGACAATGGAAAGCCCACCCCTGCCCTTTCCGGCCGATGTTCCCGTGAATGCGACCCTGCCCGATGGCGCGATCACCGATCTGAACGTCATGACCCGCCGCTCGCGCTTTCGTCATGTCGTTAAAAGGCATTCCGGCCCGTTTTCGGGAAAAGCCGCCGGAAACACGACGCTTGTTCTGGCACTCGACCCGCTGACGATTTTAACCGGTGAAAGCAAGGACCGATTGGGGAAGCTGGATGGTCTGCTGATTGAAGGCGATTTACCGTTCACCGTCGAAGGAGATCAAAGCGAAAGCGCGTTTTTCCTGATCACCCTCGAGCGTCTCTGAAGCCTTCCGGAAAAGGCTTCACAAATTTCGTCCAGATAATGCCCAAACCGCTGCCGCCTCAGTCCAGCCCCAGCGGATCGGCCACCCGTGGCCAAAGCTCAAGGCTCGCCTTGCGATAGGGCGTTTTCGCCGGATCGGTCGGATAAGACGTCGGGGCCGCGATATAGACGATCTCGGAGGCGACCGGCGCAAACCCCGCATGGAAATGATTGGTGGACTTGACCAGCAGCACGTCTTTCTTCGCAAAATCGACGCCGAGATTGGAAAAGATATCCGGCTCATAAGTTTGCGTGCGGCTGGTGATGAGGATGATATCGATCTGCGTACCGAGCGGCCGGACGACAGCGGCACGGCCGAGCGTTACGCGGCTGTTGCGGAAACTCTGCCAGCCGGCCTCGGCCGTGCGCATCACCTTTATGCGGAAATCGAGCGGCTCGCCGCCTTCCGGGCTGGATTTGCCGCCGATGCGCAGGTCGATCTCGGCCCCCTCGCCCGCTGCATGACAGAAAGACACCGCAATCGGGTCCCAGATCGTCGCGACGGCGATATTGTCCATGCCGCGCTCCACCATGCGCCGCAGAATATGGGTGGCGTCACCGGCGACACCGCCGCCCGGATTGTCCCAGATATCCGATACGACGACCGGCCTGTCCGGATTATTGCTGCGAATGGCAAGAACCTGGTCGAGACCTGATTCCGTATCCAGCATCGGCATGGCGGTCAGCTTGCGCATGGCATAAAGCTCATGGCCGAGCTTTTCGGCCAGCGCATCGCCCTTTGCCCTGTCATTATCGGTCACGACAACGATACGCGTTCCCATATCCGGCACGTCGCCCGCCATGAAACCGTGAATGACGGAAATCGACAGGATGTCATCCTTGCCTTCCATGGCCTTCAGCCGGTCGACGTAAGAGCGCATCGGCTCACGGCTGGTGGGATAAATGGTGATCATGCGGCAATCGAAAGTGGAGATGACCGGCTTGATCTCCCCCCGAAGCGTGCGCAGCGCCATTTCCACCACATGCTCGCCGCGCTCTTCGAAATCCGTATGCGGAAACTCCAGAAACGTCGCCATGATATCGAGATTTTTGACCCGAAGCGCCGTCAGATGGCTGTGCGGATCGAATTCCGCCGCGACCAGCACATCCGGTCCAACCAATGCGCGGACGCGTGACAGGAAATCCCCCTCCGGATCGTCATAACCCTGCGCCACCATAGCGCCGTGCAGACCGAGCACCACGGCATCGACCGGCAGGGCGGCATTGAGTTCGGCGAGAATCGTATCCCGCAGCGTTTCATACGTCTGGCGCTGGATAAGGCCCGCCGGTTCCGCCCAGCAGGAGGTTCCCTCTATTACCGTGAACCCTTCCGCCTTACCGCGGCGGCGCAAGATCGGCACTGGCGATGAGCAAAGCGTCGGCGTTTCGGGATGCTCCCCCGGTCCGGCATAAAAAGCCGCGCGAAAAGCGTCCATATCCGTCGGGACGGGTGAAAACGTGTTGGTTTCGGTGGCGAGTGACGCCGTGAAGATGCGCATGTCTCTAGATTCTCGTTACCGCAATCTGCCCTTCGGCAGCTTTATTTCAGAATTTAATTAGCCGGGTAATTTTACCAGACCGTACCGCGCGCTGCGACCTGCTCAACCCGCGTCACGACGCCGTTTCGATGAAAAACCATCCTGTCGAAAAGATTGCTGACGACACAGGTGTGGTTCGGAACGACCCTAACCACATCGCCGATTTCAGGCCGGCCCGAGGCACAGCCGGATAGATCGACAACCGCATGTTCTTCCGAAAGCGAGATGATTTTCGCACCTTCGTAGCCTTCGAGCAGCCCGTAATCGCTGAAACCCAGAAGATCCGAGGTCAGAGCCTTGGAGCCGCAATCCAGCACGGCCCGGTCGGCTGTCGGTCGCGATACGACGGTGGCAAGAACATGCATGGCGAGATCGCCCGCCGTGCAATGTCCGGCGCGCAGCATGGCGCGATCATTATAGACATAGGTGCCGGCCCGATGTTCGGTGGCGGAAGGAACGAGATGCGCGGCGTAAAAATCCGGAGAACCGCCGCTGGATCGCACCGGGCAATCCATGCCCTTTGCCGCCAACAATGCCATCGTCTCGCGAAGGAAGTTTTCCACCGTCGCGGCTCCGCCCGGTGCCGGATAGGTCAAAATGCCCTTGAATGTGAGGCCCGGTGCCGAGGCAATCTTTTCCGCAAGCGCCAGTGCCGCTTCCGGCGTCTGCACACCGCAGCGCTTGCCGCCCGTGTCGCATTCGACCAGCACGGCAAGCGGCCTTGCCGCATCGAATGTATCGGCAAGGCCGGCAATCGTGACCGCGCTATCGGCAACCACGCTCAGCCGACCGATCCGCGCATTCAGCGCCTTCAGCCGCGACAGCTTTGCTGCACCGAGAATATTATAGGTGATCAGAATGTCATCGAAACCGGCATCCGCAAAAACCTCCGCCTCACTGACTTTCTGGCAATTAATGCCGATGGCGCCAGCCTGAAGCTGCTGCTTGGCGACAGCGGGTATCTTGTGCGTCTTGATATGCGGCCGAAAGGCCTTGCCGTGATCATCCAGATAGGATTGCGCCCTGAGGATATTGGCGGCGAGCCTGTCCTCGTCGATGACAGGCATCGGCGTCGAAATCGCATTGAGGGGTGTGCCCGCATCAGGCCAGGGATAGGTCATCATCTACTCTCAAACATCGGCAAATTGGGCTTCAGGCCAGCGGCTTATAGGCGATAACGTCCATTTCCACCTTGGCATCGACCATCAGCGGAGATTGCACGGTGGAGCGCGCCGGCGGATGATCGATGAAATATTTCTGGAAGACAGCGTTGAAGCTCGAAAAATCCCGGGCATCGTCCAGCCAGACATTGACCTTGACCACATCCGCAAGCGTACAATCGGCAAGCGCCAGAACATCCTTGATATTCGCAACCACCTGCTCGGTCTGCGCCACGATTCCGCCGGTCACCACCTCGCCATCGACGGTTGGCACCTGCCCGGAAACATAAACGAAATCGCCGGCCCGGACGGCCTTGGCAAATGGTCGCCGCTGTCCACCAGCCTGATTGTCCGCCGCCTCATATCGTATCAGTTTCGGCCCTTGCATAAGTCCTCGCAAATTATTTTCATAATTTCAGAAATTTTCGCGATTTGTAGCCGATTTCATGACGCATTTCCACAAGCAATGTAAATTATTTAGCAATCGCGCACATTACGTGCGAAATCCGCTGCCGTGCTTACCGCCGATACATTATAGGGAAATGTATGGCTCATGGTCGATATATGGCGTGATTCATGGGGGAACTGCATGCTTATAATGCGGTCCCCGTGGGCATTCGCGCTACATTCCACTCGCCAAATTCGACATCCATGGAATTTCCAGCACATTATTCAGAAAACGAGTTTGCCGCGGCTAACCTCTTAGGAGAGGTACTGGACACGTCTCGCTTCGGGCAGTCCTTCAACCAGCTCACCCGCGTGCGGAAAGCCGATCGCTCGCTGTCACCCTATCCGTTATCTCTTGCGCGATTTTCTGCGCCTGCACGCGAATATCCGGAACAGCGGTAATCTCCCAGAAGCGGCCCGCCGTCAGCGCACCGGCGGCGAAAAGACCGGGCCAGCTTCGTCCGTCCGTCCGCAGCAAACGGGACTGGCCGTCGACTTCCACCCCGAGCCCGAAGGGATCGAGCAAAATAACGCCGTCAGCGCGCATCGTTTCAAGAAGCCGCGAATGGCCGATGCCGGCCCGCTCCATCCCCGTGCAATTGACGACCCAATCGACCTGCAGTTCCTTCAATATCTGCGTATGTCTGCGGCGGTAACGCACGGCGATCCCCTCCTCTCCTTCTTCTATGGAGCGAAGGTAACCCGCATGGATTTCAAGAATACCATCTGAAAGCAATTTCCCGAAAGCGCCAGACACTTCAGGCGCGATACGGTGCCGATGGATGTTCCACCACGGCAAGGCATGCCGAAGGAACCGGCTGCGTTGCGCAGGTGTAAGACGCTGCCAAAGCGATTGAGTTTGCGGCCGCAAGCCATCCATGACAGTGCGCCACGGCGCACCGTCGCTCACTTGCTTGCGCAGAGAGTGCAGCAACCAGCTAATCTCCGTCGAGCCTTCGGGTAAATTCGGCTCCACAGGCGGTGACGGCGGACTGACATGCGGATGCGGCACCAGACCACGACGGGACAGGACATGGATTGGCCCTTGATGTCCTTTTCCCCTCAGAGTCAAAACCTGATCGATCATCGTCAGGCCCGACCCCAGAATACAGATGCGATCCCCGGCCTTGATTTTGGACAACCATCCCGGCTGCCAGCAGTGGCCAATGATACGTTGCGGCCCCTCTTCTTCCCTTGCGACAGTTTGCACCGGCAAACTCGCAGCGCCGACACCGAGACACAGAACGACATTCTGCGCGCGCAGCTGCTCACCATTTTCCAGTGTAAAAGAAAATCCGCCCATGCCATCCGGCCGACAGGCCGAAGCCTTGGCCCGAACGAAGTCTACTCGGGCCCGTTGCTCCCTGCTTCTAAGCAGGCCGGCCAGTCTGTCGCGAAGATAAAGACCATAGTCACCGCGCGAGGCGAACAGCAGGGGATTGTCCGCGATCCCGTTTTCCGCCAACCAGTCGACAAAATCATCCGGCCTGTCAGGGAAGACACTCATTCGCCCGGCCGGCACATTCAGACGATGATAAGGCAGCTCCGTGCGATAGGCGGTGCCCCGCCCGAAATCCGACTCATCGCCGACGATAGCGATAGAGGCTTCCGCAGGCAGGGACGATAAAAGATGGGCGGCGGTACAGATGGCCGAAAAACCCGACCCGACGAGAGCGACATCATAGGACATTCATTCCTCCAACCTGCGACAGCTTGAACAGCCAGACGACGGGTGTCGAACCCAACGATACTCTAGTCAACGAGTAGAGATTAAACAGATGCGAATGTCTACCCTTCACTTTCTGGCGCCGGGATTATCGGAAGCATAAAGGTCAAACCCAAAAGTTAGCCGCGGCAAACTTCCGCACGGGGCGGATATTCGGCGCACCAAAAGACGCGACAACGCCCTTCATTATGATCAACAACGAGAAGTTAGCCGCGGCTAACCGTCGAACCGTCACAAAAAGCAAATGTGATTCTTCCACAATGCTTTAGCGGCACTTTCCAACCTGAGAAAAAAGCCTATTGCGCCAAAAAGAGAATCGGCGCTTATATCTCAGTTGCGGAAAAAACCGCCTTTTTCGAAAAAAACCGCTACTGCAATTTCGAGCGAAAGAAGACCGATGACACAGAGTGCCGATTTAAGACGTGCCGCAGGAGCACCCGACCTGACGAGTCTTATACAACAGCATTCGGCTGCGTTGTCAGCCCAATTGCAGGCTCATAATGCAAATACATTTTCCCCGCACACCGAAAAGAGCATGCGCCATTTCTCGCCGGCGGAAACCGCCCGATTGATCGGCATCGGCGAAGCCTATCTTCGCCAGATCGCCGCCGAGCGTCCGGAGCTCGATGCGGCGCAGGCTTCCGGTCGTCGTTCCTATTCCGTCGAAGATATGGACGAGATCAGAAAATTCCTCGATCAGGGCGCGCGTGGCACACGCCGTTATCTGCCGCATCGTCGTGACGGCGAAGAGTTGCAGGTCATCGCCGTCATGAACTTCAAGGGCGGCTCGGGAAAAACCACGACATCGGCGCATCTGGCGCAATATCTGGCGCTGCGCGGTTACCGGGTGCTTGCCATCGATCTCGATCCGCAGGCCAGTCTGTCCGCTCTCTTCGGTCATCAGCCGGAGATCGATGTCGGTCCGAATGAAACGCTTTATGGCGCGATCCGTTACGACGACGAACGCCGGCCGATCGCCGAGATCGTTCGTGGCACCTATATTCCCAATCTCCATATCGTTCCGGGCAATCTGGAGCTCATGGAATTCGAACACGACACGCCCCGCGCCCTGATGCGTCGCGCGCCGGGCGATACGTTGTTTTTTGCCCGCATCGGCCAGGCGATAGCCCAGGCGCAGAACTTTTATGACGTTGTGGTCATCGATTGCCCGCCGCAGCTTGGTTATCTGACACTTTCGGCCCTGACGGCCGCCACATCGGTTCTCGTCACCGTTCATCCGCAAATGCTTGATGTGATGTCGATGAACCAGTTCCTTGCCATGACCGGCGATCTTCTCGCTGAAATCGGCAGGGCGGGAGCGCGTTCCGACTATAACTGGATGCGTTACCTGATCACCCGTTTTGAACCGAGCGATGGGCCGCAAAACCAGATGGTCGCGTTCCTGCGCTCGATTTTCGGTGAAAACGTCCTCATCCACCCGATGCTGAAGAGCACGGCCGTCTCAGATGCCGGACTGACCAACCAGACACTTTTCGAAGTGGAAAGAACCCAGTTCACCCGGTCCACCTATGACCGCGCGCTGGAAGCCATGAACAACGTAAACGCTGAAATCGAAGGACTGATTAAAAAAGCGTGGGGTAGGGCAGCATGAGCAGAAAACAGATCTTTGCCAATCTCGGTACGCCGGGCACCGACAGCAACGAGACTGCCACCGAGCGGTCGCGTCCGCGTATCAGGCCCATCCTCGGTTCTCCGGAACTTGTGACGGATGTTCTGAATTCCCCGGTCGGCATGATCGGCCAGTCGCTCAACGAAGTATCGGAACGGGCCAAGCGCGCAGAAGAGATCGAAAAGCAGCTCGCGGAAGGTCTTACGATCGTTTCGCTCAGCCCTGCCGATATCGATCCCTCTTTCATACCGGATCGCATGCCAGCCTCTGAAGAGGCGGATACTGGCCTGGTAGAAGCCATTCGTGAACAGGGCCAGCAGGTTCCCATTCTGGTGCGCCCGCATCCCGAATTCCCCGGCCGTTATCAGGTCGCCTTCGGCCATCGTCGCCTGCGCGCCGTCTCCAGCCTCGGTATTCCGGTCAAGGCGGTCGTTCGTGATCTCAGCGATGAGCAGCTCGTCGTTGCCCAGGGACAGGAAAACAACGAGCGTCGCGACCTCACCTATATCGAAAAGGCACGTTTTGCCCAGAAACTGCAGATGCGGTTTCCTCGGGATACGATCATGGCCGCCATGTCGCTGCACAAGGGCGATCTCTCCAACATGCTTTCGGTTGTCGGCCGCATTCCCGAGGATCTGGTCGATCTGATTGGCCCGGCCCCGACTGTCGGCCGTCGTAACTGGATGGATCTTGCCGATCAGCTTTCCTCCTCGCAGGTCAAGGAAGCAGCCCGCGCCTATGTCAAGGATACATCGGTTGCCGCCCTGCCATCGGAAGAACGTTTCAAGTCACTTCTGGATTTTCTGAAGCCCAAGGCGCAGGCGAAAAAAACCGGCGTGTGGACATCGCAAACCGGCGGCCGACTGGCAAAGGTGGTCGAGAGCGACCGCAAGCTGGATATCTCCATCGACAAGAACGAAGCCCCGGAATTTGCCGAGTTCGTTCTCGAACATCTTCAGACGCTGTTTGCCGAATACCGGTCCAAGCAGTGATTTTTAACTCGAACGACTAACAGGAGACGCATCACAAAAGAAAAAAGCCCCCGAACGTTGCCGCGCGGAAGCCTTTCTTTGATTTAAGCACCCGAAGAATCTCATTTCCGCGAATCATAGTCAAGAGTCTTGGCATCGAATTTTTCGGTGAGCGATTTTCTTTTGCCTTGTGAAAGGTGAAAGACATGAACAGCACATGTGTAACGACGCCCTTTGGGCGGCGAGCGATGTCGTTTGGCGTCCTCGCAACCCAGTTCGCCGCGCAGAAAAACAAGAAAATCGAAGCGGTCGATAAATGGAAACTCTATCGTTCGGTCTGCGAAGCCAGGCCATTGCTCGGTGTGACTGATCGCTCGCTTGCGGTCCTGAACGCGCTTTTGAGTTTTTATCCGAAAAACGAGCTTTCCAGCGAAGCCGGATTGGTTGTCTTCCCTTCGAATACGCAATTGTCACTCAGGGCCCATGGCATGGCCGAGCAGACATTGCGCCGGCACCTTTCGGCTCTTGTCGAGGCCGGTCTTATCATTCGCAAGGACAGCCCTAACGGAAAACGATACGCCCGCAAGCATAGGGGAGGGGAAATCAGCGAAGCTTACGGTTTTTCGCTGGCGCCGCTTCTTGCCCGCAAAGCGGAAATCGAGGAACTGGCCGAACGCATCGTCAGCGAGCGGCTCGATCTTCAGCGGCTTCGTGAAAATATCAGCCTTTGCCGCCGCGATATCCAGAAACTCTGCGAGATGATTGCCGCGAGCGGTGAAGTCGAAACCTTCGAAGGGTTTCAGACCCGCTATAATGGGATTGCCCGCTCTCTCGGCCGCAATTCCAAGCCTGCGGAGCTTCGGGAAATCGCAGGATTTTTGGCCTCTTTGCGCGCGGAAGTGACCAACTATCTGGAAAATATTGAAAAATCGGAAAAAACGGGCGGCAATGACTGCCAAAATGAGCGCCTCATAAAGAATTCAGAATCCGAATCCATATCTGAACGGCAGGATTTGTGCGAACCGGCAACCGTTGCACCTGCCAGCACGGCAAGCACCCAGCCGGCATATGTGGCACCCGTCAGTGCAAAAGCTTCGCCGCAGTCAGCAAAGCCTGTTCTTCATAAGCAATTTTTTGTTCCTGATATTGTTTTGGTTTTGAAGGCTTGCCCGGATATCTCGCTCTATGCCCCAGGCGGAGCGGTTACCGGATGGCGCGATCTCGAAGTGGCGACATCCGTCATCAAAACCATGTTCAACATCAGCCAGTCGGCGTATCAGGATGCGCTTGTCACATTCGGCCGACAGGGAACGGCAGCCATTCTCGCATGCCTTTTGCAGAAAGCGGACCAGATAAGCTCGCTCGGCGGATATCTGCGTAATCTGACCCGTAAGGCGCAGGAAGGCGGCTTCGATGTGCAGACAATGCTTCTGGCGCAGTTGCGAGGGCGTAAGGACACCATGGAGGCGAACATGCTTTCGTGAGTTCTCACGGGCCGCGGGAAATGGTCATCGCTTGCGGAAAAAGCAGACGGAAGTTACATTAACGCCGTTTCCGCAAGTAGAAAGAGATTCGCATGAGGCTACTGTAGCAACAGTGCAGCCGGTGGATTTCTATGGTTAATGCAAGGTAATGAAAACTAAGTTCGGTTTAGCTTTCGTTTGCGTTTTTCCATGATTGGTTTCAATCGCTTGAGTCGAGGGTGTTTTTCGTCGAAATTGCGACGAGAAGAGCGGAAAAGCGCAATCTGTATGCGCGGAGCACCTGGCAAAACAGGCATGTGGTACTGAATAGAAGCGCATGCCCGGGCGCCGCAGGACCGGGATATGGCCATCGGAAGTAAATGCACGGTCGACAGACAAAGCCTCGCGCCGAGGCGGCGAAGTTGAACTTTCTGCAAGGTCCTGCGTTTGCGCTTGATTGCTGGAACGGATGGCTGAGCTGATGAATTTTCCGGATGACATGGAACTGGCCGTCGCCCTCTACATGGCGGATAACGCCTTGCCCCGGGAAAGGGCTATCGAAAAGCTCCTGAGGGCAGAGCTCGAAAACACTGGCCATCTGCCCGGTGGCGAAGGGCGGCCGCCGGAGATCGTCGGTGGGCAACCGAGCGCCGACTATGTTCAATATAGCTCCTATCTCGATGGGGATAGCTGACGAGCGGCGGAACCAAAGCGGGCGAGGGCTGTTTATGGCGCAGACAATCGCGCCAGGATATGCGTCCCATGTTTCCCAGATCATTTCTTCTCTCAGCCGCACTCACCGCGATGACGAGCGTGCCGGCAATTGCCCAGCCTCTCGAGGTCAGCACGCTTGCGGTTTCCAGCGCCGACAGCATTCCACTTTCGCCAGAGGCCGCGACCCTGAACTACATTACCGACGTGTCTGGGAAGAAAGTCCGTCTGGTTGGGCCGCGCTTTTATCCCGACAGTGCGCGGGCGCTGGAGTTTCCCGGCCGAAGGTCGAACCCGGTTGCATCGGGCAGCGAAGAGGCTTTGTCGCAACGGTGAGGGGGCGTGTTGAGAAGACCGGTCGACATATTGCGGCGGAGGTGGAATGAGAACCGGGGGTGAGCTTCAAGAACACAAGGCGGATGCGGAAAGCTGGATAAGGCAGGAGGGCCAGGACGCCGGCAAGGCCAGTTTCCCCGAATTATTCTTCGATCTGGTCTTTGTTTTCGCGCTGATCCAGCTCTCCCACGCGCTGGCCAAGGATTTTGGGCCGACAGCAGCGCTTGAGGCCGGCATCCTGATATTGTCGCTCTGGTGGCTATGGATACACACCACCTGGATCACAAACCTGCTGAACACGGAAAAGGAGCCGGTCAGGATCCTGCTGTTCGTGCTGATGTTCGGCGGCGTTCTGCTGGCCATCGCGCTGCCGGAGGCTTTTGCGGAACAGGGTCTTGTCTTCGCCCTGATTTACAGCTTGATGCAGGTCGGTCGAAGCCTGTTCGCCCTCTATGCGTTCAGGGGTGAAGACCGGCAGTCTTTTCTGGTTTTCGTGCGCGTGACGATCTGGCTCGTGGTATCGAGCCTGTTCTGGCTGGCCGGTGGGTTCGTCGATCTGGCGGATCGCATTCTCCTGTGGGGCATTGCGCTTGCAATTGAATATGCCGGCCCCGCCTGCCGTTATGTCGTGCCGGGTGTAGCCTCGAGCGACGAGGACAGGCTGCATCTTTCCGGCGAGCATCTGGCGGAGCGATGTGCGCTCTTCGTCATCATCTGCCTTGGCGAAACGATCCTGACCACGGGACGCACGGCCACAGAATATATGAATTCGGGCCTGACATTCATCGTCTTCTGCTCCGCTTTCGTCAGTACCGTGGCGATGTGGTGGATTTATTTCCATCACGGGCAGGAGGAGGCTTCGAGAAAAGCCGAGAATGCCGAAGAAAAGGCGAAGATCGCCCATAATCTTTTTAACTACGGGCATTTGCCCATCGTAGCCGGTATCATCCTTACGGCGGTGGGTGAGGATTTCAGCCTCTCCCATGCGCGGGATGGCGCAACGATGCGCGAGGCGCTCGCCATTCTCGGCGGTCCGGTCCTGTTTCTGGCCGGCAATATCGGCGTCAAGATCGCCGTCGCCTATCAGCGACCGGTGTCGCATTTTGCCGGCGTGGCGGCGCTCTGCCTGCTTTTGCCGGTGCCGGGTGTTCCGCTTTTCGTGCTGCAACTGGCTAGCACGGGAATTCTTCTGCTTGTCGCCCTTTGGGAATATCTGGCGCTGAAAAGGGCCGTCGCCAATGCCTGATCGCTGATCAGGCGTTGACGAGATTGCGTGCCCTGTCGTTCCAGAGCCGAAGGCTGCGGGCATAGGCTTCCTCGAAGGGCAGAGCCATATCGTTGACCAGCATCAGCGCGATGGCTGCCGTCGAGATGATAATGGTTTCTGCCCTTTCGTCCCTTGCGGCGCCCGTCCAGACCGCCCGCCAATATTCGAAGGTTGTGAACATGGTCGGCATTTCGGCGGGCGGCGTTTCGCGTGCGGGAACGATAAATTCCACATCCCTGCCCTTTGAAAGACCGAAAATCCGGGTGCTGCGAAACGGCGTGAATTGCGCGAAATCCCGCGTATTGCCGAGAATGGCGAGGTTTTCCACCGAAAGCAGTCGCGCCGTGTCGCGATGAAGTTCCTGATATGACGGGCGGGCGACGCCGATGATCGTGCTTCTGGCGCGAAGCGGATTGAGAAGATGCACGACCGTGTTGAGCGGCAGACGCATCTCCAGAATGCCGTACAGGCCGAGCAGGCTTTGAAACTGCAGGGACAGACCACCGATCGGCAGGTAGGCGATGCGTTCCGAGGCTGTGGCTTTCGCCGCCTGCGAAAGCGAGTGGCAAAGGGGCATGCCGCAGGCCTGTGCTGCAAGTTCAAGCTTGCCGCCGTTTTCTCCCTGCCCCACATGCCCGTGCAGCAGGACGCTATATCCCGCCATGGCGACAAGACGCGCGGAATGGAGGAACCACGGCGCATCGCGATGTTTCGGCGACATATAAGCGGGCCAGTCGAGATCCGCCGATGCAGGAGCTTGCTGGTCCCTCTCTATATGTCGCCACATGGCTTCGATGAAACCGGCAAGCTCCGCCGCGGTCACGCCGCGATAATGCATGGTGGCAAGCAGCGCGCCTATCTGTATCGGGTCGGCATCGCCGTCGAGAATGATCGAGAGCGCATCCATCGCTTCCACCTGGCTGAGCGGGCGGCTGTTGCCGATGCCCATCGCCGAGGTTGCGATATATTTGGCAAGCCTCTGCTGCGGATCGGCATTGTGGCCGATGCGCGCAAGACGGTCGGCGATGTTTTCCGGTGTCGGCTGACCTTCCAGAAGAACGCTGGGGCGAAGCGAAAGCGGCGGCGCCTTCATCAGCACGGGCTGCTCCCAGCCGCTTGCACTGGCGTTGGCCGGGGCGGCGGGTTTTTCCTGCGAATAGTCGATAAGGTTCTCGGCCTCCGCCGCCAGCGAACGAATGCGCAGCCGCATGTTTTCGGCAAAGGGGGTGGGACGCAGGCCCTGGCCGGTGCGCAGAAAAAGCTGGTCGCCGTATCTTTCGCGCAGCTGCTGCAAGATGCGGCTCATGGAAGATGTCGGCAGTCCCATGCCCGCCGCCGCGCGGCTGACGCTGCCTTCCCGCAACAACGCATCGAAAGCGACAAGTAGTTTCAGCTGCCCAAGCCTGTCTGGCCTTGTCGTGGAAGCGGGTTCATCTTTTCTCTTGCCGGTTGTCATCTTGCGATTTTTTTACTCCGCCGCTTGTCCGGGGAGCCCTTTTTGCAATTTCTAGAATTTAGAACTGTTCGAAAACAAACGCGTTGCGCCCGCACTCCCTCCTAAATAAGTGGGGTTAAATTCTCAAGTTAAATGCGGGGGCATAACATGGAATTGAAGTACCGCGGCCACGAAAAGTCCGCGACGGTAATAAAGGCCGGTCTTTCGGCAGCAATGGCGGGAACGGCCCTTAGCATTGCTCTGCCCGTTTTTGCGCAGCAGGCGTCTGAGGGGAACACGGTTCTTCAGCAGATCGTCGTCACCGCATCCGGTTTCGAGCAGAATGTGAAGGACGCTCCGGCCAGCATCACGGTTGTGACGCGGGAAGATCTGGAAAAAGGGTCCTATCGCGATCTGACCGATGCCCTGCGGGAAGTTCAGGGCGTGTCCGTTACCGGCATTGCCAATGAAAAGGATATTTTCATTCGCGGTCTGCCCGGTGCTTACACGCTGGTTCTGGTTGACGGCAAGCGGCAGAGCACGCGCGATGCCCGCACCAACGGCAATTCCGGTTTCGAACAGAGTTTCGTGCCGCCGGTTTCGGCGATCGAGCGCATCGAAGTGGTGCGCGGGCCGATGTCCTCGCTTTATGGTTCGGATGCCATGGGCGGTGTCATCAACATCATCACCCGCAAGGTGGGCGATGTCTGGTCAGGTTCCGTCACCACCGAAGGCACGGTTCAGCAGCATTCCAAATTCGGCAATAGCGGCCAGGTCTCCTGGTACGCCAACGGACCGATCCTGAAGGACCAGCTCGGTCTGCAGCTCTGGGGCAGGGGTTTCACACGCGGCGAAGACCGTATTCTGAGCGGCACCACGGGCGCCAAGGAATATGATTTCAACGGTCGTCTGACGTTTACGCCGAACGAAGATCACGACATCTATCTCGAAGGCGGAAAGACGCGGCTGCGCCGCAGCGCCGAGCCCGGCGACACGCTGGCGGCGACCGACGCCAACGGCACCTACAATACCAATACGCGTGACCATTGGTCATTGTCGCATACCGGCCGCTGGGGGCCGACCACATCCGAATTCTCGTTCCAGCAGGAATGGGCGGAGCGTACCAACTTCACCAGAAATATCCGCACCGGCCGCGTGACAGAAAACCCGCGCTCGCCGGAAGTGCGCAACACCGTTCTCGATGGCAAGTTCACGACGCCGTTCGAATTGTTTGGCAACCACACGCTGGTCACGGGCGGACAATATTTCGAGGCGCGGCTGACGGACCAGAACCCGGGACGCCGCACCGGCCGCGATGAGACATTTTCGGCGACGCAATGGGCGCTCTTCCTTGAGGATGAATGGCGCATTGTCGATAATTTCGCGCTGACGGGCGGTCTTCGTCTCGATAATCACGAGAAATACGGCAATCATTTCAGCCCACGCCTTTATGGCGTCTGGAGCGCGACCGAGGAACTGACCATCAAGGGCGGCATCTCCACCGGTTTCCGCGCCCCGGAAATCCGCCAGATCGCACCGGGTTATGCCTATACGACGGGTGGTGGCGGTTGCACCTATGGCCCGAGCGGCACCTGCGGCGTGATTATCGGCGATCCCGACCTCGAAGCGGAAAAGAGCACGAGCTATGAAGTGGCCGCGCTTTGGGACAACGGCGACGTCGCTCTCGGCGCCACCTATTTCTACACCGATTTCAAGGACAAGATTTCCAACGCGCTGGTGCTCAATCCGGATGGAACGCCGGCCCGCTGGAGCGAAGACCGCAACTATCGTCTCTGGTACAATTACAACATCGACGATGCGGTCATTCAGGGTGTGGAACTGACGGCGACCTGGTATGCGACGCCGGACCTGACGCTGCGCGGCAACTATACCTATACGCATTCCGAACAGAAAACCGGCGATTATGAAGGCTTCCCGCTGGCGCGCACGCCGGAGCATATGGCCAATCTGCGCGGCGACTGGGTGACCCCAATCGACGGTCTGGAAGCCTGGGCCTCGCTGAACTACCACGGATCGGAAATCAATGCCGGCCCGCGCATCGGCACCAACGGCACGCCTGTGACGATCAACGGCAAGGCCGGGCGTAAATATGACGCCTACACCACACTGGATATCGGCGCGAAATATGCGGTCGCCGAAAATGTCGACCTCAATGCCGCCATTTACAATGTCTTCGACAAGGATGTCGGCACCGACGATTTCAACACCGTCATGGAAGGCCGCCGTTTCTGGATCAGCATGACAGCGAAGTTCTGACCCATGGCCACATTCACGAAATTTGGAGGCGCCTTTGGGCGCCTCTTTTTTTGGGCTATCGCCTATTGACCTCAACTATGGTTGAGGAATTATACCGGCTGCTCTTCACTATGTTTCCGCGTTTCCGAGCGGAAATCGTGACGGAAGCAGGAGCCAGAATGGAAAATACCGTATTCAAGCACAGCCTGACGGTTGGGGAGGTTGCCCGCCGCAGCGGCATTGCCGTGTCCACCATCCATTTTTACGAGGCGAAAGGCCTGATTGAAGGTTGGCGAACCGCCGGTAACCAGCGTCGTTATCATCGCGCCGTCCTGCGGCGTATCGCCATCATCCGCATCGCGCAACGAGCGGGTATACAGCTCAGCATCATCAGGGATGCGATGGCCGATCTGCCGCAGGATCGGGTGGCAACGACGGCCGATTGGCGCAGGTTTTCCCAATCCTGGCGGGAAATGCTGCAGCTTCGCATCAACAGCCTGATCATGCTGCGCGATCAGCTTACCGGCTGTATCGGTTGCGGGTGTCTTTCGCTGGATGATTGTCCGTTGCGCAATCCGAACGATGTTCTGGCCGATGACGGCGCAGGTCCGCGCCGCCTCGTTTCTGCGGAATGAACGGGATTTCCGAACCGGAACGCTTGTTCCTCACTCGGAGCCGGCGGCAACCCAGACGCTGACGCTGCCGCCATTGCTGGGAAAGACGCCCTTGCCGCTCTCATCGAGGGAAATCCGTTCTTCACGGTGCCCGAGAAAGTCGCGCCAGACCGCCCCAGCGTGATCGGGACCGAGATCGATCTGCTTTTCCGCCGGCTCGCCATTCGACATCACCACCACGCAGCCCGGCGCATCGGCGGCGCCGTGGCGAATAAAGGCGATGCAGCTTGCATCGTCGAGAATATCCGTCTGGGCTCCGTTGGCGAAACGGCTGCGGGCCTCGATGAGTTTCGGCAGGCATTCAATAGCGGGCATATCGATTTTATATTCGTTGCCATCATTCCCGGTGTCGGTATAGCTCGTGCCGAACAGATCGGGATAAAAGACGCAGGGCACACCTTCTTCGCGCAGCAGGATGATCGCATAGGCGAGAGGCTTGAACCAGGGCTCCACCGGCGCTTCCAGCGATTGCAGCGGCTGCGTATCGTGATTGTCGACCAGCGTGACGGCATGGTCGGGAACGGCGGAGACAAGCGAACCATCGAAGATGCTGCGCATGTCGAAATCGCCGCCCTGTTTCGAGGCGTCATGGAAGCTGTGGTGAAGGGCGACATCGAAAAGCATAAGCTGCTTATCGACGAGTTCGAGATAGCTTTTCAGCGCCTCGAGATCGGGGTGCCAATATTCCGCCACGACGAAAAGATCGGGATCGACCGTTTCGCGCATGTGGCCGACCCAGTCGCGGAAGAACCAGGCCGGAATATGTTTGGCGGCATCCAGCCGGAAGCCATCGACCTGCACCTGCTCGGAGAGCCAGCGGCCCCAATATTTGAGCTCTTCGTAAACCGCCCGGTTCCTGAATTCGACATCGGCACCCATCAGGTAGTCGAAATTGCCGTTTTCCTGATCGACTTCCTCATTCCATTCCCCATCGCCATACTCATTGACGAGGCGGAAAATGCCGTCTTCGGTCGGCTCCTCGATGTGGTCGACACCGCTGAAGCACTTCAGGTCCCAGATGAATTTGGAATGTTTGCCGCTGCGGCCGGGAAAGGTGAAGCGGGTAAAGGCCAGCGCCTGAAAGTCTTCATCGTCGATCTCGGTGCGGTCTTCGGGATTGACACGGCGAACCCGCACCTTCTCCTTTTCATCCGCACCCATCTTGTGATTGAGAACCACGTCATGAATGACGCGGATACCGTTTTCCTTCAGCGTTCTTCCGGCATATTCGAGCTCGGCGCGATCGCCATATTTGGTGGCGACGGTGCCCTTCTGGTCGAATTCACCGAGATCGAAGAGATCGTAGGTATCGTAACCCACCGAATAACCGCCGGCAGCACCCTTATAGGCCGGTGGCAGCCAGATATCGGTGATGCCCATTTTCGCAAGGCTTTCGGCCTTTTCGGCCACCTCGCTCCATAATTTCCCTCCGTCCGGATAATACCAATGGAAGAACTGAAGCAAGGTGCGTCCGGCCATATTTCCCTCACAGTCGTTAGCAGGTCGCGCCATAAACGGCCCGGCGGCGAAAGGGTTCCGCCGCCAGCCATACGCGATCCGCAATTGTGAGGCCGGTGGCCTGTCCGTATATTAGCCGGCTATGTCGAGAAGGGCAGCGCCCGCCTGCAGATAGTCGCCTTCCTTAACGATCAGGCGAACTTTGCCGGCCTTGGTGGCGACAATCTGCGTCTCCATCTTCATGGCTTCCATGACGGCCAGAAGATCGCCTTGCGAAACCGCATCACCGTCTTTTACCTTGAAGGATTGCAGGGTGCCGGAAACCGGGGCGGTGATTTCGCCTTCCTTTTCCTTGGGGGCGGCGGTGCCGGGAACAGCCGCGCTGCCGCCGCTAACCGCACCGAGGCTGGAGAGCAGCAGGCTGGGCAGACCGACCGATACACGCTTGCCGTCGATTTCCAGAAAAGTGCGGGTGACGGAAGGGTCGTCGGCCGGTGCCGGGCGCTCCATGGCATCCGGCATGGCGGCGAAATCGGTCTCGATCCAGCGGGTGTGAACCTTGAAACCGTCCGTGCCGATGAAGTCTTCGGTCTCGATTGCGGCGCGATGGAACGGCAGCACCGTGGCGATGCCTTCGATGCGGAACTCCTTCAGCGCGCGGCGTGCGCGGCGCAGGACCTGCTCGCGGTCGGCACCTGTGACGATCAGCTTCGCCATCAGCGAGTCGAATACGCCCGGCACGCTGGAGCCGCTGACGACACCGCTATCCACGCGAATGCCGGGACCGGAGGGGGCGTCGAAAACCGAGATCGAGCCGGGCGTCGGCAGGAAACCTCGGCCTGGATCTTCGGCATTGATGCGGAATTCCATCGAATGTCCACGCGGTTCCGGCGTTTCGAGAACCCGCAGCTTATGGCCTTCGGCGATACGGAACTGCTCGATGACGAGATCGATACCGGTGGTTTCTTCGGTAACGGGATGTTCCACCTGCAGGCGCGTATTGACCTCGAGGAAGGAAATCGTGCCATCGACGCCGAGCAGGAATTCGACGGTGCCGGCGCCGGAATAACCGGCAGCGGCGCAGATAGCCTTGGCGGCCGCATGGATTTTCTGCCGCTGTTCGTCGGAGAGGAAGGGGGCGGGAGCCTCTTCGATCAGCTTTTGGTTCCGGCGCTGCAGCGAGCAGTCGCGGGTGCCGAGGACGAGCACATTGCCGTGCGTGTCGGCCAGAACCTGCGCCTCGATATGGCGCGGACGGTCAAGGAAACGTTCAAGGAAACATTCGCCGCGGCCAAAGGCGGCCATCGCCTCGCGCACGGCGGATTCGTAGAGATCGGCGATCTCTTCCATCTTCCACGCAACCTTCAGGCCGCGACCACCGCCGCCATGGGCCGCCTTGATGGCGACGGGCAGGCCGTGTTCTTCGGCGAAGGCGGTGACTTCGGCAGCGGAAGCGACGGGGCCGTCACTGCCGGCGACCAGCGGTGCGCCGACGCCGGTGGCAATGCGCCGTGCCTCGACCTTGTCGCCCAGTGCCTCGATGACATGCGGATCGGGGCCGATCCAGATGAGACCGGCATCGAGAACGGCACGCGCAAACTCCGCGCGCTCGGACAGGAAACCGTAACCGGGATGCACGGCATCCGCGCCGGCGCGTTTGGCAATCGCAATCAGCTTGGCGATATCGAGATAGGTCTCGGCGGGACGCACGCCCTCCAGCGCATAGGCTTCATCGGCCAGCCGGACGAAAAGCGCATCCTGATCGGGATCGGCATAAACGGCGACCGATTGCAGGCCATAATCGCGACATGCGCGGATGATGCGCACCGCGATCTCGCCGCGATTGGCAATCAGCACTTTTTTCATCGCTCTTCTCCTCGGAATTCTGTGTTCCTGGCCGCGATTTCGGCGAAGGGGCCGATCGGGCGGAATTTGATTTTGGCGTTGACGGGGATTTGTCCCGCAAGATCGAGATGATATTCGGCGACCGCGCCGATGACGGGATAACCGCCAGTCAAGGGGTGATCGGCAAGGAAGAGAACCGGCTGGCCGCTATGGGGAATCTGGATCGCCCCTGTCGCGGTGCCTTCGCTCGGCAATTCGGCGCTGTCCTTGCGTTCCACCGGCACGTCGCCGGCTAGGCGGATGCCGACCCGGTTCGATTGCGGGGTGACCTGCCAGAGCTGGCCGGTCAGCGTCTCGACGCCCTTCTGCGTGAACCAGTCGGTGCGGGGGCCGAGAACGACGTCCAGCGTGACGACCTCACCCATTGCCGGCGGTTCGAAGGCCGAAACCTCGTCGATCGATACGCTGGAAAGGCAGGTCTTCTCGCCCTTAAGCGGCAGGATGGCGCCTGCACCCACTGGCTCTGGGCCGACGACAGCCAGCGTATCCGTCGCGAAACTGCCGAGCACCGGCTCGACATCGAAGCCGCCGCGCACCGCAAGATAACAACGCATACCCTTTGGCGGCTGGCCGAAAGTGACCACATCACCGGGTTCGAGGGACACCGGGCCACGGGTCTTGGCCGCGAAACTGCGATCTGCCGTGGTGATCGTGACGGGGCAGGGGGCGCCTGCAATGCCGATGACGGCGCGGCTCGTGCTTTTAAAGGAAAATCCGCCGAGCGTCAGTTCGAGACATGGCGTGTTGACGGGGTTACCAACGATGCGGTTTGCGGCATTGAACGCACCGCGATCCAGCGCGCCCGAGGCCGAAACGCCCTGTCCGGTCTGGCCGAAGCGGCCGAGATCCTGAAAGATGGCGGGCATGGGGGCTGCGAGCACCTCGAAATGCGGGCCTGCTTTTGCCCGGTCTTTCCCGGCGCTGCGCGGTGCCGAGACGGGGATGTCGACCGTTTTGCGGGCCTTGTCCATGTCGAAGAAACGCACGCGGTAACCCGGCTGAAAAAGCGCACCGGGATCGCGGTCTATATCCCACATCTTCACCGGCGTGGTGCCGATGATTTGCCAGCCGCCGGGGCTGTTTTGCGGGTAGACGCCGCTGAAGGCGCCGGCCAGCGCCACCGAACCTGCCGGAATGCGGGTGCGCGGGCTTTGCCGGCGTGGCACATGCAGCGCCGGATCGCCGCCGACCAGATAACCGAAGCCGGGGGCGAACCCGCAAAAGGCCACGGTGAATTCGCTTTCGGTGTGGCGGCGGATGACCTCTTCGATGCTCATGCCGGTCAATTCGGCAACATCGGCGAGATCCTCACCATTATAGTGGACGGGGATTTCCACGAGATTGTCCGAAGGCGCTATTTTTGCGGATAGATCGCGGCTTGCCAGCCGCGCGGCCAGCGCTTCGGCACCGATCTTTTCAGGGCGAAAGCGGATCATCAGGGTGCGGGCAGCCGGCACCGTCTCTTCGATACCTTCGACCGGATCGTTCTGAAGTGAGGCGAAAAGCGCCAGCGTTTCATCGAGATCGGCGAGTTCGACAAGAATGGTGGTGAGGCTGACGGGGAGAAAACGCATCATGTCCTCACGCGTGATAGGCTGAATCGGGAATATCGGTGATGAACATGTGCCCCGGCGCATGGGTGATCGCAAAGGGTACGCCCGACGCCATCACGGCGGCCTGGGGTGTGACGCCGCAGGCCCAGAACACCGGAACTTCACCCGGGTCGATCCGCACCGCATCGCCGAAATCAGGCTTTGCAAGATCGGTAATGCCGATCTCTTCCGGTGCGCCGACATGCACGGGCGACCCGTGTACGGCCGGAAAACGTCCCGAAATGGTCGCAGCATCGGCGACCCGCGAGGCCGGGATCGGCCGCATGGAAACGACCATATTGCCCTTCAGCCGACCAGCCGGGCGGCAGGGCCGGTTGGTGAGATACATCGGCACATTGCTCTTGTCGGTCATGTGGCGGATTTCGATGCCCGCTTCCACCATCGGCGTTTCGAAGGTGAAGCTGCAGCCGATCAGGAAGGCGACGAGATCATCGCGCTCCGCCCAGGCGGCGGTTGCATCCGCTGTTTCCTCGACGAGCTTGCCGTCCCGCCAGATGCGGTAGAGCGGCAGGTCGGTTCTCAGATCAGCGCCGGGCGCGAGCAGCGTTGTCGGCGAACCGGGATCGGAGACATCCAGCACCGGGCAGGGTTTGGGATTGCGCTGCGCGTAAAGCAGGAAATCGAAGGCCCAGTCGCGCGGCAGCACGATCATGTTCGCCTGCGTGAAGCCGGGCGCAATGCCGGAAGTTGGGGCGACGAGGCCGTCGCGATAGGTCGCACGGGCCTTGCGCGCGGCCTCCGCGTCGGTGTGGTTGAGATAGGATGTCGGTATCGTCATCGGCTATCCTTTCAGCGATTGGATGCAAAGGAACGGATGTCGATACCATCAGCCTCGAAACGGCGGCGGATTTCCCGGGCGATGGCGACGGCGCCGGGGCTGTCGCCATGTACGCAGATGGATTGCGCTTCGATTTTTATGATGCTGCCATCGATAGCCTCCAGCGTGCCTTCGCGGGCAAGCTGCACCATGCGGTCGGCGATTTTGGCCGCGTCATGCAGCACGGCACCGGCTTCGCGGCGGGAGACGAGCTGGCCCTGAGGCGTATAGGCGCGATCCGCGAAAGCTTCGGCAACGACGGCAAGACCTGCCTTGCGGGCAAGATCGAGGATAGGTGCATTCGCGAGACCCATCAGCACCAGCGAAGGATCGATGGCCTTGATGCCGTCAATGACGGCCTGCCCCTGTTTCGCATCGTTGGCGATGCGGTTGTAAAGTGCGCCATGCGGCTTGACGTAACGCACCGTGGTGCCGGCAGCGGCGGCAACGCCTTTCAGCGCGCCGATCTGGTAGATGACATCGGCAATCAGTTCTTCCGAGGTCGCGTCCAGATCGCGGCGGCCGAAGCCGACGCGGTCCGGATAGGAAACATGGGCGCCGACGACCACGCCTTTTTCGGCGGCCGCCTTGACGGTGCGGTAAATACCGGCCGGATCGCCGGCATGAAATCCGCAGGCGATGTTGGCGCTGGAAACGATGGCGAGCATCGCTTCGTCATCTCCCATGCGCCATGCGCCGTAACTTTCGCCAAGATCGCTGTTGAGATCGATAGCGGCCATGTTTGCCTCCCTTATTCTATCAGTAGCCGAGCAGGGCAAAGATCGCGCCCGCCGACTTATAGGCCATATACCAGGTGAGTGCGCAGGTCAGCACGCCAAGCACCAGCAGCCAGCGCGGATAATGATATCCGTGCATCAGATCCGTGCGTTTCCAGGCGGCATACATGAAGATCGAAAGGCCGATTGGCAGAACGAGACCGTTGAGGCCGCCGACGAAGACGAGCATGGCTGCAGGCGGTGTGGTGATGATGACATAGGCGATCAGCGAAATGGCTATGAAGCCAACCGTTGCCAGATTACGCTGGCGCTCCGTTATGTCAGGCTTGAAAGCGGTCAGGAATGACACGGAGGTATAGGCCGCACCGATGATGCTTGTCATGGCTGAGGCGAGGAAAACCGCGCCGAAGAGGCGGAAGCCGATATCGCCGGCAGCGGCATGGAAGGCCTGACCTGCGGGGTTTGCCGCCTTGCCCGAAAGATCGATGACCACGCCGCTGGCGACCACGCCCAGGATGGCAAGAAACAGAATGTAGCGCAATACGCCGGTGATGGCGATGCCGCTCAACGCCGCGCGATTGACCGCACTGATATTTTCAACACCCACCATTCCCTTGTCCAGCAGGCGATGCGCGCCGGCATAGGTGATATAGCCGCCGACCGTGCCGCCGACGATGGTCGTAATGGTGACGAAATCGATGGTGTCGGGCAGGAAGGTCTGGCGGAAGGCTTCCGCTACCGGCGGGCCGGATACATATGCCGCATAAAGGATCAGAGCCAGTTTGACGAAGGCCGCGACGAAAACCACGCGGTCCATCGCGATGCCTGCGCGACGGGACAGGAAGATGCCGATAGCCGCCAATGCGCCGATCGCGCCGCCGATCTTCGGATCGAGATCGATCATGGCATTGAAGCCGAGGCCAGCGCCGCCGATATTGCCGATGTTGAAGAACAGCCCGCCGACGATGACGAGAATGGCGAGCAGATAACCCGAGCCCGGAATGGCGGCATTGGCAATCGCCGGCGCCCGCATGCGGGTGATGGTGACGATGCGCCAGATATTAGCCTGCACGACGAAGTCTATGAGGATGGAAATAATGATGGCGAATGCGAATGCAGCGCCCAGTTTCACAGTGAAGTTCGCAGTCTGCGTGATGAAGCCCGGTCCGACGGCCGACATCGACATCAGGAACATTGCCGAAAGCAAGGCATACCGTTGATTCTTCGCCTTGCGCACAACCTCGTTCGGGTCGGCGGGCGAGAGCTTGTTCTGCTCCATGGATTTTCTCCGCTCCTGTCGCAATCCGCCCCTCGCGGATGCTTTATGCGGACGATCTTGTCCTGTTCCGTGAAATTGTCAACATTGTTCAACAATAAATAATAATCGTTCTCTTATTTTGTCTATTTGTTGGACGTTATGCGCGGGAATTCATCACGTTTTTTTCGTGCTTTGCTAATGCTTTGTGCTAAAGCATGTCGCGCAAAGTGTGCAGCGGTTTGCGATAACGACATGCGCCAACAATGGCTTAAAGCGTAAGGAGTAGGTCTGAAAGATCCGCGACACGCTTTAAGGGTAGATCATGCCGTGTCCGAACATGCCTGTCACGGAATTCCCGATGCTGCATTGCTCTTAAGGAAAGGAGCGCCATGACCGAAACGATAGAGGGTCTGCCGCTTGCGGATCGATTGGCCAAGGGTATTCGCACCCTGCTGATCTCCGGCGAGTTGATGCCGGGACAGCGCCTTTCAGAGGCAGCCTTCAGTGAACGTTTCGACGTCTCGCGCAATTCGCTGCGCGAAGCTTTCCGGCTGCTGACCAAGGACGGGCTTCTGCGCCATGAGGCAAATCGCGGTGTGTTCGTCGCCGTTCCCACCATGTCCTCGGTCATCGATATTTATCGCGTGCGACGCATGGTGGAATGCGGCGCACTTCGCCAGGCGTGGCACAAGCATCCCGCAATCAAGACGATGCGGGCAGCGGTCGAGGATGCCAAGGTCAAGCGCGAGGATGCAGACTGGCTGGGTGTGGGCAGCGCCAACATGAAATTTCACGCCGCCGTCGTCGATCTTCTCGACAGCGCCCGCCTCAGCGATTTTTACGAGCGTATTGCCGCTGAACTGAGGCTTTGTTTCGGCTTGCTGAAAGATCCCGAACAGCTTCATTCGCCCTTTGTGGACATGAACAGCAAGATCCTGTCGCTGATGGAAGAGGGCAAGGCGCAAGAGGCCGGCGACGAGATGGAAATTTATCTCAATCTGTCCGAGCGGACGGTTCTGAAGGCGCTTGAACGCGCCGTCGAACACGCTTCCTGACATGACGGGCGGCAGGGGAGAAAACGACCCTTGCCGCTCCCGCCATTTTTTGCATCCGCAGCCGATTGCCAAGCTTGCTGCGCTGCGTCATCAATGCTGACATGACGCTTCGCGACCTGACCATTCTCGTTATCGACGAAAACGCGATCCGCGCCTCCATCATCGAGGAGGGGCTGCGCGAGGCCGGCTATCATCGCGTCACGGTCATCCACGAGGTGAACGGGGTGGCGCGCACCATCGAGACGCTGCAGCCCGATGTCATCTTCATCGATCTCGAAAACCCCAACCGTGACATGATGGAGCATCTGTTCCAGCTTACCCGCACGGTCGGCCGGCCGATCGCCATGTTTGTCGATCGTTCCGATACCGCTTCCATCGAGGCGGCCGTCGAAGCGGGCGTTTCCGCCTATGTGGTGGACGGGCTGAAGAAGGAGCGGGTCAAGCCCATTCTCGATATGGCGGTCAGCCGCTTCAATGCCTTCAGCCGTCTGCAGCGGGAACTTGCCGAAGCGAAATCGGCGCTTGAGGAACGCAAGGTCATCGAGCGCGCCAAGGGCATTCTGATGAAGATGCGCGGCCTTTCCGAAGAGGAGGCCTTTGCGCTTTTGCGGCAAACCGCGATGAACGAGAAGAAGAAGATTTCCGAGATCGCGCAAAGCGTGGTCACCGCGGCCGGTCTGTTGATGTGACGAACCGCCGGTCGGACAGTGTGGAGTGAATGATATGGCGGCACCGGAAAAAACGGCCGGATCAGACAGCGGAGTAACGCAAGCACCGGCAATCGTCGGCAGCGACCGGCAGAAAATGCTGCGTGCCGGCTTTATTCCGCTTGTCGACGCATCCGTCCTGATCGCTGCGGCCGAATTCGGTTTCGCAGAACGCGAAGGCCTTTCGCTCGATCTCGTCAAGGATGTTTCCTGGGCGAATGTGCGCGACCGGCTGGCGTTTCGGCAATTCGATATCGCCCATATGCTGTCGCCGATGCCCGTCGCCTCCATGCTCGGGCTCGGTTCCAACCCGTCGCCCACGATCACGCCTTTTTCACTCGGACGCGGCGGCAATGCGATCACGCTTTCGACCCGGCTGTTTGCACGGATGAAAGCTTTGACCGGGCTTTCCGAAACGGCGGGAGCGCTCGAAAATGCCGAGGCGTTGAAGCGGGTGCTCGATGATATGCGCGCCCGCGGCGAACCGACGCCGACGCTCGGCATGACCTATCCGTTTTCATCGCATAATTACGAGTTTCGCTACTGGCTTGCCGCCGGCGGCATTCACCCCGATCACGATGTCAAGCTTGTGGTGGTGCCGCCGCCATTGACCTCGGATGCGCTTGCCGCAGGGGCCATTGACGGTTTCTGCGTCGGAGCACCCTGGAACATCGTCGCCGCCGAGCGCGGTGTCGGTCGCATCGTTGCGGCCAAGCAGGATTTGTGGCCTTCCGCACCGGAAAAGGTCATCGGCATGCGACCCGAATGGGCGGAAAACCAGCAGGAAACGGTCGGACGGCTGCTGACGGCGCTCGATGCCGCCGCGCGCTGGTGCGACCTTGCCGAAAATCACGATGATCTCAGCGCAGCCCTTGCCGATCCCCGCTATATCGGCGCACCGGAAGGCATCATCCGCCGTGTGCTTGCCGGTGAATTCAGCATCGACAGCCAGGGCAACCGCCGGGTGATCGACAATTATTTCATCTTCCACGGCGGTCACGCCAATTATCCGCGCCAGAGCCAGGCATTGTGGATCTACAGCCAGATGATCCGCTGGGGGCAGGCGGAATTTTCACAGGCCGGTGTGGAGGCCGCCCTGTCTGCCTACCGGCCGGATATTTATCGGGCGGCGCTGGGCGACGCCAATGCACCTGACGATGCCGATATCCGCATCGAAGGGCAGGAAGAGCAGGACCGTTTCGTGGATGGCCTCGTATTCGATCCCGCCGACATTACAGGTTACGTGAACGCCTTTTCCGTGCGCACCGCCGCGCCGTTTTCTCCGACTTCAGGCGAGACGTAAGCGGCGTCATGCCTTGCGGGCTGCGCAAATTTCAAGCGCAGGCTTCTTCTCTTTGCACAAATGGAAGACAGAAAACACGCTGGTTAAAATTTAATCAGTAGATCGATTTTCAAAAATACTCTTTCATTTTCAATAATATAATCTGGTTTTTATAAACTGGCACGCCTCTTGCTTCTTGTTTTTTGCACCGGTCAACGGCGATCGGGGCAAGCAAGGCGCGGCATAGGCGCTTTCAGAAGACACAGACGTCGCAAGGTTTTGCTGCCCGGAACCCCTCCCGTTCCGCAGGTGCAAACACCGAGCGGCGTTTTTTTATTTTCAGGTTTTTTCGCAAGCGAAAACGTCACCCGCAGAGGTGGCCCAATAAGGGGAACATGCGAATGAAAAAGATATTCTCCGGCGATGTCAGCCGCCGCACGATACTGAAGACGACAGCCGCCGCGGCCCTTGTCAGCGCCGTGCGCGTGGCCTTTCCGTCCGGTGCTTTCGCAGCCACCGCCGAGCCCGAAGTGAAAGGCGCGAAAATCGGTTTTATCGCGCTCACCGATGCCGCCCCGCTCATCATTGCGGCGGAAAAGGGCCTGTTCGCCAAACACGGCATGCCGGATGTCGAGGTTCTGAAACAGGCCTCCTGGGGTGCGACGCGCGACAATCTCGTGCTTGGTGGTGCATCGAACGGTATCGATGGCGCGCATATTCTGACGCCGATGCCCTATCTCATGCATACCGGCAAGGTGACGCAGAACAATGTGCCGGTGCCGATGACCATCCTCGCCCGCCTCAACCTCGACAGCCAGGGCATTTCCGTCGCTAAGGAATATGCAGAGACTGGCGTTCAACTGGATGCTTCCAAGTTGAAGGCGGCTTTCGAGAAGAAGAAGGCCGAAGGCAAGGAAATCAAGGCTGCCATGACCTTCCCCGGCGGCACGCATGATCTCTGGATCCGCTACTGGCTGGCCGCCGGCGGCATCGACCCGGACAAGGATGTCTCCACCATCGTCGTTCCGCCGCCGCAGATGGTCGCCAATATGAAGGTCGGCAACATGGACGTCTTCTGTGTGGGCGAACCCTGGAACGAGCAGCTCGTCAATCAGGGCATCGGTTTCACCGCCTGTACCACCGGCGAACTCTGGAAGGGGCATCCGGAAAAGGCGCTCGGCATGCGCGCAGACTGGGTGGAAAAGAACCCCAACGCCACCAAGGCGCTGCTGATGGCTGTCATGGAAGCGCAGCAATGGTGCGACGAGATGGCGAACAAGGAGGAAATGTCCACCATCCTCGGCAAACGCCAATGGTTCAACGTGCCGCCGAAGGATGTGCTTGGCCGCCTCAAGGGCAATATCAATTACGGCAACGGCCGCGTGCTCGAAAATACCGGCCTGCAGATGAAGTTCTGGCAGGACCATGCCTCCTATCCCTTCCGCAGCCACGACAGCTGGTTCATCGCGGAAAACATCCGCTGGGGCAAATTCGCACCCGATACGGATGTGAAGGCGCTGGTGGAGAAGGTGAACCGCGAGGATATCTGGCGCGCGGCGGCCAAGGATCTCGGCGTTGCCGATCTTCCCGCCTCCACCTCGCGCGGCAAGGAAACCTTCTTCGACGGCAAGGTCTTCGACCCGGAAAATCCGTCGGCCTATCTCGAAAGCCTGTCCATCAAGGCGGCCTCCTGAGGAGGAGACCCGGGGTGTCGCCCCTCATCTGCCAGATGCGCTGCCCAACCGGCGCGACTGAAGACCGGATGAGGGGCGAGCCCAGACCGCAACCGAAATCAAGAGGAAACGCCCATGTCCGCATTGGCCCGAAAATTCAACGAAGAGCCGCAGCAGCCGGTAGCGCAGAAGGCAAACGTCGTGTCGCTTGCGCCGAAACAGTCGCCGCGGATCGATCTGCGCAAATGGGGTGCGGCCGCTGCCCGCAACATCGTGCCGCCATTTGTCGTTCTCGCCATTCTGCTGGGCGTCTGGCAATTGCTCTGTTCCGCCCCCGGCTCATCGCTGCCGCCCCCGAGCCAGGTTTTCGAGGAGAGCTACGATCTCATCGTATCGCCGTTCTTCCATAACGGTTCGCAGGATATCGGCCTTGGCTGGCGCGTGCTGGTCTCGCTGGAGCGTGTGGCTTACGGTTTCGGCCTCGCCGCCATTGCCGGCATCATCCTCGGTGCGGTGATCGGCCAGTCGGTCTGGGCCATGCGCGGTCTCGATCCGATCTTCCAGGTGCTGCGCACCGTGCCGCCGCTTGCCTGGCTGCCGCTTTCGCTGGCCGCCTTTCAGGACAGCAATCCTTCGGCCATTTTCGTGATCTTCATCACCTCCATCTGGCCGGTCATCATCAATACCGCAGTCGGCGTGCGCAATATTCCGCAGGACTACCGCAACGTGGCGCAGGTGCTGCGGCTCAACCAGCTCGAATTCTTCTTCAAGATCATGCTGCCTTCGGCGGCACCCTACATCTTCACCGGCCTGCGTATCGGTGTCGGCCTTTCGTGGCTCGCAATCGTCGCGGCGGAAATGCTGACCGGCGGCGTCGGCATCGGTTTCTTCATTTGGGATGCGTGGAATTCCTCGCGCCTGCCCGACATCATCGTGGCGCTCGTCTACATCGGCGTCGTCGGCTTCGTGCTCGACAAGCTGGTGGCGGCGCTCGGCAAGGTCATCACCCGCGGCGCTGCGGCAAATTAAGAGGGCGACGATCATGAACGCTTATCTGAAGCTCGATCACATCGACAAATATTTTGACAAGGGCGGCTCGCGCGCCGAGGTGCTGAAAGGCATCAATCTCACCATCGAAAAAGGCGAATTCGTCTCCGTCATCGGCCATTCCGGCTGCGGCAAGTCCACCATGCTCAATCTCATCGCCGGACTGACGAAAGTGTCTGCCGGCGCGGTGCTTCTCGAAAACCGCGAAGTCAACGAGCCGGGTCCGGAGCGTGCCGTCGTTTTCCAGAACCACAGCCTGCTGCCCTGGCTTTCGGTTTATGAAAACGTCAACCTCGCCGTCGAGAAGGTCTTTCGCAACACGAAGACCCGGGCCGAGCGGCATGACTGGGTCATGCGCAACCTCGATCTCGTGCAGATGGCCCATGCCAGGGACAAGAAGCCTTCGGAAATTTCCGGCGGCATGAAACAGCGTGTCGGCATTGCCCGCGCGCTCGCCATGGAGCCGAAGATCCTGCTGCTGGACGAGCCCTTCGGCGCGCTGGACGCGCTGACCCGCGCCCATCTCCAGGATGCGGTGATGGAAATCCACGCCCGGCTTGGCAACACCATGGTCATGATCACCCATGATGTCGACGAGGCGGTGCTGCTCTCCGACCGTATCGTGATGATGACCAACGGTCCGGCCGCCCATATCGGCGAAGTGCTCGACGTGCCGCTGGCACGTCCGCGCAACCGCATCGAGCTTGCTTCCGACAAGACCTACCTCAAATGCCGCGAAGCCGTGCTGAAGTTCCTTTACGAACGTCACCGCTTCGTCGAAGCTGCGGAGTAACGACTATGGCGCAAAAACTCGTCATCATCGGCAATGGCATGGCGCCGGGGCGCATGCTGGAAAACCTGTTCGAAACCGCTCCCGGCCTTTACGACGTCACCATTTTCAACGCCGAGCCGCGCGTCAATTACGACCGCATCATGCTCTCGCCGGTGCTCTCGGGCGAAAAGAGCTACGAAGACATCGTCATTCATAATGACGAATGGTATGCGGCTAACAATGTCACGCTGCACAAGGGCGCGAAGGTCACCGGCATCGACCGCGACAGGAAGACCGTGACCAGCGAAAACGGCATCACGGTTTCCTACGACAAGCTGGTGATCGCCACCGGTTCGTTGCCTTTCATCATTCCGGTTCCCGGCCACCAATTGCCGGGCGTGCTCGCCTACCGCGATCTCGACGATGTGACGAAGATGCTGGCGATCGCCGAGGGCAAGGGCCGCGCTATTGTCATCGGCGCCGGTCTTCTCGGGCTGGAAGCCGCCTATGGCCTCAAGCGCCAGGGCATGGATGTTACCGTCATCCACCTGATGCCGACGATCATGGAGCGCCAGCTCGATCCGGCAGCGGCCTATCTTCTCGAAAAGGCGCTTAACGAGCGCGGCATCGACATCATCACCAAGGCCAATACCAAATGCATTCTCGGTGAGGAGAAGGTCGAAGGCATCGAGCTGGAAGACGGCCGGGTCATTAAGGGTGACATGGTGGTGATGGCGGTCGGCATCCGTCCTGCCTCGGGACTTGCCAAGGAGGCCGGTATCGCCGTCAATCGCGGCATCGTGGTGGATGACGGCATGATGACGTCGGACGCCTCGATCTATGCACTCGGCGAATGCGCCGAGCATCGTGGCATGTGTTATGGCCTCGTTGCGCCGCTTTATGAATCGGCGCGGGTGCTCGCGGACCGGCTGTGCGGCGGCTCGGCCGAATATCACGGCTCCGTCACCAATACCAAGCTGAAGGTTACCGGCATCAACCTGTTCTCCGCCGGCGATTTCGCAGAAGGCGACGACCGCGAGGAAATCGTGCTGCGCGATGCCACCGCCGGTGTCTATAAGCGCCTGATCCTCAAGGAAAACCGCATCATCGGCGCGGTGCTTTACGGCGAGACGGCGGACGGCTCGTGGTTCTTCGATCTGATGAAGAAATCGACCGATATTTCCGCCATGCGCGAAACCCTGATCTTCGGCCAGGCCTATCAGGGAGGGTCGCCGCTGGACCCTATGGCGGCCGTTGCAGCCTTGCCGGATGATGCGGAAATCTGCGGCTGCAACGGCGTCTGCAAGGGCAAGATCACCTCGGCCATCACTTCCAAGGGGCTGACCTCGCTGGATGATGTGCGCGCTCACACGAAGGCATCCGCCTCCTGCGGCAATTGCACCGGCCTTGTCGAGCAGCTGATGACGATAACGCTCGGCGACAGCTATAATCCCGCTGCCGTGCAGCCCATGTGCAAATGCACCGATCTCGGCCACGACGATGTGCGCCGTCTGATCAAGGCCAAGGGGCTGAAGACCATCCCAGCCGTAATGCAGGAGCTGGAATGGAAGACCTCCTGCGGCTGCGCCAAATGCCGGCCGGCGCTCAATTTTTACCTCGTCTGCGACTGGCCGGATGAATATGCCGACGATTACCAGTCGCGTTTCATCAATGAGCGCGTCCACGCCAATATCCAGAAGGATGGCACCTATTCCGTCGTGCCGCGCATGTGGGGCGGCGTTACCTCTTCCTCCGAACTCCGGGCGATTGCGGATGTGGTCGACAAGTTCGAAATCCCGATGGTGAAGGTGACCGGCGGCCAGCGCATCGATCTTCTCGGCATCGAGAAAGAGGATTTGCCGGCGGTCTGGGCCGATCTCGGCAAGGCCGGCTTCATTTCCGGCCAGGCCTACGCCAAAGGTTTGCGCACGGTCAAAACCTGCGTCGGCCAGCAATGGTGCCGCTTCGGCACGCAGGATTCCACCGGCCTTGGCATCCGCATCGAAAAATTCATGTGGGGTTCGTGGACGCCCGCCAAGTTGAAACTTGCCGTTTCAGGCTGTCCGCGCAACTGCGCGGAGGCGACCTGCAAGGATATCGGCGTGATCTGCGTCGATTCCGGTTTCGAGATCCATTTCGCCGGTGCCGCCGGTCTCGATATCAAGGGCACGGAAGTTCTGGGTCTTGTCAAAACCGAGGATGAGGCGCTGGAGCACATCGTGGCGCTGACGCAGATGTATCGCGAACAGGCCCGCTATCTCGAGCGCATCTACAAATGGGCCAAGCGCATCGGTTACGACGAAATCCGCCGCCAGATCATGGACGATGCGGAAAAGCGCAAGGCCTATTTCGACCGTTTCGTCTTCAGCCAGAATTTCGCGCAGGTCGACCCCTGGTCGGAACGTGTATCCGGCCACGACAAGCACGAGTTCAGGCCCATGGCAGCAATCGGTTTCAGTGAGGCGGCGGAGTGACAACGATGGACAGCAACTGGATCGATATTGGCGATATCTCCGACATTCCGCTGCGCGGCGCGCGTTGCGTAAAAACGCCGATGGGCAAGATCGCCGTGTTCCGCACGGCGGAAAATCAGGTCTTCGCCATCGAGGACCATTGCCCGCACAAGGGCGGGCCGCTGAGCCAGGGCATCGTGCATGGCGCATCGGTGACGTGTCCCTTGCATAATTGGGTGATTTCGCTGGAAACCGGTAAGGCGCTGGGAGCGGATGAGGGCGAGGTAAGGACCATTCCGGTGCGTAATCTGGATGGTCGGCTTTCCATCGCGCTTGAAACCTTGATGATCGCGGCGGAGTGAATTGTGATGGCGGTGGCGTTACCCCCCTCTGTCCTGCCGGACATCTCCCCCACAAGGGGGGAGATCGACAAGGTGAATGCTCCCAGCATCTCTACCGGCGGCGGCGCGAGCTGTGAATGGAAGCCCGTGCCGCAGTTGATCTCCCCCCTTGTGGGGGAGATGTCCGGCAGGACAGAGGGGGGTAAACGCCACGCACCGAGAGGGCAAACCCATGCCCACTGAAACCAAAACCACCTGTCCCTATTGTGGCGTCGGCTGCGGCGTCATCGCCACTGTCAACGACGATGGCGCGGTGTCCGTCCGGGGTGATCAAGACCACCCCGCCAATTTCGGAAGACTGTGTTCCAAAGGTTCGGCTCTGGCCGAAACCATCGATCTCGACGGTCGCCTGCTCCACCCCGAAATCAGCGGCAGGCGGGCGTCATGGGACGAAGCGCTCGATCTCGTCGCTTCCCGGTTTTCTCAAGCCATTGCCGAACACGGCCCTGACTCCGTTGCCTTTTACGTCTCCGGCCAATTGCTGACCGAGGATTATTACCTCGCCAACAAGCTGATGAAGGGTTTCATAGGTTCGGCCAATATCGATACGAATTCAAGGCTCTGCATGTCGTCCTCGGTTGCCGGCCATCGCCGTGCCTTCGGGGCCGATACGGTGCCGGGCACCTATGAGGATATGGAGCTTGCCGATCTGGTGATCCTCACCGGTTCCAATCTCGCCTGGTGCCATCCGGTTCTCTACCAGAGGCTTGCGGCGGCAAAGGCCGCGCGGCCGGAAATGAAAGTCGTTGTCATCGATCCGCGTCGGACGATGAGCGCCGATATTGCCGATATGCACCTCGCCATCCGCCCGGATGGAGACGTGGCGCTGTTTACCGGCTTGCTGGCGCATCTTTCAGATAGTCCTGCAATCGATCGCGGTTATGTGGAAAATCACACGGTCGGTTTTGATGCAGCGATGCAGGCAGCAACCGGACACAGCCTGCCGGAGATCGCCGAAGCCACCGGCCTGACAGTCGCCGAACTGATTTCCTTCTACGAATTGTTCGAACGCACCGAAAAAACCGTCACCTGCTACAGCCAGGGCGTCAACCAGTCGCAAAGCGGCACCGACAAGGTCAACGCGATCATCAATTGCCACCTTACCACCGGCCGCATCGGCAGGCCGGGCACGGGGCCTTTTTCGCTGACTGGCCAACCGAACGCCATGGGCGGGCGTGAGGTCGGCGGGCTGGCCAACATGCTGGCCGCCCATATGGCCATTGAAAATGCCGAGGATCGCGACCGCGTGCGGCGTTTCTGGGCCTCGCCCGCCATTGCGGAAAAACCCGGCCTGAAGGCGGTGGACATGTTCAGGGCCGTGGCTGACGGCCGCATCAAGGCGCTGTGGATCATGGCGACCAATCCGGTGGTTTCCATGCCGGATGCCGGTGCCGTCGAGGCGGCCATCAAGGCCTGTCCTTTCGTCGTGGTGTCCGATGTCATGGCGAGTACCGATACGGCCCGCCATGCCCATGTGCTTTTGCCATCGCTTGGCTGGGGCGAAAAGGACGGCACCGTCACCAATTCCGAGCGGCGCATTTCCCGCCAGCGCGGTTTTCTCGATGTGCCCGGCGAAGCGAAAGCGGACTGGTGGCAAATGGCGGAAGTGGGCCGGCGCATGGGTTTCGAAGCCGCCTTCGCTTACCTGCGGCCATCGGAGATTTTTGCCGAACATGCCGCGCTTTCCGGCTTCGAGAATGCCGGCAGTCGCGATTTCGACATCAGCGGTGTCGAATGGAATTCCTATGATGCGATGACGCCCTTTCAATGGCCGAAGGCCGGACCGGGCGATGCCGTCGTTACCCGCTTTTTCGCGGATGGCCGGTTTTACCATGCCGATGGTAAGGCGCGGTTCATCGCCACCACCCTGCCGGAGACCGGCAGGACATCGGCGGATTATCCGCTGACACTGAATACCGGCCGTATCCGCGATCAATGGCACACCATGACCCGCACGGGCAAAAGTGCACGCCTTACTGCCCATATCGCCGAACCCTTCGCCGAGCTTCATCCGCGCGATGCGCAGGCGCTGGGAATCGAAAGCGCCGATCTGGTGGAGCTGGAAAGCCCCCATGGCAAGGTTCTGCTGCGGGCGCTGGTGAGCGAAAGGCAGGCGCGCGGATCGATGTTTGCGCCGATGCACTGGAACGACCAGTTCGCCTCGCAGGCGCGCATCGATGTTGTGGTTGCCCCGGTGACGGACCCGCATTCGGGCCAGCCCGCCTCGAAAAACGTGGCAGTAAGGGCACGGCGCTTCGAAGCGAAGGCCTATGGTTTCGCCATCTCCCGCATCCGGCCGGATGCGCCGGATTGTGCCTATTGGGCCACGGCCAAAGCGGATGGCGGCTATCGTATGGAGCTCGCCTTTGCCGAGGAGCCGCAGGACTGGACACTCTGGGCGCGGCAGGTCTTCGGCATCGAGGCCAGGGTTGAGCCGCTGGGTTACAGCGACCGGCAGACAGGTGACCTGCGCCTTGCCTTCTTCGACGGCGATATCCTGCTGGCGGCGCTGTTCATCGCCAGGCAGCCGGTTGCCGTCGCCCGCAACTGGGCGATCTCGCAGCTTGCCGAACGCCATGAGGACCTGCGCATGCGTTTTGCGCTGGTTGCCGGTCGCCCCGGTGCCGGCCGCGCCGATCCGGGCGCCACCGTCTGCTCCTGCTTTAACGTCGGGGTGAACCAGATTACCGCCGCCATCCGTGAGGGTTGCCACAGCGTCGAAGCCATCGGCAAGGCGTTGAATGCCGGAACCAATTGCGGCTCCTGCCGCGCCGAAATCAGGGGGATCATCGATGGATGCCTTAAAACCGCAGCGGAATGAACCGGCCCGCATGGAAAGATTAGCCAAGTTGCCGGTCTTCTGGGGGCTTGAGGGCAAGCGCGTGGTGCTGGCTGGCGGATCGGATGGGGCCGCCTGGAAGGCGGAACTGCTGCTGGCCTGCGGGGCGGAATTGCATCTTTATTGCGAGGCAAGCGAGCTTTCGGAAAGCTTTGCAGTGCTTGTCGCAAAAAGCCAGATGCTGACATGGCATGACCGTCTCTGGGGTCCGGATGTCTTCGATGGCGCGGAACTGGCGCTGGCGGATTGCGAAACCGATGCGGAAGCCGAGAGCTTCTACGATGCCGCAAGGGCGGCCGGCGTTCCCGTCAATGTCATCGACAAGCCGGAATTCTGCCAGTTCCAGTTCGGCTCCATCGTCAATCGCTCGCCGGTGGTGGTATCTATTTCCACCGATGGTGCAGCACCCATTCTGGCGCAGGCCATCCGCCGGCGCATCGAGACATTGCTGCCGCTTTCGCTGAAGGACTGGGGCGCGCTTGCCCAGACAATCCGCGAGCGCGTCAATCTGCGGCTCGCTCCCGGTGCGTCGCGGCGCTCTTTCTGGGAAAAATTCGTCGATCGGGCTTTTACCGAAAGGCTGGGTGAGGGCAGCGAGGAACGGCTGCTTGCGGATATCGGAATGCAGGCTGCGCGGGCGGGATCGGGGCGCGGCCTTGTGACGCTTGTGGGCGCCGGACCGGGCGATGCCGAACTGCTGACACTGAAAGCGGTGCGCGCTTTGCAGGCGGCCGATGTCATCCTGTTCGACGATCTCGTTTCGGCGGAAGTGCTGGAACTGGCGCGGCGGGAGGCGAAACGCATGCTGGTCGGCAAGCGTGGCGGCCGGGAAAGCTGCAGGCAGGAAGACATCAATGACATGATGATCCGTCTCGCGAAGGCAGGCAAACGGGTGGTGCGGTTGAAATCCGGCGATCCAATGATTTTCGGGCGCGCCGGCGAGGAAATCGCTGCGCTGGAGGTTGAAAATATCCCGGTCGAGATCGTGCCCGGCATCACCGCCGCAAGCGCCATGGCCTCGCGCCTGGGTGTTTCCCTGACCCATCGCGACCATGCCCAGTCGGTTCGCTTCGTCACCGGCCATTCCCGGCAGGGAAAGCTGCCGGAGAATATCGACTGGCAATCCCTGTCGAACCCCTCCGTGACAACCGTTTTCTATATGGGCGGGCGAACCGCGGGCGATATCCAGTCCTGCCTGCTCGCCCACGGAATGCCCGCTTCGACGCCCGTGGTGGTGATGATTTCCGTCAGCCGCGCCAATGAGCAACGATGGTGCGGTTCGCTTGCGCAACTGGCTGTCGCGGTAGAGAGACTGGGTGTGAACGAACCTGTGTTGATCGGCATCGGGGATACGTTCCATGCCGCTTCCGCGGCATTTTCGGTTACCGGCAGTGAGGAAGCCTATTCTGTCTCTGTACAAAAAGCGGGCTAACAAGATTTTTGACAGTTTCCGCTAACCGGCGATCCTTCCCGCCGTACACCCTCCCTTGACATTGGTTTTTCGTTCGCTCTTCAATAAAACGAAAAAATTGAAAGAGGAGGGAGGGTGAAATGCTGCTCACACCGCGTCAGGATGAAATCGTTGCGCTGGCGAAAGCGAACGGGCGGGTGCTGGTCGACGAGCTGGCGGCGCGGTTCTCAGTCACTCCCCAGACGATCCGCAAGGACCTGAACGATCTCTGCGATACGCGGGTTCTGACCCGCATCCACGGCGGCGCGCTTTTTCCAAGCGGCAATGAAAACGTCAAATACGAGGCGCGTCGGGCGATCGCCTCTTCCGAAAAGCAGGCGATCGGCGCCGCCGCTGCCGCCCTCATCCCCAACAACTCGTCACTCTTCATCAATATCGGCACGACGACCGAAGCCGTGGGCGAAGCGCTGGCGGATCATCACGAGTTGATGGTCATTACCAACAACATCAATGTTGCCAACAGGTTGAGGGTTTTCCCCGGTATCGAGGTGGTGATTGCCGGCGGTGTCGTGCGCGGTTCCGATGGCGGTATCGTCGGCGAGGCGGCGGTGGATTTCATCCGCCAGTTCAAGGTGGATTTTGCCGTCATCGGCGTTTCGGCCATCGATGAGGATGGCGCTTTGCTGGATTTCGACTTTCGTGAGGTCAAGGTCGCGCAGGCAATCATCTCCAATGCACGCCATGTCATTCTGGTGTCGGATTCGCTCAAATTCGAGCGCACGGCTCCGGTTCGGATCGGCCATCTTTCCCAGGTGCATACTTTCATCACCGATCATTGTCCGGTGGATTCGATCCGGTCCATCTGTGCCGATCATGACGTCCGGTTGATCGAAACCGAGATGGTCGAGTCCTGATCGGGACAGCCCATGAATTTCGTTTGACATTCGTTTTATCTTCGAATTAGATGTCCGTGCTTTCAGTATATCGATGAGGAGAGCGTCGATGAAAGCGCGGGAGGGTCCATGTCTGACGAGGCAATCCACGATATTTTCGTGATCGGCGGCGGTATCAATGGCTGCGGCATCGCGCGTGACGCCGTCGGCAGGGGCTATTCCGTCGCGCTTGCGGAAATGAACGATTTCGCCTCCGGCACCTCGTCCGCCGCCACCAAGCTTATCCATGGCGGTTTGCGTTATCTCGAACATTACGAGTTTCGTCTGGTGCGCGAAGCGCTGATGGAACGTGAGGTGCTGTGGGCCATGGCGCCGCACATCATCTGGCCCATGCGCTTCGTACTGCCGTTCCAGAAAGGTGGCGTGCGCCCGGCCTGGCTCGTGCGTCTCGGGCTATTTCTGTACGATCATCTCGGTGGCCGCAAGCTTCTGCCTGCGACCCGCTCGCTCGATCTGCGCCGCGATCCCGCCGGTAAACCTTTGAAACCGATTTTTGCCCGCGCCTTCGAATATTCGGATGGCTGGGTGGACGATGCCCGCCTGGTGGTGCTGAATGCCCGCGACGCCGCCAATCGCGGCGCGCTCATCCTCAACCGCACGCAGGTGGTTTCGGCCCGGCGCGAAGGCGCCTTCTGGCATGTCGAAACGAAAAATGCGGCCGGAGAGACCAAGACCTACCGGGCGCGTATGCTGGTGAATGCCGCGGGTCCCTGGGTGGACAAGGTGCTGTCCTCGGCATTCGGCAAAAACAATGTCCATAATGTCCGCCTGGTGCAGGGCAGCCACATCATCGTGCGCAAGAAATTTTCCGATCCGCGCGCCTATTTTTTCCAGAATCCGGACGGGCGGATCATCTTCGCCATTCCCTATGAACAGGACTTTACGCTGATCGGCACGACGGATCGCGACTATACCGCCGACCCCCGGGCTGTTAAGATCAGCGACGAGGAGATTAGCTATCTTTGCAATGCGGCGAGCGAATATTTCGCTGAACCGGTGGAGCCGGCGGATATCGTCTGGACCTATTCCGGCGTGCGCCCGCTGTTCGATGACGGGGCATCGAAAGCGCAGGAAGCGACCCGCGATTATGTGCTGAAAACCGAAGGGGCGGAAGGCGAAGCGCCGCTTCTCAATATTTTCGGCGGCAAGCTCACCACCTATCGGCGGCTTGCCGAACATGCTCTTGAAAAAATCGGCGATGCGCTGGGTGAAAAGGGCGCGCCATGGACGGCGGGCTCGCATTTGCCGGGTGGAAATTTCGGCGCCGAGACCTACACCGCGGAAGTTTCGGCGCTGCGGTCGCGTTACCCCTTTCTTGAAGAGCGTCATGCGGAGCGGCTTGTGCGCTGCTACGGAACGGATGCGGCGGTGCTGATCGGCAATGCGACAGAGGCGGCGGCGCTGGGGCGGTATTTCGGCGGTACGCTCTACGAGGCTGAGGTTCGCTGGCTGATGGCGCGGGAATGGGCGCTGACGGCGGAGGATATTCTGTGGCGCCGCACCAAGCAGGGGCTCTTTTTTACCCCGGAAGAGGTGCGTGGGCTGGAGGATTATGTCGAAGACATTGCAGGTGGGCGCTTAAGGGCAATCTGACGATCCGGATAAAAGCGGAGGAGGCTTTGGATCACCATGCTTGAATTGCGAAACGTCTCGAAGATGGTTGGCGGTGAATATCATATTCACCCGACCGATCTGACGTTGCAGCGCGGAAGCCTGAACGTCCTGCTTGGACCGACACTTTCGGGCAAGACGACGCTGATGCGGCTGATGGCCGGGCTGGACAAGCCGAGCGCCGGCTCGATCTTTTTCAATGGCGAAGATGTGACGGGATGGCCGGTGCAGAAGCGCAACGTCGCTATGGTCTATCAGCAGTTCATCAACTATCCGGCGCTGAGCGTTTACGAAAACATCGCCTCGCCGATGCGGGTTGCCGGCAAGGACCAGTCGACAATCGACAGGGAGGTCAGAAAAGCCGCCGAGCTTTTGAGGCTGACGCCTTATCTTGATCGCACGCCGCTCAATCTTTCCGGTGGCCAGCAGCAGCGAACGGCACTTGCCCGCGCCATCGTCAAGAACGCCAATCTGGTGCTGCTCGATGAGCCGCTGGCCAATCTCGATTACAAGCTGCGCGAAGAGTTGCGCGAAGAACTGCCGCGCATTTTCGCCGAATCCGGCGCCATCTTCGTTTATGCCACCACGGAACCTTCCGAGGCGCTGCTTTTGGGCGGCAATACCGCAACGCTCAACGAGGGCAGGGTAACGCAGTTCAGCCGCACCATCGAGGTTTACCGGCGTCCGGTGGATATCGTCACCGCGGAAATTTTTGCCGACCCGCCGCTCAACACCATCGAGGTCGTCAAGGCGGGCGCTGCATTTACCCGTGCCGACCAGGCGGTGATTGCGGTGCCGGCGCATCTTGCCGCCGTGCCGGATGGACCTTTGACCATCGCTTTCCAGCCGCATCATCTTTTCCCGCAGGCAAAGGGCGAGGCCCGCCAGTCGATCCGGGCGCGGACGCTGATTTCGGAAATCGCCGGATCGGAAAGCTTCGTGCATGTGGAATTTTCGGGTCGGCGCTGGGTCATGCTCGCGCATGGCATTCACGACATCGAGCCGGACAGGGACATAGAGCTGTTTCTCGATACAAAACACCTGATGGCCTTTGACGCGAATGGCCGCGCCATCGGCGAAGCGGCTTGAGGGAGATCGGTCATGGCACGCATCACGCTCGATCACATCCGACACGCCTATAACGCCAAGGCGCAGGCTGCCGGCGACTATGCACTGAAGGAAGTCCATCATGAATGGGAGGACGGCGGCGCCTATGCGCTGCTCGGCCCTTCCGGCTGCGGCAAGACCACGCTGCTCAACATCATTTCCGGGCTGCTGCGCCCCTCCGAAGGCCGCATCGCCTTTGATGGAACCGACGTGACGGATTTTGCGACTGAAGACCGCAATATTGCGCAGGTGTTCCAGTTCCCGGTCGTCTACGACACGATGACGGTTTATGACAATCTCGCCTTTCCGCTGCGCAACCGGCAGGTGCCGGAAGCGGAGGTCGACCGCCGGGTGCGGGAAATTCTCGAAATGACCGATCTTTCCGGCATGGCCAAACGCCGTGCGCGCGGATTGACGGCAGACCAGAAGCAGAAGATTTCGTTGGCGCGCGGCCTCGTACGCTCCGACGTCAACGCCATTCTCTTCGACGAGCCGCTGACGGTCATCGATCCGCATATGAAATGGGTGCTGCGCTCACAGCTGAAGCGGTTGCACCGCCAGTCCGGTTTCACCATGGTCTATGTTACCCATGACCAGACCGAAGCGCTGACCTTCGCCGACAAGGTGGTGGTCATGTATGACGGGCAGATCGTTCAGATCGGCACGCCCGCCGAGCTTTTCGAACGGCCGGGGCATACCTTCGTCGGTTATTTCATCGGCTCACCGGGCATGAATGTGCTGCCCGCCAGTATCGAGGGCACGACGGCTGTGGTCGGCGGTCTTGGTGTGCCGCTGGCAGGTGCGCCGAAAGTTGACACGGGGCAACGCATCGAAATCGGCATCCGCCCGGAATTCGTCCGGCTGGAACGGGGCGGCATGCCCATCACTGTCGACAAGGTCGAGGATATCGGCCGGCAGAAGATCGTGCGTGCCCGGTTCGCCGGCCAGAAACTCGCGATCGTCGTTGCCGAAGACGAGGAAATCCCGGCGGAAGCGGGTGTTCGCTTCGATCCGGCTGCCATCGGCGTCTTCGCCGACTCGTGGCGTGTAAAGATGGGGGCCTGACCATGGAAAAGAGCTGGAACAACAAGGCGTGGTTCATGGTGCTGCCGGTGCTGGTGCTGGTTGCCTTTTCCGCCGTCATTCCGCTGATGACCGTCGTGAATTATTCGGTGCAGGATACGTTCGGCAATAACCAGTTCTTCTGGGCCGGAACGCAATGGTTCGAGGAAATTCTGGCCTCGGACCGTTTCTGGGATGCGCTGGGGCGCAATCTGCTGTTCTCCGGCATCATCCTGGCGATTGAAATTCCGCTCGGCATCTTCATCGCGCTCAAGATGCCGAAATCCGGCATCGGCGTGCCGGTCTGCCTCGTCACCATGGCGCTGCCGCTGCTGGTGCCGTGGAATGTCGTGGGCACCATCTGGCAGGTTTTCGGCCGCAGCGATATCGGCCTGCTCGGTTATTACGCCAATCAGCTCGGGCTCGATTACAACTATGTCAACGATCCGGTCGATGCGTGGATCACCGTCGTCATCATGGATGTCTGGCACTGGACGAGCCTTGTCGTGCTTTTGTGCTATGCCAGCCTCGTCTCCATTCCGGATGCCTATTATCAGGCGGCAAGGATCGATGGCGCGTCGCGTTTTGCGGTGTTCCGTTACATCCAGCTGCCGAAGATGAAGCGGGTGCTGCTGATCGCTTTCCTGCTGCGCTTCATGGACAGTTTCATGATCTATACCGAGCCTTTCGTCGTCACCGGCGGCGGCCCGGGCAATTCCACCACCTTCCTGTCCATCGATCTCGTGAAGATGGCGCTCGGCCAGTTCGACCTCGGGCCTGCGGCGGCCATGTCGCTGATCTACTTCCTCATCATCCTGCTGCTGTCCTGGGTGTTCTACACCGTCATGACCAGCCACGACGCGGAGACTTGAGACATGAGCGCCTCGAATGTCACCACAAGCGTGGAGCGCAACGGCATCGGCAGTTCGCCGGTGAGAGCCACTGCGGCGGGACGATCCGGCCTTGCCGTCAATGCGCGCCGTCGCCACCATGGGCCGTCGCGTTTTTCCTGGCTGGTGCCGACGATCTATATCCTGCTGCTGCTTGTTCCGATCTACTGGCTCGTCAATATGAGCTTCAAGACGAACACGGAAATCGTGTCGTCCATGACGCTTTATCCGCATCAGCCGACGTTGCAGAATTACCGGACGATCTTCACCGATTCATCCTGGTATTCGGGCTATATCAATTCGATCATCTATGTCGTCATGAACATGGTGATCTCGGTCGCGGCGGCCCTTCCGGCCGCCTACGCTTTCTCGCGCTATCGTTTTCTGGGCGACAAGCATTTGTTCTTCTGGCTTTTGACCAACCGCATGGCCCCGCCGGCCGTCTTCGCGCTGCCCTTCTTCCAGCTCTATTCGGCCTTCGGGCTGATCGACACGCATATCGCCGTGGCTCTGGCGCATTGCCTGTTCAACGTGCCGCTGGCGGTGTGGATTCTCGAAGGTTTCATGTCCGGCGTGCCGAAGGAAATCGACGAGACCGCCTATATTGACGGCTATTCCTTCCCGAAATTCTTCGTGAAGATTTTCATGCCGCTCATCGCTTCCGGCATCGGTGTCGCCTGCTTCTTCAGCTTCATGTTCTCGTGGGTCGAGCTTCTGATCGCCCGCACGCTGACGACGACGGACGCCAAGCCGATTGCCGCGACCATGACGCGCACGGTCTCTGCCGCCGGCATGGACTGGGGCCTGCTTGCCGCCGCCGGCGTGCTGACACTGATCCCCGGCGCGCTGGTGATCTGGTTCGTGCGCAATTACATCGCCAAGGGCTTCGCGCTCGGGAGGGTTTGACCATGACGAAGATGCCCGATTTTACCTGGATGGCGTGGACTTGGCAGACGGCGGCCTTTTTCGGCGCGATTGCGCTGCTGCTCGTCGGCATGTGGTTCTGGGAATATCTCTCGCCCGGCGGCAATCCCCGCTTCGGCCTCTTGCGCTTCGAGACCACGCGCGGCGACAGGCTGTTCATCTCGCTGCTCGGCAGCGCCTTCATTCATCTCGCATGGCTCGGGCTGGTCGGCCCGAACCTGTGGTGGGCTCTCGCTCTATCCTTGGTTTACGCCATCGGCGTTTTCCGTTTTGTCTAGAGCAGGAAAACGGTGCGGCGGAGGAAAACCGCACCCGCAGACTTCATGCAATCGCAAACCCCTGGGAGGACTGATATGCGACGGCATCTGATGACGACGACGGCGGCCATGCTGCTGGCAATGACGGGTTCCGCTTTCGCCGGAATGGAGGAAGCAAAGCAGTTTCTGGACAAGGAAATCGGCGATCTTTCGTCGCTTTCACGTGGCGATCAGGAAAAGGAGCTGCAATGGTTTGTCGATGCCGCGAAACCCTTCGCGGGCATGGAAATCAAGGTCGTTTCCGAATCTCTGACGACCCATGAATATGAATCCAAGGTTCTGGCTCCGGCCTTCACCGCCATTACCGGCATCAAGGTCACGCACGACCTGATCCAGGAAGGTGACGTCGTCGAAAAAATCCAGACCCAGATGCAGACCGGCCAGAACCTTTATGACGGCTGGGTCAACGACAGCGACCTTATCGGCACGCATTGGCGCTACCAGCAGGTGCGCAACCTGACCGACTTCATGGCCAATGAAGGCAAGGACGTCACCAATCCCGGCCTCGACCTCAAGGACTTCATCGGCAGCGCCTTTACGACGGCGCCGGACAAGAAGCTTTACCAGCTTCCCGACCAGCAGTTCGCGAACCTCTACTGGTTCCGTTACGACTGGTTCAACAACGAAAAGAACAAGGCCGATTTCAAGGCCAAATATGGTTATGACCTCGGCGTGCCGGTCAATTGGTCGGCCTATGAGGACATTGCCGAATTCTTCACCGGCCGCGATGTCGACGGCAAGAAGGTCTTCGGCCATATGGATTACGGCAAGAAGGATCCGTCGCTCGGTTGGCGCTTCACCGATGCCTGGCTCTCCATGGCCGGCAACGGCGACAAGGGCCTGCCGAACGGTCTGCCGGTCGATGAATGGGGCATCAAGGTCAACGACAAGTCGCAGCCGGTCGGCTCCTGCGTGGCGCGCGGCGGCGATACCAACGGTCCGGCTTCGGTCTATTCCATCGAGAAATATCTCGAATGGCTGAAGAAATATGCGCCGCCGGAAGCGCAGGGCATGACCTTCTCCGAATCCGGTCCGGTGCCGGCGCAGGGCAATATCGCCCAGCAGATCTTCTGGTACACGGCGTTTACCGCCGATATGGCCAAGCCCGGCCTGCCTGTGGTGAACGAGGACGGTTCGCCGAAATGGCGCGTCGCGCCTTCGCCGCATGGCGTCTACTGGAAGGACGGCATGAAGCTCGGCTATCAGGACGTGGGTTCGTGGACGCTGATGAAATCCACCCCCGACGACCGCGCCAAGGCCGCCTGGCTCTACGCACAGTTCGTGACCTCCAAGACGGTGGATGTGAAGAAGAGCCATGTGGGCCTGACCTTCATTCGCGACACCACCATCCACCACAAGAGCTTCACGGATCGGGCATCCAAACTCGGCGGTCTCATCGAGTTCTATCGTTCTCCGGCCCGCGTGCAATGGTCGCCGACCGGCACCAACGTTCCGGATTATCCGAAACTGGCGCAGCTGTGGTGGCAGGCGATCGGCGATGCTTCGTCGGGTGCGAAAACCGCGCAAGCCGCGATGGACTCTCTCTGCGCCGAGCAGGAAAAGGTCATGAGCCGTCTGGAACGCGCCGGCGTGCAGGGCGATATCGGCCCGAAACTGGCGGAAGAGCACGATATCGAATACTGGAACAAGGATGCCGTTTCGAAGGGCAATCTGGCGCCGCAGCTGAAGATCGCCAACGAAAAGGAAAAGCCGGTCACCGTCAATTACGACGAACTGGTCAAAAGCTGGCAGAAGTAATGTCTGCGTAAAATCTGAAACCGGGGCGGCTTGCCGCCCCGGTCATTGCGTCTGAAAGGGAGTGGCATGATGGGCGGTTATATTCTGGCGATCGATCAGGGAACGACATCGACACGGTCGATGGTCTTTGATCGCGACATGCGGGTCATCGGTGTCGGACAGCGAGAATTTCCGCAACATTTTCCGGCCTCCGGCTGGGTCGAACACGATGCCGAGGATATCTGGAAAAGCGTGCTCGAAACCATCCGGCTGGCGCTTGCCGATGCCGGCATCGCCGCCTCCGATATCGAGGCGATAGGCATTACCAACCAGCGCGAAACGACGGTGCTGTGGGACCGGAACACGGGCGAGGCCGTGCATCGGGCCGTGGTCTGGCAGGATCGTCGCGCCGCGCCCGTCTGCGAGGATCTGAAAAAAAGGGGGTTGGAGCCGCTCTTTTCGAAAAAGACCGGACTGCTGCTCGATCCCTATTTTTCCGGCACGAAGCTGAAATGGCTTCTCGATAGTGTCAGCGGCCTTCGCGAAAAAGCCGTGAAGGGCGAAATCTGCTTTGGCACGGTCGACAGTTTCCTGATCTATCGACTCACCGGCGGCCGTCGCCATGTGACCGACGCCACCAATGCCTCGCGAACGCTGATCTACAATATCGAGGAAAATACATGGGACGATGAACTCCTGTCTATCCTCGACATTCCCCGCGCCATGCTGCCGGAGGTGCTGGATTGCGCCGCCGATTTCGGCGTGACGGATAAATCGCTGTTGGGTGCGGAAATTCCGATCCTTGGCGTCGCCGGCGACCAGCAGGCAGCGGTGATCGGCAATGCCTGCTTCGAGCCGGGCATGATGAAATCCACCTATGGCACGGGCTGCTTTGCGTTGCTCAATACCGGCACGGATCGCGTCGCCTCCACCAACCGGCTGCTGACAACCATCGCTTACCGTCTCGACGGCGTCACCACCTATGCGCTGGAAGGCTCCATCTTCATTGCCGGTGCCGCCGTGCAATGGCTGCGCGATGAGCTTGGTTTCATCTCGGTCGCTTCCGAGGTCAGCGCGCTTGCGGAAAAGGCTGACGCCAATCAGCGTGTCTATCTGGTTCCGGCCTTCACCGGCCTTGGCGCACCCTATTGGGACGCGGAAGCGCGTGGCGCTATTTTCGGGCTGACGCGTGGCACCGGTCCGGCGGAATTCGCCCGCGCGGCGCTGGAAAGCGTCGCCTATCAGACCTTCGACCTGCTAGACGCGATGCGCAAGGACTGGGCGGGTGACAATGGCAAGACGGTGCTCCGGGTCGATGGCGGCATGGTCGCTTCCGATTGGACCATGCAACGGCTGGCGGATATTCTTGCGGCACCGGTCGACCGGCCGGTCTTCCTGGAAACGACCATTCTCGGGGCGGCCTGGCTTGCCGCCTCGCGCGCCGGCATCTGGCCGGATCGCAAGGCCTTTGCTGAACATTGGCGGCGTGACCGCCGTTTCAGCCCCGCAATGGAAGAGGCTAAACGGAAAGACGCCATTGCCGGCTGGCGCGACAGTGTCGGCCGCTGCCTGTCGCGACGAGAGAATTGAACAGACTATACGAAACTGCCGGGTGCGATGCTCTTGCTGGAAACGAGATCGGAAAGGGCGCGCACCAGCTTCGCATCCGCACCCTTGCTCGGCTGAAGCACGAATTCCACGTCCTCCAGCGGCGGTAGCACGCCTGCGGCAATCTCCTTCAGGCCTGCCGGCGCCATGCTGCGCGGCTGCACCAGAATGCCCATGCCCGCTCTTGCCGCGGCGGTCAGCCCGCTGAGACTGCCGCAGGTGCAGACGATCCGCCAGGCGAGACCGGCCCGGTCGAGCGCCTCCTGCGCCGCTTTTCGGGTGATGCTCGGCGGCGGAAAGGCAATCAGCGGCAGGGCATCCGGCTGGTTCAGCATCCGCTCCGGGTCGCGCGCCAGCCACACGAGCGGTTCGCGGTAGAGAAAGTGCCCGAGCTTGTCGCCGAGACGGCGTTTGGCGAGCACCACATCCAGTTCGCCATTATCCTGCATCTGGTAAAGCACGCCGCTCAGCGAAACCGTCAGTTCCAGATCCACGAGGGGATAAAGGCGGATGAACTCTTCCAGAATGGCGGTCAGCCGGCTGGCGACGAAATCTTCCGAAACGCCAAGCCTCAACCGCCCGCGCAGACGGTTCTCGCTGAACAGCGACGACACCTTGCTGTCGATTTCCAGCATATTGCGGGCATAACCCAGCAGCGCCTCACCTTCACCCGTCAGTTTCACCTGATGGGTGCTGCGCGCGATCAGCCGGCGGCCAAGTGCGGCTTCAAGCCTTTGAATATGCTGGCTGACAGTGGACTGGCCAATCCCCAGCCGTTCGGCCGCCAGCGTGAAGCTGCCGGTCTGCTGAAGCATCACGAAGCTCGCAAGATGTTGAAGGTTCAGCATTATCCTGAATCGCGATAACTGTTAATCTTTGCATCGGAATTCATGATGAGCGATAGTAGCGCGCGTTTCAAGCAAAACCGATGCCGGAAAGATCTCCCATGACCCGCTTCCTACCTGATCGCTTCACCATGATGCTGGTCGCCACCGTGATTTTGGCCTCCATTTTGCCGATCAGCGGCGAGCCGGCGGAGTATTTCGGGCTGGCGACAAAACTCGCGATCGCGTTGTTGTTCTTCCTCCACGGCGCGCGGCTTTCCCGGGATGTGGTGATTGCCGGTATCCTGCACTGGCGACTGCATCTGGCGATCCTTCTCGTCACCTTCGGCCTGTTCCCGCTGCTCGGCGTGGCGATTGGCTTCATTCCCGAGAATATTCTGCCTGCGCCGCTTTATATGGGCGTGTTGTTCCTCTGCGTCCTGCCATCCACCGTGCAGTCCTCCATTGCATTCACCTCCATGGCGGGCGGAAACGTGCCGGCTGCGATCTGTTCGGCCTCGGCTTCGAATATTTTCGGCATGTTCCTGACCCCGCTGCTGGTCGGCCTGCTGTTTACGGTGGGCGGCCATGGCGGTGGATTTTCGCTGGATGCGTTCCTGCAAATCTTCCTGCAGCTGCTTTTGCCCTTCATCGTCGGTCAGGTGCTGCAGCCGTGGATCGGCGACTGGATCAGGGCGCGCAAGAAATTGCTGGCTCCGGTCGATCGCGGCTCCATCCTGATGGTCGTTTATCTGGCTTTTTCCGATGCGGTCATCGAAGGCATCTGGCACACATTTTCGCTCAGGGATATCGGCGTGGTCATCGTCATCAATATCCTGCTGCTGGCGCTTGTCCTGTGCGTGACGATGTTCGGCAGCCGTTTGCTGGGTTTCGACAAGGCCGATGAAATCACCATCACTTTTTGCGGCTCGAAAAAGAGCCTCGCCAGCGGCGTGCCCATGGCGGGTGCCATCTTCGCGGGCCAGAGCATCGGCGCAATCGTCTTGCCGATCATGCTTTTCCACCAGATTCAGCTGATGGTCTGCGCGGTTCTGGCTCAACGTTACGCGCGCAAGGCCCATGAAAAAGCGGCGATGCCGGAACCGGTTGCCACGGAAGGTGCGGCCGCTTCCAGCCGCTGACGCGAGGGTTCTCCGCAAATAAAACGGCCCCATGAAGGGGCCGTTCGTTTTGCATGTAAGGAAAGCTTAGTTGACCTGAGCCGGCGAAATCTGGGCTTCGATGGTCTTCGGCGCATCGGCGCTGTCGGACGAGATCGCGATGCGGCGCGGTTTCATGGCTTCCGGAATATTGCGGACGAGATCGATGTGGAGCAGGCCGTTCTTCAGGGAAGCGGTCTGGACCTCGACATGGTCGGCAAGCTGGAAGCGGCGTTCGAAAGCGCGCGTGGCAATGCCGCGATAGAGAAACTCGCCTTCCGTGGATTTCTCGTCCGCGGATTTCTCGGCTTTCACGGTCAGCGCATTGGCGCGGGATTCGATGCTGAGTTCGTTCTCGTCGAAACCGGCAACGGCCATGGTGATGCGATAGGTGTTTTCGCCGGTCCGCTCGATATTGTAGGGCGGATAGGACTGCGCCTGTTCGGGCTGGCCGAGGCCGTCAAGCATCGAAAAAAGACGGTCGAAGCCGACGGTGGAACGATAGAGGGGGGAAAAATCAACGTGACGCATGGTGTCCTCCTTAAGAAGCGACTGTTTGCGGTTAAGCCCGGCGTCCCGTTCTGGCGACGGCCGGACATGTGGCGCGGTCCCGTTTTGGCGACCGCATGAATGAGATGGGAATGGCCTGCCGCTGCGTCAAGGGGGCGTGAAAAGGCGAAAGCAACATGAACCATGGCTGAACGTCAGGTTCCGGCATCGTTCAGTTTGAGAGCCATAAAACATCGGTCATCGGAGACATTCTCCGTGGACAGAAGCAATAACGTCCCTTCTTCTTCTGTCTTATTCGCCGGAACCGCGACTGCTTTAACCGACGGTTCCGGCAATTTTTTCTTTGACCTTCCCGCGCCGCCGACCTATCCCGAAAAGGCAGAAAAGCCGGAAAAGACCGATGATCGAAGCCACATTGCGCGAGAGCGAAGACAACCCGGTTCCCGGCAACCATACCGTCGGATATTTTACCGGCGATCGCGGCAAACAGCTTCGCTACGCGATCTTTCGCGCCAGCCGCCAGGTGGCTCGCGGAACCGTGGTTCTGCTGCATGGCAGGAACGAATGTATCGAGAAATATTTCGAAACGGTTCGCGATCTCACCGCCATGGGTTTCTGGGTTGCGACCTTCGATACGCGCGGGCAGGGCGGTTCCGAAAGATTGCTGAAAAAACCGGGTGCCGGGCATGTGCGGCGCTTCTCCGACTATCAGCGTGATATCAGCCTTTTTCTCGAACAGGTGGTGTTGCCGGATACGCGGCTGCCATTCTTCATGATCGCGCACTCCACCGGCGCGCTTGCAGCGCTTGCCGCCGCACCCGGCCTGTCGAACCGGATCGACCGTCTGGCGCTTTGTTCGCCCTTCATCGAGCTGGACAGCCAGCAATCCGTCCCATCATCCGTCATTCGGGTGGTGGCGACGGCTCTAAGTCTCGTTGGCCTTGGGCGGGTGCAGCTCGGCAAGGATCAGCGGGAGCGGGATTTCGACGGTAATCCGCTCACCTCGGACGCCAGACGTTTTAAAAGAAATCTTTCGCTGCACAGGCAGTTTCCGGAACTTTTCATCGGTGCGCCGACGGCGCGCTGGGTCTATGAGGCGCTGAAGACCATGGGACGGGTGGTCCGTCAGGACCATCTGACGAATATCACCATTCCGACCCTCATTCTGGCGCCGATGCTGGATACCATCACGCCCTATAAGGCGCAGGAGGAACTCTCACGCAATTTCCGGGCAGCGCAGCTTCTTCCGATCACCGGTGCGCGCCACGAATTGCTGCACGAGCGCGATGTTTTCCGCAAACAGGCGCTGGCGGCCATCGACGCCTTTTTTGCGCCGGAGTGATGGCCGCTTAAGCGGGCTGCCTCAGAGTTTTGAGAGAATGGCGAGCGCCTGCTCGTGCACTGCCTTTGAGCCGGCTGCGAGAATGCGGCCGCCATTTTCCGGACGCCCGCCATCCCAGGTGGTCATGATGCCGCCAGCCTGTTCGATGACAGGGATCAACGCGCCGACATCATAGGGCTTCAGGCCGGATTCGATCACCAGATCGACGTGGCCGGCCGCAAGCAGGCAATAGGCGTAACAATCCACGCCGTAGCGGAAAAGGCGAACCTGATCCTGCACTTTTTCATACAGGGTCCTCTCTTCCGCGGTGAAGATGTGGGGGCTTGTGGTGAACAGCACCGCGTCTGACAGCGAAGCACAGTCGCGCGTACGGATTTTCCGCTCGCCATCCGGCCCGAAATACCATGCGGCCTCGCCATCGGCGAAATAACGCTCTTTGGTGAAGGGCTGGTCCATGATGCCCATGGCGGCGCGGCCGGCTGACTGGAAGCCGATCAGCGTGCCCCAGACCGGCACGCCGGAAATGAAAGCGCGGGTGCCATCGATCGGGTCGATGACCCAGATATGCTCGCGGTCGAGACCGATATTGCCGTGTTCTTCGCCCAGAATGCCATGCTGCGGAAAACATGCCTCGATCAGGGCGCGAATGGCTGTTTCTGCTGCCTGATCGCCTTCCGTCACCGGATCGTAGCCGCCATCCTGCTTGTTGGCGACGGCAATGCCCGTGCGGAAGCGGGGAAGCGTTTCAGCGCTGGCGGCATCGGCAAGTTTGAAGAAGAAATCCCGGTCGGGCAGCATGCGAAACCTCATTGCCTGAATATTGGGTCTGAATTCTATGGGGCAATGCATAGACCGGAATCGCATCCGCCGTCCACTCATACGAATGAAGGCGCCGGTGTTTCCATATTTTCAGCATAAGCCTAAAAAATATGCATAAAATAAAATGATTGACAATTGTGCAATTACTGCGTAGCGTGATCCTACAGTCTTTGACTGTAAATACCCTCCTTGGGTGTTTCCTCCCTAGACTTGACCGCGCCAAGGCGCGGTTTTTTTTGTCCGGCGGGCCACCAGACGATCCGGGATAAAAGATTGAAATAGCGGATAATTCGAGCTGCTATTCGGCAGCGAGCGACGTTTCTATCGCGTATTCGGAAACGAAGGCGCCGAGCTGACGTATGAAGATTTCAAGCGACGCCTGAATGGCGGGAAAATCGGCTTTTTTCAAAAGCGTCTTTTCGTCCACGTAAAGTGCCCGGTTGACCTCGATCTGCAGCGCATGGAGAGAGCGGATGGGCCGGCCATAATGTTCGGTGATGAAGCCGCCGGCATAGGGTTTGTTGCAGACCGCGACGAAACCCAGTTCCTCAAGAAAATGCAGCGCGGCGCGGGAGACTTCCTGGGATGCGCTGGTGCCGTAGCGATCGCCGATGATTACATCCGGCCTGAGATTCGAACCGGCAACGCGGATATTGCCCGGCATGGAATGGCAGTCGATCAGCACCGCCATTCCGAAATTGGCGTGGGTGCGAGACAGCAGGCGGCGCAGGCAGGCATGATAGGGCTTGTAGATCGTCTCGATCCGCGAAAGCGCCTCGTCGACCGGCAGGCGGTGGGCATAAATATCCATATTCTCGGCGACGATGCGCGGCACCGTTCCCAGACCGCCGGCGACCCGCATGGAGCCGATATTGGCATAAGGCGGAAGCGTGCCTTCGAACATGCGGGGATCGAGTTCGTAGGGCTCGCGATTGACGTCCAGATAGGCGCGCGGGAAATTCGCTTTGAGAAGCGGCGCGCCGATCTCCGGTGCCGCCGCGAACAACTCGTCGACGAAGTGATCTTCGGAGCGGCGGATCTCATGCGAATCGAGCCTTGCCGATTCCAGGAAGGAAATCGGGTAGCAGCGGCCGCTATGGGGGGAATTATAGACGAATGGCAGGGTTTGAACGGCAGGTTCCGTTACTTCGAACAGCTCATATTCACCCGTTATCCAGTCCATTCAGGGTCATTTACCATGTCGCAAAACTATCAGGATGTTCATGTTGCCAGTTACGGCGCGGCAAGTCCATACTATCGCCCAATCAGCGCTATACCGATTCACGCGTTCACAGGATATTTACCGTGAAAATCCTATAATCGGGCTAGGGTATTCCAAACATTGAGTAGTTACGGTCACTTATGATGAATCAGAAAATTCTTCTCGCTGAAGACGACAACGATATGCGCCGCTTCCTCGTCAAGGCGCTGGAAAAAGCCGGTTACAAGGTTTCTTCCTTCGACAATGGCGCCAGCGCCTATGACCGGCTTCGCGAAGAGCCCTTTTCGCTTCTGCTGACCGATATCGTCATGCCCGAAATGGACGGCATCGAGCTTGCACGGCGCGCGACCGAACTCGACCCGGACCTGAAAGTCATGTTCATTACCGGCTTTGCAGCCGTTGCGCTGAATGCCGATTCGAAGGCCCCGAAGGACGCCAAGGTGCTTTCCAAGCCGTTCCATCTGCGCGATCTGGTGGATGAGGTCAACAAACTCCTTGTGGCGTAAGGCCTCTCAAAAAACCTTCACAAAACCGAAAAAAAGCAGTTGACGCATGAACCGGTTTTGTGGTCTATCCGCCGCCACGGAGGGCGTGTAGCTCAGCGGGAGAGCACTACGTTGACATCGTAGGGGTCACAGGTTCAATCCCTGTCACGCCCACCATCCGAATTCTTGAGTATCAAGGCCTTGCGAGAGATCGCAGGGCCTTTTTGCATAGTGGCCCCCAGCGAGTGACACTTGCATCTGCCTTACCGTCTTCGACGCCACGCAGTTCGGAGATAACGTTCGTATCGCGCAGGTCTTTCACGATAGATTGACCCCGGGTTCCGATTTCTGCTCTGGGGTATTCAGATCAGTTGTCGACAGTCCGGGCATTGAAAGAGCATCGACGAGGTTACGGCGCTTTCCAGTCAGGCGTTCGAACCGGCTTTAGGTCATCAACACCGGGGACGGCTTACCGCGATCTGTAGCGATCACAGGTCCCATTTAGGCGGTTTTCTTTGTCTGCTGAGGTCACGGCTTCCCATCAACTCACAATTTATTGTTGTTGCGCTTCGGAGCAATATCGCCTTGTTTGTAGACTCAAAATCTTCACGGGGAGAGAAACGATGTCCATAAAAACAACAACTCGCGCCACTCTGCTGGTAGGATCGCTTCTGATTGGGGCGAGTTCTGCACTTGCAGAAACAGTTCTACACCGCGGCAATGCCGGGGAACCGCAGACGCTCGATCAGGCACAGACCTCCATCAACATCGAAGCCTTTATCCTGAAAGACCTTTATGAAGGTCTCACCATTTACGATGCCGCCGGCAAGATCGTTCCTGGTACGGCGGAAAGCTGGACACTGTCTGAGGATGGTACCGTCTACACGTTCAAACTGCGTGCGGATGCGAAATGGTCGGATGGCACGCCGGTAACGGCCGGAGATTTTGTGTTCTCCTACCAGCGCGTCGAAGATCCGAAGACCGCCGCAAAATATGCAAATATCCTTTACCCGATCAAGAACGCCGAAAAGATCAACAAGGGCGATGTTCCGGTTGACCAGCTTGGCGTCAAGGCGGTGGATGACAAGACCCTTGAGATCACACTTGAGCGCCCGACACCTTTCTTCCTTGAACTCCTTTCTCACCAGGCGGCTCTGCCAATCTCCAAGGCAAGCTACGAAAAGAATGGCACCGACTTCGTAAAGCCCGGCGTCATGGTCTCGAACGGTGCCTATAAACTCGAAGCGCATGTTCCCAATGACAGTTTGACGGTCGTCAAGAACACCAGTTTCTGGGATGCATCCAACACCAAGATCGACAAGGTCATCTTCTACCCGATCGACGATCAGGCCGCATCCGTTCGTCGTTTCGAAGCAAAGGAAATGGACCTCGCCTACAACTTTTCCGCGGATCAGATTGACCGTCTGCGCAAGGCCTATGGCGAACAGGTTCACGTTTCGCCGACGCTTGCCACCTATTACTACACCTTCGATACCCGCGAAGCGCCGTATAATGACGTCCGTGTCCGCCAGGCGCTCTCCATGGCAGTAGACCGCGATTTCCTTGCCAAGGAAATCTATAGCGGTTCTCAGATTCCGGCCTATTCCATGGTTCCTCCGGGCATGGATTCCTACAAAGAGCCGGCAAAGGCCGACTTTGCCACGCTGTCTCAGCTTGATCGTGAAGACGAAGCCCTCAAGCTCATGAAGGACGCTGGTTACGGTGAGGGTGGCAAGCCGCTTTCCATCGAAATCCGTTACAACACCAACCCGAACCATGAACGCGTCGCGACGGCTATCGCTGATATGTGGAAGAACACCTTCGGCGCGAAGGTGTCGCTGGTGAACCTCGACGTCGCCTCGCACTATGGCTACCTTCAGGAAGGCGGCAAATTCAATGTGGCGCGTGCCGGTTGGGTTGCCGACTATGCGGATGCCGAAAACTTCCTGGCGCTTTCGGTATCTTCCAACAAGACCTTCAACTATTCCAAGTTCAACAACGCCGAATACGACGCGCTGATGCAGAAGTCTTACGACGAGAAGGATCCTGCCGCTCGCTCCAAGCTGCTGCATGAGGCAGAAACCATCCTCATGAAGGAACAGCCGGTTGTTCCGCTTCTGACGCAGGCCGATCTCTGGCTGGTTTCCAACCGCGTCAAGGGTTGGGTCGACAATGCTGCCAACGCACACCTCAGCCGCTTCCTGAGCGTTTCCGAATAAGCAGCGTCGGCACGGTGGCTCACACCACCGTGCCATGCCGGAGTCCGAAAAAGCATGATCTCGTTTATCCTGCGCCGTTTGGCGAGTGCGGTGCCGACTTTGTTTATCGTCGTCACGATTTCGTTTTTCCTGATGCGTTTCGCACCGGGCGGTCCGTTCAATCTTGAACGTCCCCTGCCGCCGCAGACGATGGAAAACCTGATGAGAACCTATCATCTGGATGAACCATTGTGGCGCCAGTATCTCATCTATCTCGGCAATGCCGTCACCGGCGATTTCGGTCCGAGTTACGTCTACAAGGACAATACCGTCGCGCAATTGATCGGCAAGGGTCTGCCTTATTCGCTGGAACTCGGCAGCTATGCTCTTTTGCTGGCGCTGGTGGGCGGCGTTCTTGCCGGTACTCTGGCTGCGCTCAGGCAGAATAGTGTCTTCGATTTTTCGATCATGTCGATTTCGACGGTTGGCGTTACCGTGCCGAACTTCGTTGTCGCACCCGTTCTCACGCTTGTCTTTGCCGTCATACTCGGTCTTCTGCCCGCCGGCAGCTGGGGCGACGGATCGCTGCGATATCTCATCCTTCCAATGATCGCGCTCGCTTTGCCGCAGCTTGCGGTCATCGCGCGTCTGACACGCGGTGCAATGATCGAGGCTTTGCGGATGGACCACATTCGCACCGCCAAGGCTTATGGCCTTCCGGCGCGCAACGTGGTGGTATTCCACGCCATGCGCGCGGCGATGCTTCCGGTCGTTTCCTATCTGGCTCCCTGCGCCGCAGCATTGTTGACGGGTTCGGCGGTCATCGAGACGATCTTCACTATTCCGGGTGTCGGCCGCTACTTCGTTCTTGGTGCGATCAATCGTGACTACACCCTGGTCATGGGAACCGTCGTTCTCGTCGCCATTTTTGTCATCCTGTTCAATCTCGTGGTCGATATTCTCTACGGCCTGCTGGATCCGAGGGTCAGACATGACTGATATCCCCGGCAATATTGCCCCTCAACCATTGGTAAAAAGCCGAAGCCTGTTCCAGCTGGCAGCCCTGCGTTTCAAACGAAACAAAGCCGCCATGGCAGGTTCCGTCATGCTGCTGCTGATCACGCTTTTCTCGTTCATCGGTCCGCATTTCCTCACACATACCTACGATCAGGTGTTTTCGTCCTATGTCTCCGTCCCGCCGAGCCTTGAGCCGCGCCCGGATGTGAACAACCTTCAGGGCGTGATGGAGGGTGTTGCCAGCCGGGCGCGCGTGGAGTTGAAGGAATTCTCCGTCGAAGGGCAGACCTTCACGGCAACCGTCACCTCCAGCAGCCCGATTGACCCGCGCACGACACGCTATTTCGACCGCGCCAACGAATTCGAAAACACAAAGGTCGTCGCCACCGAAGATGAGGGTCGAACGCTGAAGCTGGAAGGCGACGTCAACCGCGAGTACTTCTTCTTCGGCACGGATTCGAACGGTCGCGACATGCTGGCGCGCGTGATGCTGGGTGGGCAAATCTCAATCGCCGTCGGCGTTCTCGCCAGCCTCGTTTCGCTCGGAATCGGCGTGCTTTACGGCGCAACTGCGGGGTATATCGGTGGGCGTGTCGATAATGTCATGATGCGTTTCGTCGAAATCCTCTATTCGCTGCCTTTTGTCTTTCTGGTGGTCGTTCTGGTGGTCTTTTTCGGCCGCAGCTTCATCCTGATCTTTCTGGTCATCGGTGCGGTGGAATGGCTGGATATGGCGCGTATCGTCCGCGGTCAGACGCTTGCCCTGAAACGGCGGGAATTTGTGGGCGCCGCACAGGCTTTGGGTTTGAGCGACTGGCAGATCATCCGCCGTCACATCATCCCGAATACGATCGGGCCCGTCGTCGTGTTCGTCACGGTCGTCGTACCCAAAGTCATTCTTCTGGAAAGCTTCCTCTCCTTCCTCGGTCTTGGCGTGCAGGCGCCGCTCACGAGCTGGGGTGCGCTGATTTCCGAAGGTGCCAACAATATCCAATCGGCCCCCTGGCTCCTGATATTTCCGGCGATCTTCTTCGTACTGACCCTGTTTTCGCTCAATTTTGTGGGCGACGGGTTGCGCGATGCACTCGATCCCAAGGATCGTTGACATGAATACGACATCTGAAACCATCCTCACCGTCCGTAATCTCAAGGTCGATTTCACAACGCCGGATGGCACGGTGAAAGCCGTCAAGGGCATCGATCTTGACGTCAAGCAGGGTGAAACGCTTGCCGTCGTCGGAGAATCCGGTTCCGGCAAAAGCCAGACCATGATGGGCATCATGGGGCTGCTGGCATCCAACGGCGTTATTGAAGGCTCGGCAAAATATCGCGGACGAGAGCTGATCGGTCTGCCGGTCGGCGAGCTGAACAATATCCGGGGTGCGAAAATCACCATGATTTTCCAGGAGCCGATGACCTCGCTCGATCCTCTCTATAGGATCGGCGCGCAAATCGCCGAACCGATCCTCCACCACAGGGGCGGCAGCAAAAAAGAGGCGCGCGCCCGCGTTCTCGAACTCCTGAAGCTCGTGGGAATTCCCGATCCGGAGCGGCGTATAGACAGCTATCCCCACGAACTTTCCGGTGGCCAGCGCCAGCGCGTCATGATCGCCATGGCTCTCGCGAATGAACCGGATATTCTGATTGCGGATGAGCCGACCACTGCGCTTGACGTGACGATCCAGGCGCAAATCCTCGACCTTCTGAAGTCGTTGCAACAACGCTTCGGCATGGCCATCGTCCTGATCACACATGATCTTGGCGTGGTTCGCCATTTTGCCAATCGTGTGGCTGTCATGCGCCGTGGGGAGATTGTCGAGGCCGGTACGACGGAAGATATCTTCGATCGCCCGCAGGCGGATTACACCAGGATGCTTCTCGATGCGGAACCCAGCGGACACAAGCCGGCAATTAGTGCAGAGGCGCCGGTCGTGCTCTCCGGCCAGGGCGTGACGATCGATTATACAATTCCTGGTGGCTTCTTGTCGAAGTCTCGTAGGTTCCGAGCCGTCGACGGCGTCAATGTCAACCTCCACCAGGGACAGACCATAGGCATCGTCGGTGAGTCCGGATCAGGCAAGTCCACGCTCGGTCGTGCGCTTCTGCGTCTAATTGTGGCAGATGGCCGCATTTTCTTCGGCGGGAGGGAAATTACTGGACTTGATCGGAAGGCAATGCGGCCATTGCGGCGGCGTCTGCAGCTTGTGTTCCAGGACCCCTATGGCTCGCTTTCGCCAAGACAGACGGTCGGAGAGATCATCACGGAAGGCCTGTTTGTGCATGAGCAACGGCTGAGCCGAGCGGAACGGGACAAGCGGGCAATAGAAGCACTGAAAGAAGTCGGTCTCGATCCCGCCGCTCGCAACCGTTACCCTCACGAGTTCTCGGGCGGACAACGTCAGCGTATCGCAATCGCCCGCGCGATCATCCTCAAACCGGATGTCGTCATTCTCGACGAACCGACATCCGCACTGGACCGATCCGTTCAGGGACAAGTTATCGATCTACTGCGTGATTTGCAGAAGACGCATGGCCTTTCTTACATCTTCATCAGCCACGACCTTTCTGTCATCAAGGCGATTTCGGATTACGTCATCGTCATGAGAAACGGGAAGATTGTGGAGGAAGGAGAAACGGATGCCATATTCAACAGTCCGACGGCTGAATATACCGAAACACTCATCAAATCTGCTTTTTCAGTGGAAGCGGCACCATAGATTATAGCACGGCCGTGGCAGGCCTTCTCTGGCCCTGAACCACTTGAAAAAAGAGCGGCAACGTCATGCGGCCAGGCTAGTTGCACCTATTTTCGACGGAATCCGTAACCCGCCGCTCGGGAATACTGCTCTGACTGCCTTTTCGCGAGCATGTCAGCGCCGCATCGCCGCCTTGAGCGGCAAGCCGCGCAAGCACGGCGACGAAACAATCGCCGGCTGCCGTTGTGTTCCTGTACGTCGACGGAGGTGATGATCATGACGCGGTTTCCCTAAGCGATCTGAACGAAGTGACCTTCGCCGGCTTCTTCATAGGTCCGCTTCGGCGGCACATAATCGGCAGCGCGGAACGGGCTTTTGATCTCGTCATTGGAGATACGGCGTGTCTGTCGGCGCGAGGGATCGGCAATCGGGACCGCCGCCATCAGCCGCTTGGTATATTCGTGCTGCGGGTTTTCGAAGACGGCCTGACGCGGGCCAATTTCGACGATCTCTCCGAGATACATCACGGCGACGCGGTGGCTGATGCGCTCTACAACCGCCATGTCATGGCTGATGAAGAGATAGCCGAGGCCGTATTTTTCCTGAAGGTCGAGCATCAGATTGATGACCTGTGCCTTGACCGAGACATCGAGCGCAGACACCGACTCGTCGGCAATCAGGAGCTTCGGCTCCAGCGCCAGGGCGCGGGCGATACAGACGCGTTGACGCTGGCCGCCGGAAAATTCGTGCGGGAAGCGGTCCGCCATCGAAGCGGAAAGGCCGACACGTTCCAGAAGGTCACCCACGCGCTGACGCGCTTGCGAAGCTGGCGCCAGACCATGGGTGATCATCGGCTCGGCGATCGCCTGGCCGACGCGGATGCGCGGATTGAGGCTTTCGAACGGGTCCTGGAAGATCATCTGCGCTTCGCGGCGGATATCGGCGAGATCACTCTTGCCGGCCGTGAGTACATTCTTGCCGCCAATCTGCACTTCACCGGATACCGCATCGGTAAGCCGAATGATCGAGCGGCCGGTGGTAGATTTGCCGCAACCGGATTCGCCGACCAGCGACAGGGTTTCCCCCTGACGCAGTTCCAGCGATACGCCTTCGACCGCGTGGATGCAGCCGACGGTCTTGCGCAGGAAGCCCTTCCGGATCGGAAAGCGCGTAATCAGGTTGTCGACCTTGAGGATCGGTGGGTGATCGCGCTTGACCGTATCCTCGGTCGGCTTGACCGGCTGAATCTCCCCGGTTGCCATGTCCACCTGCGGGAACCGCAACGGGCGATCCTTGCCGGTCATCGAGCCAAGCTGTGGTACTGCCGACAACAGCGCGCGGGTATAGGGATGTTTGGCGCCGGCAAAGAGATCATGCGTCGTGCCGGTCTCAACCTGTTCGCCACGATACATCACCACCGTACGGTCGGATATTTCCGCAACAACGCCCATGTCATGGGTGATGAAGAGAACGGACATGCCTTCCTCTTCCTGCAGTGTCTTGATGAGTTCGAGGATCTGGGCCTGGATGGTCACATCGAGCGCCGTCGTCGGTTCGTCGGCGATCAGCAGCTTTGGATCACAGGCAAGCGCAATCGCGATAACGACACGCTGGCGCATGCCGCCCGAAAAATTCATCGGATATTCGTTAAGGCGCGACTTTGCCGAGGGAATGCGGACCTTTTCCAGAAGCCGCACGGCTTCCGCCTGAGCTTCGGTTTCCGTCATGCCGCGGTGCTGGCGCAGGACCTCGGTGATCTGCGCACCGATCTTCAGCACCGGGTTGAGCGAAGTCATCGGCTCCTGAAAGATCATGCCAATGCGATTGCCGCGGATTTTCTGCATGTCTTCAAGCGGGATCGTCAGAAGATCCTTGCCCTCGAACTCGATCCTTCCGGCCACGCGTGAATTGCCCGGCGACAGAAGCCGCATGATCGACATCGCCGTGACGCTCTTGCCCGAACCGGATTCACCGACAACGGCGACGGTTTCCTTCGGCGCGATATCGAAGCTGACATCATGCACGACATTGCGCCACTCGCCACCGACGCGGAAGGCCGTGTTGAGATTGGAAATCGAAAGAATTGGATTGGTCATGATCTTAGCCCTCACGACGCGGATTGAGGATATCGCGCAGGGAATCGCCGATCAGGTTGATCGCGACGATGAGCAACAGAAGGGCGATGCCCGGGAATAGGCTGATCCAGTAGTCACCGGAAAGCAGGTATTCGAAGCCGTTCGAGATCAGCAGACCAAGGGACGGCTCCGTCACCGGCAGGCCGATGCCGAGGAAGGAAAGCGTTGCTTCCAGCATGATGGCATAAGCGACGCGCATGGTGGCGACGACGATCAGCGGCGGCAGGCAGTTCGGCAGGATGTGCCGGAACAGGATGTTGCGGTCCGGCAGCGCCATCGAGCGGGCGGCATCGACATAGGCGCGTTTGCGCTCGACCAGCGCCGAACCGCGGATCGTGCGGGCATAATAAGCCCATTGCGTCACCACCAGAGCCAGAATGATCTTGTCGACACCCTGGCCGAGAATGGCGAGGAAAATCAGCGCAATCAGGATCGCGGGGAAGCTGAGCTGGATATCGACGATACGCATCAGCACCGAGTCCAGCCGGCCGCCGACATAGGCGCTGGTGAGGCCGGTCGATGCGCCGATGACGAGCGCGATTGCCGCACTGGAGAGGCCGACGAGGATACTGGTGCGCAGGCCATAGAGAATGGCGCTGAACAGGTCGCGGCCCTGCGTGTCGGTGCCGATCAGATAGGTCATGCCCGACATGCTTTCCGAACCCGGTGGCAGGCGACCGTCGAGAATGTCGAGCTGAGCCAGATCATACGGATTTTGCGGTGCGATGACCGGCGCGAAGATGGCAGCCACGATAAAGATCGTCACCAGTATGATGCCGACGAGCGCGAGCTTGTCGTGCAGCAGCGCATGGACGACTTCCCGGGTGGGGGAACGCGAGGTGGATCTCGCGCCGCTGTTTGCGGCGGCATGAACCGAAACGGTCGAGCTGTTGTTGTCGGTCATCACGAATTCCCCTCAAGGCGAACGCGGGGGTCGACGATGGAGTACAGAATGTCGACCAGAAGATTGATGATGCTGAACATCACCACGGTGATCATCAGGTAGGCGAGGATGACGGGACGGTCGAGAACGCCGATAGCGTCGATGATCAGCTTGCCCATGCCCGGCCAGGCAAAGATCGTTTCCGTGACGACAGCGAAAGCGATCAGCGAGCCGAGTTCCAGACCGATGACGGTGATCAACGGGATCAGCGTGTTCTTCAGCACATGCACGGTAACGATACGGCGTTCCGGCAGACCCTTGGCGCGGGCGAAACGAACGAAATCGAGCTGCATGGTTTCCATCACGCCGGCGCGTGTAAGACGAATGACCAGCGAAATCTTGAACAGCGCCAGATTGAAGGCCGGCAACAGCAGATGCGTCAAGCCATCGAACGTGAAGAGGCTGAGCGGCACGCCAAGGACGTTGACAGTCTCACCGCGACCCGATGCGGGCAACCAGCCTAAATAGACGCTGAACAGCATGATCATGACGAGCCCGATCCAGAATGTCGGCAGACTGAAACCGAGGATCGAGAAGGTCATGATCGACTTGGAGATAAAGCCCTTCGGCTTGAGGCCGGCATAAACGCCGAGCGGAATGCCGATAACGAGCGCCATGAACAGCGCGACGAAGGCAAGTTCCAGCGTTGCCGGCATGCGGTTCAAAATCAGGGTCAGCGCCGGCTGGTTGAACACAAAGGAATTGCCGAGATCGCCGGAAAGCGCTCGCGTGAGGAACAGCCAGTATTGTTCCCAAACCGACTTGTCGAGGCCGAAGGACTGGATGACCTGCAGGCGTTCCGCCGGTGTCGCAGTCGGGCTCAGCAGCACGTCAACCGGATTGCCGACGAGATAGAGGCCGACAAAGACCAGAACCGACATGACAAAAAGCGTGAGCACGGTTTGTAGCGACCGGCTTAGAAGATATCCGCTCATGAGCTTGAGCCTCCCAGGGTTTTTCTGCCGAGCGCTGCACCGCCATGGCGGGCGATGCGCTCGATCAGCAATTCGATGAAACCGGCCTCGTCGACATCGGTAACGACGGTGGTGTTCGCCGCCCGGTCCATCTTCTTGTAGAAATCGGCGTAGGTGTAACCCATCGTGAGACCGGTGACCTCAACGCCGACAAAAGCCTCCCGGCTGGTAAACAATTCGGGTCGGATCAGCCACGCGATCGTCGTCGCATCGTGGATCGGTCCGCCGGGTCGGCCGAAACGTTTGACGTCGCTGCGGTCGAAGGTCGAGAAAAGATTGAAAAGGGCGTCGCCCGCTTCGCCGCCGGCACGGAACCGTTCAAAATGTTTGGCCGTAAACAGCGCCTGGAAGGTCATGTCGAGCGGCATCAGTACAATCGGAACGCCGGACTGGAAGACGATTTCGGCGGCATGCGGATCGGCATAGATGTTGAATTCGGCCCATGGCGTGCGATGGCCAAGTGCGGTGAACGCTCCCCCCATCGAAACGATCCGGCGGATGCCGCGGGCAACGTCCGGATGCTGGATCAACGCCAGCGCCACATTCGTCATCGGCCCGATAGCGCAGATGGTGACCGGCTCGCCTGCCGCTGCCGCCGCCCGCGCCGTTCGGACGATAAAACGCACCGCGTTTTCTTCCGCCGCAACGATATCGCCGGCCTTGACCAGCGTATCGTCGAAAGCGCCGATGCGGGCATATTTTCCATAGACCTGTTGGCGCACCAGCGGACCGCTGGCACCGGCATAAACCAGCACATCACGCCGTCCGCTCAGGCCGACAAGCTTGCAGGCATTGGCGACCGTATCGCGAAGCGGCACATTGCCGGCGACAATGGACAGTCCCAGAACCTCGATTTCCGGCGAGGCAAGCGCCATCAGAATGGCGGCGGCATCGTCCACGCCCGGATCCGCATCGATGATGACCTTGTGGGGTTTCATGCGACGACCTTTTCGGCATAACGCGACAGGCGCTCGAGGAAGAAAGCGATCACGCCTTCCGCATCGACCTTGGTGACGATGTCGGCATTCGGCTCCAGGCCGCTCTTGCCGTACCAGTCGGCAATCGTCTGGCCCATGCAAAGCTCGCTTTCATATTCGACGAAAACACGTGCCCTCTGGGTTTCGAACAGATGTGGCGCAAGAATATAGGCCATGACCAGGGGATCGTGCAGCGGGCCGCCTCGCGAACCATAACGGCGCACATCGTTGCGATCCCAAAACGCCATCAATTCGGCCAATGTTTCGGAAATACGGCCGCTGACACGCGAAAACTCGGCGACATGCTCCGGCTTCAACATGACCTGATGCGTGGCATCCAGCGACAGGGCAACAAGCGGAATTCCGCTCGAAAACACCACATGTGCGGCATGTGGGTCGGCCAGAACGTTGAATTCCGAGGTCATGGTGCGGTTGCCCGGTTCGCGATAAGCGCCGCCCATCATGACGATGCGTTCGATGCCTTCGGCAATCTGTGGCTTCATGCGCAAGGCAACCGCGACATTGGTGAGCGGCCCCAGGCAGCAGAGCGTGATACGCTCGCCCTGTTCGGCGGCCTTGCCCAGCGCGTCGATCAGGAAATCGACGGCGGACGTCTCTTCCGCCTTCTTCACCGGTTCCGGCAATACGGTGTTGCCGAGACCCGTCTTGCCATGAAACTGCCCGTGGATCGGCTCACGCAGCATCGGCCGGAAGCAGCCGGCATAGACCGGGATGTCGGCACGATTGCCGAGTTCGCAGACCTGCAGCGCATTGCGCACCGTGCGCTCCAGCGGCTGGTTGCCACAGACCGGCGTGATGCCCAGAATCTTAAGTTCCGGCGACACGAATGCAGTCAACAGGGCAATCGTGTCATCGATACCGGGATCACAATCGACGATGATCGAAATCGGCTTCATTCTCAATGCCTTCAATGTGTGGGATCAGAAAACTCAGAGCGCGCCGACATCGCGCAGCACACTGGCGATTTCCGCTCGCGCGGCTTCGCCGAGCGGCATTTGCGGATGCATCGGCGCACCGACGGCAAAACCCTGCAGATCGAGCGCCGTCTTGATGCAGGCGGCGATCGAATATTTCGCAAAAATCTCGTTGACCTTCCACATCGGCCGCTGAAGGTCCATCGCACGCGTCCAGTCACCGGCCTTGGCCGCCTCATAGAGCGCAATGCTCTGCCTGGGCACGATGCAGGCCGGACCGGCCATCCAGCCCACGCCACCAATCGTCATCACGCAGACAGGGATGTGCGCGGAGGCTGCAAATACCTCCATCCGGCCGCGGGTCCGCTCGATGATGGAAAGCAGGCGCCCCGTATTGGTCGAGGCGTCCTTGATGTAGCGGATATTATCGACCCGGCTCAGTCGCTCGATAACCGGCAACGAAAGATCGGAACGCTGGAACTGCGGATTGGTATAGAGCACCACCGGACGGCCTTTGGCCGCCCTGGCGATCGCAGTGAAATAGGCTTCCACACCCTCGTCGCTGACCGGAAAATAAGCTTCGAGGATCGCCAGAATGCCATCCGCGCCGGCCGCGACCATATATTCCGTCTGGGCAACGGCGTCGGCAGTGGAAGTCGACGCCACGCCGGCGACAACGGGAACCCGGCCGCGATTGGCCGAGATCACGGTATCGACGACGCGGCGTCTTTGCTCCTGGGAGAGATAGGCAAATTCGCCGGTGCTGCCGAGCGGCGTCAGACCATGCACGCCCGCGTCGACCAGGTGGTCCACCAGATCCGTCAGCACACCTGGCATCACCTCGCCGGCGCTATCGACCGGGGAAACGAGATAGGGAAATACACCGCTGAAAGACATGGTGGACCGCTCCTTTTCTTCGATCAGTTCGGCTTCACGTAATAGGGAAGCGTGTAACCGTCGGAACGACCCGCATAGTTGATATCGCCCTTCACCGCCCAGGTGTTGGCGAGATAGAAAACCGGAATGACACCGAGATCCGTCATCGCGATTTCCGTGGCCTTCTTCAGAAGTTCCTCACGCTTGGCGTCGTCGAGCGTCGAGCGGGCTTCGTTCAGGGCCTTGTCGAATTCCGGGTTGGAATAACGACCGCGATTGCCCTGACCGGCCTTTTCGCCGTAGGTCTCGAGGATCGGTCCAAGAACGCCCGAAGCCTCACCGGTTTCGACGGCGGCGCCGCCCATGATGAACGAAAACTCGAGGTTCGAGGCGCGGGTGAAATAGACGCTGCCCGGCAGGGTGGCTACTTCGGTCTTCACGCCGACGCGGCTGAAGAACTGGCCGATGGCCTGCGCAACCTTGCTATCGTTCGGATAGCGGTCATTCGATGCATGGAAGGTCAGCTGGAAACCGTCGGGATAACCGGCCTTCGCCAAAAGTTCCTTGGCCTTTGTCGGGTCATAGGCGTCGACTTTGATGGCGGGATCATAACCGAAATAACCTTCCGGCACGACTTGGCCGGCGGGCACGCCCTGCCCGTCCATGATGCGGTCGACCAGCGCTTCGCGGCTGATCGACAGGGATAGAGCGCGGCGCACTTCCGGTTTCAGGAGCGGGTTCTTGCCATCCGGACCCTTGGCGAAAGGCGATTCTTCGCGGGCTTGGTCCATGTGCAGATACATGATGCGGTTACCGGCAATGTTGACGACCTTGAGCTTGTCGGATGCCTCAAGCCGGCGGGTATCGGCCGTCGGGATGCTTTCGATCATGTCGACATCGCCCGAAAGCATGGCGGCAACGCGCGCGCTCGGGTTCTTGAAGACCCGGAAGGTCACCTTGTCCCAGGCAGCTTTTTCGCCCCAGTAAGCATCATTGCGCGCCACAACGACATTGTCGTCCGGCGACCAGGAAACGAACTTGAACGGGCCGGTGCCGACAACACCCTTGCCGGTGTTCATTTCGCCCGTCGTAACCTTTTCCATTTCGGCCGGAAGCATCGCGATACGACTGAGATTGTTGAGCAGAAGCGGCGTTGGGCCGGCAGTCTTGATACGGACCGTCAGCGGATCGACGACTTCGACCTTGGTTATAGCCTTCACGTAAGCGGCAAACGAGCTTGGGCTGTTGGTCGAGGCAAGTGGAATGCGCTTGATGCTGGCGACCACGTCTTCAGCGGTGAAATCGCTGCCGTCGTGGAATTTCACGCCTTCGCGCAGCTTGAATTCCCAGGTCTTGTCATCGACGATCTTCCAGGAAACAGCGAGCGCCGGCTGGATCTGCTGCTTGTCGTCCTGATTGACGAGGCCATCGAAAATGTTGCGCGCCATCGCACTGTTCGGGCCGACGACATAAAATTGCGGGTCCATGGACGTCGTGGAGGCGGACAGACCAACGGTCAGATCCCGGGCCTCACTCGCGAACGGCATGGCGAAAACAGACGCTGCCAATGCGGCTGCGAAAACAGAAAACTTCATGACGGGGACTCCTCCAGGTTGTCCGACCCGCGCTCCCTGCGGGTAAAAGACGAATTAACGTTTTACCTGGCAAAAGAAAAATTGCATTTTGTACTTAAGCCATGCCGCAATGTTATGGAAGGAAACCAGGTGAGACTGAAACCAAGGCAGGTCGAAGCGTTTCGAGCCGTGATGATGACCGGTGGCATTACCGCTGCGGCCGAAGCCCTGAACGTCACCCAGCCGGCCGTCAGTCGCCTTATCCGCGATCTCGAAGAGATCGTTCAAATGCGGCTGTTTGAACGCGTGGGCGCCAGATTGGTACCAACCGCCGAAGCCACACAGTTTTATCGGGAGGTCGAGCGGCTTTATCTCGGCCTCGATCAGATTGCTCAGGCCGCCGATGACATACGCGCCCACAAGAACACCGTTCTGCGCATTGGCAGCGTGACGTCGCTGGTTCGCCCCTACCTGCATCGGGCGATTGTCGAAACCATTGGCGACCGGCTGGATATTCCGCTGGTGATCGACGTCGAAAACAGCCGGCATATATGGGATATGGTCGACCAGAACCGCTACGATCTCGGGCTGGTTTTCGGCTCTCCCAGAATGGCGGACAAGAACGCCACGCCTCTGCACAGTTCCTATGCCGTTGCCGCAATGACGGCAGATCATCGACTGGCATCCCGCCGGGTCGTCACGCCAAATGACCTTCTCGATGAACGAGTGCTCATTCCTGGCCGCAATTCTCCGCTCAGGCTCGCGCTCGACCGCGCCTTCTCAATCGAAGATCACCAACCGACAAGCACGATGGAAACGTCAATGCTGAACTGCTGCCACTTTGCATCGGCGGGCATGGGCGTTGGCATCGTGGATCATACCAGCCTGCGCTCTGCCGGTGCCGAAGTGGTGGCGATACCATTCGAACCGAAGATCGAAGTGTCCTACTACGCGATACGGCCAATCGGTGCGCAGAGAATTGCTGTTCTTGATGAGTTGATTGAGCGCATCCGTCAAATGATGAGCGCCGCAGGAGACCTTGGTTCGTATCTAACATTACGAGAGTCTTGAGGAGATACGGATCGTTCCCGGTTATTTCCTCAGCCTTCCATGCATTCTCGTATCCGCAATAAATTTCACATTATAAAATAAAATTCAAACGGCATTGACGGCCGCTCGGTTTCCGGCTATCCCAATTCACATGCAATAAATTACATCGAATAAAATTTATTGCGGACTAAGTCATTATCCTTGGGAGGGGAATATGTTGGCTTTTCTGAAATCGACCGCTGCCGCGGGTGTTTTAGCCGTGACGATTGCCGCTGGTGCCGGTTCGCAGGCCACCGCTGCTGCGGGCAAATTTGCCTGCGAGCCGGGTGAGACCTATGTGATGAACGTCATGGTTTCCAGCCACCCCTACTGGGTGCCGGTCTTCGAGGGGTTCAAGCAGGCCGCAAAGGCGCTCGGCTGCGAGGCCGTTTTCACCGGCACCCCGGAATATGACATCACCAAGCAGATCGCATCTTTCGAGCAGGAACTGGTGAAGAAGCCGAAGGGCATTCTGCTGCATCCGATGCAGGCCGATCCCTTTATCGAACCGATCAACAAGGCGATCGGCTCCGGCGTTTCGGTAACGACTTTTGCGGCGGATTCTCCGAAGTCGAAGCGCACCGCCTATATCACCTCGGACAACGTTGCCGAGGCGAAATTCGCGGCTGACGAAATCGTCAAGAAACTTGGTGAAAAAGGCGAATATGCCGTTCTGGAGAATCCGGGACAGAGCAACCACGATCTGCGCGTCACCGCCCTCATCGACTATATGGGACGCACCTATCCGCAGATGAAGCTGGTCGGCCGCCAAGCGACCAACCAGGATGCGAATGTCGCCTATCAGGCAGTTGGCGCCCTGCTGCAGGCCAATCCTAATCTCGGCGCATTGTGGATACCCGAGGCCGGTTCGGCTGAAGGCGCGACCACCGCTGTTCTCGAGGCAAAAAAGAAGGTCCTGATCCTGCATGCGGATATCACCCCGGCTACGCTGGAACATATCAAGCAGGGCAATATCTACATGTCCATCAATCCCAATCAGGGCGTGCAGGGCTTCATGGGTTTCATGAACACGTTTCTGGGCGCCCATTCGGACCTGATCGACCCGTTCAACGACTACAAGGTTTCCGGCTTCAACCCGATGCAGGTTCCTTCGATGGACAATGGTTTCGCTGTCATTACCAAGGCGAACGCCGCTTCCTTCGATCTCAACGACTATATGAAGGGGCGCTGACGCGTCGCTCTGGACCCGGCGGGGTTTGCGCCTCGCCGGCCACAAGGGGAAGCAGGTTCGGGAGGGCGTTATGGGTGAGGTCATCCTCAGCATGACGAATATTCACAAGGCGTTCGGCCCCGTGCGGGCGCTGCGCAATGCGGCACTTGAGCTGCGACGTGGCGAAATCCATGCGCTGGCGGGTGAAAACGGCGCCGGCAAATCGACGCTGATGCATATCATCGACGGCATTCTGCAGCCGGATGGCGGGGAAATCGTGCTGGATGGCAAACCGGTCAAGATATCCTCGCCCAATGCGGCGAACCGGCTCGGCATCGGTTTCGTGCATCAGGAAATCGCGCTCTGCCCGGAGATTTCGGTCGCCGAGAACATGTTTATGTCGCAGACGGGCCAAAGCCGTTCCTGGTTCATGAACTATCGCGATCTCGAAAAGCGGGCGGCAATTGTGCTGCGGGAAATCGGTGATATCGATCCCGCCCGCCGGGCCGGCGACCTGTCGATTTCGCAACAGCAAATCGTCGAAATCGCCAAGGCGCTGACACTCGATTGCCGTATCCTCATCCTCGACGAGCCGACGGCGGCTTTGACCGAGACCGAAGCCCAGACACTTTTCAGGATCATGCACCGGCTGGCGGAACGGGGCATCGCCATCATCTATATCTCGCATCGTATGGCGGAGATTTTCGAACATTGCGACCGCATCACGGTGATGCGCGACGGCTGCCATATCAGGACGGAGAATATTGCCGATATTTCCCCGGAAGAGGTCGTCAACAGCATGGTGGGACGGGTGCTCGACAAGCTCTACCCGCCAAAGCTTTCGGAGGATGAAAAATCGGATGACGTCATTCTCTCTGTGCGGGGCCTGAACGAAGGAAAGCGGGTTTTCGATGTCGATTTCGATCTGCGCCGCGGCGAAATCCTGGGGCTTGCCGGGCTGATCGGCGCGGGAAGAAGCGAGATCGCCCGGGGGGTCTGCCGGCTGGAGGGGAAGCCGAGAGGCGAGGTTATGCTGCGGGGCCGGCCATTAAGGCTCAAGGATTATCGCGACAGCATCCGCGAGGGGCTGGTCTATCTGTCCGAGGATCGCAAGGGGGATGGGCTTTTCCTCAATATGTCCATCGCCTCGAATGTCTCCGCGCTCGATATCGGCAGGGTGTCGAACGGCATGGGCTTCATCGAACGGCGCAAGGAAATGAAGCGCGCCGATGAGCTGGGACGCCGGCTGAAATTGCGGGCGAACAGCATCGGCGATGCGGTATCGACCCTGAGCGGCGGCAACCAGCAGAAGGTGGCGCTGGCGAAGATGCTCTCGGTGGAGCCGGAGGTCATCTTTCTGGATGAGCCGACACGCGGGGTGGATGTGGGCGCGAAGGCGGAAATCCATCGCCAGATCCGGGAACTGGCGCGTGAGGGGGTCGGTGTGGTCGTCATCTCTTCGGAGCTGCCGGAACTCATCGGTGTCAGCGACCGCGTGCTGGTCGTGCGCGAGGGGCGCATCACGGGTGAGGTCGAGGGCGAAGACATGACGGAGGAAAAGATCATGCAGCTCGCATCGATCAATATTGTGCATAGCCCGGAAAGGGCCTGAGGGAGCGGGAAAATGGCAACATCGGAAACACCTTCGGGCATAGCTGAGACGGCGGTTCGCCGCACCGCCTGGTGGGAGCCGGCGCTGAAAGCGCGCGAAACCGGGCTGATCGTCATCATCCTCGCGCTTTTTGCAGTGATGTCCTTCATATCTCCGTATTTCCTGACCGTGGACAATCTGCGGGCCATGGCCATGGTCTTCGCCATCGAAAGCATCGTCGTGGTGGGCATGACGATCCTGCTGATCTCTGGCGGTATCGACCTTTCGGTTGGCTCCGTCACCGCACTTGCGATGGTGGCGGCTGGCTGGCTGTTTCTCAATGGCGTCGACCCATGGGTGGCGGCGGGGCTGGCGATCTGCCTTACGACCTTGATCGGCATGGCCATGGGATTCCTGACGACGGTGATCGGCCTGCATCATTTCATCGTGTCGCTGGGCGTCATGGTGATTGCGCGCGGTGTGTGCCTGCTGGCGACGGGCGGGCGACCGCTTGGGCTCTATTCCCTGCCGCCGGAATTCAAGTTCATCGGTCAGGGCGCGCTTGGCGGCATTCCGCTGGTGCTGATCATCTTCGCGGTGGTGGTCGTTGTTTTCGATCTGCTGCTGCGACGCACGACCGCCTTCCGCAAGGTGTTCTATACCGGCAGCAATCCGAAGGCCGCGGCCTATTCCGGTATCCGCGTCGGTCGGGTGGTGTTCGCCACCACCACGCTTTGTTCGATGTTGTGCGGTGTTGCAGGCGTTATCTATATGGCCCGTTTCGGTTCTGCCCAGCCCAGCTTCGGCGTCGGCATGGAACTCAACGTGATTGCGGCGGCGGTCATCGGTGGCGCGAGCCTTTCGGGCGGCTCGGGCACCATTCTCGGCGCGATCCTTGGGGCGATCCTTCTTTCGGTGGTTTCCAGTTCGCTTGCCTTGCTCAATGTGTCTGTCTACTGGCAGGACATCATCAGGGGCAGCATATTGCTGACTGCGGTCCTGTTCGACCACTATCTGGTCAGGCGCCGCCGTTGAACGCCCTTCGCTCGCCCGAGGGTAACTGGAGAAAGACGACCATGCTGGATATCAAGGACGATTTCGATCAACAGAGGCAGATGTATTCCGTCCTGGTGCTGCATTTCATCGAGGGTGTGAAGCAGTCGGAAATCGCCGAGCGGCTCAATCTTTCCCATACCAAGGTGAACCGCATGATTGCGGCCGGCCGCAAGGCGGGCATGGTGAAGATCACCATCGCCAGTCCCTATCAGAGGCTGGTGGACCTTGAAAACGAGATCACCCGCCGTTTCGGCCTCAGGCAGTCGGTGGTAACGCCGACGGTCTCCGATAATCCGGAAACCGCCTTGCAGATGGTGGGTCGGGTGGCCGCCAACCATTTGCTGGAGACCATTCGTGACGGTGATGTGATCGCGATTACCGGCGGCAAGGCGGTGAGTGCCGTTGTCGACAATCTGGAGGCGGAGCGTCGTTTCGATGTGCGGGTGGTGCCGCTGACCGGCGGCGTGCAGGGCAAGCACTATACGGATGTCAATCATCTCGCCACGCAACTGGCGGAGAAGCTCGGCGGCAGCGCATCGCTCGTTCATGCGCCGCTGTTTGCCGAGGATGAGGAACAGCGCGATCTGCTGATGAATGTCGCATCGATCCGCGAGGTCTTCGATCTGGCCCGGCAGGCGCAGGTGGCGCTGGTCGGCATCGGCTCCGTGGAGGCTCCGGGCTCCGGCTATTACGATCTTCTGCCGGATGCGGCCCGTGGCGGGCAGGCGCTGGTGGATGCGGGCATTGCCGGCGAGTTTCTTGCCCATCTCACCATGGCGGACGGGCAGCTGGCGCGCATCGATCTCAACTCGCGCGTGGTGGCGCTGGACCCCGGGCAGCTCGCCCGGTGCCCGAATATCATCGGTGTGGCGGCAGGCGCCATCAAGGCCGGACCGGTGGCGGCCACGCTTGCCGGCCGCTATCTGACCTCGCTCGTTGTGGACGAGGCGATAGCCGGCTATTTACTGGATCATGAAGGAGGGGAAACCGCGTGACGGACAATGCAATATTGACCCGGACGATCGGCAGAAGCGGCATCGGCGCATCCGCCGTGGGGCTCGGCACCTGGGCCATCGGCGGCTGGATGTGGGGCGGCACCGACGAGCGGCAATCCATCGCCGCCATCCAGGCCTCCATCGATGCGGGTATTTCCCTGATCGATACCGCACCGGCCTATGGCATGGGGCTTGCGGAAACCATCGTTGGCAAGGCAATTGCCGGCAGGCGCGAGAAGGTGGTGTTGGTTACCAAATGCGGGCTGGTCTGGCATGTGAACGAGGGTGCTTATTTCTTCCATCAGGATGGCAAGCCCGTTCACCGTTATCTCGGTGCCGCTTCCATCCGGCATGAGGTCGAAGAGAGCCTGAAACGGCTCGGAACCGACTATATCGATCATTACGTGACCCATTGGCAGGACGCCACGACGCCGATTGCCGAAACGGTCGGGGCTTTGGTGCGGCTGAAAGAGGAGGGGAAGATCCGCTCCATCGGCGCAAGCAATGTCTCGCCCGGCGATCTCGAAGCCTATGTCGCCACCGGCGCGCTGGATGCCATTCAGGAAGAATATTCCATGGTGAAGCGCGATATCGAGGTGACGCTGCTGCCGCTTTGCCGAAAGAACGATGTCTCGGTCCTCAGCTATTCGTCGCTGGCGCTCGGTCTCCTCTCGGGCAAGGTCGGGCCTGAACGGGTCTTTGCGGAAGACGACCAGCGCCACGGCAACCCGCGCTTCAGCCAGGCGAACCGTCAGAAGATTGCACGGTTGATGGGCGTGCTGGAACCGGTGGCGGCCGCCCACGGGGCTTCGGTCGCGCAGGTGGTGATTGCCTGGACGATTGCGCAACCGGGCATAACATTCTCGCTGTGCGGCGCGCGCGATCCGGCTCAGGCGGTCGAAAACGCCGCGGCCGCACGTCTTCGCCTCACGGAGAGTGAGCTGGCGCTCATCAGCGCCGGTGTCGCGGAGCATCTTGTGGGGCTCGATACCTGATTACGTAGGCTGAGACGGGACTTCAGGCGAACAGCGCATCATTTTCGTCCCGTCTCTCATGTCGCTTTAAACGGTCAACAACATTGGGACGCTGGTCATCAGCCGGCGAACGGTATTTCTATGCCCAGTTTTCGCGAGGACGCTCTGCGCCGTATCCGGCTCGATGGTGATTTCGATGCCGTCGTTATCGGCGGCGGCATCAACGGAATTGCCGCCTATCGCGATCTCGCCTTGCAGGGGCTGCGGGTGCTGCTGGTGGAGCGCAACGATTTCTCCTCCGGTTGCAGCGCCGCACCCTCACGCATGATCCATGGTGGCCTGCGTTATCTCGAAAACGGTGAATTCGGCCTCGTGGCAGAATCGTTGCGGGAGCGGGATGCGCTTCTCAGGCTCGCACCGCATATGGTTCATCCGCTGCCGACCACGATCCCGATCTTTTCGACTTTCAGTGGCCTGTTCAACGCGGCGGCAACCTTTGCCGGCTCCGGCGGAAAACCCGCAAGCAGGGGCGCTCTCGCGATCAAGGCGGGTCTGATGCTCTATGATTTCGTCACCCGCAAAAACCGTATCCTGCCCCGTCACGCGTTTCGCAGTGCGTCCGGGACTTTGCAGCATTGGCCGGATTTGACGCCGGAGATCAGATATTCGGCCACCTATTACGATGCGTGGATCAGCCAGCCCGAGCGGCTTGCACTGGAGCTTCTGATCGACACCCATGCCGATGCGCCGCAAAGCATTGCGCTCAACTATGCGGAGCTTATCCGTCTCGGCGACGAGTACCGTCTTCGGCTGGAGGGCATGGATGAAGCCTTGCCCATCCGCCCAAGGATCGTCGTCAATGCGACCGGCGCCTGGATCGACGAGACGATTGGCGCGCTGGCCGCTTCCCCGGTGGCGGAGACAGCAAAACCGACTGTCTCCGGAACCAAGGGATCGCATCTGATCATCGCCAACGAGGCGCTTTTGAAGGCCCTGAACGGCCATATGATCTTCTTCGAGAATGACGATAATCGTGTCTGTATCCTCTTTCCCTATCTCGGCCGGGTTCTCGCGGGCTCGACCGATATCAAGGTGGATCGTCCCGAGCGGGTGCGCTGCGAGCCCGAGGAACGGGATTATATTCTCGACGCCATCCGTCAGGTCTTTCCGCAGATTGCCATTACCCATTCCGACATCGTCTTCAGTTTCAGCGGCATACGTCCGCTGCCGCGCAGCGATGCCGCCTTTACCGGAAGAATTTCCCGCAGCCATTTCATCTACCGCGTTGCGGGCGATCCGCCGCAGCTCTGCATGATCGGCGGCAAGTGGACCACTTTCAGGGCTTTTGGCGAGCAGGTGACCGACGAGGTTCTGGCCTTTCTTGGACGCCGGCGGCTGACCGGCACCATGGACCGCCCGATCGGCGGCGGCAGGCATTTTCCCACCGGTGCCAGCACCCTGCCCGCCTTGCTGTCGGAGGAGTTTTCGCTTGCCGGAGACCGGGCGGAACATCTGGCTCTGGCTTACGGCTCCCGCGCCTTCGATATGATGGGCTTTTGCCGGGACCGTGCGGATGATGTGCGGCTTTCAGAAAAATCACCGATCACGGCCGCGGAGGTCGTCTGGCTGATCCGCTTCGAACACGTGCGCCACCTGACCGATCTCGCCCTGCGGCGCACGACGCTCGCCATCACCGGCGTCATCGATGTCGATCTGATCGACGCGATCCTCGCCGTTACGGCCCGCGAGCTTGGCTGGCCGGCCACCCAGGCGGCGGCGGAACGGCAGCGGCTTATCCATGAGCTGGAGACTTTTTATGGGGTCACGCCGGCAATGCTTCAACACAGATGCAAGGAGAATGCATGATGATGCGGATTTCGAAAAAGGCGCGCATGAACCGGCTGTTCCGCAATGGCGGTTGCCTGGATGTGGCCATCGATCACGGGGTTTGCAACGAGCCGAGCTTCCTCGTCGGGCTGGAGGATATGGCGCAGACCGTGAACAGGCTGGTCGAGGCCGGTCCCGATGCCATCCAGATGGCCTATGGGCAGGCGGATTTGCTGCAGCAGAGGCCGGAGCGCGACAAGCCGGCCCTCGTCATGCGTATCGACATGGGTAACCCTTACAATTCCACGCGCCACAGAACCATGTGGTCGCAGCTCCAGAACCATCACGATCCGATCATCGGTGCGCTGGAAATGGACGCCGCCTGCGTCGTCGTGAACCTGTTCATGCTGCCGGACGAGCCGGAGCTGTTTCGTCAATGCGTCGAAAACATCAGCCGCGTGCGGGCAGATTGCCATCGTTTCGGTATGCCGCTGATGATCGAACCGCTGGTGATGCTGCCCAATGATGTTAGAGGCGGTTATCAGGTGGATGGCGACGCCGAAAAGATCGTCACGCTGGTGCGTCTTGCCTCGGAAATGGGAGCCGATATCATCAAGGCCGATCCGACCAGCGATCCGCGCGATTTTCACAAGGTGATCGAAGCCGCGCGGTGCCCGGTGCTGGTGCGGGGCGGGGGGCGTGAGGACTTGCGTAACGTGCTTACAAAATCGGCGGCTCTGGTGGCCGAAGGTGCGAACGGGATGGTCTACGGGCGCAATATCTACCAGCACGACAATCCCAAGGCCGTCGTTGCGGCGTTGATGGCTATCATCCATCAGGGTGCGGGTGGCGAGGAAGCATGGGATATCTATAATCGTGGCTGACAAAAATCACATATTGGGTCTCGATGTCGGCAACACGGTCATCAAGGCCGTGCTGTTCGACACGGAAGGCCGGCAGGTTGCGCAACACGCCATCGACGGACAGTCGACATTTCCGCAGCCCGGCTATGTCGAGCGCGATCTCGAGGAATTATGGCGGAACGGCTGCGAGGCGATCCGCCAGCTTCTGGTGAAATCGTCCGTCGATCCCCGCAGCATCCTGGCCGTGGGCTGCGCCGGCCACGGCAATGGTCTTTACCTTCTGGACAAGGACCGACAGCCTCTGATCGGCATCCAGTCGCTCGACAGCCGTGCTGCCGATGTGGCGGCCGAGTTTGACCGGAAAAGCGGTGCGTTATTGCAGGCCCGTTGCCTGCAGCGGCCATGGCCTGCGCAAACACCCAGCCTTCTCGCTTGGGTGAAGCGACATGCACCCGATCTCTATGCCCGGACCGGCACGGTCCTGTTCTGCAAGGATTTCGTCAATTTCCGCCTGACGGGGTGCCTTGCCAATGATATTTCCGATCTCAGCGGCGCGGGGCTGCTTGCCTTGCCGGAAGCGCGGCTCGACCGGGAGCTTCTGTCACTTTACGATCTTGAGGACGCGTTCGCGTTCTTCCCCCGTTGCGTGGAATCGGCTGACATCGTCGGCCAGGTGACGGGCGAGGCTGCGGCTATGACGGGACTGTCCGAAGGCACGCCCGTCATCGGCGGTTTCTTCGATGTGGTCTCCAGCGCCATGGGGTCAGGGGTCATCAATGCCGGGGAAGCTTCCATCATCGCCGGCACCTGGAGCATCAACCAGGTTTTCGCGGACAGGCCGGTCATCAGCCCCGATGTCTTCATGGTCACCACCTTCGGCCGTGACCGCTATGTCAATATCGAATCCAGCGCCACCTCCGCCGCCAACCTCGAATGGTACGTGCACCGTGTTCGCGGCGACCATGGCGATCACGCCTTCGAGCGCTGCAACGAATTGGTCGGCTCCGTCACACCGCGCGCCGACGATCCGTTCTTCCATCCGTTCATTTTCGGCTCGCGGCTGGGTGCGGAATTTCGTGGCGGCTTTTACGGCCTCGCGGGATGGCACGGCGAAGGCCATATGTTGCGCGCCCTGTTCGAAGGGGTGTGTTTCGAGCATCGCCGCCATATCGGCGTCCTGCGCGAAGCGGGACTGCCGGTGGAAAGCGCCGTGATGTCCGGCGGCGGTTCCCGCAGCCAGCATTGGCCGCAGATCATGGCGGATGTTCTGGAAATTCCACTGCGCGTCGCGGAGGCCCGCGAGACGGGCGCGCTCGGCGCGGCCATTGGCGCGGCCGTGGCGATCGGGCTTTATCCTGATTATGAAGAGGCGGTTGCGGCGATGACACGGGTTGCGAATGCTTACCGGCCGAATGTTGCGCAAGTCTCGCACTATGGGCGGCGCTATGGTCTCTATGCAGAATTGACCGCACAGTTGCGTGGCTTCTGGAGCGCTTTGCGGTTACCGCAATAGTTTCCGGCTTCGGCAGAGCGCAATCACGCGCCCGCATCAATCAGAGCCCCTGCGCAGAGAGAAAGTATCTGTGCAGGGGGTGAGGATATCGCGCAATAGTTTGTATATACTTTAATATTGCAACTTTATAAAGTATTGATGTTTGTTTATGGCGCTTGAAAAATAGAATTGAAAGTAAATTATTAAACATAACTTCTTAAGCTCACCCTCCAGCCCGGTCGCCAACAGTTGCGCACCCGTAACTTTCGCCACCGTCGCAGCATAGTTTTGGGGGATGGGACATGCTTTTTAAATCGACAACTGGTCGGAATATTTTTGCGGTCGCCGCATGCGGCGTCTTTGCGACGATCGCGGCCTCGGCCGTGCTGTTTTATCGGTCAATTGAGGATACCAGGGCCAACAATCTCGAGCGTATGCGGCAGATCGCCCATAGCGAAGCCCTGGCGACCGAAAAGAATATCGGCGGCACGATCCATATCGTCAACAGCCTCGCTTCGGTTCTGGAATCGATGAAGCAATCAGGCGATGCCGACCGTGGTAAGGCCGATCAGATCATTCACCACATGCTGGCAAACAACCCCGATGTGCTCGGTCTCTGGACCGGGTGGGAGCCAAACGCGTTTGACGGCAAGGATGCGGATTTCGCCAACAGGGAAGGGCATGACGCGACAGGCCGGTACATACCCTATTGGGTGCGCAGCGGCGGCAAAATAAGCAATACCGCTTTGACCGACTATGCCACCGCAGGTCCGGGCGATTATTATCAATTGCCCTTCACCCTGAAGAAAACGGTCGTCGTCGAGCCCTATTCCTATGCAATCGACGGCAAGGAAGTACTGATTACCTCGATTGCCAAGCCGGTTATGGTCGATGGCAAACCTCAGGGGGTCGCCGGCCTCGACCTGTCGCTCGATGAAACAAGCAAGGCGCTTTCGACGGTGCGGCCCATGGGAACGGGTTTCGTCAGTCTCGTCAGCGGCGGCGGCAAGATCATCAGTCATCCGGATGCGGCGATCATGGGAAAAAGCCTCGCGGATGGCGGTGCGCAGACCGCTGGCTGGGACCAGCTGATTGCAAATCCCGGTGCGGAGCGCGAGATCACCGCTCAGGATGGAACGGCGTCCTTCGCCATCGCCTTGCCCGTCATGCTTACCCAGGACATGAAATGGTACGCAATCATCTCGGTGCCGGAAGAAACGGTGTTTGCGCAGCTACATGCCATGATGCGTGACGCCGCTTTGACCATCGTGACGGCCACCGCGCTGCTGGCGCTGGCGGGATGGTTCATCGCGCGGCGATTCATCGGGCGCATCGCAAACATCATCGATGAGACCGCCAAGATTGCAGAGGGAAATCTCCATCTGACACTGAAGGATATCGAGACAAGGGACGAAATCGGCGATCTTGCCCGCTCTCTCGATGTTCTGCGCGAAAACAATCGGCAGAAGGCCTCGCTGGAACAGGAGGCCGAGACCAACCGCACGCTTGGCGAAGAAGAGCGTGCGGCGCGGGAACGCAGGGCCACCGATGAGGCGGGCAGCATCCGCTTTGCCGTCGACAGCCTGGCTTACGCGCTGGCGAAGCTCGCTGACGGCGACCTGTCCTGCCGTATCGACAATCCCTTTGTCGAGCAGCTCGACGCGGTGCGTGGCGATTTCAACGGCTCGGCCGGGAAATTGCAGGACGCGCTTCTGCGGGTATCGGAAAACGCCTCCGGCATCGACGCCGGCGCCAATGAAATCAAGGCGGCGTCCGATGATCTGGCGCGGCGAACGGAGCAGCAGGCGGCGGCCGTTGAAGAAACCGCCGCGGCCCTTGAAGAGATTACGACAACGGTAAAAGACGCCGCGAACCGTGCGCATGAGGCGGGCCGGCTGGTTTCCCGCACGCGCATCGGCGCGGAACGGTCGGGTGAGGTCGTGCGTCAGGCCGTGATGGCGATGGAGCGGATAGAGAAATCGTCAAACGAGATTTCCAGCATCATCGGCGTGATCGATGAGATCGCCTTCCAGACGAATTTGCTGGCGCTGAATGCCGGGGTGGAAGCGGCGCGTGCCGGTGAGGCGGGCAAGGGTTTTGCCGTGGTGGCGCAGGAAGTGCGGGAGCTTGCCCAACGCTCCGCCGCCGCGGCGAAGGAAATCAAGTCGCTGATCACCAAGTCGAACCAGCAGGTCGAAGACGGCGTGCATCTTGTCGGCGATACCGGCAAGGCGCTCGATGTCATCGTTGCCGAAGTGCAGGAGATCAACCAGCACGTCGCCGCGATCGTGGAATCCGCGCAGGAACAGTCATCCGGCCTCCAGCAGATCAACGTCGCCGTCAACCAGATGGATCAGGACACGCAGAAAAATGCCGCGATGGTCGAGGAGATGACCGCCGCAAGCCACACGCTGGCAACGGAGGTCGATGCGCTGAACCGGCTGCTCGGTCAGTTCGAACTCGGTCAGGGAACAGGTGTCCATCGGAGTTCTCTAAAGGCGGCTTGACGGGGCGCCCTGAGCGGCCGTGTCCATCGGCGTCGATGGGCACGGCGGGGAAATGGAAGATGGACTTTGTCTGCAAATTGAGCATCTTATTTCCTGTAAGCAAGTAATGGGATGATCAACAGCAGATGGATATCAGGCGCCTGAAATCGTTTATCACGATTGTCGACATGGGTAGCATAACAAGAGCGGCCGATGTGCTGCATATTGCCCAGCCGGCGCTCAGCCAGCAACTGGCAAGCATCGAGGAGCATTTCCGCCAGAAACTGCTGACCCGAAGCCAGCAGGGCGTGGTCATGACCGATGCCGGCAAGGTCGTCTACAGGCATGCTCAGGTCATTTTGCGGCAGATGGAGCAGGCGCAGGCGGAGGCTCTGGAAGCGGGCGCTGTGCTTTCCGGCAAGGTATCCGTGGGCCTTGCGCCCTTCAGCAGCGCCGCCACGCTCTCGCTGCGTCTGATGGAGGAAACCAAGCGGCTTCATCCCGGCATTCTGCTGCACATCACGGAAAGCGTCAGCCAGCCCTATAGCCAGATGATCATGAACGGCCGTCTGGAAATGGGTTTGATCCACGGCGTCGGGCCGATCCGGGGTGTCAAGTTCACGCCGCTGTTGCGTGAGGAATTCGTGCTGGTCGTCCATCGCAGCTTCGGCGTGGAACCGGGCGATGCGCCGATCACGGTCGCTGACCTGGCGTTTTTACCCTTCCTTCTGCCGCCGACCTATAATTTCGTGCGCCGCGCCATCAATCTCGCCTTCACCCGCAGCCGAAAGGATCTGATCGTGATGGCGGAGCTGGAATCGGTAAGGACCATCGCGCGCGGCGTGGATGCCGGGCTTGGCGCGACCATAACGCCCAAGGCCATTGCCGACCGTATCGTGGCGGAATCCAATGAGGACATCGTCGTCAGGCAGATCGCCAGCCCGATGATCGAGGAAACGCTGTCCTTCTGCGTATCGGACAATACACCGCTCTCCGAGCCGGCGCTTGCCGTGAAGGAGATATTGCTGCAACTGGCGGAGACCCTGAAATAAAAGGGTCAGGCCGGTTTTAAAGCCACGCGCAGCACCCTTTCCCGGTGCCGCGCGTGGAAAAGATCAAAGCATTGCTTCCTTGCGGCAGTTCACCAGCAATTCGGCCACCGAAAGGTTGTTCGGCAGGCGAAGCAGGGTTTCCACCATTTCGGCAAGATCGTCCGGCTGGGTCATGTCCTCGCGGCTGACTTCCGTTTCGCCGACGGTCATATCGGTTGCGATGTAGCCGGGGCAAAGCGCGGTGGCGCGCACGCCGCTGTCCCACAATTCCTGCCGGATGCCGTGGGTAAGGGCGACGACGGCGAATTTCGTCATCGCATAACCCACATTCGACCCCACGCGGCGTCCCGCCAGCGAAGCGACATTGATGACCCTGCCCTGTCCGGTTTTTACGAGATGGGGAATGGCGGCGCGGGTTACCCTCAGCGGACCCTTGACGTTGATACGCCACATCTGGTCGAGGCTTTCTTCACCCGCATCCATGACCCGGACTTTGGGGTTGATGCCGGCGCAATTCACCAGCCCGTCGATCCGGCCATATCTGGCGGCAACGGCGTCAACCCAGGCCTCCGCCGAGCCAGCCTCTTCCGCATCGTAGCGATCGGCCGAAAGCCGGTCCTTTACCGCAATGGCGGCCGGATTTCTCGCTCCCGCCGCGACGGTGAAACCGGCTTCGTGAAGCCTTTTGGCGATCGCAAGGCCAAGGCCCCGCGATGCGCCGGAAACCATGATGACACGGCCACTTCCTCCCAACATGCTGTTCTCCCTATTTCATTCCATTGCAGAATTCGGCGATGCGGGCGCAGCCTTCGGCAAGGTTCTCCATGCTGGTGGCATAGGAAAGCCGGAAGAAAGGGCTGAGGCCATAGGCCCCGCCCTGCACTGTCGCAACATGATGTTCGGCGAGAAGCGCCATGACGAAATCGGTATCGTTCTCGATCTTCGTGCCGCCCTTCGTCGTCTTGCCGATCAGCGCGGCAATGTTCGGGAAGATATAGAAGGCGCCTTCGGGCTTGTGGCAGCGAAGGCCGTCGATCTCGGCCAGCTTGCCTAGTACGAAGTCGCGACGCGTCTTGTAGATATCGGCGCGCTCCTTCAGCAGATCCTGCGGGCCGTCGAGAACCGCAACGGCAGCCGCCTGAACGATGGTGGCGACACCGCCGCTGTTCTGGGTATTGACGTTGCTGATGGCCTTGATGAGATCTTTCGGGCCGCCGCAGAAACCGAGCCGCCAGCCGGTCATGGCATAGGCTTTCGATGCGCCGTTGACGGTCAGTACCCGGTCATAGAGGCGCGGCTCGACTTCGGCGATGGTGCAGAATTCGAAGTCGTCATAGATCAGGTGCTCATACATGTCGTCGGTCATGATCCAGACATGCGGATGCCGCAGCATGACCTCGGCGATTTCCTTCATCTCCGCGCGGGAGCAGGCGGCGCCCGTAGGGTTATTGGGGAAGTTGAAAAGCAGCCACTTGGTCTTCGGGGTAATGGCGGCTTCGAGATCTTCGGCGCGCAGGCGGAAACCGTTATTCTCCGGGCAAACCACCGGCACGGGCACGCCGCCGGCGAACTTCACGATATCGGCATAGCTGATCCACGACGGCGCGGGAATGACGACCTCATCGCCCGGATCGCAGGTGGCCATGATGGCGTTGAAGATGATCTGCTTGCCGCCGCCCGCCACCAGAATCTGGCTTGGATCGTAGTCGAGATTATTGTCGCGCTTGAACTTCCGCTGGATCGCGGCCCGCAGCGCCGGGGTTCCGTCGGCTGGCGGATATTTCGTGTCGCCGGCAAGGGCAGCCGCATGCGCTGCCTCGACCGCGTGGGCAGGCGTCGGGAAATCCGGCTCGCCGGATGACAGGCTGATGACCTTGATTCCCTGAGCGGCAAGATCGCGGGCTTTCTGGGTCATGGCGAGCGAAGCTGACACGGTGACGTTGTTAAGGCGTTGGGCGATGGTGGGCATGGATTATTTCCGATTGTAACGGTGAAGGCAGGCATCGTCGCGACGCCAGTGCATGACAAGGAGGTTACGGGAATTTTCCGCCGTTTCCCCAATACGACTTCGATGTGAGGTCATACGGGATTTTGATGCATCGCCGCCAAAATGGGGTGGGCAGTCCATATGCGTATGCGATGACCTCAGAGGAATAAAATATTATGCAGCCCGTCGGCTTAGCCCCTAAGCTTGGCTCAACAACAAGGGAACGACGCGTCGGGCAATATTACCCAGAGAGGTAACCGGCGCGAAAATGCAGAAATATGCGACAGGCGCCGGCAAAAGACCGGATGCCTCGACAGGGAGCACACCCAGCAAATTCTAGTCATAGGGCCTGGACGATCTCGTTCGGCTCAAAGCGATGCCTCGTGCCGTATTCAACGCGACGGGAGTATAGATGTCGGATATTGCGATCATGGAACCACATGCCCCGCCACGCCGTGGAGTTTCCGGCTGGAAAGCCCTTGAGCGTCGGCTGTTTTCGCCCGGCATCCTCATCCTGCCGCTGCTGATCTTCCTGCTGATCTTTTTCTTCTGGCCGGCGGTTCGGCTGATGAGCTTCAGCGTCATGACCCAGAATTCGCAGGGGCTGATCGGCTCCCCCTTCACGCTTGCTCATTATGTCAGGTTTTTCGAGGTCGATCTTTACCAGAAGGTGCTTTGGGCGACGATCCGCATCAGCCTGATCACCTCGGTTCTTGCGGCGATACTGGCCTATCCGGTTGCGACCGTTCTCGTGCGCGGCAATATCGTCACGACCCGTATCATCACGTTGATCGTGATCGCGCCGCTGGCCGTCAGTGTCGTGGTGCGCGCCTATGGGTGGCAGCTCATTCTTGGCAACGGTCCGACCGGCCTTCTGAATTACGTGCTGATGAATCTGGGCATCATAGACAGTCCCATGACGCTGCTGTTTTCGGATGCCGCCGTGGTTATCGGCTCCCTGCACATTTTCTTCCCGATGATGGTGCTGCCGCTATCCTCGGCTCTCGGAAAGATCGATCCGAATTTGCAACAGGCCGCCAGAACTTTGGGCGCGCCGGCATGGAAAGTGTTCCTGCGGATCACCTTCCCGCTCAGCCTTCCCGGTCTGGTCGCGGGTTTCACGCTGGTCTTCTCTCTGGCCTCGGCATCCTATGTCATTCCCGCTTTGATCGGCGGTCCCGGCTCGCAGATGCTCGGCAACATGGTCGAACAGCAGGTTCTCGCGGTCTATGACTGGCCGTTCGGCGCCACCATCGCCACCATCCTCGTCTTCATCGTCATTCTGATCAACGCCGTCTCGATGCGGCTGCTCGGCGGGCGTCGTATCAAGGCAAGCGCGTCATGAACAACAAGCTGACCGGCACTTCCGCCATCGTCCTTTACGCGATCACCGCCGCCATGATGGTCTTCATCCTGGCCCCGATCGTCCTCGTCGTCGCCATCTCGTTTTCCGACAGTTATTTCGTCACCTTCCCGCCGCAGGGTTTCACCTTCCGCTGGTATGCGGCGGTCATGCAGAACGAGGAATTCACCGCTGGCCTCACCTTCAGTGCAGCACTGGCGGTGGCGACCACCATCCTTTCACTGGCGCTCGGCGTTCCGGCAGCCTTCGCACTCTCCCGTGGAAAGTTCATCGGCCGCTCGTTGATGAAGGGGCTGCTGCTTTCGCCGCTGATCTTTCCCGTGCTGGTGACCGGCCTGGCATTGCTGCAGCTTTTCTCCGGCTATGGCTGGATGGATACCAAGCTGAAACTTCTGATCGCCCACACCGTCGTAACGTCGCCCTATGTGATCCGCACGGTGCTGACCAGCCTTCAGCTCGTCAATGTCAGCCTCGAGGAGGCGGCGCGCACGCTTGGCGCCACGCGCTGGAAAACCTTCACGCGGGTGATCTTTCCGCAGATCGCGCCCGGCGTCGCCTCCGGCTCGATCTTCTGCTTCATGGTTTCTTTCGACAATTATCCCGTTTCGATGTGGCTGGCGGATTCCGCGAACCTGCCGGTGCCCATCGTGCTCTATCGCCAGATCGGCACGGTCTTTGATCCTTCGGTCGCGACCATGTCCACCATCATCATTCTTCTGGCGGTGACCGTCGTGCTCGTCCTCGACAGGCTGGTGGGTCTGCGCCGGGCAATGGCTATGTAAATCAACAACAAGAGGGGTACCGGAAATGACAGACAAGACCATCATCATGAAACGGCGCAGTTTCCTGACAGTCACCGCAGGCGCGCTCGCCACACCCTATTTCTACACCGCGGCTTCCGCACAGGACCGCACCATGTATGTCGGCGTCTATAATTCGGCGCAGGGCGGACTGATCAAGAAGGAAGTGATCCCGGCTTTCGAAAAGGAATATAAGTGCCGGGTGCTGACGACCGAAGGCGCGACGCTCGCCAATATCGCCACGCTGCGCGCCACCCGCGAAAATCCGCAATATAGCGTGATGTCGATGGACGATGTCGGCGTGCCGCAGGCCAAGGAGGAAGGCCTGATCGAGCAATTGCCGGTGGACGAAATCCCCAACCTCAAGAACGTCTATTCGCGCTATCTTTTCGAAGACAATTTCGGCGTCGGTTTTGCGATTTCGATTGCCGGCCTGTTCTATAATCCGACGACGGGCAAGCCGTTCGAAAGCTACGAACAGATGTTCGACAAGAAATATGCCCGCCGCATGCTTCTCAACACACCGAAGAACACCCAGAGCGTTCTGATGCTGATGGTGGCGGCCGCCCTTGCGACCGGCAAGCCGCTGAAGGACGCGCAATATGATACCGATGCCGGCTGGGCGAAACTCGCCGAGCTGAAGCCGAACGTGCTCTCGATCTATGACGCGGAAGCGCAGACGATGATGGTGGCGCAGGGCCAGGCGGATTTCGGCGGTATCGAATATTCCAAGGCGGTTTATCCGCACACCAAGAAGGGCGTGCCGCTGGACATGACCTTCCCGAAGGAAGGCGCATTCACCGGCATCAATTCCATCGCGCTGGTAAAGGGCGGACCGCACCGCGATCTCGCGCTTGCCTATATCAACCGCATCCTCGATCCCGGTGTGCAGAAGATGCTTTCGGAAGCGACGCTGAGCGCGCCCTCCGTCAAGGGCATCGAGTTCGGCGCAGATACGGCGAAGTTCCTTGCCTATCCGGAAGCGAAGATGGAATCGCTCAACCTCTTCACGCCGGACTGGAAATACATCATTCCGCGCCGCGCCCAATGGCTCGAAAAATACAACCAGACCTTTAACGGCTGAGGAACGCTGATGAAATCCGTAGAAGTCCGCCTGGAGAGACTGACCAAGCATTACAGCGGTCAGGTCGTTGCCGTCGATGATGTTTCGCTTACCGTCAAGGCAGGGGAAATCCTGGCGCTTCTCGGCCCGAGCGGCTGCGGGAAAACGACCTGCCTGCGCATGATTGCAGGGCTTGTCGATCCCACCTCGGGTGAAATCGTGGTCGGCGGCAAGCCGACCACGCGTACCCCGGTTCACCGCCGCAATGTCGGCATGCTTTTCCAGAACTACGCCCTGTTTCCCCACATGACCGTTGCCGAAAATGTCGCCTTCGGTCTCGAGATGCGGGGCATCTCGAAGGCCGACCGTGAAGGGCGCGTGAAACAGGCGCTCGATCTCGTTCAGCTGCACGCCTTCGGCGACCGACTGCCGGTGCAGCTTTCCGGCGGTCAGCAGCAGCGTGTGGCGCTGGCGCGCGCTCTGGTGATCGAACCGTCGATGCTGCTTCTCGACGAGCCGCTCGGCGCACTCGACAAGGGCCTGAGAGAAAGCATGCAGGTCGAGATCCGTAGCCTGCAGCAGCGGCTTGGCCTCACCACCATCATGGTGACCCACGATCAGGACGAGGCACTGACCATGGCGGACCAGATCGCCGTGATGCGGGATGGCAATCTCGAGCAGATCGCCCCGGCCGGCGAAATCTATCAGAAGCCGCTGACACGCTTCGTCGCGGGTTTCATCGGCGCCTCGAACTTCTTCGAGGCGAGCGTGGCGGAGCGCAATGGTCGTTCCGCAGGGCTGGTCACCGGTTCGGGCGTGCGGCTCGATGTCGAGGATATGGGGGCGGTTCAGGGCGACAAGGTCGTCGTGACCGTTCGCCCCGAAGCGATCTCGGTCTCGCCGCTTGCGGTGGACGCAGGTGAAAACGCCAGCAATTCCACCACGGCGCGGGTGGAGCAGGTCGTCTATCGCGGCTTCATGCTGCATTATTACCTGCGTCTGGACAATGGCGAGCCGATGATCGCCTACCGGCAGACCCAGACGGAAGGCTTTACCAATGCCGTCAGCGCCGCTGGCGACCGGGTGAGACTGAGCTGGACGAGCGACAGCAATCACGTGATCCAGCTGAATTGATGCTTCTGCGGCCGGGCCTCTCACGCGACCCGGCTGGCGACGGATCGAAATCCGGGCCGTATTCCATAGCCGACAAAATTACTGCACCGCGCTCCTGACATGGAATGCGGTGCCTTAATTTTTGTGCTTCAGGATATGAGGCGTATCCCGCTTCAGGCGACTACTTCGCGAGCCGGCACGACGCTGCCGCCGCAGGCTTCCACTTCGCTGCGCACCGTGCGCGCAAGCTCCAGCGAGCCGGGCGTATCGCTATGGACGAGGATCGATCTGGCGCGAACGGGGATGGTCTCGCCCTCGATGGTCGTGACCGTGCCTTTCTCGAGAAACTGGCGCACGCGTGCGCGAACTTTTCCTTCTTCCTTGATGACGGAATTGGGCAGCTTGCGTGGCACGAGCTGGCCCTTCACATCATAGGCCCGGTCGGCGAGAAAGAGGTTGAGCACCTTCAGCCCGCAATCCAGCGCCGCCTTTTCGATCAGCATGTCCGGCATCGAAAAGACGATGAGATCGGGATCGACCGCTTTGATCTTTTTCATGATCCGTTCGGCAAGCGCCGCATCGCGATTGATCATGTTGCCCATGGCGGCATGGAAGCTGATATGGGAGAGCGCGACCTCCTGCGCCCTGGCAATCGCCGAAAGCGCGCCGAGCTGGTAGAGAACCTGCTGTTCCATTTCTTCCGCATCGACGGGAATTTCGCGGCGGCCGAAGCCGAGACGGTCGGCGAGGCCGGGATGGGCGCCGACGCCGACGCCGTTCTGTTTGGCGAGACGCACCATGCGCGCCATCATTTCCGGATCGCCGGCATGGAATCCGCAGGCGATATTTGCCGAAGAGACGACTTCCATAAGCTTCTCGTCGTCGCAGACCTTATAGACGCCGAAACCTTCGCCCATATCGGAATTAACATCGATCTTCATGGTTCCCTCTCCGTGTTCTTCAGGATTATCGTTTCGTGAGCGTGTCGAGTGCGGCGGTGACCAGTGGCAGGGTCTTGCGGATATCGGCGAAATAGACGTCGATTGCCTGCTCGACCTCCAGCGCCTCGCGTACCGTTGCCTGCACGAAACGGATGCGGCTGCCGATGCGCGCCTGTCCGAGCCGCCAAAGATCGCTGTCGATGATACCCGCCATCTTGGGATAACCGCCGGCGGTGTTGGCGTCGCTCATCTGGATGATCGGCTCGCCGCCCGGCGGCACCTGAACCACGCCCGGAATGACGCCATAGGAGCGCAACTCGACGGGAGCCGAAAGCATAAGTGGCGTGCCGGCAAGCCTGTAGCCGGTGCGGTCGCTCTGCGAGGTGATTTTCCAGGCTTCGGACCAGAAACGTTCCGCACCTTCGCCGAAAAGATCGTGTTCGGCGGCGGGAATGGCTCTCAGCAGCAATTCGCCATTGTCGGATACCGGAAACATGTCCGGCATCGCCTCGGCAAGCGGCAGGACTCCGAGGCCGCTTGCCGGCAGCGCCGGCGGTGCGGATGGCAGAACGGACAGCCTGTCGCCGGTGGTGAGATGGCGTCCCTCGTGGCCGCCGAAGGAGCCGCGAAGCGAGGTGCTTCGTGATCCCATCACCACCGGAACGTCTATGCCGCCCTGAAGGCAGAGATAGGTGCGCGCATTTTTCATGGGCGTCGAAAGCTCAAGGGTTTGCCCCTTCTCGGCTCTAACGCACCAGTAGGGCGGCAGATCGGCACCATTGAGCCGGGCGGCGCAATCCGCACCGGTTACGGCGAAGGTCAGCGCCTCTTCGAATTCGATGCGGAAAGGAAAGGTCTGGATTTCAATCGCCGCGGCATCCTCGCCATTGCCGACAAGAATATTGCCGACCCTGAGCGCGATGGGGTCCATCGCGCCCGTGGCGGTGATGCCGATATTGCGATAACCCGCGCGGCCGAGATCCTGCACGGTGTTCAGCGGCCCGCAGGCAAGAATATGGATCATAGTTCGATCCTTTCAGGAAGGAAACGAACGCGGTCACCGGGCGCCAGCACCGCCGGCTGTTCGGCGGTGGCGTCGAACATGGTGATTTCGGTGAAGCCCAGCGAATTCCAGCCATTCGGTCCGGTCAGAACCGAGATGCCGGATTGCATGCCGCCGATCGTCACCATGCCCTTCAACATGCGCAGCGACGGAACTTTTTTGCGCGGCATGAAAATGCGCGGATCGAGACCGCCGAGATAACCGAAGCCCGGCGCACTGCCGACGGCAAAAACCGTATAGGTCCGCTCGAAGTGCAGGCGCACGACTTCCCTGTCCGGCAGGCCGGAATAATCGCAGATCGCCGCAAGGTCGATGGCGTGTTCGCCGCCATAGGTCGTCGGCACCTCGATGGTCTTGCCCAGAAGATCGAGTTCCGCGGTTGTTTGCCAGATGTCGAGAAGCTCGTCCTGCAGATGCCCGGCATCTTCGGGCGTACCGCGCAGCACGATCAGGAGATTGGTCATGCCGGGAATGAGTTCCAGCACGTCGGGGCGGTCCTTCAATGCGCGCGTTAGCGCCCAGATACGCCGCTGGGCGGGCAGGTCCAGCTCGCCGGGCGCTTCGATCAGAAACGTTTTGTTGCCGATCATCGAGATTTTCGGCAGGCCCAGATGGGCGGGGGTGAGGTGGGGCGTTTTCAGCGGGAGGTTGCTCATCGACGTCACCATCATGTTTCGGTCTTGAGAAGGGTGGAGCCATAGCCGACAAGCGCGCCGGCTTCCGTCACGATTTCGCCGACGGTACCGGCTTTTTCGGCGATGACCGGAACAAGCACGGGTCCGGCCGCGATGAATGCGACGATCTCGCCTTTCGCTACGGATTGTCCTGTCTGAACCGCCCGGTCGGGGCGCTGCGGATGCGCGGGCGTGAAGATGCCGGCCATCGGTGCACGGGCAAGAATGTCCCCGGCCTTTACCGGCGCTTTGGCCGATTCGATGGGCCGCTGCGCTGCGGGGGGCTGAGCGCCTGCCATGGCAACGATCTTCAATGATCCATCCGGCGTCTCTATTTCAATTGCGGAGACATTGTTGCGCTCGAGGTAAGCGGCAAGATCGGCAATCGTGCCGGGCTCGCTGTAGCGGGATATGGAAACAGGCTGTCGCTTCACTTTGCACTCCGCGCTGCAAGCCAATGCTCGAGGTAATGAATATCCGTGCCGCCTTCGGAAAAGGCCGGGTCCTGCAATATTTCCCGATGCAGCGGCAGGTTGGTGGAAACGCCTTCGATGCGCATTTCGCCAAGCGCGCGCCGCATGCGCAGGATTGCCTGTTCGCGGGTCGGCGCATGGACGATGAGCTTGGCGATCAGGGAATCGTAATGTGCCGAAACCCGATAACCCGTCGTCACATGGGTATCGACCCGCACGCCGGGGCCGCCCGGCAGGTGCAGAGCCGTGATCAGGCCGGGGCAGGGAATGAAGCTATAGGGGTCTTCGGCATTGATGCGGCATTCGATGGAGTGGCCTTCGCAGACGATATCCTCCTGCGAAATCTCGAGCGGATGGCCGAGAGCGACGAGAAGCTGCTGGCGCACCAGATCCACGCCCGAGGTCATTTCCGTGACCGGATGTTCGACCTGCAGGCGGGTATTCATCTCGATGAAATAGAATTCGCCATTCTCGTAAAGAAACTCGAAGGTGCCGACGCCGCGATAACCGATCTGGCGGCAGGCTTCGACGCAGCGATTGCCGACGAAAGCCGCAACATCGGGCGGGATGCCGATGGCCGGGCCTTCTTCGACGACCTTCTGGTGGCGGCGCTGCATGGAACAATCGCGCAGCCCCACCCAGACCCCGCCGCCCTGACCATCGCAGAGAACCTGAATTTCGACATGACGCGGATGTTCGAGGAATTTTTCGATATAGAGTTCCGGCGTTCCGAAGGCCCGGCTTGCCTCCTCGCGCGTGACGAGAATGGCATCCTGCAGGGTGGAGGCCTCGTGCACGACACGCATGCCGCGCCCGCCGCCGCCGCCAGCCGCCTTGACGATAACGGGGTAACCGATTTCGGCGGCGATTTTCGAGACTTCGGCCATGTCATCCGGCAAGGCAGAATCAGGGCCGGGAACGCAGGGCACGCCGGCCTCCATCATCGCCCGCTTCGCCGCGATCTTGTCACCCATAGTGCGGATGGCGTCGGCGCGCGGGCCGATGAAGACCGCCCCTGCCGCCTCCACGGCTTCCGAAAAAGATGCTCTTTCGGACAGAAATCCATAGCCGGGGTGAACCGCGCCAGCGCCGGTCAGCTCCATCGCAAGCAGTATGGCCGGCGCGTTGAGATAACTCTGGCCGGGCGAGGCCGGGCCGATGCAGATGGCGGTATCGGCCGCCTTCAGATAGTCGGCGTCCTTATCGGCTTCCGAATAGACCATGACGGTCTTCAGGCCGAGTTCGCGGCAGGCGCGTTGCACGCGCAGTGCGATCTCGCCACGATTGGCGATGAGAACGCTGTCGAATGCTCTTTGTTCGGCCGCCACCTTTGGGAGTGTCGCATCCATCATTCAAACTCCAGCACCGGCTGTCCGAGTTCGACGTCTTCGCCGTCATTAGCGATAAATCTGGCGATCCTGCCGCTTCGTTCGGCCCTCACGGTGTTGAACACTTTCATCGCCTCGATGATGAAGAGTTCCTGTCCTTGCCTGACCTCATCGCCGATCTCGGCGAAAGGTGCCGCACCCGGGCTGGGGGCGCGATGGAAAAGACCGAATGACGGTGCTGCGACGATGCCGGATGACGCCGGCGCGGCTGCGGCGGATGCCGGCGCCTGTTCTTCGGCACGGGGTGTCTCGGATGCCGTTTCGGCCACCGCAACGGGCCGGGGCTGCGATGATGGCGCCCGCAGTGAAAGGGCATTGTTTTCGCGGATGATCCGGACCGTGGTTCCCTCCTGGCTCACGGTCAATTCGGATACTCGCGAAGAGCCGACGAACTCGATCAGTTTCTTGATCTTTTCCAGATCCATATTGGTTTCCAACGTCTTTTTTGTCCCCACGGCGGCAGGCGGGCGGAGCGGAATCCGCACCCTGTCCATCAGCAATAGCTACCATGGGGGCGGGATTGATGGGGTCAGACGAAGTTCCTATGGACACTGCTTTGCGGTTTGATATCCCGCCTTTGCGTGGTGAAACGGTTCAAAGACGTCCGAAGGAAACGAACCATGGATTCCCGCAAAGGCATTCTCCTCAAAATCTCCGCAGCGCTCGCTCTGGTGCTGATGGGCGCCTGCATCAGCGGCCTCAGGGGCGAGATACCCATCGGGCAGGTGGTCTTCTTCAGGTCGGCTGTGGCCATGCTGCCGCTCTGTCTGTGGATGGCGGCGCAGGGCGGTTTTCGAAGGCAGGTGGCAACCAGCCATATTGGCGGCCATCTGGTGCGAAGTTTTTCCGGCACCGGCGGCATGGTCTTCAGCTATCTGGCGCTCGCCTATATTCCGCTGGCTGACGCGACGGCCATCAGCTACGCGACACCGCTCTTCACCGTCATTCTGGCGGTGCTGCTTCTCAAGGAAGTTGTCAGGATTTACCGCTGGACAGCGGTGGTCGTCGGGCTCTGCGGCATCGTGCTGATCCTGTCGCCGCATTTTTCCTTCGATGTTTCGGATGTCGCTTCCGGCTCCGGCGTCGCCATGCTCGGCGGCCTGTTCGGTCTGGCGGCGGCTTTTTTCTCCGCCATATCGATGATCCAGATCCGGCATTTGACGCAGACGGAAAATACCGGCGCGATCATCTTCTATTTCACCCTGCTCACAACCGTCATCGGCTTTGCCAGCATCGGCATGGGCTGGAAAATGCCGACCGCGTGGCAATGGACCCTGTTGATCGGCACCGGTCTCATTGGCGGAACCGCGCAGATACTGGTGACGCTCAGCCTGCGTTATGCCGAGGCCTCGCTGCTGGCGCCGTTCGATTACACCACGATGATCTGGGCGCTGTTGATCGGTTATGCCTTCATGGATCAGGTTCCGGCCCTGACGACCATTCTGGGGGCTGCTATCGTGGTTGCCGCCGGTTTGTTCACGCTGTGGCGGGAAAGGCGGTTGCACAAAAAACGCGTCACGGAACAGCTGACGCTGTCGGCTCCCTGACGGCCTGTTTCGCCAGCCGGTTTTCGCGCCACATGGCAAAAAGTCCGGCGGCGATGACCGTCAAGGCGCCGATGATGGTCGCACCCGTCGGCACTTCTGCCATGAAGAGATAACCGAGGGCGATTGCCCAAATCATCGTGGTGTAATCGAACGGCGCCAGCAGCGAGGCCTGGGCGTGGCGCAGACTGAGCGTCATGGCGATCTGGCCGATGCCGCCGGCAAGGCCGCCGCCGGCGAGCAGCAGGAACTGATGAAAATCCGGCATCTTCCATCCAAATCCGAGCGTGGCGAGGCCGGCCACCACACCCGTCAGCGTATAGATGAGAACGATGCGCGACGGCTTTTCGATACTGTTCAGATGGCGGACAGCGATGGAGGAAAAGGCGGCGCAAAGCGCACCGGTCAGCGCCAGTGCGGTTCCGATCATCGCGACCCTGTCGATTTGAGGGGGGCCTGAGGCGGCATCGAAGATCAGTTTCGGCGAGAGCGTGATGAAGACGCCGATGAAGCCGGTCAGCACGGCGGACCAGCGGTATATCCGCACTTTTTCGCCAAGCAGCAGCGCCGCCAGCATGATGGTGAAAAGCGGTGTCGTGTAGCTCAGCACCGTCACATTCACCAGCGGCAGATAGGCGAGCGCCAGAAAGCCGAAGAACATGCCGCCAAGCCCGGCCGAGCTGCCCGCAAGCAGGCTGCCGATGTTCTTTGCGGCCGGCACCGTTATCCGCTCCGAGGAGGCGATGAACCATAGACAGAGGGGAATGAGGGCAAAAAATCCCCGGCAGAAGACGACTTCGCCGACGGGTATCGCCCCGTCCAGGCCCTTCACACAGGCGGACATGACTGTGAATGCCAGCATGGCCGTCAGTTTGAGCAAAATTCCGGTCTTAGGATTCATCCCGCTCCCCATCGCAGCCAGGACCGTGTCATGGGGAAGACATTGAGAAAAGCCTTAGCCGGCTGTCATAAGAATCTTGTCTTACCCCATCACTTCCTTGAAGTCCGGCAGGACTAGTGGACGGCGCTTTTCCCCTAGGCCTCCGCGGTGATTTGGTGTCATGATCGCATCTCGAACCGGCGGGAGGTTTAAGCGGGCATGTTGGATTTGCGCAGGCTGCGATATCTGGTCGCCATTGCCGATTGCGGCTCCATGTCGGCGGCGGCGCGGCAATTGGGGATCGCCCAGCCGGCGCTAAGCCATCACATTACGGAACTGGAACGGCTGGTGGGTTTTCCCGTGCTGCACCGGCTGGCGCGCGGCGTGAAGGCGACGGAAAAGGGTGAAGTCCTGCTTTCCCATGCGCGGGAGATTACCGAGAAGGTGCGGCAGGCGGAGGCGGAAATCCGGGCCATGGCCTATCTGGACGAGCGGGTGATCCGGCTGAGCCTCATTCCCTCCTGGGCCACAGCCTTTGCGCCGAGCATCATCAGCGAGGTTGCCGCTTCGATGCCCAAGGTATCGCTGCGGCTGATAGAGGCGCGCAATGACGAATCCCTGCGGCTCATCCGTCTCGGCAAGGTGGATATGGCCGTTGCGCTGGTGGGAGCGGAGGACAAGGCCGACGATCTTATCGTCAAGGAGAGCCTGTTTGCCGTTTCTTCAAGGCCTATCGGCCGGTCGATGCCGCTTGAGGCTGCGGCAGGGCTTAACCTGATCCTGCCGCCGAAGGACAATCCGCTGCGTATATCGATCGACGAGGCCGCTGCCCGTGCCGGTATTACACTGAATGTCACCATGGAGATCGACGGGCAGGATACGATTAAACGCGCCGTCAGCGCCGGTATCGGTGCGACGATCCTGTCATGGAATTCCGTGCAGCAGGAGCAGGAGGCCGGTCAGCTTCAGGCCGCCCATATTACCGAGCCCGTCATTTATCGCTCCATCCATCTGCTGAAGGGCAGGGAGGTGGATGAGCGAACGTTCAGGCTGTTCCGCGACCTTTTGCGGGCCGTCGCGAGACGCGAACCGGTATCCAACCCATAAACGATCTGTATGGGTAAATTGAAAACTCGGTATTTGTATTGTTGATGGCTTCTTCCTAGCCTCCCCGGTGAAAGCGTATCGGGGAGGAAAAGATATGCGTTTGAAGACATCTCTGTTTGGTGTGTTGGCGGCAGCGGGAATCCTTGCTGCGGGAGGGGCGGCGGCGGAATATCCGGAGCGGCCGGTGACGCTCGTCATCGGTTATCCGGCGGGTGGCGGCACCGATATCCAGTCCCGGGCGCTGGTGCCCTATCTTGAAAAATATCTCGGCACATCCGTTGTGGTGGAAAACCGCGAAGGCGCCGGTGGGTTGATCGGCGCGACATATATCGCCAATTCGAAACCTGACGGTTACACCATCGGGGCGCTGAATTTCCCGTCCATGTATTCGCCGATCGTGCAGGGCAATGCCAGCTACAAGGAAGATGCCTTCACCCCGCTCGCAAACCAGATCGGCGGAGATCTGGCGCTGACGGTCAACAAGGTATCGCCGATCAAGACCGCCAGGGAATTCGTGGAGGCGGCCAAGGCGAACCCGGTCGTCGTCGGCGTGACGGGTATCGGTCATCCGAGCCAGATCACCGCGCTGCTGTTTGAAGAAGCGGCGGGCGTGAAGCTCAATTTCGTGCCCTTCAATGGTGGCGGGCCGGCACGGCTTGCCATGCTCGGCAACCACGTCACGCTCGGTTTCATGAACCTCAACGAGGTATTTGCCGACAATCGTTCCGGCGCGTTGCGTGTGCTTGCGACCTCCGGTGCCGAGCGTTCGCCGCTTTCGCCTGATGTGCCGACCTTCAGGGAAGCCGGCTACAATGTTCAGTTCAGCCTGCTGGCGGGCTTCGGCGCACCGAAGGGCTTGCCGGCGGATGTGGAGGCCAGGTTGGTCGATGCCTTCCAGAAGGCGCTGAAGGACCCCGACTATCTTGCCGATGCCAAAAAGCGCGAGCTGACGATGCTGCCGCTGACACAGGCCGAATTTGCCGAGGCGCTCAAGAAGGGCAACGCCAATCTGGCCGAGCTCTGGAAAAGCAAGCCCTGGACAAAATAAGCGGCCGGTACGACCACTTCTCTCACCCCCACCAAATGATGCTTGGGCCGGTCTGCGGCCCGGCTATGACCCATTGTTGAAAGGAATCCGGCCAATGGCCCATGTCATCCGCAATTTCCAGCGCCCTTCCAGAGCCGATATCGAGGCAATCAGCAAATTCAGCCCCGCCACCATTCACGAGGCGCAGGGCAAGCTCGGCGCTCTCGATTATCGTATCAAGCCGATCAAGCCCGGTCTGAAAATCTGCGGCCCGGCAATCACCGCGAAATGCCATATCGGCGATAATCTGATGATTTTCGAAGCCATCAATCTGGCAAAGCCCGGCGATGTGCTGGTCATCGATGGCGGTGACAATCCCAATCAGGGCGGCTTTGGCGATGTGCTGGCTGCCGCCTGCATCGGCAAGGGCATTGTCGGTTTCGTGGTCAGCGCCGCCGTGCGTGATGGCAAGGGGCTGCGCGAGATCGGTTTCCCGGTGTTCTCGCTCGGGCTTTGCATGAAGGGCACCTCCAAGGACACGCTCGGCACCATCAACCATCCGGTCGTGGTCGGCGGTGAACTGATCAGCCCCGGCGATATCGTCTGCGGCGATGATGACGGCGTCGTCGTCGTTCGCGAGAAGGATATCGCAAAGCTCGTCAAGGCCTGCCAGGAGCGTGACGACCACGAGAACCACATGATGGAGCTGCACCGTCAGGGCAAGATGGATATCGAGGATCGCTATGAAATGATGCGCTCAAAGGGATGTGTCTGGGCCGATTGAGCCAGTGATTAAACGTTGGATACGCCGTGTCGGGAGGCGCGGCGTATTTCTCGATGAGGAGGGGAGACAATCATGGCCGAACACGGCTCGAAACTGACGGCGAATATTCTGTCCGGGGCTTTCTTTCTGGTGGCCGCCGCCGGGCTTTATTATGGCGCGCGGCCGCTGAGCATGGGCACCAATTTCCAGCCCGGACCGGGTTATATGCCAACGGTCATAGCGGCCTTGATGTTTGCACTGGGTATCGCGGTGCTTTTGCAGGATTTGCTGGGAAAGACACCGTCCGAAGCCTGGGTGGCGCCGAAAATGCGCCCGTTTCTGGCGGTGGCCGGCATTGCCGGCTTTGCGCTGCTGATCGAGCCATTGGGCTTCATCGCCGCCGCCTTCGTCCTCATCGTGCTCGCCTGCATCGCTTATGGCAGGATCCGGCCGGTTGAGGTTCTGCTGCTTTCCACCGTGCTCATCCTCGCCTGCATCCTCATTTTCGTTGTGGGCCTCGGACAGAGGATACCGCTGCTGCCATGACCGATCTTTTTTCCAATATCATCCTCGGGTTCGGTGTGGCCGTCACGCCGGTAAACCTTTTTTACTGCCTGCTTGGCGTCACGCTCGGCACGATGATCGGTATCCTGCCGGGCATCGGCCCTTCCGCCACAGTCGCGCTGCTTCTGCCCATCACTTATACGATGCCGGACACGGCGGCGCTGATCATGCTCGCGGGCATTTTTTATGGCGCGCAGTATGGCGGCTCGACCACGGCGATCCTCGTCAATCTGCCGGGCGAATCCTCATCCGTCGTCACCTGCATCGATGGATATGCCATGGCCCGGCAGGGCAGGGCGGGTGTGGCGCTGGCCACGGCGGCGCTCGGGTCGTTTTTTGCTGGCACGGTGGCGACTGTCCTGATCGTCGTTGTCGCAAAGCCGCTTTCGGCCATTGCGCTTGCCTTCGGCCCGGCCGATTATTTCAGTCTGGTGATCTTCGGACTGCTGTTTGCCGTGTTTCTGTCCAGCGGATCGCCTGTCAAGGCGGTCGGCATGGTCGCCTTCGGCATTGCACTCAGCCTCGTCGGCATCGATCCGACATCGGGCGAGCAGCGTTTCACCTTCGGCATGGCGGAACTGTTCGACGGCATCGATTTCGTCGTTCTTGCCATCGGGCTTCTCGGCGTCAGCGAAATCCTTTTCAACCTGCAGCAGGGCGTGGAGCGCGATGCGGGGACGGCAAAAACCGGATCGCTGATGCCGACCCAGCAGGATTTCAAACAGGCCTTTCCGGCCGTGCTGCGCGGCACGGCGCTCGGTTCTTTCCTCGGCGTGCTGCCCGGCGGCGGTGCGATCATGAGTTCTTTCGCGAGTTATGCGCTGGAGCGCAAGATCGCCAAGGATCCATCCCGTTTCGGCAAGGGCGCAATCGAAGGGCTGGCGGGGCCGGAAAGTGCTAACAATGCCGGCGCGCAGACCTCCTTCATCCCGCTTCTGACGCTTGGCATTCCTGCCAACGGCCTGATGGCGCTGATGGTCGGCGCGATGATGATCCAAGGCATCACACCGGGACCGGAAGTCATGCAATCGCGGCCCGATCTCTTCTGGGGGCTGATCGCCAGCATGTGGGTGGGCAATCTTCTGCTCCTGGTGCTGAACCTGCCGCTGATCGGCATCTGGGTTCGCCTTCTCGGCATTCCCTATCGCTTCTTGTGCCCCGCCATTTTGATGTTCTGCGCCATCGGGGCCTATGGCCTGTCCTACAGTGTCGTGGATGTTCTGTTCTGCGCGGTCTTCGGCATTGTCGGCTTCTTCCTGCGCAAGATCGGCTGCGAGCCGGCACCGCTGGTGCTGGGCTTCGTTCTCGGTCCGCTTCTGGAGCAGAACATGCGCCTTGGGCTGCTGATTTCGCAGGGAAGTTTCTCGACATTCGTCACCCATCCGATCAGCGCCACCCTGCTCGCCTTGTCCGGCATGGTCGTCATCATGATGGCGATGCCGGCGATCATGCGCCGTCGCGAGGTGGTGTTTCAGGGTGACGACGACTGACGATCAATCGAGCCGGCGCAGCCGGCCAAACAAAGGTGAAACATGCATATTCTGATAATCGGTGCCGCAGGAATGATCGGCCGCAAATTGACGCAACGTCTCGCTTCTGACGGAGCGCTTGGCGATGTGAAGATCACCGAAATGACCCTGACGGATGTTTTCGAACCGGCCGCGCCGAAAGGCTTTGGCAGCACACTGACTGTCGAGCGTAGCGATCTGTCGAATGCCGGCGTCGCCGAAAAGCTGATTGCCAAGCGACCGGATGTGATCTTCAACCTTGCCGCCGTGGTTTCGGGCGAGGCGGAGGCCGATTTCGAGAAAGGCTATCGCATCAATCTCGATGGCGGGCGTTCGCTGTTCGAGGCCATCCGGCTGGAGCATCAGAAGGATGGATACCGCCCGCGTGTGGTCTTCTGCTCGTCGCTCGCGGTTTTCGGGTCGCCTTTCCCCAAGGTAATTGGCGACGAGTTCCTGCCGGCGCCGTTGACCAGCTATGGCACGCAGAAGGCGATCGTGGAGCTGTTGCTTGCGGATTATAGCCGTCGCGGTTTCTTCGATGGCGTCAGCATCCGCCTGCCCACCATCTGCATCCGCCCCGGCAAGCCGAATGCGGCTGCCTCCGGCTTCTTCTCCAATATTCTGCGCGAACCGCTGGTGGGCCAGGAAGCGGTGCTGCCCGTTGCCGATACCGTGCGCCACTGGTTCGCCAGCCCGCGCTCGGCCGTCGCCTTCCTGTTGCGCGCCGCGAGCGTTGATCTCTCCGGGCTTGGCGTGCGCCGCAATCTCATCATGCCGGGACTTTCGGCGACGGTGGCCGATGAAATCGAGGCTTTGCGCGCTTTCGCCGGAGAAAAGGCGGTGGCGCTTATCAAACGCGTTCCCGACGAGCGGATCATCCGGATCGTGGATGGCTGGGCCGAGGATTACGATCCGCAACTGGCTCTGTCGCTCGGCTTCCGGGCGGAAACGTCTTTTGCCGAAATCATTCAGGCGCATGTGGAAGATGAGCTGGAGGGGAAAGCAGCATGAGTGATGGAAAGATCGCGCTCGTCACGGGCGGAGGAACAGGCGTCGGCAAGGCGATTGCCAAAGCGCTTCTGGAAGATGGTTACAGCGTCGCGATCACCGGGCGGCGGCGTGAGGTTCTGGACGCCGCCGTCGGCGAATGGCGCGAACATGGAGACCGTATTCTTGCCATCGCGGCCGATATTTCCGTTTCGGCCGATGTCGAACGGCTGTTTGCGGAGGTCAGCGGACGTTTTGGCCGTCTCGATGTTCTGGTCAACAATGCCGGCATGTCGGCACCGGCCGTCCATATCGAAGATGTGCCGTTCGAAACCTGGAAAGCGGTGGTCGGGGCCAATCTCACGGGCGCCTTTCTCTGCACCCAGGCGGCGTTCCGCCAGATGAAGGCGCAGTCGCCGCAGGGCGGGCGCATCATCAATAATGGCTCGATTTCGGCCACCACGCCGCGGCCGCGTTCGGCGCCCTATACCGCGACCAAACACGCGATCACCGGCCTTACCAAGTCGGCCGCGCTGGATGGTCGGGCATTCAACATTGCCTGCGGACAGATCGATATCGGCAATGCCAGCACGGAAATGACGCGCGCCATGGCGACCGGCGTGCTGCAGGCGGATGGCAGCACCGCCATCGAACCCACCATCGATGCCAGCATCGTCGCCCGGGCAGTGGTGCATATGGCCTCGCTGCCGCTGGAAGCGAATGTGCTGACCATGACGGTTATGGCGAGCGGCATGCCTTTCGTCGGTCGCGGCTAAGGAGCGCGCATGAAGCCCGATCTTCTGCAAACCTACCCGCTTCAGCCACAGATAGAAGCCGAACTGCAAAAGCGCTTCCGGGTCCATCGCTGGCACGAAATATCCGACAAGCAGGCGTTTCTGCAGGCGGAGGCGACTTCGATAAAGGCTGTCGTCACCGGCGGTCATATCGGCCTCGCCCCTGATCTTGCCGACTGCCTGCCCGCTCTCGAAATCGTCGCCATCAACGGCGTCGGTTTCGACAAGGTCGATCTCGATCAGGCCCGCGCGCGCGGCTTCAGGGTCACGAACACACCGGACGTGCTGACCGAGGATGTCGCCGATCTCGCCATCGGCCTCTCCATCATGTTGCTGCGCCAGCTCGTCAGCGCAGATCACCATGTCCGCTCGGGGGAGTGGAAAAAAGCCGAGATGCCGCTTGGCAACAAGGCGTCGCGGCGGCGTTACGGTATTTACGGGCTTGGCCGCATAGGCCGCGCCATCGCGGCGCGGCTGGAAGCCTTCCATGCGGAGATTTCCTATTTCAGCCGGCGGAAACAGGAAGTGGCCTATGGCTATCATTCAACGGCAGTGTCGCTCGCAAGCGCCTGCGATGTCCTGATCGTCGCGGCGGCGGCGACGCCGGAGACCAGACACGCGATCAACCGCGAGGTGCTGGCGGCGCTGGGGCCGGACGGTGTGCTCGTCAACGTCGCCAGAGGATCGCTGGTGGATGAAAAGGCGCTGGTCGATATTCTTATGGCAGGCGGACTGAAGGGTGCGGCGCTCGATGTCTTCGAGAACGAGCCGCATGTTCCCGAGGCGCTGATCGGTATGCGCAATGTCGTTCTCGCCCCGCATATCGGCGCTGCGACCCATGAGACGCGGCTTCAGATGGGCGCTCTGGTTCTCGCCAATCTGGAGGCGCATTTCGCAGGACAGGACCTGCCGACGGCGGTGGTCTAGAATGTACCGGTGGCCGGCATGGGGGATGCATGCCCCGCCGGCCGGATTGCCGCATCGCTGAAAGTGGCGCAATCACCATCCATACAAGTTGCTTATTACTCCAAAAAAAATCGGTCTTAGGCAAGCGATGAAAGCTTCACTAATGTTTGCTCAACGATAGGGGACAAACATGCCATTCTCAGACTACAAGACCGCACTCGTAACCGGCGCATCTTCCGGAATTGGCGCCGCCGTCGTCGAGCGCCTTTGCCGCGAAGGGCTGGAAGTGCATGCGGTTGCCAGAAGCGCGGACGCTCTCAACAAGCTGGCGAAGCGCACGGGCTGCTTCGCCCATGCCATCGATGTGACGGACCGGCCGGCGCTTGCAAAGCTAACGAGCGAAGTCGCGTTCGATGTCCTCGTGAACAATGCCGGCGTCGACCGCCCGAAGAAGTTTCTGGAAGCGGATGAGAGCGATATCGATCTCCTGATCGACGTCAACCTGCGCGCCGTGCTGCATCTGTGCCGCATGGTGGTGCCGGGCATGGTGGCGCGCGATCGCGGCCATGTCATCAACATCTCCTCCATTGCCGGCAATTATAATTTCGGCGGCAATTCCACCTATCATGCCAGCAAGGCCGGCGTGGCGATGCTGTCCAACCAGCTGCGTATCGATGCTTTCGGCAAACGCGTGCGGGTGACGGAAATCTGCCCCGGCCGTGTCGCGACCGATATCTTCAACCATGTGCATGGAAATGATCCGAGCATTCGCGAACGTTTCATCGATGGTTTCGAATTGCCGCAGGCATCCGATATCGCCGATGCGATTGCGTTTGCCATCGCCGCACCCGTGGCCATGAATATCGGCCACATGGAAATTACCCCGACGCTTCAGGTCATGGGCGGGCTGCAGACGGCCAAGCCCCAAACGGCTGAAAATTGGCCGGCTGAAAAGATCGCGGCGGGCGGAGCCGGAGGAAAAGTCGCGTGAGCGGTTTTGACCTCGGCGCAATTTTGAACAATGCGGACTATATCTCGATGCTTTTGCATGGCATCCAGATGACGTTCATCATCTATGCCGGCTCGTGGCTGCTCGCCATGTCGCTCGCCATCGTGCTTCTCGCCATCCGCCTCTCGCCCTTCCGCTTCGGCGATCCGCTGGTGGCGGCCTATGTGTCCTATCACCGCAACGTGCCGACGCTCGTGCAGCTGATGCTCTGGTATTTCGGCGTCTTCACGCTGCTGCCGAGCGGGCTGGCCAGCTGGCTTTCCAGCCATAATGCGGAAGCGATCTTCGCCATTATCGGCCTCGGCCTCTGTCAGGCCGCCTATTTCAGCGAGGATCTGCGTTCGGGCGTTCGCTCCATCAATCCCGGCCAGATGGAGGCGGCGCGTGCACTCGGGCATAGCTATGTCTCGGCCATGCGCTTCGTCATCATGCCGCAGGGTGTTCGCAACGCGTTGCCGCCGCTTATCAACCACAGCACCTCGCTCTTCAAGAACAGCAGTCTCGGCGTCCTGATCGGCGCACCTGAACTGACCCATGCGGTCAAGGAAGTCGAAAATCTGAGTTTCCGGACGTTTGAGGTCTATCTGGTCGCCACCGTGCTTTATCTGTTCTTCTCGCTGCTGATCATGGGTCTCGGAGCCTATATCTCCATGCGTGCCGATCCTCTGCGGAGGGCGCGGGCATGATCCACGACATGATCGCAATCATCAAGGATTACTGGCTGCTGCTCCTGATCGGCCAATATCCCAACGGCCCGCTCGGCGGCCTTGCCAACACGCTCATCCTGTCGGCGCTCAGCATTGCGCTTGCCTTTCCCGTCAGCATCCTGATGGCGCTGGCGCGGCTGTCGAAATGGCGGGCCCTGCGCTGGCCGGTGACCGCGGTGGTTTATTTCACCCGCGGCGTGCCGCTGCTGATGCTCATTCTCTGGAGCTATTTTCTCGTTCCGCTCTGGACCGGCGCCGATGTGCCGAGCTTCGTGACGATGCTCACCACGCTCGTCATCTATCAGGGCGCTTTCATGAGCGAAGTCGTCCGCGCCGGAATCGTATCGCTGGGCACGGGGCAGATGGATGCGGCACGGGCGCTCGGCCACGGTTATTTCGGCGCGATGCGTTATGTCATCCTGCCGCAGGCGCTCTACAACATGATCCCGAGCCTGATCTCGACTTTCGTATCCACCATCAAGGATACGACGCTCGGTTACGTCATCAATGTGCCGGACCTGACCTTTGCGGCGAACCAAGTGAACAACCAGCTTTTGACCCAGCCCTTCCAGGTCTTCCTCATTCTGGCGTTGGTTTATTACATCATCTGCTGGTCGCTCACCCATGTCGCCAATCTTCTCGAGCGGCGTATCGCCCGCCGCCGGGCCGGCCCGCGCGGCAAGCTCGCCGCAGACACGGCACCGGCCCCCGCCAATATCGTTACGGAGCAGCTATGACCGCGCCAGTTTCCGCCACTCAGGACTACACCATCACGCTTTCGCAGGTCTGCAAAAGCTATGGCGATTATCAGGTGCTCAAGGATGTCAACGAAAACGTCACCCGTGGCGAGGTCGTGGTCATCTGCGGGCCGTCGGGCTCCGGCAAATCCACCCTCATCCGCACGATCAACCGTCTGGAAGAGATCAGCAGCGGTGCGATCATGCTGGATGGCAGGAACATCCACGCCCAGATGCGCGCAAAGGAGCTGAACGCGCTGCGCAGCCGGGTGGGCTTCGTCTTCCAGAGCTTCAACCTCTTCCCGCATCTTTCGGTGGTGGAGAATGTCTCCATGTCGCCGATCCGGGTGAAGGGCGTTTCTCCGGCCGTCGCCCATGACAAGGCGCTAAAGCTTCTCGACCGCGTTGGCCTGGCTGACAAGGCCAACTCTTACCCGGCCCAGCTCTCCGGCGGCCAGCAGCAGCGCGTCGCCATCGCGCGGGCGCTCGCCATGGAGCCGCCGGTCATGCTGTTCGACGAGCCGACCTCAGCGCTCGATCCGGAAATGGTCGGTGAGGTGCTCGCCGTCATGAAGAGCCTCGCCGCCGAAGGCATGACCATGCTCTGCGTCACCCATGAAATGGGCTTTGCCCGGGAAGTGGCCGACCGCATCTGGTTCATCGATGCCGGGCGAATTCTCGAAACGGCAAAACCGGACGAGTTTTTCAAAAATCCGCAACATCCGCGTGCCCAGCGGTTTCTTGCCGATTTGAGACACTAGACCCAACCTCTATATAATAACGGGAGAACTGAAATGAACTGGAAGTGCATTACTCTTACCGCCATATTGGCAACCTCGGCTGCGGTCCTGCCGGCCAAGGCCGACCAGCTCGATACGATCATGGCGAACAAGACTCTGCGTTGCGCGACATTCGCCGATGTGCCGCCTTTCGCCTCGCCGGACCCGAAGACGCGCGAAATGGCAGGCTTCGACGTCGATCTGTGCGGTGCTATCGCTAAGGAACTCGGCGTCAAGGCCGAGATCAAGCCGGTGTCGGTCGAAGCGCGCGTTCCCGAAGTCAAGCTCGGCCGCGTCGACCTCTCGGTCGCCAACCTCGCTTACACCCAGAGCCGCGCCGAACAGATCCAGTTCAGCGACCCATATTACCTGGCTAAGGAAATGCTGATCGTTCCGGTCGATGACCCCGGCACCAAGAAGTCCGATTTCGTCGGTCAGCGCATCGCATCCAGCAAGGGCTCGACATCGGAACTCTCCGTCAAGCTCAACAAGTCCGAGCCGCTGACATTCCAGGATACGGCATCCGCCTATCTCGCCGTGCAGCAGGGCAAGGCGCGGGGCATCGTCGGCAATACCATGACGATGACCAAGTTCGTCAACGAATCCAAGACCAAGGGCAAGCAGATGCGCATGATCGAAGAGCCGATGCTCTTCCAGCCCATCGGCATCGGCATGGCCAAGGACAACCCGGCGCTGACCGCGAAGATCAACGAAATCCTGCGCAAGCTCGATGCGGATGGCGAAATCAACCGCATCTGGGACAAGTGGCTTGGCCCGAACACCGAATACAAGATGACACGCACCGACAAGGTCGTGCCTCTGTCCGAACTGAAGTTCGACCCGATCCCCTGAGCTTCGACTCAGCCTCGGCCAATTTTCAACTCTTCAACACTATCGGTCGGCGAGACGCTCTCGCCGACAGCTTCAACGTGGGAGGTTTTCATGATCCACATTAAAGATATCGCGCAGCGTCCGGCCAAGGCGGATGTCGAAGCGCTTGCCAAATTCTCTCCTGCCACGATCCATGAGGCGCAGGGACGCCGCGGTGCATTGTCCTCGCGGCTGAAGCCGGTCGATTATCGCATGAAGCTCTGCGGCCCGGCCTTCACGGTCAAATGCGCGCCGCGCGACAACATCATGCTGCAGCTTGCCATCAACTATGCCAAGCCGGGTGACATCATCGTCGTTTCCGCCGGCGAATATGAGGAAGCCGGTTCCTTCGGTGACGTGCTGGCCAATGCCTGCCTCGCAAAAGGCATCGGCGGCCTGGTAACGGATACCGGCGTGCGCGACACGCTGCAGCTGCGGGACCTCGGCTTCCCGGTCTTCTCGCTCAGCGTCTGCATCAAGGGCACGGTCAAGGAGACCATTGCCGCGGTCAACGATCAGGTGATCGTCGGCGGCGAAATCATCAATCCGGGCGATATCATCGTCGGCGACGCCGATGGCCTTGTGGTCGTCAGGCGCGAGGAGGCACAGGAAGCGGCCAAGCTTTCGCAGGCCCGCGAAGATGCCGAGGCCGGTTACATCGAAGCCTACAAGCAGGGCAAGTCGGTAATCGAGGTCAGCAAGCTCGAGCCGGTTCTGAAAGCCAAGGGCCTCGTGGTCGATATCTGAGACAAGTCCGGACAATGGGCAACGGCGGCTACTGCCGCCGTGTGCGCCTTATGGGAGGAGAGACTATGAAAGCGGTTGTCATCCACGCGGCGAAGGATCTGCGGATCGAGGAACGGGAGACCGAGCAGCCCGGTCCGGGACAGGTCGAGGTCGCCATCGAAGCGGGTGGCATCTGCGGCTCCGACCTGCATTATTACAATCATGGCGGCTTCGGCACCGTGCGCGTGCGGGAGCCGATGATTCTCGGCCATGAGGTGGCCGGAACCATCAAGGCTTTGGGAGAGGGTGTCTCCGGTCTCGCCGTCGGCGACCGCGTTGCCGTATCGCCGAGCCGGCCCTGCAACCATTGCGAATTCTGCCTGAAGGGCCAGCAGAACCAGTGCCTGAACATGCGCTTTTATGGCTCCGCCATGCCCATGCCGCATATTCAGGGCGCATTCCGTCAGCGTCTCGTCGCCGAGGCATATCAGTGCCACAAGGTGCGGGATGGCATCTCCATTCATGAAGCGGCCATGGCCGAACCTTTTGCGGTAACGCTGCATGGCGTCAACCGCGCCGGCGCATTGACCGACAAACGCGTTCTGGTCACCGGCTGTGGGCCGATCGGTGCACTTGCCATCATCGCAGCCCGCGCCCATGGCGCCCGGGAAATCGTCGCAACCGATGTCATGGATGCGGTTCTGCAAAAGGCGCTCGCCCTTGGCGCCGACCGTGTCATCAATGTCGCCAGTGATCCGGATGCGCTCTCCGCCTATTCGGCAAACAAGGGTTATTTCGACCTTCAGTTTGAGGCATCCGGAAATGAAAGAGCCGTCCGTTCGGGTCTCGAAGCGCTGAAACCGCGTTCCACCGTGGTTCAGCTCGGTCTTGGCGGCGATGTGTCCATTCCGCAGAATATGGTGGTCGCCAAGGAAATCGAGATGAAGGGCACCTTCCGGTTCCATGAGGAATTCGGGCTTGCTGTCGATTTCATCAACCAGCGCCGTGTCGACCTGAAGCCCCTGCTGACTGGAACCTTTCCGCTGGAGGAGGTTGTCACGGCATTCGAAACCGCCGGCGATAGAAGCAGGTCGATGAAGGTTCAACTCGCCTTTTAAGGGGTGCCGGTACCTGTTTTCGAAACGGCCGCAGGAGGATTCCGATTGCGGCCGTCTATACGTGGTTGAAAGATCATTCGGGCCGTGACCGGACAAACCGCTGTTCCAGAACCTCGCTTCCCCACTGGCTGCCCGGATGTTCCTCGACGCATGTGAAGCCATGGGCTTCGTAAAGGTGTCGTGCGGCCAGGAGGCCATTGAATGTCCAGAGATGGGTTTCGGCAAAGCCTTTTCCATCGACGAAGGCCAGTGCGGTTTCCAGCAGCCTGCGTCCGACGCCGCCTCCACGCACGCCATCATCGACAATAAACCAGCGCAGATGCGCGATATCCGATCCCATATCCTCGCCGTCGATGGCAACGGAGCCGATGATCTCCTGCCCCCGCATTGCGACCCATATTGCGTTTTTTGGGCTTTCGAGCCGGTTGCAAAAGGAGGCGAGGCCTTCGGCGACAACGGATTCGAAGCGTTGGCCGAAGCCGGATGTCCGGGCGTAATAGAGCGCATGCATCTGCGTGATCCGGGCAATGATGCCCGGCCTGTATCCCTCCAGTATCTCCATGGAGGGAGCAACGGTATCGGTCCTGTCTCCCAGCGCATCGGCGTAAAGACGGAGCCCCTGGAGGATCGTGTGAGCATCCGCCGATGTAAGCTGCGTCAGGGCGCCGGAGACCTGCCGGTTCGCAAAGCCATGGATGGCGCCCACCTGTTCTTGTCCCTGACCCGTAAGACGCAGCCGCTTGATGCGACTGTCCCCTTCATCCGTTTCTTCGCGAACATCGCCCGACAGGACGAGCTTGCGCAGCATGCGGCTGACACTCGATTTTTCAAGCCGCAGAAGTTTTCCCAGATCCCGCGCCGTGATGTCGGGGCGCGCCTCGATCTCGATCAGGGCATGTACGGCGGAGGGCGGCAGATCGGTGCCGGCAAAGTCTCCCCCCATGAAGCCGAGTTCGCGGACGAGCCGGCGGGAGGTGGAACGGATGTCGTTTACGGGTAAGGGCTGTTGGGGCACGTTCAATCCATTATGGTTGCATCATGCAACCATAATCATATTCCGCCTGACTTGCCAAGATTGCTCCCGATGTAAAAGGCTGGCTTTCTCAACAAAAGCGGGCAATCTGCTCTTCCGGTCGCCGACAATGGCGGCTAAACCGATATTATCGGCAAAATGGATATTCGCTGAGATCGCGCGGCGGGACTTTACCTGCGCCGTTTGCGGCAGTTGATTATCCGGCTATGGAGCAGGCATGCCCGACACGCCCCGATTTTTCCGTTACGCGGTTTTAGCGGCCATGTTTCCCGTGGCCGTCCTCGGTCTGGTGGCAACCCCGAACGAGTATCGCGCCATCGGGGTCGAGGCCGTCGATTGCGATGGCCCCATATCTGTTCTGATTGCCGCGGTGCCGGCGCTTGCGGTCTATGCAATTATCGGCTGGATGTTTCTCTCCGGAGCCAAGCGCCATCGCTCGCTGATTTCAGCCTGTTTTTGCGGGCTCGTTTGCCTGGCGCTCGTCTGGAACATCGGCATGGCGCTTCAGGAACAGCGACGAAACGCGGCTGAAACGGCATGCGGTTTCAGTAGTCGGTTGTGATCGCGCTCCGCCCCAGTTCTTCTCTAACGTCCTGCCTGTTCAACGGAACCGAAGGTTCCGGCGTGTGAGCTGATCGACGGAGGTGCAGCCCATCAGCTTCATGCCGCGCTCTATTTCGATACGCATCAGCTCGAGCGCCCGTTCGACCCCCGGTTGCCCGGCAGCAGCCAAGGGGAAAAGGTAATAGCGGCCGAGCCCCACCGCTTTTGCGCCGAGAGACAGTGCTTTCAGAACATGGGTGCCGCGCTGCACGCCGCCATCCATCATCACATCGATCCGGTCGCCAACCGCATCGACGATCTCGGCCAGCTGATCGAAGGCGCTGCGGGAGCCATCCAGCTGACGCCCACCGTGATTGGAAAGCACAATGCCGCTGCAGCCGATCTCCACGGCGCGTCTGGCGTCGTCCACCGACATGATGCCTTTTAGGCAGAACGGCCCGCCCCATTCGCGCACCATTTGTGCCACGTCGTCCCAGTTCATCGAAGGGTCGAGCATGTCGGTGAAATAGCGGCTGATGGAAAGAGCGCCGCCGTCCATTTTAATGTGGTCGTCGAGCTGCGGCAGGCTGAAGCGCTCATGCGTCAGGTAGTTGATGCCCCAGGCCGGCTTGATGGCGAATTGCGCGATGCCGGAAAGATTGAGCTTGAACGGAATGGCAAAGCCGGTGCGCTTGTCGCGCTCGCGGTTGCCGCCGGTAATACTGTCCACCGTCAGCATCATCGTCTCGACACCGGCGCTTTTGGCGCGCGCCATCATATCGCGGTTGAGGCCGCGGTCCTTGTGGAAATAGAACTGATAGACCTGCGGGCCGCCGCTGATCCGGCGCGCTTCTTCAAGGCTCGTGGTGCCGAGCGAGGAGACGCCGAACATCGTGCCGTATTTCCCAGCCGCTGCCGCAACCGCCCGTTCCCCCTGATGGTGGAAGAGACGTTGCAGCGCCGTCGGCGAACAATAGACCGGCATGGACAGCTTCTGCCCCATGACTGTGACCGACATATCCACATCGGCCACGCCGCGCAGCACATCGGGAACGAGATCGCATTTTTCGAAGGCGGCCGTGTTTCGCCGATACGTCACCTCATCATCAGCAGCGCCGTCTATGTAGTTGAAGATCGGTCCGGGCAGACGCTGTTTGGCCATGCGGCGAAAATCGTGGAAATTATAGCAGTCTTTGAGTTGCATCTTTTACTCGACCGGTCCGGTTTGAAAGCTTTCAAAAGAGTGTCGGAAACCTATACCGGAGATTTATAGCGGGCAATCAGGCCACGGACGATTTCCGCAGGATCGAAGCGATGGATGCCGCGAGGTTGGAACGGCAGGAGATGTTCCGCATCGAGAAGCTTCGCTGAAAGCCAGAGAACCGACATCCACATTTCCGTGCCCTGCAGCCCGGCCGGATGCCCCTCGGCGAAGGCAAATCCCCTGTTCCTTTGCCAGCGTCCCTCATTTCGGCGCAGAATTTCGCGGGCGATTTCCTTCGCCTCGTCCTGCCGGTGATCCGTCTGTTTCAGGCACAGAAGAAGCGGATGGATCGTATCGAGCAGGTTGCAGGCATTAAAATCTTCGCCATGGAAACCGCCATAGGCACGATAGTTGGCAATGACGGAGTCAATTGCTGCTTCCGGATAGGGAAGGGGCAGGCCGAATTGTGCGTAAGAGCCGCGGGTAAGCCGGTAAAAGCCGTTGACCGGTTGCAGCAGGCCCTGCGCGGCAGTCGGCTCACCCCAAAGCCCGGTGGTTTTATCCACATTCATCGCCAGCCAGCCGAAGAGAACGGTGAGATTGTCGCCGGATGTAAAATAGCGCCTGTTGAAATAAAGCGCGGTGGCGATGGCGTCTATGGTGGCGCCGCAATGCCATGCCCGGCTTTGCCATGGCAATTCTTCCAGCAGGAGGATGAGTTCGTCGGTGCGCAGACGCTCCACGAAAGCGATCGGCTGTTTCGGTGCGGTGCCGAAACATTCAAGTCCATATCCGACAGCCAGAATATTATAGAGGACGGCAGGGTCCTTCTCGGGAGGCGTCGAGGGGTGGTGGTGACGGTTAAGAAACAGCCCCGTTTGCTGATCCTGCAGGGCCTGAAGACTGGCCACGGTTTTTACGGCATCGAAAGCGATCTTTTCCTGTCCGAAGGCTGCCGCAATCTCGATGGCATCGCACAGATGCCTGACGCTTTCGACCTCATCTCCGGATGCATCGGCGGAACGATAGATGCCATCCTCGCCATAAGAGCGGATGGCGGCAAGCCAGTCGTCGGCAATCTCCTTACCGAGTTCTTGCAGCAGGCCATCGAGTTCCATCAGCCTCGGCGCGGCCGCTTTTTCTCCACGATATCGCAGAACCCGGGCGGGAACGCCGCCTGCAATGGCCATGGCGGGAATGTCCTTCGCCACCACCGCGCCTGCGGCAATAATTGCGCCGCGCCCTATCTTCACGCCATCCAGCACAACCGCATTGGCGCCGATCCAGACGTCGTCACCGATCTCTATCCCGAGCGAGGTCAGCGGTTGGCGATAGATCGGAGTTTCAATGTCGTCGAAGCCATGGTTGAAGCCAACGATGCTGACATGTGAGGCGATGCGCACGCCGTTGCCGATTGTTACCTTACCGGAAAGACAGGCATAGGGGTTGATCGAGACATTTTCGCCGAGTTCGATATCGCCGCGCACGATTGCGTAACCGGCGATCCACGACTGCGCACCCATAAGGAGTCTATCCGTATGCACCTCGGCCTTGGCGGCGATGTAGACGCCCTGCCCGAAAACGGCGTTTGCAGAGCGCTCGAGGCCACGCAGCCGCGCCTGATGGTCGGTGCTGTCGATATCCTCCCGTCTCCGCTCCCAGGTCAGGATGTTCAGCCTGTCTGACCTTTGGGAAAAGCTCGATACTTCGTCGGTCATCTCCGTCAGCCTGCGCGGTTTTCATCGAGAGCATAGGCGGGAACGCGCCGCCCCTCCCGCTTGAACATCTCTTCCAGCCTCGGGAGATCGGGACTTTCGGAGAGGACAGCCAATGCTGCCTCTGCTTCTTTGCCGGCCGGCAGTGCTACGGCTGCCGTCACCAGCAACGTTTCGCCGGAGGCGATGGCGCCGCGCAATTGCGGAACAAGCGTTCTGGCGTGAATGAGGTTGGTATTGGCGATTGCCTGATGGCACACGCCTTCGCGCCTTATATCTCCCGAAAGATCGACGATGATGCTGGTGTCAGTCTGTCCGTAACAGACGGCGCGGCCTTCAATCGCCTCGGTGCGGTCGCGGTTGAAATCGGCGCGTTTTATGGCAAATCCGCCTTCTGATGTTTGCAAGGGGCGTGGGGTGCGGATGCGGTGCAGCCTTATGTGCCACGGGTTTTGTGGCACGAGCCAGGTCTCGATCTCGACATCCGCCCATGGCCGCCAGCGGGAATAGAGGCAGTCTTTGGCGATCAACGCCTCTTCCATCGTCTCGCGAGTGCGGAAGTGCACGCCGTCGTCGGAAAGGCCGAGCATGCCGTCGAAACTCGCGGCGGCGAAATGCCGGTCATCCGCCTCGACATTGAAGGCATAACGGGTGGAATAGACGAACTTCGAATATTTTTCCTGCGCGCCGCGCATCCTGTCGTGCTGCTGCCCGGAGGACAGGACCACGATATTGCCCGGCGTATGAAAGGCCACCATGCCCGGCTCCGCGAGGGGAACCGGTTCGGCAAATTCCTGCGGTTCAGCCTCTTCCGCTGTCCAGAACGGGTGATCGGCGGGCAGCGCCAGCGGCAGGAAAAATTTGAGCGCCCAATAGGGCGAGCAGGGAGAATTGTAGCTCTCGCTCATCAGAAGATTTGGGTAGCCATATCCGACCGACAGGACGCCGTCGCGGTCCGCGATAGGCCGCTTCGACCACCAGCGGATATGGCGCATGTAATAGCCCTTGATCACCTGCCACGGCAGCGCTTCCAGACCGGAAAAGGCAAGAGCGCCCCAGAAACCGCCCGCCGCAAAACGGTAGGTCTGGCTGCGCCCGAAGGCGAGCGAGGCCCCGTCGGGCCCGAACCAGTGGCGTATGTCACGGGTGAAAATGCGCGAGCGTTCGAGCAAGCGTGTTTTTCGCGTCTCGTCACCTTTTGCCAGCACCGTATAGATCAGGCCGTAAAAATGCATGGCGAAGGGAATATAATGGTCGACCCGGCGCACCGGCCCGTCGCGATACCAGCCGTTGCCGATATCGAAAGCCTCGAGTTCATCGAGATAGGTTTGGGTTTTGGTCCGGTCGAATTCCACGCCGACCCGCTCCAGCCCGAGATCGATCAGAACACGGAAGAATTTCCAGTTATTGTCGACGAATTCCCGCTCGCGGGCGGCGAGAAGATAGGCGGTGACAGCCTGCCTGTCCGTTTCGGCAAGCGGCTCCCAGATAAGTTCGGGAACCATGGCGAGCGCAAATCCTATCGCCGCCAGTTCGACCAGCCGCTGGTGCCGATCAGCCGTATCGCCCCAATATTCGGGGTGGGCCGGATTGGCGCCATTGGCCAGTCCACGCCTGTAGAGATCCCAGTGGGGAAAGTCATAACCGCCGGCGGCAAGTGGAACGATGCCCCATAATGGCCGGGCAAAACCCTCCAGTTCCGCCGCAGGAAAATCGAAAATCGCCCCCGTTGCTCCGAGCCGGACGCGCGCGCCGCCCGGTGAAAAACAGGCAAGCAGCGGGTTGAAAAGATCGATCACCGCCTTTGCGAGATCGTCCCTGCCGAGAAGCGGATTGTGAAAGAGCGGATTGGCTGCGGCGGTCTCGTGAGGCACGGTGACGGATGTCCGGAATTCATGATCAAAGGAAAGGGCCGCAGGCTTCCCGCCCGCGGCCCTGTGGCAATTATTTGATGGCCTTGACGCCGTCATTCATGTCCCTGATGCCGTCATCGATCGAGATATTGTCGGTCATCAGCGCATCATGCACGCGGTTCAGGACGACTTCGATCTTGGCCGCATTCGGGTTGACCGCCATTTCCAGATAGGCTTTGCCCGCCTGCAGCGCATCCTTGCTGTTCTGGTCCTGCGGGAAGCCCGGCAGCGCCGCGATCTTCTCGGCCACATCATCGGTTCTGAGCGCAGGGAAAGTGCCGGTGGAGGCGATGATCGCCGCACCCTCAGGTCCGGTAACGAAGTGGATGAAGTCCAGCGCGGCTTCCTTGTGGCCGGAATTGGCATTGACCGACAATCCGGCAATCTGCGCGGCCGTCGCGCCTGCCGCCACCCCATCCGGATGGGGGAATTTCACGATGCCCCAATTGACGCTTTTCGACTCGCCGGATTTCACCTTGGCGATCTGGGTGCCGACAAACCATGTGCCCATGGGCAGCATGCCGATCGTTCCGTTGAAGAACAGAGCGGAATAATGGGTGTTTGAGGTTTTCAGCGAGGCATAGGACGGTATTGCGCCGCTTTTCTGCAGGGCAAGCGCACGCTCATACCAGGGTTTCAGGAATTCATAATTGCCGTCCACCAGCGTGTGCTTGCCGTCCTGAATACCGGGCAGCTGCACCGTCGAACGCCAAGTGTGCAGCAGTGCGCCATAGGTGCGGTTGGCGCCCATGCCGCCCTTCAGCTTGCGGGCGATCTCATCGAACTGCGCCCAGCTCATGTCATTGGTGGGGTAAGGCACGCCGGCCTTGTCGAAAATATCCTTGTTGTAATAGACCACCCAGAAATCCGAGCGGAACGGCAGGGCGTAAATCTTGCCGTCGATGGTCAGCTCCTCGATCAGGCCGCCATAGGGGGCGGTCTCGATCTTCTGGTCCTTGATGAAGCCGCTGAGATCGGTGATGTTGCCGGCGCGCACCAGATTGGCGTAACCGGGCACATCCTTGATGGTGACGACATCGATATCCTTGGAGCCGCCGGTGAGCTGCGTGGATATCATCTGCGTATAATCCTGTGAGCCGAGGTCGACCACTTCGAACGTCACATTCGGATGCTTCTGCTTGTAGGCCTCCATCAAGGGCTTGAAATAAGCGCCCTTGTCCAGATCCCACAGCGCCCACTTTAGCGTAACGGGCGCATCGCTCGCAGCGAACGCCGTTCCTCCCATGCCCATGGCAATGCCGAGACCGGCGGTTGCGAGAGCGAATGCACGTCTGGTTGTCTTAAACTCCATAGCTCGTTTCTCCTTCCCTGACTGATGTCGTTTTGATTTTGGTCTGCTTTAAGTGCCGCTCCCCGCCGGTTCGGGCATCCGCGCGCGTGTTTTCGCAGCAGCGTTTCTCGCTGCGAAACAGAGGGCGAACATGCCGAGCGAAAAATTGATGGTGGCCGGCATGAACACCGACACCGGATAAAAGAGGATATGCGCAATCCAGAGCGCTGCGACGAAGCCGAGCGCCGCAAGCATCGGCAATGGCCTGGTAAGCGCCAGAAACGCCGCCTGCCGCAGGGTTTCCGAAAGCGGCAGGTCCCGCTTGGCCAGAACAACGCTGGCATAGGCGCTGAGGAGGATGAGAAACAGCGTGACCGCCAGGCTGATCGCAAAAGGCAGGCTATAGACGAGCTGGAGCCGGGCGGCCCCGGCATAGCTGACAGTTGCGTAAACACCGGCGCTCACCAGCAGGGCGCTTAAAACCACAAGCGCGGTGCCGCGCAGGGCGAATTTCCGCAAGGCCTCGAGAAAGTCGCGCAGCAGATAGGTATTCTCGTCATTTGCGAAGGAAACAGAGACACGGGCCATGGCCAGCATCGCCGTCGGCATCGTCACCACCGGTAGGCTGGCGATGATGAAGAGGAGGTTGAGCTTCACCATCTCCCACCATTCGCGCTTGATGATATCGAGGAACAGGGCAAGGCCGGTCAGCGGCGGGGCGTTCTTGTCGATCCCGGCCCCTTCCTTCGTCCATAACCCTTCCAGCCATTGCATCGCGTTTCTCCCCGTCGCCTCAATAAAGGATCGATCGCTCGGTGGCGGGATCGAAAAGCTGTGCATTCGTCAGATCGGCCAGCAGTTCGACGGGATCGCCGATCTTCGCCCTGAAACGCGGTGAGACGCGCGCAACAAGGTTTCTGCCGCCGGAGACGAGGTTGAGATGCACTTCCGATCCCATCGGTTCCGCCAGCTCCACCGTCGCCCGGAAGGGTGCGACATTGGCGGCATCGATATCCGCCGGGGCGAATTCGTGGAAATTTTCCGGCCGGATGCCGAGAACGATGTCCTTTCCTTCATGGGGGAGCAGGCGTGCGGTATCGATGCCCGCTGGCAGAGGCAGCGGATTGCCGTCGAACAGGGCGGTGAAGCGGTCGCCGTCGCGGCGCAGTGTGACTGGCAGCATGTTCATCTGCGGCGCGCCGATGAAACCCGCAACGAACATGTTGATCGGCCGGTCGTAAAGGTTTTGCGGCGTATCCACCTGCTGGATATGCCCGTCCTTCATCACCACGATGCGGTCCGCCATGGTCATGGCTTCCACCTGATCGTGGGTGACGTAAATGAAGGTGGCGTCCAGCCGCTTGTGCAGCTTGGAGATTTCCGAACGCATGGTGCCGCGCAGCTTGGCGTCGAGATTGGAAAGCGGCTCATCGAGCAGGAAGACTTCCGGGTTGCGCACCATGGCCCGGCCGAGCGCGACACGCTGGCGCTGGCCGCCGGAGAGCGCTTTCGGCTTGCGGTTCAAGAGATGGGTGATGTCGAGAATTTTCGCCGCATCCTTGACCTTGGTGTCGATGAGATCGCGCGGCGCCTTTCTGAGTTCCAGACCGAAGGCCATGTTCTTGTAGACCGTCATATGCGGATAAAGCGCATAGTTCTGGAACACCATGGCGATGTCGCGATCTTTCGAGGGCACATCGTTCATCACGTCCTCGCCGATGCGCAACTCGCCGCCGGAGATTTCCTCGAGCCCGGCGATCATCCTCAGCGTCGTGGATTTGCCGCATCCGGAAGGGCCGACCAGAATGATGAATTCCTTGTCGGCAATATCCAGATCGATATCGTGAACGACCTTGAGCGCGCCGAAGGTCTTGTTGAGTTTTTTCAGGGAAATGCTAGCCATCTGTTCCTCGCGCTCACCAATAGGAAGACCAGTTGCGCGAAAGCCGGATCAGCGCTTCCAGATAATAATAATCGCCCCAGGAGACGCACTCGTCGACGCCTTCGCCCCGGCAGGTATTATGGGGTGTCTTCTTGGAATAGGTGCCGTGCAGAAGCTGCCCGTTGGAGATCGCGGGATCGCGAACCGAATAGATATCGGCGAGGCTTTTCACCATGCGCCTTGCCAGATCGCGATATTCCGCCGCCTTTTCCGGCGTCTCCAGCTCCGCCATTTCCAGGAGGCCGCAGGCGACGATGGCCGCCGCCGAGCTGTCGCGCGGTTCGCCATCGCCATCCGCAAAAATCAGGTCCCAATAGGGTACGAGATCGTCGGGCAGGCGTTTGAGATAGAAGGCGAGAAGCCGCTCGAAGGTGTCGCGATAGGCAGGCAGGCGCTCGTATCGATAAGAAATGGCCATGCCGGCAATGCCCCAGGCCTGTCCGCGGGCCCAGTAGCTCTCATCGCTGTAACCCTGTTTTGTGACACCGCGCACTGGAGCGCCGGTCTCCGGGTCCATGTAAAATGTATGATAGGTGGAATCGTCAGGCCGGACGGAATGGGCAAGCGTGGTGCGGGCATGGGCAAGCGCCACGGTGCGGTAGTCTTCCCGGCCGGTTTCGCGGCTCGCCCAATAAAGCAGCGGCAGGTTTAAAAGGCAGTCGATGATGTAGCGATATTCGTTGGGATTATCCCTGCGGCCCCAGGCCTGGATGAATTGCCCGACCGGCTGGAACCGCTCCATCAACTGGTCCGCCGCCATCAGCGCCGCGCGTCTTCCATCCTCATCCCCCACCAGTTTCCATGCGGCGATGCAGGAGGGCGAGTAGAGAAAGCCCATATCGTGATGATCGGTCTCGATGCGGTTTTCGATACGGTGTAGGAAGCTCTGCACCTGAATTTGCGCCGCATGCTGAAAGGTCCTGTCGCCGGTATGTTCGAAGGCGAGCCATATCTGGCCGGGCCAGAAACCGGCGGTCCATTGGTCGTTGGCGACTGCCGGGTAAAAATTCTTCACGCTCGAATGGTTCTGCGCCGCATAGGTAAATTGCGGAAGATTGCGCCTGACCTGCGCGACGGCCACGGCCAGCGCCGCGTCGATTTCGGCGTCTGTGATCGGGGTGGGGAGGGACGTGGTCAAATCGAGCATGAAATCAACCCTTGAGGCCGGTGGAGGCGACGCCTTCGACGAAGAAGCGCTGCAACGCCAGGAAAACGACGAGAACCGGGATAAGCGCCACGACCGAGGCGGCCATGATCAATCCGTATTCCGCCGAATATTGCGAAATGAACATGCGCAGGCCGATCTGGATGGTCTTCAGCTCAGTCTTGGTGAGATAGATCATCGGACCCATGAAGTCGTTCCAGGTCGTGACGAAGGTGAAGATCGTCAAGGTGGAAAGCGCCGGTTTGGAAAGCGGCAGCATGATCTTCGCCCAGATCTGGTATTCGTTCATGCCGTCGATGCGCGCCGCCTCGCAAAGCTCGTTCGGGATCGACATGTAAAACTGCCGCATCAGGAAAACGCCGAAGGCGGTGAAGGCCTGCAGGAAAATCAGGGCGAGATGGGTGTTGTTGAGCCCGAATTCGCGCATCAGCAGAAACTGCGGCACCATATAGACCTGCCAGGGCATGGCGATGGTGGCGATATAGCCGAGAAACAGCGTGTTCTTGTAGGGAAAATGCAGCTTGGCGAAGGCGTAGGCCGCAAAGCTTGAGGTCAGCAATTGCAGCAATGTGACGATGATCGTCAGCTTCGACGTGTTGTAGATGAATAATGCCAGCGGGATTTTCGTCCAGATTTCCACATAGTTTTCCCAGCGCGGCTGCGAGGGGATCCATTCGATCGGGAACGCGAAGACATCGCGGCTGAGTTTCAGCGATGCCGACAGCATCCATGCGAAGGGCAGAAGCATGACGATGGTGACGACGATGACCGTCAGATAGATGCCAATCGTGGCGGCGGGGATTTTGCGGCCCATGATGCGCATGGATCAATCCTCCCGCTGCCGTTTGAACTGGACGATGGTGACCATCAGGACGAGGAAGAACAGGACGAGGGCGATCATGCTGGAATAGCCGAGATCCCAGGAAATGAAGGCCTCATTGTAGATGTGATAGACGAGAACCAGCGTCGAAGTGCCGGGACCGCCCTGCGTGATCATATAGACCTGATCGAAAACCTTGAAGGACTGGATCGTCAGCATGACGGTGACGAAAAAGGTCGTTGGCGCAAGCTGCGGCAGGGTGACGTGGATGAATTTCTGCCAGGCATTGGCGCCATCCAGCCCCGCGGCTTCATAAAGCTCCGAATTGATGCCCTGCAGCCCGGCGAGATAGATGACCATGTAATAACCCATGCTCTTCCACACGCCGAAGAGAATGACCGTGATCATGGCCCAGTGCCGGTCCGCCGCCCATCCCGGCATGTCGGCGGGATCGAGGCCGAGCGTATAGAGCAGCATGTTGACCGGACCCATCTCCGGATTGAAAATCATGTTCCAGACGACGGCCACGGCAACCAGCGATGCGACATAAGGAAAGAACATGGCCGTGCGGAAGAAATTGCGGCCGAGGATTTTCTGGTTGAGCAGGATCGCAAGCCCGAGCGCGCAGGCGAGCGTGGCCGGCACCGACGCGACGGTGTAGATGACCGTGTTCCAGAAAGCCGCGATGAAGGCCCTGTCCTCGAAAAGCCGCCAGAAATTATCGAGACCGGCAAAACGCATGGCATTGGAGCCATCCCAATGCATGAAGGCCAGCGCAAAGGCAAAGAGGATCGGTCCGAGCGTAAAAATCGCAAAGCCGAGAAAATTGGGGGCAATGAAGGAGTAGGCGACGAGCGCATTTTCTATTCCGCGCCGCCGTTTGGAGACGATGCGGAGTTTTTTCCTGCGATACGGAGTCGCCTGCTTGTCGGACATGGTCGCGGTTGCGATTGCCACAGCATATCTCCCATTGCCGCCGTTTCACTGTTTCATCGGTGCCGGCTGCCTGCATTTTCCATTGCGGTCCGGGTCTTCGCCCTGCCGCCTCCCGCGCTCTGGATAACACAATATCGATATTGGTCAAACAACTTTGCATAAAGTCAGACAAATTTTCTGGTTTTTCAAAAATACGTATGATAGGAGGCCCATATCGGATTGCGGAACGCGCGGGAGGTTTGAGGGCGTGTTTGTCGAAATGATGCGGCTTCTGCCAGAACGGTTCGCCGACTTCAGCGCAGAACTGACGGCGCAGAAAATACGGTCTTCAGCACCGGGCGCGGTTTCCCGTAGTCTCATCGAGGCGGCGGAACAGACGCTTGACGAGCCCTGGTCCACAATTCTGGCGGGCGACTACCGGGAATATAGCCGCACCGGCAATCGCGATCGTTTCGAGGCGCTTTATTTTTCCCGACGACTGAAGCTGAACGCGCTGGTTCTTGGAGAATGCGCTGAGGGGCAAGGCCGCTTTCTCGATGCCATCATCGATGGTCTTTGGCTGATATGCGAGGAGAGCGGCTGGCAATTGCCCGCCCATAATTCCCATATTCGCGGCGGCCCGCGAGATCCTCTGCCTGATCCCCAGAACCCGGTGATCGACCTGTTCGCGTCCGAAACAGGCGCCAACCTCGCTTTGTGCCTGCATTTGCTGACACCGGAACTGGAAAGGGCAAATGCAAACCTCGTTTCCCGCGTCCGCGCCGAGATCGAGCGGCGCATTACGAAGCCCTATCTCACCCGGCATTTCTGGTGGATGGGGAATGGCGACGAGCGGATGAACAACTGGACAGCCTGGATCACCCAGAACGTCCTTCTCTCGACCCTGCTATTGCCCACCGACCAGTCGACGAGGCGTACGGTCGTGGAAAAGGCGCTCAAGAGTCTCGATGCGTTTCAGAAGGATTATGCGGAAGACGGCGCCTGCGAAGAGGGCGTTCTTTATTATGGCCATGCGGCACTTTGCCTGTTCGGGGCGATGAGCATTCTCGAAGTCTCTGCGCCCGGCTCCATGGCGCCGCTCTTTCATGCGCCGAAGCTACGCAGCATGGCCGAATTCATTCTCAACATGCACGTGGCGGAAGACCGGTTCTTCAACTTCGCCGATGCGCCGGCGAAGGTCGGGACATCCGGCGTGCGGGAATATCTTTTCGGCAAGGCCGTTTCTTCGCCACGGCTTCAGGCTTTCGCTGCCGCCTGCTGGAACCGCTCACCGGACCGGCTGATGTGCAAGGAGTTGAACCTTTGGTATCGGGTCCAGGCGGTTCTCACCACCCCGGAATTGTCCGCGCCGGTTCTGGCGGAACCGGCAAAGACCGACATCGCCTATCCCGGCATCGGTCTGGCGATTGCCTGTGACGGGGTCTTCGATCTTGCCGTGAAGGCGGGCAATAATGGCGAGAGCCATAACCACAACGATGTCGGCAGTTTCACGCTTTATAAGAACGGCCGGCCGTTCATCATCGATGTCGGGGTGGAAACCTACACCGCAAAAACCTTCTCGCCGCAACGCTACGACATCTGGACGATGCAATCGGCCTTTCACAATCTGCCGACTTTCGGCGGCGTCATGCAGGCCGCCGGGGCAGAGTTTGCGGCGAGAGATTTTGTGACCGAATTCTCTGAGGAGCAGGCGGAAGTCTCTTTCGATATAGCTCGGGCCTATCCCGCCATGGCGCGTGTTGAGCATTATCTCCGCCGCGTCCGACTGCTGCGTGGCAGCCATGTGGAAGTCCTTGACGACTATCAGGGCGGGCAGGAGGCGGTTCTGTCGCTAATGGTCGCCGAAAAGCCCGCTGTCACGCCGGGTCGGCTGATCTTTGCGGGGCTGGGAGAGATAGCCTGCGAAGGTGCAGGAGAACCCGCCATCGAAGCCATAACAATCAACGATGCCCGCCTTCGCCAGTCATGGCCACCGGTGATCTATCGCATTCTCATCCCCATCGCAGCCCAGCGTCTGTGCCTGACGATCAGTTAAGGAAGTGCCGATGAAACTTACACTCAAGGTCGTCAATGCGGTGGGTGATGTTCTGGCGAAAGCCGGAGCGGAGGACGAAGCTTTGCTCGTCTATCGCGCAGAATATTGCGAGGGTGACAGGCTTGTCGTCGAGGTTTCGCAGCCCGGTCATATCTGGCTTGCGCTCGATGCCGGCATGCCGCCGACGCTGGTTTTCCTGCACGGAAACGAATTCATCCTGCCCGTTCCTTCCGCGGCGAAACGCAAATCCTATCCGCCCCAGGCTTTCAGCGGTAACCTTCACCGGATCGCTGCGCGTCGCACACTTGCCGGTGAAATCGGAGTTCGCAGGAATCTGGCGCTCAACCCGTTTGACGATCATGAAAACACCTCGCTGTTTCCGCACGTTTATGCGAGCACGGAAACGCGCGGGGAGGCGGCCTTCGCAGCCCGCAATGTCATCGATGGTGAAAAGGCAAGCGCGGGCCACGGCTTCTGGCCCTATACAAGCTGGGGCATCAACCGCGATCCCGAAGCTTCGCTGACCCTCGTATTCGGCCGCGCAGTCCTCATCGACCAGCTGACTTTTTACCTGCGGGCGGACTTTCCCCATGATGCCTGGTGGGAAAAAGCGAGCGTCACTTTTTCCGACGGCGAAAGCGCAAGCTTTTCCCTGCAAAAAACCGGAGCTGCCCAGAGTTTCCCGGTCGCACCGCGCCAGGTGGAATGGATCCGTCTGCATGATCTTAAAAAAGCCGACGATCCTTCGCCCTTTCCCGCGCTGACGCAGATCGAGGTCTGGGGAGCGGATCTGCGGGAAGCGCCGTAGCGCCTGATCGCGGCTTTCTGAGCACAAAGCGACGACCCGGTTTTACTGAAAATCCTTTAGCTGTGCGCGATGCCGCGCAGGTCGCGCATCATGTCGCGGTAGCGGTGCTGGCTACCGCGCAGATGCGCCTGCATCGCCAGCTTTGCGGCCTGTTCGTTCCGGTCCGATATGGCGATGACGATGGCTTCATGTTCCTTGTGGATCAATCGCCGGTAAGCTGTCTGGTCGTTCTCGCCGGTTTCGGAAACCACGCGCGATTGTGGAATCACGGCCTGACCGTGCAGCTCGAGGAACTGTGTGAAAAGCGGATTGTTGGTGGCGGCAGCAATGGCCAGATGCAGCGCCAGATCCGCCTCGCGAATGGAGCGGTTCTCCTCGATACATTGCAAAAGCCGGGCGTGACAGTCGAAAATCGCCTCCTCCTGCGATGGCGAACGGCGGAGGGCGGCGAGCCCTGCCGCTTCGATTTCGAGCGGCGTCCTGATTTCCAGCACCTCCAGATCGGAAGAGAGCCGGGCGCGGTCGATACCGGGTGTGGGTGACGCGTCTTTTTCACGCTTCAGCACGAAAATGCCCGCCCCCTGACGCACCTCCACCAGCCCGTCGCAGCGTAGCGCCGTCACCGCCTCGCGCACCACGGTGCGGCTGACGCCATGGGTTTCCGTCATCTCGATTTCGCTGGGCAGGCGGTCGCCGGGTCCATATTGCCCGGAGGCAATCGCATTTCTCAGGCTGAGGCTAACTCTGCTGACCAGAGAACCGGAGGATTTGCTGCGCTGTTTTTGCTGTTCAGGCACGTCGGTCACCATGCATTGAAATCGAGGCAGGCGTGAAGCCTCTCAAATATGTATGATGAATTTCAGTAAAACTCAATGATCATACCAATTTTACCCGCTTTCATATAAAGGACGCGCGGAATGGTATTAAAAATCGTCCCGGAGACACTAGACCGGGCCGGCAAACTGTTCCGTGGAAACGGCATATAGCGCCCTGCCGGTCCCGAAAAAGCTCTCGATATTGCCGATCGTGGTGTCCGCAATGTTTCTAAGGGCCTCCTGCGTGAAGAAGCCCTGATGGCCGGTGACCAGAACATTGGGGAAGGTCAGCAGCCGCGCGAAAACATCGTCGCGCAGCACGTCGTTGGAAAGATCCTCGAAAAAGAGATCGGCCTCTTCTTCATAAACATCGATGCCGAGACTGCCGATTGTGCCGTCTTTCAGACCTGCAATCGCCGCCTGCGTGTCGATGATGGCGCCGCGGCTGGTATTGACGAGCATCACGCCCTTTTTCAGAAGCGGCAGCGTCTCCCGGCGAATGAGGTGACGGGTCTCCGGTGTGAGCGGGCACATCAGCGCCAGAATGTCCGATGTTCGAAACAGTTCCTCGCGCGTGACGTAGACCATGCCCAGTGCTTCGCAATCTGGATTTGGCCGGACGTCATGGCCGACGAGACGGCAGCCGAAGCCGGCCGCAATGCGCGCGAAAATCGCCCCGATCTTGCCCGTACCGACAATACCGACCGTCTTGCCGTGAAGATCAAAGCCAAGCAGGCCATCGAGGGCGAAATTTCCTTCGCGGACACGGTTATAGGCGCGATGGATCTTGCGGTTGAGCGACAGGATGAGCGCCATGGTGTGTTCGGCGACCGCATAGGGCGAATAGGCCGGCACGCGTGCAACGGTCAGGCCGAGCTTTTCGGCGGCGGCGAGATCGACCTGATTGAAACCGGCGCAGCGCAGGGCAATGAGCCGGATACCCATTTCCGCAAGCTTTTCAAGCACCGGCCGCGACAGGTCGTCATTAACGAAGGCGCAGATCGCCGCCGCTCCCTCCGCCAGCGCCACTGTCTCGAGAGACAGGCGTGCTTCGCAATATTGCATCCGCATGCCAGCGTGGGCGGCAGCGTCAAGGAACTGCCTGTCATAGGGTTTGGCGCTGTAGACCACGATCCGCATCTGTTTCTCCAGTCTCCAAACGAAAGCTGCCGTTACAGTGCGACGCGTCCGGCAGGTATCTTAGCTGCGAAGGCCCGGTGCTTCCTGTCCCGTGCTTTCGACATATTCGGTATAGCCGCCGCCATATTGGTGGATACCATCGGGCGTCAGTTCCAGCACCCGGTTGGAAAGCGCGGCCAGGAAATGGCGGTCGTGCGAAACGAACAGCATCGTGCCTTCATAATCCGACAGGGCCTTGATCAGCATTTCCTTGGTGTCGAGATCGAGATGGTTGGTCGGCTCGTCCAGCACGAGGAAGTTCGGCGGATCGAACAGCATGGCGGCCATGACGAGACGGGCCTTTTCACCGCCGGACAGAACACGACAACGTTTTTCCACGTCGTCGCCGGAAAAGCCGAAACAGCCGGCAAGGGCGCGCAACGGCGCCTGCCCCGCCTTCGGAAAACGCTCCTCTAGCCATTCGAGAATGGTGCTGTCGCCATCCAGAACATCCATGGCGTGCTGGGCGAAATAGCCGAGCTTGACGCTGGCGCCGAGGGTGACATTGCCGGAATCCGGTTCTGCCGTGCCCGTCACCAGCTTCAGCAGCGTCGATTTTCCAGCGCCGTTGACGCCCATGATGCACCAGCGTTCCTTGCGCCGCACCATGAAATCGAGCTCGCCATAGATCGTGCGGCTGCCATAGGCCTTGTTCACCTTCTTCAGCGCCACGACATCCTCGCCCGACCGGGGTGCCGGCGCGAATTCGAAAGCCACTGTCTGACGCCGTTTTGGCGGCTCGACGCGGTCGATCTTCTCGAGTTTCTTCACGCGGCTCTGCACCTGCGAGGCGTGCGAAGCGCGGGCCTTGAAGCGTTCGATGAACTTGATTTCCTTGGCGAGCATGGCCTGCTGGCGTTCGAACTGCGCCTGCTGCTGCTTTTCGTTCTGCGCGCGCTGCTGTTCGTAAAAGCCGTAGTCACCGGAATAAGTGGTGAGATTGCCGGCATCGATTTCGATGATCTTGGTGACGATGCGGTTCATGAATTCGCGGTCATGCGACGTCATCAGCAAAGCGCCGTCGTAGTTTTTCAGGAAATCTTCGAGCCAGATCAGACTTTCGAGATCGAGATGGTTCGATGGTTCGTCGAGCAGCATCACGTCAGGGCGCATCAACAGGATACGCGCAAGCGCCACGCGCATCTTCCAGCCGCCGGAAAGCTTGGAAACATCGCCGTCCATCATCTCCTGGCTGAAGCTCAACCCGTCCAGCACTTCGCGCGCACGGCCTTCCAGCGCGTAGCCGTCCAGTTCCTCATAACGTGCCTGCACTTCGCCGTAACGTTCGATGATGGTGTCCATCTCGTCCATCCGGTCGGGATCGGACATGGCGGCTTCCAGTTCCCGAAGTTCGGCTGCCACTTCGCTGACGGGGCCTGCGCCTTCCATGACTTCCGCGACGGCCGAGCGGCCGGACATTTCACCGACATCCTGATCGAAATAACCGACCGTCATGCCCTTTTCCACGACGACCTGGCCCTCGTCGGGCTGTTCTTCGCCGGTGATCATCCGGAACAGCGTCGTCTTGCCGGCGCCATTCGGGCCGACAAGGCCGATCTTCTCGCCGCGATTGAGCGCGGCGGAGGCCTCGATGTAGAGAATACGGTGACTGTTCGACTTGCTGATGTTTTCGATGCGGATCATGACAGGGCCTGTGAATGGGAGCGGCCCTCCTATGCCACGGGCCGCTGCCGCTGTCACCTGCCGCGCATGTCTTGTCAGCCATGCAGCCGACAAGACGCTCCGGAAACAGATCAGTTGGTGAGCGTGGCTATACTGCCGGCAGCCTTGCGGGCGATTTCGCCAAAGGCTGTGACGATCTGCTCCATGTTTTCCGGCGCGTAATAATTGTCGAGGCTGGATGCGCAATATTGCAACAGCGACTTGCCCTTGTCCGGCGCCATGAAGGCGACGCTGAAAATCTTGATCCCGTCTTTCTTGGCGGTCTCGCAGGTGGTACGCACGGACTGGTCGATGCTGGAGTTCCACGAGGCGCTGTTGCCCGTCATTTCACCGTCGGTCATGAGAACAATGTAGCGCTCGAACGATTCACTGCCTTTGTCCTTGTGTGCTTTCGCTTCGTCGGTGTTGGCTTTTTTAAGGGCGTTATAGGCGGCGGTCAGGCTGCTGCGAGCATCGGTGCCACCGGTGGGGAATTCCGGGATTTGCTTGTCCACGTAGCTGACAACGCTTCCCGTACCCCAGCTGATGGGCTGAGCAGCATATGTCTCGTGCGTATAGACCGAGGCACCCGTGCGGACGAGTTCTGAACCGCCGTTAGCCGTATAGGTCGGATCAGCCTTGTTCAATGTTGCGACGAGGAACCCGACGGCAGTTTTGAGCGACGTGGCCTTGTTGACATAGCAGGGACTGGATGTGGCCTTCGCTTCGCTGGTACCCCAATTGTCAGCCGTATAAACCGGGCACGATTTTTTCGCGGTATTGATGGTGTCCGTCTTGAATGACATCGAACCGGAACGATCAAGCGCCAGATACATGGAGATCGGTGCGCCCTTGTTGACGGTGCTCTTTGCGGTGCCGGTTACCGAAAGATCGAGTGTTTTTGCGCCAATGAACCCGAGCAGCGGATTAAGCTGTACGCGGTGGTTGATCGTGGTCTCAACGGTGTAGGTTTTGCCGCGGGCATTTTCGCTTGTCGTGATATTGGTCGGAGAATTCTGCTCCAGTTCCTTTTTCTCTTCCTCGGTCAGGTTCTTTTCCATCTGGGCCGCGATGAAGTTCTTGGCGATTGCCTTGATCTGCTCGTCCGTCAGGTCGCCCATTTTCAAACGGGCTTCGGTGGCCGCCGCAAGGGCTGCAGAATCCGCAGTATTCTGCATATCCGCTTTCACCTGCATCACATTCGCCAACTCCATGCCGGCGCCGGCAAAACCCAGCAACACCGGCAGCAGAATGGCCGTCATCATGCCGAAATTGCCGCTGGTATCGGCAAGGAAACGGCGCTTCGGTTTTTGATGTGCAGAGGCGGTCATGATGGGCTCACGGATTAGAATATTCGACTGAGCACAGAGAAGCCGCAAACGATGTAAAATCCGCTAACGTGATCGGTTCAATTTTATGCAGCGATCAAATTGGAGCAGTTTTCGGAGTATTTTCAAGAATTGTTTGGCGCGATGGCCGCAATAATACACATCGTGTCATTATTGGACGGGGATGACGTCGACCGCCTGCTTTATCTGCTGGTTGCCATAGCTCTTCAAGACACCGATCACCGGTGCGACATCGGAATAATCCCGGCCGTAACCGACGACGATATGGTCGCTTCCGGCGACGATATCATTGGTGGGATCGAGTTCCAGATAACCGGCTGCTTCTCCGCACCAGACGCGAACCCAGGCATGCATTGCATCGGCGCCTTCAAGCCTTTCCTTGCCCGGTGGCGGAATGGTGCGCAGGAAACCGCTGACATAACCGGCGGGAATGCCGAGGCTGCGCAGCGCCATGATCATGATATGTGAAAAATCTTGGCACACGCCGCGCTTCAGCTTGAAGGCTTCCGATGGAGTCGTATCGACGGTCGTCGCCTCGCCGTCATAGGTAAAGTCCTTGTGGATGCGTTTGCACAGAGAGAGTGCGATTTCGCGAATGGTCATTCCCGGTTTCAGCAATTCCCGGGCATAGGCTGATATTGCCGCATCCATTCCGATCCTCGGGCTCGCACCGATGAAGTGGTGCGGCGACTGGAAATCGAGCGACCAGACATCGGCCAGGTCCTGCGGCAGGCGGGAAAGCTCCGGGGAGAAATCCGCCGTCAGCGCCGGAGCCTCCACCATCACGCGGGCCTGCATGCGGATATCCAGATTCTCATGCGGCGCGCGCAGATGCACTGACGTGGCCGATTGATGAAAGAAGTCCTCGAAGGTGGCACGCTCTTCCGGCACCGGCGAAACATCGATGGAGCCGGCGACAAGCCGCTGCCGGCCGGGGATGGAGAGCGGCAGGACACGGATGATGTGGCGCGCGCCGTGGGCCAGCGTGTCGTAGGTGTAACCCATATGCAGGGAAAGATCGTAAAGCATAGGATTATCCAAGATAGGTCCGGGCCAGAACATCGGAGAGATGTTCCATGTCGGTTTCGAGCTGGCGATAGATCGCGCCGTTCATGTTTTCCGGCGTCATGACCGCAAGCCCGGAATGCAGGCGCATCGCCTCGCGGTAGAAGGGCGACATCTGGCCGTTCACGAAGGCGTTCGGAAGCTGTTCCACCTCGGTGCGGATCTCGTTCAGTTGGAACAGGATCGAGCGGGGATTGAGCGGGTCGAGCGCCAGAAGGTCGGTCACGGTCAGGCCGGCCGTATTGACGTTGTAGCGGCGGCGATGGGTCATGACACTGTCGCCTATTTCGAGCAGCATGTCATAGGAGCCGTCAGGTGCGTCCGGGCCGGTCATATGGCCGAGAAGACGTGTCATATGCAGGCCGCGCTCCAGGTAACGGCCGATCGACAGGAAACGCCAGCCGGTGAAGCGATACATGTTTTCGTGCACGAGACCGGCAAAGCCCGCAAGCTTGCGCAGCAGGATCGTCATGGCATGGGTAGCGTCGTCGCCGGGGGCCACTTTCGCGTGGAAACGGCGGGCGGTCTTGGCAAGGTCGTTCAGCGCCAGCCACCCGTCAGGCGAAAAGCGGTCGCGGATATTGCTGGCGGAATAAAGCGCGCTGTTGATGTTGTTCAGCAGGCTTTCCGGCACAGCATCGCTCATCTCCACATCGAGCGCTTCGAGATAGCGTGTCACATGCGCGAGCAGAGGCTGGCGCGGATCGGCGGATTCGGCATAACGCCCGTGCCAGGCGCGCAGGATGCGCAATGCGCCTTCCGAACGCTCGATATAACGGCCGAGCCAGAAGAGATTGTCGGCTGCGCGGCTCGGCAGGCTGCCCGGCATATTGCGGGTAAAGCTTTCTTCCGCCGGCAGAAGCGTGGTGCGTTCCACCGGCTTGTCGCTGACGATCCACACATCGGCAGCGCTTCCGCCCGATTGCATGGCGATGGCGGAGACATCGTTGCTGCTACCGATACGGGCGAAGCCGCCGGGCATGATCTGCCAGCCATCCTGGGTGCGCGCGGCAAAAACGCGAAGGCTCATCGGGCGCGGCACGAGCTTGTTGTCGATATAGGCCGGGGTTGTCGAAAGCGTCACCACTTCCTGTCCCACCAGCCTGTGGCCGTCGGAGGCGAGCCAGTCGCTGATCGATTCCTTCGCCGTTTCGCGCAGCGACGAGCCGAGCACGGATTGACCGTTATCGTCGAAGAAGGGAAGCCGGGAATAAGCCGGGCCGATGACCATGCCTTCTATATTGCCGGCGACATGGCGGCGTTCCGATTCCTGCCCGCACCACCAGGTCGCGATGGAGGGCAGTTTCAGCTCCTCGCCCAGAATGTGGCGGCAGATGCGCGGCATGAAGGCGAGCAGCGCCCGCGTTTCGAGAATGCCGCTGCCGAGCGCATTGACGACGGTGAGCGCTTCATTGCGCAGCGCCTGCACCATGCCCGGCGTGCCGATATGGGATTGCTGGTTCAGTTCCAGCGGATCCGAATAGGAGGCGTCGAGACGCCGCCAGAGAACGCCGACCGGTTTCAGCCCCGCTACGGTTCTGACCATGACGCGGCCGTTGACAACGGTGAGGTCTTCGCCTTCCAGCAGCATGAAGCCGAGATAACGGGCGATATAGGCGTGTTCGAAATAGGTTTCGTTGGCGGGGCCGGGCGTCAACACGGCGATCCGGTCGTCGGGGTGCTTTCTTTGCGCCTGCAGCGTGTCGCGGAAAGCGCCGAAGAACGAGGCCAGACGGTGCACATGGGTTTCGGCATAGATATCGGAAAGTGCACGGGTGGTGGCCACCCGGTTTTCGAGCGCGAAACCCGCACCGGAAGGCGCCTGCGTCCTGTCGGCCAGCACCCACCAGTTGCCGTCAGGTCCGCGCCCGATCTCGAAGGAACAGAAATGCAGATAATGGCCGCTTGCCGGTTTTACGCCGACCATGGGCCGCAGATATTCCGGATTGGAGGCGATCAGGGCCGGGGGTACGAAACCTTCCTTGACCAGCCGGTTTTCGCCGTAAAAATCGGCCACCATGGCTTCCAGAAGATTGGCGCGCTGTTTCAGCCCCTCGGAAAGAACCGCCCACTCCCTGTCGTCGATCAGGACCGGAATATGGGAGATCGGCCAGTTTCTTTCGCTGCTGCCCTTGCCGTAATCGCGATAGAACACGCCGGCATCGCGCAGATAGCGGTCGGTGCGGGCAAAGCGCTCGTGCAATTCCCGTTCCGACATGCGCGACAGGGCGTCGAGCAGGGTCTTCCAGACCGGCCTGACCTTGCCGTTGGTATCGAGCATTTCGTCGGCAACGCCCGGCAAGGGGGAATATTCAAGCCCACGCGGTTGCGCGCTCGTTTCCGTCTTGCGTTCCGTTGCCGGGGCTTTGGACAATTTACACTCCGTAAGGCCGACGCAGATCGAGCGTCAGCGGAAATTCTGGTGACATGGTTTCCGCCTGTAGCGGATATTGCCCTGCCGTATGCCCCCATGGTTCGAAACGGGCGAGGCGGCGTGCCTCGGCCTCATTGCCGTTGACGGGAAAGGTCTCGTAATTGCGCCCGCCCGGATGAGCAACATGGTAGATGCATCCGCCGATCGATCGCCTCGACCATGTATCATAAATGTCAAAGGTCAAGGGTGAATTGACGGGCAGAACGGGATGCAGGCCGGAAGCGGGCTGCCATGCCTTGAAGCGAACGCCGGCGACCGCGACACTGCGGTTTTCGGTCGGGGTCAGCGGCACGGCGCGGCCGTTGCATGCCACCGCGTAACGGGCGGGATTGGAGGTTTCCAGCCGCACCTGCAGGCGCTCGACGGAGCTGTCGACATAACGCACGGTTCCGCCGATGGCGCCCTGTTCGCCCATCACATGCCAGGGCTCCAGGGCCTGGCGCAATTCCAGCTTCGCACCCTCATATTCCACCTCGCCGAAGAAGGGGAAACGGAATTCCTGCTGGGCGGTGAACCATTCGGGCTTGAGGTCGAAACCGTTTTCCCTGAGATCGGCAAGCACGTCGAGGAAATCTGCCCAGATATAATGCGGCAGCATGAAGCGGTCGGCGAGCGCCGTACCCCAGCGCACGAATTTGCCGGCGGCCGGGTTTTTCCAGAAACGGGCGATGAGGGCGCGCACCAGCAATTGCTGGGCGAGCGACATGCGCGCGTTGGGCGGCATTTCGAAACCGCGGAATTCCACAAGGCCGAGGCGGCCGGTCGGCCCGTCAGGCGAAAACAGCTTGTCGATGCAGATTTCGGCGCGATGGGTATTGCCTGTCACATCCGTCAGAAGATTGCGGAACAGCCGGTCGACCAGCCATGGCAGGGGCGGCACGCCTTCTCCGGGGGCAGGCACCTGCGCAAGCGCGATCTCCAACTCGTAGAGACTGTCGTGGCGGGCCTCGTCGATACGCGGCGCCTGGCTCGTCGGGCCGATGAAGAGGCCTGAGAAGAGATAGGAGAGCGAGGGATGCCGCTGCCAGTGCAGAACGAGGCTTTTGAGAAGATCGGGCCGGCGCAGGAAGGGGCTGTCATTGGGGTTGGCGCCGCCCACGACCACATGGTTGCCGCCGCCGGTGCCGGTGTGGCGGCCGTCGATCATAAACTTGTCGGCGCCGAGACGCGATTGGCGCGCCTCCTCATAAACAGCCGTGGTGATGTCGACGCAATCCTTCCAGCCTGCGGCGGGGTGGATGTTGACCTCGATGACACCGGGATCGGGGGCGACGCGGATGACATTGACGCGTTCGTCATGCGGCGGCGCATAGCCCTCGATATGGACGGGCAAGCCAAGATCGGCGGCTGCCGCTTCCGCTGCTGCAATCAGTTCCAGATAGTCCTCGATGCGCTCGACTGGCGGCATGAAGACGCAGAGCCGGCCGTCGCGCGGTTCTACCGACATGGCGGTGCGCACCGCGCCCCCGATTTCGCCGAGCGTCTGTTCTATGCGCTCCTGCCCCGGGGCCTCGCTGGCATGGAAGGAGGCTTCGGGCATGGCGCGGCCCGATGGCGTCAGGACATCTGGAAGCGGACCGCGGGGGATCGAAGGATCGGCTTCATGAATATAGGGATAGGCGGATGGCGGCACATAGGGCAGGGTGCCGAGCGGCAGGCGGTAACCCACCGGGCTGTCACCCGGAACGAGGAATATTTTTCCGCGCCGCGTCTTCCATTTTTCGCTGATCCAGCGCTTGCCGCCGGCGCGCGCATTCCACGCCTGAACGGGAAGAATATAACCGGTCGGTGTCGTCAGTCCCCGCTCGAAGACGCGGGCCATGCGGTTTCGCTCCTCCGGGTCTTTGAGTTTGGAATTGGACGGGTCGACATTGTCGGGAAGGCTGCCTTCTTTGATGATCCATTCGGCTGGATCCTCATAGGCCGGCAGCACCAGCTCAGGCTCGATGCCGAGATGGGAGGCTATGCCGCCCAGCAGTTTCTGCGCATCTTCCGCCTTGACGCCTGTATTTGCGCCCTCCTCGGCGATCAGCGCCGGGTTCTGCCAGATCGGCAGGCCGTCCTTGCGCCAATAGAGCGAGAAGGTCCAGCGCGGCAGGCTTTCGCCTGGATACCATTTCCCCTGCCCGTAATGCAGAAAGCCGCCCGGTGCGAAACGCTCACGCAGGCGGCGGATCAGGGCATCGGCCTTTTCACGCTTTGTCGGCCCGACCGCGCCGGTGTTCCATTCGTCGGATTCGAAATCGTCGATGGAAACGAAGGTCGGTTCGCCGCCCATGGTCAACCGGACGTCATGGCTGTTCAGAACGTCATCGACCTCTTGGCCGAGCGCATTGAGTTCCTCCCAGCTTTCATCCGAAAAGGGTTTGGTGATGCGCGGCGTTTCGGCAACCCGCCGGACCTGCATGTCGAAGGCGAACTCCGTATTGGCATGGCCGTAATAACCGCCGGAAATCGGCGCCGCATTGCGGTAATGCGGCGTTGCCGCCAGCGGAATATGGCTCTCGCCCGTCAGAAGTCCCGAGGTGGGGTCAAGGCCGATCCAGCCCGCGCCGGGCATATAGACTTCGGCCCAGGCATGCAGATCGGTAAAATCCACTTCGGTGCCGGATGGGCCATCCAGCGCTTTGAGATCGGGGGTGAGCTGAATGAGATATCCCGACACAAAACGGGCGGCGAGGCCAAGATGCCGCAGAACCTGCACCAGCAGCCAGCTCGTATCGCGGCAGGACCCCTTGCCGGAAGCAAGCGTTTCCTCCGGCGTCTGGACGCCCGGTTCCATGCGGATGACGTAACCGATCTCCTGTTGCAGGCGGGCATTGAGGCCAACGACCATATCCACCGTCTGCTGCCCCGGCGTGCGGTCGACGGTGGCCATGAAGGCGGCGAGCAGCGGACCCGTCGGCTCCGGCTTCATGTAGATGGACAGGTCGTCGCGCAATTCCTGCGGATAGTCGAAGGGCCACTTTGTCGCCTCTTCCTCCACAAAGAAATCGAACGGATTGTAAACCGTCATATCGGCGACAAGATCGACCTCGATCTTAAATTCCGTCGCGGGCTCGGGAAAAACGAAGCGGGCGAGGTAATTGCCGTAGGGATCCTGCTGAAGGTTCACGAAGTGATTGGAGGGCGAAACCTTGAGCGAATGGCTGATAACACGGGTTCTGGAGTGCGAGGCGGGCTTTAATCTTATGATCTGTGGTCCAAGGCGAACCGGATTGTCGTATTTATAATGCGTCAGATGATAGATGCTCGCTTTGATCGCCATTAATCTGCCTTGCCCGGTTTTTCCGGCTTATGCGGTTTGTCCGCCCCTCTGAAATTATTCGGATTTTGTGCAATGCAGGAAAAGAAAGCAAGGATCATTTCCGGGGGCAACCGCATTGTTGGTCGAGGCCGCGATATTTGCCCGTGGTAAGAATTGTCCGGGCTTTTCAATCATCGCCTCTGAGATTTCGCCGGGATTGTGGACAAGGTCGAACGGCGTGTTATTGCTTGGCAACGAAAGGCGCAGAATCGCGACCCGCTTTCTTTGCCGACTGACGTTTCGGAATGGAATGAATGGCAACAACGGTGACCGACGATCAGCGCAAAAGCGCGGCTAATCTTTCGGGTTTCGATCTCGATTTCCCGGCGCAGCTGCGTATGATGGGGCGTGCCTTCTGGACCTCGCCAGTGCGCACCCGGCTGATCTTGCTGTCGATAGCGCTGCTCACGGTGATATTGCTTACCGCCTATGGGCAGATCAGGCTCAATGAATGGAACGCGCCGTTTTACAACGCGCTGGAGCGGCGCGATCTTGCCGCCTTCATTCACCAGCTGGAGGTCTTCGCCATCATCGCGGGGCTGTTGCTTCTCCTCAACGTCATCCAGACCTGGCTGAACCAGATGACGGCGCTGAACATGCGCGAGGGCCTTGCCAAGGATATGGTGGATCAATGGCTGAAACCGGGGCGTGCCGCCCGTCTTGCCGGTTTCGGCACGATTGCGATCAACCCCGACCAGCGCCTGCATGACGATGTCCGCAATCTGGCTGAAAGCAGCACGGCGCTTTCCATCGGTCTCGTCAATGCGACGATCCTGCTCGTCAGCTTTATCGGCGTCCTCTGGTCGCTCTCGGCCGGCTTTGCCATCACCATCAGCGGCGATACCTATGCGATCCCCGGCTATATGGTCTGGGCGGCGATCCTTTACGCCGGTTCGGCTTCCCTGCTCAGCAATCTCGTCGGTTATCGGCTTGTCGGGCTGAATGCCGAGCGTTATTCCAAAGAGGCGGAGCTTCGCTTCTCGCTGATGCGGGCGAGCGAAAATCTTGCCGCCATTGCCCTTGCACGTGGCGAAAAGAACGAAAGGCGGCGGATCGGTATCGATATTGATGCGGTGCTCGGCGTCATTCGCGGGCTCGCCATGGCGCTAACGCATCTCACATGGGTTTCGGCAGGATATGGCTGGCTGGCGGTGGTGGCGCCGATCCTGATCGCCGCTCCGGTTTATTTCTCCGGCAACCTCACCTTCGGCGGGCTGATGATGGCCGTCGGTGCGTTCAACCAGGTCAACACGGCGCTGCGCTGGTACATCGACAATTTCGGGCCGATCGCCAGCTGGAAGGCGACATTGCAACGCGTTTCGGTGTTCCGTAACGCGCTTATCCAGATGGACAGCGTCGAACAGCACGGCCTGGCGATCGATCTGCAACGCAGTGCGGAGAATGAAAAAATCCGCCTCCAGTCGGTGGTGATCTGCCGCGATGCGGGTGGGCAGGATCTGGATCGCGGCTTCCAGCTGCGCGAGAGCGAAGTCGAGATCGGGCCGGGCGAACGGCTGATGATCAATGGCGAGCAGGGCGTGAACCGAAGGCTGCTGTTTGCGGCCATGGCGGGCCTGTGGCCCTGGGGGCAGGGCAGGATTGAGATGCCCGAGCAGTCCGACACGCTTTTCATTGCTCAGCACGGCTATCTGCCGGCGGGATCGCTGCGTGAAATCCTCGCCTATCCGCGCGCCCCCCAGCGTTTCGCCGATGCGGATTATGTCTCGGCGCTCACTGCCTGCGGGCTCGGCGAGATGGCATCCCGCCTCGAGGAAAATATTCGCTGGGACAAAAAACTGGATTCGGATGAGCAGGCCAGCATACGGGTGGCCAATGCCCTGCTGCTGAAGCCGAAATTCCTCGTTATCGACGATTTGCTCGAAGGGCTGGAAAAACAGACGCAGGATACGCTGGCGGAAGTTCTGAATGGGATCGAGGGTGCGGCGATCGTCTATATCGGCCGATCGGAAACATTCCTGTCGGTGCTCGCCCCGGCTGTGGCGCATCTCGACCATACCGCGCAGAAGGAGAATATCTCCAGGGCCGGGAGCGCTCCGCAATAGGGCATTGGATATCGGGCTGATCCGAGCGGACTAGAGCCGCAAATGCCATTTGTCCGAATCGAGCCGCTGCTGTTTGGCAAGGCTTATGGTGGTGTCCGGCTCCACCTGCGAACGCAGGGCAAGGGTGCCGGTCGCCAGGCTGATGGCGACGACGCTGGCGACCGCCAGGACGATACGGTCGTAGCGCTGCTGTATTGTGTTGTTTCCACTCCAGTCATAGGCCATTCGCACGCCCTCGCGTTTTTTGGAATCGTGCCTCATCATGGTTAACCGAAGCTTACGATGGCTCTGTGATTCCTTGCTGTTTTGGAAGGGCTGCCGCGACAAATCGGCTATTGGCGGATGGGGTGCGGTTGTTTAAGTCCGGCAGCGGGAGGCTTGTGAAAGGACTTTGAGACATGGACCAGCAACCGCCCGCCGATATGGAACTCACGCTCAGAACGCTAGCGATGCCCGCCGATGCCAACCCGGCCGGCGATATTTTCGGCGGCTGGGTCATGTCGCAGATGGACCTTGCCGCTTTCGTCCGCGCCAATGATGTGGCCGGCGGCCGCACTGTCACCGTCGCAGTCAATGAGATCGTCTTCAAGAAGCCGGTCAAGATCGGCGATACATTGTGTGTCTACACCAAAATCGAAAAGATCGGCCGCACCTCCGTCACGTTGAAGATCGAGGCCTGGACCCGCAGGCACTATCAGGATTCACGCGAAAAGGTGACGGAGGCCGTCTTCATCATGGTCGCGGTGGACGACAACGGCGATCCGCGTCCCGTCCGCAAGGAGGCGTGAGGCGGCATCCTCATTTTCTTTTCAAAGCAATTCCGAAGCGCCTGCGAAAGATTAAAAGCATCGGCGTTTCGGATCTTTCGCAATTCGATATCCGACCGCTCAATACTTTAGAAATATCCAATTTATTTATCAATTTTTGCGATCAAGATATGGAATAGGACGGGGATCAGGCTTTGACCATTCCAGGTGTTGTTATTGTCGGCGGCGCTCACGGCACGCTCGCCCTTGCCCGAAGCCTCGGCGCCCTGAATGTGCCTGTTTATTACCTCACCCACGATTCCCCTTTGCCGGGTTGGTCGCGTTTCGTGCGGAAAACAATCCGCTGGGCCGGCCCGCATGATGCCGGGGCACTGCCGTTCCTGCGTCAAATGGCCGACAAGCATGGTTTGAAGGGCTGTCTGCTGGTGCCGTCCGGCGACGGAGAGGTCCAGCTCGTTGCGCAGCATCGTGAGGAACTGTCCTCGCTCTACAAAATCATCCTGCCGGATTGGACCGCGCTGCAATGGCTCTGCGAAAAACCGCTGCTTTACCAGCGCGCCGCGGAACTTGGCGTCAGTATTCCGCGAACCTATGCGCTGGCATCGGCCGCCGACATCGATACGCTGGACATATTGTTTCCCGTCATTCTCAAGCCGAATATGGGCGGTGGAGATACCACCATCGCCAGGGCGAAAGTCATTCGCGCCGATGACCGATATGCTCTGAAAACGGCTTTTGCCGATGCGAGTGAAGAGATCGGCGCCGGCAATGTCGTCGTACAGGAACTCATTCCGGGCGGGGGAGAAAGCCAGTTCTCCTACGCGGCGCTGTGGCTTAAGGGAGAGCCGGTCGCGGAATTCACCGCTCGGCGCGCCCGGCAATATCCTGTCGATTTCGGCTATACCAGCACCCGCGTCGAGGTCGTCGACAACGGACAAGCGGTGGACGCGGCCCGAAAAATACTGAAATCGGCCGGCCATAGCGGGCTGGTCGAGGCGGAATTCAAGCTCGACGGCCGGGACGGGAAACTGAAGCTTCTCGATGTCAATCCGCGCCCATGGTCATGGTTTGGCCTTTGCTCTGCAGCGGGCATCGACCTCGGCTCCCTGCTATGGCGGGTCGCCAATGGCGAGCCGGTCGGCCAGCCCGGCAATGTGCGGCAGGGCGTTTCCTGGTCCTATCTTGTCCGCGATGCCGTTGCCGCCTTCATATTGGCCCGGAGGGGGCAGGCGAAAATCGGCGACTATTTCGCTTCTCTGGGCAATATCCGCAGCTGGGCCGCCTTTGCGCCGAACGATCCCTTGCCGGGCCTGATCGATCTGCCGCTGACGGTCTCGCGAGTCGTGAGAAAACGCCTTCTTCCCGGCCTGACATCAGGACAATCGGGGAGGATGTTCTTTCAGCCGATAAAACGCCTTGTGAAATATGGGGCTATAAGGACGGGGCTGGAGGTGAGTTCTCTCCCGGCCGTCCGTTCGGCATTTCCGTCTTTCGCCGGTCGTGGCGTAATCTTTACGCTTCATCATGTGCGCCCCGGAGGGGTTGTTTCGGTTTTCGCACCCAATGTGCAATTGTCCGTCACGCCGCAATTTCTGGAAGAGGCGATACAGGCCGCACTCGAATGCGGTCTTGTTCCAGTCCATCTGCACGATCTGCCGGCTCTGCTTGCCGATAATCACGAGGGCCGGTCGTTCTGCGCCTTCACGCTCGATGACGGCTATCGAAACAATGCCGACTATGCCGCGCCGATCTTCCGTAAATATGCCGTTCCCTACACGATTTTCATCACGCCGGGTTTTGTGGAGCGAACACGCAGCCTCTGGTGGGAGACCGCTGCTGCCCTGACGCAGAAAGCCGCGTCGTTCGAATTCGATTTCGGGGCGGGGCCGGAGCAGGTGGCATGCGCCAGCCCTTCGCAGAAAGCGGAGGCATTCACGCGGCTTGAAGATTTCGTCCAGAACTTTTCGGAGGACGAGGCGGTGGAAAGGATCGATCGTGTCGCGAGGCAGCATGGCGTCGATCCCATCGCGATCGTGGACGAACTTGTCATGGATGAAGATGAGCTCAGGGCGCTGGCGCAGGACCCTCTGGTGCATTTCGGTGCGCATACCATGACGCATGTGAATATGCGTAAGGTAGATGCGGCGCGTCTGGCTTATGAGATTGCGGAATCGACGTGCCGGGTGGAAGCCTATGCCGGCCATCGGCCACGGTCCTTTTCCTATCCCTATGGCTGGGTAAAGGCCGTGGGAGAACGTGAAGCGAAAGCGGTTCACGATGCAGGATTTTCCGCAGCCGTGACCACGCAGGCTGGCGTTATCGGTTCCCATAGCCTTGAAAAGCCGACGCAGTTGCCACGTGTATCGCTGAATGGACGCTTTCAGAAAAAGCGCTTCGTCAAGGCGCTCATCTCGGGCCTGCCTTTCCGGTTCATCTAGCGACATTGTTCGTTCGCCATCCCTCGGCCGTCTCGCCATATATGGCTGCGCCCGCGTTTGGCGTTTTCTTTTTGCCGTTTCCGATTTCTTTTCTCGTCCTTTGAGCCTCTTTGCGGTCGATTGGCCAGTCCGAAAGGCTGCGCCATAATTTTTGTTATTCACATCCATTTATCTATTGATTATAAATAAATTTATCGACGTAAAACATTACAACTTTTATGAAGGCCTCGTCTGTGCTGCTGATTTTTGCCGATGATCTGACCGGAGCGCTCGACGCCGCCGCTCCCTTTGCCGGGCGTGGGCTGGCGACCGAGGTTGCGATAGGGCTTGACGGTGTGCGTGCGGCGCTGGCGGATGCGCCTGCCGTCCTCAGCGTCAATCTTGGCTGCCGCGATGGCGAAGCGGATGAAGCCCGGCGTCGCACGCAGGAACTGCTGAGGCTGGTTCCGGCCGATGCTGTCCTTTTCAAGAAGATCGATTCCCGCCTGAAAGGGCATATTGCGGCGGAAATGGATGCGATTTCCTATCGGCACGCGCTTGTCGCGCCTGCCATTCCGGATTTCGGACGCGTCGTTACTGGCGGAGCCGTTTCCGGCTTTGGCGTCGAAGCTGCCATTCCGGTTCATGAAAGGCTGGGCGGACATGCCGGCCGCTGCACGATACCCGACACGCGATCACAGGGCGATATCAGGGAAGCTCTTGCCGCCGCGCAGGCGGAAGGGGCCGATCTTCTGGTTGGCGCGCGTGGGCTTGCCGAGGCGCTGGCTGAAGCGATGACGGCGCAGGCTGTTCCAGAGGCCGCGATCATTCCACCCGGCAGGGGGCTTTTTGTCATCGGGTCTCGCGATCCGATCACGGTGGAGCAGATTGACGTTCTCAAAAGCGTTGGGCCTGTCTCGATCGTAGAGGCGCCGAATGGCGTCATGCCCCGCCACACCGATGACGGTGCCGGTCTGACGTTGGTTCAAGCGACGCAGGGTAAGGAAAATCTGTCGCCGCTTGCGGTTTCAGACCGGTTGGCGGAGGGCGTCGTGCCGCATCTTACCACCAGGGCGGCAAGGCTGCTGTTATCGGGCGGAGCCACGGCAGAGGCAGTGCTTCGGGCCATGGGCGTTTCGCGTTTGCGTCTCGCCGGCGAATGCCTGCCGGGTCTCGGGGTCGGCTGGTCGGGAGATCAATGCATCATTGCGAAGTCCGGCGGTTTTGGGCAAGCTGACACGTTGAAACGGATCGCGAAAATGATGCTTGGCGACAATGACGCTGGAGAGAGCTGACCAGATGGGGCTGATGAAAGAAACGGCGCGCAAGGCACTTCCGGACATTATTTTCGAGAGAATGCACCGGGCGATCAAATCCGGCGCCTACAAGCCGGATGAGCGGCTGCCGACCGAGCATGAACTCGCCATGGAATTCGAAGTGTCGCGACCTGTCGTGCGCGAGGCGTTGCGGCGGCTGCGCGAGCAGGGGTTCATTTATTCCCGCAGAGGCTCCGGCAGCTATGTCAGGGCTTTTGGCCTGCGCGAGCCGCTCGGCTTCGGACAACTCGAAAACGTTGCTGATCTTCTCAACTGTTACGAATTCAGGCTGACGCTGGAGCCGGCTGCGGCGGCTGCGGCGGCCTTGCGGCACGATGGCGAGAGGCTTGCGGCGATCCGGAAGGCGCTCGAACTGATGCGGGATGCGACCAATCGCCAGTCCCACCGCGAGGATGCCGATTATCAGTTCCACCTCGCCATCGCGCGGGCGGCGCGAAACAGCTATTTCTCCACCGCGATGGAAGCGCTCAAGGACCATATTGCAATGGGAATGAAGTTCCACGGCATGTCGGTGAAGCGGGAGGCATCCGGCCTGACGCGTGTTTTCGCCGAGCATGAGGCAATCGCAAAGGCGATTGCCGATGGGGACGCAGAGGCGGCGCGCCAGTTGATGCTCCAGCATCTGACCGGATCGCGCGACCGCCTGTTCGAATCTTCGCACACGGATTAAGCGGATTACCGAAGACCGATGCGCGCGTCCGCGCACCGGATTTTTGCTCAGAAGGCGTGGCGGTAAATGCCGAGCACGTCCTCGACGCTCATTTCGACGGGGTTATTGTCCATCAGCCGACGGATGGCATGCGCATCCTCAGCGTAGCGGGGAAGGTCGGCCTCAGTCGCGCCGTGCCGTGCGAGTGACATTTCGATGCCGAGTTCGGCACAGAAATCCGTCGCCGCCTTGCGCAGATCGTCAGGCGCAAGGTGTTCGCGAAGCCCGAGCGCTCCCGCCACTTCCGCCGTCTTCGACGAAACCGCAGGCTGGTTGAAGGCCAGAACATGCGGAAACACGATGGCGTTCGCCAGCCCGTGCGGCAGGTTGAGAAGCGTGCCGAGCGGATAGGCGATGGCATGGCCGGCCGCCGTATTGACCGGGCCGAGGCAGATGCCGCCATAATAGGAGGCGAGCATCATGCCTTCCCGCGCTTCAGTATCCGCACCGTCGCGGACGGCGCGCGCCAGATATTTGCCGACCAGTGCAAAGCCCATGCGCGCGAAACCGTCGATCATCGGATGGGCCTTGCGGTTGGTGAAGGCTTCGACGCAATGAGCCATGGCATCCACCCCGGTTGCCGCCGTAACGGCTGATGGGACGGAATAGGTGAGTTCCGGATCGAGCACGGCGAAATCCGCGATCAGATGAGGGCTTTCGACCGCGATCTTGCTGCCTTTCATCGGGTCTGTGATGAGCGAGCGGATGCCGGCTTCCGAGCCGGTGCCGGCGGTGGTGGCGATCTGCACCAGCCGTGTGTCGCGCCCGGCAACCTTGTTCGGCCCGGCCACGTCTTCAAGCGACTGGCTGGAATTCCAGAGGGCAGCGACCAGCTTCGCCACATCCATTACCGAACCGCCACCGAGGCCGATGACGAGATCGGGTTGAGCAGCGCGCGCCGCGGCAAGGGCGGCATCGAGCGTTGCTGTGTCGGGCTCGCCGGGAATGGCGTCGAAGATCGTGAAAGGGCCCTGCAATTGCAGCCGGTCAGCGAATTTTGCCGTGAGCGGCGTTGCGATCACCAGGGTGGAGGCGGTTTTCCCGGCCCATGCGCCGACCTGTGAAATGGTGCCCGCACCAACCCCAAGCCTGCGTGGCTGGTGGATGAGAATGGAAGCTGTGGACATGGTGCTCATCCTTTCGTGCCCTTGCCTGCCACGAGCCTGCGCGCATAGGCGATCGCCTCTTTCATGTTGCCGTGATTGGCGATGCCTTTGCCGGCGATATCGAAAGCCGTGCCGTGATCGACGGAGGTGCGGTCTATCGGCAGATCGACGGAGACATTGACGGCGGTGTCGAAAGCGACAAGCTTGATCGGGATATGGCCCTGATCGTGATATTGCGCGACGACGAGATCGAAAGCGCCGGAATAAGCCCGGTGGAACACGGTGTCGGCGGAAATAGGCCCCTGCACCTCGATGCCTTCGGCGCGTGCGGCGGCGACCGCCGGTGCGATCTGGTCGTCATCCTCGGTACCGAACAGGCCGTTTTCACCGCAATGGGGGTTGATGCCGGCAACCGCGATGCGCGGCCGCTCGTAGCCGATGCGCTTCAGATGCGCGTTGCCGGCGCGGATGGTTGCCAGCACCCGCTCCGTCGTCGCCCGGCGAATGGCCTCCTGCAGGGAGACATGGGTGGAAACGTGAATGACTTTCAGCCGTTCCGAGGCGAGGAGCATATAGGCCGCCGAGGAGCCGGTGAGGCTTCGCAACATGCCGGTGTGCCCGTCATAATGGTGACCGGCGAGATTCAGGGCTTCCTTGTTGATCGGCGCGGTGACGATGCAGCCGATTGCACCCGCTTCGGCATCACGAACGGCCTTTTCGATAAAGCGGAAAGCGGCGTCTCCGGCCACTGGCGACAATGTACCCCAGGGCAGCGGCGCGCCCTCCACGGGCAGGTCGACCGTGTGCTGAGAAAGATCGATATCAACGCCGAGTGCATCCCGCGCCGCTTCCAGCGTGGCGAGGTTGCCGTAAATCCGCGTCGCCGCGCGATCCGGGGCGGACATTTCTGCGAGCGCCCGCACCGTGATCTCGGGGCCGACGCCGCAGGGGTCGCCCATGGTGATGCCAATGACGTTGCTCATCTTTGTCTCCCGTCGTTCTCGTTAGCCCAGCCGGGCGCCAGCCGGACATATTTGATTGCGCGGCGATGATAGGTGTAGCTTGCATGCAGCGTACCGTCCGGCGCTTCCAGAAGCCACGGATAGGACATTTCCAGATTGCGCCCATCGGTCGAATCGTTCGAAAGGCAGGTGCCCGGTCCGTCTTCGATCAGGATTCGGGTGGTAAAACTGCGCCCGTCATCATCGGACAGGCAGATCGAAACCGGCGCGCGCGGCACGCCCCACACCGGCACACAGCCGCCGCTCGGATCGGCATCAGGCCTGTCGTCTTCCTCTCCCAGCTCGTCATAAAGCGAGGCGCGGCGGTCGCTTGACTGCGCGGCGTTGACGGGGTTGCAGATCATGGCCAGCCTGCCATCGTTGAGCCTGATGACCGCAATGGAGGAATTATTGTTGGGCACATCGGTCTGCTGCGGCTTTGACCATGAGCGGCCGCCATCGGCGCTTTCCGTGCGATAGACGAAATCGGCCTGACGGCGGCGGAAGAAGGCGGCGTAGTCCCCACTCGTTACAGCGACCGGGCTCATATGCACGCAGCCAGTCGATTCCTCCAACTCCTGCAATTGCCAAGTTGCACCATCGTCCGTGGATATGCCGAGCGCTGCCGTATCGTGGCTGCCGTTCCATTTCTGGCCGGGGCGCTGGATGCAGCGGAAGATCGGCAGCAGCCAGGCGCCGTCATCGCGGACGCGCAGCGGCGCGCGGATGAAACAGCCCTGCGGGAGATCGAGAAAACGTCCTTCGTCGGAAATAAGCTTCTCCGGTGCAGTCGCGTCGCGGTGGATTCGCGCCATGCGAATGCGGCATTCATCCTGATTGCCGGAGGGCTGGGCTGTGTGAAACAGCCAGAGAACGCCATCCGGCGCGGTGAAGAGGACCGGGTTCTGTTCGGAATGGGCGAGGTCGTGACTCAGGCGCTGCGGCGGTCCCCAGCGGGTTGCACCCGCTGTCAGCACGGATGCGAAAATCGAAATATCCGATTTTCCTTCCAGCGTGCCGCCGAACCAGGCGCAGAGCAGGGTGCCGTCATCCAGAAGGTGCAGGAAGCTCGCATGGTTCTGGATCATGGGCGACGGCAGGAACGCTTCCTGCCGGTCTTCCGACACGGCATGGATGGCTCCGGTCATGGCGTGAGCGATGTCATCAGGGGTCATCGTGGTCTCCTCTTGTTCCGATGAAAATGACATATTCAAAAAGTTGTCAAGTTTATTTGATGAAAAAAGAGGATCTTCTATTTTTGATTTTTTGAATTAAACTATTGTTTTTAAATAATAAAATTAATGAATTTAGCTTGAATAAAAATTGCCTTCGAAAAATAAATTGACAAAAAATGCGATAACGTCGATGCTCTGCTTACGGGTGGAGGAGACAATCATCCGCATGTCATGCTCCTCAATGCAGGAGACGGGGATTTTTCAGATGCCCCTTGCGGCGCGCCGCCATGTTGCTGAATTTCTGAATCTGGGAGGAGAACGGAATGAAGAAGTCATTGATTGCGGGCGCCCTGGTCTTGGGTTCCCTCAGCGCCGCGGTTTCGCCGGCGCTTGCGGCATCGGGGCCGATCAAGATCGTGCTGGCGGAAGAGGCGGATCTGCTTGAGCCCTGCATGGCCACCCGCTCCAATATCGGCCGCATCATCATGGAAAATGTCAGCGAGACGCTGACCGAGCTCGATGTGCGCGGCAAGAAGGGCGTTCAGCCGCGCCTTGCCGAGAAGTGGGAACAGAATGCCGATGGAAGCTGGCGTTTCCACCTGCGTGAAGGCGTGAAGTTTTCCGACGGCACGGCATTCGATGCCAAGGACGTCAAGCACAGCTTCGAACGCATCATGAGCGACAAGAACGCCTGCGAGTCCCGTCGTTATTTCGGCGGCATGACGGTGACCCCGTCTATCGTCGATGATCACACGATCGACTTCAAGACCGAACCGGCGCAGCCCATTCTGCCGCTCTTGATGTCGCTCGTCACGATCGTTCCCGAAGAAACCAAGATGGAATTCATCCGCGAGCCTGTAGGCACCGGGCCTTACAAGCTGACCAACTGGACACCGGGCCAGCAGATTGTCCTCACCGCACGCGATGACTATTGGGGCGCCAAGCCGCAGGTGACGGAAGCGACCTATCTTTTCCGCGCCGACCCTTCGGTTCGCGCCGCCATGGTGCAGACCGGCGAAGCCGATCTTTCGCCTTCCATTTCGCAGCTCGACGCTACCAATACGAAGACCGACTTTTCCTATCTCGACAGCGAGACGGTCTATATGCGTCTCGATCACAATATTGCGCCGCTGAACGATGTGCGGGTGCGCCGCGCGCTCAACCTTGCCATCGACCGGCAGGCCTTCCTCGGCACGCTGGTTCCGGAAGGCGCCGTGCTGGCCACCGCACTCGTTCCGCCGACCACGCTTGGCTGGAACCCCGACGTCAAGGTCTTCCCCTATGACCCCGAGGGCGCAAAGAAGCTGCTCGAGGAAGCCAAGGCTGCCGGTGTGAAGGTGGATACGCCGATCACCATCATCGCGCGTACCGCTAACTTCCCCAACGTCACCGAGATCATGGAGGCGATCCAGCAGCAATTGCAGGATGTCGGCTTCAAGATCGACCTGAAATTCGTGGAAGTGGCCGAGCACGAAAGCTATTACTCCAAGCCCTTCAAGGAAGGCCGTGGACCGCAGATCGTTGCCGCCATGCACGACAATTCCAAGGGCGACCCGTCCTTCACCATGTTCTTCAAATACGCGACCAAGGGCACGCAGTCCGGCTTCTCGGATAAGAAGGTGGACGATCTGATCGAACGTGCATCCGCAGCCGTGGGTGACGAACGCGCCAAGCTCTGGTCGGAACTCATCGCTTATCTGCACGATGATGTGGTGGCGGATGTGCTGCTGTTCCACATGGTCGGCTTCTCCCGCGTCTCGGAACGGCTGGACTTCAAGCCCACCATCGCCAGCAACTCGATGCTGCAGCTTTCGGAAATCGGCATCAAATAAGACCCCGCGTCTTGTCAACTAAGAAGCGGCGGCGCGGCGAAAGCTTCGCCGCCGCATTGAAAAACCGGAGGCAACCATGCTGAGCTTCATCCGAAAACGTTCCGTTGCAAGCCTGATCTCCCTGATCGGCCTCATCGTCATGGTTTTCTTCCTGTCGCGCCTGACAGGGGACCCGGCCGCGCTGTTTCTGCCGGTCGAGGCTTCGGAAGAGTTGAAGCAGCAGTTTCGGGCGCTGCACGGGTTGAACGATCCGCTGATGGTGCAGTTCCTGCGTTATGCGGGCGATGTGATGACGGGTGATCTTGGAGAATCGCTCAGGAAAGCCCGCCCGGCGCTGGATGTGGTGCTGGAGGCTTTCGTCTGGACGCTGTGGCTTGCAGTCATCACCATGTCGCTCGTCACCACCGCCGCCATCGTCGTCGGTTCGCTTGCGGCTTTCCGCTCCGGCGGCTTTTTCGATCGCATGGCCTCGAGCATCTCGCTCATTGGTGCATCCGTTCCGGATTTCTGGCTGGCGATTGTCGCTATCGTCGTCTTCTCCGTCAATCTCGCCTGGCTTCCCACGTCGGGCACCGGTTCCGTGCTGCACTGGATATTGCCGATCGCGGTCCTGTTCGTGCGCCCCTTCGGCATTATCGTGCAGGTGGTGCGCGGCTCGATGATCGGCGCTTTGTCCTCGGCCTACGTCAAAACGGCGCGCGCCAAGGGCGTGAAGTCGGGTCCGATCATCTTCATTCACGCCTTGCGCAACGCCATGCTGCCGGTCATCACCGTCATTGGCGACCAGGCGGCAAGCCTTCTCAATGGCGCCGTCATCGTCGAAACGATCTTCGGTTTTCCCGGCGTCGGCAAGCTGATGATCGATTCCATTCTGCAGCGCGATTTCAACGTCGTGCTGGCCGCCATTCTCGTGACTGCGCTGGCAATCTTCCTGATGAATCTTCTGATCGATATCGCCTATGCGCTCCTCGATCCGCGTATCCGGCACTGAGGAGGCCGTTCAGCCATGAGCCTTTCCAGCGCCGACACCGAGATCATTGCCGAGCCGTCCTTCGCAACGCGCATGCTGCGCATGTTGTGGGCGGATAAATTCGCGCTCTGCGCCGCGATCTTTCTCATGATCGTCGTTATCCTCGCTTTTGTCGGCCCTGCCTGGCTTGGTGATCTGGCGACGAAACAGAACCTGCGCGGGCGCAATCTCGCCCCGTTCGACTGGCAGCGCGAGTGGTATTTCTGGCTGGGGGCGGATGCGCTCGGCCGTTCGCTTCTCGCGCGCATTGTCGCCGCCACGCAAAACACGATGATGATCGCCGCCGGTGCGGTGCTTCTTTCCGCCATCACCGGCACCGTGCTCGGGCTGATCGCCGGTTTTTCCTCCAACCGTGTCGGCCAGATCATCATGCGGCTCGCGGATATTATCATGTCGTTCCCGTCGCTCTTGATCGCGGTCATCGTGCTTTATCTGCTCGGTTCCTCCATCCTCAACCTGATGCTGGTTCTCGCCATCACCCGCATTCCCGTTTACATCCGCACCACGAGGGCGGAGGTGCTGGAGGTGCGCGAACGCATGTTCGTGCAGGCTGCAAGGGTCATGGGCGCATCGGGCAAGCGCATCCTGTTCCGCCACATCCTGCCCGTGGTGCTGCCGACGCTGACGACGCTCGCCACGCTCGATTTCGCCTATGTAATGCTGGCGGAAAGCGCGCTGTCTTTCCTCGGCATCGGCATTCAGCCGCCAGAAATCACCTGGGGCCTGATGATTTCGCAGGGGCGGCAATATCTCACCAATGCCTGGTGGCTGTCCTTCTGGCCGGGACTTGCCATCATTCTCACCACCCTGTCGCTCAACCTGCTTTCCAACTGGCTGCGCATCGCGCTTGATCCCGTGCAGCGCTGGCGGCTGGAAATGAAAGGCCGCAAGCATGGCTGACCATCTTCTCGACGTGCGCAACCTTTCCGTGGAGTTCCACACCGCAAGCGGTGTCGTCCATGCGGTGAAGGATATCTCCTACCATATCGACCGTGGCGAAACGCTGGCCATCCTCGGCGAAAGCGGTTCGGGCAAGTCGGTATCGTCCTCGGCCATCATGAACCTCATCGACATGCCGCCCGGGCATATCAGCAGCGGCCAGATATTGCTCGACGGCCAGGACCTTCTGACCATGCCGGCCGAGGCGCGCCGCGAGATCAATGGCCGGCGCATCGCTATGATATTTCAGGACCCGCTAAGCCACCTCAATCCGGTTTATACCGTCGGCTGGCAGATCCGTGAGGCGATGACCACCCACGGCATGGACAAGGCAAAGGCCGAAGCGGAGGCGAGGCGGCTTGTCGCCCGCGTCGGCATTCCCGACCCGGACGGGGCCTTGAAAAAACATCCGCATGAATTTTCCGGCGGCCAGCGCCAGCGCGTCATGATCGCCATGGCGTTGGCTCTTCGGCCCGATCTCCTGATTGCCGATGAGCCGACCACCGCGCTTGACGTGACGGTGCAGGCCGAGGTGCTTTCGCTGCTTAAGGAATTGCAGCGGGAAACCGGCATGGCCGTGCTCATCATCACTCACGATCTCGGTGTTGTCGCCGAAATCGCCGATCGCGTGGTGGTGATGGAAAAGGGTGTTCTGGTCGAGGCCGGCACGGTGCGCGAGGTCTATCGCAATCCGCAGCACCCCTATACCCGCAAGCTCATCAGCGCAGCACCCGGCAGGGGCGACATGCACGAGCCGCAGGCGGCGGGCGAAGCGCTGCTCAGCGTACGTGATGTGCGCAAGCGTTACGGCGCCTTCGAGGCGCTGAAGGGCGTTTCCTTCGACCTCATGGAAGGCGAAACCATTGCGGTCGTCGGCGAAAGCGGTTCCGGCAAATCGACGCTGGCGCGTATTCTACTTCGCCTCGACGAGCCGGATGCGGGCAGCGCCTTGTGGAAGGGCCGCGACCTCTTCAAGCTTCCGCCTGCCGAACTCTTTGCGCTGCGGCGCGATTTGCAGATGGTGTTTCAGGATCCTACCCAGTCGCTCAATCCGCGCATGACGGTGTTTCAGCTGATTTCCGAGGCCTGGGTCATCCATCCGGAGATATTGCCCAAGGTAAGATGGCGTGAGCGGGTTGCGGAATTGCTGCATCAGGTGGGTCTCTCGCCGGAACATATGCGCCGTTATCCGCACCAGTTCTCCGGCGGCCAGCGGCAGCGGATTGCGATTGCCCGCGCATTGGCGCTGGAACCGAAGCTCATCATCTGCGACGAGGCGGTCTCGGCGCTCGACGTTTCGGTTCAGGCGCAGGTTATCGCGCTGCTGGACAAGCTGCGCCGCGAAATGGGCCTTTCCTTCATCTTCATCGCGCATGATTTGCCGGTGGTTCGGGATTTTGCCGATCACGTCATGGTCATGCAGCGGGGAGAGGTGGTGGAGTTCGGCACCGTCCGACAGGTGTTCGAAGCGCCGCGCGAGGCCTATACCCGTGCCCTTCTATCTGCGAGCCTCGATCCCGACCCCGATATGCAATCTCAGCGCCATCCGGCCGTTGCCGGCGACGCCATCGCAAATTCAAGCGGAGTTCTTTCATGAGTAAACAAGCTTTCGTCGCGCTCGTCACCTGTTTCAACGAGGACGAAACCATCAATTACGAAGCGACCCGCGCACAGGTGCGCCGCCAGGTGGCGGCCGGCAACAACATCATGTGCGCTGGCACCAATGGCGATTTCACCGCGCTGACGCATGAGGAAAAAATCCGGCTGACCGAAGAGGTGGTGGACGAAGTTGCCGGTCGTGCCAAAGTCATCGTGAATGCCGGCATGCCCGCCACTTTCGAAACCCTGCAATTGGCCAAAGCCTTCGACCGCATCGGCGTCGACGGTATTGCCGTCATCACCCCCTTCTTCATCGCCTGCACGCAGGATGGCCTGATCCGCCATTTCTCGACGGTGGCTGACGCTGTTGAAACGCCGGTCTATCTCTATGACATTCCCGCCCGCACCCAGAACCACATAGAGCCGGAAACCGCCCGCAAACTCGCCACCCATGGCAATATCGCCGGCATCAAGGATTCCGGCGGTGCTCAGCAGACACTCGAAGCCTATCTTCAGGTGGCAAAGGAGATGCCCGGCTTCGAGGTTTATTCCGGCCCGGATCACCTCGTTCTCTGGTCGTTGCAGAACGGGGCGGCAGGCTGCATTTCCGGCCTCGGCAACGCGCTGCCGGATGTACTTGCCGGCATTCTCAATGCTTTCAACGCCGGCGACATCACCGAGGCCGAACGTCAGCAGGCAATCTACGCCGACTTCCGCACCGATCTCTAC
>NZ_JBNWCK010000009.1:0-179278 GCF_053522465.1 Agrobacterium sp. 22-214-1 | reverse complement strand
AAACTGCGCAAACCAGTCGACCGGCTGGAAACCGAAGAAGCGGGAAAGATCGGCAAGCACGCCGTAACCGGGATGCATGATCATGTTCTTCCACACCAATGCGGCCACCGGCGGCATGACGAAGAAGGGCGAGATGATCATGATGCGGACGATGCCCTGGCCGAAAATGTCATTGTCGAGTAAAAGCGCAATGGCAATGCCGCCAACCACCGTGATCAACAGCACGCCGCCGACGATCAAAAGCGTGTTCCAGATCGACTGGAAGAAGGCCGGGTCGGTATAGAAATACTGGTAATTGAACAGACCAGCAAAGCTGACATTGGCCGGATTGAGGAGATTGTAGTTCTGGAACGAGAACCACAGCGTCATCGCCAGAGGCACGATCATCCACACCAGCAATAACAGCACCGATGGCGCAAGCATCACTCGCGCAAGACCGCTCGTGTTTCGGGTTGCCATGAGTTTCCCCTCCCTGACCGATACCCGCAACGTCTCCCGCCGGGGCATCCCAATTTAACGATTGTCTTAGTGACGATCTTCGCCCGTCGCTGCATGGTAGGTCGCCAGCACCTGATCCACTGCCGCGACCAGAACCTCCCCCATATCCTTTCCTGCAACTGCCGCGAGCGGCAACTCGCCGAGATACTGGCGCAGCAGGGTTTCGGGAATTGTCTTCCCATCCAGCGCCTTATGCAAGGCGGAAACGGCCGCAAGCGCTTCCGGCCGCGTCCAGTAATAGCGGATACGGTCGCTGTAGCTGTAGTGGCGCTGCAATCGCAGCGTGATGTCATCGCCATGATAATGTCCGCGCCAGTCGCCGGGTGAGGAAAGCATCAGCTTCTCCATGGTCCGCGCCAAAGGACGGTCGCCATAATCGCCGATCATCTCGGAGGCGATCATGTCGAGAGCGTAAAGCGCCTCGCGATAGGCGAAGGTCAGGCCGGGGCCTACTTTCAGGATGGGATATCCATCGCATACCAGTGTCGTGAGGGCGGCCTGCGTCTGGTAATCGGTGGAATGGGCCTCGAAGACCAGTTGCGGTTCGGCGTCCAGCACGGCGCTCAAGGCGGTGGCCGCTTGCGGATCGTAAGCGACGACATTGTCGCTGCCGAATTCCACGCCGGGCTGTACGACAAAGGCGATGACCCGTTCGAACGCATCGGAAAGGCCGTGTCGCGCGAATATTTCGCGGTGAAGGTCGATGGTCTGGCGCGCCGCCTGCGGCTGCGTCGGCGCGACCGTGTCGAGCACATGGTCCGCCCCGCCCGGCACCGGCACCTCGGTGCCGAGAATATAAAGCGGTTTCGGCAGGCCGGCAGCCGTGGCGGCCTTTTCGGCGACGGCCGCAAGTTTGGCGGCGCGGTTGGCTATCGTGTGATCGTCCAGCGCCGCCGGTTCACCGGCGCAGCCCATCGAGGCATCGAGATGGATCTTGCGAAAACCCGCCGTCACATAGGCCTCGACCATGGCGGCGGCTTTTGTCAGCGCCTCCTCGGCCGTTTCCTTGCGCCAGGGATTGGGGCCGAGATGATCTCCGCCAAAAATCACCAGTTCGCGGGGCAACCCTTCTTCCTCGGCAATGCTGTTGACGAAGCTGACGAAGTCCCGTGGCGTCATGCCGGTATAACCGCCGAGATGATTGACCTGATTGCAGGTCGCCTCGATCAGCACCGGTGTCCTGCCGGCGGCGGCGCGGCGGATTGCGGCGCGCAGAACAACGGGATGGGCGGAGCAGACGGAGGTGATGCCGGCGGGCTTGCCGGAGCGGCGCGCGGCGGCGAGATTTTCGAGTATACCGGTCACAGGATTTCCTCCGACAGTTGCGCGGCCATAAAGGCGTCGAGTTCGGAAAGGTTGGCGGCGCCTTCCATCGGGCCGCGGCGGGTGACATTGTGCGCGCCGGCGGCATTGGCATAGGTGAGTGCCTTTTGCGGATGCATGCCGAGGCGGCGGCAGGTGAGGTAGGTTGCGCCGAAACAGTCGCCGGCACCGGTCGGGTCGATTTCGCGGACCCGCAAGCCGGGGACGTCGATGCGTCCATGGGCGCGGCTGAAATGGCTTGCGCCATCCGCGCCGCGTTTCAGAACGATTTCGCCGATACCGGAGGCAAGCAGCTTTTCGATTGCCGCGTCCTCGTCATCCAGTCCGGAGGCCGCCTGAAGTTCCTCGCCGGAGGGCAGGAGAAGATCGGTAATCTCAAGCAGATCGTCGATCAGCCTGCGGCCGGCATCGCCCTGCGCCAGTTCCTTGCGGATGTTCGGATCGAAGGAGACCGAGCCGCCGCGCGCCTTGACGCGTCTGATGGCTTCGAGAATGATGTCGCCAATGCCGGCAATCGCGAAGGCCGATCCCATGACGTGCACATGGCCGGCTTTTTCGATGAGAGCCTGCGCTTCAGCCGTCATATGCGTTTCGCTGGCCGCCGAATGGGCGATGTTGAAAACGAAGTCCCGTGCGCCGTTTTCCCGGTAACGCACGAAGGCGCTGCCCGTCGGCCGGTCGGCTATGGTGGCGATGGCTGAGACGTCGACGCCATCGCCGCGCAGCCTCTCGACATTGAGACGGCCGAAATCATCGTCACCGACTGCGGCAATGATGCCGGCGGCTCCGCCGCAGCGCGCCACCTGATCGATGAAGATGGCCGGCGCGCCGCTCGGAAAGGGGCCGATCAGCGCCTGCGGCTCCAGAAAGCCGTCGCCCACCGTCGTCGCCATGATTTCCACGAGGATTTCCCCCGCCGTGATGGTCGGGCCTTTCGTGTGCGGCGCCAGTGCGGATGTCTGCCTCATCGTCTCCTCCATATGCATTCGGCTCCCGTCCTTTTTGGCGGAGGTAATCCCGCCGTCCCGAGGGCTTCTGGTTTTCGGATATCATTCAAAAATTTACGCGCGTCAATATATGAGGTGACGAAAATTTTGTTGCATCGCAGCAAGTAGGGCGCCTCTGGAAATAATTTTTTATGATAATATTCGCTTTAAAACAGTGATTTACTAGTGCGGTCGACGGTGTCTCCATGCTGCGATTTATTTTCGGACGTTGACAAGAGAGCGGATTTTGCGAGATAAAAAATTTACGCATGTATTGTTATGCGTGGACATCCGTAAAGGAGGAGCGGGTCTCATGAGCAAATTAATTGGAATTCTGTCATCGTCCGTCGTTGGCATCGGCCTTTTCGCCGGTCTGGCGCAGGCGGAGGAAATCAACATCGCCACCGTCAACAATGGCGACATGATCATCATGCAGAAGCTTTCCAGCGCCTGGGAGAAGGAAACAGGCAACAAGATCAATTGGATCGTGCTGGAAGAGAATGTTCTGCGCGAACGCGTCACCACCGATATCGCCACCAATGGCGGCCAGTTCGACATCATGACCATCGGCGGTTACGAGGCGCCGATCTGGGGCAAGCAGGGCTGGCTGGCGCCGGTCGGCGATCTCGGCGACGACTACGATTACGCCGATCTGCTTGATCCGATCAAAAAGGGCCTGACTGTCGACGGCAAGCTTTACGCGGTGCCGTTCTACACCGAAAGCTCGTTCACGCTTTACCGCAAGGATCTGTTCGACGCCGCCGGCCTGAAGATGCCGGACAATCCGACCTACGACCAGATCAAGGATTTCGCCGCCAAGCTGACCGACAAGTCGAAGCAGCAATATGGCATCTGCCTGCGCGGCAAGCCGGGCTGGGGCGAGAACATGGCTTTCCTCGGCACCATGATCAACACCTATGGCGGCCGCTGGTTCGACATGGACTGGAAACCGCAGCTGACGAGCGAGCCGTGGAAAAAGGCGATCTCGGATTATGTGGCTCTGATGACCTCCTACGGCCCGCCCGGCGCGGCCGCCAATGGCTTCAACGAGAACCAGACGCTGTTTTCCTCCGGCCGTTGCGCCATGTGGATCGACGCCACCTCTGCGGCGGGCCGCGTTTATGACCCCAAGCAGAGCCAGGTTGCCGACAAGACCGCGTTTACGCGCGCTCCGGTGGAGGCGACGCCGAACGGTTCGAGCTGGTCCTGGTCATGGAACCTCGCCATTCCAAACAGCACGAAGAAGCTTGAAACCGCCAAGTCCTTCGTCAAATGGGCGACGTCGAAGAACTATGTGAAGACGGTCGGTGAAAGCGAAGGCTGGGTGGCCGTGCCGCCGGGCACGCGCAAATCCACCTATGAGTTGCCGGAATACAAGAAGGCCGCGCCCTTTGCGGATACGGTGCTGAAGGCGATCATGTCTGCCGATCCGTCCAAGCCGACCAAGGATCCGGTGCCCTATACCGGCGTGCAGTTCGTCGCCATACCGGAATTCCAGTCCATCGGCACGATTGTCGGCCAGCAGATCGCGGCTGCCCTTTCCGGCCAGCAGACCGTCGATGCGGCGCTCGAAGGCGCCCAGAAACAGGTCGAGCGTGACATGACCCGCGCGGGCTACATCAAGTAGCCGCGTCCTCCCGGCGTGCCGCCCGTTCGCCTTTCGGGGGCGGGCGGCATGGGTGGGGATTGAGGGCCAGTTCTTCCCTCATTCCTGTGCCTGTCACAGGAATCCAGTCAGCCCAAGTCTTTGGGTTGGAAGGACTCTCTCGCCGCGCAGACGCGCGTCGGCTGGATTCCTGTGACAAGCACAGGAATGAGGGGAGTGAGGAAAAGCATCGAACAACAAACGAGCATGGCCAATTGACCCGCCATGCATCACGGAGATCGACATGAGATTGAACAACAAGGTTGCGCTGATCACCGGCGCTGCCCGCGGTATCGGCCTTGGTTTTGCGCAGGCTTTCGCCGATGAGGGCGCAAAGGTCATCATCGCCGATATCGATATTGCCCGCGCCACGGCGTCTGCCGCCGCCATCGGCCCTTCGGCGAAGGCGGTGCGGCTGGATGTCACCGACCTCGCTCAGATCGATGCGGTGGTGAAGGCGGTGGATGAGGAGTTCGGCGGTATCGATATTCTCGTCAACAATGCCGCGATCTTCGATATGGCGCCGATCAACGGCATTACCGAAGAGAGCTATGAGCGGGTGTTCGACATCAATCTCAAGGGGCCGCTGTTCATGATGAAGGCTGTCTCCAATGTCATGATCGAGCGCGCGCGCGGCGGCAAGATCATCAATATGGCAAGCCAGGCCGGCCGGCGCGGCGAGGCGCTGGTGACGCTTTATTGCGCCTCCAAGGCGGCGATCATTTCCGCCACGCAGTCGGCGGCGCTAGCGCTCGTCAAGCATGGCATCAATGTCAACGCCATTGCGCCCGGCGTCGTGGATGGCGAGCATTGGGAAGTGGTCGATGCGCATTTCGCCAAGTGGGAAGGCTTAAAGCCAGGCGAGAAGAAGGCGGCGGTGGCGAAATCCGTGCCGATCGGCCGTTTTGCGACGCCCGACGACATCAGGGGACTTGCGGTTTTCCTCGCCTCTTCCGACAGCGACTATATTCTCGCCCAGACATATAATGTCGACGGCGGCAACTGGATGAGCTGAAAAGCCGGAGATGACCATGCATGCCATTCAATTCGTCGAGAAGGGACAGGCCGTTCTGGCGGAAGTTCCCGTTGCCGATCTGCCGCCGGGCCACGCGCTCGTGCGAGTCAAGGCTTCCGGCCTCTGCCACACCGATATCGACGTTCTCCACGCGCGCTACGGCGACGGTGCCTTTCCGGTCATTCCGGGGCATGAATATGCCGGTGAAGTCGCGGCCGTGGCTTCCGATGTGACGGGCATAAAGACCGGCGACCGGGTGGTGGTCGATCCCAATCTGCCCTGCGGCACCTGCGCCAGTTGCAGGAAGGGGCTGACCAATCTTTGCTGCACGCTGAAGGCCTATGGCGTTTCCCATAATGGTGGTTTTGCGGAATTCAGCCTGGTGCGCGCCGATCACCTGCATGGCATTGGCTCCATGCCCTATCATGTCGCGGCATTGGCCGAACCACTCGCTTGCGTCGTCAACGGCATGCAGAGCGCGGGCATTGGCGAGAACGGAACGGTGGCTGAAAATGCGCTGGTTTTCGGAGCCGGTCCCATCGGACTGCTGCTTGCCCTGTCGTTGAAAGCGCGCGGCATCGAGACGGTGACGATTGCCGACATCAACGAAAGCAGGCTGGCTTTTGCCGAAAATCTCGGGCTTCAGGTGGCGGTTTCCGGTTCGGAAGCGCTGCTGCGGCAAAAGAAGTCTTTCGATGTCGTGGCCGATGCGACGGGTATCGCCCCCGTTGCGGAAGCGATGATCCCGCTGGTTGCCGATGGCGGCACGGCGCTGTTCTTCGGCGTCTGCGCGCCGGATGCCCGCATTTCGGTTGCGCCCTTCGAAATCTTCAGGCGTCAGCTGAAGCTTGTCGGTTCGCATTCGCTGAACCGCAACATACCGCAGGCGCTTGCCATTCTGGAAACGGATGGCGATGTCATGGCGCGGCTCGTCTCGCACCGGCTGCCGCTTTCGGAGATGCTGCCGTTCTTTACGAAGAAACCATCCGATCCGGCTACCATGAAAGTGCAATTTGCAGCCGAATGATCGTTTGGTGGTTGATAACCGCAGTCGACCGGCTTTTCGTGCGAAGGCCGGTCGATATAAAGTACCACATGTAATATCTCATGGGGGCAAGCACTTTGGCCAAATCTATCAGGACGATGGAAGAGTTTTCGGAATTCGTCGGCCTTTCGCGCCCGACTGTTTCGAAATACTTCAATGATCCGGCCTCGGTCCGCAAGAAGACGCGGGACACCATCGAGGATGCGCTGAAGAAATCGGGCTTCCGGCCGAATATCTTCGCCGTCAATCTCAACCGCCGCCGCTCCAATATCATCGGCATCATCATCCCGAATTCCACCGATCCCTTCTATATGGCGCTGACGAGCCGTATCGAACTCATCGCCAACGAGGCGGGGTTTCTTGCCTTTGTGCTGTCATCGGATGGCAAGGCGGAAATCGAAGACCGCGCCATCCGCACCTTCAAGTCGATGAATGTCGCCGGTGCGATCATCGCGCCGCTCGGGGTCAAATCCCACCGCGCCACGCTGGAGCAGCTCGCCGCCAGCATTCCGATCGTTTATGTCGATTCGCCGCTCGACGAGACCTCGGCCTTTGTCGGCACGGACAATCGTCAGAGTGTCGGGCTGATGGTGGATTATCTCTGCCGCTCGGGCGAGCCGCCCTGTTTCTTCGACATGCCGCAGGTCAATACCAATGCCGCCACGCGTCGCACCGCCTATGAGGAGGCCATGCGGCGCCTTGGTTTCGAGCCGCAGGTGATCAACGTTCCGGACATTGTCACCTGGGATTTCGAGCGTTTCGCCTTCGATGAGGCGGGCCGGCTGCTGGAAGGGGCGGGGTCTCTGCCATCGCGTACCATTCTGTGCGCCAACGACCGTATCGCCTTCGGCGTCATCGCCGCCGCCTTCCAGAAGGGCATCAGGGTCGGCCATGGTGCGGATTATGACCTCAGGGTCGCCGGCCATGACGATCATCCGCTGTCGCGTTATGCCTGCCCGCCGATTACCACGGTGGCGCAGAATTATAATGAGATCGGCAGGCTGTCGATCGAGCTTCTGTTGCAGAAGCTGGACGAGGAGGCGGATGACGCGACGCGGATGCGCGAGCGCATTCTCCTCAGCGCCGATCTGATGCTGCGCAAATCGGCCTGATGATTTGTTAGATAAGCTAAACAAAGAATCTGATTTTCTAAATAGAACTAATATTTGAACGCTCCTACTCTGTTCTCAAGGTTGCTTTGGGAGGCGACCGCGAGAGCCGGCGCAAAGGCGTGCCGGTATCCGGGAGGAACGTTAGATCGTCATGCCGTCCGTGCCGCGAGGGATAAGCCTTCGCTGCCTCGGTGTCGCATGGCCTTCGCCGGGCTGACTGGACATTCTCGCCAGCAATTTCCCCAGCGAAGGATGTCAAAACATGAATCTCTATTCTCTTCTGTCAGCGCGTGCAGCCGGCGGCAAACCTGTCCGGGTTGGTCTTATCGGCGCCGGCAAGTTCGGCTCCATGGTGCTGGCGCAGGCGCAGCGCATTGCCGGTTTCCACATGGTTGCCGTCGCAGACCTCAATGTCGGCAAGGCAAGGGAATCGTTTGACCGCGTCGGCTGGCCGAAGGAGCGTTACGACGCGACAAGCTGCGCCGATGCGTTGAAGAGCGGCAAGACCTATGTGACCGACGATGTGAACGAGCTTTTCGCCTGCGGCGAGATCGAATGCGTGATCGAAGCGACCGGCCATCCGCTGGCTGGTGCACGCCATGCACTGGGCGCCATCGAGCACAACAAGCACGTCGTCATGGTCAATGTCGAAGCCGATGTCATGGTCGGGCCGATCCTTGCTGAAAAGGCCCGGGCAAAGGGCCTGATTTACTCCATGGCTTACGGCGACCAGCCGGCGCTGATCTGCGAGCTGGTCGACTGGGCGCGCGCCACCGGCTTCGAGGTCGTTTCCGCTGGCAAGGGCATGAATTTCGAGCCGCGTTACCGTTATTCGACGCCGGACACGGTCTGGGGTTATTTCGGCTGGACGGATGAGGAGGTGGCCAAGGGCGACTTCAATCCGAAAATGTACAATTCCTTCACCGATGGCACCAAGGCGGCCATCGAAATGGCGGCCGTCGCCAATGGCACGGGGCTGGATTGCCCGGATGACGGTCTGGCCTTCCCGCCCGCTGGCCTGCACGATCTCGCCCGCGTCTTCCGCCCGGCTGCCGATGGCGGCCGTATGTCGCGCTCCGGTCTGGTCGATATTGCCGCAAGCCAGGAGCCGGACGGACGCGAGGTGTTCAACAACATTCGCTACGGCGTTTTCGTCACCTTCAAGGCGCATAATGAATATGCCCGCGCCTGCTTCAAGCAATATGGCCTGCTGACCGACCCGTCCGGCTGGTACGCTTCCATGTGGCGCCCGTTCCACATCATCGGGCTGGAAACCTCGATCAGCGTGCTTTCCGCCGTGCTGCGCAACGAAGCGACCGGTTGCTCCAGGGAGTTCCGCGGCGATGCCGTCGCTACGGCGAAGAAGGATATGCAGCCCGGCGAGATGCTCGACGGCGAGGGCGGTTACGCGGTCTGGGCGAACGCCATTCCGGCCACCCGCAGCCTCGACATCAAGGCGCTGCCGATCGGCCTTGCCCATAATGTCAAGCTGAAGCGCGCCATCAAGAAAGACCAGATCGTCAGCTTCGACGATGTGGAACTGGTCAATGATCTTGACGTGGTGAAGCTGCGCCAGGACATGGAAAACAACTTCCGTCCGCAAAAAGACGCTGCGGCGTGATGGGCGGGGCAGAGAGCATGTCGAACGGAGCTTTCGTGGTGATCGCAGAATTCCGGGTGAAGCCCGACGCGATGGCCGCCTTTCTCGATGCGGCGCGCGATGACGCCAAGCATTCGGTTGAGGATGAACCGGGCTGCCGGCAATTCGATGTGGTGCGGCCGGAAACCGGAAACAATGTGGTGTTTTATGAGGTCTACGACAGCCGTGAGGCTTTCGACGATCACCTGAAGACACCACATCTCGATCGGTTTCGCGAGGCATTTCCCGCCCTCATCGAAGAAGAACTGCCGGTGCGTTTCCTGAACCGGCAATGGCTTTGAAGGATGGGAGCGATGGCAGACATCCGCCGGATCGCCGTTATCGGAACGGGTATCATGGGTGCCCCCATGGCGGGGCGTCTGGCGGAGGCCGGGTTTTCCGTCAAAGCCTGGAACCGCAGCGTTGAAAAAGCTGCGGTTCTGGCGGCAAAAGGCGTGCAGCCGGCGGCCACGGCTGCCGAAGCTGCGGCCGAAGCCGATGTCGTCATCTGCATGCTGAGTTCCGGGCCGGTCTGCAACGAGGTTCTGCTCGGTGCCTCGGGTGTCGTTTCCACCATGAAGCCCGGTGCTATTCTGCTGGTGATGAGTTCCATCCCGGTCGACAGCGCACGCGAACAGGCGGAGGTGGCCAAGGCTCATGGCGTCCGTTATGTCGACGCACCGGTTTCCGGCGGTGAAAAGGGGGCGATTGAAGGTACGCTCGCGATCATGGCCGGCGGGGAACAGGGGGATGTGGATGCATTGCGACCACTCCTCAATTGCCTTGGCCGCGTCACCCATGTCGGGCCGGTGGGCTGCGGCTCATTGGCCAAGCTTGCCAACCAGCTGATCGTCGCCTCGACAATCTGCGCTGTCGCCGAGGCTCTCACCCTCGTTGAAGCCGGGGGAGCCGACCCGGCGCAGGTGCGCCAGGCTTTGCTGGGCGGTTTTGCCGAGTCCACCGTCTTCCGCCAACACGGAAAACGCATGGTGGATGGCGATTTCCGCCCCGGCGGCCCGGCGAAATATCAGGTGAAGGATACGTCCACGGCGCTGGCTTTCGCCGAAAGCCGTGGCCTGAAATTACCGGTCGGCGAGGAGGTTGACCGGCTGTTCCGCTCCATGGTCGAGCATGGCGCGGGCGAGCTTGATCACAGCGGCGTGATCCTTGAGATTAAGCGCATGAATGCGTTCGGAGGAACGCTCGAAACTGTCTAGAGATAACAAGGGAGGAACACATGAAAATTTCAAAACTTTACGGGCTGGCTCTGGCCGCCACCATGCTGGTCGCATCCATCGCACAGGCGGAAACGCTGACGCTTTCGACGCCCGATGCGGATACGTCCGAAATTACGCTTGCTGCCAACAAGTTTGCCGAGATCGTTTCGAAAAAGACCGACGGCAAACTCAAGATCAAGGTATTCCCGAACGGCACGCTGTATGGCGGCGACCCTTCGGCGGGCGTCAAGCAGCTGGCCGGCGGTTCGCTGGACATGCTTTTGAATTCGACCTCGCTTTACGCGACATTCAATCCGAAATTCACTGCCATCGCCATTCCCTACCAGTTCCGCGATATCGACCAGCTCCGGGTCTATCTCGACAGCGATCTCGGCAAGGAGCTTTCCACCGATCTGAGCAAAATCGGCATTCTCGGGCTCGATCTCTGGTCGCGGCCGCTGCGCCAGATCACCAATTCCAAGGCGCCGATCAAATCGCCGGCCGATCTCAAGGGCATGAAGCTGCGGGTGCCGAACAATCCGCTCTGGGTCGAATTCTTCGGCGCCATGGGGGCTGCCCCGACACCGATGGCCTTCGCAGAAGTCTACAATGCGCTCCAGCTGAAAGTTGTCGATGGGCAGGAAAATCCGGTCAACGTGCCTGTCAGCGCCAAGCTTTACGAGGTGCAGAAGTATCTGACGATCAGCAACCACATCGCCGACGCCTGGGTGCTGGGCATGAACCCGGCCCGCTTTGAAGGTCTCGACGAGGGCTTCAAGACTGCGCTGAAGGAGGCTGCCATCGAAACCGAGCTTTGGAAAGCGCAGAACGACGCTGCCGATATCGACAAGTCGCTTGAGACGCTGAAGAAGAACGGCATGGAGGTCAACACGCTGACCGATGATGAACGCAAGGCCTTCGTAGAGGTAGCGGCCGGGCTTTCAGCGAAGTTCTCGGCGCTGGTGAAAGATCAGGCGTTCTTCGACAAGACGCAGGCTTTCCTTAAGACGAACTGACGTTTCCCGCAGTTGGAGGCCGGGCCTGCATCTTTTGGCAGGCCCGGCCGTCCCCAAACGTCAGCAGGCGTTGCTTTGCCGGAAAGGCAGGGTGGCATTCGTTTACCGGATATCCGGTTTCAGCAGTGGAAGGGTATTGTCATGCGCGATACGAAACCTTCGGTGCTCGGCACCATCGTTAAACTCATCGCCGATATGGCCGCAGGGGCAGCCTGTGCCGGCATTCTCATCGTCGTTCTTCTTCAGGTCATCGGCCGCCTCATCGGCAGTCCGCTTCCCTGGACCGAGGAGGCGACCCGCTTTCTTTTCATCTGGATGGTCTTCCTTGGCCTTGCCGCCGGTTTCCGCACCGTTGAAAGCGCCCGTGTCGTGGTGTTTCTGGTGCTGTTCCACCGCTTCTTCCGGCGGCTGGCGGTGCCGATCTATGTCGGTTCATCCGTTTTCTTCTTCGGCATGATGGGCTGGACGGGTTTCACCCTGGTGCGCCAGCAGATCATGATGAACGAGACCGCCGCCACCCTGCCGATCCCGATGTGGGCCATCGGCATGGTTTTGCCCGTTTCCGCCATCATCGCCGTGCTCGCCATCATCGAATCGCTGCGCAGCCGCCGGGAGCTCATAGCGCTTCCCGAGCTTGGCCTGCCGGCGGACGAGATCGCCCATGCCGATATCTCCATTTCAGCAGGACATTGAGCCATGTCGGTCTTTCTTCTCATCGCCTTTTTCGGTCTCAGCATGCTCGGCGTGCCGCTTGCCATTGCGCTGGCGCTCGCCAGTGTCGGCACGCTCTGGCTCTTCACCTCAATGCCCATGGACCTGCTGTCGCAGACGATGTTCTCGTCGATGAACTCCTTCCTCCTCGTCGCCGTGCCGCTTTTCATCCTCGTCGGCACCGTCATGGAGCGGGGGCGTGTGGCGGAGCGCATCTTCGATTTCGCCGAGGCCATGGTCGGCTGGCTTCCCGGCGGGCTCGGCCACGTCAACGTCATCTCATCGGTGATTTTTTCCGGCGTCTCCGGCTCGTCCGTCGCCGATATCGCCTCGGTCGGCGCCATCGAGATCAAGGCCATGGAGCGGCATGGATTTCCGAAGGGTTATGCCGTCGGCATGACGCTTTGCACCTCCACGCTCTCCTCGATCATTCCGCCGTCGATCCTGATCGTGATTGCCGGTTCCATCGCCAACGTGTCGATCGGCACGCTGCTGATCGCCGGTCTGGTGCCCGGCCTCTTCATCGCCTTCGCCTTTCTGGTCTTTAACCACTTCTATTCGGTGCATTACGGTTACAATCCGCCGACACCCTTCAATTTCCGCCTGGTCGTCGTCACCGGTCTGCGCGCAATCCTGCCAATGCTGACCCCGCTGATCCTGATCATCGGCATTGCCAGCGGCCTGTTCACGCCAACGGAAGCAGCAGCCATCGCGGTGGTTTATGTCGCGGTGCTTGGCGTCATCGTCTATCGCACGCTGCCGGTGCGGGAACTGCCGGAAATATTGATTTCGACGGCGCGCATTTCCGGCACGATCCTGTTCATCGCCGCCACCTCGCAGCTTGCCGCCTGGGTCTTCACCTTCGATGGGCTGCCCGAACAGGTGGCCGAGCTTTTGCAGGCCATGAACCTTGGCCCCATGACCGGCATGCTCGTCATCTTCGTCTTTCTGCTGATCATCGGCATCTTCATGGAAGCGATCCCTGCCATGTTCATCCTCATCCCCGTGCTGATGCCGCCGGTGGAGGCGCTGGGCATCGATCCGATTCATTTCCTGATCGTGACTGTCATGACGCTGACGCTCGGGCTGGTGACGCCGCCGGTGGGGGTCTGCCTGTTTGCGGCGGCACAGGTGGCGAATATGAAGATCGAGGATGTCATTCGCGGTTCGCTGGCGCCGATGACGGTGCTGACGCTCGCCATCTTCGCACTGGTGCTTTTCCCGGTGCTGACGCTCGGGCCAATCCGGCTGATGGGGCTTTATTGACGCGAAAACGGATTGCCTGAACCATCAGACAACGCGGCGGGCTTGCCACTCGTCGCGTTGTTTTCGCATCCACTCCAGAAAAAGCATGACTTTTCTCTGCCGCAGATGGGAATGCGGGCAGACGATCCATTGGGTGACGAGCTTGATGCGCGGCGCGTCGGTCACGGCCGGCACCAGCATCTTGTCCTGCAGCTCCCGCTCCATCATCAAGGTGCTTTCCAGCGCCACGCCGATGCCGAGAACGGCGGCATCGATGGCCATGTGGCTGCGGTCGAACAGGACCCGCCGCCAGCGCTTTTCGGCTGTCACGCCGGCCAGCGGGAACCAGTGGTTCCATTGCGCCTGCGCCTTGACCGAATGGATCAGCCGCTGGTTCTGCAATTCCTCGGGCAGGAATTTACCGGCACCCTTATAATTCGGCGAACAGACCGGCAGGAATTCCTCCTCCACCAGCCCTTCCACGAAGAGGCCCGGCCATCGGCCATCGCCATGGCGCAGCTCTATATCGACAAGCTCCTGCGAAAAATCGGTCGGCTCGTTGGTGCCGTCGAGGCGCACTTCCAGTTCCGGGTGCTCCTCCAGAAACGAGCCGAGACGCGGCAGCAGCCATTTGTTGGAGATGGTCGGCGTCGCCCGGATTGTCAGCGTGGTGACAGAGCGGAAGCCGCGAATACTGTCGGTGGCGTCTGATATCTGTTCGATCTGGGCGGTGATCATCGAGAAATAGCGCTCGCCCGCTTCCGTCAATGTCACCTTGCGGCCGGTTCGCGCCATCAGGGTCGTGCCGAGCTGGCCTTCCAGCAGCTGGATTTGTTGGGAAACGGCCGAAGGTGTGACGCTCAGTTCCTCCGCCGCCCGCGAAATGCTGCCCGCCCTTGCCGCGGCGTGGAAAACGAGGATCGATTTTATCGGGATTTGCATGGGCAGGGCTTTGCTCAACGGAATACGGCGGTCACCGGAGTATCACAGGTGACCGCCGTGTTGAAAAGCGTTGAACGCGAGGCTTTTAGCGGTGGCTCGGCAGTTTCGGCAGGAACACCGTGAGCAGGCCGAGCAGCGGCATGTAGGAGCAGATGCGGTAGACGAATTCGATGCCTTCCTTATCCGCATAAACACCCAGAACCGCAGCGCCGATGCCGCCGAAACCGAAGGCGAAACCGAAGAACATGCCGGCGATGAGGCCGACGCGGCCCGGCACCAATTCCTGCGCAAACACGACGATGGCCGAGAAAGCGGAGGAGAACACGAAGCCGATGACAACGACGAGAATGGCTGTCCAGAACAGGTTCGCATAGGGCAACAGCAGCGCGAAGGGAATGACGCCGAGGATGGAGAACCAGATGACGACGCGCGAGCCGAAACGGTCGCCGATCGGGCCGCCGAAGAACACGCCCAGTGCCGAAGCGCCGAGGAAGAGGAACAGCAGAACCTGCGCGTCCTGAACACCAAGACCGAACTTGTCGATGGTGTAGAAGGTGAAGTAGCTGGACAGGCTGGCGAGATAGGCATTCTTGGTGGCGGTCAGAACCACCAGTACCAGAAGCGTCATGATCACCGTGCCGCGGGCAAGGGGAAGCGTGCGGCTGGCCGGCGCCTTGCCGACCGTTGCACGGCGGTGGCGGGTGTACCAGACGCCAACCCAGGAAAGCACGCCAAAACCGACGAGCGCGATCAGCGAGAACCAGCTGAGGCTCGTCTGACCGAGCGGGATGACGATGAAGGCGGCGAGCAGCGGGCCGATGGCCGTGCCGGTATTGCCACCCACCTGGAAGAAGGATTGCGCCAGACCATGACGGCCGCCGGATGCCAGACGCGCCACACGCGAGGCTTCCGGATGGAAGATCGCCGAACCGATGCCGATGAGGCAGGCGCCGATCACCAGAACCTCGAAACTATGGGCAAAAGCAAGCGTGATGAGACCGGCGCAGGTGGACAGCATGGCGACAGGCAGGGAAAACGGCATCGGCCAGCGATCCGTCACCATGCCGACGACCGGCTGCAGCAGCGACGCGGTGACCTGAAAGGCGAAGGTAAGCAGGCCGATCTGCATGAAATCGAGCGCGTAATTCGCCTTCAGCAGCGGATAAAGCGACGTCAGCAGCGATTGCATGATGTCGTTCAGCATATGGCAGAAGCTGGCGGCTGCGATGATCGAGAACGCCGTGCGTTGCGGATTGAAGCTGTTGCCGGCGCTGGTGACAGTGGCCATGATGAAGTCCTCTTCGGTTCCCGGCGGAAGGCGGGAAACATGTCTTTATTTCTTCCCGCTTTTATTCATATTGTTTCTGGCCTGCATTTGTGTTCTGGACGATTTTCTTTGTGAGTGGGCCAAATGGCAAAAATCAAATCGCGGCAGCCCTGGAGCGTGACGCAGGACGAGCATGAACGCAGCCTGAAATTGATCGACGGCACCAATGAGCCGGTGCTGGCGCTTTGCCGCGTTTATCCCACCGGGCACCGCACGCCGCCCCATAGCCATAGCCGGGTGCAGATCTGGTGCGCCCGTCAGGGCGTCGTGCTGGTCAGCACTGCGGACGGGCGCTGGATGATACCGCCGGGCCACGGACTGCTCATCCCCGCCGGGCTGCAACATGAGGCCGAGACCATTTCCACGGTGGAGATGCACTCGATCTATGTTCACCCGGAGCTTTTCCATGCCGGTGCGCCAAGGGTGGTGGAAATAACCGATCTTGCCTCCAGCCTGATTGCGGAGCTGCTGGCGGAGGAACACCAGCCCTCGGCATTCCACCGGCAGGGCCTTGTGCGGGCGCTGTTGCTGGATGAGGTCAACCGCCTGCCGGAACGGCCGCTCGGACTGCCTTTTCCAAATAATCAGCGGCTGGCGGCGCTGTGCCGTGATTTCCTGAAAAAACCGGTGGCGCGGGTGGAGATCGACGATTGGGCGGCGGCCATGGGCATCAGCCGGCGTTCTTTTACGCGGCTGTTCCGCAAGGAACTGGGGTTGAGTTTCGTCACCTGGCGCCAGCAGGCCTGTATCTTTGCCTCCCTGCCGAGACTGGCGGCCGGCGAAGCGGTGACGAATGTGGCGCTGGATGCCGGTTATGAAAACATACCGGCTTTCACCACCATGTTCCGAAGAATGCTGGGCAGTTCACCAAGGGCCTATCGGCAGGCGGCGCGGCAGCGCAGCGCTGCTTTTTCCGATTTCGAAGAGATCGAAGGTTAAGCCGCCGTCGCCCGCATGTCGCGGCGGAAATCGGAAGGCGACATGCCGGCGATTTGGCGGAACGCCTTGTTGAAGGCGCTGACGGAGCCGAAGCCGCTTTCCATGGCGATCTGCAGGATATTGTCCTTGCCGGTCATCAGCATCGCCTGCGCGCGGGAAAGCCGGAGCAGGGTCAGATATTTGATCAGCGTCATGCCGGTGGATTTGCGGAACAGGTTCATCGCATATTTCGGATGCAGCGAGGCGGCGCGGGCAATTTCCGTCGCGTCGATATCGTCAAGAAAATTGGCGGCGATGAAGTCGCACATGCGCACCACGCCGATGGAGGGCGCCATGCCCTCGTCATCCTCCCTGCGTTTGCCATTGGCGGCGGATGATATGACGGAGTAGGGTTCAAGGAACATCCGCTCGACCCTGAGCAGCAATTCCTCCACTGCGTGCTGGGCTTTCGCCTGTTCGCCCGAAGTGACGTAACGGAACCAGCGGCCGAAATTCTCCGCATCTGCCCGGTCTGTCTCAGCGCTCACCATCGTAGCACCACCCATCAGCAGGCTGGAGACGGTGGCCGGCAGGCGCATGCGGAAGAAATGCACGAGCGGCAGATGTGCGCCGGCGTAAAAGGAATCGTCGGAGGAGTGATCCATCTGGTGCGGCTGGCCACCCCAGAAGATGCACATCTGGCCGGCATCGAGCGTCAGGTCGTGATCGCCCATGCGATAATGCACCGATCCCGACATCACGTAATTCACTTCCACCTGCGCGTGCCAGTGGGGCCTGAGCATGATGGGCGGATGATTGTGAAAAAGCTGCAGCGTTGTCGGCATGCCTTCGATGCTGCTTGCACCCGGCTGGTAGAAGGCTCTTTCAGCAATCTTACTTTCCGCCAAATCGATGTTCCCTTTTTACGAGACAGATTTCCTGCCGCCGCTAATGTGCCCATGTTCGCTGAAGAACGGCAATTGAAAAAGGGAGGTTTTCAATGTGCTTGAAATTTCTTGGCGCGTCTACGGCCATGCTGCTTCTCGCAGCTCCGGCTTTCGCGCAAACCGAAACCGTCACCATCTGGAGCTGGAACGTCGCGGCTTCCGCGCTGAAATCCACGGTAGAGGGCTTCAACAAGCAGAATCCGGATATCAAGATCGTCGTTGAAGACCTTGGAAACAATCAGGTTTTTGACAAGACGCTGGCCGCCTGCGCAGCCGGGGGCGATGGTCTTCCCGATATCGTCACCATCGAGAATTTCGAAGCGGAACTGTTCTGGAGCCGTTTTCCCGATTGTTTCGCCAATCTGACCGAGCTTGGCTATACGCCTGAGAAACAGGCGCTTTTCCCTGATTTCAAGCGCACGGAACTGGAGGTTGACGGCGTCGCCTATGCGGTTCCGTGGGATTCCGGTCCGGTCGCGGTATTTTATCGCCGCGACTTCTATGAGAAGGCAGGCGTCGATCCGGCCACCATCAAAAGCTGGGATGATTTCATCGCCGCCGGCAAGAAGGTCATGGCCGCCAATCCCGGCACCGTGATGGCGCAGGCCGATTTTAACGGCGATAGCGAATGGTTTCGCATGATCGCCAATGAGCAGGGATGCGGTTACTTTTCGACCGATGGCCAGAACATCACCATCAACCAGCCCGCCTGTGTTGCGACCCTTGAAAAGGTCAAGGAAATGAAGGACGCTGGCATCATCACGGCGGCGATCTGGGATGAAAAAATCCAGGCCAACACGGCCGGCAAGGCGGCCAGCCAGATGTATGGCGCCTGGTATGAAGGCACGGTTCGTTCCGGCTCTCCTGATCTTTCCGGCAAATGGGGCGTCTATCTGATGCCGAGCCTGACGGCGGATGGCCCGCATGCGGCCAATCTCGGTGGCTCGTCGCTGGCGATCAGCTCGACATCCGAGCACAAGGAGGCGGCGTGGAAATATATCGACTACGCGCTGACCAGCAATGAAGGGCAGGTGACGATGCTGAAATCCTTCGGCCTCGTTCCCTCGCTGCTATCAGCCATCGACGATCCTTTTGTGAAGGAAAAGCAAGCCTATTGGGGCGGGCAGGCGGTGTGGAGCGATATTCTCGCCACCCTGCCGAAGATCGTGCCGAGCCGGGGCACAGCGTTCCAGTCGGATGCGGATGCGATCTACAAGGCGACGCAGACGAAATATTTTGCGGGCGGATATCCCGATGCGAAAGCAGCACTTGATGATGCGGCCAAGCAGATCGAAACGGCTACAGGTTTGCCGGTCGCGGAGTAAACAGTCGGCGGTTGATGGACCGAGCGGATGCCGCGCGTTTCTTCTCCCCGCCGGGGAGAAGAAACGCGCGGCAGCGGGATGAGGGGGCAAGGGTAGAGATAAATCGAGAGCTTGCCCCCTCATCCGACCCTTCGGGCCATCTTCTCCCCCTCGGGGAGAAGAAACCAGTGGCTCCGTCGTGCAAAAGCATTCCCCTCAATGGGGGAAGCTCTTTCTGAAGCTTTTCCATTTATCCGGCCCTGCCCGGCATCTGGAGGTCGTCATGCCGTCTAGGAACAGGATCGCCTATGCGTTCCTTGCGCCCTATCTCCTGATCTTCGCCACCTTCTGGGTCTGGCCGATCATCAGTTCGTTCATGCTGTCGTTCCAGAACACGCGCATCAACCCGTGGCGGTTTGCGCCTTCCATGAACTGGGGGCGGCTGGTTTCCGATCCGGCTTTTTACAATGCGCTCTATAATACGTTGATCATTCTGGTCATTCAGGTGCCCGTGATGATCGCGCTCGCCACCGTCATGGCGGTGCTGTTGAATTCGCCGCTCCTGAAGGCGCGGCCGCTTTATCGTTTTGCCTTTTTTGCGCCTGTCGTCGTTGGCGAGGTGGCCTATGCGGCTGTCTTCCGGCTGATGTTCAGCGCCGATTTCGGCATCGTCAACAAGCTCATCACGTCAGTCGGCCTTTCGCCCATTTCGTGGTTCGACAATGCCAATGCGGCCATGGCGCTGGTCATCATCGCGGTGACCTGGCGCTGGGCGGGCTATAACGCCATCATCATTCTCGCCGGACTGCAATCGATCCCCGGCGATGTCTATGAGGCGGCGACGCTGGACAAGGTCAGCAAGCGCCAGCAGTTCTTTTATATCACCCTGCCGCTCCTCAAACCCATCATCCTCTTCTGCGTCGTGCTCTCGGTCATCGGCACCATGCAGCTTTTCGCCGAACCCTTCCTCATCACCAATCGCGGCGGGCCGGGCGGCGGTACGGAAACGCTGGGGCTCTTCCTTTACCGACAGGGCTTCACCTCGCTCAATTTCGGCTACGCCTCGGCCATTGCCTACACCATGGCGGCGCTCGCCATCGCCATTTCACTCCTCAATCTCTGGGTCGGGAGGGAGCCGAAATGAGATCGAAATCGAGATCGCTTTTCTGGCAGAAGATCGCCCTGCATGCGGCGCTGACACCGCTCGCCATCATCTGGCTGTTTCCGCTGTGGATGATGTTCGTGTTCTCGACCATGCCGGACTACGGCATTTTCAGCCCGGATATCGTGCTGGTGCCATCCACCAATTTCGTCGAGAATTTCAACAATCTGCAGGCGGACACCAATTTCCTCAGGGCCATGTTCATCTCGATCAGCGTCGCCGTCATCTACACGGTGCTTTCGGTGTTCCTGACCTCTATGGCCGGCTGGGCGCTGGCGCGTTACCGCTTTGCCGGACGCGGGGTGGTGATCGCCATCATTCTCGGCACCATCACTTTGCCTTTTGCCGTCGTCGTCATTCCGCAATTCATCATGGTGGCGCGGGAATTCAAGCTCGCCAACACCTGGGTGGCGCTGATCGTGCCGCCGCTGTTCAACTCGCTCGGCGTGCTGTTCATGCGGCAATCCTTCTCGATGATGCCGACCGAGCTTTTCGACGCGGCACGGGTGGAGGGCGTCAAGGAATGGCAGATCTTCCTGCGCATCGCCCTGCCACTGGCGCGACCCACCATGGCGGCGCTGTCTATCATTCTCTTCCTGGCCTCGTGGAACAATTACCTCTGGCCGCTTCTCATCAATTCCCGCCCAGGAATGATGACCGCACCCGTGGCGCTTGGCACCCTCATCGGGCTCACCAAAGTGTCATGGGGCGGCATCATGGCCGGCGCGGTGCTGCTCACCGCACCCATCCTCGTGGTTTTCGTGGCTTTGCAGCGTCACTTCATCGCCGGCATTTCCGCCGGGGCAGTCAAGTAAGGGGGCCGCATGGCGGAACTTTCGCTCAATAACGTGGTCAAGCGTTACGGCGCGCTGGAAGTGATCCATGGCGCCAATCTGGAAGTAAAGGACGGAGAATTCGTCGTTTTCGTCGGCCCCTCCGGCTGTGGCAAATCCACGCTTCTCAGAATGATCGCCGGGCTGGAGGATATTTCCGGTGGCGATATCGTGATTGGCGGCAGAACGGTCAGCGATGCCGATCCGGCCGATCGCGGCATTGCCATGGTGTTCCAGTCCTATGCGCTTTATCCGCATATGACGGTGGCCGAAAACCTCTCCTTTGGCCTTAGAATGAACGGTAACCCCAAGGCGGATACGCAAAAGCGGGTCAACCGCGCCGCCGAAATTCTGCAGATCAACGAATTGATGGAGCGCCGGCCGAAGCAGCTTTCCGGCGGCCAGCGCCAGCGCGTTGCCATCGGCCGCGCCATCGTGCGCGAACCGCAGGTCTTCCTGTTCGACGAGCCGCTATCCAATCTCGATGCGGAATTGCGGGTGCAGATGCGCGTGGAAATCTCGCGGCTGCACAAGCAGCTCGGCACGACGATGATCTATGTCACCCACGACCAGACCGAAGCGATGACGCTTGCCGACAAGATCGTGGTGCTGCGGGCCGGCAATATCGAACAGGTCGGCGCGCCGCTCGATCTTTACGACGATCCCGCCAACCGCTTCGTTGCCGGTTTCGTCGGGTCGCCGAAGATGAATTTTCTGGAAGCCACCATCGTCGGCAGCAGCGCGAAGGGCGTTACGCTCTCGCTCGACAGCGACCCTGCGGTGCGGCTGAGCCTGCCGGTCACGGCCGGTTTGAACGAGGGAGCCAGGGTGTCGCTCGGCATCCGGCCTGAACATTTTGCCGATGCGGGCGCGGGCGATGCCGATCTCACCGTGCATGTCGATGTCGCCGAACATCTCGGCAATACCAGCTATGTCTATGCCCGTACAGAAGGCGGCGAGCAGCTCATCATCGAGCGGCCGGAATCGCGCGATGTCGGCAATCGCGACCGGCTGACTGTCGGCCTTTCCGCCCGCCGCGCTTTCCTTTTCGACAGCAAGGGCGACCGCCTGCGCTGAACCCTTTCCCAAGCACCCAAGACTGATATGAAGGACGAGGATTTCATGACGACCGAACAACCGATCCGCTGGGGCATCATCGGCCCGGGCACCATCGCCAGAACTTTTGCCGATGGCATTGCCCATTCCCGCACCGGCAGGTTAGAGGCCATCGCCACCCGCAATCCGGACAAGCCCGGCCTTGCCGAAGCCTTCGCCGGTGCGCGCATTATTAAGGGTTACGATGCGCTGCTTGCCGATCCCGCTATCGATGCGGTCTATATCGCCACACCCCATACCGGCCACGCCGAATGGGCGATCAAGGCGATCCGGGCCGGCAAGAACGTGCTGGTAGAAAAACCCATCGCGCTCTCGGCCTATGATGCCGACGCCATTTTCCACGAGGCGAAAAAGGCCGGTGTCTTCGCGGGCGAAGCCTATATGTATCGCCTGCACCCGCAGACGTCGAAATTGCTGGAACTGGTGAAAGCCCGGGCGGTGGGCGATATCCGCATCATCCGCTCCAGCTTCGGTTTCAACATGGGCTCGTTCCGGGCCGATCACCGGCTTTTCGCCAATGAAACGGCGGGCGGCGGCATTCTCGATGTCGGCGGTTATCCGGTTTCCATGGTGCGGATGATCGCCGGTGCCGTAGAGGGCAAACCCTTTGCCGAGCCGGAAAAGGTCGCGGGTGCTGCCCATCTCGGCCAGTCGGGCGTTGATGAATGGGCCTCAGCGGTGCTGAAATTTTCAAACGGCATCGTCGCCGAAGTCTCGTGCTCGATCATGGCGGCGCAGGACAATGTGCTGCGCATCATCGGCTCGGAAGGGCGCATCGAGGTCAAGGATTTCTGGTTCGCCGCCGGCCACAAGGGCGGCACCGGCCGGATCGATATCATCAGGGGCGACAAGGTCGAAACCATCGAGTTGCCGGAGGATCGCTGGCTTTATTCCTTCGAAGTCGATGCGGCGGGTGAGGCAATTCGCCAGGGCAGACATGAATTCGCGGCACCCGGCATGGCCTGGGCCGACAGCCTCGGCAATCTGCGTGTCATGGATCAATGGCGGGCTTCCGTCGGGCTCGAATACAGCATTGAAAAAGCAACGTCGCGCATTGCCAATATTGCTGGCGGCAAGGTCGTGGCCGGAAACGCAGTGCCGAAGCGGCAGATTCCGGGCCTTGCCAAACCCGCTTCCGTGGTCGCGCTCGGTTTCGAATTCTTCCCCAATTTCGCTTCTGCATCCCTGACGCTGGATGCCTTTTACGAGGCGGGCGGCAATCTCTTCGATACGGCCTATGTTTATGGCGCAGGCAGGACGGAGGCGATTTTCGGCGATTGGCACACCAGCCGCAACGTGCCGCGCGAAGAGATCGTGCTGATCGGCAAGGGCGCACATTCGCCGCTCTGCTATCCCGATATGATCGCCAAACAGCTCGATCAGTCGCTCACGCGGCTGAAGACGGATTATGTCGATGCCTATTTCATGCATCGCGATAATCTGGAGGTTCCGGTCGACGAGTTCGTCGATGCCATGGATGCCGAAGTCCGGCGCGGACGTATTCGCGGCATTTTCGGCGGTTCGAACTGGACGCGCGAGCGCATGGATGAGGCGGCCGCCTATGCTGCGAAGAACGGCAAGCAGGCTCCGGCCGCGCTTTCCAACAATTTCTCGCTGGCGGAAATGCTCGATCCCATCTGGGCGGGCTGCGTTGCGGCATCGGACGACGAGTGGAAGGTATGGCTGCAATCGCGCCAGATCCCCAATTTCGCCTGGTCCAGTCAGGGACGTGGATTTTTCACGGACAGGGCAGGGCGCGACAAGCATGACGATGAGGAAATCGTCCGTGTCTGGTATTCCGACCGCAATTTCGTCCGCCGCGACCGGGCAATCGAGCTTGCGCAGAAACTCGGCCGCCACCCGATCCATATCGCGCTCGCTTATGTCATCGCCCAGCCTTTCCCGGTCATTCCGCTGATCGGGCCGCGCACGATTGCGGAGCTGGAAGACAGTCTTTCGGCGCTGGATATTGCGCTGACGGATGAGCAGGTAAAGTGGCTGGAGGCGTGAAAGGCAATGAGGCGGGGGGGTATCCGCCGCTCATTCGGATAGGGCAAGGCGTTGCGGCATATTTCTTCTCCCCGCCGGGGAGAAGGTGGCCCGAAGGGTCGGATGAGGGGGCAAGCTCTCCGCACATCTCTGCCGTCGCCCCCTCATCCCGCTGCCGCGGACTTCTCCCCGGCGGGGAGAAGAAGCAAGGGGCATCCGCTCGCTCCAACTGACGAATCTCAGGATGGAGACATCATCTTCCACCTTCTTTCCTCTCCCGGTGACTGCTAAAGCGTAGGTTCATAAACCTGCAGCCAAACAATCACCGGGGTTCCCATGAGCGATATCGACCGAAGCCGTGCCCAGCAGCTGATGCGGGAAGCGGGCATCGACGCGCTGGTGCTTTTCCAGCCCGAAGCCTTCCGTTATGCGGTCGGCGCCCATGCCGGTGTCGCGACCATGTGGGGCAGGGCGGGTTCGGTAATTGCGTTGGTGCCGGCCGATGCCGATGCGCCGCTTGCCGCTGTCGCCAGCGATCATGCCGCTCCGCTCGTCAGGAAGGCCGCGTCGGATATCGATCTGCGCTGCCATCGCATCTGGATCGATATGGTCGATCTGTCGGGCGTCGAAACCATCGCGCAGGTGGGCGATGCCTATCGCCGCAACAATTCCGGTGGTCCGAGGCCGGAGACGTTCGATCGTACTGCCTGTTTCGGCCTGCTGGCCGACCTGCTGCGGGAGCGTGGGCTGTCGGCGGCGCGTATTGGCGCAGACCTCGAATTCATGCCCGCCGCCGATTTCTTGGCGCTGCGTCAGGCGCTGCCTGATGTCGATTGGCTTGACGGATCGGCCGTGCTGCGCCGCCTGCGCGCCGTGAAATCCGAGCGCGAGATCGAGCTTCTGAGGCGCGCGGCGACGGCTGCGGAGGCCGGGCTGGTCGCGATGGCCGATGCCGTCAGGCCTGGCGCGGCGCTCGGCGGGCTTTCCGCCGCCTGGAAGGCCGGCGCACAGGCCCATGCCGCGAAATCCGGGTTTTCACTGAGCAGCCATTGGGACTACATATCCGTCGGACCCGCTTTGTCGGATATGGCGGCGGTTGTCACGCCGGGTGCGCTCATCAAGGCCGATGTCGGCACGCTGGTCGATGGTTATTCATCGGATGGCGCGCGGAGTTTTTCGTGGGGGCCGGTCTCGCCGCTGGCCGCCGATGTGTTCAGCGCGTTGGGAGCGGCCTTTGCCAGCGGGCTCGAAGCGATTCGTCCCGGCAATACATTCGGTGCTGTGCACGCCGCCATGCTGGCCTCGATGCGCAGGCAAGGTTTCACCGAATATTATCGCGGCCATTTCGGCCATTCCGTCGGCGGTGGCGTGGGCATCGAGGAATGGCCGTTCTTTTCCCATGACAATCCGGAAATCATTCTTCCCGGCATGGTCGTGGCGCTCGAAGCGCCGTTTTATGGCGAAGGGCTGGGGGCGCTGATGATCGAGGACCAGTTCCTCGTCACCTCCTCCGGCGCGGAATGCATGAACAGCCTGCCGCGCAGCCTGCGGGATTTATCGGCGGACTGAGCGCCGGATCAGAGGAAATCGTCGCGGCGCGGGGTAAAGCAGTCGATCAGCTCGCCCTCTTCCAGACACAGGCAGCCGTGCTCGATATGGCCGGGAATGACGAGGCTATCGCCCTTCTGAAGATCGTAGGCCTCGCCGTCGCGGTAAAAGCGGAAGCTGCCGCTGGCGACATAGGTGGATTGCACATGCGGATGGCTGTGCAGCCTGCCTTCGGCGCCGGTCTTGAAGCGGAAGGAGACCACCATCAGTTCCGGCGCTTCGGAAAGCACGGTGCGCTCCACGCCATCGTCGGGGGAAACGGTGGGGAAGGTGGGAAGCTGCTGCATATCGTTCTCCTCAGTCATGCAATGCGGTTTAAACGGGCAATCTCAGCGCGGCGCGCGCAACATGGATCGATAACGCGTCTGGCTGCTTTTCAGGTGGCTGCGCATGGCGTTGCGCGCCGCCTCCTCGTCGCCGTCCTGTATCGCGATCAGGATCGCTTCGTGTTCACCGACGAGCCGGGCGAGATCGGCGGGCGAAAGCACGGTTTCCGTGCCGTTTTCGGCCACGGCGCGGCGCGGAATGAGAGTGGGGCCGAGCACCTGCAGAAACTCGCTGAAGCGGGGATTGTTGGTCGCTTCGGCAATGGCGAGATGGAAGGCGAAATCGGCCTCCGCTGTCGGCACGCCCTTAGTGGCGCTGGCGCGGAAGGCATCGAATGCCTCGATGATCTTTTCCTCCTGCGCCGGCGAACGGCGAATGGCGGCAAGACCGGCGGCGTCACCTTCAACGGCGGTGCGCAATTCCAGCATTTCGATCAGCGACGAGACACGTGCGAGATCGACATTGTGGAAGGGACGCCGCTCAGTGGGTGCGGGTTCCAGTACGAAAACACCCGCGCCCTGACGCGGCTCGACCAGACCGTCGGATCGCAGCGAGGCGATTGCCTCCCGCACCACGGTACGGCTGACACCGAATTCCTGCGTCATCTGCGCCTCGGAGGGCAGGCGTTCGCCCGTCTTGTAACGGCCCTTGGCGATCTGGCTGCGGAGTTCCTCCGAAACCTTCACCACAAGCGTTCTGCCTTGTGGAGCTGCCGGTTCGGAACTTGTCGCTTTTGTCATCTTGGTCGCCGTTCTAAAAAATGTCGGTTGCGTGCACCGTTCCTCGATACGTCATTCGCGGCCTAGCATGCAATCCCGCCTTTTTTAGCGGGAAAGGTCCGTGCGACATTTCACGTCTCCTTGAAGATCGGGTTGTCGACAAACACGCCACCCTGAAAGCGGACTACCGCGTCGCTCGGGTCCGGTTTGGGAGCTGTCCGGGCGATGTGCTCCCGGAAGGCCTCGGCATTGTCCTTCGGTTTCCATCCCAGAAAGCCGAGATGCGAATTGTCCCACCAGCTCGCATCGTTGGCGGAGGCCCCCCAGACGACCGGGCAGCCGAGAACGGGTGCGCGGAACGCCGCTTCGATCAGCGACACGAAATCGTCATGCGAAAACCAGGTGGACAGCATGCGGTAATTGGTGGGTTCCGGCGTGCAGGAGCCGATGCGCACAAGCGCCGTCTCCTGGCCGAATTTCTCGAAATACAGGCGGGCGAGGTTTTCGCCGAAACATTTGGACACGCCGTAAAGCCCATCCGGGCGGAAGGGAACGTCGGGACCAAGCCGTTCGGTCTGGGGATAATAGCCGATCGTATGGTTGGAACTGGCGAAAACAATTCGCGGCTGGCCGTGGGCGCGGGCTGCCTCGTAGAGATTATAAAGCCCGATGATGTTGCCCTGGAGGATTTGTTCGAAAGGCTTCTCCACCGATATGCCGCCGAGGTGGACGATGCCGTCGCAACCGGCAACCATGGCGTCAACGGCGTCTGCATCCGCAAGGTCGCATTGCATGCATTCCTCGTTCGGGCCTGCCGGATCGAGCGGGGCGAGATCGGCAAGGCGAACGATCTCGGCCATCGATGCAAGGCGTTTGCGCATAACGCGGCCAAGCTGGCCCGCAGCACCGGTAACAAGAAGCCGTTTCATTGCCATTCTCCCTCAGCGTTGCACGTCCCTGGCGTGGTCGAGATATGCCTATGCCTCTTGACCTTGTCATACAGATCGTACAAAAAGCGGATAACATATATTATGTGCCATACGCAACAATCATGAAGGATGAGTTTGATGTTGACCGTCGAAACAAGGCAGGCCGTGAACCCGGAATATGCAAAAACGCTGGATACCGAAGGGCTCCGCCGGCATTTCCTCGCCAACGACATGTTTCGTTCCGGCGAAATCAGGCTGATCTACACCCATTATGACCGCTTCGTGATGGGCGGTGCGGTGCCGAACGGTGCGCCGCTGACGCTGGACAAGGTGGAGGAGACCAAAACGCCGTCCTTCCTCGACCGGCGTGAGATGGGTATCGTCAATGTGGGCGAGACCGGCACGGTCAGCGCCGGCGGCGAGACCTATACCCTCAATCGCGGCGATGTGCTTTATCTCGGTGCAGGCAGCGGCGCGGTGACCTTTGACGGGGCAGGGCGATTCTATATCACCTCCTGCCCGGCGCATCGCAGCCTGCCGGCGAAGCTCGTGACGCTGGCTAACAGCAAGGAGGTCAAGCTCGGCGCGACCGAAACCTCCAACAAGCGGACCATCAACCAGTTCATCCATCCGCTGGTCATGGAAAGCTGCCAGCTAGTGCTGGGGTATACGACGCTGGAGGACGGCTCGGTCTGGAACACCATTCCTTCCCACATTCACGATCGCCGCATGGAGGCGTATCTCTATTTCGGCATGGATGAGAAGTCGCGCGTGCTGCATCTGATGGGTGAGCCGCAGGAAACCCGGCATCTGTTCATTTCGAATGAAGAGGGTGCGATTTCACCGCCCTGGTCCATCCATTCCGGTGCCGGCATCGGTTCCTACACCTTCATCTGGGCCATGGCGGGCGACAATGTCGACTATACCGACATGGACTTCATCCAGCCGGGGGACCTGAAATGAGAAATCCGTTTTCGCTTCAAGGGCGTAAGGCGCTCGTGACAGGCGCGAATACCGGTCTTGGCCAGGCGATTGCGGTGGGGCTCGCCGCAGCTGGTGCGGAGGTGGTCTGCGCCGCGCGCCGCGCACCGGATGAAACGCTTGATATCATCGCGAAGGATGGCGGCAAGGCGAGCGCCCTGTCGATCGATTTCGCCGATCCGCTGGCGGCGAAGGACAGTTTCGTCAATGCCGGCTTCGATATTCTCGTCAACAATGCCGGCATCATCCGCCGTGCCGATTCCGTCGAGTTTTCCGAACTCGACTGGGACGAGGTGATGGACGTCAATCTCAAGGCGCTGTTTTTCACCACCCAGGCTTTTGCGAAAGAGTTGCTGGCGAAAGGCCGGTCCGGCAAGGTGGTCAATATCGCTTCGCTCCTCTCCTTTCAGGGCGGCATTCGCGTGCCGTCCTATACGGCGGCGAAACATGGCGTCGCCGGCCTCACCAAGCTTCTGGCGAATGAGTGGGCGGCGAAGGGCATCAATGTGAATGCGATTGCGCCCGGCTACATCGAAACCAACAATACCGAGGCGCTGCGCGCGGATGCGGCCCGCAACAAGGCCATTCTCGAGCGTATTCCGGCCGGCCGCTGGGGCCATTCCGACGATATAGCCGGGGCGGCGGTTTTCCTTGCCTCGCCGGCGGCGGATTATGTGCATGGCGCCATTCTCAATGTCGATGGCGGCTGGCTGGCACGTTGATCTGTTACAGATTTCAACAATTCATCATACAACATGTATGATGAATTGTTGACAAGCATGCGGCAACCGGGTTAGGTGGCTTCCAGTCAATGAATTTGCAAAGGAATACCAAACATGAACCCTGAACAAATCAAGGCGGCGCTCGGCTCCGGCCTGTTGTCTTTCCCGGTCACCCATTTCGATTCCGAGGGCCGTTTCGCCCAGGACAGCTACAGGGCGCATGTCGAATGGCTTGCCGGTTACAAGGCGCCGGTGCTGTTTGCCGCCGGCGGCACGGGTGAGTTCTTCTCGCTGAAGCCGGATGAAATTCCGACCATCGTTTCCGCCGCCAAGGATGTGGCCGGTGAAACCGCCATCGTTTCCGGCTGCGGTTACGGCACCGAGATTGCCGTCGATATCGCCCGCTCGGTCGAAAAGGTCGGCGCGGACGGTATCCTGCTTCTGCCGCATTATCTCATCGATGCGCCGCAGGAAGGCCTTTACGCCCACATCAAGAAGGTGTGTCAGTCGGTCGGTATCGGCGTCATGGTTTATAACCGCGACAATTCCGTGCTGCAGGCCGATACGCTGGCTCGTCTTTGCGACGAGTGCCCGAACCTCGTCGGCTTCAAGGACGGCACCGGCGATATCGGTCTCGTTCGCCAGATCACCGCCAAAATGGGTGATCGCCTGATGTATCTCGGCGGCATGCCGACGGCGGAACTGTTTGCCGAAGCCTATCTCGGCGCCGGTTTCACCACCTATTCCTCGGCTGTCTTCAACTTCGTGCCGGGCCTCGCCAATGAGTTCTACGCCGCCTTGCGCGCCGGCGAACGCGCCACCTGCGAGCGTATCCTGACGGAGTTCTTCTATCCGTTCATGGCGATCCGCAACCGCGCCAAGGGTTATGCCGTCTCCGCCGTCAAGGCCGGCGTTCGCCTGCAGGGCTTCAACGCCGGTCCGGTGCGCGCGCCGCTGAAGGACCTGACCAATGAGGAAATCGGCATGCTCGACGCCCTGATCGGCACGCACAAGCGCAAAGCCTGATTTGGAGGCCTGATCGAGACAAGCGGGAGGGGAGCCATGAAGATCACAGCGGTGCGCACGCATCTGCTCGAACATTGCCTGGACACGCCGTTCGAAAGCGCATCCATGCGTTTTGATCGCCGCGCCCATATTTTGGTGGAAATCGAATGCGACGACGGAACCGTCGGCTGGGGCGAATGCCTCGGCCCGGCGCGGCCCAACGCCGCCGTGGTTCAGGCTTACTCAGGCTGGCTCATCGGCCAGGACCCGCGTGAGACCGAGAAGATCTGGGCCGTGCTTTATAACGCCCTGCGCGATCAGGGCCAGCGCGGCCTCAGCCTTACCGCCCTGTCCGGCATCGATATCGCGCTGTGGGACATCAAGGGCAAGCATTACGGTGCTTCCATCTCGATGCTGCTCGGCGGGCGCTGGCGCGAAAGCGTGCGGGCCTATGCCACCGGCAGCTTCAAGCGCGATGGCGTCGACCGCGTTTCCGACAATGCCTCCGAGATGGCGGAGCGCCGGGCGGACGGCTTTCACGCCTGCAAGATCAAGATCGGCTTCGGCATTGAGGAAGACCTCCGCGTCATCGCCGCCGTGCGCGAGGCGATTGGGCCGGATATGCGGCTGATGATCGACGCCAATCACGGCTATACCGTCACCGAAGCCATCGCGCTCGGCAACCGCGCCGCCGACTATGGTATCGACTGGTTCGAGGAGCCAGTGGTTCCCGAACAGCTCGATGCCTATGCCCGGGTGCGGGCCGGACAGCCGATCCCGGTTGCGGGCGGCGAGACCTGGCACGGGCGTTATGGCATGTGGCAGGCGCTTTCCGCCGGCGCCGTGGATATTCTCCAGCCCGATCTCTGCGGTTGCGGCGGCTTTTCCGAAACGCAGAAGATCGCGGCGCTCGCCACGTTGCACGGTGTGCGCATCGTGCCGCATGTCTGGGGCACGGGCGTGCAGATTGCCGCCGCCCTGCAATTCATGGCGGCGATGACGCCCGATCCGGTGCGGGTCAATCCCATCGAGCCGATCATGGAATTCGACCGCACCTATAATCCGTTCCGGCAGGCCGTGCTGAGCAAGCCGATAGAGGCGATAAACGGCGTCGTCACGATCCCGAACGGCCCCGGCCTCGGAATAGAGATCAACCGCGACGCATTGCTTGAATTCAGGATGCCAGACCCGTGAGCGAACTTGTCAGAAAACTGAGCGGCACAGCGCCTCGGCCCGCTTTCCCGAAAGGCGCCGTCGATACGCAGATGCATCTCTATCTGCCCCACTATCCCGCCCTGCCGGGTGGACCGGGCCTGCCGCCGGGCGCTCTGCCCGGACCGGAGGATTATCGCAGCCTCATGCAATGGCTCGGCATCGACCGGGTCATCATCACCCAGGGCAACGCCCATCAGCGCGATAACGGCAACACACTCGCCTGTGTCGCGGAAATGGGCGAGGCGGCCCGCGCGGTGGTCATCATCGATGCCGGCACGAGCGAAAAGGACATGGAAAAGCTTGCCGCCGCAGGGGCCGTCGGTGCGCGTATCATGGATCTGCCGGGTGGCGCGGTGAACCTGTCCGAGCTGGAAGCCGTGGACGAGCGCGCGCATGCGGCCGACTGGATGGTGGCGGTGCAATTCGACGGCAATACGCTGCTCGATCACCTGCCGCGCCTTCAGAATATCCGCTCGCGCTGGGTGTTCGATCACCACGGCAAGTTCTTCAAGGGCATCAAAACCGATGGCCCGGAAATGGCGGCGCTTCTGAAACTCATCGACCGCGGCAATCTCTGGTTCAAGTTCGCCGGCGTCTACGAAAGCTCACGCGAGAGCTGGCCCTATGAGGACGTCGCCGCCTTTTCGCGCGTCATCGCCGCCCATGCGCCGGAGCGCATCGTCTGGGGCACCAACTGGCCGCATAATTCCATCCGCGAGACGGCGGCCTATCCCGACGATGCCCGCCTTGCGGAACTCATACTCGGCTGGCTGCCGGATGAAGCGGCGCGGCATCGCGCGCTGGTGGAAAATCCGGAAGCGCTGTTCAAGCTGCCGCCAGTCATGGCGGCATAGGTCAATCCGGGATGGCTGGGGAAGGGAGGTCCCCATCATCCTTTTAAAGTGAAAGGTCTTTGCATGCCGGCCCGGATGGGCGTGAAAAATCGGTCCGATAGCCTTGGAGGGGCTGGATCGTTTCAACAATGGAGGAGGAAAGCATGAAAAAGATTGCAAGCATGATGTGCGTCGCGATGGGGATCGCGCTCGCCGGTGTTTCCGCCAAGGCGCAGGAAATCACCCTGCGTTCGGCCGATATTCATCCCGACGGTTATCCGACGGTCGAAGCCGTGAAATATATGGGCGAGCTTCTGGCCGAGCGCACCAAGGGCCGCATCAAGATACAGGTCATGAACAATTCCGTTCTCGGCGGCGAGAAGGATACCATCGAGCAGACCCGCTTCGGCGTCATCGACATGAACCGCGTCAATGCCGCGCCTTTCAACAATCTGGTCAAGGAAACCACCGTTCTTGGTCTGCCTTTCCTGTTCCGCTCGACGGAGCACATGCACAACACGGTTGACGGCCCGATCGGCGATGAGGTTCTGGCGGCCTTCGAACCGCACGGCCTCATCGGTCTCGCCTTTTACGATTCCGGCGCGCGGTCCTTCTACACCACCAAAAAGCCCATCGAAAAACTCGCGGACCTGAAGGGCCTGAAAATCCGCGTGCAGCAGTCGGATCTGTGGATTTCGATGATGCAGGCCTTTGGCGCCAACCCGACGCCGATGCCGATGGGCGAAGTCTATTCCTCGCTTGAAACCGGTGTCGTCGACGGTGCGGAAAACAACTGGCCCTCTTACGAATCCGCCCGTCACTACGAAGTTGCGAAAAACTATTCGCTCACGGAACATTCGCTGAACCCGGAAATCCTCGTCATTTCCAAGGTCTCTTACGACAAGCTCTCTCCGGAGGATCAGGAGCTCTTGCGTCAGGCGGCCAAGGATTCCGTCGGCAAGATGCGTGAACTCTGGAGCGCCCGCGAAAAGGCATCGGAAGAAAAGGTCCGCGCCGGCGGCGTCAACGTCATCAAGGTCGACAAGGAGGAATTCGCTGCCGCGATGGGTCCCGTCTACGACAAGTTCGTCACCGATCCGAAGATGAAGGACCTTCTGGAGCGGGTGAAAGCGGTCAAGTAATGCGCGGAAAACCGGCCCTGGGAACAGGGCCGGTTTTCTTTTGTCGCCGTTGACGCGGAGGAACAGACAATGCGAAATTTCATGCGGGCCATTCGCCCCTTTCTCGGCGCGCTCAGTCACGCGTCGCTTTATATTGCCGGTATCGGCATGATCGCCATGACGCTTATCGTCGGCTGGCAGGTCTTTGCGCGGTATATTCTGAACGATTCACCCAGCTGGTCGGAGCCGCTGTCGCTGCATCTCATGTCATGGTTCATCATGCTGGGGGCGGCCGTTGGCGTGCGCGAAAGCGTGCATCTGGGGCTGGATATATTGCGCTATATGATGCCGCCACGCGTGCAGAAGGGAATGGACCTTACCAGCCTTGCCCTGATCTTTTTCTTCGGCGCCGGCATGGCCTGGTATGGCACCTCGCTTTCCATGGGCACATGGACGGCGACGATCCCGGTTCTCGGCTGGCCGGGCGGCACGGATTTCTTCCCGCTGATCGGCGGCGGTTTCCTCATCGCGCTGTTTGCGGCTGAACGTTTCGTCGATCTCGCCATCGGCGAGGAAATTGCGGCCGACGTGATCGTGCAGGAGGCCGCATAAATGGCTTACACCATTCTCTTCGGGGTCTTCACCCTGCTGATGCTCATCGGCACGCCGATAGCATTTTGCCTTGGCATCGCCTCTTTCGCCACGGTTCTTTATCTCGGCTTGCCGCCCATTGTGGTGTTTCAGCAGATGAATTCCGGCATGAACGTGTTTGCGATGATGGCGATACCGTTTTTCATCTTCGCCGGCGACCTGATGGTGCGCGGCGGCATCGCCCATCGCCTCATCCGCTTTGCGGCCGGTCTCGTCGGACACCTGCGCGGCGGTCTCGGCCAGGTCAACATCGTGGCCTCGACGCTGTTCGGCGGTATTTCCGGCTCGGCCGTGGCCGATGCCTCGGCCGTCGGCGGGCTGATGATCCCGCAAATGGCCAAGCGCGGCTACGACAGGGACTATGCGGTCAATGTCACGGTCAATGCGGCCATCATCGCGCTGATGATACCGCCCTCGCATAATATGATCCTTTATTCGATTGCGGCGGGCGGCAATGTTTCGGTGGCCGATCTCTTCACCGCCGGCATCGTTCCGGGTTTCCTGCTTGCAGCGGCGCTGATGGTGACGGCCTATATCGTTGCCCGGCGCAAGGGCTATCCTTCCGAGCCGTTCCCTGGCTTCTCGAAGCTGATGTATTATCTCCTGGCCTCGTTCCCCGGCATCCTGTTGATCGGCATCATCTTCGGCGGTGTGCGTTCGGGCATCTTCACCGCGACGGAAAGTTCCTGCATCGCGGTTCTCTACGCCTTCCTCGTTGCCATGCTCGTCTACCGCGAGCTGGACTGGAGCGGTTTCGTGGAGGCGGTGATGGGTGCGGTGCGCACGACGGCCATGGTTTTGCTGGTCATCGGCACGGCGGCGTCCTTCGGCTGGCTGATGGCCTTCCTGCAGGTGCAGACGCTGATGATTGCCGCAATCAGCGCGATTTCGGACAATCCGATCATCGTGCTGCTCGTCATCAATGTCATCCTGCTGCTGCTCGGCACCTTCATGGATATGGCGCCGATGGTCATCATCTCCACGCCGGTGCTTCTGCCCGTGGTGAAGGCCTTCGGCATCGACCCCGTGCATTTCGGCGTGGTGATGATCCTGAACGCCGGTATCGGGCTCAACACGCCGCCGGTCGGAACGGTGCTTTTCGTCGGCTGCGCGGTCGGCGGCATATCGATACGGGAGGCCATGCGGACGATCTGGCCGTTCTTCGGAGCCAGCATCGCGGTGCTGCTTGCCGTCACCTATATTCCGTCGCTGTCCCTGTGGTTGCCGTCATTGTTCCGGTAATTCCAGCGCTTTCAAACGAGAAGGCCCCGCTATGCCGGGGCCTTTTCCGTTTCAGTGGCAAGCAGCCTCTGCTGCTCGTGTTCGTCAAAGGCCATGAGATTGCCATGCCGGCTGCGGCGTATGCGGTTCATATGGTCGCGCGGGCTTAACCCTAATGTCCGTTTGAACATGCGTGAGAAATAATAGGGGTCGCCATAGCCCACTTCGGCGGCCGCTGCCGTAACCGAAAGCCCTGCCTCGAGAAAATGCATGGCGCGTTCCATGCGTTTGAACTCCTGATATTTCCTTGGCGTCCGTCCAACCCTCTTCTGAAATTCGCGCAGAAAATAATCGCGATTATAGGGAGCCGCCTCGGTCGCCCGGCTGGCAATGTCGGGGTCCAGCGGATTGGCCGAAATCATGGTGATCGCCTTCATCACCGCAAGGTCGAGGCCTTCCGTGCCCTCCGGCTGGAAACTCGGGCGGTCGACCCATCCGAGGAAGGCGTCGTCGATGAAGGCGATGAGAAGCACCATAAAGAGATGGTGCTGGCCAAGCGTGACGGAGGAGGGCGGGGCGCTCTGCCGGTAGTGGCGCACCAGCGGTTCCAAGAGCGGCCAGCGGCTCAACTTCACTTTCGGCTTCAGGTCCATCTGCGCGATCAGGTTGTGGCGGCCGTAAATATCCAGCGTGAAATGCTGCGCCACGCCGCGATAGGTGACGGCCTGCTCGTTCCAGCCGACAAAGCGCTGCCCCCGGAAAATCAGCATGGCGTCACCGGGTTCCAGCACTCGCGCCTCGCCGTCGACGAGATAATGCCCGCGCCCTTCCAGGCAGATGATGAGATCGTCCACCTGGTTGGATTTGTCGATCTGCCAGGTGCGCGAATGCTCCATCTTGATCGTTGCGCGCGTCAGGTTGAGGTTGAGCGCCGCAGGCGGAACGGACGACAGAATGCCACCTTCGATTTCGTCCATCTTTTTCCTCGTCTTTGTTAATTCACCTTGGCGCGGAAATTTGGTTTTGTCACCGCATAAATTGCTTTTACGAACCGTATCAATGAGGGAGGAGATCGGTCGCGGCGAGAAATTGCGCCATCACGCGCCTGCCGCCTGCCGTTCCGGGAGAATCACTTGTACGAAATTGTATTCTGTCATTCGCGTTCCACTGGGACGCGGGGAGGAGCATTATGAAATCTCAGCGCTTCCTCGGGCTGGGATATCTGACGCCTTATATCGTCGGGCTTCTGGTCTTCACGGCCATCCCGTTCCTCGGCTCGCTCTATCTCAGCTTCACCCGTTACGATCTGATGAGCGATCCCAGCTGGGCGGGACTGGCCAATTACGAGCGGCTGTTCACCCGCGACCGCACGTTTATGAAATCGCTGAATGTTACCCTGTTCTACGTGTTTCTGACGGTGCCGCTGAAGCTTGCCTTCGCGCTGTTCATTGCGGCCATACTCAATTACAAGCTGCAATTCATCAACTTCTTCCGCACCGCCTTTTACGTGCCGTCCATTCTCGGCGGCTCCATCGCGATTGCGGTTCTGTGGCGCTACATATTCGCAAGCGAGGGGCTTGCCAATATGGCGCTGGCCGCCATCGGCCTGTCGCCGGTGGACTGGTTCGGCGATCCGGGCAACGCACTTTTCACGATCACGCTGTTGCGCTGCTGGCAGTTCGGTTCGGCCATGGTGATCTTTCTCGCCGCCCTGCAATCCATCGACAAGTCGCTTTATGAGGCCGCCGCCATCGATGGCGCAGGCAAGGTGAGAACCTTCTTCTTCATCACGCTGCCGCTTCTGACGCCGGTAATCTTCTTCAACCTCATCATGCAGATGGTTCAGGCATTCCAGGAGTTCAACGGGCCTTACATCATCACCCAGGGCGGGCCGCTGAAGTCCACTTATCTCTTGCCTCTTTACATCTACGACGAGGCTTTCAAGAAGTTCAACATGGGCTATGCCTCCGCCATCGCCTGGGTGCTCTTCACCATCATCACCGTGCTGACCCTCGTGGCCTTCTGGTCCTCGAAGAAGTGGGTCTATTACGCCGGCGACAAGCGGAACTGATGCCATGACCGATATCGCAACCCTGAACGACATGCAGGCGGCCCGCCGGGCGCGGCTGAGACTCGTCTCCACCTCGGTCCGCTACGTGCTTCTCTTCGCGGTCGGCCTCATCATGCTCTATCCGCTGATCTGGCTCGTGGGCGCAAGCTTCAAGACCAATTCGGAAATCTTCTCCGGCGCCGGCTTCATCCCCGATAATCCGACGCTGGACGGCTATATTCGCGGCTGGGAAACCTCGACGCCCTATACGTTCGGCCGGTTCTTCTGGAATTCGTTCCTGATCATCCTGCCGAAAGTCATCGGCACGGCGATTTCCTGCACCATGGCGGCCTATGCCTTTGCCCGCTTCGATTTTCCGCTGAAGAAGATCCTGTTCGGCTCGGTCATCGCCATCCTGCTGCTGCCGAATGTCGTCACCCGCATTCCGCAATATATCCTGTTTCGCGATCTCGGCTGGCTGGACAGTTTCCTGCCGCTCTGGGTGCCCTCGGCGGTCGCCGGCGATGCCTTCTTCGTTTTCATGCTGGTGCAGTTTCTGCGCTCATTGCCATCGGACATGGAAGAGGCCGCCCGGGTGGATGGCGCCAACAGCCTGCAGACGCTGATTTACATCGTCGTGCCGATGCTGGCTCCGGCGCTTATCTCGGTCTGCCTGTTCCAGTTCATGTGGACGATGAACGACTTTCTGGGGCCGCTGATCTACCTGTCCTCGGTCGACAAATATCCGGTGAGCCTGGCGCTCAAACTCTCCATCGACACCACCGAAGCCTTCGAATGGAACCGCATCCTGGCGATGTCGGTGCTGACGATCGCGCCTGCGCTGATCGTGTTCTTCGCGGCGCAACGGTATTTCATTGAAGGGATCTCGTCTGGCGGGGTCAAGGGCTGAAAATGGCAAGCGTACAACTTAAAAATCTCGAAAAAATCTATGGCGGCAGCTTCAAGGCCGTGCACGGCATCAATCTTGAGGTCGAGGATGGTGAGTTCATGGTGTTCGTCGGCCCTTCCGGCTGCGCCAAATCCACGACATTGCGCATGGTGGCGGGGCTGGAAGAAATTACCGGCGGTGAAATCCTGATCGGCGACCAGCGCGTCAACGACCTGCCGCCCGGCAAGCGCTCCATCGCCATGGTGTTCCAGAATTACGCGCTTTATCCGCATATGAAGGTGCGCGGCAATCTCGCCTTCGGCCTGAAGATCGCCGGTGTCGCGAAGCCCGAGATCGAAAAGGCAATCGATAATGTCGCGCGCATTCTCGAAATCGAGCCGCTGCTCGACCGTCTGCCGAAGCAGCTTTCCGGCGGGCAGGCGCAGCGTGTGGCGCTTGGCCGCGCGCTCATCAAGAAGCCCGGCGTGTTCCTGTTCGATGAACCGCTGTCCAATCTCGACGCCAAGCTGCGGGCCTCCATGCGGGTGCGCATCACCGATCTGCATCGCCAGTTGAAGGCGGAAGGCCTGTCCTCGACGGTCATTTACGTCACCCATGACCAGACGGAGGCCATGACCATGGGCGACCGTATCTGCGTCATGCAGGCGGGTCGCATCATGCAGGTCGCGACACCGAAGGAGTTGTATAACCACCCCGCCAATCTCTTTGTTGCCGGCTTTATCGGCACGCCGGAAATGAACCTGGTGGATGTGGCAATCGACGGCGCTGAGTTCGTCATCGCCGGCCAGCGGCTGCCCATCGGCGCGCATCTGGAGCAACGGCTATCGGCGAGACCCGCGGATGCCGTCATTGGCATCCGCCCGCAGCATCTTGCGCTGGCGGGGGAGACGGATGGCCCGGCGCTGCAGGCGAAACTCACCAATGCGGAATTCATGGGCCACGAGGTCTATCTGCACGCCGATCTCGGCGGCCAGAAAGTCGTCAGCGTCGTTGGCGCGGCCGAATTCGAGGCGCTTGGGCGCGACGGTGTCCTGCGGCTGAAGCCGGACCCGGAGAAGCTGCATATTTTCGACAAGGCCGATGGCCGCAACGTCTCGCTGTGAGGAGGGGACGGGCGTGCCTGATTTTTCGAGGAGGAGAAGAACAATGAAGACGATGACAAGAATGATGGCGATGCTCGCCGGCGCCGCTTATGTGGCGATGGCAACCGCTCCGGCGGCAGGTGCTGCGGAACTGCGCATGTCGTGGTGGGGCGGCGAAAGCCGCCATGTCGCCACCCAGGCGGCCATTGCCGCCTGCGGCGAGAAATATGGCCACACCGTCAAGGGCGAATTCACCGGCTTCGACGGCTATCTGGAAAAGCTCACAACGCAGATGGCCGGCAAGACCGAGGCCGATATCGTTCAGGTCAACTGGCCGTGGCTGCCGCTGTTTTCCAAGAACGGCGAAGGTTTTGCCGATCTGCGCCAGCTGAAGCCGCTCGATCTTTCGCAATGGGCCGAGAGCGATCTGGACGCTGGTTCGATGAACGGCGTGCTGCAGGGGCTTTCCGTTTCCACCACCGGCCGCGTCTTCTTCTTCAACGCCACCACCTTCGAAAAGGCCGGCGTTGAAATTCCGAAAACGTGGGATGAGTTTTTCGCTGCAACCAAGACCATCAAGGAAAAGCTCGGCAAGGACTATTACACCTTCAATGCCGTGAAGGAGACCGCCCAGCTGCTGGTGACGCTGGCCGTTGTGCAGAAGACCGGCAAGGATCTGGTCGATCCCAAGACCAACCGCGTGGCCTGGACGCCGGAGGAACTGGCCGAGGGTATCTCTTTCGTCGGCAAGCTGGTCGAAACTGGCTCCATCCGCTCCCAGAAGGAGGAAGCGGCCGACGGTAACGTCAATCTCTATGAAAAGCCGTCCTGGTCGGAAGGCCGCATCGCCGGATCCTATGAATGGGATTCGACCTATTCGAAATATGCCGATCCGCTCAAGGAAGGACAGGTTCTGAAACCGTTCCCGATGCTGAAGCTTGCCGATGCCGTGACCGAAGGCGTCTATCGCAAACCTTCCATGGTGTTTTCGATCTCGAAAAACTCCAGGAACCCGGAAGCGGCCGCGCAAATCCTGAACTGCCTGCTGAACGAACCGGAAGGCATCGATGCGCTCGGCACCTCACGCGGCCTGCCCGCCTCGAAGGCCGCGGCTGCGCGTCTGGGTGACAAGGGCGAGCCGGAAGTGCGGGCCGCCAACGCCATCGTCATGGCGGCATCGGGACCGGTGGTGTCACCCTTCAACGAACATCCTGAAATCCGCTCGGGCTTCATCGATACGCTCGAGGAATATGCCTATGGCCAGTTGACGGCGGAAGAGGCGGCCGAGCAGATCATCGATACGACCAACGATGTTCTTGCCAAATTCGATTGACGACAATGGCCTGCCGCCTGCATGGCGGCAGGTTCCCTATCCGGCTGCCGGATGATGTGAGGCGTGTCCGCCAAGGGTTTGGCCGGACAGGCACCAAAGACGAGAAAAGAGCATGAACGAACCCCTTATCATCGCGTCTTCGGCGCGAACGGCAGCGCTTTGCCTTGCCGTGCCCGGCGCTCGCTATTTCCTTCCGTCCAAAACGGCATGGCGTTTGACGTCGGCGGATGGCGACGGGCGGCGCGGTGAAACAGCGTCCGTGGTGACGCTGCTGCATGATCTCTCCCCGGATACGCGCTATGTCTTCGAAGCGGAGGGGTTTGAGCGGCTGGAGTTCAGAACCGCCCCCTGTGCCGGGCTTGTCGAGGCTGCGGCGTTCTCCCTCATGCCGGATGTTGCGCTCGATGATGAGACACGTGCGCGCGCCAATGCACAGGCGCTGGAAAGGGCAGTGGCTGCGGTGCCGCAGGGTGGCGCGTTGCGTCTCTCGGCCGGTCTCTGGACAGCCTTTCCTGTTCGCCTGAAAAGCAACATGACCTTCCACCTTGCCGAAGGAGCCGTGCTGCGCGCGCCCTCCAACCGCAGGGGCTGGCCGATCCTGCCTGCCCGCGATGAGGCAGGCCATATGCTTGGAAGCTGGGAAGGCTTGCCGGACGCCTGTTTCGCCGCGCCGGTTCATGCCATCTCGGCCGACAATCTCGTCATCGAGGGCAGGGGCGTTCTCGATGGTTCGGGCGACAGCGGCGATTGGTGGAGCTGGCCGAAAGAAACCCGCGACGGCGCGCGCCGGCCGCGTGGCCTGCATCTCGTTTCCTGCCGGAACACAAACCTGCTCGGTTTCACCATCCGAAACGCCGCCTCCTGGACGATCCATCCGCAGGGCTGCGAAGACTTGATCGCCGCCGGCCTCAGCATCGTCGCACCCCATGACAGCCCGAATACCGATGGTTTCAACCCCGAAAGCTGCCGTAACGTCACGATATCAGGCGTGCGCTTTTCCGTCGGCGACGATTGCATCGCGGTGAAGGCGGGAAAGCGCGGCCCCGATGGCGAGGACGATCATCTCGCGGAAACGCGCGGCATTCGGGTGCGCCATTGCCTGATGCAACGCGGCCATGGCGGGCTGGTGATCGGTTCGGAAATGTCCGGCGGTGTGCATGACGTGGCGGTTGAGGATTGCGACATGGTGGGTACGGATCGCGGCCTGCGCCTCAAGACACGGCGCGGGCGGGGCGGAACAGTCAGCAACATCGCCATGCGCCGGGTCCTGCTGGATGGCGTGCAGACCGCGCTTTCCGCCAACGCCCATTATCATTGCGATGCGGATGGACATGACGACTGGGTGCAGTCGCGAAACCCGGCGCCGGTCGATGGCGGCACGCCCTTTATCGACGGTATTTGCGTGGAGGATGTCGAAATTCGCAATCTCTCCCATGCGGCCGGCGCTTTTCTTGGCCTTGCCGAAGCGCCCATCCGCAACATCGCCATCCGCAATCTCACCATCGTCTCGCGTGATCCTTCGGCCACCGCAACGCCGCCGATCATGGCCGACCGGGTGCGCCCCATGCGCCATGAGGCGATTGTTTTCGAGCAGGCGCATATAGTCTGCGATAATCCCGCTCTGCTGAGCGACGCTTCCGTTTCCATTGTGTCAGATTCCGATTGAGAAAACAGATGAAAGCCACTGAATATTTTGATCAATTCTCCAGTCGCTATAAACATTACAAGGGCGGAAGCTGGTGTTACGAGGATGGATGCGTCTATCGCGGCCTGCAGCAGCTGTTCGAGGCCACCGGCGAGGCGCGCTGGAACGACCATCTGCATCGTCTCGCCGATGCGCAGATAGCGCCAGACGGCACGCTCGCCGGTTACGATCCGCAGGAATATAATATCGATCATATCCTCGCCGGCCGTATCCTCTTTCCCCTTGCGGCGGAAACGGGCGATCCGCGTTACCTCGCTGCGGCGGAACATCTGGCAGGGCAACTGCGCAGCCATCCGCGCATCGCATCCGGGAATTACTGGCACAAGAAGCGTTATCCGCATCAGGTCTGGCTGGATGGGCTTTATATGGGGCTTCCTTTCCAGATCGAATATGCGCAGGCGACGGGCCGGACGGAACTGATCGACGATGCGCTGCGGCAGTTTTCAGCGGCGCTCGCGGCGACGGAGGATAGCGGCGGGCTCTATGCCCATGGTTACGACGACAGCCGCAGCCAGCGTTGGGCCGATCCTCAAAGCGGCAAGTCTCCCGCCATATGGGCGCGTGCGGTCGGCTGGCTCGCCATGGCGCTGGTGGACGCGCTGGCCATCCTGCCGGAGGGCGGCGCGACGGCGGCGCTTCGTAACAAGACGCGGTTGCTTCTGGCCGGCATCATCGCACGGCAGACCCAGACGGGGCTCTGGATGCAGGTTCTCGACAATCCGGGCCTTGCGGGCAATTACGGGGAAACATCTGCCTCGGCCATGTTTGCCTATGCCTTGCTGCACGCAGTGCGGTTGAAGCTCGTGCAGGGCGAAGAGGCGAATGCCGCCCTTTCGGCGGGTCGTCGCGCGCTTGAGGCGCTTCTTGAAACCCGGCTGAAAGCCGATGAAGAGGGCGTGACCCGCCTCACCGGCATCGTGCATGTCGCGGGCCTTGGCGGCTTCGAGGGCAATTATCGCGATGGAACGCCGGAATATTATCTGACCGAGCCGGTGGTGTCCGACGATGCCAAGGGCGTCGGGCCGCTGATGATGGCCTTTGCCGAAAGCCTGCTTCTGGCCAAGCCGCAGGCGCAGGCTGTTTCAGCGGCGTGACTTCACGCCGCCCTTGCGAAGATCACGGTCTGGATCAGGCCCTGTTTCTTGTGGTTGGCAATGGTGATCGTGCCGCCGAAGCGCTCGATGATTTCCCTGGCGATGGCAAGACCAAGACCCACGCCGGGGATTGATTTACGCCGCGCGAGGTCCACCCGGAAGAAGGGTTCGAACACCCGCCCGATCAGTTCCTGCGGAATGCCGGGACCTTCATCCCTGATGGTCACGACGATTTCGCTCTCGTCTCCGGTCAGATCGATATGCGCCTTCTTGCCATGGGTGACGGCGTTCAGGATGAGGTTGCGCAAGGCTCTCTTGAGCGCCAGCGGGGCCGCCTTGATGGTCATGGCGGCTTCCGGCTCAATGAAATCGAGCGCACCCGCATGACCGAGATCGGAAACATCGTTAACGATTTCGCTGAGAAGCGTGCCGATGTCGATCGTCTTGACGCTGTCCTGGCTGACCTCTTCCCGCACCAGAAGAATGGCGCTGTCGGCGATGGCGTCCAGCTCTTCGAGGTCCGCCAGCCATTTGGCCCGTTCCTCGTCGTTCTCGATGAATTCCGCCCTCAGCCGCATGCGGGTCATCGGGGTTCTGAGATCGTGGCCGGCGGCGGCGACGAGGCGCATGCGGCTTTCCATCGCCGCTTTCAGGCGGGTGGCGAGTTCGTTCAGCGCCCGCGCCGTGGCGCGGATTTCGCCCGGTCCGGTTTCCGGCAGGTGCGGCAGCGAACCGTCGGGCCCGATGCTGGCGGCGGCATTTTCCAGCATGTCGAGCGGGCGGGTGATCTTGCTGGCGGCAAAGATCGAAACGGCGGCGCTGCCGAGAATGATCAGCCCGATCCACATGCCGAAAATCTTCCAGCCGCCCGGCGGCGGACCCATATGCGGGATTTCCGCGACCAGCCAGCCGCCTTTTTCCAGCGCGATAGCCGCCACGGGGGCAGGATTTCCCGGCGAGCGGATGACCATCGCGGTGCGCGGCTCTCCGATACGGGCCAGCGCCTTTTCCAGAAATTCCGAAAGCATGCCGTCGAGGTCGCCTTCCGGCGGTTTCTGCTCGGTCTGGAAATAACCGGGCTGCTGCAGGGAAGGATCGCGCTCGGCCATGGTCACGGCAAAGGCGAGGCTGCGGGCCAGCGGCTCGATGGTGGCGTCGGGCGGCGGCGGCTGCAATGTCCGGTCGGCCACAAAAGTCGCAAGCGCGATGACCGCGATGATGGAGACGATCATCAGCGCCGTGATGCGGTTTTTAAGCGAGCTCATCGCGGCACCGGCAGGGTTTTGACCTGAACCGTCATCTGGTAACCGCCATTGCGCACGGTCTTGAAGATCGGCGTTTGCGTGTCGGCGTCCAGCTTCTTGCGCAAGCGGCTCATCAGCACGTCGATGGAGCGGTCGAACGGGCCGCGATCCTTGCCCTGCGTGAGATCGAGAAGCTGATCGCGGGAAAGCAGCCGACCGGGCCTGTCGAGAAAGACTTTCAGAAGATCGAATTCCGCTCCCGTCAAATCTATCTTTTCACCGCTGGCGCGGATGACGGAGCGCTGCTCGGGATCGGCGGTGAAATCCGCAAAACCATAGGCGGCGGATGAGGGGCGGGGGGCTTCCTGCGGTGTGGCGCGGCGCAGCACGGCCTTGATGCGCGCCGTGAGTTCTCGCGGATTGAAGGGTTTGCCGAGATAGTCGTCTGCGCCGATTTCCAGCCCGACGATGCGGTCGACATCTTCCTTCAGCGCTGTCAGGAGAATGACCGGCGTGCGCGGCCGGCGGCCCTGCAGATCGCGGCAGATATCGAGGCCGGAGCCATCGGGCAACATCACGTCGAGCACGATGAGATCGGGATCGGAGCTCGCGATCTTTTCCTCGAACTCACGCCTGTCGGCGGCCATCGACACGCGGAACCCCTGCGAGCCGAGATATTTCGCGAGCAATGTGCGTATTTCCGGATCGTCATCGACGATCAATATATGTGTCACCGAAACTGTCGTCATATCGTCCAACCTTTTGATGCCACTATACATAAGCGCCGAAAAGAAACGGCGGATTTTTGCAACGAAAGCTTTCCGGGGCCGTTCTGGCAACATTCGGTTACAAATAGGCGGTTTGCGGAAGCAGCACGGAAACATTCGGACCAAAGCCGGAAACGCGACGCACCTATCGTCCTTTCATGTTGGAAAACGGAAGGAAGGTAAGATGAGAAACTCGCTACTGGCCACCGCCGTCATCGCGACAGCAATTATCGGCGTTTCCGCCGCCGCGCAGGCAGCGGAAGAGAATGCGCCCGCACCCCAGGCGACCGAACAGGCCGCGCCGCCGCCCGCCAATCTCGATCTCGGCCCGGACATCGGCCTGGATCGCGGTCCGGATGAAAGGCCGCTGCCGCCCCATATGCGCAGAATGCCCGGCCCGGATGTTCTCGGGCTGGCGACGAAGCTTTCGGCGGCCGAAATCTATCTCGGCGTCACGCCGGAGCAGCTCGGTCCATGGCGCGCTTATACCACGGCGCTGATCGATCTCGTTTCCCCCGGTCCGGAGCGCAATCCACCGCCGCCGGTGCAGGGTGAAGGCAAGGCCAAGCCCGAGCCGCGTCTTGCGGGAGAGGAACTGGCAGGCATCATCGCGCAGAAGGCGGAAAAGGCCAAAGCCCTGCAGGACGCGGTTGCGGCGCTGAAACCGAAGCTTTCGCCGCAGCAGGTGCTGAAGCTTGCCGAACTCGAGCGTGCTCTGATGCCGCCTCCGCCTCCCGGCCCGCGTCATGGCCCCGCAGCGCGCGGCGGCTTTGCTCCCCCGCATGGCGATATGAGGCCGCCGGTTCCCGAGGCGGAACGGGGCTGAGGCAACTATTCGAAGTTTCCTCCTTTAATCTGCCCCCCAGTAAAGGAGGAAATCAGCCGGCAACGGCTGGAGCCGGGGGATCGCACGCCTGCGATCCCCCGCGTGATTTTCAAGCAGGAAGATGATGATGAGATATTTCTATCTGGTGCTGGCAACGGCTTTTGGTTTGAGCTTTGCCTGGTCGGTGGCCGTGGCAAAGGACAAGCCCGTGCAACAGCCAGCGGCCAAATCCCGGCAGGATGAACAGCGGCGTCAGCCCACCTGTGCTAAGGATCAGCGCGAAAAGACGGATTCCAGACGTCTTCGCAGCACCTGCCGCAAGGCTGCGGCGCGAAAATCCGCCTCTGCCTATGAATGGATCGAAGCGGACAGGGGTTTCATCCTCGTGAAACACGAGATGACGCCGGTTTCTTCCTTCGAATGAACCGGCTGGACAGGACATCAAGATGAAAACGGCACGCAAGGCAGGCGCATTGCTGGCGGTTGTCGCTCTCGCTGTGGGCGGCTACTGGCTGTCCTCGCAATATACGCGGGCGGCCACACCCGGCTATATCACCGCACCGGTGACGCGCGGCGATATCGAGCAAACGGTGCTGGCGACGGGAACGCTGAAACCCGTTCGCCTTGTCGCCGTCGGCGCGCAGGCCTCCGGCCGCATCACCGCCGTCAAGGTGGCGCTCGGCGATACGGTCAAGACGGGCGATCTGATCGCCGAAATCGATTCCGTTACCCAGACGAACAGCCTGCGCACGGCGCAGGCGGCTCTTGCGAACGTGAAGGCGCAGCGCGTGGAGAAACAGGCGACGCTGCTTCTCAACCGTCAGAGCCTTGCCCGTCAGCAGGAGATGGTGTCGAAGAACGCGGCCTCCCGCGCCGATTTCGAAAGCGCCATCGCGGCGCTCGCCGTCACCGAGGCGCAGATCGAAGCCATCGACGCCCAGATCGAGGAAGCGCAGGTCGCGGTGGAAACGGCCGAGGCCAATCTTGGCTATACCAAGATCACCGCGCCCATCGAAGGCACGGTTCTGTCGATCGTCAGCCAGGAAGGGCAGACCGTCAACGCCACACAATCCGCGCCAACCATCGTCATTCTCGGCCAGCTCGACCGGATGACGGTACGCACGGAAATTTCCGAGGCGGATGTAACGCGGGTCAAGCCGGACCTGCCGGTCTATTTCACCGTGCTCGGCGAGCCGCAGCAGCGTTACGACGCGACGCTTGCCTCGATAGAGCCGGCGTCGGAATCGGTGCGCAGCGATTCCAGCTTCAGTTCTTCTACCTCTTCATCCTCCAGCTCGTCCTCTTCCAGCACGTCGTCCTCCGAGGCGATCTATTATAATGGCGTGTTCGAAGTGCCGAACCCGGACGGCAAGCTGCGCACCTACATGACGGCGGAGGTCCATATCGTTCTCGGCGAAGCGAAGGACGTGCTGACCGTCCCCTCGGCGGCCCTTGGCAGCATGGACAGCGACGGCAGCTATGCCGTGCGCGTGGCCGGTGCCGATGGCAGGGTTTCCGAGCGCAAGGTCGAAATCGGGCTCAACAACAAGGTCACGGCGGAAGTGCGTTCCGGCCTTGCCGAGAACGAGCGGGTGGTGACCGGCGAGCGTTCCACCGACACCACCGCAAACGCCATGCCGGGGCCGGGCGGCCCGCCGATGGGGCTTTGAACCATGGCTGAACCTTTGATTTCGCTTAAATCCGTGCGGCGGGATTATCCCTCCGGCGAAGGCACGATCAGCGTGCTGAAGAACATCGACCTCACCATCGAGGCCGGTGAGATGGTGGCGATCGTCGGTGCGTCCGGGTCGGGCAAGTCGACGCTGATGAATATTCTCGGCTGCCTCGACCGCCCGACATCGGGTAGCTACAGCATCAGGGGCCAGGAAACGGGCAATCTCGATGCCGACGCGCTTTCGGCGCTGCGGCGTGAAAATCTCGGCTTCATCTTCCAGCGCTACCATCTGCTGGCCGAGCTGACGGCGCTCGGCAATGTCGAAATTCCGGCGATCTATGCCGGCAAGACGCAGGGCGACCGCAGGCACAATGCTGCAAGGCTGCTTGGCCGCCTCGGCATGGCGGAACGCCTCGATCACCGTCCCGGCCAGCTTTCCGGCGGCCAGCAGCAGCGCGTTTCCATCGCCCGCGCCCTGATGAACGGTGCCGAGATCATTCTTGCCGACGAGCCGACCGGCGCGCTCGACAGCGCCAGCGGCGACGAGGTGCTGCGCATCCTCGGCGAGCTGCATGCCGAAGGCCGCACCGTCATCATCGTCACCCATGATATGTCCATTGCCAGACGCGCCGGGCGGATCATCGAAATCAGCGACGGCACGATCATTTCCGACCGCAGGACGGATGCAACGCCCGTACCGCAGGACGATGCCAAACCCGCTGCCGCTTCCGGCGGGTCTTCCGGTCTTGCGGGTCTCATTTCGTCTCTGCGGGAGGCGTTGCGCATGGCGCTTCTGTCGATGCGGGCGCACAAGCTGCGCACCTTTCTCACCATGCTCGGCATCATCATCGGCATCGCCTCGGTCATCAGCGTCGTGGCGCTGGGGCAGGGGTCGCAGCAGCGGGTGCTGCAGAACATATCGAGCCTCGGCACCAACACGCTGGAAATCTTCGCGGGCAAGGATTTCGGCGACATAAGGTCGGGCAAGATCACCACGCTCGTCGTTTCCGATGCCGAAGCGCTTGCCAAGCAATCCTATGTCGCGGCGGTGACGCCGACGGTCTCGACCTCCAGCACGGTGCGTTTCGGCGCTAAGGAGGCGAATGCGCTGGTGAACGGCGTCAGCGAGCGCTATTTCGTCGCCAAGGGCACCAAGCTGTCGCAGGGCCGCTTTTTCGATGGCGGAAGCGTCGCGCAGAAGGCGCAGGAAGTGGTGATCGACGAAAATACCCGCAAATCGCTGTTTGCGGATTTCGACGGCAGCCCTGTGGGCCAGGTCATTCTCATCGGCAAGGTGCCGGCCCGCATCGTCGGTGTCACGCAGGCGCAGCAGGGCGGTTTCGGCTCAAGCCAGAACCTGTCGCTCTACCTGCCTTATACCGCCGTCCAGTCGCGCTTTCTCGGCAGCCTGTCGCTGCGCAGCATCACGGTGCAGGTGGCCGACGATGTCGATGCCTCAATCGCCGAGCAGGCGGTGACGACGCTTCTGACCCAGAGGCACGGCACACGGGATTTCTACATTCTCAACACCGACGATATCCGCCAGACCATCACCAGCACCACGCAGACGCTGACCCTTCTGATTGCGGCGATTGCGGTGATTTCGCTGCTGGTCGGCGGCATCGGGGTGATGAACATCATGCTCGTTTCTGTGTCCGAACGTGTATCGGAAATCGGTGTGCGTATGGCGGTGGGCGCGCGGCGCACCGATATTCTACGGCAGTTCCTCATCGAAGCGGTGCTGGTCTGCATCATCGGCGGCACGCTGGGCGTGCTGGGCAGCCTCGGCTTCGGTGCGCTTTTTTCCGCCTTCAGCAGCAATTTCGCCATGGTCTATTCCACGGCGTCGATCATCGCCGCCTTCGTCTGCTCGACGCTGATCGGCGTTGTCTTCGGTTATCTGCCGGCGCGCAACGCGTCGAAGCTCGATCCTGTCGCGGCTTTGTCTGCGGGGTAAATCCCCCCGCCGGTCACGCCTTGTTTTTTTCGACGAAGCGAATGGCGTCGCCAACGGTCAGGATCGTGCTTGCGGCGGAATCTGGAATTTCCACCCCGAATTCCTCTTCGATTTCCATGACGATCTGAACGGTCTCGAGCGAATCCGCACCGAGATCGTCAGCAAAACTGGCCTCGTCCACGATGGTGGCAGGGTCTGCACCAAGCTGGTCCACGATGATTTTTCTGATACGTTCTGCAATGGTGGACATGGTGAGACTCCGCGAAAGTTGCCTGCCGCCGAACGCTGCCCCATCTGAATTTGCGCCGAAGATATCCAAGCGAAATCAAACTGAAGTTTCGAAAGGACAGGGCACAGAGTCAAAGGCTCGGAAGATCGATGACATCCGGACGTAGCACGCCTTTCGCAGCCGCGAAAGGGTGTCGATCACCCGTTAGTATTCCATAATAATATGGGACGTTCGCCACGTTAAACAGTTTGTGACTGGCAGCGGTGAACCGCAACGCGGTAAAGCTCGTTGCCTGTGAACCTTAAATCCGTCAGCCACACCGAGCCTCATGCCATGGTCCAGTCGTCTCCGGAACGCTTCATATTGCTCGACGGCATAAGGGGCGTGGCCGCTCTTTTCATCGTCCACCGCCACGCCGAGGATCTGTTCGGAAAAAGCACGGCTTCGAGTTATCTCGCCGTGGATCTGTTCTTTGCGCTCAGCGGTTTCGTGCTCGCGCATGCCTATAGCCGGAAACTGGCCGAAGGGGCGATTACGCCAGGCTTTTTCATGAAGGCGCGCTTCGCACGTCTTTATCCTCTTTATGGGCTGGCGCTGGCCCTGATGGCGGCCTATTTCATCTGTCTCTACGTGCTGGGCCTGCCGACGCCGATCGACGATCTGCATCGTCCCATCGATCCCGGCGAGCTTGCTTTCGCCTTGGTAACGGGGTTGCTCTTTTTGCCGGCACCCTTCACGCTCACCCTGAACGGTGCGCTGTTTCTCGTCAGCCCGGCATGGTCGCTTTTCAACGAACTGGTGGTGAATGCGTTTTACGCCCGCTTTGGTGTCCGGGCCACGACGAAACAGACCGTCGCGGTACTCATTGTCAGCGCCCTTGTGCTGATGATGGCCGCCGCCGAGTTCGGCCGTTTGCATGCCGGTTTTCGCTGGCATGAAATGTATGCCGGCATGGGGCGGGTGTTCTTCTCGTTTTTTGCCGGCGTGCTGATTTACCGTTTCCGCAATCGCGTACCGCAGTTGAAACCCTTTCAGGCGGCGCTTTGCCTTCTGCTGGTTTGTTTCATTCTGGCCTTGCCGATGTCGCGCGAGCTTCGGCCGTTCTTCGATCTTGCGGTTGTCCTCGTCGTCTGGCCGCTGCTGCTCTTCGTCGCCAGCAAGACGGTTCCGGGGCGCGGGGTGGGAATGGTGTCGGTGTTTCTCGGCACGGCGTCCTACGCGGTCTATGTGCTGCACATTCCGCTTCTGGCCTGGACGGAGCTTCTGATCCCCGCGGTGCACCGGGAAAACCTCGCTTTGCCGGCCGGCATTGTTTTCCTCATCGGCACGACGTGCCTGTCATGGTGGCTGACGGTCCATTACGATCAGCCCGTTCAGAAATGGCTGAAGAGCCGGTTGAGAAAACGGAGCGAAATCCGCCAGCCGGTATGACCCTGCCTCGCGGCTGAAAACCTCAATAATGGGCGAAAATCGGGGCAGTCAGCACGAAAGCCGCGACGAGGCTGATGATCGTCAGTTTCGCCGCTCGCATGCGGCGCATTTTGCGGCCGCTCCAGTCATACGTCATACTCACCTCCACGCAGACGCAAAACTTACCGGCATGGGAGACAACGCAAGCCTGGCGAAGACCGGTCATGGTCCCGCAACGCATAGGGTGCACATTCCATACCCAAGCTTCCCGGGACGCGCCTGATCGCGCGCGGGACGCTCCATTTCAGTGTTGCCTGATATACGGCTTTTGCCAAGCCGTTATTTTCATCGGTGATTTTGAAGGCCGCCACGAAAAAGGGCGGCAAGCCCAATCACCGGTAAAGAGGCGGCAGGCCCTGAATGGCGTAACGCGGCAGCGGTTTCCACGGTTTTACGCGTTGATGTTTGTGAACGCCGAACAGGAACAGCATTTCCTCCGAAATATCGGCAGGGTCGGTCAAGCCATCCTGAAAGAGCTCGATCACCTTGCGGGCGGCATTGTTGTAGAGAATGACTTCGTCATCCATGGTGTGGCTATCATAACCGAGACCTTCCAGCACCGACTGGAGCATTTTCAGGTCCTGCGATGTGATGATACAATTTTCATATGCGGAAGACATGACGTCCTCCTTTCCTGTGGGGTCCACAAAAGCCGGAGCGTCGCGCTGCCATCCAGAGGTGGTGCGGGGACGCTTCAACGCCTTGAAACGCGGGCGACGTCAGGGAAACCGTTTCCGGCCCGTGCCGTCATGCATGTCGCGTGAATTCCGGATCGTTCCCGCCGGGTAACAGGCGAGACAGGGCTTGGAGTGCAACTGGCCTAACGGCGGCAACGCCCTTTAATTACCGATGAAGAAGCCTGCGCTGATTAAGGGAAATAGGCAAGTTAATTCCGCTAACGACGGCGGACGATGCAGCAGCCGCTGCCGTAGGCAACAAAAAAGGCCGGGGCAATATTGCACCGACCTTCCTCATATCGCTCTCAACACCAGTGCCAGTACATCCGTGGTCAAAAGTCTGAAGCGACTAAAACAACTGCGAACGTCGATTTCATTCGCGCTCACCAGCAGTTGCCATGAGAGCTGTTTAAATGGGCAATGTGGCCAAAACAAGTCCGGCACCTATCGCGATGCGTTTATTCGTCGCGACTTGCCGGCACGCTCGGCGCCTATTTCTTTTTGCCATCCGCTGTCGTGGCGTTTGCGAATTTGACCTGCGAACCGGCGGGCGGCGCGGCAGGTGCTTTCGTCTTGTCCTTCTTCGGTTTGCGGATTTCCTTGTTGCTGCGCAATTGACCCTTGGCCATGGTGTCCTCCTCCTGTTGGATCGATGGGGCCTCGAGCGGCTATGAGACAATCCGTTCAAGACCCGTTCGACCGGGCGATGCTGGAAATCCGGCCAGTCAGTTCTTGCCGGATCGTTTTTTTGCGGAAACCGGCGCGTCGGCGATGATCGTCGCTTCCTGTGCTTCGCGAAGCTGGCGAAGGCGTTCCGTTTTGCGGGCGCGCTGGTCGGCCTCGGCGTTTATGATCTGCTTTGCGGCATTATCCGTCAATGACGCCTTGTCCTGCGCGGATAGTTTGCCGGGTTTGAAAAAAGCTTCCTTTGACGCGGCCATTGGCATTCTCCTTTATGGAAGAGCGGTATCGGGCGGCTAGCGGGGCGGGGTAATCTTTTTGGGGGCGGGCAGCAGCCCTTCGCGCTGCATTTTCTTCTTTACCCCTTGCGGCGGTGGCGCATGGCTTCGGCTTCTTCGCGGACGCGCTTTTTCCCTGGCCCAAAAACAAAAGGCCGGGCTTTGACCCGACCTCTCACAATCATTCTAACCTGCAGCCAGTACATCCGTGGTCTGCGGGGTCAGATGACGAATATCAAGCTGCCTGAAGGTTATCAGCCGAGCTTTTGCCGGACCGACGGTCCTGGACGATCTCGTAGCTGATCTTCTGGCCGTCGTTCAGCGAACGCATGCCAGCGCGCTCAACAGCGGAAATGTGAACGAAAACGTCCGCGCCGCCATTGTCAGGCTGAATGAAGCCGAAGCCCTTGGTGGCGTTGAACCACTTTACAGTACCAGTGTTCATAACGATTTCCTTTCGTAGAATCGTTGTGGTTCCCGCGATACCTTGCGGGATAAGATCGATTATTTGAGAGGAAATCCGACGGGGAACAGTCTGTTCCAGAACGACGTCACAAGCAATGGTCGATGACGAAAATATAGGCGCAATTTTTGATTTTGCAATGGGGCCTGAAGGAAAAAGCGCCGGCGAGCGACGGCTCATCGGCTAAGTGTCTGGTTCACGGCGCTATTTCCCGATGGTCCAATGGTTCACCCGGTTTGGCGCGGCCTTTGGTCTTGCGCGCATCAACCTCCGCCGGGAGACACGTCTTTCGCGCCGTCATCCGGCAGGCTGCCTGCGCCTGGCGTCTTGTCATAGTCGGTGAGGGACGGTTTGGCGTGCGGGCCGGCGGGAGGAATGTCGTTCGGGCTGGAAGGCCCTCTGTCGACTGTTTTCGGCTTCGTTTTCTTCGTCATGTCGCGTCCTCGTTTTTAAAGGGAAAACGCAGGGGAAAAGGCGCGGGTTCCGTTTCCACGCCGCGCGGGCGCGCTTTTCCGCCGTCAGCGGCGGGAACGCGGCTTTTTCTCTTCCCGGTTCATATCTCGCCCGACCCATTTGAAAAATACGACGAGGCTGACGCCGATGATGATGAGCGGAACGAAGGATTCAAAACTGGACATGACTCACTCTTTCTTCCCCCGGCGACCATTTTACCGGCATGGAAGAAGCGCGTAATCTGCGGAATATCGTCCGTTCTTTTTTGGCCATTGCCGTCTGCGGCCCAGCTGCCGATGGGGCCGCAGACGAAGGCGGTTAAACCGGCAGCGATTTCACCGTCGCCGTGCCGCCTTCACGGGCGCTTTTCAGCGCCGCCACGCCTGTCAGAACGGACATGGCGCCGGCGCGCGAACCCGCCCGCTGCCGCAGCCGGTCGTTCGAGCCCGGCTTGAAGATCATGTCGCGCATGCGGTTGTCGCCGCCATAGTGGCCGCCCGGCTCGCGCGGCACCCATATGCGTTCAACACCGCCGCCGAAGCTTTTCACCAGCAGGATTTCGTCCGCCGGCGGCTCCGTCCAGGGCTGCTTTTCATATTGGCGCATTTCGATACGGCCTTTATGGCCGTTGAAGGCAATATGGTGGCCCTCGATCGGCATATAGGTGTTGAGCGAATAGGAGACCTGCACGCCGCTGGCATAGCGGATCGAGGCGCTCATGGTGTCGGGAATGTCGATTTCCTCGCGGAAGACGCAGGCATCGCGCATATAGCCGTCCACCGCCGAAGGGTCCTCATAGAGAGCATCGAGGAAAGGATCGGCGCTGAGGTCCATGAAATAATCGCACTCGTTTTTGTGTGGACAGGTGCGACAGCGTGTTCCCCGGAACGGGCCGTTCTTGCCATAATGCAGCAACTGTCCGAACCCCTTTACCTCCACGGGATCGGAATCGAGATACCAGTTCAGAAGATCGAAATGGTGCGTGGCCTTGTGCACGAACAGGCTGCCGGAATGTTCGGTGAAGGCGTGCCAGCGGCGGAAATAATCCGCGCCGTGCTGGTTATCGAGATACCAATGAAAGTCGACCGAGGTGACGGTGCCGATTGCACCCTCATCGATCAGCTCCTTGATGCGTGCGGCGGTGGGAGAAAAACGATAGTTGAAGGAGACATCCACACGGCGGCCGCTTTTCGCCTCCGCGGCGCGAATGCGGTCAATCTTTTCCGGGGTGGTGGTCATGGGCTTTTCGCTGATGACATCGGCCCCGCCTTCCAGCGCGCGGATGATGATGTCGTCGTGAGTATCGTCAGGCGTGCAGACGATGACGAGTTCCGGCCGCTGCTCTTCCATCATCCGGTCGAAATCGTCGTAAAGCGGCGCGCTCGATCCCATCATGGCGCGGGCGCGTTCGGCGCGCATCAGGTTCAGGTCGCAAATGCCGACCAGTTCGACATAGTCGCTCCAGCCGGCCAGCAATTCGCGGCCCCACATGGTGGTGCCGCGATTGCCGGTGCCGACCAGCGCATAGCGTTTGCGTTTCACCTTTTCAGGCATTTGCTCTCTCCCGGATATATCAACAAACAGTCTTGAAACGCTCCACCACGGTGGCGAGGACCTCGTCCACCGGCCGCGCCTGCCAGCGATGCGAAAAGATTTCCACTTCCTGCGGGCCGTGGAAGCCGGCGGCTTCGATCATGGCGCGAAATGCCTTCAGGTCAATCACACCGTCGCCCATCATGCCGCGATCATTGAGCGGATCGGTGGTCGGCACCAGCCAGTCGCAAATATGGTGGGCGAGAATTTGCCCGTTTCTGCCCGCACGCGCCACCTGTTCCTCCAGTTCCGGATCCCACCAGACATGGTAGACATCGATGGCGACACCGGTTCCAGATCCCAGCCGGTCACAGAGATCGAGCGACTGTTTCAGCGTGTTGAAGCAGGCGCGGTCGGCGGCGTAGAAGGGGTGCAGCGGCTCGATGGCGAGCGGCACGCCGGCAGCCCGCGCATAGGGAAGAAGCTCGGCCATGCCGTCCTCCACCATCTGCCGTGTGCCTTTCAGGTCACGCGAGCCGGCGGGCAGGCCGCCCACGACCAGCACAAGGCAATCGGCCTTCATGGCGGCGGCCTCATCGACGGCGCGTTTATTGTCCTCGATGGCGAGGCGGCGGCCTTCCGCATCTGGTGCGGGGAAAAAGCCGCCACGGCAATGACCGCTAAGGCGCAAGCCGTTCTGCTCGACAATGCGGGCGGCTTCCGTCAGGCCGATACCATGGACCTGCTCGCGCCAGGGCGAGATGGCGGTGATGCCATGGGCAAGGCAGGCATCGACGATTGCGCCGAAGTCTCCGCCCTGACGCACGGTGGCGAAATTGATGGAAAGGCCTTCAAGGCTCATCTCGGTATCTCCCCTTGTTTTGCTTCACCCGATGCCACGGACGGCCAGAAACGTCTTCATGCGATGCGTCGCCAGATCAGGTTCGGCGAGCACATTGGCCTTGTCGGCCAGCCGGAAGAGCTCGGCGAAATGCTGGGTGGAGCGGGTACTTTCCTGCCCGCCGACCATGGTGAAATGATCCTGCAACCCGTTCAAATAGGCGAGGAACACCACGCCGGTCTTGTAGAAGCGGGTCGGGGCCTTGAAGATATGGCGCGATAACGCCACCGTCGGCTCCAGAATATCGAAGAATTCGTTGGCCGCCCCGCGCTTCAGGCAGGCCAGCGCTTTCGAAGCCGCCGGCGCTATGGCGTCGAAAATGCCGAGCAGCGCATCCGAATGGCCCTTCTCGTCACCGGCGATCAGTTCGGCATAGTTGAAATCGTCACCGGTATACATGCGCAGCCCGGCGGGCAGGCGGCGGCGCATGGTGATTTCCTTTTCCTTGGAGAGAAGCGAAATCTTGATGCCGTCGATCCTGTCGGCATTCTCTTCGATCATGGCAAGGCAGGTTTCCATCGCCGCCATATGGTCGCCAGCCCCCCAGTAACCCTCAAGAGCGGGATCGAACATCTCACCCAGCCAGTGGATCACCACTTTCTGATCGGCATGGGAGAGAACCCGCGCATAAGCCTTGAGATAATCATCCGGCGAGCGGGCGGCAGCGGCCAGAGCACGGCTCGCCATCAGGATTACGCGTCCGCCTTCTCCCTGAACAAAATCAAGCTGTTCCAGATAAGAGTCGACAATCTGGTTCAGGTCGTAACCGCCGCCATTCAGATGATCGGTGCCGACGCCGCAGGCAATCAGCGCATCCTTGCGACTGGCCGCCTCCTTCAGCGAACGGGAAATCAGTTCCTGCGCCTGCGGCCACGCGAGCCCCATGCCGCGCTGCGCCGTATCCATCGCCTCAGCGACGCCGAGGCCGAGGTCCCACAGGCGGTGACGGAAACGTAAGGTGGCGTCCCAGTCGATGGCGGGCGTCAGCCATGGGTCGTTATCGGCAAGGGGATCGGCCACCACATGGGCGGCGGCGAAGGCGACGCGGTTGAAATCCGCCGCACTTCGTTTCTCAACCGCGACCGGCGTGCCTGATAGTTTGTAGACCTCAATGCTGCGGTCATCCTTCGGAAGCTTGAGTTCGCTCACCGTCGCCTCCTCAGGAAAGGGCGGGAACGTCGAGCCAGCGGCGTTCCTTCCAGGATTTCAGTCCAAGCTCCGCAAGCTGCACGCCCTTCACGCCTTCCATGAGGCCATAGGGCCACGGGTCGTTGTCGACGAGGTGGCGCACGAACATTTCCCACTGCGCCTTGAAGCCGTTGTCATAAACGACATTGTCCGGCACCTCCTGCCAGGTCTTGTAGAAATCGATGGTCTGCGGCTGGTCGGGGTTCCACACCGGCTTCGGTGTGTTGGTGCGGTGCTGGGTAAAGCATTTGGTCAGGCCCGCCACCGCCGAACCATGGGTGCCGTCCACCTGGAAGGTCACGAGGTCGTCGCGGCGCACCCGCACCGCCCATGAGGAGTTGATATGGGCAATGACGCCGCCTTCCAGCTCGAAGGTGGCATAAGCGGCATCGTCAGCATCCGCCTTATAGGCTTTGCCCTGCTCATCGAAACGTTCCGGAATATGGGTAGCGCCGAGGCAGCTCACCGATTTCACCGGTCCGAACAGGTTGTCGAGCACATAACGCCAGTGGCACAGCATATCGAGAATGATGCCGCCGCCATCTTTCAGACGGTAATTCCAGGAGGGGCGCTGCGCCGGCTGCCAGTCGCCTTCGAAAACCCAATAACCGAACTCGCCGCGCACCGAGAGGATTTTGCCGAAAAAGCCGCTGTCGCGCAGCATGGCGAGCTTGCGAAGGCCGGGCAGGAACAGCTTGTCCTGCACAACGCCATGTTTGATGCCGGCGCTTTCGGCCAGCCGCGCAATCGCCAGCGCCTCTTCCATCGTGTCGGAAATCGGCTTTTCGCAATAGACGTTCTTGCCCGCCTTTATGGCTTTCTCCAGCAGGCTGCCGCGCATCTGCGTCGTGCCGGCATCGAAGAACAGCGTATCGTCAGGGTTCGCCAGCGCCGCATCGATATCGGTCGTCCAGCGCGCGACATTATGCTTTTTCGCGATTTCCTCGATCTTTGCGCCGTTGCGGCCGACCAGAATGGGGTCAAGCATGACCCTTTCGCCGTTCTTCAACAGCACGCCGCCCTGATCGCGAATGGCGAGAACGGAGCGCACGAGATGCTGGTTGTAACCCATGCGGCCGGTGATGCCGTGCATGATGACGCCGATACGTTTCATGAATTTCCTCCCAAGGCGGCCTCTTCCCGAAAGCCGCTTCCGTCAAACATGGCAATTTGTAACCATTTGGTTATTTGTGGTCGTGAAGGATGCGATCTGTCAAGGTGTTTTTGACAGGAAAAATTCATGGTCTGACGACGGTTGCGTTTTTGTGTTTCCACCGCGCCGCAAAAGAAAACGACGCGCTTCGCGGATGCGAATGGCGCGTCGTCGCTGTTGTTAAAGAGGAATTCGGTTTGGCCGGCTCAGACCGGCCGCACTGCAGCAAGCAGGGTATCGACGATATGCTGGCCCCAGCGCTCCAGCTCGGCGGGGTCTGTCAGGTCGCGCTGGAAGATGGTCGACAGCGTGAACCGGTTCGAAAGATAAAAAGCGCCGAGCGAAGCGATGGTCAGATAGACGTCGATCGGATCGAGACCGTCACGGAATTCGCCGGCGTCGCTGCCGCGCCGCAGCACGTCCTCAAGCTCGGAAATGAAGTTCGAATGCATCGCCGTAATCGTCGGGGATTGCCTGAGATAGCGGGCTTTATTGAGGTTTTCCGTGGCGAGAATGCTCAGGAATTCGGGGTGGTCGAGGAAGTAGTGCCAGGTGAAAAGCGCAAGCTCGCGCAAGCCCTCCGACGGGGCCTTGCGGGCCAGGTCAAGCCGTCTCTCTGTGTGGCGGATATGGCGGTAGGCGTCTTCCAGAACGGCGAGATAAAGCGCATCCTTGTCGCCGAAATAATGGTAGATCATCCGCTTGTTGGTGCCGGCGCGCCGGGCGACGACATCGATTCGAGCCCCCGCCAGCCCCTTGGCGGCCACCTCGCGGCGGGCGGCTTCGAGAATGGCGGCGCGCGTTCTTTCCGGGTTTCGCACCTGTGTCGTCGCGCGTTTTCGCTTGGGTGACGGCGTTTTCTCCATGGCCGCATCGGGGGCAGGATCGGACGGCTGGTTTTTTGTCGTTTCTTCCATTTCAGCACCCGCTTGACAATGTTTGCGATCAGTGTTCCCATGTAACCAATTAGTTATAAAACGGCAAGTGTCGTTTACGTTCATCATCAATTGGCAGTCAATAGGGAGGAGTTGCCAATGCCCGTGATGCTTCAGAGGAGAGGTGTGCTTTCAGCGGGGCTTGCGGCCCTGTCGCTTGCAACACTGGGAGGTGGTTCAGCGCAGGCCCAGGCCGCGCGTCTTCGCATGTTGTGGTGGGGTTCGCAGGAGCGCGCCGACCGCACCAACAAGGCGATAGCAGCCTATAAGCAGGTCAAGCCGGATCTCGATATTGCCGGTGAATTCGCAGGCTGGAGCGATTATTGGCCGCGCCTTGCCACGCAGGTTGCGGGCCGCAATGCGCCCGACCTGATCCAGATGGATTATCGCTATATCTTCGAATATGGCCGCCGCGGCGCGCTGGCGCCGCTGGACGATTATATCGGCAAGAGCCTGAAGATCGAGGATTTCGGCAAGATGAACATCGATTCCGGCCGGGTCGATGGCAAGCTTTACGGCATCAATCTCGGTGTCAATTCAAGCGCCGTCTTCTTCGACAAGGCTGCCTGGGAAAAATCCGGTGCGACGCCGCCGGCGATCGGCCAGACCTGGGAGGAGTTTGCCGAAAACGCCGCCAAGCTCAGCAAGAACAAGCCGAAGCCCGGTTATTACGCCACGGCCGATGCCAGCGGCGTGGAGCCGAGCTTCGAGAACTGGCTGCGCCAGAACGGCAAGTCGCTCTACACGCAGGATGGCGGCATCGGCTTCGATCCTGCCGATGCGACCAAATGGTTCACTTTGTGGGCGGATCTGCGCAAGAGCGGCGCCTGTGTGCCGGCCGATGTGCAGGCGCTCGACCAGCTCAACATCGAAACCAACCCTTTGACGACGGGCAAGGCGGCAACTGCATTCGCCCATTCCAACCAGTTCGTCGGTTATCAGAAACTCAACAAGTCCAAGCTTGCCATAAGCTCCTATCCGAAGAGCACGAAGGATGGCCCTTCCGGCCACTATCTCAAACCTTCCATGCTCATCAGCGTCGCCAATGGCAGCGCCGGCATCGAGCAGGCCGTCGGTTTCATCAACTTCCTCGTGGCTGAACCGCAGGGCATCGATATTCTCGGCGTCGAGCGCGGCGTTCCGGCCTCGGAATCCATGCGTAGCCAGTTGAGCAGCAAGCTCGACGAGGTCAGCAAGACGATGGTGGACTATATTGCCGAGATTACCCCCGGCGTCGGCGATCTGCCGCCGGCGCCGCCTCCGGGTGCCGGCGAATTCGCCTTCGTCCTCAAACGCACGGCGGAGGAAATCGGCTTCGGCAAGATCACGCCGGAAGAGGGCGGTGACCGCCTCGTCAAGGAATCCGAAACCGTTATCAAACGGAAGTGATGGTTTATGGCCTTTCGATCTGAAACTCTTGTGGGGGAGAGCCGTGGCGCGGCTCTCCCGAAGCGGGGCGGCGTGAAGCGGATTTTCGACCGCAACATTCACGCCTACCTGTTTCTGCTGCCCTGGCTGATTGGCTTTTTCGGCCTCACCCTCGGTCCCGCGCTCGCGTCGCTTTACCTGTCTTTCACCAATTACGACCTGTTGCAGTCGCCGGATTGGGTGGGGGCGGCCAATTATGTACGCATCGCCACGGCCGATCCGAAATTCGCCGCCGCCATGCAGGTCACCTTTACCTATGTGCTGCTGTCGGTGCCGCTGAAGCTGATCTTCGCGCTGCTCGTCGCGCTCGCCTTCAACCGCGGCATCAAGGGGCTGACGCTCTATCGGGCGATCTTCTATCTGCCGTCGCTGCTCGGTTCGAGCGTCGCGATTGCCGTGCTGTGGCGCCAGCTTTTCGCCTCCGATGGTCTCGTCAACATGATCCTTTGGCAGGCCTTCGGTTACGAAGGGCCGAGCTGGATTTCCAATCCGGATTATTCGATCTACACGCTCGTCATCCTGTCCGTCTGGCAGTTCGGTTCGCCGATGATCATCTTCCTCGCGGGTCTGAGACAAATCCCGCAGGACATGTATGAGGCCGCCGAAATCGACGGCGCGAGCAAGGTGCGGCAGTTCTTCCGCATTACCCTGCCGCTGTTGACGCCGGTGATCTTCTTCAATGCGGTGATCCAGACGATCGACGCTTTCAAGGCCTTCACACCCGCCTTCATCATCTCCGAAGGCACCGGCGGGCCGATCAACTCGACGCTGTTCTACACGCTCTATCTCTACCAGGAGGCCTTCGGTTTCTTCCGCATGGGTTATGCCTCGGCGCTTGCCTGGATTTTGGTGATCATCATCTCGCTGTTCACGGCCTTCTCGTTCCTCAGCGCGAAATACTGGGTGCACTACGATGACTGATGCTGTTACCGCCCCCCGGCCGGGCCAGGGCCCGCAACGTTCGCCGCTGAAATCGGTGATGCTCCACACGGCGCTGATCATCGCATCCTTCGCGATGCTCTATCCGATCCTGTGGATGATCTCGGGCTCGTTCCGGCCGCAGGACGAGCTGTTCGGCTCTTCCTCACTCATTCCCTCGGCGGTGGATGTCGGCGGATATATTCGCGGTTGGACCGGGCTGCAGGTGAGCTTCGGGCAGTTCTTCTGGAACTCCTTCTTCATCTCGGTGCTCGCCACCATAGGAAACGTGGTCGGTTGCTCGCTCGCGGCCTTTGCTTTTGCCCGGCTTCGCTTCGGAGGGCGCAATTTCTGGTTTGCGCTGATGCTTGGCACCCTGATGCTGCCCTATCACGTCGTGCTCATCCCGCAATATATCCTGTTTCTGGAAATGGGCTGGGTGAACACCTCGCTGCCGCTGATCGTGCCGAAGTACCTCGCGACGGACGCTTTCTTCATCTTCCTGATGGTGCAGTTCTTCCGCGGTATCCCGCGTGAGCTGGATGAGGCGGCTGTCATGGATGGCTGCTCGCCCTTCCGCATCTACTGGAAGATCATGCTGCCATTGTCGCTGCCGGTTCTGGCGACGGCTGCCATCTTTTCCTTCATCTGGACCTGGGACGACTTCTTCGGGCCGCTGATCTATCTGAACGACATCAACACCTACACCGTGCAGCTCGGCCTCAGATCCTTCGTGGATTCCACCGGCAGCTCGGACTGGACCTCGCTTTTCGCCATGTCCAACCTGTCGCTGGTGCCGGTCTTCCTGTTCTTCCTGTTCTTCCAGCGGCTGCTGATCGAAGGCATCGCCACCACCGGAATGAAACGCTGAACGGAACCGGATCGGGAACGCATTTTAAGACAATCAACACTGTCGCTGCCGCCCTGCATGCGGCGCGACAGTCGGGAGAAACAGCATGGCAAGCAGCATTACGCTCGAAAAAATCGTCAAGCGGTTCGGCGCCTTTCCGGTCGTTCACGGCATTGATCTCAAGATCGAGCCGGGCGAGTTCACCGTTTTCGTCGGCCCCTCGGGCTGCGGAAAATCCACGCTTCTGCGCATGATCGCAGGGCTTGAGGAAATCTCCGAAGGCGATCTGCGTATCGATGGCGAAAGGGTCAACGAAACCGCCGCCTCCAAGCGCGGCATCGCCATGGTCTTCCAGTCCTATGCGCTTTATCCGCATATGAGCGTCTACAAGAACCTCGCCTTCGGTCTGGAGACGGCAGGCTACAAGAAACCGGAAGTCCAGGCACGGGTACAGAAGGCCGCCGATATCCTGCAGATCGGCCCGCTTTTGCAGCGCAAGCCGAAGGCGCTTTCGGGCGGCCAGCGCCAGCGTGTCGCCATCGGTCGCGCCATCGTGCGCGAACCGAAAATCTTCCTGTTCGACGAGCCTTTGTCCAACCTTGATGCGGAACTGCGCGTGCAGATGCGCGTCGAAATCGCCAAGCTGCACCAGACGCTCGGCAGCACCATGATTTATGTGACGCACGACCAGGTGGAAGCCATGACCATGGCCGACAAGATCGTCGTGCTGCGCGACGGCCGCATCATGCAGGTCGGCCGCCCACTCGATCTCTACAACAACCCGGCCAACCAGTTCGTCGCCGGTTTCATCGGCTCGCCGAAGATGAATTTCCTCTCCGCGAAAGTGGCTTCAGGCGACAGTTCCAACCGCACCATCGAAGTGGCCGGCCAGCGCATCGTGCTGGAAAAACCGGTCGCCGCGCAACAGGGCGAACCGCTCACCTTCGGCGTGCGCCCGGAACATGTGAACCCGCAGGCGCAGTCCGCCTCTCTGGGTGAGGCCTCCATCCAGCTCGTCGAACATCTCGGCGGCTCAACGGTGGTCTACACCGCGACCCCCGACGGCCAGCCCGCCACCGTGCTGCTGGACGGCCAGCGCCATATCCGCATCGGCGAGACCATTCCCTTTGCGTTCGATCTTTCGAAGACGCATCTGTTCGGGGCGGATGGGCGGCGGATATGAGAACGAGTGGGTGATCCGTCTCACCATAGGGCGGCTAACGAAGTCCGCAAAGCTTGCGTTCGTCATCCTCGGGCTTGTCCCGAGGATCTGCAACGTGTTGATTTTGTTCAACGTGATTAGATCCCCGGCACAGGGCCGAGGATGACGTCGCGCGGGAGGTTTCGATCGTGCGCTAATCGGCCGCTCTGTGGCCAGCGAGTATCTTGCTTAGCGCCACCGCATCTTCCCCAAACTGGCCGATGTCATCACCCCTGACGAATTCCAGCATAGCATAGGCCGGTTTCGTCCAGTCGCCTTCCGGCAATGCATCCACGCACGCCCGCCAATAATCCGCGCGCTCGTGAAGCGGCAGGCGGCTTGCGTCGGCGAGCCAGGCGAAGACATGCAGGTGGCAGATGCGTGGGCGGAGTGCGGATATTTCCGCGAGTGCGTCCTCCAGCGGCAGGCCGGGGGCGGGTTGCCAGTAAAAGAAGAGGTTGGGCATCGGCAAATCCTGCATGAGTTGCAGGGCCGAGGGCAGGGTGTCCGTCAGTGAGTTAGGGTGATATTCGAGGCCGATTGTGATGCCATGGTCGAGCGCCCGGCGGGCGATTGTCGCCAGCGCTTCCGTTGCCGCGCGGCGTTCTCCGGGGGAGTAATCGGCAGATGGGCGTTTGCGGCTGCCGGGCCAGATGCGGACATGGCCGGCGCCGAGCGCTTTTGCCGTTTCTAGCACGGCGGTCACATCTTCCGGCGCAAAATCCGGTGCAAAGATATAGGAGCCGTAAGAGGAGACGGAGAGGCCGGCTTCCGCCGTCCGCGCGGCCACATCCCTTGCATTGGCAAGGTCGCCGGGCGGCACATGGATATCCGCACCCCATTCGATGGACCTGATGCCGTTTGCGGCGGCAAGCTCGGTGACTGCCTGTGGCGACAGGGAGCGGAAGGTGACGGAGCAGAGGCCCGGCTCGAAAAATCTCATGCTATCAATTCCAGATGTTCCGGCCGCACCTGCTGTTGCAGGGGTGCCGTGCGGCAGAAGCGTTCGATTTCGGCAATCGCCATGTCGCCGAGCCTTGCGCGTTCAAGCCCGGTGGCGCCGGCGATATGCGGCGTCAGGAACACGTTCGGCAGGCTGTAAAAGGGTGAGTCCGGCGGCGGCACTTCCGGGTCGGTCACGTCGATGACGGCTTCGATGCGTCCGGTTTTCAGTTCGGCCAGCAGTGCGTCTTCATCCACCAGCGCGCCGCGCGCCGTATTGATCAGGGTCGCGCCGTCCTTCATGCGGGCAAGCGCTGCCGCGCCGATCATATGCCGTGTCTGCGGCAAGGAGGGTGCATGCAGGGAAATGACATCGCTCACCGCCATCAGCTCCTCAAGCGACACAAGCTGCACGCCGAGCTTTTCCGCCTCCGCAGCGCTTAGAAGCGGGTCGAAAAGGATGAGGTTGAGATCGAAGGGCTGCAACAGATTGATGACGCGACGTCCGATGCGCGATGCGCCGACGATGCCGACCGTGAGGCCGAGATTGCCGATGGCCTGCGCCTGCAGTCGCTCGACAGGGGCGCGGTCGCGATGCTCCAGATAAAGGCGTCGGAAGCCGAAGGTGCGCTTGCCGGCCAGCAGGATCATCGCCAGCGAGAATTCGGCGACCGGCTGCGCATTCGCCTCCGCCGCGCTGCACACGGTAACGCCACGATCGAACACCGCTTGCGACAGGAAATATTTGACCGTCCCGGCGGCATGGGAAATCAGCCTGAGGCGCGGCATCAGCGCCAGCTCCCGCGCGCCGATATCCGGACAGCCCCAGCCGGTCAGAAGAATATCCGTCCGCGCCAGCTGCTCCTTCACTGAAGCGGCGTGGAAATCGCAGATCCGCCCCGTGTCGAGAATATCGACGCTCTGCGACAGCCTTTCGAGCGCCTGCGGTGTCAGCACATGCTGGGTTCGCTCCGGGTCCATGGCAAGGCTGAGACGCGGAAGCGGGCTCGTCATTGCGGCTCTCCCGTTGCCGCCATACTGCTGACCGGAACGCCACTTTCCGCAAACAGGCGGTCGAGCGCCTCCATATCCGGAAGTGCTGGGACCGTCGACAGCGCTGTTTCGCTTTCTGGCCCGGTCACCCCGGCAAAGACCGCGCAGGCAAGCAGGGTTTCGCCCGCCGGAATCTCGCCCCGCAGTTGCGGCACCGTGGTCTTGGCGTTGATGAGATTGGTGTTAGGCAGCGCCTTCAGCGCCACGCCGTGGCGGGTAACGCTCGAACCGAGATCGACGATGGCGGATATGTCTGTGCCGCAATCGGTTGTCGCCCGGCCTATGTCTTCGCGCACGGCATCGCGGTCGCCATCGTTGCGGTTGATCGCGAAGCCGCCTTCGGTCACCGAAAGGGGGCGGGCGGAGGTGATCCGGTGCAGCCTGATATGCCAGCCGCCAGCCGCAACCAGCGTCGTTTCAACCGCCACATCCGGGAACGGCTTCCATGTCGCCCGCAGGCTTTCCCCGGCCAGCAGAACCTTCTCGTTGGTTTCGCGCACGCGGTAATGCAGGCCGTCTTCGGAAAAGGCCAGTATATTGTCGAAACCGTTGGCCTTGAAACCGCGTTCGTCCACTTCGACGCCGAAACCGTAACGGGAGGAATAGGCGAATTTGGCATATTTCTCCGGCCCGCCGCGCATGGAAAGGTTTTCCTGCCCGCTGGAAAGCGCCGTGACGTTGCCGCCGGTCCGCATCATCACCATGCCGGGATGAATGAGCGGCTTCGGTTTTGCCGATGTTTCGGGCTGCTTTTCCTCCGCCTGCCAGAAGGGGTGGCTCTCCGGCAGGGCGAGCGGCAGGAAGGCTTTAAAGGCCCAATAGGGCGAGCCCGCCGAATTATAGCTTTCCGACATGGTGAGCTGCGGATAGGCGTAGCCGATGGAAAGCACGCCGTCGCGATCGGCAATCGGCTTTTTCGCCCACCAGCGCAGATGTTGCAGATAAAGCCCCTTGATCTCGCCCCAGGGTAGCGCCTCCTCATCGGCAAAAGCGAGACCGGCCCAGAAGCCGCCGCAGGCGAAGCGGTAAGTCATGGAGCGGCCGAAGGCGAGCGTGCCGCCATCCTCATCGAACCAGCTGGCGAAATCGCCGGCGAAGAGGCGCGCTCGCTCACGGTAGCGTGCGGCGTAGGCATCGTCAGGCTTGCTGAGTTTCGCGTAGATCAGGCCGTAAAAATGCATGGCGAAGGCGATGTAATGGTCGATGCGGCGGTAATTGCCATCGCGATACCAGCCGTCCGCGATATAGAATTCGTCCAGTTCCTTCTGGAATGTTTCTGTCAGGCTGCGGTCGAAATCGATGCCGAGCTGATCCAGCGCCATATCGACCATCACCCGGAAGAACTTCCAGTTATTATCGGCGTAATTGCGCTCGCGCGCCGTCAGGAGATAGCGGCGCACATTGTCTTTCTGTGCGTCGGAGAGCGGTTCCCACATGTGCTGAGGCGCAAGCCGCAGCGCGAAACCGAGGGCGGCCAGTTCCACCAGCCGCTGATCCCTTTGGCGTACGTCGCCCCAATATTCGGGATGGGAAGGGTCGGTGCCGTTGGCTATTCCCCGTGCCAGAAGCGGCCAGTGGTCGAAATGATCGCCGCTCAGCGCAAGCGGTGCGATGCCCCAGAGCGGCCGGGCAAAACCTTCCAGATCGGCCGCCGCCCGGTCGAAATGCGCGGCGGTGCCGCTCAGCGTCACTCTTGCGCCGCCCGGCGAAAAATGGGCAAGAAGCGGCGCGAAACTGTCGTCGAGCGCCCGCCGGACATCGGCGCGGCTTTTGAGCGGATTGCCGTGCAGCGGATTGAATTTGGCCATGGTGGGCTTACTCATGGTGTCATGCATCGCGTGCCGCCTTTCCCGTCTTTTTCGCCTTGCCGGCCGTCTGTCCTTCCACCAGCTGCACGCCAAGTTGTACCTGGCGGGCATTGGCGGAAGGTTCCGTCAGCCGGCGGCGCATCAGTTCCACCGCCTCGCGGGCGATTTCGCGACGGTCGACACGGATCGTGCTGAGACGGGGGGTGGAAAGCTCGGCAAAGGGCAGATCATCGAAGCCGATAATGGAAAGATCGTCCGGCACGGCGAGGCCAAGCTCCTGCGCCGCCCCGAGCGCCCCGAGCGCAATCGCGTCATTCATGCAGAAAATGCCGGTGAGTTCAGGGTTTTTGGCCAATAGCTGGCGAACCGCGTCGCCCGCCTGTCCGAAGCCGCTATCCGCCGTCGAAAGCAGGAACTCCTCATAGGTCGTTCCCTCTTCCTCGAGAATTGTGTGGCGAAAGCCGCGCATACGTTCTCTTATGGTGTGGCGATGATGCGGGCCGATATAGGCGACCTTACGGTGGCCGAGTTCCAGAAGCCGCCGCGCCGCCATCGCGCCGCCATAAAAATTGGAAGGCGAGACGCAATCCAGCATCATCGAGGGATCGGCGCTATTGACCAGAACCGGTTGCAGCACACCCTGCGTGATGCGGTGGATGATTTCGTCCTCGGGGTCGAGGCCGATGGCGAGAAGGCCGTCCACCTCACAGACCCGCTGGGTCAGCGCATCATCCACCTGTTTCTGGTGCAAAAGCCGGATATCGAGTTCAAAACCGTCCGTCTGGGCAAGGCTGCGCAGCATGTCGAAAATATCGTGATAAAAAGCGCCGATATCGCCGGTCGCCCTTTCGGCGGACATGAGTGCGAGGATTTTCTTGCCCTCCAGCGGCACGCCGCCGGTCTGGTTCGCGACCGGTCGCAACGGATAGCCAAGCTCCGCCGCCACCCCCAGAACCTTGGTCTGGATCGACGCGCTGATACCTTTCTCTCCCGCAAGAACGCGCGAGACGGTGCTGATGGAAACGCCGGCGCGCTGGGCGATATCCGACTGGCGCGGGCGGCTGATGTCGGGCGTATCGTTCATATCGTCTCCTGCGCTTGCAAAAAATTCTGATATGATGCAAATATTGCAAACAGAGAAAATTTGCAAGAATTTAAGTAGTCAGTGAAAAATTTGCAAAACGCGGGAGGAGCAGATGCAAACTATCGACAGACGTGGATTTTTGGTGACGGCGGCGCTGGCCGGTCTCGGCGTGGTCGGTCTTGGTGCAGTGGGGGGCGGTTTTCGCGCGGCCGCGGCTGAGACCCGGCTTCGTTGCGTATGGTGGGGATCGGCCGACCGCAGCAAGCGCACCAACGACGTGATCGCCCTTTACCAGAAGGCAAACCCGCAGACGGAGATCAGCGGAGAAATGATCGCCGGTTCCGATTACTGGACCAAGCTTGCGACATCGATGGCGGGGCGCAACGTCGCCGATATCTTCCAGCTCGAACCTTCCACCATTGCCGATTATTCCGGCCGTGGCGCCTGCATGGAGCTGGACCAGTTCGTCGGCAAGTCGCTCGATCTTTCCACCTTCGGCAAAAGCGAGGTCGATCTCTGCCGCATCGATGGCAAGCTTTACGGCGTCGGCCTCGGGCTGAATTCCTTCTGCATGATGTATGACGCCGATACGCTGAAGGAAGCCGGCGTTTCCGTGCCGCAGGACCAGATCACCTGGAAGGCGCTCTCGGAACTGGCGCGCGATTTCAAGAAGAACGGCCCGGCAAAACGGAACTATTGGGCGGTGCCCTATGGCGCGCGTTATCATTATGTTTTCGATGTCTGGCTGCGCCAGCGCGGCAAGCTGCTGTTTCAGGACGGTACCATCGGCTTCAACAAGGAAGATGCGAAGGAATGGTTCGCCTATTGGGAGGATCTGCGCGAGAACAAGCTCTGCGTTTCCGCCGATATCCAGACGCGTGACGACAATACCATCGAATCCAACGCCCTGACGCTCGGCAATTCGGCCATCGGTTTTGCTTATTCCAACCAGCTTGTCGGTTATCAGAAGCTGAATAAACAAACACTGTCCATCGGCATGCTGCCGGGTGAGGGGCCGGGCAAGCCGACCGGGCATTATTACCGGCCGGGCCTCATCTGGTCCATTTCGTCCACCTCGACCAATGCGGAAGCGGCGGCGAAATTCATCAACTTCTTCGTCAACGATCTGGAAGCCGGCAAGGTGCTCGGCGTCGAGCGTGGCGTGCCGCCCGCCAAGGTCGTGCGGGAAGCATTGCTGCCGAGCCTCAACGAGACCGAGCGCAAGACGGTGGATTATATCGAAAGCCTGTCGGGCAAGCTCGATACCTATCCGGAACCCGCACCGATCGGCGCCAATGAGTTCGACCGTGGCGTGATGCGCCCCATTGCCGATTCGCTCGCCTTCGGCCGCGCCAGCGTGGATGAAGCGGCGCAAAACCTCGTCGACACCGGCACGCGGACCCTGCGCAAGCGCGGCTGACGACGAAACGGGCACCGCCGCGCGGTATCGAGACCGTGTGGCGGTGCTCTTTTTTGTGAAGTGACGGGGGTGGATGGCGCTTCACGCCTTTCAAAAGCGCCTGCATGACAAACAGCACTGGACAAGTGCATGGCATTTAAGCCAGAAATTCTGATCTGGATCGATAAATCTGAAGATTAGAATATGGCGCCCAATTTCCTCCTCGTTGATGCTGAAAAAGAATTCGATGTCCTGAAAGCGGCGGCGTCGTTGATCCGCGTGCAGATATTGAAGCTGCTGCATGAGGCGAGCGGCCTCAACGTCAACGAAATTGCGCAGAGACTGGAGCTTCCCCAGTCCACCGTTTCCGCCGGCGTGGCCGTTCTCGAGGAAGCGGGGCTGCTGCGAACCGAAACGCGCAAGGCGCGCAAGGGCAATCAGAAAATCTGCTTCGCCACCTGTGACGAACTCATTGTTTCCTTCCGGAAACCCGAGGCGCCGGTCGCATCAAATTACATCGCGGTCGCCATGCCGCTCGGTCTTTACACCCAAAGTTCGGTAACCGCGCCCTGCGGCATCTGCTCGCCGGAGGGCATCATCGGCCTGCTCGATGTGCCCGATACATTCATGGATCCGGACCGCATGAAGGCGGCGCTGTTGTGGTTGACCTCTGGCTTCGTGGAATATCAATTTCCCAATAATGCCAAGATTCAGGGGCGGGAAGTCGAGGAAATCGAGTTTTCGATGGAGGTCAGTTCCGAAGTGCCGGGAACGCACAGCAACTGGCCGTCCGATATTACGCTATCCGTCAACGGCAGGGAAATCGGGGTCTGGACCTCGCCCGGCGACTTCGGCGACAAGCGCGGTGCGTTTACGCCGGACTGGTGGAAACTCTCCGGTTCCCAATATGGCATGCTCAAGACCTGGCGCATCACCGCGCAGGGAACCTATGTCGACGGAACCCGGATTTCGGATGTGACACTGGCGGATATCGATCTGACCAGCCACCGTTCCATCCGCTTGCGCATCGAGGTCAAGGCCGATGCAAAACATCCGGGTGGGCTGAATATCTTTGGCCGCGGCTTCGGGAATTACGATCAGGACATCGTTCTGCGCCTGCGCACCGCAGGCTGATCCTACCAATTTTCAAAAGTATGATTTTCGCGGTTGACAGGCGTGGATTCCCTCGGCAACTATATTATCAAATATGGTTTATATCATATTTTAAGATATAAATGCGCAGGGGAGGAGAGCCTTATGAAAGCGCGGGTTTCAGTCCACCGGGACTTCCGGATTGGGCGTATCGACGATCGTCTTTATTCCGCCTTCATCGAACATATGGGGCGTGCCATCTATGGCGGCATCTATGAGCCCGGCCATCCGCAGGCGGACGCGAACGGCTTCCGCAGGGACGTTCTGAAATTCGTGCAGGATCTGAAAATTCCGGCCATCCGGTATCCCGGCGGCAACTTCGTTTCCGCCTATCGCTGGGAAGACGGCATTGGACCGCGCGACCAGCGCCCCATCCGTCTCGATCTCGCATGGCGCTCCAAGGAAACCAACCAGATCGGTATCAACGAATTCGCCGACTGGGCGCAGATGGCCGGCATCGAGATGATGCTCGCCGTCAATCTCGGTTCCCGTGGTCTGGATGCTGCCCGTAATTTCCTCGAATATGTGAATTTTCCGGGCGGCACCACGCTCAGCGATATGCGCCGCAGCCACGGCGCGGAAAAGCCCCACGGCGTGAAAATGTGGTGCCTCGGCAACGAAATGGACGGTCCCTGGCAGATCGGTCACAAGACGGCGGTGGAATATGGCCGGCTGGCCAATGAAACCGCCAAGGCCTTCAAGGGTTTCGATCCGACGATTGAAGCGATTGTCTGCGGCAGTTCCAATGACGGCATGCCGACCTATCCCGAATGGGAGCGCGAGGTGCTGGAGGAGTGCTATGAGAATGTCGACCACATCTCGCTGCACAAATATTTCGGCAATAACAGCCGCGACACGCTGAATTATTTCGGCAAGATCGAGGAAACCGGGCGCTATATCCAGACGATTGCCGGCGTCATCGATTACGTGAAGGCCAAGAAGCGCGCTAAAAACGAGGTCTCCATCTGCTTCGACGAATGGAACGTCTGGTATCATATCCGCGAAGAAGACGGCAAACGCATCAAGAGCTGGGACTGGCCGGAAGCGCCCGCACTTCTGGAAGAGACATACAACTTCGAAGATGCGCTTTTTGTCGCCGGTCTGCTCAATGAGTTCATCCGTCGTTCGGACCGCGTGCGCATCGCCTGCATCGCCCAGCTCGTCAATGTCATCGCCCCCATCCGGGCGGAAAAGAACGGGCCGGCATGGCGGCAGACGATCTATTATCCCTATCAGTTCGCCTCGCTTTATGGCCGCGGCGTCGCGCTGAACGTCGCCGTCGATTGCCCGACTTACGATTGCAACGCGGCCGACGACGTCAAATATCTCGATGTTGCCGGTGTTTATGACGAGGCGGAAGGCGTCGTGACACTGTTCGTGCTCAACCGCCATCTGACAGAGGCGGCGGAGATCGATGTCAGCCTCACCGGCTATTCATCCGCCACTCTCAGCCTGCATCTTGCCATGGTGGGATATGATCTGCGCCTCGGCAATGGCCCGGATCAGCCGGATCGCGTCGTGCCGGTGCCGGGCAGCGGCGTCGCCGTGGAGGACGGGGCGCTGAAGGGTTCGGTGCCTGCGCTGTCCTATCATGTGCTGCGGCTGAAGGTTCAGTGAGGCGGCCATGGGTGTCCGTCTCAACAATGTCGCCAAGTCCTTCGGATCCTTCGCGGCGATCCGGGATGTTTCGATGGAAATTCCAGCCGGCAGCTTCGCGGTCTTCGTGGGGCCTTCCGGCTGCGGAAAATCCACCCTGTTGCGCATGATCGCCGGCCTTGAGGAAACCAGCGGCGGGCGTATCGCCATCGATGAGCGTGATGTCACCGCGGTCGAACCGGCGGATCGCGGGGTTGCGATGGTGTTCCAGAACTATGCGCTCTATCCGCATCTGACGGTGTTCGAGAACATGGCGTTCAGCCTGCGTCTTGCCCGCCGACCGAAGGCGGAAGTGACGGAGAGGGTGGGCGAGGCCGCGCGCATCCTCCAGCTTGAGGAGCATCTGCACAAACGGCCCTCGCAGCTTTCCGGCGGCCAGAGGCAGCGCGTGGCCATCGGCCGCGCCATCGTGCGGCAGCCGAAGGTCTTCCTGTTCGATGAGCCGCTGTCCAATCTGGACGCCGAACTGCGGGTGCAGATGCGGCTGGAACTGACCCGGCTTCATCGCAAGCTGGGCGCGACGATGATCTATGTCACGCATGACCAGGTGGAGGCCATGACGCTTGCGGACAGGATTTTCGTGCTGAAGGGCGGCATCGTGCAGCAGGCGGGTGCGCCGCTTACCCTTTACGACGATCCGGACAACCGCTTCGTGGCCGGGTTTATCGGATCGCCCGCGATGAATTTCCTGCGGGCCGATATCGTCTCCCAGGCGGATGGCATCGTGACGCTCGCGCCCGAGGGCGGGGCAGGGCATCTCAGGGCCCGGCTTGCCCAGTCCGTTTCCCCCGGCCAGCGGGTCGAGATCGGAATTCGGCCGGAGCATCTGACGATTGCGGAACAGGGCGCCCTGCCGGTCGTCGTCGAGGTCGCGGAGGAGCTAGGCGATCTTTCCTACCTCTATACCCGCACCGGAGCCGGGAAAGAAATCATCGTGCAGCGGCAGGGCACGCGGGAAAGGCTGGATGGCCGGTCGGTATCGCTTACCGCCTCGCCCGACCATGTCCTTGTCTTCGACGATGACGGCAGACGGTTGCGATAGGCGCGAGGAGGCGTCTTTCGAAACAGCAAACCATCCCTCGACGGGATGTTCGATCAAACGGGAGGAGTGAACGATGCGACTGATCAAGACATTGCTTGTTGGTGCGGCTCTGGGTCTCAGCGCCCTGCCGGCTCTCGCGAAGCAGGATATCATCTGGTGGGACTTTCTGTCGGGCGGTGACGGCGTGCGCATGAAGGCGTTGATCGATGCCTTCAACAAGGAACACCCCGACATCCAGATCAAGGGAACGACGCTCGAATGGGGCGTGCCCTTTTATACCAAGGTGCGCACGGCCTCCGCGGTGGGTGAGGGGCCGGATGTCATGACCTATCACCTGTCACGCGCGCCGCTTGGCCTTGAAGAAAAAGTGCTGAGCGAAATCACCGAAAAGGATCTCGAGGATGCGGGGCTGAAGACCGGAGACTTCTTCAGCGCACCCGTGGAAGCGGCCACCCAGAACGGCAAACTCTACGCCGTGCCGTTCGATATCCACGCGCTTGTCCTTTATTACAACGCCGATCTTCTCAAAGGCTCGCCCTATCTCGATGCCGAGGGCAAGCTGACCGGCATCAAGACGATCGAGGATTTCGAGAAGGCGCTGGCCTGGGCGAAGGACAATGGCGTGCAGACGCCGATCACCTATCAATCGGGTGGCGAAGGCGGGGTGTGGCGCGTCTTTTATACGCTGCTGTCGCAACAGGGCGGCGAACTCGTCACCGAAAAGGAGGTTCTCGCCGGCGACAATGCCGAAAAGGCGGCAAAAGCCATCGAGACCATGTCCAGATGGCGGGAAAACGGCTGGGCCCCGGAACAGGCGGAATATGAAGCCTCGGTGGCGCTCTTCTCCGCCGGCAAATCCGCGTTCCAGTTGAACGGCGTCTGGGAAGTTCCGACCTACAAGGATCTGGAAAAGAACGGCAAGCTCGGCTTCAAATGGAGTGCGGTGGAAGTGCCGCCCCTGATGGGAAAGCGCGCCACCTGGGCGGATTCCCATGCTTTCGCCATTCCGAATGAAGGTGACAAAACGGTCTCCGGCGAAAAACGCGCCGCCGTGATGAAGGTGATCGGCTGGATGGAAAAACACGCCATCAGCTGGGCCGATGCCGGGCATATTCCGGCTTACAAGTCCATCACCGAAAGCAGCGAATACAAGGCGATGCAGCCGAATGCCACCTATGCCTCGCTGGCGGAAGCGGCGGTGTTCGATCCGAAGACCACCATAACCGGGGTCGCTTCCCCCGCCTATGACGCCGCTCTCAACGTCATCGCCCCTGCCATTCAGGGCTTCATGAGCAGCACCGACGCCGTGGAGCAGATCAAGGATGAGCTGCAGGGCAAGCTCAGGTAATCGACAGCCTGCCCTCCGGTTTGAAGCCGGAGGGCAGGCTGCAATGCGCAAGCTCCCGGAGACATTCCATGGCAATGATTGAAAACCGGCGCAAGAAATCGCTGATCGCGCTGTCGATGGTGACGCCGTTCGTTCTGGTCTTCACCACCTTCTTTCTTTATCCTCTGATAGAGATGGTGCGCATCAGCTTCACCGATGCGCCGCTGATCGGTGAGGGAAACTGGGTCGGCCTGGAGAATTACGCAAAGCTGCTGGGCGACCGCCTGTTCGTCACCTCGCTCAAGAACAACGGCTATTTCGTGCTTCTGACCGTCGTACCCACGACCGTCATCGCCCTGATGATCGCTCTCGCCATCAGCCGCCTCTCGGGCGTGAAGCAGACGATTGCCATGAGCCTGTTTTTCCTGCCCTATGTGCTGCCGGTTTCGGTCGTCACCGAAATCTGGGCGTGGATGCTCGATCTGCAGTTCGGCATTCTCCAGCCGGTCATATCGCTGCTGGCGGGCAAACCCGTCGCCGTTTTCAAGAACCCCTACTGGGTCATGCCGATGGTCGCCGTCGTCACCATCTGGTGGACGAACGGCTTCAATGTGCTGCTCTTCATTGCTGGATTGCGGAACATACCGGCCGAGCTTTATGAGGCGGCGGCTCTGGATGGCGCGACGACCTGGCAGCGCTTCCGCCGCGTCACCTGGCCGCTTCTGTGGCCGGTCACGGCGCTGGTGCTGACGCTGCAACTGATCCTGCAACTGAAGATATTCGACCAGATCTATCTCTTAAGCGGCGGCGGGCCGTTCAATTCCAGCTTCGTGCTGCTCCTCAAGGTCTATCGCGAGGCCTTTCAGATGAACAATGGCGGTTATGCGTCTGCCGTCGCGACGGTGCTTTTCCTGCTGATCGTCATCGTTTCCGTTTTCCAGTTCCAGTTGCTGCGCATCCGGAGGAATTCATGAGCCCGATGAGAAAACTCGAGAACCTCGTTCTGACGCTGCTGACTTTTTCGGCGGCCCTCGTCTGGATTTTTCCGCTCTACTGGAGCTTCGTCACCTCGCTTCGCGCCGATGAGAACGTTGCCGGCAACATGTCGCTTTTGCCGGACGAGTTTCGCCTCGGCGCTTATTTCAATGCGATATTCAATACCCGGCTGATGACCTGGTATGTGAACTCCATCGGCGTCGCCGTCATCGTCACGATCTCGGTGCTGTTCATTTCCATGCTCTGCGCCTATGCGCTGTCGCAGATACGCTTTCCGGGCAGGCGGCTGCTTTATGGCATCGTGCTGGCGAGCTTCATGGTGCCGGCGCAAACGCTGGTCGTCACCCAGTTCATACTGATGAAGAACCTCAACCTCATCAACACCTGGGCGGGCATCATCCTGCCGCAGTTGATCACGCCCATCGTCATCATCGTCTACAAGCAGTTTTTCGACAGCGTGCCGAAGGAGATGCGCGAAGCGGTGGTGCTGGATGGCGGCGGCGAATATACGATCCTGTTCCGGGTCTATCTGCCGCTCAACTGGGGCATCACGACCGCCATGGCGATCGTGACCTTCATTACGGTATGGAACGCCTTCTTCTGGCCCTTCCTCGTGGTCACTTCCGAAAACATGATGACGATCCCGGTCGGCATCACCCAGGTCAACGACGCTTTCGGCGTCGCCTATGCGCGGCTGATGGCCGTCGCCATGCTGGCGGCCCTGCCGGTCATCATCGCCTATGTCATCTTCCAGCGGCGCGTGACGGAGGCGATCATGATTTCGTCGGGTGTGAAGGGGTGAGATGTTCCTCAGATGACGTGGGCATTGTGCAGGGCGGTCAGTACCTCGTTCTTGAGGTTTGCGAGCTGTGGCGCCCTCCGGTCGCGCGGGCGCGGCACGTCCACCTCTATCCGCTGCTGGATACGGCCGTCATGGGCGCCCATCATGTAAATCCGGTCGCCGAGATAGAGTGCTTCGTCGATATCGTGGGTGACGAGCAGGAAGGAGATGCCGCGCTGTTCGACGAGTTTCAGCACCAGGTCCTGCAACTTCATCCGTGTGAAAGCATCGACCGCGCTGAAGGGTTCATCGAGCAGCAGAATGCGCGGCTCGGTATAGAGCGCCCTTGCGATTGCCACACGTTGCGCCATGCCGCCCGAAAGGGCCTTCGGCAGCGCCCCGCCATGGCCGCTCAAACCGACATCGTCGATCAGCCTTTCCACGCGCCCGACATCGTATTTCCTCCCCGCCGCATAACCGATGTTTTCGGCAACCGTCAGCCAGGGCATCAGGCGGGGCTCCTGAAAGACGAAGGCGATGGGCGGTGAGTTGGATGCCTGCTCCTTGCCCTGCTGAACCCTGACCGCGCCTGAAAAACGCCGGTCGAGGCCGGCGGCGATGCGCAGCAATGTGCTCTTGCCGCAGCCGCTGGGGCCGAGAAGAACCGCCGCTTCGCCATCGCCCAGCGTGAGCCGGATATCCTGAAGGATCACCGTGTCGCCGAAAGCTTTTTCGCGCACATCGACGTTGAGCAAACTCATCGCAGGCGTCCTCCCTGCTGAAGCGGATAGGTGTCGCGCCAGCGCAGGCATCGGTCTTCAACGATCTTGAAGAGGCTGTCGGAAATCTTGCCCAGCACCGCAAGGCAGATGATGGCGATCATGACGAGATCGGGCCGGGAAAGCTCCCGCCCGTCGGAGAGCATGTAGCCGATACCTTCCGAGGCGGCCAGAAGCTCGGCCGCAACGACGCTCAGCCAGGCGAGCGACAGCCCGTAACGCAGGCCCGTGAAGAGATGCGGCAGCGAGGCGGGAATGAAAATCCGCCACACCAGCACGGGCAACGGCTGGCGATACATCTCGCCCACCTCCACCAGCTTGCGGTCGACATTCCTGATGCCGGAAAAGAGGTTGAGATAGACCGGGAAAAACGCGCTTTTGGCGATCAGCACGATTTTCGAGGTTTCGCCGATGCCGAACCAGATCATCAGCAGCGGCACCCATGCAAGGCTCGGGACCGCCCGCAGCGCCTGAAACGTCGGCTCGAGATAACGTTCGGCGGCAATCACCAGACCGACGAGCGAACCGACGACGATGGCGAGCAGGGAGCCGATGACGAAGCCGACGAAGACGCGGGCGGTACTGGCCGCAACATTCGTCCACAGGGGACCTTCCGCAAGCCGCAGGAACGTATCGTAAAGTTCGGAAGGCGGCGGCAACACATAGGGGCTGACCCAGCCGAGGCGGACGAAAAGCTCTAGCAGCAGCAGCGACCCGACGGGCACGATTGCGCCGCGCAGGTCGAAACGGCCAAGGAAATTCCCCACCCTCTGCACAAGCGGCAATCGGGAAGGGAATTGTCCCGCAGTCTGTTTCACGCGCTGGAATTCGCGCGGATGGGAATTCATGCGCCAAGCGCCTTTTTCGCCGGCGCCGGATCGCTCAGCGAGGACAGGACATTGTCGACATTGACGCCGGGGCGCAGGACGTCGTCACCCAGAAGCGGCGTGACGATGCGGATCGAGTTCAGCAGTTCCTCGCCCGGAACGGGATTGTTCCAGTCGCGCTTCTCGATTGTCAGCCTGGTGATCTTGGGATCGTTGCCGGTGACCTGCGTGACGAAATCGATGAATTCGCTTTTGTTTTCACGAATCCATTTCTGCGTCTGCACCCAGACGCCGAGAAGTCTGTCGACCGCTTTCGGGTATTTGGCCAGAAACTCCTCGGAGACGCTGAAGACGCTGCCGTCGCGCCAGCTGCGCTCGTCGAAAATCGCCCGGTCGCCGGCAAGCTCGGCCTGGGACGTGTGCGGATCGATGCCGACCCAGGCGTCCACCTGACCCTGCTGAAGCGCGTTGAACCCTTCCGGATGTTGCAGGTTCACGACCTTCAGGTCGTCGATGGACAGCTTGTTCTGGTCAAGCGCGCGGACAAGGGTGAAATAGGGCGCGGTGCCCTTGGTGACCGCAATGGTCTTGCCCTTGAGATCGGCGACGGTTTTGATGGACGAATCCGGGCGCACCTGAATGATGGAGGAACCGCCCCAGCTCGCCACATAGATCACCTTCAGCGGCACGCCGTTGGCGCGGGCGAGAAAGGCGGAAAGTGCGGCCGAGCCGGCAAAATCCGTCGAACCGACCTTCAGGAATTCGAGCGAATTGTTGCTGCCGCGGGATTGTACCCAGGTGATCTTCGTGCCGACATCCTTGAAAGCCTCCTCAAGCCAGCCCTTGTTCTTTATCAGCAGGGTATGGGAGGAGTAAAATCCCCAGTCCAGCTTCAGTTCGGCAGGAAATTCCGGGGAACTCTGGGCCAGCGCCTTGCCCGTGGCAAGCGGCGCGGCAAGAGCGCCGGCAATGCCGAGTTTGAGGATCTGGCGGCGGGAATGTTCAGCCTTCATATTAATTCACCTAATTTATGTATTTTGTGTATTTAAAGGGTATGGGCGGGTGTTTTCGAGGTCAATCCGCCCTTCTGGAACCTCATGCCAAACTTTGCGAGCCGCGTGGAAAATCTCCCTACCGGGAGCGCGATCGGCGCGACGGCGCTTTATTCAGGTGAAAAAACGATTGGCCGGTCGTTGCAGGCCGAGATGGTCGCGCAATGTCGGCCCCTCATAGTCCTTGCGGAACAGCCCGCGCCTTTGCAGTTCCGGCACCACCTGCGTCGTGAAGTCGTCGAGGCCGGCAGGCAGGAAAGGGAAGGTGACATTGAAACCGTCCGAACCCTCCTCATGGAGCCATTGCTCCATTTCGTCGGCGATGGTCTTTGGCGTGCCGACGAAGGCAAGACCCGCATAACCGCCCAGTCGCTGGGCAAGCTGGCGCACCGTCAGGCCCTCGCTTCGGGCAAGCTCGATCACCCTTTCACGGCTGGATTTGCTGGCGTTCGTTTCCGGAATATCAGGCAGGGGACCATCGGGATCGAAGCCGGAAACATCGTGGCCGAGCGCAATCGAAAGCGAGGCGATTGCGCTGTCATAATGGACGAGACTGTCGAGCCGGGCGCGTTTGGCCTTCGCCTCTTCCACGCTGTCGCCGACGAGAACGAAAGCGCCCGGCAGGATGACAATTCCCTCGCGCGAACGGCCAGCGGCGACGGTCCTGTCCTTGACGTCCTTATAAAAAGCCTTGCCTGCCGCAAGCGTGGGGGTTGCGGCAAAAACCACCTCCGCCGTCTCGGCGGCAAGCTGGCGTCCCGGCTCGGAAGCTCCGGCCTGCACGATGACGGGCCAACCCTGCACCGGGCGCGCGATGTTGAGCGGTCCGCGCACGGAAAATTCAGGTCCCTTGTGGTCCAGCACATGCATCTTTTCGGGATCGAAGAACAGGCCGCTGTCGACATCGCGGATAAAGGCGTCGTCGGAAAAGGAATCCCAGAGACCGGTGACGACATCGTAAAATTCCCGCGCGCGGCCATAGCGCTCGGCATGATCCGGCTGTTCCTCGCGGCCGAAGTTCCGGGCCGCGTCGGGATTTGACGTGGTGACGATGTTCCAGCCGGCGCGACCGTTGCTGAGGTGATCGAGCGAGGCAAAACGCCGGGCGACGTGATAGGGCTCATCGAAGGTGGTAGAGGCGGTGGCGACCAGCCCGATGCGGGAGGTGACGGCGGCGAGCGCCGAAAGCAGCGTGAAGGGCTCGAAGGAGGTGACGGTGTGGCTGCGGCGCAGCGCCTCGGTGGGCATGTTCAGCACCGCCAGGTGATCGGCCATGAAGAACGCATCGAACTTCGCGGCCTCGAGCTGTTGTGCGAAGCGCGCCAGATGGGCGAAATTGAAATTCGCATCCGGGAAGGCGCCCGGATAACGCCATGCACCCGTGTGGAGACTGACGGGCCGCATGAAGGCGCCGAGATGCAGTTTGCGATCATTTGCCATTGGGCTTCACTTTCGTCGATGTTTTGGGTTGCGCGGCGCGTTGAGGAAGGCTGCAGCCGCAGGCAGGGCTTTGCTCGTCGCGACGATATCCCCGCCGGGGGATTGGCGCGGCAAAGACTATTCCGATTATGATTTCCGAACCGAAAGATTTTTGCTGAAATTCTGCATTTGGCGATGATCCCATCACCCGCGCCAGTCTCGTTTCCATCCCATCGCGCGGAAGAATCGGCAGGTCGAGCTTCACTCCCTGCCGCTTGCGCGAAAATTTGCCGAAAACTGCGAATGATTAGAAGATTTTTGCTTTCCGGATTTCCGCTTCTGTGTTTCTTATAATGCTTAAATAGAATTTTTAACGCTCATTAATTCAGAAATAACATGATGGAAGATCGCAAAACCGACGCAGTGTCTGTGAATGCGGGCGGCTTGCCGGCGCTGGAGGCGAGGCTTGCGCAGGAGCTCGCCCTGCTTGAGCGACCGGCAAAGCCGTGGGTGCCGCGCACCTCTCGCAACGGTTACGAAGTGCTGGATGTCGCCGTTGTCGGCGCCGGGCTCTGCGGGCTGACCGCGCTTGCGGCTCTTTCATTTGCCGGGATCGACAATATCCGCGCTTTCGACAGGGCGCCCAGCGGGCGGGAAGGCCCATGGGTGACCAGTGCGCGCATGGAGACATTGCGCACCCGCAAGGAGCTGGCCGGGCCGGCGCTCGGCGTACCCTCCCTGACATTCCGCGCATGGTTCGAGGCGCAGTTCGGCGCGCGCGCCTATGAGGAGATGGTGCTCATACCGCGTGAAGCCTGGATGGCTTACATGGTCTGGTATCGCAATGTGCTGGCACTGCCGGTGAGCAACGATACCGAACTTGCCGGTCTCGTTCTGCGCGAGGATGGTCTGCTCGCTCTCGATTTTCTGGGGCCCGAAGGTCCAGCCAGGGTTCTGGCGCGCCGGGTTATCCTGGCGACTGGGCTCGATGGCCTCGGTGCGCCGCGCCTGCCGGATGTGGCGAAAACGGTTCCCGCCCGCTTCGTGCGCCACAGCGGCGATGTATTCGACGTGGGCGCATGGCGCGGCAAACGTGTTGCGGTGGTCGGCGCTGGCGCTTCGGCGATGGACAATGCAGCCGCAGCACTGGAGGCGGGGGCGGCCCGCGTCGATCTTTTCATTCGCAGGGCCGATATCCCCCGGGTCGAAAAATTCGGCGGTATCGCCAGCCTCGGCATGACCCACGGTTATATCGGCTTGCCCGATGCCGACCGTTGGGCCTTCATGGTCGAGGCGGAGCGCACACAGATCCCGCCGCCGCGCCACAGCGTCCTCCGGGTCTCGCGCCATGACAATGCGTTCTTCCATCTGGGCAGTCCCGTTCTCAGTCTGACGGAAGTGGGCGATGCGATGGAAATCGAGACCCCGAAGGGGCTCTATCCGGCCGATCTCATCATTTTCGCCACCGGCTTCGATGTCGATTTCGCCCGGCGGCCGGAATTTACCGCCTTAAGCGACCGCGTCCTGCTCTGGCGTGACGCCTATCAGCCGCCGGCCGGTGAGGAGAATGACGCGCTGGGGTCCTATCCCTATCTCGGGCCGGCTTTCGAGTTTCTGCCGAAACCGGGTCTGCCGGCCGCCGAGGCGGAGGCGATTTCCCGTATCCATTGCTTCGCCTACCCGGCCGTCCCGTCCCACGGGAAAATCACCAGCGGCATTCCGGCCGTCAGCCCGGGGGCGGAGCGTCTGGCGCAGGGCATTGCCAGGTCTCTCTTCGTCGAAGACCGCGCCCGTCATTTCGAGACTTTCATGAACCACGACGCCGCTGAAATCACCGGCGAGGAATGGCGCGATGCGGACGCGCAGGACAGGATCAAGGAGCATGCCAATGGCTGAAGCGGCGCTGAAACTGGAGATATTTTACGGCATTTCTTCGCCATGGGCCTATTTCGGTGCGCCACGGGCCGTGGAAGTCGCCCGCACACATGGCGCCGCAATCGTGTTGCGGCCCATCCGCATCATCGAGGCCAATGGCGGCATTCCGCTGCGCAGCCGCCCGGATGCCCGGCAGAGCTATCATGCCGTGGAGCTGGACCGTTGGCGGCGTTATCTCGATATGCCGCTCAACCTGACACCGAAATTTTACCCCTGCGCCACCATCGAACGTGCCGCCCAGCTCGTCATCGCCGCGCAGAAGGCCGGGCTCGATGCGATCAGCCTGTCCTTCGCCATCCAGCGCGCCCTGTGGAGCGAAGAGCGCGACATTGCCGATCCCGACACACTGCGTACCATCGCACAGGCCGTCCTCGGCTCGGATGGTGCAGCACTCGTTCGCGATCCGCAGCCGGAAGACATCGTGGCGGAATGGCAGGGAAATCTGGCAGAGGCCGAACGTCTCGGGATTTTCGGCACGCCGACCTATGTGGTGAATGGCGAACTCTTCTGGGGGCAGGACCGTCTGGAATTCGTCAGCCGCGCCCTTGGGGCGCTCAAGCAGCAGCTTTCACAATCCGCAGTGAGGACATCCGCATGACCGATGCCGCAAAACTCCATAATGACGCCATCGTCATCGACGGTCTGCAAACCTGCCAGTGGAGCAGGTCGATATTCGAAGACATGCGCGCCGGCGGCCTCACCGCCGTCAACGTTTCCAGCGTGATCTGGGAAAACTTCCGCGAAGGCATCGGTTATGTCAGCGAATGGAAGCGTTTCCTGCGGGAAAACGACGACCTGATCCGTCCGGTGCGGACGGTCGCCGATATTCATGCGGCCAAGGCCGAGAACAGGACCGGCATCATCATCGGCTGGCAGAACACCTCGCCGCTCGAGGACAAGCTGGATTATGTCGAAATCTTCAAGGATCTCGGCGTCGGCATCATGCAGCTGACCTACAATACCCAGAACTATTCCGGCGCCGGATATCTGGAGGAAAACGACAGCGGCCTGACCGGCTTCGGCCGCGAGGTGCTGGCGGAGATGAACCGCGTCGGCGTGCTTTGCGACCTGAGCCATGTCGGCGACAGAACGACGGCGGATGTCATCGCCCGCTCGCAAGCGCCGGTCTGCATCTCGCATGTGCTGCCGCGGGCGCTGCGCGATGTGAAGCGCAACAAGCCAGATGAACTGTTCAAAGCCTGCGCGGAAAATGGCGGCATCATCGGCATCAGTCTTTTTGCGCCGGGTCTTGCTGCCGGAAACGACGCCACGGTCGAGGATTATCTCGACGCCATGGCCTATGTCATCGATCTCGTCGGCGAGGATCATGTCGGCATCGGCACGGATTTTTCGCAGGAGCGGCCGCGTCCCGGCCCCTGGCAGCTCTGGGCCAACCGCGACAAGGGTACGGCCCGCACGCTGACGGAATTCGCGACGGTCAAGATTTCCAAGCCGAAGGGCATCGAGCGCATCGGCGAGGTGCCCAACATCACCGCCCGTATGCTGGCGCGCGGCTGGAGCGAAACGCTCGTTCTCAAACTTCTCGGCCAGAACTGGCTGCGTGTGCTGGATGCCGCCTGGCGGCCCGTAAACTGACAATATCGAAAACAAACGGAGGCAACTGAAATGAAAAATGCTCATCAGCGCCGCAGGGCCGCTCTCGTCGTCGGCATCGTTGCCGCCGGGATCGCATCGCTCTCGGGCACCGTCTTCGCACAGGATGCGACGAAGGGCACCGTCAACATCGTCGGTTTCTCCGGCGTCTTTGCGGATAACTACCAGAAATTCATCATCGACGCCTTCAAGGCCAAACATCCGGGCATCGAGGTGAATTATCAGCAGAGCAAGAATTCGGCCGAAACGCTGGCGCTTCTCACCCTTCAGCGCGCCGAGCCGAAGGTCGATGTCGCCCTGATCGACGTTTCGGTGGCGATCAAGGCGAACAAGGAAGAGCTGTTCACCAAGCTTGATGCCGCAAAGGTGCCGAACCTTGCCGAACAGCCGGAATGGGCGCGCATCGATGGCGACCGCGCCGTCGCCTTCTCGCAGGACAATCTCGCCATTCTCTACAATACCGACGCGGTGAAGGAGCCGCCGACAAGCTGGGCCGATCTCGCTGATCCGAAATACAAGGGAAAGATCGCCGCCAAGCTTTCCGATACGCGCGGCGTCATTCTCCTGCCGATTCTCACCAAGCTGAAGGGCGGCGACTACAAGACCTCCATCGATCCGGCCATCGATTTCCTGAAGGAGGTTGCGCCGAGCGTCTCGACCTTCGAACCCGCACCGGATTGCTATGCGGTGGTGCAGAGCGGCGAAGTCGATCTCTCCGTCTGCTGGAACGGCCGCGCACAATATCTGCACGACACGCAGGGCGGCAAGATCGGGATCGCCTTGCCGAAGGAAGGCTCCATCGGCCAGACGAATACGATCGGTCTGGTCGAAGGCTCCGCCAACAAAGAGGCCGCCGAACTCTTCGTCAATTATGCGCTGAGCGCCGAGGCGCAGGCGACCTTCGCCGAAAAGAGCTTCTACGGTCCGGTCAACAGCAAGGTCGCGCTGAGCGAACCCGTTGCCGCCCGCATCTATGGCAGCAAGGAAGCCCAGGCCGCGCAGTCTTCCCTCGACTGGAACTTCGTGGCGGACAAATATTCGGCATGGATACAGCGGATCAACCGCGAGGTCATCGCGGCGAATTGAGACAGGAAGCAGAGGACGCCATGGCCGATCATCATGTCGAGATCGACAATCTCGTGAAGACCTATCCGGGCGCCCTCAAGCCCTCCGTGGATCACGTCAGCCTTTCCCTCCCGCGCGGGGAAATGCTGGCGCTGCTGGGGCCTTCCGGCTGCGGCAAAACGACGATCCTGCGAATGATCGCCGGTCTCATCCCGGTAACCTCGGGTGAAATTCGCCTGGACGGCCGCGATATTTCCGCAACCCCGGTCCACAGGCGCAATATGGGCATGGTCTTTCAGGCCTATGCCCTGTTTCCGCATATGAATGTCGCCGAAAACATCGCTTTCGGGCTGGAAATGCGCGGCATCGCAAAGTCGGAGCGCAAGGAGAGGGTGGCGAAGGCGCTCGATCTGGTCAAGCTTTCCGGTTTCGGCGAAAGGCGCGTCTCCCAGCTTTCTGGCGGCCAGCAGCAACGGGCGGCGATTGCCCGCTCTCTCGTCATCGAACCCGCTCTGCTGCTGTTCGATGAGCCGCTTTCCAATCTCGATGCCAAGCTGCGCGACGAGATGCGCGATGAAATCCGCGATATCCAGAACCGCACCGGCGTCACCAGCATTTTCGTCACCCACGATCAGGATGAAGCCCTGTCCATGGCCGACCGGCTCGCGGTCATGTCCGAAGGCCGGCTGGAGCAGATCGGCACGCCGCGTGAGATTTTCGACCGGCCGAAAACCGATTTCGTCGCTTCCTTCATCGGCGCCGGCTCGTTTCTTACGGGCACCGTGCTTGCGCCGGGCCGGGCTGAGATTCCCGGTCTCGGCTTCCTGCATTTCTCGGGCGCTGTCCCGGTCGGCCAGAAGGCGCGGTTTCTGGTCCGCCCGCACCGCTTTCTGCTTGGCGATGGCGTCAATGCTTTCTCCGGCATTGTCGAGCACGTCACCTATCGCGGGCAGATGCTGACGCTTGGCGTGCGTGCGGGCGATCATCGCCTGCAGGCCGATCTGCCCACCCATGCCGCCGCTCTGCCGGCAAAGGGCGAGCGCGTGACGCTTTCCGTTGCGCCGGAGGATGTGACGCTGATCGGGGAGGCGGCCTGATGGCGGCGGCAAGCCATGCTTCCGGCGGCGGCACGTCGCATCGCGGCGTTTTGCTTCTTCTGCTTCTGCCGGGCCTCGTCGCACTGCTGACGACGTTTCTGTTGCCGCTCATCTGGCTGGTGCGCGCCTCCTTCGCATCCTCATCCATGGCCGCCCTTCGCGGCGGCGACTGGACGCTCGAATCCTACAGAACCGTGCTGTTCGACCCGTTTTACTGGAAGATCGCCTGGAACACGCTTTATCTCGGGGTGAATGTCGCCATTTTCGCGGTCGTTCTTTCCTATCCCATCGCGCTTTTTCTGGCCCGCACCCAAAGCCGCTGGCGCGGGGTGCTGACAGCGCTTGCCGTCGCGCCGCTTCTCACCTCCTCGGTGGTGCGTACCTATGGCTGGATGGTCATTCTGGGGGATCGGGGCGTCATCAATACGGCGCTGCAATCTTCCGGGCTGACGGATGGTGTCATACGGCTCACCAATAATTATTTCGGCGCGACTGTCGCGCTGATCGAAATCCTGATGCCCTATGCGATCCTGGCGATGCTGAGCGGTTTCGGCCGGCTGAACACGCAGCTGGAGGAAGCCGCCGCGATGCTCGGCGCGAACCGCCTGCGGGTCTTCACCCGCATCGTGCTGCCGCTTTCGCTGCCCGGCGTTCTCACCGCAGCGCTTCTCGTCTTCGTGCTGGCGATTTCCTCCTTCGTCACGCCGCGCCTGATGGGCGGCGGACGTGTCTTCGTCATCGGCACGGAGGTTTATAACGAAGCGACTGTGACGCTGAACTGGCCGCTGGCGGCTGCCCTTTCGGTGCTGCTGCTCGTGCTGTTCGGCAGCGTGATCGTGATTTACCAGCGCGCCATGCGCGCGCTTGAGACGTGAGGCCGGCCATGGATGCGAAATTCGGACGCCTCGCCCACGCGCTTCTGCTGACACTGCTTTACCTGTTTCTTCTGGCGCCGATCATCGTCGTCCTGATTATTTCCTTCGATACGCGGCAATATCTGGCTTTTCCGCCGGAAAGCCTGTCCTTCGGCTCCTATGCCAAGGTTTTCGCCAATGCCAAATTCATCGGCGCCTTCTGGCGCAGCCTCGGTATCGGTCTGCTTGTCGGTTTCGTCTCGATCTTCGCGGGGCTGCTTCTGTCGCTGGCGCTCTCACGGCACGAATTCCGCGGCAAAGGGGCGATCAACTTCCTCATCCTCGCACCCTTCCTCGTGCCGCATATCGTGCTCGCCGTCGGCGTGATGCTGGTGCTCGGGCCGCTTGGCCTGCTGGATAGTTATACCGGCATTTTCCTCGCGCATCTCGGCATCACCACGCCCTATACGGTGCGCACCATCACCATGAGCCTGATGGCGGTGGATCGCCGTGTCGAGGAGGCGGCGCGCGTTCATGGCGCATCGCCCGCCATGGTGCTGTGGCGCATCACCCTGCCGCTGGTCCGACCCGGCCTCATCGCCGGTGCGGTCATCGCCTTCCTGATTTCTTTCGATGAGGCGACGATCTCGCTCTTCATCGTCTCGGTCAAATCCTCGACGCTACCGACGGAAATCTATCATTATCTGGAATATTCCACCGATCCGCAGATTGCTGCTCTCTCCGTTATCCTCATCCTGATTTCGGTCATCGTCGTGGTGGCGGTCGAGCGGTTGATCGGGCTGCGCAAGGTGCTGTGACATGACGATGGTGAAAGTGGCAGCCGGTACATTGCAGGGCAGGCTGGAAAACGGAATTCACGCCTTTCTCGGTGTGCCCTATGCCGCGCCCGTCACGCCCGAACGCCGCTTCGAAGCGCCGCAGCCCGTGCCGCCGTGGCAGGGCGCGCGGGATGCCACCCGGCTTGGCCCCGTCTGCCCGCAAATTCCCACTTACGGCCCGGTGGGCACCGCCGCGACCTCGAAACTGGCCTTCGGCGAGGATTTCCTCACCGTCAATATTCGCACGCCCGATCCGGCGGGCAGGGCGCCGGTGCTGTTCTGGATCCATGGCGGCGGTTACGCGGTCGGTTCCGCCAATGAACCGGTGCTGCAGAGCGGCGCTTTCGCGGCAAGCGGCATCGTTGAGGTCACGGTCAATTATCGCCTTGGCGCGCTCGGTTTCCTCCATCTTGAAGGCAGGCCCGACAATCGCGGTCTGCTCGATCTTATCGCCGCACTCAAATGGGTGCGCGACAATATTGCCGCCTTCGGTGGCGACCCGGACCGGGTGACGCTGGCCGGGCGCTCGGCGGGCGGCTTTGCCGTCGCGGCGCTGATGGCCATGCCGGGCGCGCAGGGGCTTTTCCACCGGGCCATGCCGCAGAGCGGCGCAAGCACGGGCATCGCCTCGATGGAGGATGCCGCCAAATTGACGCGCCGGTTTCTGGCGGCCGCAAATGCCGATGAGGCTTCGCTTGCAGCCCTGCCCATGCACCGGCTGCTCGAAATTCAGCGCGATCTCTGCAACCAGTCCTATGAGCAGCATGATTTTGCCCGCGATGGCGCAGCCTCGATGCTCGGCGTGCCCTTCGTTCCGGTTATCGATGGGGTAAGCCTGCCGGAACATCCGGAAATTGCCGCCCGCGAAGGTCGCACCGCCGCCGTGCCGATGATGATCGGCTGCACGACGGGCGAATATGTGACCCATGCGACGGCGCAGCCGAAAATGGATTTCGCGCTTTGCGCGGAATTGCTGCATGAGCGGGTTCTGCCGCGTGGCCTCACCGGCTCCCTTATTGTCGAGCGTTATCGCAGGGCGCTGCCGAGCCACAGCCCACGCGGCATCTGGCGCGCGGTTGCCGGCGATCTCGTCTTCCAGCTTCCGGCGATCCGTTTCGCCGGGCTGCATGCCCGTTTCAATCCGGTCTATAAATATCTCTACGGCCCGCTGGAGGCCGATGAGCTGGGTGCGCCGCACGGGGCGGAGGTCGGCTCGGTCTGGTATCGCAATGGTTCGAATGGCCGCGAACTGCCCGAGCGCCAGCGGGTGGCGGATGCGGGCTTTGCAAGAGCGATCCACGATCTGTGGGCCTCCTTCATAAAGGACGAACGGCCCCGTGCCCCGAATGGTGAGTGGCCGCTATATCATGCCGAAAAGCCCATGGTTCTGCGGGCGGCCCCTGCCGGGTTTGGCGCTACTCCCGATCCTTTCGACGGGCGCGAGGCGCTTTGGCTGCCGGCTGGCCATGAGGATCGCGGGCCGGTATAGCGCTTGGTGACGATGAGGCAGAAACACAGGTCTTGAACACAGGCCTTGGGGCGGAGTGGAAAATGGCGTCTGACTATCTCGATACGCGGCAGCTCGAGGCTTTCGTGGCCGTGGTTTCGATCGGCAGCATCACCGGCGCGGCCAAGGCGCTGGGCAAGTCTCAACCCGTCGTGACACGCCTCATTCAGGACCTTGAGGGCGAAATCGGCTTCGCGCTGCTGCACCGCAACGGCCCTCGCATCACGCCCACCGAAAAAGGGGTGGCCTTTTTCGCGCAGGCGGAACTGTTCCTCGGCGGTCTCAGAACGATCAGCGAAAGCGCAAGGCGCATTCACGCCGCGCGCCGCACGGCTATCGAGGTCGCCTCCATTCCGGCGATTGCCGCAAGTCTCCTGCCACGGGCGCTCGCCGCCCTGCCGGCCGACCGGTTTCCCGATCATGTGCATCTCCAGAGCATTTCTTCGGAAAATGTCGTGCAGGCGGTGATGGCGGGCACGGCGGATCTCGGCGCCGTCAGCCTTCCACTCGACAATCCCGGCGTCGATATTCACTGGCTGGGGGAGGTGCCGTGCGTGGCTGTGGTGGCGGAAGATCATCCGCTCGCCCGGAAAGCGGTCATCTCCGCCGAAGACCTTGCCGGAAACCGGCTCATCGCTTCGGCAAACCCCTTCCGCCTGCGCATGCGGATCAACGATGTGCTTTCCAGCCTCGGCGTCGACCTTTCCTCCGTGATCGACAGCAATGCGACCTATGTTTCGCTTTCGCTGGCGCGCATGGGTCTCGGTGTCGCAATCGTCGAATCGATTACCCTCTGGGGCCTGCCGGTGGAGGGTGTTCGCGTCATACCGCTCTCGTTCCACATCCCGTTCCAGTGGGGCCTCGTGACGGCGGCCGGCCGGCCGGTCATCTTCGAGGTGGAGCAGCTTGTGGCCACGGCAAGACGGCTCGTGGCGGATATTCCCCAGGCGATTGTTTACGATAAAATATCGCAAATTCAAAATTTTGATTGAATTTCCTGATGTAATTTGTGCGTTCCGCAAGCCGCAAGCCGCAAGCCGCAAGCCGCAAGCCGCAAGCCGCCACTAGTATAGTGTTCCCAAATCCGGCCGGACTTGGACCCGGCCCGATCCGATCCCGTGCGGCGGACTATATCCGAGACTCCAGCGGACGCGCCTTGCGCGGCCGCCGGAGCTTTTTTGAGTAAAAAGCGAAATCGCTTTCACGTCCGGACAATGCGTTAAAACAGAAGGCCAGTGCACTCCCCCGCGACCCCCCGTTCACGGGAAATGTTCTAGACCGCCAGCAGCTTCTCGTTGCCGATGCGGGTGGTTTCGACGGCGCCCTCGGTTTCGATCCGTTTTCCGGTGGCCGGATCGAAGAAATGAAGGTGGGCGGCGGGGAGATCGAGGTGGATGCGCTGGCCGGGTTTTACCGAAAGGTCCTCACCGATGGCGGCGGAGAAGGTCTCGCCGGCGATATCGGCATGGACGATGCGGCCCGAGCCCAGTTCTTCGACGAAATCCACGACTGCCGGCACGCCGGCGCCATCCGTGCTGACCACGCACTGTTCCGGGCGGATGCCGACGGTCACGTCGCGGCCGCGCAGTTCCAGCGCGGTTTCGGGGAAGAGCTTTACGGGCGTACCATGCAGCATCACGGCGGGGGATTCCACCTCCACCCTCGTGTTGAACAGGTTCATGGCAGGCGAGCCGATGAAAGAGGCAACGAAGGTACTGGCCGGGCGGTGATAGATATCCAGCGGATGGCCGACCTGCTCGACATTACCCTTGTTCATCACCACCAGCCGGTCGGCCAGCGTCATGGCCTCCACCTGATCGTGGGTGACGAAGATGGATGTGGCGGAGAGGCGCTGGTGCAGCTTGCGGATCTCCGCGCGCATGGTCACACGCAGCTTGGCGTCGAGGTTGGAGAGCGGCTCGTCGAAGAGAAACACCGCAGGTTCGCGGATGATGGCGCGGGCCATGGCGACGCGCTGGCGCTGGCCGCCGGAAAGGGCCGCGGGCTTGCGCTCCAGATAATCGGAAAGGCCGACGATCTTTGCGGTCTCCTCGATGCGGCGCTGGCGTTCGGCCTTCGGAACGCCGGCGACCTTCAGCGCATAGCCGATATTGCCGGCCACCGACATATGCGGGTAAAGCGCGTAGTTCTGGAACACCATGGCGCAGCCGCGCTCGCGCGGCTCCAGCGTGTTGACCACCCGCCCGCCAATGGCGATCTCGCCGGAGGTGATGTCCTCCAGACCGGCGATCATGCGCAGAAGCGTGGATTTGCCGCAGCCCGACGGGCCGAGGATGACGACGAATTCGCCGGAGTCGAAAGTGAGATCCACGCCGTGCAGGGTGGGCGTCTTGCCATAGGATTTGCGGACCTGACGGATATCGATCTGAGCCATGATGGGAAACCTTGTTGTTGAAAGCCGCGCTGTTACTTGTCGGACGAGACGAGGCCGCGGACAAACCAGCGTTGCAGGAAGGCCACGACGAGAAGCGGCGGCAGGATGATGATGAGGGAACCGGCCAGTGTGACGTTCCAGTCCGGCGTTCCGTCATCGGCGGGCAGAAGCGCGCGTAGCGACATCATCACCGTCTTGTAGGACGGGTCGGTGACCATCAGCAGCGGCCACAGATACTGGTTCCAGGCATAAACGAACATGATGGTGGTGAGCGCCAGCATGTTGGTGCGCGACAGCGGCAGCAGCATGTCCACGAAGAAACGCGCGGCACCCGAACCGTCCATGCGCGCGGCCTCCGCCAGCTCGTCCGGGATCGTCATGAAGAACTGCCGGTAGAGAAAGGTGCCGGTGGCGGTGGCGATCAGCGGCAGGGTAAGGCCGGCATAGGAGTTCAGCAGGTTCCATTCCAGTGTGACCTCGATGCCGAACAGGCCGAGGATGGAGCGGAACGGCTGGAAAAGATCGGCGGCGACGGAATAGGTCGGCACCACGCGCACTTCGAGCGGCAGCATCAGGGTGATGAATACCGTCCAGAAGAACAGGTGCCTGAGCGGCGAGCGGAAGAACACGATGGCGAAGGCGGTGAAGGCCGAGAGGGCCACCTTGCCGACGGTCACCAGCGTCGCCATGATCATGCTATTGAGGAGGGCGTTGCCGAGATTGGCGCGTTGCCAGGCCGCCTGCGCATTGGTGAAGAATTCACCCTGCGGCATGAAGTTGAAGGGGACGCTGTTGACCTGCTGGACCGACTGGCTGGCGCCGGAAATGACGACGATGAAGGGACCGATGAGCAGGAAGAAGCCGGCCACCATGATCGCATAGGTCAGGGCGTCGGCATAGGGTGTGCGCTGGATCATCGCCGCCTCACTTGTAATGGACTTGCCGCTCGACGAAGCGGAACTGGATGAAGGTGAAGACCATGATGAGGCCGATGAGGACGAGGCTCTGCGCCGAGGCGCCGGAATAGTTCAGCCCCTCGAAGGCCTCGCTGACGATGCGGTAGACCATCACTTCGGTGGCGTGGTTGGGGCCGCCCTCCGTGGTGGAGGCGACGATGCCGAACGTATCGGCGCCGACGAAACCCTCGGTCATCATGATAACGGTCAGGAAGAACAGGGTCGGCGCCAGCAGCGGCACCTGAATGTCGATGGCGCGGCGAATGGGCCCGGAACCGTCCATGGCGGCCGCCTCGGTCAGCGAACGCGGCACGGATTGCAGGCCGGCGAACAGGAAGATGAAGGTGTAACCCGCCCATTTCCAGATGAAGATGACGATGACGAGGATGAGCGCGTGCTCGCCGTATTTGGCCGGGTTCCAGATATCGGGCCACCAGGAATTCAGCGATGCGGCGATGCCGCGTTCCGGCGACAGGATGAAGCGGAAGGCCATGCCGGCGGCGGGACCGGCAATCGCATAGGGCAGGATATAAAGCACCCGGAAAAAGCCGGAACCGGGAAGCTGGCGATCGACCGCAAGGGCGAGCACGAGGCCGATGAGGATCGCGAAAAACGGCCCGGCGATCGCAAAGATCAGACTGGTGAGGATCGACTGCCAATAAAGCGGATCGCCGAAGGTTTCGATGAAATTGGCTAAACCGACGAATTCCGCCTGGCCGCCGAAGGGCGGCTCCAGCGTGAATGCCCAGTTCAGCACCGCCGCAACCGGCCAATAGAAGAACAGAAGGATAAGCAGAAACTGCGGCAGGGCGAAGAGCACAGGCAGCCATGTGCTTTTGAAGACGGTACGCTTTTCCATTGGAGTCCGGCAGAGTTCGAGATTTCGGCGGGCCTGCCCGAACGACTGTCCGGACAGGCCTTTGACGGCGAGGAAAGAACGCTTAGTTCAGCTTGGCGCCTTCATAGGTCTTTTCGAAGCGGCGCAGGCCGGTGTTGGCGCGCTCGACGGCCTTGTCGAGTTCAGCCTGGATATCGGCGTTCTGCATGAAGATGGCTTCGAGCGAGGTGGCGACTTCCTTGCGGATCTGCGTGAAACCGCCGAGGCGGATACCGCGGGTATATTCGGAAGGCGGCGTAAAGGTCAGGCTCTCGATGGCCTTTTCGCGGCCCTTATAGGGGGCCTTGTCGTAAAAACCGTTGGCCTTCATGGCGTCGAAGCCGGTCTTGGTGACCGGGATGTAACCGGTAACGGTCGACCACCACTCAACCATATCAGGCTGGGCGATGAAGTTCAGGAATGCGGCAGCGCCCTTGTATTCGGCTTCCGGACGACCGGCCATGACCCACAGCGAAGCGCCGCCGACCAGCGAGTTGTGGCGCTCCGTGCCCTTCCAGATCGGCAGCATGGCGACGTCCCACTTCACGCCTTCCGGCATGGACTTGCCGACGGTGCCGTGGTTGGCGATGGAAGTCATGAACATCTGGCAGGTCTGCGAGGTGAAGGCTGGCAGGATATCCATGCCGAGCTGCTTGGTCTTGACGACGAACAGCTTCTCGTCCTGCATCTTCTTGAAGAATTTCACGTGGTCGACGAACTTGGTCTTGTTGATCGCAAGTTCCGCGTCCAGACCCTGATAACCGTTGGCCTTGGTGGCGATCGGCTGGTTGTGGATGGCGGAGAATTGCTCCATCAGCATCCATGTGTCGAAGTTGAAGGCGAGCGGGCATTCGAAGCCGGCGGCTTTCAGCTTCTTCGAAGCTTCTTCGACCTGTTCCCATGTGTCGGGCTTGAAGGTGATGCCGGCTTTTTCGAAAGCGTCGACATTGTAATAGAACATCGCGGTCGAAGAATTGTAGGGGAAGGAGTTCAATTCACCCGAAGCCGTGGCGTAATAATTGGCGATGCCGGGGAAATAATTGTTCCAGTCGATCTTGTAGCCATTGTCGGCCATCAGCTTCTTGGCGGGAACGAAAGCCTTGGACAGCATCATGTCCAGCGTGCCGGCGTCATAAATCTGGGTGATGGCGGGCTGCTTCTTGGCGCGATAGGCGGCAATGGTGTTCTGCAGGGTGGATTCGTAGTCGTTCTGCGAGGTGCAGACGATCTCGAATTCGGCCTGGGAGTCGTTGAACTTCTTGCAGGTGTCCTGCACGCGGTCGCCGAGATCGCCGGAAAGACCGTACCAGAATTCGAACTTGGTCTTTTCTGCCTGGGCGGCCGTAGCGCCGAAGGCGGCGGCGATGGCGACGCCGGCCACGAAGGAAGTCAGAGCGGAAGATTTCATGAGTTGAGCCCCGTTGATGGAATGATGGCCTGCTCGGCAAGGACCTCATGTCCCCGGCACGTAGCCACGGGCTCTGCTAACAGCCGTCTTTGACGGATGGCTTACAGTTTGTTGAACGTTTTATGATGACTGGCCGCGCAGCCGATTCTGCGCGGCGAAAAAAGTGCGATAAATACGGAAAACCGGCATTTAATATTATTTATCAGGGGCTTCCTGTTTTTGGCCTGCCTTGCTACTTGCTGCTGAACAGCTTTCGCCAATCAACCTCGACGTGCGGCCTCGATGGCGGCGACATCGATTTTCTTCATGTCCATCATCGCGTCGAAGGCGCGTTTGGCCTCCGCGCCGCCGGCGGCCATGGCGTCCATCAGCACGCGCGGCGTGATCTGCCAGGAAACGCCCCATTTGTCCTTGCACCAGCCGCAGGCGCTTTCCTCGCCGCCATTGCCGACGATGGCGTTCCAGTAACGGTCGGTTTCTTCCTGGTCTTCGGTCGATATCTGGAACGAGAATGCCTCGCTCTGCTTGAAGACCGGCCCGCCATTGAGGCCGATGCAGGAAACGCCTGCCACGGTGAACTGCACCGTCAGCACATCTCCCTTCTTGCCGGAGGGATAGTCGCTCGGCGCATGGTGAACGCCGGTTACCGCGCTATCGGGAAAGGTTTCGGCATAAAATCTGGCCGCGGCCTCGGCATCCTTGTCGTACCAGATACAGATCGTGTTCTTTTCCATTTGTGTGTTCCTCCCAAATTGAAATCGTCGTCATGCCGGCACGGAAATTCGCCGGCCATTGCCGGTTCCCCATTCGGTATAGAATGCGACCATGCGCCGAACGTTCCCAAAAAAACGGCGGCGAGAAAAAACCGGCAGGCAACACACTGCCACGGTATCTGCAACTTCAGATGACGAACATCAACTCTATCCTTAAATATTATTTAAGAATGTAATCATAATATTCACGAATGATTTTGAATAGGAATCATCCCTTTCCATCGGAGAAACGCGCGTGAGTATTCTTGATCGTGGTGCCAATGCTTTCGCGGTTCTCGCCGCGCTTTCCAAATCCCAGGCCATCATTGAATTCGATCTTTCGGGAAAGATTCTCACGGCTAACGAGAACTTTTGTCGGGCGCTCGGTTACGAGCTTTCGGAAATCGTCGGCAGGCACCACAGCATGTTCGTGGAACCTGCGGTCGTGTCCTCGCAGGATTACAAGGCCTTCTGGTCCAAGCTTTCGGCCGGCCAGTTCGATCAGCGGCAATATAAGCGCATCGGCAAGGGCGGCCGGGAAGTCTGGATCGAGGCGTCGTACAATCCGGTGTTTCGTCGCGGCAAGCCGGTGAAGGTGGTCAAGATCGCCACCGATATTACCGACCGCAAGCTGAAGGCGGCGGAAGATGCGGGTAAGATCGATGCCCTGTCACGGGCGCAGGCCATCATCGAATTCTCCCCGAACGGCGAGGTTTTGACCGCAAACGAGAATTTTCTCGCCGCTCTCGGTTATTCGCTGGCGGAAGTGCAGGGCAGGCACCATTCCATGTTCTGCGAACCGGCCTATACGCAGTCGCCGCAATATAGGCAGTTCTGGGAAAGGCTGGCCGGCGGCGATCTCGTGGCGGACGAGTTCATGCGGCTTGGCAAGGGCGGCCGCAAGGTCTTCATTCAGGCGTCCTATAACCCGATCTTCGATCTCAACGGCAAGGTGTTCAAGGTCGTCAAATTCGCGACCGACGTGACCGGCCGCGTCGAAAACGTCGAAAAGCTGGCGCAGTGCCTCACCGATCTGGCCGAGGGCGATCTTGCCCAGAGCATCGACAAACCCTTCATCCCCTCGCTTGAAAGATTGCGCACGGATTTCAACGCGGCTTCGGAAAAGCTGAAAAGGGCCATGACGCTGGTGTCTGAAAATGCCGGCGCCATTTCTTCCGGTTCCAACGAGATCAGGTCCGCTGCCGACGATCTCGCCAGACGCACGGAGCAACAGGCCGCCTCCATTGAGGAGACGGCAGCCGCGCTCGAAGAAATCACCACCGCCGTCAACGATTCGAGCCGCCGCGCCGAAGAGGCCGGCAAGATCGTCGCCCGTGCCCGTGACCATGCGGAACATTCGGGCCAGGTGGTGCGCGATGCGATCGGCGCCATGGACCAGATCGAAAAATCATCGCGCGAGATTTCCAATATTATCGGCGTGATCGACGAAATCGCCTTCCAGACCAATCTTCTGGCATTGAATGCAGGCGTGGAAGCCGCCCGCGCGGGTGAGGCGGGCAAGGGTTTTGCCGTGGTTGCGCAGGAGGTTCGCGAACTCGCGCAGCGTTCCGCAACGGCCGCCAAGGAAATCAAGAGCCTGATCAATGCCTCCGGCGCGCAGGTGGAAAACGGCGTCGGTCTCGTCACTAGGGCGGGTTCGGCCCTGCAGGAAATCGCCGAGCAGGTGCGGGATATCAACACCAATGTCGTGGCGATTGTCGATGCCGCGCGCGAACAGTCCACGGCGCTTGCGGAAATCAATCAGGCGGTCAACACCGTCGATCAGGGCACCCAGCAGAACGCCGCCATGGTCGAGGAGCAGACCGCCGCAAGCCACAGTCTTGCGCGGGAAGCGGCGGCCCTGTTCGAACTTCTCGGGCAATTCCGGTTCGAGGACGCTCCGCGCTCCTCCGCCTCCGCGCGCAGCGGCTTCGAGCAGCAATCCGCGCCGGTGAACTCGCATCGCAGCGCATCCCGTCCGCTTGCGGCGCGCGGTTCCGCTGCGGTTGCCGTCAAGCATGAGGAGTGGCAGGACTTTTAGGGGGAGGCCTCAGCAAGCCGAGCCAATCACGCCAACGTCATCCTCGGCCCTGTCCCGAGGATCTGCAACGTATTGATTTTATTCGACGTGATTAGATCCTCGGCACAGGGCCGAGGATGACGTCGAGAGAATGTTGACCCTCCATTATTGACTTGAAAGGGCTGCCCGCCGTCCGCGCCCCATCCGATGGCGCCAGCCCATTCGATGTTCGATACGTGATGACAAGCCGGAAAGCTGGGCATATCTTCCGGATTGGCCGATAATCGTCACATCGCGTCTGGAGTTTTCGGGGATTTTCGCTTGGCAGGGATATCGACAAGCCGCATGGCTCTGGCCCTGTGTCTGCTGACCGCAGCCTTCGGCGCGGCGCAAGCCGAACAGCCCGCCGGGGGGAAAACCGCCTGCGCCTATACCCATGATGTCGCGCCGGACCTGTGCATCAATGCCGGCAGTTACAATAACGATCTTTGTCATGCCATCGAGGTGCTCGCTGCCCGCCATGCCGTTCCGCCGGATTATTTCGCCCGGCTGATCTGGCGGGAAAGCCTGTTCCGGCCCAATGCGGTCAGTCCGAAGGGGGCGGAGGGCATTGCCCAGTTCATGCCGGGAACGGCGCGGTTGCGCGGTCTCGAAGACAGTTTCAACATCATCGCCGCGCTTGAGGCTTCTTCCCGATATCTCTCCGAATTGAACGTACAGTTCGGCAATTTCGGCCTTGCCGCCGCAGCTTACAATGCGGGGGAGGCGGGCTTGCGGAACTTCATCGCCAACGGCCGCCTGCCCACCGAAACCCGCGATTATGTGTTCGCGATCACCGGTTATCCGGTGGAGACATGGAAGGACAATCCGCCTGAAAAGGCGGCGCCGGCGCTGGATGACAACCGTTCCTTCCTCGATGCCTGCGTGCGTCTCGCCGACACCCGCACCATGAACGATCCCGTTCTCATTGCATCGGCCGACTGGGCGCCCTGGGGCGTGCAGCTTGCGGCGCATTATAATCCGGCCGTGGCGAACCGGCTTTTCACCCGGGCGATCCTGCAGCTTTCGGAACCGCTGAATGCCGAGCGGGCTTTGATCGTGCGGCAGCGGGGCGGGAATTTCGGTTCGCGGCCGCGTTATGCCGCCCGCATCGGCCGGGAAACCAGAGCCGAAGCCAATGCGCTTTGTGGCGATATCCGGCGGGCGGGCGTTCCCTGCACCGTGTTCCGCAACAGGTGAAAACGGCGCCGGACCGGTAAATCGTCCTCCCGCAACAAGGCTGATCATAACAAGTTGATCGGCTTTGCGGCCGTTCCATCTTTCCGTGCAAAATGATCGTGCCTAGATTTACCCCCGGGCGCTGGCCGACAACCGGGGCCGGTGACGTTTTGTAGGGAATGGTCTGGAAATGAGATGGCTTGAAAGAGGATGTCTGGCGGCCGTGCTGGTCGTCGTTGCGGCGTGCACCAGCGCCGGCGAGACGGAGATTTCCCGCACTGTCGCAGGTTTCGTGGGGCAACCGCGCGAGGCCGCAATCGCCCGACTCGGCCGCCCGAACAAGGTCATCATCGAAAACGGCGAAACCGAATCCTACTGGCTGAAAGTAGACAGGGAGATTTATGCCGGCCTCAGCAACAGGCGCGAAGTCAAGACCGTCGACGGGCAGGCGCAGGTCTCGGAAACCGAGGGCATGAAGATCAAGGAACATCGCCGCGACTGCATCATCAAGATAACCGCGGATGCCGCCTCCATCGTCAGGACGAGCGAGATCATCGGCAATCCGGCCAATTGCGAAAACCTTCTCGATCGGCAGGCTTCCTGAGGAACCGCTGTCGCGGCCGTTCCGTTTGCCGAAGCCTCAAAGCTCCATCTTGATGGTCAGCATATATTCGGTGCCCTTCGCCCGGTCACGCGTGCGGGAGACTTCAAGCGTGACCTTGTCCAGCTTGTGCCCAAGGGTTTCCTTGATGGTTCCTCCCGGCGTATCCTCGCGCCGGAACGAGGTGTCGCCGTAACCGACGCCGATTTTGCGGGTAATGGCGCTTTCCGTGTAGGTTCTTCCGAACATGGCGGAAGCCTGACCGCTGCGCACTGTCGTTTCGAAGCCGCGGGATTCGAGGTCGCGATAGGCCGAGGCGGCAATCGAATTGTCCGAACTGCTATAGCTGCCGCCGGCGCTTATTCTGGCGAGGCGATGGCCGTCATGTTCCAGGGAAAAATTGCCGTCGGCCGAAGGTCCGAAACGACCGCCGTTCATGGCGTCCTTATAGGTGAAGCGGAAGCGGCCGCTGCGTGCGTCCACCTGATAATTATAGGAGGCGTCGCCGCTGCGGATCTGGATGCCCGGCGCCGGCTCGCTGCCGAGGATCGGCGAAACCTTGTCCGCGAACTGGAACAGGGGTTTGGTGACCTCTTCGAATTCCGACTTCGACAATGCCAGCGGCTTGCCATCCGGGTCGAACTTCCCGACCGCCAGGCACGGGCGCTGGTTGATGATGCTCTTGAGGGCAAAGACCGTGCAATTGTCGCTTGTCGTGCCGGCAATCGCGGCATGGACGGAATTGCGCAGGGTGTAACTACCGCAGCAGGAGAAGGCCTCATTGTCGAGGCTCGCATCGCGCGTATAGCCCGTAAAGACAATGCCGCTCGCCCCGTTGGTGAGGCCTGCATTGGCGAAATGCGGCCCGCTTTGCAGCGGAAACAGCTTCAGCCGGCTCTGGTCAGCGAGCGTTTTCGGGTTGGAAGGCGATGGAAGCGGCATTCTTCTTCTCTCCTGAAACACGGGAACGGTGCGCTTTTTTTACCATCGTAAATTGAAGCTGCAACCCTTAACTGTACCTCGTGAGATATGCCGTTTCTGTGGATGAGAGCGACCGCTGTTGTTACTGTGAGCCTGTGCGCATATGTTGGAATACTCAATCTTGATTTCCGGGCAAGGCGGACAGGCGCATAATGACCTCCCAGTTGGATTTTTTCTCTCCCGCGGCAGCGCGGCTTCCGCAGGCTGAAAGAGGGCGAAAAGCCGCTGGTCGCGAAACGGCCCAAAAGACCGGTACGGACGATGAGGCCCTTGCCGCACATCTTGAATCCACCGGTAATTATCGTGTCCTGCGCCGGCTGCAGCCGCGCGCGGTCGTCGATCGGCCAAGGCCGGAGTTTGCCCGTCAGGGTGTGATCCTCGATACGGAAACGACGGGCCTCGACCATCGCACCGACGAGATCATCGAAATCGGCGTCATCGCCTTCACATTCGACGATAACGGCACAATCGGCGATGTCACCGGCATCTATGGCGGGTTGCGGCAGCCGGGTATCGCCATTCCCGAAGAAATCACCCGCCTGACCGGGATCACCGACGAGATGGTCGCGGGGCAGGCGATAGACATGGACCGGCTGACCTCCCTCATTGCCCATGCCGATCTGATCATCGCCCACAATGCCGGTTTCGACCGCCCCTTTTGCGAGGCCTTCTCGCCGATCTTCCGCGACAAGGCGTGGGCCTGCTCCGTTTCGGAAATAGACTGGCGCGCGCGTGGTTTCGAGGGCAACAAGCTCGGCTATCTGATCGGGCAATCCGGCTATTTCCACGATGGCCATCGCGCGGTGGACGATTGTTTCGCGCTGCTGGAGGTGCTGGAGCAGACGCGCCCTGGCAAGAGCACCACGCCCTTTGCCGAACTTGATGAGGCAAGCCGGCGCTCAAAAGTGCGCCTCTACGCGGAAAACAGCCCGTTCGACATGAAGGATCATCTGAAAAAGAGGGGCTATCGCTGGTCGGACGGTTCCGATGGCCGGCCGAAATCCTGGTGGGTCGAGCTGCCGGAGGAAAAGCTCAAAGAGGAACTGCATTTCCTGCGGACTGAAATTTACCGCTGGGACGCCGATCCCACCGTCAAATATCTCACCGCTTTCGACCGGTTCAAGGCCGGGTGAAGCGCGGGGTATTTCGGGTCCCCAGATTGCATACAATTTCTGCAATGAATCGAAAACAATCGCTGTAAAATTGGGCAGGTCCGCGCAAGGGTCTCCAAAGCGCAGAAAAATATCATTTTACATCAATGGCTAAGCCAATTGGCACGCCTCCTGCATGACAAAGACGTCGCAGGAGAGTGTTTATGAGCAAAGCCGCAGCAATCGACATCGCGTCCGTATCCAAGATTTACGGCAACACCACCGCCGTGCACGCGATAAGCCTGAAGATTCCGGCCGGGAGCTATTGCTGCCTGCTCGGCCCGTCGGGCTGCGGCAAGACCTCGACATTGCGGATGATTGCCGGGCACGAAAGCATCTCCAGCGGCGATGTCCGGCTCGGCAATACAGTCGTCACCGATCTGCCTCCGGCCCGGCGCGGCACGGCGATGATGTTCCAGTCCTATGCGCTGTTTCCGCACCTCGATCTCGTCGACAATGTCGCTTTCAGCCTCAAGATGAAGGGCGTGGACAAGGAAACCCGCCGGGCGAAGGCGCTCGAAATGCTGCGGCTGATGCAGCTGGAACCCTATGCCAGCCGCCGTCCGGCCCAGCTTTCCGGCGGGCAGCAGCAGCGCGTGGCGCTGGCGCGTGCGCTGATTACCGATCCAGAGGCGCTGCTGCTGGACGAGCCGCTTTCGGCGCTCGATCCGTTCCTCAAGATCCGCATGCGCGCCGAGCTGAAGAAGCTGCAGACCTCGCTCGGCATCACCTTCGTTCACGTCACCCACAGCCAGGAAGAGGCCATGGCGCTGGCCGATATCATCGTCGTCATGAATGACGGCCGCATCGAACAGGCGGCCACCCCGCGCGAGGTGTTCGAGCGTCCCGCCACCGCCTTCGTTGCCCGCTTCATGGGCGACCACAATGTCATTTCCGGGCGTTACCGGGAAAAAACGGATGATCTCGTCACGCTCGAAGTGGCGGGCGGCGGCACTTTCACGGCAAGCGGCGTCGCCCCGGATGACGGCGCGGTCGATATCGCCGTGCGCACCGACCGCGTCCGCGTCGGTGAAGCAGATCAGCCGGGTCTCGGTTTCACCGGCATTGTCTCGAATGTCGAATATCGCGGCGCAAGCGTGAAGATCGCAGTAACCGGCGCGGGTATCGAGGATTTCAACGTCATCCTCAGCGATGCCGCCTTCTTCGAAAATCCGGTCAGGACCGGAGACGCCATACCGCTTTCATGGAATGCGGCCGATGCCATCGTGCTCGGCCGGGTAGAGAAGTGACCCCAAAAATAACCAGAGGAGAACTTTGAAATGACCGATACCACCAACAGCAAAAAGGGCCTGTCCCGCCGCGGCCTCCTGAAGGCGGGCGCAGCCGCTACGGGTGCCGCAATCGGCTCCGGCCTCATCACCGGCTTCCCGACTATCTGGGCGCAGAACCCGATCACCATCCGCCAGTTCGGCACCGGTGTATCGAACCTCAACGCCATTGCCGAAAAGTGCAAGGCCGATCTCGGCATCACGCTCGAAATGACGGCGACGGATTCCGACGCCGCCGCCCAGCGCGCCGTCACCCAGCCGAATTCCTACGATATCGCCGATATCGAATACTGGATCCTGAAGAAGGTCTATCCGGCCGGCGTCATCCAGCCGATGGAAATCAAGAAGCTGAAATATTACGACAAGATCGTGCCGCTGTTCAAAAACGGCAAGCTGAAGCCGGACAGCGTTGTGGCGCAGGGCACGGCCCCGCACACCGTCGGTTTCGTCGAAAAGCCCGGCGACAAGACATTTGCGAAGGGCGAGACCGATTATTTCACCATGGTCCCGACCATCTACAATGCCGATACGCTCGGCATTCGCCCCGATCTCGTCGGCCGCGATATCTCCAGCTGGGCCGATATCATGGACCCGAAGTTCAAGGGCAAGACCTCCATTCTCAACATCCCCTCCATCGGCATCATGGATGCGGCCATGATCATGGAAGCCATGGGCAACATCAAATATGCCGACAAGGGCAACATGACCAAGGAGGAGATCGACAAGACCATCGACTTCCTCATCAAGGCGAAGAAGGACGGCCAGTTCCGCGCCTTCTGGAAGAGCTTCGACGAAAGCGTCAACCTCATGGCCTCGGGCGAAGTCATCATCCAGTCCATGTGGTCGCCCGCAGTCGCCGCGGTCCGTTCCAAGGGCATCGCCTGCAAATACCAGCCGCTGAAGGAAGGTTATCGCTCCTGGGGCGGCGGTCTTGGCCTTGCAAAGCACCTCTCGGGCGCGAAACTCGATGCGGCCTATGAATATATCAACTGGTACACCTCGGGCTGGGTCGGCGCTTACCTCAACCGCCAGGGTTATTATTCCGCCGCCATGGAAACGGCCAAGGAGCACATGACCGCCGACGAGTGGGGTTACTGGGTTGAAGGCAAGCCGGCGCAGGGCGATATCATCGCGCCCGACGGCAAGGTCATGGAAAAGGCCGGCGCGGTACGCGATGGCGGCTCCTTCGAGGAACGCATGGGCAAGGTCGCGTGCTGGAACTCCGTCATGGATGAAGACCGCTACATGGTCCGCCGCTGGAACGAATTCATCGCGGCCTGATGTCCTGAAAAGACGGCACCGGCGGTCAATGCCGCCGGTGCCTGCCCATAAACAGCGAAAGGCTTCATGATGGTGACGGTCAGACTCATCGGCGTCAGCGACAAAAAGGACAGGCCGCCCCGCAGCTTCGCGCTGCCGCAAAAGCTCGTCTCCTATGTTCAGGCCGCACCGCTTTTGCTGATCCTCGGCTTTTTCCTGGCTCTGCCGATCCTCATGATCGCCGTCGTCAGCTTCTGGGATTACGATTTCGCCCAGATGTATCCCGATTTCGTGACCTTCAACTATCTGGAAACGCTCGGCTCCTGGGTCACCTGGCAGACCTATCTCAACACCCTGAAATATGCCGCCATGGTCTGGGCGATCACGCTGTTCTGCGGTTTCTGGGTCGCCTATTTCCTCGCCTTCCACATTCGCACCACCACCATGCAGATGGTGCTCTTCCTCGTCTGCACCGTGCCCTTCCTGACGTCGAACATCATCCGCATGATTTCCTGGATTCCGGTGCTTGGGCGAAACGGCCTCGTCAACAGCGCCCTGGTCGGAACCGGTATCATTCCCGAACCGATCGAATGGCTGCTTTATTCGGATTTCGCCGTGGTGCTCGCCATGGTGCATCTCTATACGCTGTTCATGGTCACGCCGATCTTCAACACGCTGATGCGCATCGACAAATCGCTGATCGAGGCGGCGCGGGACGCCGGCGCGACGGGCTGGCAGACGCTCGGCAACGTCATCATTCCGCTTGCCAAGCCCGGCATGGCGATTGGCAGCATCTTCGTCGTGACGCTTGTCATGGCCGATTTTTCCACGGTTCAGGTCATGTCCGGCGGCCAGAGCGCCTCGGTGGCGCTGATGATGAAGAACCAGATGTCGCTGCTGCAATATCCGGCCGCCGCTGCGAACGCCGTCATCCTGCTCATCCTCGTTCTCCTGATGGTCGCGGGCATCCTGCGCATCGTCGATATCCGCAAGGAGCTTTGATCCCATGCATCAGGAAAAACGCGGTCGCGAATTCTATATCCTCGCCTTCTTTTTCGCCCTCTTCGTGCTGTTCCTCTACGGCCCGCTGTCGGCCATCCTCATCCTCGCCTTTCAGGGGCCGAATGGCGGCCTGACTTTCCCGTTGAACGGCGTTTCGCTGCACTGGTTCGGCAATCTCTTCGAACAGCAGGCCGTCGGCGATTTCGGCGGCTCCTTCCGCCGCTCCTTCGCTCTTGGCCTGATGGTCATGGCCGTTACCGTGCTGGTCTCGCTGCTGGCGGGCCTTGCCTTCCGGCGCAAATTCATCGGTGCCACGCCGTTGTTCTATCTGTCGGTCGCAAGCCTCGTGGTGCCGTCGATCATCATTTCGCTCGGCATCGGCGTTCTGTTCCAGCAGCTCGGGCTGGAGCCGTCATGGTATACGTCCGCCTTCGGCGCGCATCTCACCTGGACGCTGCCTTTCGGCGTGCTCATCATGCTGGCCGTCTTCAACCGCTTTTCGCCGTCCTATGAGGAAGCGGCCCGGGATCTCGGGGCATCCTCGTGGCAGACCTTCGCCCATGTGGTGCTGCCAATGATCGCGCCCAGCCTGATCGGCGTCGGCCTCTTCGGCTTCACGCTTTCTTATGACGAGTTCGCCCGCACATTGATGACGTCAGGCACCTACAACACGCTGCCGCTGGAAATCTACGGCATGACCACCAATGTCACGACGCCGGTGCTTTATGCGCTCGGTGCTGTTACAACCCTGTTTTCCTTCCTGGTGATCGCGGCCACGCTCGGCCTGATCGTCACGCTCAATCGCCGCCATTCGCGCGGATAAAGAAACGTAAAATGCGCATTCTCGTCATCAATCCCAACACCACGCAATCCATGACCGCGACCATTGCCGACGCCGCGACGCGGATAGCCGGCCGCGATACGGACATACTGGCCGTTACCTCGTCCATGGGCCCTGTCTCCATCGAAGGTTATTACGACGAGGTTTTCGCCGTGCCCGGCCTGCTGCTGGAGCTGGCAAAGGCGCCGGCGCTCGGAGCCGACGCGGCAATCATCGCCTGTTTCGACGATACCGGGCTCGATGCGGCCCGGGCTCTCGCCGATATTCCTGTTATCGGCATCTGCGAGGCGGCGGTCTCCGCCACCGCCTTCATTGCGCAGAAATTCACCATCGTCACGACGATGGAACGCTCGCGGCTGCCGCTGGAACATCTCGTCCACCGTTATGGCATGTCCGCCCGCTGCAATGTGCGCGCCGCCGATATTCCGGTTCTGTCGCTGGAAGACCCCGCCTCGAACGCTCGTGAAAGGCTGCGCGAGGAAATCTCGCTGGCCCTGAAAGAGGACAGGGCGGAGGCGATCGTGCTCGGCTGTGCCGGCATGGCGGATCTTGCCGCCGAACTGCGCCATGAATTCGGCGTGCCGGTTGTCGATGGCGTCGCGGCGGCCGTCAAGCAGGCGGAATCGTTGGTGTCCATGGGGTTGTCCACCGCCAAGCGCGGCGCTTATGCCACGCCGCTCGCCAAGCCCTATCGCGGCTTGCTGGAGCCATTCCGGCCGGACAGGCTCTCCGGGGCATCGGCAGACGGCGGAGACGTTCTCACTGCTTCTGCCCATAAAACGACGAAGGCGAGCTGATAGGCCAGATCGCGCTGGACGTTCTGCAATGCTAGGTCGCTCAGAACTATTCTGGGTCCGTTTCTTTGCAAGATGTTCAACCGCTCGGCCCTGGCGAGTATGGCCGTGACATGGGCGCGGCTGACCCCATAGGCGCGCGCCGTCGCCTTGCGAGAGAACACGCAACCCGTCGCATCGCACGCGTCTGTCTGTGCGGCGGACAGCAGGTCCAACAGGATCAGGAAACCCGGCGCATGCCCAAGAAACATCCGCATTTCCTCCGAGAGAAAAGGCAAATCCTGCGCGTGCCGCAGAAACCAGCTCACGCCGTCGATAAGCACGCCCGTTCCGATGGCTTCCTCCGCAGGCCTCTCCGTTGCCGGGAGGGTTTGCCACGGCGAGGCCGCGACGCAATAGGTGCTGGCAAGCGTCTCGATTGCCGAAACAATCCAGCCGTTTAGCGACCATGGCCGCTCGCGGTTATCGTCGCCGGGCGGGTGACGCTGTGCGGTATTTTCCAGTTCCAGCCAGTCGATCAATGCGCGGGTCCTGCGGCTGGATGCCCAGCCGGGTGGAACGACGACTGCCTGAACCGCCGCCAGCGTAAATTGCCCGCCATGGACCGATGCGATGCCCACGGCGCACATGACGGTGGCGAATGCGCCGAAGTCTCCGAGCGCACGGACGAGGCGCTGCTCCTGTTTGAAGGCGTTCGATAGGTGGGTGCAAAGATAGGCGACAGCATCACCAAAGGCACCGTCGTTCAGGATTCGGTTCGCAAGTAGGTCCAGCCTCTCTCGAAGCATGTCCGGCCGAGGCCGGGCGAAGTCCCTCTTCGGGTGCGTCTTTGAAGCTTGGGCGCCTGCTGTTCCGGATACCTTTCTCCCGTGGTTTTTTGCTCATCGCTACTTTATGGCGAATTCGAAAACGTGAGTTCTGTTCGCTGACGACGGCCGTGCAGGGCAGTCGTTACAGCCGAAAGGTTCCGCTCCGTAAGATGCGTGCATTTTGTTGCACTCCCCCGAGGCCCCGTTGAGCGGTATTAAAAAATACTCTCATAAATTGAATGTTAAGGGGCGCGTAAAAATGTGTTCCCTTTTGAAACGGTTTGCGGGAGTAACGCTGACAATAGCGTTATCTGCTGTTTTTATTGCATAATTTAATGAAGTGTCGGATGTGGAATCTTTCGTCCATTTGCCCCGAATGCAATCTTTGATGGTTGCTTTTTAGGTCTTGACGATGTTGCAGACGATGCGTCCGAAACCGCCTGATATCCGAATGTTACTGCCATGTCTCCGGCACGGTCGGCAGCGATGCCGGGCGGCGCATGGAGCCCGTCATGCCTTTTATTCATCCCCAATTCTCCAGAGGAGGTTGAAATGATGCAACTTAAACACGTTGTTTTTGCCGGCCTTGCGGCCTTCGCAATGCAATTCGATATTCCATCCATGGGCCAGCCGGCCATTGCGAACGCGGCCACCCTCACCGCCGAGCAGACGGCGGCTTTCCAGTCGAAACTGGAACAGGCGGAAGCGAGCCGCGAGCTGCTCGGCCGCCGATCCGTGTGCCTGATGGAACATCTGACGGCCCAACAGCAGCTCAGCGCCGACCGCGAGAAGGCGCTAGGGCAGGCCATGTACCTGCAGATCGAGCTGGAGCGGCAGGTGGTGCAGTCCGAAACCAGCGTGAAGGGCTATGAGGAGCTGGTTCAGTCCGAAAACGAGAACGTCAAGGCGCGCCAGGCCACCTTCGAAAAAGCCCGAAAGGAAAGGGACGAGCAGGCCAAGCGAGTAAAAATATGCAGCGGCGTCCTCTTTTTTCTGCCGGGAATTTGCCAGGCCGGTGACGCCGCGGTGAAGGCGCTGGGCTGGATGAATGATGCGGAGCGGGAATACCGGACCGCGCAGCCACGGCTGGACAATGCCCGGGCGGCTCTTGAAGGCGTTCGCAACCAGCTCGAAAACAATCGCCGCCAGCTTGCGGCGGCACAGCAGAGCCACGCGGAAAACCAGAAGGCGGTGAAAACTCTGGAGGAGCAGATCACCAAGCTCAAAGCGGCGATCTCCACCATCAACGTCAAGGTTCAGGACTTCAACATTCAGGTCGGCAACTTCACCAGCGCTCTGAAGGAAGCGAGCGAGGTCAATCCCGACGACGCGAAAATACGTCAGGTTACGCGGCTGTCCGCCGAGATCGACGGCCTGACCAAAGACGTGCCGCAGTTCATTTCCTCCACCGAGGCCGGACTGCCGGACGACGCGAAGAAGCAGTGCGGATCGTGAACGATCAACCCCCCCAAAAAAAGACTCTCCGTAACCACCCATCAACAGGAGCATGAAAATGAACAATGTCGTGACTTTCGAAAGCCGGACCGCACAGATCAACAGCGCGATCGACGCCGGCGTCGATGCGATCGTTTCGCAACCGAATTTCAGCCTTCCCAAGTCGGATACGGCGCTTGTCCGGTCCTATGTCGATAAGATCCAGGGAACCTATGATGTCGAGCGCGCCAAGCGCGACACCGACAATGCGATCGACCTGCTTTACATCGCCTATAACACGACGCCGCAGGAAAACGGCGATATTCGCGTCCGCATCAGCGCGATCATGAACAGGCTGATCACGTCGCAGCAGAAAAGCGAAATAGTCATGAAGAACGCGATGGCGACGGCCACCCGCATCGGCCTGTCCATCGCCGATCTTTTCCCGGACTGGCTCGACGTCAGGGAAGAAAACGATCAGACCGAAATCAAGGCATTCGTCTCCAACGATCTGATAAAGCTCGCAACGAGTATCCGGGATAGGGCGCTCGGCGTTCGAGACGAGCTTCTTGCCCTTGCTGCGACCTATGACGCGATCATCAGGGACACGGCGCAAACCACGGATATGAGCGAAACGGCCTTGAGCAAACGCCTCGCCGATAAAGCGGTGATGGAACGGGAAATCCGGGAGGCGGACGCGCGGCGGGAACAGCTTGAATCGCTCGTCAACGATCTCAAGGAACAGGTTGCGGCATTCGAAAAGAAGGCCCGGGAATATGAGCAGCGGGCCAATACGGCCGAGCAGCGTGCTTTTGTCATGTCGATCGTCCGTGTCGGCGCGCAGATGATTTCAAGCGCAATTCCCGCCATCGCCATGGTGGCGGGCGGTCCCGCCTCCATGCTGGCCTCGTCGGTTGGCGGCGCGCTTTCGGGACAGTCCAAGGCCGGGCAGGATGCCGACGGGCAGGGGCAGGGCGGCGGCTCCCGCACCCCGTCCGGCGGCGGAAGCAAGGCGGATGCGGCCGCCAAGCAGAGTGAGCTTTCCGAAAAGAAAGCCGAGCTTCGCAAGAGCGAGGAAAAACGCGACGCTCTGAAGGGGGACGTCAAGTCGCTCGAGGACGCCAAGGCGAAGCTTGCGGAGGACGCGGAGAGCGCGGATCCCAAATCGAGCAAGGCCGTCGAGCTTGCCGAACTCGACAAACGTCTGACCGCCCGTGCAGCGGAGCTGAAAGCGCAGGAGGAAAAGGTCGCCACGCAGCAAACCCTGATTTCCAGCCTGCAGGCCTCGCTCGATGCCTTAACCCAGGGGCTGGGCAAGCTTACCGAAGAGCAGCAGCAGCAGGCGTCGAGCCTGCGCGAAATCCAGATGCAGATGATCGACAAGGCGGAGGCCTATGAGAAGGAACGCCGTACCCAGGCGGCCGAACTCATCAGGATCAACGCCCTCCTGAAGGGAAAGCAGGCCGAGGATGACAAGATCAAGCTTGCGGTGCAATCGCTCAACGTCAGCATTTCGGCGCTGAAACGCATGAAGGAAATCGTTGAAGAAATCGCCTTCTTCTTCAAGGGCTTCGCCGATTTCATGCAGGCGGTTGCAGATGATGCCCAGCATCAGATCACCGGCATCGAAAATGTCGCCGGGCAGGAGACGCTGCGAAAGAACCGCTTTGCGCAGCTCATCCGCTCCGTCGACGAGTTCTTCGTCCGGCAAACCGCCCAGTGGCATGCGGTGCTGATCGTCTCCGACCGTTTCAACCGCAGCTTTGCCGAAGGATGGTCGAAGCTGAACAAGTTGCAGGGCACCTATATCCCTAGCGAAGCGCTGCCGGGCTATCTGGCAGGGATCGCGGAGAAGCTCACCGCCATCGTCGCCGAACGCGAGGCCGCTGCGGACGCAAAAATCGCGTCGTTGCAGGCCTATCGTCAGGATCTGGGCAAGACCGCCTGATCCCGTGGGAGCCTGCCGCTCCTGTCCCGGCCCGGCAGGAAGCGTATCCATGGTCCCGGCCGAACACGTCCCCTCGGGCATGGGATCATGGGCAATGTCCTGCCGGTGCATATGCCGGCAGGACGGCCAACACCACCCAGACCTCAACACCCAGCAGATGTAATCAACGACGGGCACCCGGCTGTAACCCGTACCCTGTCATTTTCAACAAGGAGAAGACCATGCCAACAGTCAACAACCCTCCCGCCCTGGTGCCCCAGATAACCCCCGCCTGGTGCTTTGCCGCCGTCGAACAGATGGTGCGGGCCTATTACGGACTTCCCGCGGCGACGCAATACGTCATTGCAAGGCGCAACACCGCAGCACTCGCCACCGTCGATCCCGAGGTTCGCGAGCGCTGGGAACTGGCGGAGGTTCTGGATCAAACCGGCGGCATCAATGAACAGGCCGGCGCCAATCAGAACAGCAATATCGTCCAGCTGGTTTCCAGTCAGTGGAACGCCTTCGATCACGAAACGACCGGCGGCCACTTCGTCAATGGCCTGACGGCCGATATCGTCAGACACGAGATCGATAACAACCGCGTCTTCGTAATCGGAACGGAGTACCACTATTACCTCGTCTACGGCTACACCGTGAATGGCAAGGATCTCGAACTTCATATCCTCGATCCATGGCCAGCCGGGCGGGGCGGTGCGAGAACGCGGCTCGGCCTGCAGGAATTCCTTGGAATGCCGGCCCGCGTCGCCATCACCTTCGGCTAAGCCGCTAAGCCGAACACCAGCCGCATTTCCATCGATTGCCGGATTTATCCGGCGCCCAATCAACCACAGATCCCACCATGCTATCCTGCACGCCAACGTCCGGGAACAGGTGGTCCATGTCCAAAAGGAGATACACATGCCACTTCTTGGCAATTTCGTCGTCAAGCATATCCGGCCCTTCGGTGAAGCAGGCTATAATGCTTTCGGCAATGACCAAACCATCGAGTTCCTCTCAAGTCTCGGGCTCAGCGGCGGGGATATCGCCAGCATCTTCGCCGCTTGGCGTCTTGCGGCCCTGGCCGATCCCATGGGGCAGAGCAGCCTTCTCGTTGCCGCCGCGAATGGGCTGGCGCAGGCGCGGTGGGAATATCTCTATGAGACCCAGATGAGCACTGTCCTGTTCCTCGACGATGTCCAGCTTGAATCCCTCAGCCACCTCGCGCCGGGCGCCAACCAAAACTTCTCATGGCGATCCCCAACCCCCATCGCCGCCGCGGTGACCATCTACAACGGCAGCAACCGGCATCACATCATCTGGGATGCGACGGGCTTTTCCGGCGGCACCGATGAAAATGGCTGGATTTCGCACTTCACCGCATTGTTGCCCTCCGAGCGATAGGCCCTTCGCCGGATAATAACCAAAGACGCCGGGAAGTTTGCTAACTTTCCGGCGTCGCCACCGCCAGCCTCTTCATATCCCTGTCGTAATAGTGTCTGATACCGAAATCGTTTTGGGGCCGATAGTGTTGACGAACAGTCGTTGCACGCAGGGAGTTCTTTCGTGAAGTCGTCAACACAGGCAATGCCCACCGAAGCTGACAGCCACAAACAGGGAACGCCCAACGAAGTTTTCGCAGCTTTCCTGAAGCTCGGCGTCACCTCCTTCGGCGGCCCCATCGCCCATCTCGGTTATTTTCGCGATGAACTGGTCGTGCGGCGCAAATGGATCGATGAGGCCGGTTATGCCGATCTCGTGGCGCTCTGCCAGTTTCTTCCCGGCCCGGCCTCCAGTCAGGTGGGGTTTGCGCTCGGGCTGCTGCGGGCAGGCCCGCTCGGTGCGCTGGCGGCCTGGACGGCCTTTACCCTGCCATCCGCTATTCTCCTTCTTTTCTTCGCCATGGTTGCCGCCTCCATCGAAGGACCGGTCGGCGCCGGCCTCCTGCATGGGCTGAAAATCGTTGCCGTCGCCGTCGTGGCGCAGGCGGTCTGGGGCATGGCAAAAAGCCTTGCGCCGGATCGTGAGCGGGCCAGCATCGCGCTTGCCGGCATCGTCTGCGTCGTGTTCGTCGCAGGCGCCTTCGGGCAGATCCTGGCGCTTGCCGTCGGCGCGCTCGCGGGGCTTGTCTTCTGTCGCGCCGATGCCGCGCGGCAGGCCACCCATCTCGCCTTCCGGGTCCCGAAAAGTGCGGGATACATTGCGCTCGCCACTTTTGCCCTGCTTCTTGGACTGCTGCCCCTGCTTGCGGCGGTCGCGGCGTCACAGGGCCTCTCCTTGTTCGATGCCTTTTATCGCGCCGGCGCGTTGGTTTTCGGCGGCGGGCACGTGGTGCTCCCGCTGCTGCAATCGGAAGTCGTCGCCACGGGCTGGGTTACGGAAGATGCCTTCATCGCCGGTTATGGCGCAACCCAGGCCGTGCCCGGCCCGCTCTTCACCTTCGCCGCCTATCTCGGCGCGGTGGTGGGGCCGCAGCCCAACGGCGTTGCAGGTGCGGCGATCGCCCTTGTCGCGATCTTCCTGCCCGGCATGTTACTGCTCGTCGGCGCGCTGCCCTTCTGGGAAGGGTTCCGCAAGCACCTTCTGGCGCAGGCCGCCATGCGCGGCGCAAATGCCGCCGTTGTCGGCATTCTGGGCGCAGCGCTTTATGATCCGGTCTGGACAAGCGCCATCTTCACACCGAAGGATTTCACCCTGGCGCTCACTGGCTTCATCCTGTTGACGATCTGGAAAACCCCGCCATGGGCCGTGGTGGTCCTCTGCGCGGCCGGCGGCGTTCTGCTCGCCCTGGCGTAAAGCCTTATCCCGCAGCGCCGATGCTGTCGAACATCCAGTCGGAAAAGGCCTGCATGGCGGGTGTGGGAGGTTTCGATTGCAGCCGGGTCAGCCAATAGCTCCCGAGCGAAATGGTAACCGGAAAAGGCTGGATGATCGCGCCGGAGGCCAGATGCCGCGAAAACATCGATGGCGGCGCCAGCGCCACGCCCAGCCCCTGCAGGGCGGCCTCCATCATGCCCAGAGACGTATCGAAAACAATGCCGGCATTCACCTGCGCCGCGGGCTTCACGCCGGCCGCGGCAAACCAGTTGCTCCATTCATCGGCCCTGTAGCTGCGCAGCAGCGTCGCTTCCATCAGATCAGCGGGCGTTTTCAGCGCCTCCGCCAGTTTCGGCGTGCAGAGCGGGGAGAGAGGCGCCTCGAATAACCGAAAGGCATCCGTGCCATGCCAGGAGCCCTGGCCGAAACGAATGGCGAAATCCAGCCCTTCAGCCGCCATATCCACCCGGTTATTATTGGTTGAAACCCTGACATCGATGAAGGGATGCTGCTTCTGAAACGCCTTCAGCCGGGGCAGCAGCCAGCCCACGGCAAAGGTTCCCACAACACCCAGAAACAGCAATTCGCGCACCTGCCCGGCCTCGATCCGGTCGAGCGTCGTCGCCATCTGGTCGAAGGAACTTGTCACCGTCGGCAGCAGGGCCTCGCCTTCCGCAGTAATCTTCAGGCCGCGCGGAAGCCGCTGAAAAAGCGAAACGCCAAGCCGCTTTTCCAGCCCTTTCACCTGCTGGCTCACAGCCGCCTGCGTCACACATAATTCGATGGCCGCGCGGGTGAAGCTCAGGTGCCGCGCCGATGCCTCAAAAGCCCGTAAGCCGTTCAGGGGAAGAAATTGCCGAACCATTCAAGACCTAGATTTTCTTGTGTCTTCTCCGAGATATCATGATTTGTTCGTGCAATGTAGGCCGGTTAAACGTCTTTCGCTGGGAACGGCCCCCGGGCTGAAAATCCACCCTAGGTTTTGGAGAACGCGAAAGATGAAACTTAATCGCAGACATATCGCACTGGCCACTTTGCTTTCGACGGGCCTGTTCACGCAGGCGCTCGCCGCCGATGATGCGAAGCTGAAAGCGATAACGGATGCCGCGATCAAACCGGTCATGGAGAAAAACGGCATTCCGGGCCTTGCCGTTGGTATCAGTGTCGATGGCGAAAGCCACATCTTCACCTATGGCGTCATGTCCAAAAGCTCGGGCCAGCCGGTGACGGCGCAGACGCTTTTCGAACTCGGCTCCATCTCCAAGACTTTCACGGTCACCCTCAGCACTTATGCCGAAATGAATGGCCAGCTTTCGCTCTCGAGCAAGGTGGAAAATTATCTTCCCTCCATGAAGGGCAAGCCCTTCGGTGATGTCACGCTGATGCAACTCGGCACCCACACCGCCGGCGGCTTTCCGTTGCAGGTGCCGGATAACGTCAAGACGGAACAGCAGTTGCTGGCCTATCTCAAGGCCTGGAAACCCTCATACAAGCCCGGAACACACAGAACTTATGCCAATCCCAGCATCGGAATGCTCGGATACATCACCGCAAAGGCCATGGGCCAAAGCTTCGATGACGCCATGAAAGATACGCTCTTTCCCGCTCTGGGCTTGAAGAACACCTTTACCGTGGTGCCCGAGGCAAAGATGGCCGATTACGCGCAGGGCTATAAGCGAACGGGCGAGCCCGCCCGCGTGACACCGGCCGTTCTCTCTTCGGAAGCCTACGGCGTCAGATCGACAGCGGAGGATATGATCCGTTTCGTCAATGCGAATATGGGACTGGAAAAGCTGGACGGAAAAATCCAGCAGGCGCTTACCAACACCCATACGGGATATTTCAGCGTCGGCGCCATGACGCAGGACATGGTCTGGGAGCAATACGCCCATCCCGCACCGCTGAAGACATTGCGAGAGCTGAATTCCGGTGCCCTGCTCAAGACTGTTCCGGTTTCCGAAATCTCACCGCCCATGAAGCCGCGCCAGGATGTCTTCATCAACAAGACCGGCTCCACCAATGGTTTTGGCGCTTATGTGGCGTTCATGCCAAAGCAGAAATTGGGGATCGTTATTCTGGCCAATAAAAACTACCCCAATGAGGAGCGGGTTTCGGCGGCCTATGAGATTCTGACGGCGCTTGAAAAAGCGCGCTAATACCGTCGATCTGGTATCATTTTACCGGCGCGGGAGCTGATTGTTCCGCGCCGGAATGCGTAACAGTGGGAAACGGTCCGTTGCCGATGACAGGTGCAGCCGATCGCGCTAACGGAGAAACGATGCATCGGCTGCCGATTCGATCTCCGGAGGCGGGCGCAAATCATAAAAAAGCAAATCTTTTGCGCGGCGACGAACTGAAACCGGAAAACCCGGGAAGCGCGTGCCGGCTGTTTCCTGGGGGGACGACATGAGTGATACCGGTGGTTATTTTCCGCGCTGGCGACTGAAAACCGAAGGGCGCATCCTGCCCGATGAGCGTCTGCCTGCGGGCCAGACCGCGGTGCTCGGTCTTCAGCATGTCGTGGCGATGTTCGGATCGACGGTTCTTGCACCATTGATCATGGGGTTTGATCCGAACGTCTCTATTCTGTTTTCGGGCATCTCGACACTGATCTTCTTCATCGCCGTTGGCGGACGTGTCCCGAGCTATCTTGGCTCTTCCTTTGCGTTCATCGGACCGGTGCTCGTGGCAACGGGTGCAGCCGCGGGTGCGGCGAGTCCTGATATCGCGCTGGCACTCGGCGGCATCATCGCCGCCGGTGTGCTTTATGCGCTGATCGGCGTCATCGTCATGATCGCCGGCCATGACTGGATCGAAAAGCTGATGCCGCCGGTTCTGACCGGCGCGATCGTTGCGGCAATTGGTCTCGTTCTCGCCCCAATCGCGATCGCAAGCGCTTCCGGCTCCGGTCCGGGCAATCCCGACGGCGACCAGCTGTCGCGTTGGATCGCAATCCTGACGGTCACATCGGTCGGCGCGATTGCTGTCTATGCGCCCGGCATGGCGCGCCGCTTGCCCATTCTTCTCGGCGGCGCGATTGCCTATATCGCTTATCTCGTGGTGGCGAACGGCCTCGGTCTCGGCAAACCGGTCGATTTTGCAGGCGTTGCGGCCGCATCGTGGTTCGGTCTGCCGACATTCACCGCGCCGGTATTTTCCGGCTCCGCGATTGCGCTGATTGCTCCGGTCGTCGTCATTCTCGTGGCGGAAAATCTCGGGCATATAAAGGCGATAGGCGCGATGACGGGACAGAACCTTGATCGTTATCTCGGTCGGGCCTTTATCGGTGACGGCATCGCGACGATGTTTTCAGGCGCTTTCGGTGGAACCGGCATGACGACCTATGCCGAAAATATGGGCGTCATGGCGATAACCCGCATTTTCTCGACGCTCGTTTTCATCGTTGCTGCACTGGTCGCCATCATTCTCGGCTTTTCGCCGAAATTCGGTGCGCTCATTCAGACCATACCGGGGCCGGTCATCGGCGGCCTTTCCGTCGTCGTCTTCGGCCTCATCGCGGCGACCGCCGGGCGGATCTGGGTCGAAAACAAAGTCGATTTTTCCGAACCGCGCAACCTCATCACCGTGGGTATCGCTCTGGTGCTGGGCGCCGGCAACTTCAAGCTCAATGTCGCGGGCTTCACGCTCGATGGCATCGGCACAGCGACAATCGGCGCAATTGCCTTTTACCATCTGCTGGGCCTCGGCAGGCGGGCGTCGGGCAAGTAATGCCCGCCGCCTGAACATTCACCATCTTGAGAAGTAGCATCGGTTTTCCCGGTGCTGCCGTGTTGCCATCTTCGCCGCATCTGATCCTGACGACAGGCGTGAGGCGGACGCCTGCCTGCCGGTTATTCGATCGTCGCGTAGTCCATGGCTCTGAGATCGTCGAGCAGGCCCGGTCCAGTCGGTATCCAGCCGAGTTTCTCCCGGGTGAGCGCGCTGGAGGCCGTAAGATCCATGGCGGCGAACAGGGCAAACCAGCCGAAATGGCCAGCGGCGTCCTCTTTGCCTATGGAAACGAGCGGTAGCCCAACCCTCTCGGCAACTATCCCGGCAATATCGCGCACCATAACGCCTTCTTCCGCCACGGCATTATAGCGAGCACCCCGCTCGGCCCGAAGGAGCGCCATCACGTAGAGCTTCGCCACATCGTCCACATGGCCGGCTGACCAGCGATTGCCGCCGTCCTCGACATAAGCGACGATGCCTTTTTCGCGCGACATCTCGATATAGGGCGAGATGAGGCCCTGCTTTACCGTGTCATGCACCTGCGGGAGCCGGATGACGCCGAGATTGACGCCCGCCCGCAATTGCTCCTGGCCCGCGAGTTCCGAGGCGATGCGCGGATTGAAATGATGCGTATCGAACACATCCTCACGGGCGGGTTCGCCATTGCCGGGATCACCCATGCCGACCCCTGAGGTGATGAGCATCGGCCTGTCGGAACCAGCCAATACGGCACCGAGCGCCGCGATCACCCGGCGATCCTTTTCGCAATTGGCGGCGAAATTCGCGAAATCATGGTCGAAAGCCGTATGGATGACGGCATCGGCAGTCTCTGCACCCCCGGCGAGTCTGGCCGCATCTTCCAGCGTTGCGATGTGGGCGGAAGCTCCAGCGGCCTGCAGCGCTTTTGCGCCGGCCTCCGAGCGGGTGAGGCCGATCACCTCATGGCCGTCGATGAGCAGTTCACGAAGAATCCGGGAGCCGATGAACCCGGTGGCACCTGTCAGAAAAACACGCATACAAAATCTCCCGCGTTGACGGGGAGGGTGATCTCATGAAGAATTGTCCTGTTAAAGTAGTGACTTTATCATGGTATAATTCTCAACAGGTTGCGGCGAGGAATGCAATGACGGAGAATGCACTTAGCACCTTCCTGCGCGATCGCCGCCTGCGGCTTGATCCTGCAACGTTTGGTTTTCCCATCGGCCGCCGCCGCACACCGGGTCTGCGCCGGGAGGAGGTCGCCCAGCGCGCCAATATAAGTCCGACCTGGTACACCTGGCTGGAGCAGGGCCGCGGCGGTTCGCCCTCGGCGGATGTGCTGGATCGCATCGCCAAGGGACTGATGCTGACTGATCCCGAGCGCGACCACCTGCATATATTGGCCTTCGGACATCCGCCCGAACAGCGTTACCGTCAGCCCGAGACGATAACGCCCCGTCTTCAGGGCGTGCTTGACGCGTTGCCCTTCAGCCCCGCGATCATCAGAACGGCGACATGGGACGTCCTGGCATGGAACCGGGCCGCCGCCGTCATCCTCACGGATTACAGCAAACTGGCGAGGGAGAACCGCAACATTCTGCGCCTGATTTTCTCCGATGAACGGGTGCGCACCGCCCAGGAGGACTGGCGCAATGTCGCCCGCTACGTGGTCGGCGCGTTCCGGGCAGATGCCGCGCGCGCCGGCGCTGGCGCCGGCATCCAGCAACTTGTCGATGAGCTCTCGGCCGCCAGCCCCGAATTCAAGGCCATGTGGGATGATAACGAGGTCACAAGCATGCATGAGGGCCTCAAGCGCCTCCACCACCCGGTTCTCGGAACAATCGAACTGGAGTTCTCAAGCTTTGCGGTGGAGGGACGCTCGGATCTCAACATGATGATCTATAATCCCGCCAACTCCGAAATGAGTGAACGGTTTCGCTCGCTGATCGCAAAATCCGGCTGATCCCTTTGCGCTCTCCCTCGGTCGAAATCTCGCGCAAGTGGCTTGCGTCTGACTGGTCACGCTCTGTGCGTGCGTTCGATGGGATCTCCTTGCCGGCCACGAGCACATTTCTTTCGTCACCGCGCCTGCCGGGATTTGCAAAATCGTTCCGAAGCAACGAGAAGTCGTGAAACTTTTTCGGGTGCGATGAGTTTGGTGCAGGAGCAATCAGCTCACATTTCTCGCTGCTATAATCACCCGCTACGCGGAGGATTGGTCATCCTTTCGGAGGAGATACCGCATGAATTCCATCATTTATCTAGTCGGCCTTGTCGTCGTCGTCCTGTTCATTCTCTCATTGCTGGGGCTACGCTGATGGTTGATCCAACGGGTATCGAAGCGAATCCAAACCGCAGCTATGTCGACTGGCCAGCGATTTTTGCCGGTGCTGTCATTTCCTCGGGTTCCATGGCTGTGCTCACCGCATTTGCGGGCGGCCTGGGCCTGAGTTCAATCTCGGCGGAGGAGGGTGGCGACATCAGTACAATCTGGCTCATCGTAACGGGTCTCTTCGTCATAATCTCCATGGTCGGCTCCTACATGCTGGGCGGCTATATTGCCGGCCGCATGCGTCGGCCTGCCGGCGCTGCTGACAGGAACGAACTGACAGTTCGCGACGGCGTCAATGGCTTGGTCGTGTGGGGTCTCGGAACAGTCGTTTCCGCATTCCTCGCGCTCGGCGTGCTGTCCGGTGGCGCCAAAGCCGTGGGTAGCGCGGCGCAGACCGCCGTGGAGGCAACGGGTTCAGCGGTCGGAGGCGCCGTTCAGGGTGCTGGTCAACTAGCGGGCGGGATCGTTTCCGGAGCTGGCAGTGCGGCAGGTGGTCTGGCGCAGGGCGCCGGTCAGGCTGCAGCCCCCAGCATCGAGCAGATGCTTCCGCAGGGCCTGAAAACCAATCCAATCGACTATTTTACGGATAGTCTTCTGAGAACCGACGCGCCCGCCGCCCCTGTGCCGGGTGATCAGAGCGCCGGCGACTATCAGCGCCAGATCAGCGGCATTCTCGGAAATCTACTGGCAACCGGCCAGATATCCGAAGCCGACAAGACATGGCTTGCCAATCAGGTTGCTGCCCGCACAAACATCAGCCAGACCGATGCGCAAACGCGGGTGAACCAAACGGTTGAGCGTGTGCAGGCCGTGAGGGCGGAAGCGCAACAGAAGGTCGATGAAGCGCAGAAGCAGGTCGATACCTTGAAGGCGGAAGCGCAGAAGGCATTGGACGACGCCAAGACCAAGGCCGCCGATGCCGCGGAAAAAGCGCGTGTCGCAGGTATTCTGACCGCCTTCTTGCTGGCTGCTTCCGCACTGGTTTCCGCTGCCGCTGCATACATCGGCGCAGTACACGGCGGTCGACACAGAGACGAAGGCCGCATCTGGGGTGGGCTCGCCTACCGCAAGTAACCAATGGTGCACATGGAAAGGGCGAGCCTCCACAGCCGTGGTGGCCCGCTCTTTCGTTGGTTGGGCTGGCCCGATTTTTCAGTCCAAAAGTGCTGCGGGATCCAGTTGACGACCATGGCAGGAGGCGCTGCGTTGACATGTGCAGCCCCTCACATCGCGTCGGACGATACCCATCTGTTGCGACCATTCTGTTTGGCGTTCAAGAGTGCGGCGTCTGCTCGTTCCAGCACGCTACTCACAGTCCCTCCGGCCGGTGCGGTTGCGATGCCGACAGATACGGTGACCGGGTCAAGCAGGCGACCACGGTAATTGAACGGCGCGCGCTCAACTGCATGCCGGAGTCTCTCCGCAACCTTGATGGCAACTTCAATATCCGCAGCCGGCATTAACACGGTGAATTCCTCGCCGCCGAAACGAAATAGTTCACCCAGCTCGCCGACGGCTTCGGAAAGAACCTGGGCAACATATTGCATCACCGCGTCACCGGCATCGTGGCCAAAGCGATCATTGAAGCGCTTGAAATGGTCGATATCCAGCATGAGACAGGCGAGCGGCTCATCCGGCTTTTCCAGATGCCTGTTCAACGCCTCATCAAGAGACCGACGGTTCAGGAGACCGGTCAAGGCATCCTGTCTGGCCATGCCAACCAGCCGCTGCCGCAACTGGAGATTTGCGACGGCAAGGCCAATGTTCTCGGCGAGGAGTTCCAGATAAAGTCGCTCTGTCTCCAGCGTTTCGTTTCCTGCGGAAATTTCGAGGTATAACAGGCCTACGGTGTCCCCCAATGCGGTCAGTGGTATACAGAGACCGGTTCCGAAATTCCCCTGGAGGTGATGGCAGACGACGTCATCGCCGTCAGGGTTGTTGGTGTGGGGACGCCCGCGACGTAGAGCCCAGCAATCATCGATCAAAAACTCAGGCGCGGAAAACGAAGGGTCGGACCATTTTCCTGTCGATTGGAGAAGTGTACTGTTTTCCCTGAGCACAAGCAGCCGCCCCGCGATAGCGGGGAAAATCTGCGGCATGAATTTCGCAACGACGTCGGACAATTCCTCCTGATTCTGACACGCCTGAATTCGATGCATCATCTGCAGGATAAGGTCTTTGATGCGTTGGTTCTTGCGGTGCTCTGCGTCAAGCCGTTCCCGTTCCAGCCCGTTGCTGCGGAAGATGCGAATGGCTTGGTTCATCTCTCCAATTTCGTCACGTCGCCCTTCGTCTGGTACCTCGATACTGTAGTCTTGCCGAGCAAGGCGCATGACGATATTGCTCATTCTGATAAGGGGCGCGGCAACCCGTCTGCTGAGGACAAAGTACAATACGGCCAAAAACATCAGTGCGGTCAGGGCAAGCATCACCTTGGCGATAGACCCGTAGAAATCGCTTCGGTTTTTGGCCTGGTTGACCGTTGCCTGCGTACGTGCCGCAACGGTCTCTCTCACCGTTGCAACGGTATTCAACAGACTCGTATGCAGCTGATAGTACTCGTCGCCGAACAGGACCTGTTGCGCATCGCTCTGGCGCCCGGAGCGATAAAAAGCAATGGCCCCGCGCTCCATCGCATCCAGCCTGTCAGCGCTCTTTCGTATATCCTGAAACAATCCTTCTTCCTGCGGCGAGGCCCCGCGCGCAGAGAGTTTATCCAACGCTTTCTCGAGATGGTTTTCCTGATCTTCATCGACATAAAACTTTGCCAGATGCTGCTCGTCGCCTCGCATAACGTAAAGACGTGCCTCCTCGGCGCGCTCGTCCGCGGTGATCGCCAATTCCTCGGCAAGATCGTTTAGTTCGAGATGAGACTCGATTACCGCGCGCTCTTGAGACGCGCTTCTTGCCGACAAAATGAATGTGGTGGCTGATACTGTCGTCAGTATCAGCGTCACGGCATAAGCCAGGTTTGTGATGGTGCCAAGTCGCATGGTGGTGCCAAATCTTGCCGCACAGTATCACGACCGGGTGCGGCGGGTCTAATTTCTGGGCTTGACCAATCATTTCGTCAGGTCTCTGATCCCCTTTGGCTACGTCTTAGTCCCGCGGTCCAAAATGTCCAACCTGCGGTGTGGATTAAATTACCGAATCTTTAATTGTATGCCATTTCGCCAGTGCCTAGCTTACCGGTGAGGCCGCATCCGATGTGGACATGAGCCAGGAACCGGTAAGCCTGTCTCCCGTTTTTATTTCGGAGAAACCCTTCCTCCGAGGTCAATATCGCCGTCATGATTTTTAAGTGTCTGCCTCGCCATTCTGCCAGAGGTATATGATGATGCGATTTGCCGGCAAGATGCTCTCGGCAATGCGCAATGCCTTTGGTGGCCATCTGGAAAAATTAAATAAGCGCGCCTGCCATGGACTAGTAACGATCGGACGGGCCGGCTTCAAGCAGAAGTCGCTGCTGGACAAGATAGTGGACATAGTCCACTATCTTGTTTCCGGTATGGTATGCCGGGCAAACGCGAACAAGTTACAAAAACAAGGGGAACTTATGTCGCATTCAGCCACGTCGACCGACGTGGTGCTGTCCGTTCGTCATCTCACGGTGGATTTGCCGCCGGGAATGGAGCGCAGCCACGCGGTCAAGGATATTTCGTTCGACCTTCACGCTGGGGAAATCCTTTGCATCATCGGCGAGTCGGGATCCGGCAAGTCCGTTACCGCAAGTACGATCATGGGACTTTTGTCGCCAGTCATCACAGTCAGTTCCGGCGAAATCCACTTCGGAGGAATGGACATCCTCTCGGCCAGGGAAGAAAAAATCCGACCTTTACGCGGTCAGGCGGTCTCGATCATATTTCAGGATCCGCTTTCCGCGCTCAATCCGTTGATGACCGTCGGTGACCAGATCTCAGAAGTCCTGGAAGCCCATGGGGCCGGAACGCCGCAGAGCCGAAACGCCAAGGTTCTGGAATTGCTGGAGGAGGTGGGCCTTCCAGACCCATCGTTGTTGCGACTGCAATATCCATTCCGCCTCTCCGGCGGACAGCGGCAGCGTGTCATGATCGCCATGGCGCTGGCGCTTGATCCGGATGTCCTGATTGCCGATGAGCCGACGACTGCGCTTGATGTTACCACACAGGCCCAGATCCTGGACCTTATCCGAAAAATCCAGAAGCGGAAAAACATGAGCGTGATGTTCATCACCCATGATTTCGGTGTGGTTGCGGAAATTGCCGACCGTGTTGTGGTGATGGAAAAGGGACATCTCGTCGAGCAGGGAAGGGCGGATCAGGTTCTGGTCAACCCGGTTCATCCCTACACGCAGCGGCTGGTTGCTGCTGTGCCGCGCATGCGCAACGCAGAGCGCCCGCTTGACGAAGGCGCTCCCGTTGTTCTCGAAGTAGAAAACCTCGAAAAGGAATACCGCAGTTCCGGCTCGTTTTTCCGCAAGGCCCGAACCGTCAAGGCGGTGAACGGCGTTAGCTTCAAGCTGAGAAAAGGGCAGACACTCGGTGTTGTCGGGGAGAGCGGCTCGGGCAAGTCGTCGCTCGGGCGCGTTCTGCTGAAGTTGCTTGACTCGGATGGCGGCGCCATTCGCTTCGACGGTCGCGATATAGCTGCGATGGACGAAAGCGCGTTTCGATCCTTGCGGCCCTATATTCAGATGATCTTTCAGGATCCGTTTGCTTCGCTCAATCCGCGCCACATCATCGGCAGAATTCTGACGGTTGGTCCGCTGGCTCATGGAATGGCCTTGCACGAGGCGAGAACAAAGGCCCTTGGAATTCTAAAGCTCGTTGGTCTGGACGAGCAGGCCTATGACCGTTTTCCGCACGAGTTTTCCGGTGGTCAGCGCCAACGCATCGGCATTGCCCGCGCCCTGATGTTCGACCCGGTCGTTCTGGTGGCCGACGAAGCCGTTTCTGCACTGGACGTGTCCATACAGGCGCAGGTCCTGCAACTTCTGACCCATGTTCAAAGGGAAATGAAGGTGGCGATGATCTTCATTACCCATGATCTCAGGGTCGCAAGCCAGATCTGCGATGATGTGCTTGTCATGCACAAGGGAACAGTGGTGGAGCAGGGGCCGCCTACCCAAATCTTCCGGTCGCCCGCGCATCCCTATACGCAGAAACTCGTTGCGGCCATACCCGGCGCAGACTGGGAGCGGGCGGCTACGGCCAAGGCCATGTAACAATTCAGACGTAAGGGCAACTTGCCCCGACGTCTGCTTGTCTCGCGCGCCAATTCTAAACGCTCTGACCGCCGGATTTTGGTGATCCGACGGCGCATTAATATGTCAGCATAAGTCAATGAAATGTATAAATAAATTTCAGAATTCTGCAGAAAAGTAGTTGCGTTTGTCCACTAATTGTCATTTCATATAGTTACAAAACTGCAATACGACATGGCCGAAACCTGCACTGTGGCGCGCTCGGAAAGCGTATCCGCAACTGCTGTCCTTTGGCCATTCGATCGGAAAACTCATGCATAAGCCAACTGCGAAACCGCCCGTGTCACCGGCCGACATCAATCTCGATGTTCTCGAAGACACGCTGAGCTTCTATATCCGCACGATCAATCTTGCCGTGTCACGCGATCTCGATGACCGGCTGGAGGGGTTGGACGTGGCGAAGGGAACAGGAAAAATCACGACCCTGCTGCTCGTGGATGATTATCCCGGCATTCGCCCTTCGGTGATTGCGCATCTGACGATGCGGGACCGTTCGGCCATGGGCAGGATTATTGACCAGATGGTTTCTCATGACCTCATCCGCCGTGAGGTGTCACAGGAAGACAGCCGCGCGCAGGAACTCTACATCACCGAAGCAGGTGCGGCACTCGCCGTGAAAGTTCGCGAGATCGTTCCGCAGCAATCTCGCGATTTTTTCAGCTTCATTCCCGAGGACGAGCAGAAACAGGTGATTGACATCTTGCGTCGTGCTTATCGGCATATCGTGGGGCTTTCATGACAGATCGATCGGAACAACGCGTTGCTCTCATCTCCGGCGCAAGCCGCGGCATAGGCGATCAAATTGGCGCAACCCTCTTGGAGGAAGGCTGGCAGGTATCACTTGGCATGCGCACACCCGCGCTGCCTTCCTGGGCCACAGGTCACGAAGAAAAAGTTCATCTCTACACTTACGATGCGAACGATGTGGCTGCTGAAACAAGATGGACGCAAGACGCCCTTCAGCATTTCGGTCGTATCGACGCCATCGTGGCGAATGCAGGCATCATAATCCCGAAGACGGTGATCGAAGCTGATGACGACGATATCGACGCCATGTTTTCCGTTAACGTCAAGGCGCCGCGGCGGCTTGTTAAGGCCGCATGGGATACTTTGTGCCAAAGCGGTCGCGGCCGTGTGATCATCCTCGCATCTCTCTCGGGCAAACGCGTCAAGTCGGCATCGTCGGGCAGCTACTCCTTGTCCAAGTTTGCCGCTGTCGCCCTCTCGCATGCCATTCGGCAAGCGGGCTTCGACAGGGGCGTGCGTGCGACCGCCGTCTGCCCCGGATTTGTGGCAACCGACATGGCTGCGGCTCTATCTGAGCGGCCGGCCGCTTTGATGACCCAGCCGGCGGATCTCGCCCGTATCGTTTCCATGCTGCTGTCGCTCCCAAACGAGGCCTCCGTAGCCGAATTCGCCATTAATTGCCAGCTTGAGGAGTTTTTCTGACATGCCCGGTCCTTATGTCGTTCCCGTTCACGGGGATGCGGAATTACCCAAGGAAGTTGACGTCGTTGTCATCGGAGGCGGCATCATCGGCACCTCTACCGCGCTTGAACTTGTCGATCAGGGACTGCGGGTTGCCCTTTGTGAGAAAGGCGGCATCGGGCAGGAGCAATCAAGCCGGAACTGGGGCTGGGTGCGCATTTCCCGCCGCGACCCACGCGAAGTGCCGCTGATGGCAGAGGCGCTTCGCATCTGGGCGGATCTCAATCGCCGGACCGGGCGGGAGACGGGTTTTAAACAATCCGGTATCGTCTTCACCTGCGCCAACGATCGGGAATTTGCCGAGCACGAACGCTGGAACCGCAATCTTGAAGGCTACCAGATTGAAAGCCGTATGCTGAGTGCGGCGGAATTCAAGGCGAAATATCCCGGATCAAACATGGATATTGCCGGTGCGCTCTATACCGCCGGTGATTGTCGCGCAGAGCCGCAGCGGGCAGCGCCGGCGATTGCGGAAGCGGCACGCGATCGCGGCGCCTTTATCCTGACCGAATGCGCCGTGCGCGGCCTCCAGCTTTCAGGTGGCGGGGTCTCCGGCGTGGTGACGGAGCGTGGCGAAATCGCCTGCAAGGCCGCAGTGATGGCAGGTGGCGCCTGGTCCAGCCTTTTTCTTGGCAATAATGGGCTCGATCTGCCGCAGCTCAAGGTCATGAACTCCGTGCTGAGGACGAAGCCATTGGAGGGCGGGCCGGAAGAGGCGATCTGGTCGAATGGCTTTGCTATTCGCAAGCGTCTCGATGGTGGTTACACGATTGCAAACGGCTTTCAAAATATCGTCGATATAGTTCCAGCGTCGTTCCGTTATGCGCTGAAATTCCTGCCGGCGTTGCGACATGAGTGGCGCTCGCTCGATTTGCGCCTGACGGACAGGTTTTACGATGAATGGCGCATGCCGCGCCGCTGGGCGCTCGATGAGCCGTCGCCTTTCGAATATAACCGCGTACTCGATCCCATTCCGTCCAAGGCAATGACGGACGGCGCTCTGGCGAAGCTGAAACAGGCATTTCCGGTTTTCGAGAAGGCGGAAATCTCGCAGCGTTGGGCAGGCATGATCGATGTAACGCCGGACGCCATTCCGGTTATCGATGCCATCGACGCTATTCCGGGCTTCCATGTTGCAACCGGGTTTTCGGGCCATGGCTTCGGAATAGGTCCCGCAGCAGGAAGGTTGATGGCCGACATTGTTACCGGGCGAAATTCAGTCGTCGATCGTCATGATTTCCGGTTCAGCCGTTTCAGCGATGGCTCGAAGATCGAACTCGTAAGTGGCTTTTAAGAGACAGCACTTGGACCAAGCGGGAGCCGTGATTTGAAAGCATAAGGCAGGCAACTGTCGAAGGGAGCCAAACTGCCCAAAGAGGCGGAACCAACAATAATCGTCATGTTCAACCATCGGATAAAGGGGAACTAAAAATGTCCGACCAGAACAAGCCGCTTATCAATACCACCCGTCGCCAGGCACTCGGCCTTTTGGCGCTTGGCGCATCCAGCGTCGTCCTTTCCGGTCTCCCAGGCTTTTCAAGCGCCATGGCGCAGGGCAAGTCTGCCAAGGGGCAACTGACGGTCGGCTTCTCCCAGGAACCGACTGTTTTCAACCCGCATATGCCACATATTGAAGTGGATGAAGGGATTCACTTCAGCATTTTTGACCCGCTGTTTTACGTCGACGAAAAAGGTGCCTTCGTTGCCGCGCTTGCCGCAGAAGTCCCCACGGTCGAAAACGGCGGTATTTCCGCTGATGGTCTCAACTGGAAAGTCAAGCTGCGCGACAACGTCAAGTGGCACGATGGAAAGCCGTTTACGGCTGAAGATGTCAAATTCACACTTGAGCTTCTCGTCGATCCGAATTTTCGATCCTGGCGCAAGACCGGACATGAATTTGTCCGTGACCTCACCGTGGTCTCCCCGACAGAAATAACCTGGAAGATGGAAAAGCCCTTTGCCCCGTATCCATCTATCCTTGCTTCCACCTTCATTACGCCAAAACATCTTCTCGGTGCGGAAGCCGACCGCAATACCGCCGCCTATAATAACGCACCTGTCGGGACCGGAGCTTTCAAATGGAAGGAACGCGTCGCCGGCGACTATATCCTTCTTGAAGCCAACACCGACTATTTCGGTGACGGCCCGCATGTCGAGCGCCTGATTTACAAATATGTCCCTGACCTCAATGTGCTGTACACCCAGTTCAAGACAGGCGATATCGACGTTGTTGGTCTGCAATGGATAACGCCCGACCATTATGACGAGGCGAAGGATCTCGCCGGTAAAGTCGTCAACGTCGTGCCGGGCTCGACGATTGAATCACTCTCCTTCAACATGGATCGGCCCCAGTTTAAGGAACCTGCGGTCCGGGAAGCTCTTTATGCCGCAATCGACAAACAGTCGATCATCGAGGCGCTCTACTACGGTTTGCCAACGCCCACGGAAAGCTACGTCCCGCAGCAATCGTTCTATTACAATCCTGATCTGCCCAAACATGAATACTCCATAGAAAAGGCGAAGAAGCTTCTGGACGATGCGGGTTGGGCTGTCGGTGCCGATGGTATTCGAGCAAAGGACGGGGTGAAGCTTGCCTTCACCTGCTCGACCACGGCAGGAAATCACATCCGCGAACAGGTGCAGCAATATATGCAGCAATCCTTCAAGGATATCGGCGTGGAAATGACCATCTCCAATCTGCCGCCAGCCGTCATGTGGGGCGACTACTGGATGTTGTCGAAATTCGATTCCGTTATTGTCGGCCTCGATTTTCTGACCGGCCCCGACCCTGACACGTCCGACTTCTTCCGCTCGACGTCGAGCCCGGCAAAAGGCGGGTCCGGGCAGAACACCTGGCAGTTTGCCAACAAGGAAGTCGATGATCTTCTCGCGAAGGGCGGCAGCCTCTTTGTGCCGGAGGAGCGCAAGGCCGTTTACCTGAAAATCCAGGAGATCATGCGAAAGGAAATGCCGCTTCTGCCGCTGTTTCAATATGCAACGGTCCGCGGTCACAAGCAGGGCGTCGAGAACGTCAAGCCTAACGTCAATACGCGCATCGACACATGGAACGTCGCGACCTGGCATCTGGCGTAAAGATGCGCCACGAAACGGAGCTGTGCTCCGAAATGTGGAACGCACCGGCTTTGGACCAGCCGGTGCACTGACGGCTATTCGTGGACGGGTTGATGCTTGTCCACGAAGCGACCTGGAGTCTTACCCATGCTGACCTTCCTTCTGCACCGAATATGGCAGAGCCTTGTGCTCCTGCTGCTTGTTTCCATTATAGGATTTGCGATCCTCAATCTTGCGCCGGGCGGGCCTCTGTCGCAATTTGCTCTCACGCCGGGCATGACCCGGGAGGCCCTTGACCGCATCGCCCACCAGATGGGCCTCGATCGGCCTTTGCCAGTCCAGTATCTGGATTGGGCTTGGCGACTATTACAAGGTGACTGGGGTAAATCCTATCGCGACCAGCGACCGGTTCTCGACATCATCTCCGGACATCTTTTCGCGACATTGCTTTTGATGATCTCATCGACGGTTGTCTCGATCCTTGTCGGCACATGGATCGGGATCAAGGGTGCCACCAAACGCTACACGCTGTTCGATTACACTGCGACAGTCGGCGCGATGATCGCACTCTCCATTCCGACATTCTGGTTTGGTCTGGTCGCGATTTATGTTTTTGCGCTGCGGCTGAAATGGCTGCCCGCGGGCAACATGTACACGATCGGTGATCAGTCATTCTACGACTATGCGATCCACCTGATCATGCCGAGTCTCGTGCTTGCTCTCGTCAATATCGCCGTCTGGAGCCGTTATATGCGGACCGCGACACTCGACGTTATCAATCAGGATTTCGTCCGCACCGCGCGGGCCAAGGGGCTGACGCCACGTCGGGTATTGATGAAACATGTCGTTGGCAACGCTCTGCTGCCGATGATTACGCTTGCCGGCCTTCAACTCCCGACCATTCTAGGCGGCGCGCTGGTGACCGAAACCGTCTTTACCTGGCCGGGCATGGGGCGCCTCTTCCTCGATAGCCTTGGTTATCATGACTATCCGGTGGTCATGGGCCTTTTGATGTTTTCCGCAATCCTCGTGCTGCTCGGCAGCCTGCTCGCTGACCTGATGGTCGCTCTCATCGATCCAAGGATTCGGCTCGGATAGGATCTGACCGGCGAGCACCGCAATCAACGGAAGGAAAGACCATGTCCGCTGCCACACTCCAATCCACCCGCGCCGTGCCACGCTTTCGCTGGTGGCAGAACCGCACGCTTCTTCGCTTTGCACGCCACAAGCTGGCGGTACTTGGCGTCATCATGATCACGATTATGATCTTTGCCTGCGTCGTTGGCCCATACCTCTTGCCCTACGACGAGTTGTTCATTGATCTGCGCGCCCGCTTTGCGCCGCCTCTGACAGGCTACCACATATTTGGTACGGACCCCCTGGGGCGCGACATCGCGGCGCGGCTGTTCAATGCCGGCCGTATCTCGCTGCTCGTCGGGTTTTTCGCCATGGTGCTGTCGACGGTGATCGGGACAGTCATCGGTGTCGTTGCCGGTTATTACGGCGGTCGTGTCGGCGCAATCCTGATGCGCTTCGTTGATGCGTTTCTTTCTTTCCCGAGCATTTTCCTGCTTCTGGCACTGGCCGCTTTCGTCAAGCCAAGCCCGTTCATGATCACGGTCATCATCGCCGTCACGAGTTGGATGGAGATCGCACGCCTGGTCGAGGCAGAAGTCCGTTCCTTGCGCGAGCGAGACTTCGTGATGGCAGCCCGCATGCTTGGTTTGCCGAATGGCTGGATCATGTTTCGGGAACTACTGCCAAATGCTGCCGGGCCCATCATTGTCGCGGCGACGTTGACGGTGGCGCGCGCCATTCTTCTTGAAGCCTACATCAGTTTTCTGGGTTACGGCATTCAGCCGCCGCTGCCAAGTTGGGGCAACATGTTGAACGGTGCACAGCAATATCTCGACAAGGCGCCCTGGCTCGCAATCGTGCCCGGTGTCGCGATTACGCTCGCCGTCACGAGTTTCAACTTCATTGGTGACGGCCTTCGCGACGCGCTCGATGCCCGCAGTGACCTGAATTGAGAGTGCGGGTTGATGGCTTCTTTCTCGCCCTTTGACGACACCCTCTGCTGGCAACGGTTATTCCGAAACGCTAACAATTTACCGTCTCTTCCAGCAACCTTTGCGCGCTGCCTGACGGCACGCGCCCCGGGGGTATTCCACAGGGCTTAACGGAGGGCTTGAAGGGCCGAGGCAAAAAGCATGTTGCATCCCGCAATGCTGTGTTCGGGCTCGACATGCTCCGCCTCGTTGTGGCTGAGACCATCCCGGCAAGGGACGAAAATCATCGCAGATGGCGCGACGCGATTCATGAAGAGGGCGTCGTGGAAAGCGCCAGACAACATTCGTTGGGTGACGAAACCGCGGTCTTGGGCGGCGCGATCCAGCGTCGCGATAATATCCTCCTGAAAATTCGCCGGCGGCATGTCGAATATCTGCGTAATCGTCGCTTCACAGTTTTGATCACCCGCGGCCCTTTGCGTCACAGCGCGAATTTTACGCTCCATGTCATCAAGGATGTCGGTGGAAGGGTGTCTGATATCGACAGTGAAAACCACGGTCTGTGGAATGGCGTTAACGGCCCCCGGCTGCAGCGCCATTCGTCCAACCGTGAAGCGCGCGGACGGATCCATGGGCATGATCGCAGGGAAAAGCGATCCCAGCGCATTGACCGTGGCATGAAACGGATCACGTCTGTACATCAATGCTGTGGTGCCGGCGTGCGCGGTCTGGCCGGAGATGGATACTTCCAACCAACGCGTCCCCTGTATTCCCGTGACGATCCCTATCGGTACGCCCTGTTTTTCAAGCGACGGCCCCTGCTCGATATGAACCTCGATATAGGCAAATACGGGAAAACCGAGCTCGCGCATTGACGCCTGGGGCAAACTTTTCAAGGTGTCGGCAAGCTCCGTTGCGAAATTGGCCTGGTCATCTGTTGCCGTAAGGCTCATCCAGTTGTCAGGGATTGTCCGTGAAGCAAAGGCCATTGAGCCCATGCAACCCGGCGCAAAGCGGCAACCTTCCTCATTGGTGAAAGCGACGACTTCAACGGGGCGTTCCGTTTCGATCCCGAAATCCTCGAGAGTTTCCAGCACCTCGAATGCGCAAAGCGTTCCCAGTGCGCCATCGAACCGGCCGCCTGCCGGCTGGCTATCCAGATGGCTGCCAATCAAGAGCGGCGCAAGACTGTTGTTACGACCGTCCCGGCGAATGAAGAGATTGGCGATGGGATCCTGAAACACGGAAAAGCCGCGGTCGATGGCAAGTTTTGCCAGCAGTTGCCGTGCTTTGCGATCCAGCATGGTCAGAGACTGTCGGTTAACGCCACCCTTCTCCGTCACTCCGATCGCTGCAAACCGGTCAAGATTTGCCAGTAGCCTGTCACTGTTGATCGAAAAATCTGCCATAGCCATAGTCCTTAAGCTTCAAGACCGGGGCGGGCTGCGGCAACGAAGGCACGTACCCGCGCGAGTTCAACAGGGTTCCACCAGACCCCGCCCTCTTTCAGCGATGAGGCAACGATGACACCGCTGGTGCGCTTGAGTATGTCGATGATGTTGCCTTCGTTGACGCCAGAGCCCACCAGGAGCGGCAGATGCGTTGCCGCGCCGATTTCCTCGATCTCCTCCAGCGATGCACTGTTACCTGTGCGCTGGCCCGTTGCGATGACGCCATCGGCGTCGAAGAAGGCGAGGTCGCGCGTCAGTTCATCGATGCTGCGATCCGCCGTGATGGCGTGGGCGCCGTGCTTGACGTGGCTGTCGGCAAATACCTTGATGTGCTCGGCCCGCAGCAGCGAACGGTAGCGCATCGCCTCGGCCGCACGGCCCTCCATGAAGCCCTCATTGGCCACATAGGCATTGGCCCATTGGTTGACGCGGATGAACTTTGCCCCGCCCGCCATGGCGATCGCGAAGGCCGGGATCGGGGCATTGGCGAGCACGTTGATGCCGACAGGCACGCCGGCGGCGCGAACGATACGGTCTGTCACCACGCTCATGAAGGCTGAGGTTTCCGGACCAATGTCTTCCGGCTTCGAAAACGGCACGTCTCCGTGGTTTTCGACGATGAGACCGTGCATGCCGCCTTCGACAAGGCGTTCCGCATCGCGCATGCACGCATCGTAAATGGTATCCATGCTTGCGTTGCGATAACGCGGGGCTCCGGGAAAGGCCGGACAATGTATCATGCCGATCAGAGCCTTGCTGCGGCCGAAAATTTCCTGAATGGCATTGGCCGCGTTGTCGGATATGGTCTGCATTTCCAGTCCCTTTCGAAAGTTCTCCATGCGTGCCTTTGTTATCGGCAATATCGCACTCGATGAAACCTATTCCATTACCGCACTGCCGGAGGCAGGCGCTTCAATCTTCGGCGAGCAGGCCTCGCGCAGTCTCGGTGGCAAAGGCTGCAACCAGGCCATTGTTCTTTCACGCTGCGGCGTTCAAACCACGCTCGTCGCCGCCGTCGGCAGGGACGAGCGCGCCGTTGCGATCGGAAAAGCGCTCACCCGCGAACGCCTGACACCAAAGCTCATTCCCGTCGACAGTGCCACCAGCGATATCTCCATCATCCTGACGACGCCGGACGGTGAAAACTCGATCATCACCACTCGCTCCGCAGCTGCAGCGCTCGATGAAAAAGCTGCCTTGGACGCCCTTGGTGACGCCGTCGCCTGCGACCTCGTCGTTTTGCAGGGTAATCTCTCGGAAAAAACAACCCTTTCCATTCTCAATGCGGTGCGATCGAAAGGGCTGACTACAGTCTTCAATCCGTCTCCGCTGCAGCCTTGGTTTGCAAGCGTCCTGCCACTCATCGATATCGCCGTCCTCAATCGCATCGAAGCTGAGGCACTGACAGGCGCCAGCGACGCTGCGGCCGGCGCTTTTCTGCGGCGGGCCGGTGTCGGCCTCGTCATCGTCACGCTCGGTGGGCAGGGCTGCGTGCTCGTGTCCGCCGATGGCGCCATCGAGGTGCCGGCGGCGCCAGCGACGATCATCGACACCACGGGTGCCGGTGATTGCTTCACGGGCGTCGCGCTTGCCTCCGCCATGCTTCGCGGCGTCTGCGTGGATGCGCGTGCCCTTGAGGATGCCTCCAGGGCCGCAGCCATCACGGTTGGTCGCCGTGGCACGCAGGATGCCTTTCCCAGCCATGAGGAGCTGATGACCATCCTGCGGGCTTAGCCGCTCTGGTCACGGCTTTTCCGTCAGCCAGCCGAGAATGTTCTTCCACAGGCGCCCATATCCGTCCCATTCGCAGAAGGCGGGAGAGAGCCAGTGTGGACCAATGTCGGAGGTCCATGCGGCCGTGCGGCCGTTGCCGAAACGTCCGGTGACGAGCAGCGGATGGGAACCCTGATCTTCCGATAGCCGGACGACCACCTCGACATCGGCGCGGTCACGCACCTCGACCTCGTTCACCCCGAGCAGAAACGGCCACTTGCCGGAAAGGCCAGCCACGGTCGGATGGTCGGGTTTCAGAATATCGGCCGTCGACCCTTCTGGAATCTCCACACGGTCGTCCCACGGAAGGCAGGTGACTGGCAACGTGTCTTCGACCGGCGTGCGGCGCCAGCGCGCCTTGCCGTCGATCCCCTGGAAGGAGAAATAGCCGCCGACCATCAGCAGGCCACCGCCTTTTTCCACCCATGCCTTGATGAGCTTCAACCGGTTCGGCACGGTCTTCGACTGTAGCCAGACGGCTGGCGGCAGCAGGAGAGAATTTGCGCCGATGTCAGAAAGGATGATGGCGTCATAGGCGTCGAGCCCCGCCATCTCGAAAGGAAACTTCTCCACCGCATCATGCGCTGTCATGTAAGTCAGCTCATATTCGCTGCCCTCGAGCGCCTTTACCAGCGGTTCCGCACCCAGATGAAAGGTGACGCTGCCAAACTGATCGAAGCCCTTGTAGTGGGTGGCGGAGCTGACCCAGCTTTCACCGACGAGGAGCACTTTTTTAGTCATGATCTTTCCATTTCCATAGGTTCGTCAGGTCTTTGCCTGGAAGACCGAGCGCGGGTTATCCCGCATGAGGGTTTGAAGAGTGGCGTCGTCGAGGCCATGCCGTTTCAGACGCGGCAGGAAATGCCTGAGGATATAGGCGTAGCCATTGCCGCCATATCGGGTCAGCATCATTTTGAGGAAGACGTCGTGGGACAACAGGACACGGTCCAGGTAACCGCCTTCCACCAGCGTGACGATGGAGCGGGCGGCATCCTCGTCGCTGGGGCATTGGACCTGCTGGTCGGCGTAGAAAAAATCCATGCCGATCATGTCGTATTCGATGAAGGCGCCACGGCTGGCGAGTTCGCTCTGGTAGGCAATATCCGCATGGGACGGGTTCATGTGGCAAAGAACGGTGTGGTTGAGATCCGCGCCTTCATCCGCAACGATATCGAGAACCCTGTGTCCCAGCCGAAGCCATCCCGGCAGATGAACCATCAGGGGAAGGCCGGTGCGGACCTGTGCCTGCGCAGCTCCGCGCAGGGATTTTTCCTCTTCCGCCGTGAAATCCGCGGAGACACCGATTTCGCCGATCAGGCCGATGCGCACATCGGTCCCATCAACACCGTGCAGCGCCTCCTGCACGATCTCGTCGGCTATGGCATCGACCGAGAGCCCGGCCACTTTTTCGGGATGGGAGGATGCAAGGTAATAACCCGCTCCCATCACGACGTTGAGCCCGGTTGCTTCCGAAATCCTCCGCAGCGCCAGGGGATTTCTGCCGATGCCCTGGCAGGTCGGTTCCACGACCGTCTGTCCACCGGCGGTCGCGAAATCTTTCAGTTCCGCAATTGCCAGCGGCTCGTCATCCAGCGTGATATTGTGCTTGTTGACGAAAGGATCCTGCCGCAGCTCGCCGAGGATTTCCATGCAGACGAAACCTTCGGCGAGATATTGCCGCTCCGGAGTCTTGGGGGCATGCCACCAGCAACGGCAATCGTTGAGGATGTGCTCGTGCATCAGCGTCACGCCCAGTTGATCCGCAGCAATCGGGCCGCGCACGGTCATGATCTTTCCCGATCGGATATGTCCTTCAGACAGTTCCGTTGTCATCGCATCAGCCCTTTCTCTTCGCGCCGAGGCGGAAGTTGGCGGTGAAGATGCGCGTGTTGAGCCAGATTGCCGCGAGAATGATGGCGCCGGTCACGATCTGGGTGAAAAACGGAGAGATGTGCATGAGGATCAGACCGTTGCCGATCACGGCGATGGTCATCGTTCCGAGAACCGTGCCGAGAATGGTGCCGCGACCGCCCATCAGCGACGTGCCGCCGAGAACCACGGCCGCAACCACCTGAAGCTCGAAACCAACCGCCGCATTCGACGAGCCGGACCCCAGCCGAGCTGCAATCATGAGGCCGGCAATGGCCGAGGCCACGCCCGCAGCGAGATAGACGGAGGCGAGGATCCACTTGGCGGGCATTCCAACACGGCGCGCCGCTTCCGGATTGGAGCCGACAGCCACGACACGACGGCCATATCGGGTGCTCGAAAGAACGATATAGGCGATAATGGTGACGACGACGCCGATCAGGGCAGGGACGGGCATGCCGAGGAAATCACCCCTGCCGAGGTAAAAGAACCCGGGTGCTTCCGGTATCGGCACGGAATATCCCTGCGTGATGTAGAGGGCCACACCGCGCAGGATGGAGAGACCGGCAAGCGTTACGATGAAGGCCGGAATACCCTGATAGGCAATGAACCAGCCCTGTACCAGTCCAAGCCCACCACCGAGCACCAGCATGGCAACGACCACCAGCGGCCAGGGGTAACCGGCTGCAAGCAGGATGGCCCCCACGGCATTGATCAACGCCACCATCGAGCCGACCGACAGATCGATGCCGCCCGTGATGATGACGAATGTCATAGCGACGGAGACGATCAGGATGGGTGCGGCCTGACGCACGACATTCAAAAGATTGCCGGCGGTCAAAAACGTATCCGTTGTGACGGCGAAGAACACCATGCAGAGCGCAAAGAAGGCCGCGATGGAAAGGACCTGTGCGTTTTCGGCGAAGAAATCCGAAAGCGGTGAGCCCTTTGCGCGTTCAGTATAGACTGTCAATGACGTTGCCCTCCCACGATCAGCCGGACGAGATCCTCGAGGCTGGTCTCGTTGATCTGGCGCTCTGCCACCTTCGTGCCTTCATACATGACCGCGATGCGGTCGCAGACCCGGAAGAGATCCTGAAGGCGGTGGGTGATGAGGATGACCGACACGCCCTTTGCCTTGACGCGATTGATAAGCGAAAGCACGGCTTCCACCTCTGCAACGGCAAGTGCCGAGGTCGGCTCGTCCATGATCAGGACCTTCGGATTGAAAGAGGCTGCGCGCGCAATTGCGATCGCCTGTCTCTGCCCGCCAGACAGTTTCTCTACTTTGGCGGTGAGACGCGGAATGCGGATTTCCAATGCATCCAGCATCTTACGGGCTTCCGAAAGCATCGTAGGCCGGTCGAGAAATGGCCCCTTGGTAATTTCCCGTCCGAGGAACAGATTGCCGACGACGTCGATATGGTCACAGAGGCTGAGATCCTGAAAGACCATTTCGATGTTGCGGTTGCGGGCATCGGCGGGGCCTGAAAAGCGAATGGCCTTGCCTTCCATCGTGATCGTCCCGTCATCAGGGATATAGGTGCCGGATATCACCTTGGTCAGAGTTGATTTACCTGCCGCATTGTCACCGACGAGACCGAGGCATTCGCCGGGGAAAATATCGAGATCGACGCCTCGAAGCGCCTGATGCGAGCCAAATGTCTTGCGGATATTGCGCAGGGAGATGCGCGCTTCACGATCGGGCTGCCGGGAGAGAAGATCTCCCCCGGCGCCGTCGACAGCGCCTGTGTGCTGTCCGGCCGCAATCATTTGAAGACCGCGCGGTAGGGTTCGACATTGGCCTTGGTGACGATGGTGACCGGCACGGCAATGGTCTTTTCGACGGTGCCGCCGTCGGAAACCGTCTTGAGCGCCTTGACGGCGGCTGCACCCATTGCGGAAGGGTCCTGCTGGATGACGCCTGCGACATAACCCGCATCGATACCGGTAATCGCCTGCTTGGTCAGGTCCCAACCAAAGACCTTGATGTCTTTCTGTTTGCTCTGGCTTTCAACGGCAGCAACTGCACCCAAAAGGGCTGGCTCACCCGTGGCGTAGATGGCTGTCATGTCCGGATTGCCGGTGATGAGGTTTTCCGCGGCCGAAAGTGCGGTATCCTGAACGTTCTGGCCATCGACGACGCCGGCGGCCGTGATGCCGGGCTTGTCCTTGATGGTCTCTTCAAAACCCTTCTGGCGGATGTTCTGGATGAAGGAGTTCAGCGCGCCGACGACACCGATCTTGGCCTTACCGGCCATGTCGGACTTCACGTAATCGAGGAAGAATTTCCCCATGTCGGCGCCCGCTTTGCCGTTATCCACGCCGATCTGCGCCTTCTGCGGTCCTTCCGGCAGGATGGCGTCAATCGCGACGACGGGAATATTGGCGGCAGCCGCCTGCTTTACGGCGGGCATGATACCGTTGACATCGATGGCGACCACGGCGATGCCGTCCACCTTCTGCTGGATATAGGTCTCGATCGCGCTGTTCTGGGCGGCGGGATCGTTATTGGCATTGAAGATCACCAGCTTGACGCCGGCTTCCTTGGCAGCCTTTTCAGCACCTTCGTTCATCTGGTTAAAAAACAGCGCCTGCTGGTTGATCTGCACAAGGGCGATCGTCTTTTCAGCTGCGTTGGCAAGACCGGCAGACAAGGTCGCGCCGGCAAGAACGGTCGCAGCGAGAGCTGCAGAAAAATGTCGACGTTTAAAATTCAGCATTATCGTTCTTCCTCTGTTGGTTTCGTTGCTTTTTATTTGATCGCGGGCGGCGCAACGGATTCACGCACGACGATTTCGACGGGCAGCAATTCCTCCGACAGGAAGGAAGAATCCTGGTCCCAGTTGGTTTCAAGCAGAAGCGACAGAGCGCGCTGGCCGATCGCACTGACGGGTTGGCGAATGGCGGTGAGCGGTGGCGCAAAAAGATGCAGTGGCCCGACATCGTCGAAGCCGATCATCGAAACGTCCTGCGGAATACGCACGCCTTCGGCCCGCAGCACCTCGATAAAGCCGATGGCGATTTCGTCCGAACTCGCAAAAACCGCCGTCGCGGGCCGGCCTTCATCGAGAAACCGACGGGCCGCTGCCCGGCCGAATTCCACCGTATAGGCGCCGCAATATCTCGAGATTGAAAGCTCTGCCTCACTTGCCCGCTCGGTAAGGGCAGATGTCATTCCGCGGAAACGGCGCTCCGTACTGATCATATCTTCGGGGCCGCCGACATAGAGCACCCGTCTGTGCCCGTGGTCAGCCAGATGCGCCCCCGCCAGTCGGCCGCCCTGTTCATTGTTGCAGAAGAGTTTAGGCACTGTTGCGCCTGGAACGTCCTCATCGACTACCACGACCTTACCCGTGGCGTTGATCAGTTCTGCCAATTCATCCGTATTCGGATGGTTGGTGATAAAAACGAGGCCGTCGACGTGATTGCGGGCAAGCAGACGCAGATACGACAATTCCCGGCCCGTGCGGTTCAGCGTCGCAAAGAGCGACAGGGCGAGGCCGCGCCTGTCGGCCTCCTCTTCCACGGCAGCAACCAGCATTCCGAAAAACGGATTACCGATATCAGGAACGACCAGACCGATCGTATCCGAACGACCGCGGCTCAAACGCCTCGCATGTGGGTTGGGCACATAATTGAGCTCGCGAATGGCGGTCTCGATCCGCGTCTTCGTCTCTGCCGGAAGTTCAAGAGTACCGTTCAACAGTCGCGATACCGTCGCAACGGAAACGCCTGCCGCCTGGGCAACGTCCTTCAAACTGGTCGCATGGTTACGCACCATTGAACTCCCGCTTTCTGTTCCACTCAATCCGGGCCTTTTCGACCTCTGCCAGTTTTGTAAAGCGATTTACTAAACCGGTTTACAAGGGAGTATAAAATTTTCGAACTGTCAACGCCGTTTTTCGAAATTCGCTGATTTGCTGTCGCGGACCTGACGCTGCTACGCAGGCATCATCTGGCACTGGAACCGAAAGGCATTCCGGGTTTCGTCGCGGTCACGATAAAGATGGAAACTGCAATCAATTTGCGGATAGAGCCACTTGTGTGCATCAAGAGAGATCTGGTCGGCCAGGGAACCCTTGCGATTCGAAAGCCGGTTGGCGAATCAAGTGATTTAATTTTTTATTAACAGCTTATTGACTCCCACATGAATTCATATTCTTATATACGAATATTAAGTTCGACCTTCATGAAGAAAGTCGATAAAGATGGTTTTTTCATCAAGCTTATTCATATTTATGTTTTTACCGATTGCGCTCGGTGTTTATTTTTCCGTTCCATTCCGGTACAAATCGCTCGTTATACTTCTGTTTTCCTACCTGTTCTACGGATGGTGGAGGGTAGATTACCTTGTCCTGCTTTTTCTCGTGACGCTCTGGAGCTATATCTTCGGAAAGCTGATCTATGTGGAGCGGACGGCGCAAGCGCGAAAAAGATTGCTGATTGTTGCGATTTCCGGGCCTCTACTTGTGCTCGGTTATTTCAAATACTGCAATTTCTTCATGGACAGTCTCGCCGAACTCTTCAATGGCGGCGATCCATTCACATCGTGGCATGCGCGAATCCTGCTACCGATCGGCATCTCGTTTTATATTTTTCAGGCGATCTCTTACCTGATCGATATTTATAGGGAAGACGCGCCACCGGCGCAGAACTTCTTCGATTTTGCAGCTTTCAAGGCTCTGTTTCCGCAACTGGTTGCCGGTCCGGTCCTGCGCTACAAGGACCTTGCCCGTCAGTTCACCTATCGCGAGCATTCGCTTGAGCTTTTTGCCGAAGGCGGCATTCGGTTTTTTGCCGGCTTGGCCAAGAAGGTACTGATCGCGGATTCCGTCGCACCCATAGCGGATGCCATATTCGCCAAGGCCGACCCGACATTTGCCGAAGCCTGGCTTGGAACCATCGCTTATTCGATACAGCTGTATTTCGATTTTTCGGGCTATTCCAGCATGGCTATCGGATTGGGAATGATGATGGGATTCCGCTTTATCGAAAATTTTGACTGTCCCTATGTTTCCCGTTCCATCACGGAATTCTGGCGTCGCTGGCATCTCAGCCTGTCGGCCTGGCTGCGGGATTATCTCTATATTCCGCTGGGCGGAAACCGATTGGGAACCGCAAGGACCTATTTCAACCTTTTCATTACCATGGTGCTGGGCGGACTTTGGCATGGCGCGAACTGGACCTTCATAATATGGGGTGTCTGGCACGGCGGGCTACTGGCATTGGAACGTCTGCTCGGGGTCAAGCCGTCCGACAAACGCTCTTTCCTGGCGTTGGGTGGTACTCTGTTGCTGGTCATGCTCGGTTGGGTGATGTTCCGATCGCTCGACGTGCACAGCGCAATCGACATGTATCGCGGAATGTCAGGCCTCAACGGATTTCATATCCAGCCGGATATTGCGTGGCAGATCAAGAACTTCGCGCTTGCTTCCCTCGCTGTTGGCGTGGCGGTGGTATTTATTGAGCCATGGTTCAACCGGACTTTCCCGGCCGAGCGATTGATCCAGATGCCGCTTCACCCGTCTACCGCGGGCGTAGCTCTGGGGGCAACGGGCATCGTCTGCTTTTTTGGCCTGATTTCGATATTGAAGCTGACGGCCGACAGTGATTCACCCTTCCTCTATTTTCAGTTTTAGGGAGTACGGCGCATGATCTCACCACGTTTGCTTTCCACCGCGTCGGTTCTCTTTCTGTTGCTGGCCGGTGCCGGAATTACCGCCAATTATGTGGTCAGCATCCCGGATGAAGACCTGAAAATGGATGAGCTTGCCGATCTCTGGACCGGCAAGGTCGCCAGTCGGCTTGAGGAAGGTTACGAGCGGGAATTGCCGTTCAGCAATTTCGCCGTCGAGTTTTTTAATGCAGTTTCTCTCGGTGTTTTCGGGGAGGCCAGAAAAGGTGCAATCGTTGGCCGGAGCGGCTGGCTTTTCACGGCGGAAGAGTTTACCTGGAGCCGGACATCGGAGGCCAATCTTGCAACGTCTTTCCAGACGATTGTGGATGTTCGCTCCAGACTGGCGGAAAAAGGCACTGCTCTGGTTATCGTGCCGATCCCGCCCAAAGCGCAAATCGTGGCCGCGCAGCTGGGCAGCAACGTTTTGCCTGAAACCAACGCCGATCTCTATCAGAGATTTATGGCTTTCCTGAACAAGAAGGGGATCGCGGCCGCAGACGTGGCCGCGACATTCGGTTCCGTAAAGCCTGAAGAACTTTTTCTGCGATCGGATACGCATTGGACGGTCAAAGGCAGCGGTCTGGCGGCCAAGGCGGCTTGTGCCGCCATTCCCCATCCCGATCAGTTGATAAAAACTGCTTTTGACAGCGTATCTCAACATGATGTCAACCATGTCGGCGATCTCACAAAGTTTGTCGATGCCGGCTGGATGTTGCCCGGAGCCGGTACGGGCTTCGACATCATCCAGCCGATATCGGCTGCCGCAAAGACGGATAACGCCGATGCGCTGTTTGCCGATGGCGCGGCTGGAGCTGGAGCGGCGGATCAGGTCGTGCTGGTCGGAACGAGCTATAGTGCGAACCCGCTTTGGTCTTTTGAAGATCAGTTGAAAACCACATGCGAGGTGGATGTTCTCAATTACGCCAGGGAAGGAAAGGGGCCTTTTGTGCCCATGCAGGATTTTCTGGAGAAACTTCGCTCGCAAACCGCACCAAAGGTCGTGTTGTGGGAGATACCGGTACGTTATCTGGATGATCTTGTATAAATATATATAGTTTTTTCCTATATATTGTAATTTACGGTTGATTTAAGTCAAAATATATATAATATGCATATATATAGCGTGTTATACCTGACTTAATTCGAATTTTTATCGAAATTTTCGTAAATTTATTTCATTGATGGATTATGCGATGGGACACTATCTCGAAAAGAGAGTGCTCGGTCTCCCTGATGAAGTATTGCCTGTTGATAGATTGTCGACAGTGCCGGTTTCTCGGGCAGGGGAGCAATCCGCTATCGTCGATTGGAGCGAGAGCCTTCCAGCCCATTTGCTGTTTGTGCTTGGCCTCGCCAGCTTGATCGTCATCGTCCCGGAGGGCGTGCTTTTTGGCGCGAACGCGGGTCTTTTGTTCGGTCTGGGCGCATTGGCCGTCTGGCGCTATTTCTGGGGAATCCTGCATTTCGTGCGGTCCAACATCTACCGTCGCATTGTCTTTCCGAAAATGCGCATTCGAGCCGATCGTCATCTCCAGCACAGTGCGGAGAAAGGGCAAGCGCCTCACGCCTATCTCATCGTAACCAGTTTTCGCATCGACGGCGACACGACAGCCGAGGTCTATCGCGCCGCGTTCCGGGCAGCGCTTGCTTCTCGCGGCGGGGCGACGGTCATCGCATCCATCGTCGAAATGTCCGACCAGCGCCTGATCCGTTCGATGCATCGCCTTATTTGCGGCGAAAACACAGATATCCGCCTGGTGATCGTGCGCATCAATGGCAGCGGCAAGCGGGATGCGCTGGCCTATGCGTTTCGGGCCGTCTCCAAGCTGGAGCCGCGAGGCGATGACGTCGTGGCAGTTATCGACGGCGATTCCATCGTGCCCGAAGACCTCGTCGATCGGTGTGCCGGTTTCTTTGCGGATGGTCGCGTTGGCGCGTTGACCACGGATGAAACCTCGCGGGTACGTGGAAAATCGTCATTTCACGTCTGGTATTCGTTGCGGTTTGCGCAACGCCATATTCTCATGTCATCGAACGGCCTTTCAAGGCGCGTCCTGACGCTGACCGGCAGAATGTCGATGTTCCGCGCTTCGGTCGTCACCAATTCCGATTTCATTCTGCAGGTGGAACGGGACTATATCGAGCATTGGCGTCTTGGCAGGTTGAAGTTCCTGACCGGCGACGATAAGTCGAGCTGGTATTGGCTGCTGCGCAACAATTATCACATGCTGTATGTGCCCGACGTTACCGTCGCGACAGTCGAAGACCCACCGACATCAGGCTTTTTCCAGGCCGCGGCGCAGTTGATGACGCGCTGGTTCGGCAACATGCTGCGGACGAACAGCCGTGCGCTGGCGCTTGGTCCCTGGCATATCGGTTATTTCACCTGGTGGACGATTTTCGATCAGCGCATCTCGATGTGGACATCGCTTGCCGGCCTCGTCATGGTCATCCTGATCGGGCTTTTCGATAACCCGCTCATTTTCCCGGCCTATATCGCCTGGGTTCTGCTGACGCGCTATATCATGACGCTGATGCTGTTCAATTCCCGTCCGCGGGTTTCGATTTTCTATCCTTTTTTCATCTATTTTAATCAGGTGTTCGGCTCGATCATAAAAACCTACATTTTCTTCCACCTGGATCGCCAGAAGTGGACGCGGCAGAAAACCACATTGTCCACCAATGGCACAGGCCGAGCCGCCGCGCTGAAAAATGCCTCTTCCACTTACATGCATGTTTTATCGATTACCCTGTTTGTAACCCTCATATCGTTGCTCGTCGGTCAATTGTCGGTCCCAGGCATTGAGGCGACGACTGCGATTTTCGGTATGCGTTGACCCGCGAAGGAGCCCAAAATGAATATGAGCATCGTGAGTTTCGAAGCGGATGAGCAACGCCAGCATGCGCGCTACAAGTTGCCGCTGAAATGCGTCATCGATCAGCACAGATATTCCACGGTCGACTGGTCTTTGGGCGGGGTGGGTGTCGCAACGGGCGATGTCACCTTCGAAGAAGGACAAGTGCTGCCCTTGCAGTTGCAGATCCCTCTCGATGGTTTCGACATGGTGCTGCCCGTGAAAGCGGAAGTGCGTCATTCCAGCGCGGAAACCGGCCGCACAGGTTTCAAATTTGTCGGTACGTCTCCAGCCGCGCAGCGCATGTTGCGTTATATCCACGATTCCTACATCAGCGGTGACCTCGTAGAGGGCAACGATATTCTCGATTTCGCCAGGCGCGCTTCCGGCGAGGTTAAACTGCGGCCACGAAAATCGGGCGAGGCGGTACCCGGCGTTGGCAAATTCCGAAAAGCCGTGGGCATTCTCGCCACGCTGGTCCTGTCGCTGGCGCTTGCAGCATTTCTGGCAAGCAGCGTCTATAAACGTCTGTGGGTCTTCGAGGCCGATAGTGCCGTGGTGACGGTCGATACGGTTCCGGTCCTTGCGCCCGCCAACGGCATCATCACCAATCTGGTGACCGGACCGGTGAAAAGTGGTGAGCGGATTTTGACCGTTCTGACCGAGAGCGGACAGAGCACGTCGGTCGTCGCATCATGCGATTGCACCGCCGAGCCCATTGGACCGGCTGTCGATACGCAGATCAAGGTTGGAGCGCAGGTATTGGGGCTGCGTCATGCGGATGCCAAACCGCACGTGGTCGCCATGGTGGATCGCTCACATCTGATGGCACTCTATAAGGCGCCGCATGTCAGCGTCGACCTGCCGCAAGGCACGGTTCTGCATGATGTGACGGTGGCTGAACTGCCAAAAGTCAGCGAACAGTCCGCTGCGACCAGCGACCGGGTGGCAGTCAGGATCGATCTTGGCAGAAATGACCTGTCGGCCGAAATCGGCACGCCTGCTGTCGTTCGCTTCGACAACGGACCATGGTTTGGCCTGAACCAACGGCTTGCGGATTTGACGGGCAGAATCCTGCCGAAATAGGTGGTTGCGGGAGGTTTTGCCTCCCTCTGCCAAAGGGCGGCTGGCCGGCTGCCATATTGAATGACAGTTGCAGAAAATTCATGTGCAGGGGGCCGCCTTGGTCTCTGACGGGGCATCCGTTGCCTGCATTCCGGTTCTCTGCACGCCATTATCGAGCAGCTTTTACGACACAGACCTGACGAAGGAAGCATGATGACACGCGACATCATCCACCTATCAAGTTCCAATTGCCGGCGGCTGCCGAAAACGGGGAGCACCCTGTTGTCGCTGCGCGTGGCGGCGTTGTCGATCTGCCTCGTCTTTCCCATCGGGCACTGGCCCGTTGCCTCCTCTGTTGCTTTCGCCCAGCAGGCCTCGGCAATGCCTTCATCGGCACTCGGCAAAGCCGATGCCGCCATGTCGGACATTACCGCGAATGTTTTGAAGGCCGATGGTGCGACAGATGCCCGGCAGCGCCTCGCATTTCTCGATGCGGCGCGTGCTGGCATGACACAACTGAAATCGTGGGTGGCGGCGGATTCCGTCGAGGCAGGGGCGGCATTGAGCAAGCTTTCCTCCGCTGGCATCGACGCCGACAGTCTGGTTTCCGCCAGTATTTCCGCATTGCAGGAACAGATGAAGGGCCGTATTGCCGACCCGGAGCAAAGAACCGAGATGCGCGTGCGGATAATGGAGCTGATCGAAGCTCTTTCTCTGCCGGAATTGCAGGTCGCTGCCCTGGGAGGTTATGCGGCTCTCGTCGCCAAGGGCGACAAGCCGAATGCCATAAGCCTGATGGAGAAGGCGGCCGAGCGTGTCGATCTCATCAAGGACGAGACGGCAAAGAACGCAGCGCTGAACACCCTCGCGCAAACGGCGACGATCATCGAGCCCAAACTATCCTCTGGGCTCGCCGACAAGGCGATTTCGCGGATGTGGCCGACACGCATGCGCGGCTATGCCCGCTACGATCTGGCATTGCGAATTCTTGCGGGCAAACAGATCGACGGTAAACCAGTCAGCGCTGCCGCCACGGACGCCATCGTGGCGCAGAGCGCTGGCGCCCTGAAGAAAGACGATCTGGAGCAGGCCTTGTTGTGGGCGCTGGCGATCAATCCGGAGGATTCCGAAGCGCGCAAGAAGGCGGTCGATAATGCAGCCGATCTGGCCCTCAGCGAAGGCAAGCTGGAATGGATGCCGGTGCTGGCCACCAGCCTTGCGGACAACAGCGATCAGGAAGATCTGATCGAGAAGATCGTCAAGCAGCGCATCGAGGCCGGACGTGGGCTGGATGCAGCAAAACTGGCGGAATATCTGCCGGAAAGCGCGTTGCGCGCCGAACTTGATTTCATGTTGGCAACCGTGTTCGCCAAAAACGATCTGGCGAAGATGGCCGATGCTTCCTATGCCAACGGAAACACCGTTCTTGCCGGCCTGTCCGGCCCTGAGAGGGCAGTGGCGGTGGTGGCAGCGGCCGAGAGCGCAATCAGCCTCGCGCGACTGGATGACGCCTTGGCGCTGGTGAACGAATTGCGTGGGGCCAAGGATGGCGGCAACACGATTGCCAATCTTGCCAAAAGCCTTGCGGATGCCGACAGGCTGAAGGACGCAGAAGCGTTGCTGCCGTTCCTCCACGGTGGCAATGACCGCGACAAGGCTATCGCGGGGATCGCCCGTGTCAAAGCGCGGGAAGGTGATATCGCGGCGGCGAAGAGTGCGCTCGAGACCATCGCCAATAGCCGTGACAAGGGACGCGTACAGTCAGAACTGGCGCGCACGCTCGCCAAAAAGGGCGAGACGGATGACGCGAAGTCGGTCGCCCTTTCCATTCAGGATACGGAGTTCCGGATAGAGGCGCTGCTGCGGCTGGCCTCGGTTGCCAATGACAACAAGGGCAACGGCGATTTCGACGCGCTGGTCGGCGAAGCGGTGAAAGTTGCGGCCGGTGAGGACAAAAAAGACAGCCGTGACAAGGGATATCTGAAGATCGTCGAAGTGCTCACCGATGCACGCAAGACCGATGCAGCCAAGCAACTGGTTGATCGTATCGCCGATGAAAAGATCAAGGCGCGGGCCGCCAGCATGATTGGCAAACGTGCCGCGCTGGATGGTTTTGGCAGTGAGGCCTTGACCTATCTCGCGTCATTCGCCGGTGCAGCGGACGATGAGGCGCTGAAGGCCGACGTTCTGGTCGCGGCCGCGGCAAATCCGGAGATGCTGAAATTCGCATCGGTTCAGTCCAGCACGCTGAAGGATCACATGTTGCGTGTCCGCACCGCGCGCGCCATCGCGGAAGCCAATTTCCGGTCTCTCGATGTGCGTAATCTCGGTTGGGGCAAAGGAAGCCCGGCCGATTACACGGCCATGCAGCAGGCGCCGAAGCGTGAGGCTGTAGCAGAAGCAACACCCGTTGCCGCCTTCAGCGATGGCAGGCTGACGCTTGCCCGGCAGGAAGGCAGGATGAGCCTTCCCGAAACCTACACCTATTCCGACATTTCCGTTCGTGCCGGCATGGTGCGTGAGAATGTGCCCATGCCGCAGCCCGGTCATGCTGCCGTCACACTTGCCAATCTCAGTCCCTACAGCGACAAGTTCATGGAAGATCTGGCTGCGGGCAATACCGGCCTGTCCTTTGCCGCTGAGGCGCAGGGCATTCCCTATCCGCGCATCATCGTTATCCAGAGTGGCGTCTACACTCTTGGCAGCCTGGCAAGCGAACTGAATGCCGGCGATGGCTTTCCATTGGTGACGCGCGAAAACGATGTCGTGACGCTACGCGCGCCCGTTCTGGTGGCCGAGGGGGCGACGTTGATCCTGTCGGGGCAGGAAGCGGCCACCTATCGTCTTTCCGCGACGGCCGGCAGTTTCATTTCCGTGGCTGGAACGCTTTACGTCCAGGATACGACCGTCACATCCTGGGATGAGGCGACCGGAACGCCACGTTACTCGGACAAGGAAAAACGTCATGTTTTCCGGCCCTATATCATCGGCTGGAGCAATTCACGGCTGATGATCGGCGGGTCCGTGCTGGACGCGCTGGGTTACGCCGCGCCCAAGTCCTTCGGTCTGGCCTTTTCCGCCGGTCCCAAGACCGTGGCGCAGCAGATTACCGGCGCGCGTGCGCCGACTGGGATCGTCGTCGACAATTTCTTCCACAATTTCGAATATGGATTCTACTCCTATGAGGCAGACGATGTCAGTCTCGTGGGCAACGAATATCGCGACAACGTGCTCTACGCGATCGACCCGCACGATCGCTCTCATCGGCTGCTGATTGCCCTTAACACCACCTATGACACCAAGGCCAAACACGGCATCATCGTATCGCGTGAGGTGAATTTCTCCTGGATCGTCGGCAACGTGTCCCACACCAATGCCGGCTCGGGCTTCATGATCGACCGCAATAGCGTCGACAATTTCATTTATGCCAATGTCGCCTTCGACAATAAACAGGATGGCCTGACGCTCTTTGAGAGCAGCTGCAATCTGGCTGTCGGTAACCGCTTCTTCGACAACAAGCGTGCGGGCATCAAGATCCGCAACAGCTGGGATGTTGGCGTTCATGAGAATATTCTGGAAAACAACGCTCAGGATGCGATCCACGGCTATATCAGTAACTTGCGAGCGTCTCCTGCTAACGCATTGCGCGATTTCGAGTTTGATCCCTATCTGCCGCTGACGACCTTTGCGGCCAGCGGCAACCGCATTCATGGAAATGGCGGCGGCATCAAGGTTGACGGGACGTCGGGTTTCAGCCTTTCCGGCAACGATTATCTCAATCAGGTCGGCCGGCTGATCGATGGTGATGGTCGGGCGATGGAAGGCCATATGCTGCGCTTCAACGAGCGCGAAAGCGTGTTGATAACCTCGACGGTGTGCCGGCCGAAACGCCCGGAAGCCTATAACTGCCGTTTCCGCGATGCAGGCTTCTTCAATGGCGACGGTCAATCCGCAATCTTTGCGGAGGACGCACTCACGGACACCTGCACGAATGTTTCAAACTCCGTTCAGTACGAGAACTTCAATGGGACGGGAGGCCGAAGCTGATGGCAATGTTTTCCGGGATTCCCGGCGCAAAAATCGCCCTGAGACGCGGTATCGTTGCAGCCTTCGGTTTCTGGTTTTGCGCCACCTCTGCCGCAACCGCAGCGCCTGCATATAACGGTCTCTTCGATGTCGCGGCGCGCAAGGCGGCAATCGCGGCCGATACCTCGGGCCGTCTTCGCAAACAATGCCTTGCGATCAAGGCCGACAGCAAATGGCTTGATCTCGATGTCGTCGAGGGATTTCGTCCGACTGCCGGTTACGGCAGCGATCGTGCCGGGGCGCAGTTCGCCTGGGCCGTCATGGTGCTTTCCGGCCGCTCGCTTGGCGGTGACGCCGCGTCGACCACGATGCTGCGTACGCTCCTGAACACGTGGGCTGATCGCGGCGCCTTCGACAAAACGGAAGTTGGGCACGACGCTTATTATGCGCTGAAGCGCGCGCTCTTGCCGACCATCACGGCTTTTTCGATCATTCGCGACGAGCTGCCGGACGCGGAACGGTCGAAAATCCAGACGTGGCTCGATCCGCTGGTTCGCCGCGTCGACCAGACCTTCAACGGCGACGTCGACGTCAACAACCACCGGTATCTGGCCGATAGCGTGCTGATGACATGGGGCGGGATCGTCGGGGATGACGGTCTTTATGAAAAAGGCAGATCGCGCTTTCTCTCCATTCTCGATGAGGCGCGCGCCAATGGCGGGCTGCCGCTTGAAACGCGCCGGGGTGCGCGGGCGCTCTGGTATATGCGGCAGTCGCTGACCAGCATGGTGGTGATGGCGGAGGTTGCCCGCGGACACGGCGAGAACCTCTATGTGAAGACGTCCGGCGATGCCAATCCCGTCAAACGGTCGATCTGGACGATTTTCGGCTACTGGCTGAACGGCATCAACGATCCGGTTCTCGTTAATGCCTATGCGGCCGAGAACTACATTCCCGGTCCAAGCCGTGATTATCTTCATCAGGATACGGGCTTTCTCGAGAACCGCGGCAATGGTCGCCACTATCTCGCATTCCTCGAAGCTCTGGCCGCCGTTCCTGCCGAGAACATCTCCATGCAGCGCGCGATTGCGCTGCTGCAAAAGGATGCCGCGACCGAACGGCCGTTGATCGATGAATTTGTCGGTGGCAACGCCACCTGTTTCTGGGGGAAGTGATGATGAAGCGTCACCTTTTCACCCTCGCTCTTACGGTTGGGTCGGCGTTTTCGAACGGCTTTCCGGTATCTGCCGCAGAAGCACAGGCGCCGGGCAGGCTTATCGAAGTCGCGACCGCGCTTTCCCAGCGGAGCGACGGTCAGGGCATGCTGGATTATGCAAGGTTGCTGCGGGCAGGCGTGCCGCTCGATGCGCAAAATCCCTTGCTCGTATCCGACTTCGGCAAGGCGCGCACGGTCCTCGAAGCGGCGCTGACGATACCCGGCCCGCACCAGTCTGAAGCCAAATTGACGCTGGCGAAGATGCTGCTTGCCGGAGAGGGCGGTTCGTTCGATGTCAATCGGGCCTTTTCGCTTCTGGAAGAGGCCGGCCGGGCGGGAGTCGCCGAGGCGGCCTATATTGCCGGGCGGACGATGGTGGAGCGGCAGCTCAGTGCCGCCGATGCAAAGGCCCGGCTGCAACTGGCGCTGAGGCTCGGTTATGGCGCGGCTGCATTCGAGTTGGCCGGTCTGGCCGGAACGCCTGAGACCGAAGCGCAGTCGATGACCCGCTTCGGCATCGGCCTGCTTGAGCGTCGTGCGGCGTCCGGCGATGAGCGCGCGGCTTATGACCTCGCGACCTATTACCGCGAAAATGCGAATTCCGATGAGGCGTTACGAGCGGCACTCGACTGGTATCGCAAAGCCGGCGAACTTGGGCATAAGCGATCGATCTTCTGGATCGCGCGCCTGCAAATGGATTCCGCGACCAGCCTGTTCAACCCCGCTGAGGCGGCGGACTATCTCAACCGGGCGGCCGAAGCCGGCGATATCGAAGCGGCGCAGGAACTGGTGAAGGGCTTCACCGAGAGCGGCGACATCAATGTCGACCAAACGACCTTTGATAAATGGATGCGGCGTCTTGCTGGCATCAAAGATGCCAAGGCCGTGCTCTATTTCTCCGTTCAGCTTCAAAACACGTTGGAAAATCGCAAGAAGCTTTCCGACGATCTGTTCGCCCAGGTCATGAATGGCGAAACGCGCGATGTGGATGCGCTTTTGCGCATCGGCTCGATGTTCCGTGACGGGGACGGCGTTATCGCCGATGCGCGAAAAGCTCTGGATATCTATGGGTTGACGCTGGCGCGCCAGTCCAAGGATGGCACTACGCTTTTAGCGCAACTGCTTCTCGAAAAGCCGGAGTTGCGAACGGAAGAAAGTCTGACAGCGGCACGCAACGGGCTTGTCGCCACCGCAGCCGCCGGCAGCATCAACGCAATGGTGCTGCGGGGCGATTTCAGTCTTCATGGTATAGGCCAGACGGTCGATGTCGACGATGCCATGGCGTGGTATTCGAAAGCGCTTGCGGTGCGGCCGTCGGTTCGTGTGCTGAACAGGCTGGCAGAGGCCGCTCTTCTTTCGCCGGACCCGAAGCGAAAGATTTTCGCCATAGGATGGCTGGAGAAGGCCGAGGCCCTTGGCAGCGATGCGGCGATGCTGAAACTCGGCAAGCTCTATGCAGAAGGGCAGGTCGTTCCGGTCGATATCGGCAAGGCGACGGAATATCTGGAAAGATCGGCCGCACGAGGCAGGACGGATGGTCTGATCGAACTTGCAAATCTGAACATGCGCGTCGGCGGCCCGGATGCGTTTGAAAAGGTGCATGCGATTTTCCAGAGAGCGGTCGACAGGGGCGACGTCGAGGCATCGGTCGAGATGGCGCGTTTTCTGAGAGCAAATGGCCGTCTGGAGGAGGCCGTTCCGCTTCTGGAAACAGCGGCGCGAGCCGGGAGTTTCTCTGCCGCGATCGATCTCGTCGATATCCTGTCGCTGGAAGGTGGAGAGAGCGGAAAGGCAAGAGAGTTTCTGGAGCTTGCTGCCAACATTCCCGATCTCTCGTCTGCCGATCGTTTCCTGCTCGCCGGTGCCCTGCTGAAATCAACAGATTCGCTGTTGAGCCTGCAGGGCGTCAACCTCGCCAGGGAGATGGCAGGTGCGGGATATCCGGGTGCGGCCGCCATGCTGGCTTCAACCTATCTTGAAGACGGGAAAAGCGAACGGAATTTTAAAGAGGCACAGCGTGTTCTCGAAGAAGGCATCACCAGTGGCGACGTCGAGGCTACGATTATGATGGCCGATCTTCTCCTGGATGGTGTTCATACACCTGCCGATCCGTCCAAGGCTTTGTCCTATTACGATCGAGCACTTGCCGTACAGCCGAAAAACCCATCGCTTAACCTGAAGCTTGCCCGCCTGTACGCCGATGGCGTTGGCGTCGACATCGACAAGAAACGCGCTGCCGACTATCTGCGAACCGCAAGCGACGCTGGCAGCCGTTCGGCGCAGCGCGAGCTCGGTCTTGCCTATCTCTGGGGTGCAGGCGTGCCGCAGAACAGGAATCTTGCAAAGGAGAATTTGCAGGCGGCGGCCGATGCCGGTTTTGATCGTGCGTGGCACGATCTCGCGGCGCTGGAAAGTTCCGGCTTCGCCGCCCCTGTCGATCCGGAAGCGGCATTTGCCTTTAATTACAAAGGTGCAAAGCGCGGCGACGCGGCAGCGATGATCGATGTCGGGCTGTCCCTGCTCTCCGGCTTCGGCGTTCCGCATGATGGCGAGGCGGGCATTGGCTGGTTGGAGAAAGCCGCGGCGACACGCACGGAAGAAGGTCCGCTCGCCATGTATCGGCTCTATGAGGCGTACAGGTCGGGTCAAGGCGTCGAACGGGACATGGACAAGGCGAATGAATGGCTGGCCCGAGCCGCCGCCGCCAACAATCCCTCCGCCATGTTTCAGACGGCGCTCGTCCTTCGCGCCGACAGCTCGCAGGCTCTCCAGGCAGAGGGGCTCCTCTGGCTAAGGCGCGCGCAGGTGCTCAAGCACAATCAGGCGAACAAGATTCTGATGAAAATGGCGGCGGCTGATCCCCATTTCGAGATACCCAAGATGGAGGTGGTCGATGAAAACGAAGAGCCTTGAGGTTCCCCATCTGAGCGGTACAGGTGAGGCGAGCCGGTTTGCCCTCCGCTTCATGAGCGCCCTGTTCGTTTTCGCCGCAACGCCTGCCCTTGCAGGCAAGGCCTGCCCGGATATCGGCAACAAAAAAACGGAATTCAATCTGGCCGAAGGGCTCGATGGGGTGTTTTTCCGTACGAATACGGATTTTGAGGAGTTCTTCGTCAGAACATCGGAAACGATGGCCTCCCTGCGCGCCATTTCCGATGCGTTGCGCGTCAAGGGAACGGAACTTGTTTTCCTGCCGCTGCCGTCCCGCGGCATCGTGCAACGTGCGAAACTCGACGACAGCGACGAGCTTCAGGCCCGCTACAATGCCCCCGTCGCAGAACAGGAGTTCCGTCACTATGTCATGCAGTTGCAAAGGAACGGCATCACCACGGTAGACGTTCTCAAGGCGATTGACGATCATCAGGCAAGGGGCAATTTCTTCTTTGCGCGAGACCATCACTGGACGTCATCGGGCGCCCATCTGGTTGCTTCCGCGGCGGCGGAAACGATAAAGAAGCTCGCCGCATATCCATCCCTGTCGACGTACAATTTCGAGACCAAGGCTGTCGGAAGTCTCGACTACATCGCGCCGATGGGTCACGAAATTCAGGCATTGTGCGGCAGTGCGGTGGAGCCCGAGAAAGAAACTCTCTGGCAGACAACGCGGTCGGCGGATGATGCCAGCGATCTTCTCGGAAATGCGACGGAAACCTCGCCGCCGGTTGCTCTTGTCGGCTCCTCGTTCAGCGCAACGCCTGAATTCAACTTTGCGGGATTTCTCGCGCAGGAAACCGGTCTCGACATTACGAATTATGCGGAAAACGGCGCGCAGTTCATCTCGTCTCTTGCGACTCTCGTGTTCTCTAAAGGCTTTCATGAAAAGCCAGCTCCCCTGATCGTCTGGGAGGCGCCATCCTATTACGCCGTGGACCAGACGATGTTTCAGGCATCGCGCCAACTGCTGGCGGCAGTCTATGGCTCCTGCGAGGGTAAAGGCAGTATCGCGAACTCTCAGCCGAAGAAAATCGACGGCGAGACGGTGTTGCTTGCCGCCGCAGACCTCAAGGGGGAGCCATATGGCGACGCATATCTGGAGTTTGCCGCCTCCCAGGCTGGGCTCAACCAGATGACTGTCACCGTGCGTTATCGCGATGGCGATGAGGATACGCTGACGCTGGGCGGCTTTCCCCGTTTCGTTGATGACGGCACGTTTTACCTGATGCTGAACGACGAGTTTCCGACGCCGATTACGGGCGTGTCCGTCAACGGAAACTTCGGCGACACCACGGTTACCGCACGTCTGTGCCGCGTTCCCGATCAATTCATCAAGAAGCAGGGCTGAAGCAGATGTTTTCGGATGAGATTGCCTTCAAAATAAATCGACGCCGGTTCGTTCGCCTTGTCACCGCTTTTGCGGGTGTGATGGCGGCAAACCAGTCCGTTTTTGCGGCTGGTGACGATGCCGGCATCTATGATGCGGATGTTCCGAAAGACTGGAGCTTCATCCGTATTGCCGCGACCGATCCGGCCGCCGTTGCAACAGCGACTATTGGCGAAAAACCGTTTAAGGTATCTGCAGGCGGGATTTCCAACTATGTCGCAAGAGCGCCCGGGGACTACACCCTGCTGGTCAAAGGGCAGTCCACGCCGCTTTCGGTGGGGCAGGGACAATATCTGACGGTTCTCGCGGGCGCGAACACAAAAGAGCCCGTCGTCGTTGCGGATATATTTACGTCGGACCCGGCGAAATGTGCGCTTGCGCTCTACAACCTCACGACAATGCCGGTTTCACTGACGGCGCTCGCCAAACGCTCGCCCGTCATCAAGGCCGTCGCGCCGATGAGCGGCGTTTCAATCGAGGTCAATGCGGTTGCAATCGATCTGAACGTTGAGATTTCAGGGGCGATTGCAAGGACTTTCGAAAAAACAACGCTCAAACGCCGTTCGGTGACATCCATCTTCGTTCTGGGCAGCGGGCCGAACGATATCATTCTCACATCCGTTTCGGCGAAAGCCTGAGAGGGAGCAGAAAGATGAGAGGGATCAGGTACATGACAACATTCAAGAGCGTGGCGCCCTTCCTCTTCGGTCGGAGGGAAAAGACGGGGTTTGGTGCGGGCATGTTGTTTGTCGCGCTGGTGTTTGCCGTGCAGCCGGTGCAGGCGCAGACAACCTTGCCGTTGCAGGATGGCCTCATGCCCAGTCCTGATTTCGACTACGCGCCCATCTGCAAGGTCAGGGAACAACAGCGCAACCTTTCCTTCGACTGGAGCAAGTGGGACGGCGGGCCGGTTTCCGGCAATCTGGACGATATGCTGCTGGATGCGCAGGCTTACATCGGCGGAACCGGCAATGCCCCGCGTGACAGGGTGCTTGCCCGCCGCATGCTCGAATATCTGAAAAGCGCCAATTATGAACTGGCTGGCCGCGCCTCGCACACATTGGGTCGCCTGATGTTCGACGCGACGTCGGGATCGCCCGATCTTGGCCGGGGTCTTGCACTTCAGGATGAGGCGATAGCGCGTGGTTTCATGGAAGGAGCGACCTTCCTTGGGCGTCTTTATGCCACCGGCGAAGTCGTGCCGCAGGACAAGTTGAAGGGCGAAAAATACCTCAAGATGGGTGCGCAAAACGGTGACCCGGATGCGGCTCTATTGCTTGCGCGGCTATATCGCAACAATCCGGATCTGGCGCCGTCGGAAAATGCGCCTCAGCTTCTTTTCAATCAGGCGATCGACAGGCTCAGCCAGTCGCTCGGGGCGGGGGAATGCGACGTTCTCAACCTGTTTTCCGGCATCTATGCCAATGAAGAATTCGGCCTTTATAATCCCCAGCTTTCGGCCAGGTGGCTGATGGCTGCCGCAAAGGCCGGGAATTTCGTTGCGATCGAACGTCTGTCACAGCGTTACGTGATCGGCGACGGCGTTCCGGTGGATCGTAACAAGGCGGTGGAGCTTCTGGAAACCGCTGCTGCGAAGGGACACCCGGCTAGCCGCATTTCACTTGCTCGCCTGTTGCTGGCAAACCTCGATCTCAAGGACGCACTGCCAAAGGCGACACAGGTGCTTAAACAGGAGGCTCAGCGCGGAAACGTACGCGCTTTGGAACTTCTGGCGCAGATCTCCCGTGGGGATTTTGGCGGCAAGCCCAACTATCCCGCCATGGTGGGTTATCTCGAACAGGCCGCGCGCAATCCTGTCGTTGATACGGATATTCTAAAGCAGCTGGGCAGTGCTTATGCCAGCGGCACGGGAACGGCGCGCAATACGGAAAAGGCCGTGGAATATCTGACGCGTGCGGTTGCTCTGGGGTCCGACACGGCTGCTCTTGAACTTTACCAGCTGATGGTCGACAGCACGCACAATATTTCAAAAAGCGTCAACCCCGTTGCGATATTGCGGCGCGCCGCCAATAACGGCTTGAGCGAAGCGATGGCCACACTGGCAGATGCCTATAGCTGCGGGATTGGTGTCGAACGCAACGTGGAAATAGGGCGGCGCTGGCAGGAGCGAGCCGCTGCCGCCGGTAACCGCCCCAGCCTGATCGCCGTCGGCAGAGAGGCGTTGGCCGAGCAATCCGGTGACGATGGAAAGCTGATGTATTTCCGCAATATTCGTCGCGCGGCGGCTCTTGGGGACCGGCGGGCGATGGTTCTCCTGTCGCTGGCCTATCGTGACGGCATCGGCACTGTTGTCGATACCCGTGAGGCCGGCCAGTGGTACGAAAAGGCGCTGGCGGCCGGTCAGGAACGCGGCCAGGCGCTGGTTCTGCTGGCGCGACTGCAGCTTTCATCGGAAAATGCCGACAAGGCGAACGTGAAGGCGGCGGTCGAACTTCTCAGAGATGGCTTGTCAAGCGGTGATACCTCGGTGCGCTATGATCTTGCCAAGCTTTATCTGAAAGGCGCGGCAGGTTTCACACCTCAACCCGAGGAAGGCATCAAACTTCTTGTCGAAGCTGCACGTCTGGGTCACACGGCTTCGATGATCCAGCTTGCCGATCTCGGCGTGGACACAAAGGCCGGTGGCGGCAGGGCAGCCGATCTCTGGTTGAGGCAGGCTGTCGATGCCGGCGATATCCGCGCGATGCTGAAAACAGCCGACCGCGCGGGCGACCAGAGATCGCGCCGCGCCATGTTCGACATGGCGCTGAAACAACCGCTCTGCAGCGCCAAAGACGAGGTAGCGCTGGCCGATGCCATATCGCGGGATGCCGATTACGCCATACAGACCCGCAGCCTGGTCGAACGGGCGATCGCTTCGGAAACGGACGACGCCAGCACGCTCTATCAACTCGCAAATTTGCTCAACGATGACAAACGCGGTGTTGCCAACCCCGAACTCGGGCTTGCGACGATGGTCAAGGCTGCGGAGGCGGGCAAGATTGAGGCGATGCGTGAAGCCGGTCGCATGTACCTCCTGCCGCCTCATGCCGAACCGCAGAACGCGACGCGGTGGCTGCTTGCTGCGGTTCGCGCCGGGGACGACGGCGCTTTGAAGACGCTCATCGAGCAGTTGGTGGGCGACGAGGCGCCGAAGACGTCGACAAATCCGTCAATGGTCGCCGAAGCCTTGCCGGCACTTGAAGATGCCGCGAAAGCAGGGTCCGGTAATGCCCTTCAGGCCCTGGCGCGTGTTCTTTCAATATTGGCCAAAGAGGACGCGGCCTATTCGGAGAAGGCGAGGGTCTGGATGATAAAAGCTGCCGAAACCGGCGACGGCGCTGCCATGGTGACGGTCGCCGACGCTTTTGCGACCGGCACCAGCGGTTTTCCACTTTCAGCCACGGACAGTACGGGCTGGCTCGCACGGGCGGCGATTTCCGGTTATCGCCAGGCTTTCGAACCTTACGCCATTGCACTTCAGATCGGTTACGGCGTCCCCTCCGATCCGAAAGAAGCGGAACGGTGGCTGGGTAAAGCCGCAACCATCACCCAATAGCAAAACCTCCGTCATGATATTCGGATGATGGAGAAAGGACCGTTCGATGAAACTCTCAGTCATTTTCACCCTGGTTACGGTTTTGCCGATTGCGACGATAGCGGCTCATGCTGCCGGCAAGAGCACTGTGCCTGTTCCGAAGGCGCGCGCGACGGTTGCCGAGAGCCCGCAGGCTTTACCGGCAAACAGCCTCCCATCGCTTGAGGCGGCAAAAAAGCTTCCTCTTGCCCGGCAGCTGGAAATCGCAGGGGCTGCCCTGAATGAATCTCGCCGTGATCTTCGTAATCCTGACCTCGGTTTTTCCCTTCTGATATCGGCGGCCCCCAGGAGCCGCGACGCGGTGCGCGTGCTCGCAAAAGGGATTGTCAACAACGACTATTCGTTTGGCGCCAATACCGGCAAGGTGATGAACCTGCTGGCGAAGGAAGCCATGCGCGGGTCTTCCAGCTGCGTCATCGCGTGGGCGCGCATGCAACAGCTCGGCATTGATGTTCCCAAAAACGATGCCCTTGCTTACAAATGGTACAGATGGGCCGCGCTGGTGGGCAACCTCCGCGGTATTGAAGAGACCTCGCTTGCCTTGCTGGAAGGGCGCGGCGTTACCCGGGATGTGAATGAAGCGATTGCTTTACTGGACAAGTTGCAGCCGGCGCGGCGTGGAGCCCGTTACGTTGAAACCGCGGCCTTGCTCATGCAAAGCGCCGATGCGGACGCAACGGCACGCGCCGAGAAGCTCCTGCTCTCGGCGATTGATCTCTCACCCGAGCGAAGCCTTTCCGCCGCCACGAAACTTTCCGACAGTCGTTTCAGCGCAGCGGCACGGGAAAAGGCGCAGGCAATCATCGCCGCAGCGCCGAAGGGCGGCCCCATTTCTGAGGACGGCAAGATCGCCCGCGCTTTTTGGAACAGCAACGATCCGGCCGAAATCCGCAAGGGTGTGGACATGTTTGCCGAGGCCGCCAGGGCGGGCGATGAAAAAGCCGTGCCGTTCCTGGCCAAGGCGTTGAACCGTTCCGGCGTGCCGGCGGCCATGCATGAGCGAATTTTGCAGATTCTCGAACCCTATGCCGACCGGGGGGATATGGAGGCCATTCGTGCGGTCTCCGAAGCATATTTCGTAGGGCGCGGTACAAGCCGGTCGTTTGAAAAGGCAGCCGCCTATCGAAAACTGGCGGCAAAACAGGGGGACAGCGAGGCGCAATACCTGCTCGGCCTGATGTATGCGCAGGCGACCGGCGTCGTCAAGGATATCGGACAGGCCAAATATTGGCTGACCCAATCGGCCGATGGCGGCTACCTTCTGGCGCGATCCGCGCTTATCTCGCTGGACGGCATGGCGAGGTAGATGATGATGGTGTTGCCGGTGTCATCCCTCTTGGAGGTCGCGTTTAAGCGCATCCAGCCGCAGATGGGCAGGGTAGCTGTCTTCACGCGGCGGCTTGGTTTGCTGTTTCATGGTCGCGGTTTCAAACAGCGTGGCGTCATCGACACCGTTCAATGCAGCTTTGGCCAGTCTCTCGAGAGATCCGGAGCAGATGTCATCGAGTGGTTGACCGATCTTGCGGAACGTGACGAATGTGGCGGCCAGCGGACGAAAAGCATAGAGATGGTAGTTGCGCGCAAGCGCTCCCCTCCGCATTTCAAGCGGCAAAGTGCCGTCTTCGGTAACTTGGCATACGCCGATCCGGTAAGACTGGCGTGCCCAGTCGATTTTGTTTTGGTCCCCCGTCAGGTTACCGACGGTGGCAAGGGCAAGGGCTGCCCAATAACGATGATTGTTGCGAGCGCTTCGCGGGCCGGCCTCAACGTCGAAAAACACCATGGTGTCGTCTGCCATAATATTCAGCCAATCCGTGACGGATTTTTGTCTGTCGAGATCGCCTGCGACACCCCAGGCCGCGACGAGACCGGATATTTCTGCAAGGACGCGAGCGCGGGTGAGTTTGGCGTCGGGTGTGGTCGCGTCGATCAGGGCGTGGGCCGTGGCCCATTGGCGAAGGACACCCATGGCGCATTCAGTTCCAAAGCGCGTCTTAATGTTTTCCAGCTCGAGAATAGAACGCCAGATCGGCTTGAAAACGGCGACATGGGAGGCGTCCTGCCGTTCGTTCTCCACCGCGTCTCGGGGAAGATATTTCGAGCTTGTGGCAATTTTCTGCGGCGGGGTTTCGATTTGGGAAACCGCCACGTCGCAACTCATGCCCGTTTCCCAATTGCCGTTCGAGATCGTTGCGTTGCGGGGTCTTTCCAGCTTCACCTGAACGGTCGGCGTGGGAGCAGGCGAGGTGTCCGGTTTGGGTATGTTATATGCGACTTTACTTGAGCCTGAATCGTTGCCGACGCCCAGCATAGGCAAGCTGAACAGAAAGGAGGCGGAAAAGGCAATCAACGCAAAACGCAACATGGTTCACTTCCCGAAAAGGAAAGCGGCCATTGAAGCAGATTCAAGAAAACGTCCGGTTAACAGGCGGATTGATTGACGCGCGTAAGCAACGATCGGGAAAATAGCTGCGAATATTATCAAATTTCGAATTTATTTTATATAATCCGTTAAATATTTGTTGACTACATTGTATATTCATATTTAATGTTTTTGTAATTAATAGCGGAGCCGACAAGATCCTATCATCCGTTGGTCGCCATCGGTTTTGCTTCTATATATGTTTTATTTGAAATTTCGCCAATTTGGCCGTTGCCGATGATGTGCACATTTTGTGCAGTCATATAAATACGTTGTTACGTTTCGTTAGTTTTTTGCCGTTTGCTCTTTTGTTTTCGGCGAAGCATTTTCGCGATAAAATATAAATTTTATGTTGCCGACGGGCTCTATCGAGTCGGATCCTGCATTGCTTTTGATCGCCTCCTTCCTGCCTGGTCCGGTGGTGCGTCTATTCTGAAATTTCAGAATTTCCCATGGTTGTTTAAGTATTTCCTTAGTTGCTTTCAGGGGTTCACATGACCAAAATTGATATTAACGTCAGTGCAATGGGGCTCAGGGTCAGTGTTTTCGGGGCCGGTTATGTCGGCTGCGTGTCGGCCGCCTGTCTGAGCAACGACGGTTTCCGCGTCGTGGCGGTCGATCCGGATAGTTTCAAGGTTTCGTGCCTTGCCCGTGGCGAAGCACCGATCATTGAACCTGACCTTGCCGAGTTTCTGGAAAAAGCCAACCTCAACGGCATGCTGACCGCGACCACCTCGGCGGCGGAAGCGGTCGAAATGACGAATGTGTCACTCTGCTGCGTGGGCACACCCAGCCTTCTCGACGGTACACTCAATACCGACTACGTGCGTCAGGTCTCTTTTGAGATCGGCAGGGCCTTGCGTAACAAAAGCGAATTCCACGTTGTCGTCATGCGTTCCACCATCCTCCCCGGCACAATGGAGGAGGTTGTCATACCGGCGCTCGAGGAGGCGTCCGGTAAGATCGCCGGAGTGGATTTCGGTGTCGCCTATTACCCTGAATTCCTGCGTGAAAGCACGGCGATTGCCGATTATTACAAGCCTGGCGCCATCGTCTTTGGGCAGTATGGCAATGATACGCGCTCGATCGACGTTCTTAAGGCAATGGTCGCCCATATTAGCGTCGTACCACATGTTATTCCGCTGCGGAGCGCCGAGATCGTCAAATATGTCAACAACTGCTGGCATGCGGTAAAGATCAGCTTTGCCAACGAGATCGGCAATCTCTGCAAGGCTAAGGACATCGACAGCCATGTGGTCATGGATGTCGTGTGCGCGGATACCCGCCTGAATATTTCAAAGGCCTACATGAAACCGGGCTTTGCCTACGGTGGCTCGTGCCTTCCCAAGGATCTGCGGGCCCTGTCCGGCTTCGGACGGCGAATGAACGTTGCAACACCGATGCTTGACGCCGCAAAGGCGGCAAACCTGGTGCAGATCGACCGCGCGAAACAGCTCATCTCCGATGCGCGCAAGGATCGCATCGGCTTCATCGGCATCACGTTCAAGACCGACACCGATGATATGCGCGAAAGCCCGATGCTGAGCCTTGTCGAGAATTTTATCGGCAACGGCAAAGAAGTGTCGATCTTTGACCCAAACGTTGTGAGGGATGAGAGCGAAGGCCGTACCTATCTGCGCCATATTGCGCCCCGTGTCCGGGCGTCGATCACTGATGTCATCGACAACGCTGATATTCTGGTGGTCGGCCACAAATATGCGGGTCTGACCGGGGCGATCGAAGCGGCTGGCAGACCACTCGTGGTGGTGGATCTTGCGCGTGTCGAGGTGCCAAACCGCAGCGGTAACGTCGTCTATCACGGGCTTTGTTGGTGAGGCGGCCACAGCTCCGAATTTTTTACGAAAATATATTTTATGGTTCTGTGAGGGTTTCCTATGCGTCAGGATTTGTCCGCTGTTGCAGGCGAGAACACTCGGATCGTTCCCGCCATCATGATCGGTGGGTCCGGAACCCGGCTTTGGCCTCTGTCCCGCTCGAACAAACCGAAGCAGTTTCTCACGCTGGGCGGCGACGGGCATGACAGTTTTTTCCAGCAGGCGCTGCGCCGGTTTGCCGTACCCGGATATAGTCTGCCGTGGCTGATGTGCGCGCGCGACACATTGGTTCATGCGGAAGAGCAGGTTGCCAGCGGCGGATTTTCCGTCGACGGACTTATCGTCGAACCATCGATGCAGGGAACGGCCGCGGCGATTGCCGCGCTGACTGTCACCATCTCGCGTATCGATGCGGCGGGAAGCAACGCCGTTCTTCTCGTCGCCCCTTCGGATCATATCATTGCGGAACCCGAAATCTTCAACCGGATCGTCGCGGACGCTCTGCCGATAGCACGTTTTGCCGACCGTATCGTGACCTTCGGTATCCAGCCTGAGCATCCTGAAACCGGCTTTGGTTACATCCGCCCGGGCGAGGCAATCGAAATAGACGGGGAAGTCAGGGGATACGCCATCGGCGCCGGCGATTTTCTGGAAAAACCGTCCCTTGAAAATGCCAGGCGTTATGTGGAAGAGGGTTTTTGCTGGAACGCCGGCATATTCATGTTCCGGGCCGGTGTGATGCTGGAAGAGCTGGCGCGTCATGCGCCGGAAACGCTGCAGGCGGCCGAAGAGGCGTTTGAAAATGCCGCCATCGACATGTTCGATGACATACACGCGGTCATGCTGGAAGCTTCGGCGTTTGGGGCTTCGCCACCAGATGTTCCAATCGACACGGCGATCATGGAGCGCACGTCACGCGGTGCCGTGGTGCGGTGCGAAGGCATCGGCTGGTCCGACATCGGCTCTCTTTCGGCCCTGCATGAGATCGCCCGCAACAAGGATTCCGACGGCAACTCCCTTTCCGGGCCGGTGCTGTCAATCGGCTCCAGCAACACCCTCGCTTATGCACGCGGTGGCAGAAAGGTCGTCCTTATCGGGCTGGAGGACATGATCGTAATCGATGACGAGGATGCCGTCCTCGTGACGACGATGTCGATGGCGCAGAAGGTCAAGGATGCCGTCAATCTTATCAAGCTGAACAAGATGCCGGAATCGCGCGCCACACGAGAACAACTATATGGCTGGGGAAAGGTCCGGCTGCTGAGCGATGAGGGCGAACTGTCGGTATTCACGGTGACGTTGCGCAGCAACGCGACGATCGCGCTGCGCATTCCCGATGGCTATTGGGAGAACTGGGCCGTATCGGCCGGCAAGATCGACATCATCCTCAGTGGCTTCGTTCGCCATCTGGTGCCGATGGCCAGCCTTTCGCCGACAGAAGGCGAGATTTTGTCGCTTTATAACGGCACGGCCAGGGAAACCACCATCGTCGTCACCCGGCAGCGCAGTTCCGGGCGGAATTTGGCCATCGCGCCGCAGAGTTTTACCGCAGACACGGTTCTCGACCTCATTCCCGTCGAGGCAGATGTGTCAGCGTTCGATCTCAATATGGTGCCGGAAAGCACCCTCCATGACGAGCCCCATGCCGCCAATTGACGAGGCTTTGCGGCACGCGGGGTAACGCAGATTTTTTGCAATAACAGCAGCAGGCGAATGAGTATGCCGAAAGACGGCGCGTTTGATCGTGAAACGGGTGGGGGACACGCCCGCGGCTCGCTCCTGCATCAGGCTTTTGCCCGGTGCAGGGGCGGGCTTGCCGTCGTTGCCGTCGTCAGCGGTTTCATCAATCTACTGTATCTGACGAGCCCGTTTTTCATGTTGCAGGTCTATGACCGCATCATCCCAAGCGGCAGCATCGGCTCGCTTGTTGCCCTATGTTTGCTGGCAGGCCTGCTGTTCGTCTGTCAGGGCGCGTTTGAAATCGTCAGAAGTCGCATGTTGTCGCGTCTCGCCGCCTTGTTCGAAGTCACTCTCGATCGTGTTCTTTTTCGGCGATCGTTGCTGCTGTGCGGCAAACAGGCAATCGTTTCGACAAGTGACGATCTGGATATGGTGCGCGGTTTTCTCTCCGGGCCAGGGCCATCGGCACTTTTCGATCTTCCCTGGCTACCCATCTATCTGGCAATCTGTTTTCTGCTTCATCCCGTCATCGGTTTCGTGGCGCTGGCAGGCGTGCTGATATTGATGGTTTTGACCACACTTGCGCATTTCAGCCTGCGGCAATCTCAACGCGATCTCGCGGTGCTGACCGCAAACCGCAGGGGCTTTTCCGATTCCGTCCGATCGAATTTCGGGGCGCTGAGGGCCATGGGCATGACTGGCGATGTGGCGGAAAGGTGGGCCGCCCATAATGCGACGTTCCGACTGTGCGGCACACACCACGCCGATGTGGCCAATACTTACGCAACAATGACGAAGGTTCTCCGCGTTGCCCTGCAATCTGGCGTTTTGGCGGTTGGAGCCGTTCTGGTCATCAAGGGTGATGCGTCCGGCGGTATCATCCTGGCGTCCTCGATTTTGACGTCGCGAGCGCTTGCGCCGGTTGAAGCGGCTATTGTTCACTGGCGGGGCTTTGCCGCAGCAAGACATGGTTGGCTTCGCCTGACGGCTGTCGTTGCGGCAGAGGCGGACCGGGAAGGTCTGTCGGAGCTCCCGTTGCCGTCCCGAACCATAACGGTAGAGGCGGTGGCGGGTGGTCCGCCGGAAACCGAAAAACCCGTCCTGTCGGAAATCGGGTTTTCGCTCGAGGCGGGAACGGTTCTTGGGGTGATCGGACATAGCGGATCCGGCAAGACGGTGCTTGCCCGGTTGCTTCTGGGCATCTGGCCCGTCAGCTCCGGTATGCTGCGTTTCGACGGAGCGACGTTGGACCAGTGGGACGTTGATCGGCTTGGCAGCCATATGGGTTACCTGCCGCAGGAAATAGGGCTGTTTGGAGGAACCATCGCCCAGAATATCGCCAGGTTTCGTCAGAACATTCCCTCTGCCGACGTTATCGCCGCAGCGAAAACGGCGGGCGTGCACGATCTGATTTTGCAATTGCCGGATGGTTACGACACACTGATCGATCCCCAGTTCCCGATACTCTCGGCCGGTCAGCGCCAGCGTATCGCTCTGGCGCGTGCGCTTTATGGCGAGCCATTCCTCGTCGTTCTCGATGAGCCGAACGCCAATCTCGACGCTGAGGGGGAAGACGCTTTGTCTCGCGCCATCGAGGGCATCAAGATGCGCGCGGGTATTGCCGTCGTCATCACCCACAGACCCGGTATTCTTGCTCAGGCGGACAAGATTCTGGTCCTGAAAGAGGGCAGGATGGCAGCCTTCGGCCCGCGTGAGGCGATCATGGGGCAGGTCCTTCGCAAGCCGGTTGCGCGCTCGGCAAAGATTCTGAAGGTTGTCGGGGCAACCGGAAAGCTGGAGGTATCGCGATGAGCGACGAGCTTTCCATCGCCTTCTGGTGCCGTTCACTTCGGCGACATATCGCGGTTGTTATAGGGCTGGGGCTTGCCCTGTTCGGCGGTGTTGGCGGCTGGGCTGCCACGACGAAGCTGGCGGGAGCCGTCAGCGGTCAGGGCTTCATCGTCATCGAGAACGACGTCAAGAAGATACAGCATCTCAGCGGCGGCACGGTATCCGAACTCCTGGTGCACGAGGGCAGTGAGGTCGCGGCCGGCGATGTTTTGCTGCGTCTCAGCCGAACGACGGTCGAGGCCAATCTGGCAATTATCGAGAATGCGCTGGTCCAGTCTCTGGTGCGGGCTGCGCGCCTCAGGGCCGAGCTTGCCGGCACAGGAACGTTTGAGGCGGATTTTCTGGGAGAGAAGCGGCTGACCAGGCCCGCCTATGGCCAGCTCGTTGCCTTGGAGCAGAACCTTCTTCAAACGCGGAGAGACGGTATCGAAGGCATGAAGCGCCAGCTCGCCGAACGCAAGGGCCAGCTTGCCGACGAGATCGAGGGCGAAAACGTCCAGATCGAGGCGGTGAGAGCGTCGATTGCGGCGGTCGATGAGGAATTTGCGTCTGTCGATGGATTGTACCGGCAACAGCTTGTCACGCTGCAACGCCTGACGTCGCTCAAACAGCGCCGCGCCGAGTTGCAGGGCAATCTTGGTGAACGACTGGCATCGAGAGCGCAGGCCGAGGGACGCATCAGCGAAGTGGAACTGCAAATTCTTCAGCTCGATGAAAACCGCAGGGGAGAAAATGCCAAGGAGCTGGCGGAGACCGAAGCGAAGATCACCGAAATGGAAGCGCGACGTGTCGACGTAACAGAACAATTTGGCCGATTGGATATCCGTTCTCCTGTCAGCGGGCGTATTTTCGAGCTGCAGCTTCACACCGTCGGTGGCATCGTTCAGCCCGGGGAGACGTTGATGCTGGTCGCGCCCCGTGGCGATGGCCTGATCGTGGAGGCGAGAATCTCGCCGCGCAATATCGATCAAGTGGCGCTGGGTCAGAGGGCGCAGTTGCACTTTACCGCTTTCGACCGCACGACGACACCAATGGTGAAGGGTGACGTTGTGTCCGTTTCCCCGGATGTGCTGACCGATCAGAGAACGGGACAGCCGTTTTATGCGGTGCGGATCAGGCCTGAGGCAGAGAGCCTGGAAGGGTTGGGGAACCTCAAACTCTACCCCGGAATGCCAACGGACGTGTTGATGCCGGCGGCGGAGCGGCGTGTGATTTCCTATCTCGTCAAGCCGCTGACGGATCAGCTCAATCATGTTTTCAGGGAGGACTGAGCCGGGACAAGAGAAATCATTTCCGCCCGGTATCAGGCAGTGATTTAACGAAAAAGGCGTTAGCCCGGAGGGGTCCATGGCAGCTATCCAGTTCATTGCGTTTATGGGGCAATCCAACGCCGACAACATGTTCAACCTCTATGGGGACAATGATTCCGGCGCTTCGGTTCTCGCGACCGAGCTTTCGTCCTATCTCGGCATCTCCGGCGGTGTTTCGGCGTCCACGCTGAAAACAGTTATCCAGAGCACGGGAACGTCGTCGAAATTTACGACCGCAAACAATGTGGTGGTCCAGGATTTTGCCAAGGGGGCGAGCGGCGTCGATGGCAATGCCTCCGATGCGCCGGGGGCGGATCTTCTATGGTGGTATCCCGACACGAACACGCCCGGAGCACTGGCACAGGCGGCGATACAGGGCATCAATGCCTCGGTTGCCGCCCTTGAGGCGCAGGGCTACACAGTCGAGCTGAAAATCGTCTGGGCGCAGGGCGAGGCAGATGCCAAGCGCATCATGGACGGCACGAGCGACGTCGAAACCTATAAGGAAGCGACGGTCGAGGTGCTGGATTACATCCGCGCCCAGACCGATCCTGCCGCGCCGGTTTTCATCCAGGAGGTTGCCAATACCGCCTATACGGGTTCTGATGCCCGCTGGAACGGAGGGCAGGATATCGTTCGCGAGGCGCAGCGCGAAATCGCGGCCAGTCGCGACGACATCTATATCGGTTCGATCACCGAAGATCTGCCGTTGAAGGATCAGGTCCATACGGATAACGAATCCTACGAAGTGGTTGGAGGCCGGCTTGCCAATTACATCGCTTATACGGAAGGGTTGACCGGCACCATTTCAGGGCCGCGTCCTTCGCCGGACCCGGATGAGGTGATGGAGCCCGGTGACACCGCTCCCGTTGCCGTTGCCGACAGCCACATTACCTTGACCGAGAACAGGGCGACGGTCAGCAGCACCTTCAACCTCCTTGCAAACGACAGCGATGTGGATGGTGATGTCCTGCGGGTAACGCAGGCAACCTATGGTTCCAAGGCTTCTGCCATTCAGGCGGCGGAAACCGCCGTTGCCGGCAAATACGGCACCTTTTATATCAGTCCGAATGGCAGCTACTATTACAAGGTGGACCCAACCCTCGCCGCCACCAACGCGATTGCGGCCGGCCAGACCGCCGAGGACAATCTCACCTATCGGATTTCCGACGGGCGCGGTGGAACAGCCAGCGCCGTCGTCACGGTGACGATCACCGGTCTCAACGATGCGCCGACGGCGGTTGCCGATACCGCCTCGATCGTCAAAACCGTTTCGGGCGCCGGCAATCTTCTGACCAACGATCTCGATCCCGATACCGGCGACGTTCTTTCCGTGCTTTCCGGCAGCGCCGCCGGCGGGGCGATGCAAAGCATGACGGCTGGCGGAACCACCATTGTCGGCAGTTACGGATCGCTGATCCTGAAAAGCGATGGAAGCTGGGTCTATCAACCGAACCAGAGCAATGCTGCCGTTGCAGCACTTTCCGGCTCCGCATCGTTATCGGAAGTCTTCAACTATACCGTCCGCGACGGCGCAGGTCTCCATTCCTCGGCATCGCTGACGGTTTCCATTCGCGCCTCCTCCACAGGTGGCGAGCCTCAACCGACGATCAGCGGAACGGCGGCGGCCGATACGCTGCGCGGCACGACAGGCGCAGACGTGATTGCCGGCCTTGCCGGTAACGATACGATCAAGGGGCTTATCGGAGACGACATCCTCGTCGGTGGCGACGGCAACGACTATCTGGAGGGTAACGAGGGCAACGACCGGCTTGACGGTGGTGCTGGTGTCGATACGCTGAAAGGTGGTGCGGGTGCGGATACCTTCGTTATCAGCAGCATGAGCGAAATAGGCGATATCGTTTCCGATTTTCGGTCCGATGATTTCCTCGATCTTTCCGGCATTCTGGCAATGCCCTCCGGAGCGACGGGCGCGAGCGCATTTGCGGCGGGCTATATCCGCCTTTCACAGTCGGGCGCGGATACCCTCGTCGAGGTGGACGTGGACGGTGCCGCCGGACCCGGCGCCTTCGCAACGGTTGCGACGCTCAGCGGGATTACCGCGTCGAGTGTGAAGGCGGCGCAATTCATCGTCACGCCGCCAGTTCCCTCCGGGCCTGCCAATACCGCGCCGTCCGCGACAGGCGAGGTCAGATCCGTTTCGGAAGATGGCCCGGGCAACACGGTTTCCGGCAACCTGCTCGCCAACGATCAGGATAGCGACGGCGACACCCTGTCCGTCGCCTCGATCGTGATCAAGGGCGTGACCTATTCGCTTGGCGCGTCGCAAACCATTCAGACCAGTTACGGTGCGCTGACGATTGCCGCCAATGGTGACTATAACTTTACGCCATCTGCGACCAATCCGGTCGTCAACGCGCTCTATTTCGACAATCTTGTCGAGAGTTTCGAATATACCGTTTCGGATGGTCGCGGCGGAACCGCCAAGGCGAGCCTCTCGATCACGATTGCAGGCAGCAACGACGCGCCGGTCGCGGTCAACGACACCGGCATCGTGTCGGTCAACGCCAGCGCGACAGGCAACGTCGTCGCCAATGACACGGATCCCGATGCCGGCGATTTCATGGCGGTGACCCGCGTGGTGCATGGCGCGTCGAGTGTTGCCGTCACCGGAAACGATACACAACTGGCGGGTACTTACGGCCTGCTCGCCATCGATTCCGATGGCACGTACAGTTACGTTCCGAATGTTTCCAACCCGGCGGTTTCCGGCCTTTCGGGCGGTTCGACGCTGACCGAGACCTTCAGCTACACCATTCGCGACGAGACCGGTCTGCAATCGACGGCCAGTCTGGTGTTCACCATCAAGGGAGCGAACCACGCACCGGTCGCCGCCGACGATGCGGCGACAGCAACGGCAGGCGCGGCCAATGCGATAGGGACCGTTCTCGGCAACGATAGCGACGTCGATACCGGAGACGCATTGACGGTCCTGTCTGCCAGCGGCACAGGCGCAGCCGTCAGTGTTACGGTCGCGGGAAGCACAATTGCAGGCAGCTTCGGAACGCTTCTTCTGAAAGCGGACGGGAGCTGGAGTTACGACGTCAACGAGACCAATCCTTCAGTTGCCGGCCTTTCGGAAACCTCCAGCCTCACGGATATCTTTCGCTACACGATCCGGGATAGTCAGGGCGCTACCGCGACGGCGACTTTGTCCCTGACGGTCAAGGGCGCGCCGGCCAGCGGCGGTCCGGGATACGGAACCCCAACCATCGTCGGAACCGAAGCGGGCGAAACGATCTCCGGCCTAGCCGGCAACGATATCATCGAAGGCAGGGGCGGCAACGATGTCATCAAGGGCAGGCTCGGCGATGACGTCCTCGTTGGCGGTTCCGGCAACGACACGATGGAGGGCAATGAAGGCAACGATGTACTTTACGGTGGAACCGGCAATGACCTGATGAAGGGTGGCGCGGGTGCCGATACGTTCTGGTTCGGCAGCGGTCACGGCGCCGATATCGTGCATCAATTGCGGGCCGATGACACTCTGGTCTTCACCAGCGATCTATTTGTGTCCAAGGCCGCTTTGCTGGCTGCCGTTACGGTGGTGTCGGCAAATGAACTGTTAGTCGCGACGCCGGATGGCGGTTCGATCCAGTTCCTCGACACCACGTTGAGCGATTTGCAAAAGAGCGGTTTCGCGGTCGCAGACGGCTTGTTCGTCTAGGCGCCGATAGCCTTAGATTATACCTCGGCGATGTCGATCTCCGTACCACCAAGCCTTCATTAAGGCTCGCTTCCCCGCTGAAAGTGCCGTTTTTCCCTTTGTTGTGATGAATATTGACAATATATGCTACGCTTTTCATAGTTGCGGAGAGCGAAAGGAAACCTCATGGCGTCAGGAAGCATTCACGTCAAAGTCAGCGGAGCATTGCAAGACCATATCCAGCAGCAGATTGGTGATGACGGTCTTTATGAGAATGCGAGCGAATATATTCGAGCGCTTATTCGGCGTGACCTGCAAACCCGCGACGAAGCATGGGATGCCTTGCAAAAGGAACTGGTTCCTGCAATGCGCGCGGATGACAGCGAGTTTAGAGCCGTCTCTGCTGATGATGTAATCGGCCGAAACACGCGTCGCTAGTTATGGCGGCTTATCGCTTTTATGCACCTGCCGATGCCGCACAGGATAAAATCTGGCGCGACACCGTCGATACTTGGGGTGAAGCGCAGGCTGAGGCCTATATACGTGGCTTGCACGCGCATTTGCAGCGCCTTTGCGACAACGACCTACTTTGGCGGCGTCTGCCCCAAAGACTTGCCGTCCCCGGTGACCTCAAGAGTGAGGCTTACTTCAGCCGGTATGAGCATCATTACCTGTTTTTCCGAAAGCTTGATAACGGCGACCTCGGCGTGATGAGTATCCTGCATGAGCGGATGGATATAGCAGTACGCTTGAGAGAAGATCTCAGGGCGCTAGATGCCAGAGGTATTGTCCAAACTGGCTAGGGGATAATGCTACTCGAAAGTCTCGTTCCTCGTTCGCTCTTCTGCGTCCTCTCGCTCTTTCATCTCGCTTACGATCTTCATCATTCGCGTGCGTTCACTGTCTACAATTTGCGTATCTTCCCCGCTAACCAAAGCAGCTAGGTCATCGAGAATGCCGAGCCTCTGCCGAAGTTTTTCAGCTCTCGAACCTGACCAACTCATGGGCATAAGTCGGCTGATATATGCTTTGAGCACCTCCCTTTTGTCGGGGGCCGCCTTGAAAGTTTCCTTTGCTATTTCCGATAAGCGCCTATCACTTTGTTCTTCATCTGGTTTCTTTGGAGCATAAAGTTCGCACGTTGCGGCTATAAATAAGAAGCGATCTGTTGGCGACGCTGAGCACCATTCCAGCGCGGCCTTTGGAGACACTGCCTCCATAGGTCGACTGCCGCGTTCGTTGTGGTGGTCTGCGGCGAGCCGGGCTGCGGTCCGATAGCGACCGTCTGGATCAGGCTGGTAGATTGCGTCCAGCGCCAGTATCGGTCTTAGCTTGAAAAAAGGTTGCAGATGGCGGCCACGCCTGTAGGCGTACTTCCTTTGCTCGGATCGCTCCCATGATAGCAGGTTTTGTAACATGTCATTGTCGAGAGATTGAGAAGATGTGTTGTTCAAAGCGAAGGTGATCAATCTACCCAAATGGTGATCCACCATCGTGTCATCGACCTTACAATTTGAAAGATCGACACGAGCAAGGAAGCCACCGATCCTGTAAGCAATATCACGAACGAAGTTTTCCCCTCGCTCTTTTGCAGAATGAACTACCATTCCTAGCAGATCAATCGCTACTGCTCCGCCATCAGCAATTGCTGATAGGGAATTGACTAGGACTTCAATCACATCTGGAGCAAGGTCATCCGGCGCTCGCACCATGGATAAGTACCGATACTGCCACTGTGGTGCGATACCTGCGTCTAACGATTTAAATATGCGGTCAATAGCACCACCTTCTAGGCCAACTGCGCATTGCAACTCAGGCAGCCATGCCCCCCAAACGGGATCTAAAACGGCGTCGTCTAGGAAGGCATTGAGGCCTGACGCATCGACTTCTTGCCAACCTCTAAGAACACCCCGAATTATCAGCAGACTGACATCCGAGGATTTCATTTTTGCGATAGTCGCTTTGGCCTCATTCATCAGTTTCCCGGGGTCTGTCAGAGCCTTTCCCAGCCCGTTGCCAAAAGACATGCTTACCGCGTTAGATCGATCACTAAGCAATTCAGGCAGAAGCTGTGATACCATCAGCGGCTCATTCGCAGCCAAACTTCCTAGCCGCTTTGCATTCTCAAGCAGTGCATTGTGGCGGCTGGAGTAGTCGGCTTCCTCACCGTCATCCAACAAATCTAGTATACTGGCGTTGCGTGCGAGAACCGTACTGCGGATTTCTCCCAATAGATCGGCGGGAGCTAGAAGCCGTTCCAAAGTGTTAAGACGCTCCAAAATATCCGGCGGAATGACCGACTTTCCCCAGTGCAAAGTTTCGCGCACGCCGATCCAACCATCAGGCCAGCCACCAGAAGCAGCAAGCGCATGTGCAATCTCCTCTAACTCGCTGATCATTCCGGCATCTTCACACAGACCCCGCACAGCGCGCCCTAAAATGTGGCGAACTGGACCGTTGATGTCTTCTGGCACCGCGATCTCAAGACCTAGCTTAGAAAAGCCGCGGTACCATCGCAGAACGTCATCTCGGCTTTTGGGCGACCATCCATAGTCCCTCCGGCGTGCACCAAAATCTACTTCGAACTGGCTAGAGAAATGAGACGTTTCCAACGATTGCTGGAGTGCATCCAGCCCTAGCCGCGCAATCACTGGCTTGTCGCTTTGTATCAATGCCCGGATCGATGAGACACGTTCCTCTGGTGACGCATGTGTGCCAGAGAGATGGCAACTGAAAAGCGCAACGATCGCCTCGTGTGATGAACTGCTTCGACCTCGAATTTCATCGCCTTCGAACAAAGCAACGAGAGTGCCCAACGCATCCGTGAACATCGCCTCATCATAAGCCAGAGATTTCACCATCCGCACCAGATCGGATGCGATATGAACATCTATTGTTGACGTGTCGACACTCTCCACCGTCCTGCGAAGGGCAGATAGACCTGAACCTGGGTCCACGGGCAGCAAATTCTTTAAGACCTGCCGCCTGGTGTCATCTAAGGCATCAATACGATCAAACCGGCCACCGGGTTTTAGAAACTCTGCAACTATTCGCTGAGCTGTGAGAGAAGTATGCAGATAGCCAAGCCTGCGTGAGCAGGATTTTGAGACCCTTTCAGATGCCTTGTTGATTAAGGCATCTACAATCGAAGGCGGTATGTTCTCGATTGCCCTTGCAGCCAGTTTATTTGCAATGGCGTGAGGTAAAACCGCTCTCCACTTTCCTCGTTGCTGAACCAACCCCCTGCGCTGCAATTCAGCAATCCCACGGTAGAGTGCGGTAGCAGACAGGCCGCTTGTTGATCCAAGAAGCGCTAGTTCCGAACTGTCCGTTACATCATCGCCATCAAATGAATACAGAAGGCTGGCCGCCTCAGCACATCGCAGAAGTTCGTCACTTTCAGTTTGCTTCTGGTTGAAAAGCCGCCTGAATAAGGCGTCGTCGGTCAGTTGAGCCAGCTCATTGCTACGCTCAGAGGCGCTTGCCAAGGCGAAAGCCACACGAGCGTTTCCATCGGAAAATTCTGCAACTCTGTTGATGTCGCTATCAGACAAATGCGTATACCGGCGTCCTAGCAACTCTCTAATTACCGTTTCCGAGGAACCCTCAAGTCGGTAGCAGCTTGTAGCCTCAGGCAAATCGTCTCGAATGTCATATTCCACTGTGAGCAGGGAGATGCGAGGCGAACCCTGTGCTACCATCTCAGCCAAGCGCTTGTGTAACTCTTGCCCACAATTGTCGATGATGAGAAACGTCGGCATATTACCGCCAATTAGCGTTTCGACCATTGAAGTTGGCTGCGGTTCTAGGTGATCTGATAGGTCCGCATATATCACTGCATCCGATGACAGTGCGGGTGCAGTGGTCGAAATACGGGGATCAAAAAGCGCTTGTACTAAGCGCGTCTTTCCAACGCCGGAAAGACCGACCAATCGTACTGTACGACCAGAAGTTAAATCTTTTCTGATGGCATCAATTGCTTCTAGCGCATTGCTGCCATCATCAGCATTCGGCGCGAAAACTTTGACCTTGTCATCAACGAGATACTCAGCTTGGGGATCGCTTTCTCGGTATGCCCATGCACCATATGGCCGCCAACCTTGAACGGGGGCGGCGACAATGTCTTTCACCCAAACGCCGATTGAGGGGTATTGCTCAACCCAGTCTGCAACGCGCCGAGCATCGAAGAAATCTAGCGCACCTTTATTATCCAACCCCGCCTCTTTCGCGCAATCTGCCATTTTTGACTTACGAGCGGCGAGGGAGCTGTCCGATGCGCTGTCTTTGGTAGAGACGATTATGTAGGCATGATTGTCTCGTAGTAGGTCGGCTATCGACGCGCTGATAGTGCCTGCTGGTGCCATTTCGCCGCTTATCTTGGATGGCGGGAATTTCTCGGCCTTGACCTGATAGCCAACACAGTTTTTCGGTAGGTAGCTGCTGTTCGCAGCCAGGGCCGAAGATGCGAAGCGCACATCAATGCCCCCATCCTTTGCCCTCTGGTCTCCGCCCCAAGTAACGGAACTATTGGCTGCATCCAATTTCTCCGCCTCCGCACGCACAAGTCGCGCAACTAGTTCGCGTGCTTGCTCGTCATTGAGACGCTGTATTTCCTCTGAACTGACTAGGAACAAACGGTGGGGCATTGATCACCTAAAGCAAGTGTCTGACGGCTGTCTTCGTCGATACGCTTACTATACCTGACACGGTAGCGTCGCGCAGGGGAAGCTGTCGTATGTCCACACTTTTCCCGCAGAAGGTGTGTTGGGCAAAGCGAGCGCAATTCCTATTCCATGCTTCCAATCATTGCCGACGCGCAAAACACACCACACTCTATTTGCATAATATTTTTTATTTCCCCGTTCATCCCCATCCTGTTTGCATAGCTTATACTGCTCCTATTCGGTGATGAAATCGGAAGACATTCTGGTTTTACGCTGAACCGGCAGCGGTGTGAGAGAGGGACGTCACTCTCATATTTCGCGTCTGAATGAATTCTTCTGGCAGCGAACAGAGGGAAATGGATTGGGTTTGTGGTGGACCTCTCTATTTCTCTGAAGGTCGTTTGCTGAAGGACTGGCTTTGCCAGGCATAAACCGCTGATGCGGGGCACTGATAAGTGTCTTTATTTCCCCAGGGGGCAATTTTCAGTGCCCCGTTGCAATGCCCATTGAACCGAAAGGCTGATGGGAAAAGAGATGAAGCTCAAGACACGGTCGCAACTGCGTCGCGTGATAGGAAAGGTGTGTTCAAATGGGTCTCTATGAAATGTACGTTCTTGCAGTTCGTGCAGATACAGCCCTGATGAGGCGAAGGGTGGCGAAGATTATGAATCGTCGACGCAAGAAGCAATATTTACACAACCAGAAGAAGAATTCGAATTTGGAAACCGAGATGAAGAGAGGAGTACACCTGCGACCCGGGAGGATTCCGTAAACATATATTTATGTAGATGTATATGCAGAAACATATAAAATATATGCTGCATTGAATTGTATAGGAATATTGAGGGCGGATGAAAATCCGCGACCAGAATCTTGTTTTTATGGCCTGCAATTTGCGGATTGCGGGACGATAACGTGTAAATATATGATTTTTATGTTGAAATTGCCGATGTGGCTGAAGAATGATTATGCGCGGAAACTATATGAGTGAGATGAAATTGATTGGAGTGGAGATCAGATTTGAGCGACGATCGATCATAATAACAATATCATGATAT
>NZ_JBNWCK010000008.1:0-232155 GCF_053522465.1 Agrobacterium sp. 22-214-1 | reverse complement strand
CCGCGGCAATATCGAGCAGGTCGGCTCGCCGATGGAGCTTTACCGCACCCCCGCCAACCTCTTCGTCGCCGGCTTCATCGGCTCGCCGCGCATGAACCTGGTGACGGGCGATTACGCCCGCCAAAAGGGCGCCACCACCGCCGGTGTGCGGCCGGAGCATCTGGTGCTGTCGAAGGAAAGCGGGCTGTGGCAGGGCAAGGTGACGGTGGCCGAACATCTCGGATCGGATACCTTTCTGCATCTCGAGGTGTCAGGCATCGGGCCGATCACTGCTCGCACGGACGGCGAGTTCGAGTGCAAACACGGCGATACCGTCTTCATCACGCCCGATGACACCAAGATCCACAGGTTCGATGAAAAGGGTAAGGCGATATGACGGGAAGACTGGAAAGGATAATCTGACGCCAGATTTGCGGCGTTTGCGACGGCTCTCAACATCTCCAACTTTCCGTCATTCCGGCCTTGAGCCGGAATCTAGCCAGCCCAAGTCCTTGGGCTGAAAGGGGTCTCTCGCCGCGCAGACGCGCGTCGTCTGGATTCCGGCTCAAGGCCGGAATGACGGAGGTGGGTGTGCAACCGCACAGGAAATATTCCTGCGTACTATGCCAAACCTCACGCCTCGCCGATCCTGACGCCATTCCTGTCGAAGACATGCAGCCTTTCCTGCGGGAAACCGACCCGCAGGGATTTGCCCGGTTGCAACAATGCCCGGTCTGACGAAAACAGCTTGAAGGGCAATCCATGCACGGTGAGGTGCAGGATAACGCCGAGGCCGGTCGGCTCGACCAGATCGACGGTTGCCTCCACCCCGCCTTCAGCCGGCGCCACGGTGACATGTTCCGGGCGGATGCCGAGCGTGACCGGCTCGCCATCGGCGAGGTTCACATCGCGGCCAAGCGCCAGACGCGTGCCGTCACCCAGCACGACGAAACTGCCGCCGTTCTCCTGCACGAGCCGTCCTTCGAGGAAATTCATGCCGGGCGAACCGATGAAGCCGGCGACGAAGAGATTGGCGGGGCGGTCATAGAGATCGAGCGGCGCGCCGATCTGCTGCACATGTCCGGCATTCATGGCGACGATACGCGAGGCGAGCGTCATGGCCTCGATCTGGTCATGGGTGACGTAGACCGAGGTTGCGCCGAGATCGGCATGCATGCGCTTGATCTCGGCCCGCATCTGTTCGCGCAGCCGGGCATCGAGATTGGATAGCGGCTCATCGAACAGGAAGGCTTTCGGCTGGCGCACGATGGCGCGGCCCATGGCGACGCGCTGACGCTGGCCACCGGAGAGCGCCTTCGGGCGGCGGGCGAGATAGGGATCGAGGCCGAGCTTGGCGGAAGCACCGGCCACCGCCGCCGCGATGGTTTCTTTCGGGCTGCGGCGCAGGCGCAGGCTATAGCTCATATTGTCGGCCACGCTCATATGCGGATAGAGCGCATAGGACTGGAAGACCATGGCGATATCGCGATCCTTCGGGCGGCGATCATTGACGCGTTCGCCGTCGATGGAAAGGTCGCCGGACGTTATCTCTTCAAGCCCGGCGATCATGCGCAGCAGCGTCGATTTTCCGCAGCCTGAAGGACCGACGAGGACGATGAACTCGCCATCCCTGATATCAAGATCGACGCCATGCAGCACGGCGAGGTCGCCATAGGTCTTGCCGACATTCTTCAGCTCGATGGAAGCCATGGGATTATCCTTTCACCGCGCCGGCCGTCAGGCCCTGCACGAGATAACGTTGAATGAGCAGGAAGAAGAGGCAGGCCGGAATGAGCGCCAGAACGCCCGCCGCCATCATCTGCCCGAAATCGACGGAGAATTTCGAAACGAAGGTCAGAAGGCCAACCGGGAAAGTGGCGCTCTGGTTGCCGGAAATCAGCATCAGCGCAAACAGAAGCTCGCTCCACGCGGCGGTGAAGACGAAACCGAGCGTCGCGGCAATGCCCGGCAGCGTCAGCGGCAGGATGATCTGGCGGAAGGCCGTGAACCGGCTCGCCCCGTCAATCATCGCCGCCTCTTCCAGATCCTTCGGAATGCCATCGAAGAACGACTGCATGAGGAAGGTGGCGAAAGGCACGTTGAAGGCGGTGTAGACGATGACGAGGCCCGTCAGGCTGTTGGTGAGGCCGAGGGGCGACAGCATCTTGAAGATCGGCGCGACCAGCATGACCAGCGGAAACATCTGGGTGATCAGCATTAACGCCACGATCCAGTATTTGCCCTTGAAACGGAAGCGTGACAGCGCGTAACCCGAGAGCGAAGAAAGTATCGTTACGGCAATTGCCGTGGAGCCCGCGACGATGACGCTGTTCTTAAAAAACGTCGGGAAAGCACTGTTTTCTATGACGAAACGATAATGATCCCAGGTCGCCCGCGATGGCCACATCCTCACACCTTCGCTATAGAGCAGATCATTCGGCGTCACGGAAACCTTGAGCAACCAGAACAGTGGGAACAGTGCAAAGGCGATATAGGCAAGGATCGCCAGACGATGGGCAAGGGTGAGAAATATCCTTGAGGTCACTGGTCAGTCCTTCTCGATCAGGCGCTGGCGCAGCAGCACGATCAGCATGGAATAGGCAAGCAGCAGCACCAGAAGCACCAGCGCGATGGCCGAGGCATAACCGAAATCCAGACGCCGGAAGGCCTGGGTGAAGATGTAGCTGGCGACGATCTGCGTGCGGTCGGCCGGTCCGCCATTGGTCATGACGATGATGAGATCGGCGAAATTGGCGATCCAGACGGTGCGCAGCAGGATGGTGATGGCGATGGTGGGCGCCAGAAACGGCAGGGTGATGGAGGTGAAACGCTGCAGCGGGTTCGCCCCGTCAATTTCCGCCGCCTCATAAAGATCGCGCGGGATGGCCTGAAGTGCGGCCAGCAAGGTGATGGCGAAGAAGGGAATGCCCCACCAGACATTGGCGATGATCGGCCCCCACATGGCAAGCTGCGGGTCGGCGAGGATATTGTTGGGTGCGGATAACAGCCCGAGCGAGACCATCCAGTGCGGCAGCGGCCCGATGACCGGGTTGAACAGCCATGCCCAGTTGAGACCGGCAAGGAAGGTCGGCACGGCCCATGGCAGGAACACCAGCGCCTGCGCCAGCCCCCTGCCCGCAAAGGGTTTATCGAGCAGCAGCGCCAGAATGAGGCCGAAGAAGAATTGCAGGAAAACCGAAGCGCCCGTCCACCACAGCGTATTTTTCAGCGCCCGGTAAAAGGCCGCATCCTGCGACAGCGCCTCCAGATGTTTGAGACCAACGAAACCGCCGGAAAACGGATTGAGCAGCTGCACATCGCGAAAGGCATAGGAGAGGCCAAGCACCAGCGGCACCAGCATGACGGCGACGATGAGCACCAGCACCGGCGCGCTGTAAAGCCAGGGTTCGGCCCAATCGGCAAACCGCCGCATCGCGGGCTTGCCAGCCGGTTTGCGCGCAGCCACCGGCCCGGCGCCATGGGCATAGGACATTGTATCGCTCCCCTGATCGGACGACGGAACGGACGGGTTTTCCAGCCTCTCGGCTTACCGATCCGAAAAATTGCGAGGAAAAGGCCTGTCGCAGCGAAGGCCGGCAAGACCCGCCGCACGGGCATTTGCGCCCGCACGGCCGGTCAATGTCGTTACTTCGAGGCCAGGAACTTCTGCTGCGCCTTGGTCATGTAATCAGCCCATTGCTTGGCAAGGTCTTCCGGCGTGATATCGCCGAGCAGCGCTTCCTGCGATGTCTTGATCACAAGCGAATCCTTGAAGAAGGCGAACTCCTCAAGATAGGTCGGCATCGTCGTCGGCACGGCGTTCTTGTCGGCCAGTTCGTCGAACCAGCCCTTGAACTGCTCGCTGGCATAGAAGGGGTCCTTCTCCGCCGACTTGTGCACCGGCAGCGCACCGGTCTTCTTGTTCCACTCGATATTGCCTTCCGGCCCTTCAAGCGTCTCGATCAGCTTCCAGGAAAGGTCCTTGTTTTCGGATTTCGACATCATCGACCAGCCGGCGAAACCAATCGTCGGGAAGGTCTTGCCGTCGGGGCCCTTGGGCATGGTCATGACGCCGAAATCTTCCGGCTTCATGCGCTGTGCGATGGCGATCAGCGCATCCGGGTCCTGATCAAGGAAGGCGCAGGTGCCGGAATAAAAGCCGGCGACGATCTCGTTGAAGCCCCAGTTGACGCTGTCCTTCGGTGCCAGGCCGTTCTTGTAGAGATCGACCACATAGGTCAGGCCCTTCACCCAGCCGGGACTGTCGAAGGTGGAGGTGCCGTCCTTGGTGAAGAACTCGTTCGAGCCCGCCATGGATGCGCCGAACATGACCCAGCCATTGAGGCCGCCCGGGCCGCCGCGCAGGCAATAGCCATATTTGCCGGGAAGGGCCGCGACCTTCTTCGAGGCGTCGGCGAATTCGTCGAGCGTCTTCGGTGGCTCCTTCACGCCCGCCTGTTCCAGCAGCTTCTTGTTGTAGAACATGGCGCGGAGATAAAAGCCGTAGGGCAGCATATAGGCCGTGTCCTTCACGTCGCGGCCGAGTTCCAGCGTGCGGTCGCTGAGGCCCGCGGTGTGTTCCCACTTTGCGAGATAGGGCTCAAGGCTTTCGAGCATGCCGTTATTGGCATAAAGCGACAGCCATGTGTCGGGCATTTCCATCACATCGGGAATATCGCCCGCAGAGACCATGGTGGCGAATTTCTGGAAGGCCTCGCTCCAGGGAAGCGAGATGATTTCCACCTTGGTGCCGGGATTGGCGGCCTCGAATTTCGAAACGATGCCCTTCAGCGTTTCGGTGCGTTCCGGGCTGGTGATGACTTCCACCAGCTTCAAGGTCGTGTCCGCCAGCGCCGTTCCGGTCATCAGGGCGGTGAAGATTGCTGCTGTTACCAGTTTTTTCATGTCGTTCTCCCCTTTTTTGTCGTCGGTTTAAAAATGCGTCAGGCGGCGGTGGCCGCCTTGATCGCGGGTTCGAGATCGTTCCAGAGGGCTTCCGTGCCCTCCAGCCCGACATGCAGGCGCACCGAACGCGGGCTGATGCCGAAGGTGTGGGCGGAGTTTGGCTGCGCCTTCTGTTCGAGCACCACTTCGCCGGGGACGATCAGGCTTTCATGCCCGCCCCAGGAAACACCCAGTTTGAAAAGCTTGAGGCGGTCGGCAAAAGCGCGCACATCCACCCCTTCCCTGAAGATGAAGGAAAACAGGCCCGATGTGCCGTTAAGGCCGGGCGGCAGGCGGTTCGCCAGCCCCGGATGGCAGACCTTCTCCACCACATCCAGCGCCTGCAGGCGGGTAGCGATCTCAAGCGCCGATGCCTGATGCGCCTTCATGCGCAGCGGCAGGGTGCGAAGCCCGCGAATGAGCAGCCAGGCATCGAAGGGTGACATCTTGCCGCCGAGATAGGGATAGGTTTCCGCCCGGATGCGGTCGATCATCGCCTTCGAACCGGCCACCACGCCGGAGACCACATCGCTATGGCCGCCCAGATATTTCGATGCCGAATGCACGACGAGATCAACGCCGAGCGAAATCGGCTGCTGGAAGACCGGGCTTGCCCAGGAATTATCGATGACGGTGACGGCGCCATGCCGCTTGCCGATGGCCGCCAGCGCCCCGACATCATGCGCCTCCATCACCCAGCTCGTCGGGCTTTCCATGTAGAACAGCTTCGCACCCGGCATCGCCTTTTCAACCGCCGCCTCATCGCGGCCGTCGACATAGGTTACCTCGATATTCATGCGCTGCATGAAGGTGCCGAACAGGCGGAACGCATCGGGATAGACATGGCGCACGGCGACGATCCGGTCGCCCGGCGAAACGAAGGAGAGCACGGTGGAGGAAATGGCCGACATGCCGCTTGCAAAACCGAGCGCATCTTCCGCCCCTTCGAGCTTCGCCAGCATCTCTTCGAACAGCCGCACCGTGGGGTTCAACCCGCGCGTATAGACCGGTCGCACCTTTTCGCCGCGATAGGTGGAGACCATCTCGTCATAGCTGGAAAAGGTGAAAAGCGAAGTCTGCACGATGGGCGGCACCACGGCCTCAAAGGCGTGGGCCTCGTCATGCGCAACGATAAATGAGGCGGGATCGAAGAGATCGTTGCCATGGTTCATTTCGACATGTCCTTGATATCTTCCTCGACGACAGCGAGGATTTTCAATGTTTCTTCACGGGCGGTCTCGGCATCACCGGCGGCGATGGCGTTGAACAGCGTGCGGTGAAAGGGAAAGGAGCGGCTGGCGAAATCCGGCCGGTCAAAGGGTTTCGACCAGAAGCGTTCGAAACCTTCACGCATCTGCTCCAATAGCTGCTTGAACAGCGAATTATGCGTGGCATCATAGATGGAGAGGTGAAAGGCGAGGTCCGCCTTGCCAGAGGTTCCCTCGGCCAGATGCACCCGCTCCATCTCATCGAGCCGCGCTTCCATGGTGGCGATATCCTCGGGCGTGCGACGGCGCGCAGCGGCCATGGAGGCCTCGACCTCGATGCCGCGCCGTACCTCCAGCGTCATCAGCAGCGCATCGCGCAGGCTTTCGGCATCGATGGAAATCGGCATATGCACGGTGGCAGCGGAAATCGGCTTCAGCAGATAATTGCCGCTGCCCTTGCGGCTGTCGATAACGCCGAGCGCCTGAAACTTGCGAATGACTTCACGGATGGTGGACCGGCCGACGCCCAGCGCCGCCATTAGTTCCCGCTCCGCCGGCAGCCGGTCTCCCGCCTTCAGCCCTGCCCGCTCCACATAGTCGGAAAGCGCAGCCTCGACTTGGCGCACGCGGTCGCTCGGCGGAATCGGCTGCATGAGTTCCCGGCTGGACCTGTCCAAGACGCACCCTCTAAATTGGTCTGACATCTTACCATTTCAAACGGGATGTCGATTGTCAACCGGCAGGCGGCCGTGGGTGCGCACCATTCGGCTGGAGTCACGAAAGAATACCGGCGCAACCGCTCGATACAGAAAAAGGTCGAGACGGGAGATGGCTGGAGTGAAGAGGTTAAAGCGCCGAATCACGACAACTGATGGCTGCCGGCTAAATCACCGTCGCATGGGAAACGCCACGCGCCAAAGCATCGGCATGCTCGTTGCCGACAGTGCCGGAATGCCCTTTGCACCATTCTACAACCACATGGGGATGCCGCTCCAGCAGGCTGTCGAGCTGCTGCCAGATGTCCCTGTCGGGGATCGGTCTTCGCCGGGTGCGCTGGTTGGGCGTGATCCGTTTCCAGCCGTTGTTGCGCCAGATCGCCCTATAGCGGCGGCAGCCTTCGATGACATGAACGGCATCCGTCCAGAGCGTGACTGCCCGCGTTGGCGCCTCGGCGGCGATCCAGGATAGTGCGTTGAGAACGGCGAGGACCTCGAACGTATTGTTCGATGTGCCGACAGTCCTGCCTGAAGCGGAATGCACTTGGTGGCCCGCTTCATGAACCACGAACGCCCATCCTCCGGAACTGGAAGCATCGTCGAAGGAACCGTCGGTGAAGATGTGAAGCGCATCGGACATGGGGAGGCTTTTTAGCACCAATATGGAAATCGCTAAGGGAAGAGTTCCAGGGCCATTGCACGAACAAAAAAGCAGAGAGGGCGGCACAAGCCACCCTCCCCGAACTCACAGCGATATGGTCGAACTTACTGGCCGAGCACGGCCGCCGTGATCGTCTCGATATTGTGGTTGATCATGTCGATATAGGTCGCGGCCGGGCCGTCGGCAGTCGAAAGCGCGTCGGAGTAGAGCGTGCCGCCAACCTTCAGGCCGGTTTCGCTGGCGATCTGGTCGATCAGCCGCTTGTCGGTGATGTTTTCGACGAAGATCGCCGAGGCCTTGTCGTGCTTCACCTGGTCCACAAGCTTGGCGACATCGGCGGCCGAGGCTTCGGATTCCGTCGATACGCCTTCAGGCGCGAGGAAATTCAGGCCATAGGCATGCTCGAAATAACCGAAGGCGTCGTGCGAGGTGATGATGACGCGCTTTTCCGGCGGGATGGCGGCGATCTCGGTCTTCACTTTCTCGTTCAGAGCGACAAGCTTGGCGATATAGGCGTCCGAATTGGCGGTGTAGGTCGCGCAACCGGCCTTGTCGACCTCGCAAAAGGCGCCGGCAATGTTCTTCACGTAGATTTCGGCGTTCTTGATCGACTGCCAGGCATGCGGGTCGAACTCGCCGTGATGGTGATGTCCCTCATGGCCGTGGTCGTGATCATGGGCCTCGGCGGTCTCATGGCTGTGGCCGGCTTTCTCTGCCTTGTGGTCGTGACCTTCCTCTTCCTCGGCTTCCGGATGGGCGTGACCGGCCGGCTCTTCGGAAAGCTTGAGCGGCTCCACGCCCTTGGTCAGTTCCACCACCGGCGCCTTGGTGCCGCTGGTGTCGATGAGCCGCTTCAGGAAGCCTTCGAATTCCAGACCGTTGACCAGCACCACATCCGCCTTGCTGACGGCGACGGCATCGGCCGGGCGGGGCTCATAGACATGGGCGTCGCCATCCGGCCCGACCAGCGTGGTGATTTCGACACGGTCGCCGCCGACGTTTTTCGCAAAATCGGCGATGATCGAGAAACTGGCAACGACCTTGAGTTCGGCGGCGGACGCCTGCGCCATCAGAACCGGGGAGAGGGAAAGAAGGCTGGCGCAGGTGGCCAGACGGAAGGTTTTGAACATGAAGGTTCTCCTTTTTCGAACGCTGTTTTCAGGCCGTCCTGTGACGGCCGGAACCGAGAAGATCGCTGAGCACGCCGCGCGTGCCGATGAGGATGGAGAGCGCATAGATGACGCCCGCGGAAAGTATGATCGCCGGGCCGGATGGCAGCGACGCGTGATAGGACAGAAGCAGGCCGGCGAAGCAGGACACCATGCCGATGCCGATGGAAATGAAGCACATGGGTGCGACACGGTTGGACCAGAAGCGGCTGGCGGCGGCGGGCAGCATCATCAGCCCGACCGAGAGCAGCGTCCCCAGCGCCTGAAAGCCGCCGACCAGATTGAGCACGACGATGGCAAGGAAGAGGAAATGCACCGGGCTGCCCCAATTGCTGACCGAGCGCAGAAACAGGGGATCGAGGCATTCCGCCAGCAGCGCCCGCCAGAAGGTTATCATCACCAGAAGCGTCACGATGCAGATGCCGCCGATCAGGCCGAGCGCCTCATTGTTCAGCGCCAGCACCGTGCCGAACAGCACATGCATGAGATCGACGCTGGAACCGCGCCATGAGACGAGCAGCACGCCGAGCGCCAGCGAGATGAGATAAAAGGCGGCAAGCGACGCATCTTCCTTCTGGATGGTGAAGCGTGACACAGCACCGGCACCCAGCGCGACCAGAAGGCCGACGGCCAGCCCGCCGATGGTCATGGGCAGGATTTCCAGCCCGTAGAACAGAAACCCGACCGCCGCTCCCGGCAGGATGGCGTGGGACATGGCGTCGCCCGTCAGGCTCATGCGGCGCAGCATCAGAAACACACCGACCGGGCCGCAGCTGACGGCAAGGATCAGCGCACCGGCAAGTGCGCGCTGCATGAAGACATATTGGACGAAGGGTTGGATGAAGATATCAGCCATGGACATTCGAATTCGCGTGGGAGTGGGCATGGGAATGGGCGGATGCCGCCTGCGGACTTGCCCCGACGATCTGCGGCGAAGGCGCCTCGGCCGGCTCGCACCAGGGCGCATTCTCCTCCCACGCCTCGTGGAAATGCCGCGCCTGCCGAATGTTCTCCGCCTGCAGGACCTCGGCCGTCGGACCCAGCCCGACAAGCTTTCGGGCAAGGAACAGGGTCTCCGGGAAATGCTGCCGCACGAGCTGGAAGTCATGAAGGACGGCCAGAACCGTGCGTCCCTCCGCCACCCATGATTTGATCAGGACCATAAGGTCGGAAACAGTGCGCTCGTCGACGGCGTTGAAGGGTTCGTCGAGCAGGATCAGCTGCGCATCCTGCAACATGGCGCGGGCAAACAGGGCGCGCTGCATCTGGCCGCCGGAGAGCGAGTCGATATTGCGCTTTTCAAAACCGGAAAGCCCGACCGCCTCCATCACGCGGCCCATCGCCGCCCGGTCTTCGGGACGGTGGCGGCCAAGCAGGCCGCGTTTCGGCCAGAGACCAAGCGCCACCAGATCCCGCACCTGCGCCGGAAAGGAGCGGTCGAGTTCCGATTGCTGCGGCAGATAAGCGACGGACAGATTTGGGCTTACCCGGCATTCGCCTCCGAGCGGCTTCAAAATGCCGGCAATGCCTTTCATCAGCGTCGATTTTCCAGAGCCATTGGCGCCGACCACCGCAGTGAGTGAGCCTCTGGCAATATCGCCATTCAGATGATGCACGGCCGCGCGGCCGGCATATCCAAGCGTCAGGTTTTTGAAGGCGAGGCACGGATCGCTCATCGATCCCTCCGGGGCAGGATGTCATTCGATGGCCCTTGATATGTAATGTTATTACATTCGTCAAACGAATATGTAATGAAATAACATTAACTATCGGAAAGATACGTTGCGCTTCGCATAAGCAGCAGCCTCCGCATTGCGGGGACGCTTTTTTTCTGTTGCCCGTTGACAGGCTGCCAGTATGTAATGTTATTACGTTACAAAGCCAAGACGGGGTAGCACTGAACCCGTCGTTTCCAGATCGTGCGCGTGGTCGCCATGAGGTCCGCGCGAGCGTTGCCAAAGAACGAGGTCCATATGTCGCAAAAACTTCCCGTCACCGTGCTTTCCGGCTTTCTCGGCGCCGGCAAGACGACGCTTCTCAACCATATTCTCGCCAATCGCGATGGTCTGCGCGTGGCGTTGATCGTCAACGACATGAGCGAGATCAATATCGACGCCGCACTGGTGCGCGATGGCGGCGCCAATCTCTCCCGTACGGAAGAGCAATTGGTGGAAATGACCAATGGCTGCATCTGTTGCACGCTGCGCGACGACCTCCTGACGGAGGTGCGGGCGCTGGCCGAACAGGGGCGTTTCGATTACCTGCTGATCGAATCCACCGGCATCGCCGAGCCGCTTCCGGTCGCCGCAACCTTCGATTTTCGCGATGAAAACGGCCGCAGCCTTTCCGATGTCGCGCGTCTCGACACCATGGTGACGGTGGTGGATGCCGCCAATCTTCTCAACGATTACGGTTCGTCCGATTTTCTGGCCGACCGGGGCGAAACGGCGGGCGATGGCGACAACCGCACCATCGTCGACCTTCTGGTGGAGCAGATCGAATTTGCCGATGTCGTCGTCCTCAACAAGATCGGCACCGCGACGCCACAGGAACGGGACGCCGCCCGAAAGATCATTGTCGGGCTGAACCCGGATGCGAAATTGATTGAAGCCGATTTCGGCAAGGTGGCGCTGAATGAGGTTCTGGGCACCGGCCGTTTCGATTTCGCCAGGGCTGAAGAACACCCCCTGTGGTTCAAGGAATTGCACGGCTTCAAGGATCACATTCCCGAAACCGAGGAATATGGCATCCGCTCCTTCGTCTATCGCGCCCAAAAACCCTTCGACCCCGTGCTGTTCCAGCGCTTCATCGATCGCGCCTGGCCCGGCGTGGTGCGCGCCAAGGGCTTTTTCTGGCTGGCGACGCGTCCGCGTTATGTCGGCGAGATCAGCCAGGCCGGCGCATTGGTGCGTACCGGCAAGATGGGCCTGTGGTGGTCCGCCGTGCCGAAGGAGCAATGGCCGCGCGAAAAGCAGTTCCTCGATATGATGAAGCCCTATCTCGATCCGGTCTTCGGCGACCGCCGGCAGGAAATCGTCTTCATCGGCTCCGATCCGATGAACGAGGCGCGCATCCGCGCGCAGCTCGACGCCTGCCTGATCGATACCGAGGCATTCACACCGGATGCATGGCGGCACCTGCCCGATCCTTTCGCAAGCTGGGACAGGCAGGCGGCTTGATCGATAGCTACCGATGCGAAGCATCTGTAAGCCGTCACCCCGGACTAGGTCCGGGGTCCAGCGCGATCAAGTCCTTGATCGCGAGAGACTCTTTTCACGGCGCAGACGCGCCGTGGCTGGATGCCGGATCTAGTCCGGCATGACGGAGGAGAGGCTTTATAGAAAATTCAGCGTCACCAGCGCCAGAACGAGATAACGCCCCACCTTGGCGATGGTGACCAGCAGCAGGAAGACCGGCAGCGGTTCCTTCATGATGCCGGCCGCGACCGTCAGCGGATCGCCGATCAGCGGCGCCCAGCTGATGAGCAGGGACCATTTGCCATAACGACGATACCAGTTCTGGGCGCGCTCCAGTGCCGCCTCCCCGACCGGAAACCAGCGTTCATGCCGAAAACGCTCGATGCCGCGGCCGAGCAGCCAGTTCGCAAAGGAGCCGGCGACATTGCCGGCGCTGGCCACGGCGACCAGCAGCCAGACGGGCTGTGATTTCAGAACAATGAGGCCGGCCAGTGCTGCCTCCGACTGCATGGGCAGAATGGTCGCCGCGATAAACGCCGTCAGGAACAAACCCGCATATACCGCCAGATCGGCCATTGCCCGCCCTTCATCATCCGCGAATCTCACGGTTTGCCGAAGTGCCGGAAGACGCTCACGCCGTCAAGCGGGCGATATTTCGCACGGCCTTACGGCACATCGGCGGCAATGGCCCCGACGATATCGTGACGGGCTACATCCAGCAGCGCCTTATGAACCGACAATTGCCGGGTGCTGCCGGATACGGACAGAATGAGGATCACGGTTTCCTTCGGCGGGCAATTCGGCAGCGCGCAGGAGATCTCGTGGACGGAAACAATGTCGTCTTCTGAAAGAAACAACAGTTCCCGCGTCCAGTCCTTCATGATGCGGGCCTGCGAGACGATCGCAGAGCCGCTGCGCGCAAGCGGATTCGTTTTTAACGTCATCGGAATACCTTTCGCCCCGTCTGCGCGGCCAATGTCTCGAAGAGAGCGCGGATCGGCTGTTGCGGCATATCCATGCCGATCAGCACGATGCGCGTGGAACGATTGCCATCCGGCCAACGCTCCAGGCGGGTCAATGGATAAAGCCGGTGCTGCACCGCATGGGCGACAACCGGCCGCTCCGGGTCATCCGTCGCGCCGAAAATTCCCTTGAGCCGCAGCAGGCCGGAATGCACATTGCTGGTGACGAGCTCCAGAAACGTGACGATCGCCTGCGGATCGAAAGCGCCGTCAAAGGTCAGATCGAAAGCCTCGACCCCGACGCCATGGCGGTTGATATCGTGCTGGTGGGCGGCATGAAGGCTCAGCCTGTCGGCCGCAAGCCACCCCGGCGCATCCTCCGGCTTGCCGCGCAGCGAATAATCCGAGGCTGCAAATAACGACATCAGATCGAAGTCGGCGGCATTGCGGTCATGAAACGAGGCCGCAGGATTGAGATCGGCGAGGCTTTCCCGGTCCACGGCTGCGGCATCGGCAAGATCGGTTTTCGTCAGAACGATATGGTCGGCAAAGGCCAGCTGTTTCCAGCCTTCGATAAAGCTGTCGAGCATCGCCGGACCAGAGACAACGTCGAAAGCCGTGACCACGCCTGAAAGGTGGAAATGCCGGGCCACGATGTGATCGCGCAGGCCAAGCGCCGGCGTGCCGCCGGCGATCAGGCTGTTGATGATCGGCGCGGGATCGGCAAGGCCGGTGGTTTCGATGACGACCCGCGATACTTCCGGCATCATCCCTTCCAGAAAGGCCTGATGCAGCTCGTAAAGCGAGGTGCGGATATCGCTGGTGGCCGTACAGCAGATGCAGCCCGTCGTCGTTCTGAAATATCGTTCAGAACCCGTTCGCACCAGACCGTGATCGATGGGCACCGAGCCGAATTCATTGACGATGACCGCGGCATCGCGCATTGACGGCTCAGTCAGAAGCGCGTTCAGCAACGTCGTCTTGCCCGCTCCCAGAAAACCGGTCAGCAGGGTAACCGGCACCGTGCGGACAGGTGGCGCGACGGCCGAATCGTCCCTGGAATCGACCACCTTTTTCCGCTTCATTCCGAACACATCCGCACCTTCGACATCCATAAATTCGCCGCACCATAATACGTAATGTAATAACATATCAATGACGATTATTGGATTTCCGGCGGGAGCTGATCCCGCGCCGGCATGCCCCTAACAGCCGGGCGCATGAAAAAACCATGGAACGAAGGAAATGGAATAATAAATCCGTTTCCTTCACTTTCGTTTTAATCGTTCCACGTTCTCTTGCATTTTCGTTAGAGTTCGCTTTTAATCAGATCGCTAGTACAGAAAAGATCGCCCGCAGCCGGATCGAGGAGGAACGACTGCAATAAGGGGCTGTATCTTTTACTGTTTTCATAACGGGAGGAATGACCTTGAAAAAACTCAGCTACCGCCTCGCCGCGGCATCCGCGCTTTCGTTTTTTGTCACATCGAATGCATATGCAGTAACGGACATTCAGTGGTGGCACGCCATGACCGGCGCCAACAACGAGGTCGTGGATACGCTTGCCAAAGAATTCAACGATAGCCAGAAAGAATACAAGATCACGCCCGTCTTCAAGGGCACCTATCCGGAAACGCTGAATGCCGGTATCGCGGCGTTCCGCGCCAAGCAGCCGCCGGCGATCATTCAGGTCTTCGACGCCGGTTCGGGCGTGATGATGGGTGCTGCCGGCGCCATCAAGCCGGTGGCGGATGTGCTAAAGGAAGGCGGCTACACTTTCAACAAGGCCGATTATCTGGCCGGCATCGTGGCCTATTATTCCAAGCCTGACGGCACCATGCTGTCCTTCCCTTACAATTCGTCCTCGCCGATCCTCTATTACAACAAGGATGTCTTCCAGAAGGCCGGCCTCGACGCCGCCAACCCGCCGAAGACCTGGCCGGAAGTTTTCGAAGCCGCCAAGAAGATCAAGACCAGCGGTGCGGCCCAATGCGGTTTCACCTCCACCTGGCTCACCTGGATTCAGACCGAAAACTTCGCCGCCTGGAACAACGTCTCCTATGGCAGCAATGAAAACGGCCTTGGCGGCACGGATGTGAAGCTTGCGGTCAATGCACCGCTCTTCGTCGAGCATTTCCAGGCCATTGCCGATCTCGCGAAGGACGGCACCTTCCGTTATGGCGGCCGCACCTCGGAAGCCAAGCAGCTGTTCATGTCCGGCGAATGCGGCATCCTGACCGAATCTTCCGGCGGCCTTGGCGATATCGTCAAGACCGGCATGAATTACGGCATCGGCCAGCTTCCCTATTATGAGGGCCATGGTCCGCAGAACACCATTCCCGGCGGCGCCAGCCTCTGGGTCTTCGGCGGCAAGAGCGACGCCGAATATAAGGGCGTGGCCGAGTTCTTCCACTTCCTCTCCCAGACCAAGATTCAGGCACGCCTGCATCAGGTCTCCGGCTATATGCCCGTGACCATCGCGGCCTATGAGGAAACCAAGAAATCCGGCTTCTATGACAAGAACCCCGCCCGTGAAACGCCGCTGCTGCAGATGATGGGCAAGCCGCCGACAGAAAACTCCAAGGGCGTGCGTCTCGTGAACCTGCCGCAGGTGCGTGACATCATGAATGAGGAGTTCGAGGCGATGCTGGCCGGCAAGCAGGACGCGAAAGCGGCACTCGACAAGATCGTAGAGCGCGGCGATGCGGCCATCAAACAGGCTGCCGGCAACTAAACGATCCCCTGCCCCGCCCGCATCCTCAAAAGGGTGTGGGCGGCATTCCCATCTCATCAGGAGATCGCCGTGCAAAGCGTCGTATTCCCCAACAAGATCCTGCCCTATCTGCTGGTCGCGCCGCAGATCATCCTCACGGTGATCTTTTTCTTCTGGCCGGCAAGCCAGGCGCTTTACCAGTCGACCATGCGCGAGGACGCCTTCGGGCTGAACAGCAATTTCGTCGGGCTGGCGAATTTTTCCGCCGTGCTCTCAGACGAAAGCTATCTGAACTCGCTGCAGGTCACCGTCATCTTCAGCATCCTGACCGCGCTCGTCTCCATGGGGCTGGCGCTGCTTCTGGCGACGGCGGCGGACCGCGTGGTGCGCGGCAAGGGCTTTTACCGCACCATGATGATCATGCCCTATGCCGTCGCCCCTGCGGTGGCCGGCATGTTGTGGCTCTTCATGTTCAACCCGGCCATGGGCACCTTCTCCTACATTCTGCGCCGCAACGGCATCATGTGGGACCCGCTGCTCCACGGCGATCAGGCCATGCTGCTCGTCGTCGCGGCGGCTGCGTGGAAGCAGATCAGCTACAATTTCCTGTTTTTTGTCGCAGGCTTGCAGGCAATTCCTAAATCATTGCTGGAAGCGGCCTCCATCGATGGTGCGCGCGGTTCGCGGCGCTTCTGGACCATCGTTTTCCCGCTGCTTGCGCCGACAACCTTCTTCCTTCTGGTCGTCAACACGGTCTACGCCTTCTTCGATACCTTCGGCATCATCCATGCCGTCACGGGCGGCGGCCCCGCCAAGGCGACGGAAACGCTGGTCTACAAGGTCTATAATGATGGTTTCGTGAACCTCAATCTCGGCTCTTCCGCCGCGCAATCCGTGATCCTGATGGTGATCGTCATCGCGCTCACCGCCTTCCAGTTCCGCTTCGTCGAGAAGCGCGTGCATTACGGCTGAGGATTTCACAATGATTGAAAATCGCCCGGTCGCCCGCGTGATCGCCCATCTGATGCTGGTTCTTGGCATCATCATCGTGGCCTTCCCGATCTATTACACCTTCGTCGCCTCCTCCATGACGTCGACGGATATTATCCGCCCGCCCATGTCGCTTTTGCCCGGCGACCATCTCGGTGAAAACTATACCGACGCTATGGTCGGCGGTGTCGAAAGAGTGGTGGGCGTCAGCCTCGAGCGGCTGCTGTTCAACAGCTTCGTCGTGGCGCTCGCCATCGCCATCGGCAAGATCGTCATCTCGTTCCTGTCGGCCTTCGCCATCGTCTTCTTCCGCTTTCCCTTCCGCATGGGCTTTTTCTGGATGATCTTCATCACGCTCATGCTGCCGGTGGAAGTGCGTATTCTGCCCACCTACAAGGTTATCGTCGATCTTGGGTTGATCGACACCTACGCGGGACTGACGCTGCCGCTGATGGCGTCGGCCACGGCAACCTTCCTGTTCCGGCAGTTCTTCCTGACCATTCCCGGCGAGCTGGTCGAGGCGGCACGCATCGACAATGCAGGGCCGTTCCGCTTCATGCGGGATATTCTGCTGCCGCTGTCGAGAACCAATATCGCCGCCCTTTTCGTGATCCTGTTCATCTATGGCTGGACCCAGTATCTCTGGCCGCTGCTCGTGACCAACGACGCCAAGATGAACACGATCATCATCGGCCTCAAGCGCATGGTGGATTTCACCGACGCTTCGACGCCCTGGAATTATGTGATGGTGACGGCGATCCTCGCCATCATCCCCCCGATTATCGTTGTGGTGCTGATGCAGCGCTGGTTCGTCAAAGGTTTGGTGGAGACCGAAAAGTAATGGCAAAAATTGCGCTGAAAGACGTCCGCAAGGTTTATGGCGGCAATGTCGAGGCCATCAAGGGCGTATCGATGGACATCGCCGACGGCGAAATGATCGTGCTCGTCGGCCCCTCCGGCTGCGGAAAATCCACCCTGCTGCGCATGATCGCCGGGCTGGAAGGCATTTCGGGCGGCCAGATCGTCATCGGCGACCGCGTCGTCAACGATCTCGAACCCTCCGACCGCGACATCGCCATGGTGTTCCAGAACTATGCGCTTTATCCGCATATGACGGTGCGCCAGAACCTTGCCTATGGCCTGAAGAACCGCAACACGCCGAAGGAGGAGATCGAACGGCGCATCACCGAGGCGGCCAAGGCGCTGGAGATCGAACAGTTCCTGGAGCGCAAGCCGCGCCAGCTTTCCGGCGGCCAGCGCCAGCGCGTGGCCATGGGCCGCGCCATCGTGCGCAAACCGGCAGCCTTCCTGTTCGACGAGCCGCTCTCCAACCTCGATGCCAAACTGCGCGTGCAGATGCGTGTCGAAATCCGCCGCCTGCAACGCTCGCTCGCCACCACCAGCGTCTACGTGACCCATGACCAGATGGAGGCTATGACGCTGGCCGACCGACTGGTGGTGTTGAATGCCGGCCGCATCGAGCAGATGGGCACGCCGATCGAGCTTTACGAAAAACCCGCGACCACCTTTGTCGCCACCTTTATCGGCTCGCCCTCCATGAACCTGCTGAGCCATGGCGCGACATCGGCAAATGGCTCTTCCGGCTGGTCGGTGCAGGGAACCGCGGCATTGCCGCAGGGCGTCGCCACGCTCGGCATCCGCCCCGAAGACATTACCCTTGCCGATGAAGCCCCCGCAGACGCCGCCTTCACCGGCACCGTGCAGGTGGATGCCGTTGAACTGGTGGGGGCGGAGAGCTACGTGCACGGCTCCTTCGCCGACGGCACAACAATCGTCTTCCGCGTCCACGGCCGCTCTCAGCTTCGCATCGGCGAAACGCTGAAGATTGCCGCCCAGGCGAAGGATTTTCACCTGTTCGATGCGGCGGGAAAGAGAAACTAAGCCTGCCGCCGAAAAAGGGACACCCGCCACTCGGCGGGTGCTCGCACTATTGCAAGAATCTCCGGCAGCTCTTTACCAGACGAGCTCCACCTGCGGCCGACCGTTGGAGGTTTTCTCCACCGTGCGGCCGGACGTATCGACGTTGCAATGAACGCGCTGCCGGAACGCGGAAAAGCTTTCGAAAGTCACCACATCCACGGGATCGTCGAGATGCAGGGTCAACCGGTAGCGTTCGGGATCGCCGCCGAGCGCCTGCACGCCCAGAACGGAGGCCACGAAGGGTTGGCCGAGGTAAAAACCTTCCACTCTTGAACCCAGAAGATAGGGGTTGAAGGCGGGGCGGTTGCCGGCCGATGCGTGGAGGGTGTTCCAGTCGCGGAAGCCATATTGCGCGGCGATGAGTTCCAGCGCCTTCGAATGGGTGATTACCTGCCCCTCACCTTCAAGGGCGGCGCGCAGGCGTTTTGCCTGTTCTTTCAGCCCCTCAAGTGCGGGAAGCGGTTTGGACACGTTCATAACGGTTCTCCAACATGCGCATGCCGACTATTCCGAAGGGGGTCCGCGTTGCCATCGACGACATGCAAAACATGGGATGACCGTTATTGAAGAAAGAGCTTCACCAGGGGCGCAAGCGCCTGCGGACGGCCGGGGCTCTTATGCCCGTGGCCGTCCCTATAGCCCAGAAAGCACCGCCCGTCAAAGGCGGCGCTTAACCGATCCCGCAATCAGAAGCGATAGGTGATACCCGCGCCGATCAGCCACGGATCGAGCTTCGCCTTGCCGCTGATCGGCGTGCCGCCGAGTTCCGCCGTCCAGTCGGTCTTGAGGAAGATCTTCTTCACGTCGAAGTTCACGCCCCAATGCTCGTCCAGCATATAGTCGAAACCGACCTGCACGGCTGCACCGACCTTGTTCTTGACATCGAGATTGCTGAAACCGGGCTTTTCCGTCTGGTCATAGAACAGCGAATAGTTCACGCCCGCGCCGATATAGGGCTTGAAAGCACCGAAATCGGTGAAGTGATATTGCAGCGTCAATGTCGGCGGCAGCAGCCACGTCTTGCCGACCGGCGTGCCGGCCAGCACACCCTCGCCATTGATCTTGGCATAGGTGGTGCCGAGGATAAGCTCTGCGGCGAAGTTTTCGGTGAAGAAATAGCTGATGTCGAGTTCCGGGATCACGGTGTCCGAATAGGACAGGCCCGCTCCCGGCAAACCGTCGACGCTGCCGCTGTCATGGGTGATGACGCCGAGACCGCGCACGCGCAGCATCCACGGGCTTGCCGCCGCAATCGCCTCTTCGGCGGTGGGGGCCGGCGCTGCCTGGGCCAGATCGGCAGCCATCGCATCGGCGGATACCAGCATGGCCGTGACACCAACTGCGACACTGGCAAGCAAGGCGGTTTTTTTGTTTCCGTTCGTCATTCCATCTCTCTCCTATAGCGCACCGCAGCCGGGCAAGTCCCCGGAACCGGCTGATGACGGCGGGCTTTCGCGAATCTTCGCCTGCCGCAACCGCTTGGGGCCACTATGACGAAGGGAGGGGCGGGCCGATTGAGATGGATCAAAGCGGAACGCCGATCATGGATCGGAACGATTAACCGGCAAGCATTGTGACAATTACGCAACAAGTGCCGTCCAGCGATCGTGGAGCTCGTGCAGAACGCGCCCGGCAGATGCCGGAAAAATACGAAAAAGGCCTGCAAATGCAGGCCTCCTTCCAGTGCATCACCTCTATCACGCGGCCTGCGGCGTCAGTGTTGCGGAGCCCGGCTTGCGCAAAAGCAGAACCGAGACGGCCGCGATCATGCACATCAGACCGGCAATCTGCAGCGCGGGCATATAGGTATCGAAGTCGCTCTTGAAGAAACCGGCGCCAAAGGCGGCGGTGGCGGCTCCCAGCTGGTGGCCCGCAAACACCCAGCCGAAAACGAGACCGGCCTTTTCGCGCCCGAAATTCTCGGCAGCGAGCTTCACCGTCGGCGGCACGGTCGCCACCCAGTCCAGACCGTAAAAGACGGCGAAGACCGAAAGCTCCACGAAGCTGAACCCCGAGAATGAGAGATAAAGCAGGGACAGCCCGCGCAGACCGTAGAACCAGAACAGCAGGAAACGATTGTCGAACCGGTCGGAAAGCCACCCGGCGAAGATGGTGCCGAAGAAATCGAAAATGCCGATCACCGCCAGCGTGCCTGCCGCCGTCACCGCAGCCATGCCGAAATCGCCGCAGATCGAAATCCAGTGTGTCTGGATGAGACCGTTGGTCGAAAGCCCGCAGACAAAGAAGGTGCCGAAAAGCACCCAGAAGACGGGGTTGCCCGATACGCTCTTCAGGGTCACCAGCGGTGATACCAGTGTGGCGAGAAGATTGTGATCCTGCTTGACCGGCTTTGCCACCGCTGTCTCGCCATAGGCCGGCAGGCCGACATCGGCAGGATGATCACGCATCAAAAGCAGGACGAGAACCATGGCGGTGGCGATCACGGCAACGGACAGGGTCAAGGCGGTTCGCCAGCCATAGGCTTCCGTCACCGCCGCCAGCAGCGGCAGGAAAACCAGCTGACCGGTAGCGTTGCTCGCCGTCATGAGGCCGATCACCAGTCCGCGGCGCTTGGAAAACCAGCGTGTCGCCACGGTGGCGCCCAACACCAGCGCGGTCATGCCCGTGCCGACGCCGATCACCACACCCCAAAGCAGCAGCAATTGCCATACCTCGGTCATGAAGAAGGAGGCGACAATGCCGCCCATGATCAGGGCAAGCGCGGTGGAAACCACCTGCCGGACGCCGAAATGATTCATGAAGGCAGCGGCAAAAGGCCCGAGCAGGCCAAAAAGCACCAGCCTGACGGCCATTGCGGAGGAAATATCGGCGATATCCCAGCCAAATTCCTGATGCAGCGGCTGGATCATCACCCCCGCGGACCCCATGGCACCGGCGGTGGCCAGCATGGTCAAAAAGGTGGTTGCGGCAACGAGCCAGCCATAATGCAGATTTCTGCCGGCCATCCAGCTGGCGAGGCGTGTGGAGAGCATGTTCAAATTCCCTTTCCAGCGGCCGCGGCCGATATTATACGGGTATATACCCTGTATTGCGGGCAGATACCCGCTTATGTCCCCAAAAATCACAGGGCTGCGAGCAGTTCCTGCAATTGTGCTGTCTTCTCAGGCCCAAGCCGGGCCTCGATTTCATCCTGCACCCCATCCCAGAGCGGCGCGCCCGCTTTCAGGATCGCGTGGCCTTCCTTCGTCACGGTCAGCATCGCTTCCCGCTGATCCTCGCCGTGACCGATGGCCACCAGACCCATGCGAGCCAGCACCTTGGCGTTGCGGCCGACGGTGGAACGATCCAGTTCCACCCGGGCGGCCAGATCGGTCAACGAAACCGGCGCCGTGCGGTTGATGTTCCGCAACAGGCTGAACTGACCGATATTCACGCCAAGCGGCGCCAAGGCCTCGTCATAATAGGACGAAACCTTGCGGGATGCTTTGCGCAACAGGATGCAATGGCAACTATCGTTTGGCATTTGTCTCGGGTATATACCCGTAAATTTCTGTGCGCAAGAGGCGCCCCGAGAAATTATCGGCGAGCAACGGCCGGCCCCATGGCCATAGAGCAGAAACAATAAACCCCGGCTTTGGGCCGGGGTTTGATATCAGCAGCGAGGCCAGTCTCAGGCCGAGAGCCTGCGGCCGCTTGCCACCAGCAGGCCGGCAGCGCCTTCAAGCCAGCCGGATTTCAGTTCCAGCGCCAGGAAACGGCTGCGCTCGAACGGGCCGGGCATGATGAGGTGCTGGGCCTTGTCGGCGAAAAAGCCGAAGCGCTCGTAATAAGGTGCATCGCCCACCAGAAGAACCGCGCCGTGGCCGCGTTTGGTGGCTTCGGCAATGGCGGCGCGCATCAGCGCCGAGCCGATGCCTTTGCCCTCATGGGCGGCATCGACGGCCAGCGGGCCGAGCAGCAGGGCTTCGACGGCGCGACCTTCTCGGGAGATGCCAGCCTCGACGTTCCACAGGCGCACCGTGCCGATGACATGGCCGTCCTCATCGCGGGCGACGAGCGCCAGGCCTTCGGCCGGAACGCGACCGGCGCGCAGCTTTTCGGAAGACTTGCGGCGGCGGCCGGCGCCCATGGCGCGGTCCAGCAGGTTCTCACGGGCGACGACATCGCCCGGATTTTCCTGATCGACATGAAATGTCTGCGGCGTGAAAAATGCCCGTACCGAATTCAAAAGAGCGGCCATCCTTGGCCTCCCGTCACACTACCGCCCACACGCGGCCCTTGATGAAAAATTGGTGGAGCCGTTCCGGCCCGCCGACACGCTTTCCTCGGCTGGAAGAGGTGCAGCAAGCAGGGATTTGCGCATCAGCACAATCGGCAAAGCCGGAACGGAAGCTTGGTCGAGACGCCGCCCTGCTCAGCGGATGGCGCTCGGACTTTTAAGGAGCATCGGATTTTCCGAAAACCGCGTAACGCTTTTCGGTTCGATGCTTCAGATCATTTTGTCACATTTCCGGGCGGAAAACCGGGGGCCACTTTTCCTGGAAATGCTTTAGATGACGTAGGCCTTCAGCGGCTCGAAACCGTTGAACGCGACCGCCGAATAGGTGGTCGTGTAAGCGCCCGTGCCTTCGATCAGAACTTCGTCGCCGATGGTCAGCGAGACCGGCAGCGGATACATGTTCTTTTCATACAGCACGTCGGCGCTGTCGCAGGTCGGGCCGGCCAGAACACAGGGCTCCATCTCGTCCTGATCGCGCTCGGTGCGGATCGGGTAACGGATAGCCTCGTCCATCGTCTCGGCGAGACCGCCGAACTTGCCGATGTCGAGGAACACCCAGCGGTGGTTGTCATTGTCGGACTTGCGCGACACGAGAACGACTTCCGCCTTGATGACGCCGGCATTGCCGACCATGCCGCGGCCCGGCTCGATGATCGTCTTCGGGATCTGGTTGCCGAAGTGCTTGCGCAGCGCCGTGTCGATCGCCTGGCCGTATTCTTCGGCAGCCGGAACGTCGCGCAGGTACTTGGTCGGGAAACCACCGCCCATGTTGACCATCTGCAGGTGGATGCCCTGCTTGGCGAGCGAAGCGAAGACGCGCTTGGCATCGGCCAGCGCCGCATCCCATGCGTCGAGATTCATCATCTGCGAACCGACATGGAAGGACACGCCATAGGACTCGAGGCCGAGCTGGTGTGCATAGACCAGAACGTCGACAGCCATCTGCGGCACGCAACCGAACTTGCGCGACAGCGGCCATTCGGCGCCTTCGCCATCCGTCAGCACGCGGCAGAAGACGCGCGCGCCGGGAGCGGCACGGGCAACCTTCTCGACTTCCTCATGGCTGTCCACGGCGAAGAGATCGATGCCGAGCGCATGGGCGCGTGCAACATCGCGTTCCTTCTTGATGGTGTTGCCGAAGGAGATACGGTCAGCCGTCGCACCGGCATCGAGCGCCATCTGGATTTCAGCCACGGAGGCGCAATCGAAGTTGGAGCCGAGCGAAGCGAGCAGCTTCAGGATTTCGGGAGCCGGGTTTGCCTTGACGGCGTAATAGATGGCGCTGTTCGGCAGGGAATGCCGGAAAGCGTTGAAATTGTCGCGCACGACGTCGAGATCAACCACGAGGCAAGGGCCTTCGGGACGTCGGGTCTTGATGAAGTCGAGAATGCGTGCAGTCGTCATCGATGTATTCCCTGTTAAACCGGCTCCGGAAAAATCCGGAGGACAAAGGACGCTCGAGATATGCATTCGAATCAGCCGGTGGAGGCGCAGAATCGATAGCATACGCTCAAGGCGCGAATGTGAACGATGCCCTGCCAGAGCATCATTCGGCTTTGTCTGCCATGGATTGGAGGGAATGACCCGACCGCACTTCAGGCAATGATGGTGTGCCTCTTTAGTACCCCGGCTGATGGAAAGCCGGCAGAGAACCAGAAAGGCCCGCACCGTCGTTGCTTCGTATGTCCTCGCATTTTCCGGTTGGCCGGAATAGCGACTGGAGGGGTTAGTTCCAGGTACCTTACCTAAATCCTCACCACATCGAGGAATCGGCGGACACACATGGGCACGTGCGACTTTGGGCAGCACGGGAAATAAGAATATTCGCAGTCATAATCAAGAGGATTTTTTCACCAAAGAGCGGATTTTTTCGGCAGTGAATTAAGGGTTGAACAGTCCGCCCTCGCCGTTCAATTATATGGAACGAACTGGAGGATTTTCATGGACACGCTCACCCGCATCCGCGCCTTTATCGATGTCGTCGAAGCGGAGGGTTTTTCCGCCGCGGCGCGCAAGACGGGGCGTTCCAAGGCGCTTCTGTCCAAATATGTGCGGGAACTGGAGGACGATCTCGGCGCGCTGCTCCTCAACCGCACCACCCGGCAGTTCTCTCTGACGGAAGCCGGGCACACCTATTACCGCACCGCTTCCGATATTTTGAAGGAGATCGATAACCTTGCCGATCTGGTGCGCGAAAAGAATGCCGATCTGAAGGGCAAGCTCAGGATTTCGGTTCCCCGCACCTTCATCGATGCCGATGTCGGCCAGAGCCTGATCGATTTCGCCAAGGAAAATCCGGAACTATCGCTGGAAATCGTCGCGGAAGACCGATTCGTCGACCTGATCGAGGAGGGTTTCGATCTTGCGGTTCGGATAACCCGGCTGGAGGATTCCGGTCTCATCGCCCGCAAGCTTTCCGATTTCCGGGTCTATGCGGTGGCGACGGCGGATTTCGTGGCGCAACACGGGCCGCTTGACGGGCCGCAGGACTTCTCCCGCGTTCCCTTCATCATCGACACCAATACGCGGTTTCACAATACGGTACGGTACCTGGAGCCGGATGGCGGTTCGAACTCCGTCACCATCAGCGGACCGATCGAGGTCAACAGCCCGCAGGCCACGCTGCGCGCCGCCCGCGCCGGGCTCGGCATTGCCATGGTGCCGGATTTCATCGCCAGACCCTATATCCAGTCCGGCGAGCTGGTGACGCTGTTCGACGATTATATTTCCAAGGACAGGGGTATCTATGCGGTCTATCCGCATCGCCGCTACCTGCCGGCCAAGGTGCGCAGCTTCGTGGATTATCTCTCGGCCTGGTTCAGGAAGAACGGGTGAGCCACGAAATGAAACGCCCGCCTTGCGGCGGGCGTCGGTGTTAGCGGAAAATCAGATCAGAACGGCGAATCCGGGAAGTAGAACTGCTCGGCATTGTCCTTGGTGATGAGCGTCGCATCGAGGATATATTCACCCGCGACCGGCACCTGATCGTAGAAATGCCCGGCTGTCAGCTGCATGGCGGTCGCCACCATTGCCGGCGGGTAGAGCACGTCGACCGGCACTAGCTTGTCGCCGTCCATGACCTTCTTGATCATGTCCTTGGAACCGGCGCCCGCGACGATATACTGGATATCGGTGCGTTTCGCCTGCTGGATGGCTTCCAGCACGCCGATAGCCATGTCGTCATCCTGACACCAGACCACGTCGATCTTCTTGTACTTGGTCAGATAGTCCTGCATCACGCGGAAGGCGTCGTCGCGGTTCCAGTTGCCGTACTGGCGGTCGAGAACCTTGACGCTGGAACCGGCGATGCCCTTGTCGAAACCGTCCTGACGCTGCTGATCGATCGGGATCGGCAGACCACGAATGACCACGACTTCGGCGTCAGGCGTGGTCTTCTTGATGTATTCGCCGGCCACCTGGCCAAGTGCGGGGTTGTTGCCGGCAACGTAGAGATCGCGGATCGAATTGTCGTTGACGCTCGGCGCGCGGTCGACCAGCGCGACGAAGGTGCCCTTGTCCTTGATCTCCTTGATGGCGTTGACCAGCGGATCGGGATCGGACGGCAACACGACCAGCGCATCGAGCCCCTGCACGGCAAGGTCCTGCAGCGCATTGGCCTGATTGGCGGCGTCCGGCGACGTCTTGACGATGACGTTGAGCCCCGGATGTTCCTGCATCAAAAGCTTCGCCACACGCTCGGCATGGTAGACGACGCCCGCCGTCCAGCCATGGTCCGCCGCTGGAATGGAAACGCCGATGGTGACCTTCTTGTCCTGCGCATGCGCTGAAGCGGCAAGCACCGTGGCCAGCGCGGCAAAGGCCACGCCGATGAATTTACTACGCATAGTCTCTTTCCTCCCAAGACCGGGGCGTTCCTCCTTCGACCGCGCCTGCCCCACATGGCGCGGCGTGATACGTCACCTGCGGCTGAGCGAACGCTGCACCAGCATGGCGATGATGATGATGGCCCCCTGAATGGCGCCGATCAGATATTCGCTGACGAAGTTCGACAGGATCATGATGTTGCCGACGATCTCCAGAATGAAGGCGCCGCAGATCGTCCCCCAGATGCGCCCTACCCCGCCCCTCAGCGCCGTGCCGCCGACGACGACGGCGGTGATGGCCTGCAACTCCCACAACATGCCTGTCGTGGCCGAAGTGGAGGCAAGACGCGGCACGTAAAGCAGCACCGCAACGGCGACGCAGAGCCCCTGCACCACATAAGCGATGGTGCGCACCCGCGCGACCGAGATGCCGGAATAACGCGCCACATCCTCGCTCGACCCTACTGCGGTCAGATGCCGCCCGTAACGGGTGCGGTAAAGCACGAAGGCGGCTATTGCCGCAGTGACGAAGATGACGATGACCGGCACCGGCACGCCAAGGACATTGCCGAAATAGACCGGACGATAAAGCGTCTGGATTTCCGGATTACGCAGCGTGATCGCGCCGCCCTGCGACAGCCATGTGGTCAAGCCGCGATAAATGCCCATGGTGCCGAGCGTGGCGATGAAGGGTTCGATACGGCCGACGGTGGTGATGAGGCCGTTCGTCAGCCCGCAGGCAGCCCCGATGGCGAGCGCCAGCGCCATGGCGGTGAGCAGCATCAAAAGCGGACTGGCGATGACGCCGCTATTCATGAACAGGATCATCAGGCTGGCGACGAAAGCCACCATCGCGCCAACCGAAAGATCGAGCCCGCCCGATGTGATGACGTAAGTTGCGCCGAGCGCGATGATGGCGATGAAGGCGCTGCGGGTGATGACGTTCAGGAGATTGTCGATGCCGATGAAATTGGGATTGGCGATGGTGCCGAGAACCAGCAGCAGGGCCAGCGCCACGAAAGGCGCGACGGCGCGCAGATCCCAGTCCTTCGAGGTCTTCGGCGTTTTGCCGTTGTCAAATGCGGCCTCAGTCATGTTTCCCCTCAGTCTCTTTTATCAGGCCATGTTTCCCGGCACACGGGCGCTCAGGCGGGTTCCTGCGTATGAACGCCCGTCGCCAGCGCCACGATGTCGTTTTCGGTCATGCGCTCACCCGTCACCTCGCCGACGATCCGGCCCGAACGCATCACCAGAATACGGTCGCAGATGCCGATCAGCTCCGGCATTTCCGAGGAAACGACGATGATCGAGCGCCCCTCATCCGCGAGCCTGGCGATGAAGCGGTAAATCTGTTCCTTGGTGCCTATATCGATGCCGCGCGTCGGTTCGTCGATGATGACGATGGACGGATCGATGAGCATCATCTTGGCCAGCAGCAGCTTCTGCTGGTTGCCGCCGGAAAGCTGGCCCGCCAGCAGATCCTTGCGGCCGGTGCGGATATCGAAATCCCGGACCGCATCATCGAGCGCCGCCGTTTCCCGGCGGGTATCGATCTGAAACAGCCGGCTGAATTTCTTCAGCGAAGCAAGCGTGAGATTGACACGCAAATCCTTGGTAAGCAGCAGGCCCTTGCCCTTGCGATCCTCGCTCAGATAAACGATGCCGGCCTTCTGGCTGTCTTCCGCCTTTGCGAAATGCACCGGCCTGCCGTGATGACTCACCGTTCCCCGACCGGCGCGCAGGCCGAGTATTCCTTCCATGAGCTCCGTTCTGCCCGCGCCGACCAAGCCGGCAAAACCGAGGATTTCGCCCCTGCGCAGGCTGAAACCGGCATCCTGAGCATAACCCGGAACAGTAAAATGCTCCACCTGCAGAACCGGCTCGTGCTCGCCGCCGGCGGTGCGGTCCGGATAAAGCTTGGCGACATCACGCCCCACCATCAGCCGCGCCATATCGGCAGGCTCCAGCGCCGATGCCGGATGGGAGGCGACCAGCCTGCCGTCTCGCAGAACCGTCACCCGGTCGGCGATCTCCTTCACCTCCGGCAGACGATGCGAAATGTAGAGCACGGCCACGCCCTTTGCCCGGATGTCCCTGATGACATTCAGCAGCGCATCCGTTTCGATGGGCGTAAGGCTCGCCGTCGGTTCATCGAAAATGACCACACGATGCGGCACCAACAGAACGCGGGCGATCTGCACCAGCTGCCGCTGGGCAATCGACAGGCTGCCGACAATGGCGTCCGGATCGATCGTACCGCCGAGATCGGCGATTGCCTTGCGGGCGCCGGCGCGCATGGCGCGGTCGTCCACCATGGCACCCCGGCGCATTTCGCGGCCGAGATAAATGTTCTGCGCCACCGTCAAATCCGGGGCCAGCAATATTTCCTGATGCACGAGAACGATGCCGCGATGTTCGGCATCCACCGGACCGCTCAGCGTAACGGCTTCGCCATCGAGGCGGATTTCGCCGCCCGACGGCTTTTCATTGCCAGCCAGCAGCTTCATCAGCGTCGACTTGCCGGCGCCGTTCTCGCCAATGATCGCGTGGACCTCACCGGCCCGCACCGTGATCTCGATGTCCTTGAGAACCTGTACCGGCCCGAAAGACTTGGACAGCCCAACCGTCCGGATAAGGGCGTGGTCTGGAGATTCGTCAGCAAAAGCCATGTGCCGTCACCGGAATCCGGTGTGAACGGACGGCGTTTGCCCCTTGATTTTATCTGAAACGACCATCTGCGAACTCCTCCCAAAGCTCGAGGAAGAAGCTAGCGTCCGTTTTGAGGTACGTAAAGCAAATTTCGCTGGTGTTTTAGAATGCACTCAAATTTGACCACAGGAACCGCAAGCCAGAAGGTCGCGAAAGTCCCGTCATGACGCGGAGGAGCGCTGGAACCCCTTCATCAGACGGTGCACGGCTTCAGCACCCTCCTTGGCCAGATCGAAACGCTTGCCGAACAGCAGCCAGTCGGAGCACATGCCTTTAAGCAGCCAGTAGAGCGCGTCGAGCGCAGAGTCCGCCGTCCAGTTGTCGTTGAATGCACCTTCCGCCTGCACCCGCGCGAAAGCGCCCTCGAGCCGATCCTTGTGATACCGGTCCAGTTCCTCCTGCGCGTGCAGCACCGGGGCGAACTCATCGGAGTAATTGGTGCGCAGGCTGATGGTCATGATGCGCTGGCGTTGCTCATCTTTTGAAAGAAGCGTCAGCCATTTGCAGGCCGCTTCCTCGATTTTGGCCAGTAGAGCCAGGCCCTTAACGTCGGGGTCGCCGAAATCGAGAAGATCTGATTCCGGCAGGGACACCGATTGATAGAGGCCGATAAAGAGATCGCTCTTGCTGGAAAAATGCCAGTAGATCGCCCCGCGCGTAACGCCGGCCGCAGCCGCCACCTCATCCAGAGAGCTGTTGGCCACGCCCTTCTTGAAGAACACCCGCTCGGCAGCGGCAAGGATCGCCTGACGGGTCTCTTCTGCCTCGGCCTTGGTTCGGCGCATGCTGATGTCTCCTTCCAGTCGCGGCACGGCGCTTTCGCACCGTGCCTTATTTGCGGTGCCGGGCTGTCAGTCAGATGAACGCATTCACGTGACTTTTCGCCCAGCCGTCACACCCGTTTTATTCCGCCGGCGATACCGCGTCAGCAGCAATCTCATTCTCCTTCTTCCGATCCCCGAAAATCTTCATGACGAAGACGAAGAAGACGGGAACGAAGAAGATCGCGAGGATCGTCGCAGAGATCATGCCGCCGAGCACGCCGGTACCGATGGCGTTCTGGCTCGCCGCACTGGCGCCCGAAGCAATCGCCATCGGCAGCACGCCGAGCGAGAAGGCAAGCGACGTCATCAGGATCGGCCGGAAGCGGAGATGCGCCGCCTCCACCGTCGCATCATAGGTGGATTTTCCTTCCGCCCGCAAATCCTTGGCGAATTCGATGATCAGGATCGCGTTCTTGGCGGACAGACCGATGATCGCGACGAGGCCTACGAGGAAGTAGACATCGTTCGGCATGCCGCGGAGCATCACCGCCGCCACCGAGCCGATGACGCCGAGCGGCACCACCAGCATGACGGAGAGCGGAATGGACCAGCTTTCGTAAAGTGCTGCCAGCAGCAGGAAGACGAACAGAACGCTGAGCCCGATCAATGCCGGCGCCTGCGACCCGGACTGGATTTCCTGCAGCGACTGGCCGGTCCATTCGAAACCGAAGCCGCTCGGCAACTCACCAGCTAAGCGCTCCATTTCGGCAATGGCGTCACCCGACGAATAACCGGGTGCGGACTGGCCGCCGATACGGACCGCCGGATAGCCGTTGTAACCGACCACCTGCGAGGGACCGCGCACCCATTCCACCGTGGCGAATGAGCTCACCGGCACCATGCCGCCATTGGCATTGCGGACGTTGAGGTTCAAAAGATCCTCCGTCTTCATGCGCTGGCCCTGTTCCGCCTGCACCGTCACGCGCTGCATGCGGCCGGCATTGGGGAAGTCGTTGACGTAGGATGAGCCCATATTGGCCGAGATGGTGGCGTTGATGTCGCTGAAGGTGACGCCGAACGTATTGGCCTTCTCACGGTCGATGATGAGATTGACCTGCGCCGCATCCGGCATGCCTTCGATGCGAAGGCCGGCAAGGATGGGGCTCTGACGGGCGGCAGCCATCAGTTGCGCACCGGCGGCGCTGAGAGCCGCCTGTCCCGCGCCCGAGCGATCCTGCAGGCGGAAGGTGAAGCCGCTGGAATTGCCGAGGCCCTGGATCGGCGGCGGCGACAGCGCAAACGACATGGCGTCCGGAAGACCCCACAGCTTGGCGTTGACGCGTGCCGATATGGCGGCGGCGGAATCGTTCGGTCCGCGTTCGCTCCAGTCCTTCAGGGTGGCGAAGGCGAGACCCGCATTCTGGCCGGAGCCGGAGAAGGAGAAACCCGAAACCGCAATCACACGATCCACCGCCGGCTCTTCCATGAAGATCTTTTCGATCTGCTGGATGGATTGCAGGGTGCGGTCGCTGCTGGCTTCCGCCGGCGCCTGAATATCGACGATCAGGTAGCCCTGATCTTCGTTCGGAAGGAACGAGCTCGGCAGCTGCATATACGCCCAGCCAAGACCGACCAGCAAAGCCGCGTAGATGACCATGAAGCGACCGGAACGCTTGATGATGCTGCCGACGGACGAGGAATATTTGTGCGACGCCTTGTCGAAGCCGCGGTTGAACCAGCCGAAGAAGCCCTTCTTCTCATGGTGTCCGGCCTTGATGGGCTTCAGGAACGACGCGCAGAGCGCCGGCGTGAGCGACAAAGCAAGGAAACCCGAAAACAGGATCGACACCACCATGGTCAGGCTGAACTGCTGATAGATGATACCGACGGCGCCCGGGAAGAAGGCCATGGGCACGAACACGGCGGTCAGCACCAGCGTGATGCCGATGATCGCGCCGGAAATCTGGCCCATCGCCTTGCGGGTGGCCTCCTTGGGCGACAGATGCTCTTCCGCCATGATGCGCTCGACATTCTCGACGACGACAATCGCGTCATCCACCAGAATGCCGATGGCGAGAACCATGGCGAACATGGTCAGAACGTTGATCGAGAAACCCGAGACATACATGATGGCGCAGGTGCCGAGCAGCGCCACGGGCACCACCAGTGTCGGGATGATCGTGTAGCGGATATTCTGCAGGAAGACGAACATCACCACGAAGACGAGGATGATCGCCTCCACCAGCGTGTTGATCACCTTCTGGATGGAGATTTTCACGAAGGGGCTGGTGTCATAGGGAACTTCATATTCCAGACCCGGCGGGAAATAACGCGACAGCTCCTCCATCGTGGCGCGAACGCCCTCGGAGGTCTGCAGGGCATTGCCGGTGGGCGAAAGCTGCACGCCGATGGCGGCGCTCGGCTTGCCGTTCAGGCGGCTCGAGAAGTTATAGCTTTCGCCGCCCACTTCCACCCGCGCGACATCGCGCAGCCGCACGGAGGAGCCGTCCGGATTGGCGCGCAGCACGATGGAGCCGAACTCTTCCGGTGAGGTCAGCTGCCCCTGCACGTTGACGGTTGCGGAAATCTGCTGACCGATGGGATTTGGCGATGCGCCGATGCGGCCAGCGGCAACCTGCGAATTCTGCGCCTGAATGGCGCCGATGACGTCGTTCGAGGTGAGGCTGAGGCCCAGCATCTTGTCCGGGTCCATCCAGATACGCATGGAGCGCTGGGTGGCGAAGAGCTGCGCGCTTCCGACGCCGGGAACGCGGCGCAATTCGCCGAGCACATTGCGGCTGAGATAATCGCCGAGACCGATGGCGTCCGTGTTACCGTCGACGGAGGTGAGCGCCACCATCATCAGGAACGACGTGCCCGCCTGCTCCACGCGCAGGCCCTGCTGCGTCACCGCCTGCGGCAGGCGGGGTTCGACGCGCGCAATGCGGTTCTGGACCTCCACCTGGGCTTCACCGATGTTGGAGCCCGGCGCAAAGGTGACGTTGATGGAAATGCGACCCGAGGATTCCGACGTCGATTCGAAATAGATCAGGCCTGGAACGCCGTTCAGCTCTTCTTCGATGGGACGCGTGACGCTCTGGTAAATATCTTCCGGCGACGCGCCCGGATAGGTCGTCGAGACGGAGATCTGCGGCGGGGCGACATTCGGATATTGCGCAATCGGCAGCATGGGAATGGCGAGCAGGCCCGCCAGCATGATGAAGATGGCGACGACCCAGGCAAAAATGGGCCGATCGATGAAAAAACGTGCCATGAAATCGGTCCTTATTGCTTCTGAGCAGGAGCCGCGCTCTCGCTGTCAGCGGCGGTTGCGACATCGGCCTCATCGGACCACGGTTCCGGCTTCACTTTCGCGCCCGGAGCGGTCTTCTGGAAACCTTCGGCCACGACGCGGTCGCCATCCTTCAGGCCCTCGGAAATCACCCAGCGATCGCCGATGGAGCGGCCGACGCTGACACGACGCTGCTCGACCGTGTCTTCGGCATTGACGACAAGCACGCTCGCCTGCCCGCCGGCATCGCGCTGAACCGCCTGCTGCGGCACCGCGAAGGCCGCCTTCTGGATACCCTGCTGGATCTGCACGCGGACATACATGCCCGGCAGCAGATCGCCGTTCGGGTTGGGGAATTCACCGCGCAGCGTCACCTGACCGGTGGTTTCATCCACCGCCGCTTCGGAAAACAGCAGGCGGCCGGGCAGCGGGTAACGGCTGCCGTCATCGAACAGCAGGTTGACTTCGGCTTCGTTCGGGCCGGTCATCAGCTTGCCGTCCTGCAGGGCCTTGCGCAGGCGGATGAGATCGGCCGCCGGCTGGGTGAAGTCGGCATAGATCGGATCGAGCTGCTGGATCGTCGCCAGATTTTCAGAGCCGGCGGCGCTGACGAGGGCGCCTTCCGTAATGCGCGCGCGACCGATGCGGCCGCTGATCGGGGCTTTGACATCGGCATATTGCAGATTGAGCTTCGCTTCCGCGACACCGGCTTCGGCCACGGCCACCTCGGCATCGGCCTGCGCCAGCTGGGCGATGGCGTTGTCGAATTCCTGCTGGGAACCGACGTTGGAACGGCGCAGCTGCTGCTGCCTGTCGGCCGTCTGCCGCGCCTGAAGCTGCGCGGCCTGCGCCCGGCGCAACGTGCCCTCGGCGCTGTCGACGCGCACCTGGAACGGCGCGGGATCGATCCGGTAGAGAACATCGCCTTCCGTCACCAGCGAGCCCTGTTCGAACACCCGCTCCACGATGATGCCGGAGACACGCGGGCGCACTTCGGCAAGCCGCGTCGGCGCAATGCGTCCGGGCAATTCGTTGGTGATGGGCAGTTCTTCCTGGCTCACCGTCACGATCTTCACCGCACCGGGCGGCGGCGCGCCGGGCGCAGACGCCTGCTCATCGCTACATCCAACCAGAACGATGCCCGTCAACAACACCGCCGCGATCTGCCCCAATCTCTTCGCCATACTGCGCTCCGAATCCATAAAAAATGTCACATTTACATACATACTAAGACGTATGTAAAAATTCGGCAACGAAATTGTTGCAGCGCAAAAGCCGTCTCACGCGCTTGTGAAGGTGCGTGAGACGGCTTGCGGAGAGCGCTGTAATTGGGAAAGGAGGACTAACTGGCGTCCAATGCAGGACATATCGCGAAGAGCCGGACGAATGAAGCTTTCCGCTGCTTCCGTCACGTCCAAACCACCGCTGGGCGGTTTAGATTACGGGGATAAACATTCTCTCGACGTCATCCTCGTGCCTGTCCCGAGGATCTGCAACCGATTGATTTTTATTCGACCTAATTAGATCCTCGGCATGGGGCCGAGGATAACGTCGGGGCTAAGGGAATGCCCCACGACGCTCTCACTCCCCGTTAGGACAGACGCTTCAGCGAGGAGGCTTCCGACTGTGGGTCAGGTTTCGTCATGTCGTTATTGTCGGCGGATCTGCTGCGCAGGGCCGCATAATAGGCGTTCTTCTGCTCGTACATATTCATATCGGCGCGGCGCACCAGCGATTCCATCGTCTCGCCGGCCTCGCTGGTCGCCACGCCGAGCGACAGGCTGAGCGGCGCGCTGGAATAGAACTGGTTGTTGATCTTCAGCAATTCATAAACGGTCTCGACCATGGCGGCGGCCACCTGCCTGTCGGCGCCGGGAAGAAGGATGGCGAATTCGTCGCCGCCAATGCGCGCGGCATGGTTCGGCGCGGTCACCACGCCGTTCAGCACCTCGCCCACACGCCGCAACAAAGCGTCGCCGGCATCGTGTCCCAGCCTGTCATTGGCGTCCTTCAGGCCGTTGAGATCGATGACGATAGCCGAAACCGGCCTGAGCGCGCTGCGCTCCAGCCGGTTCAGCTCATCCGAATAGAAGGCGCGGTTGTGCAGCTTGGTCAGCACATCGTGCTTGCCGAGATATTCGAGATAGGCTTCCGCCTTCTTGCGCGCGGTAATGTCCGTCAGCGCCACCTGCACCAGCGACCAGTCGCGCTCATGGCCGGGGAAAACCGAAAAATGCAGGAGCACATGCCGCTCCGACCCGTCAAGCGCGTAATTCACCACCTCGCGATGGTGGGTGAGATTGCCGTTCCAAAGCTCCATCAGCTGTTCCCGGAACGGCTTTTCCATCTCGCCGCGGAAAATATCGCCAAGCCGCTGCAACAGAACCTGCCGGTCCGGCGCGCAGAACAGGTCGAGCGTCGCGCGGTTGACGTCGATGACGCGGATTTCGCTCATGCATTGCCGCACGAATTCGGGATGCACATCCATGAACACGCGGAAATCGACGATGCCGCGGTCCCTGACCTCCTCGATCAGCCGCCGAACCCGGCTGAAATCCTCCACCCACAGGGAAACGGGCGAATGTTTGAACATGCCTTCGGCGTAACGGCGGTTGAGAAGCTCCTTGCGGCGCGCCTCCTCCCGCTCCGTCACATCCTCGGTGGTCAAAAGCAGGCGTCCGAGGGTTTCTTCGTGGCCGGGTATGACCGCGCCGCGCAACTGGATATCCAGCCGTTTGCCGCCGATTGAATAATTGACCGCATTGCTGGTGAATTCCGTCTTGCCCGCCCAGAGTTCGGAAAGCTCGTTCACATGGCTCTCCAGCATGTCGTCGCGAAAAATCCGGTGGAGATTGTCGACGAGATGCGCCTGATCGCGGGCCTCGAACAGTTCCAGCGTCCTGGCGTTGACCTTGATCACGCGGATTTTCTGTGAGCAGGCCGCCACCCTCGATAAATCCTCCAGAAGAAACGCCCGGATATCCTCGACGCCCTGCGATCGCCAGATATCGAACTGGCTTTTCACCTCGCTGAAATCCTCGATCCACATCGCCACGGGGGCAAGATTGAAGACATTGGTATCGATTATCTCATTCATACGGGAGGTCTTCTCAAGGATAGCAGGCGAATGCCGAAACGGTGCGGCACAGCGATAGCCGTCCGCATAACCGGATTTATTAGTGATATTCGATTTAACGCAAGCATTTATCGCGCAAACCGCCGGATTGCGCGATAATTCATGGGTTTTGCGGATATGACGCCTGTTACCAGAGCTTCACGTGCCGGTTCACATCCTTATAGAGCAGGTAACGGAAGCGGCCCGGTCCACCCGCATAGCAGGCCTGCGGGCAATAGGCGCGCAGCCACATGAAGTCGCCCGCCTGCACTTCCACCCAGTCCTCGTTCAGCCGGTAGACGGCCTTGCCTTCCAGCACATAAAGGCCGTGTTCCATCACATGGGTTTCCATGAAGGGAATGGTCGCGCCCGGCTCGAAGGTGACGATGTTGAGATGCATGTCGTAACGCACGTCTTCCGGATCGATGAAGCGGGTCGTCGCCCATTTGCCGTCCGTATCCGGCATGGCCGACAAAGCGTGCTCATCCTCATGCGAAAAGATCGCCGGCGGCGGCTCCAGCCCGTCAACCGCCTGGAACGCTTTGCGGACCCAGTGGAACTTGACGGGCGCCTTGCCCGAATTGCGAAGCTGCCAGCGGGAACCGGCCGGCAGGAAGGCGAAGGAGCCCTCCCGCAACGCATGCTGCACGCCCTCGAATTCCACGGTCATTTCGCCGTCAACGACGAAGATCGCCGCTTCGGCCCGCGCGTCCGGTTCCGGCCGGTCGCTGCCGCCGCCGGGCTGAACCTCGACAATATATTGCGCGAAGGTTTCAGAAAAACCCGTCATCGGTCGGGCGATGATCCAGGCCCGGGTGCCGGTCCAGTGCGGCAGCACGCTCGTCACGATATCGGACATGACGGTTTTGGGGATGACCGCATAGGCGGTCTTGAACACCGCCTTGCTCGACAGAAGTTCCGTCTGTCCCGGCAGACCACCCATATCCGAATAATATCTCTTCATTTCAGCCATTCCATTCTGCAACGCATTCGGCGCGGATTCTTAGGCCCGCGCCGAGGTTTAATCAAATGGTTATTGGCAAGCAGAGACTGGCCCGAAGAACGTCACACCTTCTTACGCATCGTGGCGTAGACGATATTGTGGTTCTCGCCGAAAAACACATCCGCCTCGATGCTCGCAGGATCGGCGCTGGCATTGACGATCCGCCACATATCCGCTTTCGAACGCAGCAGCAGCGCCCAGTTCATGAAGGTTTCCATGTAACCGTCGACGACGATGTCCTCCGAGAAGTTGGCGAAGAGGAACATGCCGCCGGGCTTCAGCATTTCCATGCAGCGCCGCGTGAGTTTGATCGCCACGCGGTCGTTCAGATAATCGTAGAGACCGGCCGCGTAGATCAGGTCGAAAGTGCCGAGTTCCTGCGTGCGCAGGACGATATCGCGCACGGAACCGTCGATCGCCTCGATGCAGCTGCCGTTGAAATCGCGGGCGACGGAACCGACGCTCAAGGGGTCCTGATCGAGCGCCACCCAGCGCTTGATTTTGCCCTCTTTCAGCGCCACGGAGGCATCCGCCTCGCGCAGATGGCCGGAAGCGATGGTGAGGATTTCCGCCTCATTGCCATGCCGGGCCGCAGCCTCATCGACGAACCGCGTCAGCAAGTCGCGCCGCTCACGCACGGCAACCGAGGAGCTGGCATCCTTGGTGTAATCGTAAAGGGCCGCACCGAGCGGCGTGGCCTTGTTCACCAGTTCGGCAACACTGTCGTGGCCATAAATGAAATCGAGCAGCTGCGCATCGCCCGAATAACCCCGCGGCTTTTCGAAAGACCAGCGCGTGAACGGGTCCTCCAGAAAATGGGCGGAAACGGGGTGATTCTGTACAAGCGGAATCAGTTCAGCCCACACGCTTGAGTGGAGCTTTTCTCGCAGACCGTGAAGTGCACCCGCCGTCCGATGTATTATCTCACGTGCTGAAACACGATTGTCGAATTGCTGTTGTGCCAATTCGAGAATGAGCGCCACCTCTGCTTTCGCAACTGCGAACTGCTCATCGAATGTTTCCGTTCTGCGTGCAAAAATCTCTTTTGCGACAGTATCCGGGGTAATCAGACTTGCCCCGTCAAGATTTTTCTTCTTTACCCGCACCACTTCAGCCTCCAGTATTAACACATTGTTAACTATACGTTTCTGGGAGGCGGAAGGCCACTCGCTTTCGATTTTTGAGCGGTGTAGGGATACATTAGTAGATTAGCGTATTTTTTTGGTCACACTCGTGAGGACGGGAGAAAGCAGATACGCGGTTTAGTGAAACTTAATGTTGCGAACGTATGATGCGTTCTTCCTTTCCATGTTCTCCGCACACATCGGCAGAGATCGACGGGAGCCCGCACTGGGTGCGACAGCACACGGAAAAGTGGAATAAGCAGTTACTTAATAAAGTATACGCAACACTATGGGAAAGTGCATGAAGCACACATTGGGAGAGGTGAGTGGACAGCAAGACTATCGGCGGCCGGACTCCCGGTTTTCTGATGAACTTCTTGCCCTTTACCAGCAGGAAGGTGAGCGCAGCCGCCGCGGTTCGATCCGGCGGGGCCTGTGGACCGCTGTCTTCATCTATCTGCTGTTTGCCGCAACCGACATCATTCTGATACCCGACGTCGCTTTTTACACCATTATCGCACGCTTCGCGGTCGTCCTGTCATCCCTGCTGACGCTGGAAATCCAGCTGCACAGGGGCGCCAGCACCGCAGCGCTCGACCTTACCTGTGCGACCGCTCTCGTCATGGGATATATCGGCTGGCTGTTGCCTTCGCTGCTGACCGACAATACCGAAAACATGTCCTATTACATGGTTTTCGGGGCGATCTTCATGATGGGCGCCAATCTGTTTTTCACCTTCCGCTTCCATCTGTCGCTGGTGTCTTCAGGCATCATTCTCGTTACCTATTTTCTGGCGGCCACGCAGTTTCCCGAAGACAGCTTCTACAAGTTCGCCTTCGGCACCTTCTACATATCCTGTTTCGTCTTCACATCTTACGTAAACTGGAACCTGAACCGGGAGCGTTACCACGTCTTCGTCAACGGGCTGGAGGCGAAGGCCCAGCAGAAGGCGGCCGACGAACGTGGCCAGGCGCTGCTGCGGCTTTCCAATACCGACTCCCTGACGGGCCTGCAGAACCGCCGCGCGATAGACCACCATCTGCGCCTGCTGTGGGACAACTGGATCAGGAAGGAAGAAGGCTTTGCCGTTTTCCTGATCGACGTCGACTTCTTCAAAAAATACAACGACCGTTACGGCCACCAGGAAGGCGACAAGTGCCTTGTGACGGTGGGCACCGCCCTGCAGGATGCGATCATCGAACACGGCGCTTCCATCGGCCGCTATGGCGGTGAGGAATTCATCGTGCTGGCGCCATTCAAGTCCAAGCAGCAGGTGGGTGAGCTTGCCGAGACGATCCGCCACACCGTTGAAGACCTGTCGCTTGCGCATGACCAGCGCCGGGATGGCACCTTCATCGTCACCGTCAGCATCGGTGCGTCCTTCACCCGCCCCAATCCGGACGGCAAGCTGGAAAAGATCATCAATGAAGCCGACCGCGCGCTCTATATTGCCAAGGGCAACGGTCGCAACTGCATGAAGCTGTTCGATCCCGATGATCCGCAGACCAGCGACGAGACGGAGAACATTGCCGCCCTGCTGAAAATCGCCATCGCGGAAAATCTCGTTTCCCTCGTCTACCAGCCGATTCTCAACATCTCGACCAACGAGACCGCGGGGGTCGAAGCGCTGATGCGGCTTCGCCTGCTGGATGGCAATCCAGTCGCACCCGGTATTTTCATTCCGATTGCCGAACGCACCGGCACGATCATGGAACTGGGCCTGTGGACCATCAAGACCGTCTGCAAGCAGATACTGGCCGATGACAAGGTGGCCGTCGTCAGTGTCAACGTGTCGCCGATGCAATTGAAAAATCCGGGTTTCGCCACCTCCGTGGCGGCCATTCTCGTGGAGGCGGGAATTGCCGGCAACAGGCTTGCCTTCGAAATCACCGAAGGCGTCGACATGGAAATGCATTCGGACGTGCTGCGTTGTCTGAACGATCTGAAAACGCTCGGGATCAATATCTGGCTGGATGATTTCGGAACGGGTTTTGCCGGCCTTTCGTGGCTGCGCATGACGGATTTCGATACCGTCAAGATCGACCGCTCCTTCCTGCACGACAGCAAGACCCCGCGTGGCCGGGCGATGCTGCAGGACATGATCCGCCTCATCCGCAATCGCGGCCACAAGATCCTGATCGAAGGCGTGGAGACCGAGGAACAGCTGAGGCTCGTGCGTCAGATGGAGATCGACTACGCGCAGGGTTATTATATCGGTCGCCCCATCGGGGCCGAAAGGCTGGGCGCGGCGGCAGCGCCCTATCCGCGCCCGAACATGCTGCTGCGCCCAGCCTAATCCTGTATGACGGCGGAATGCCGCCGTCAGCCGCAGGCCGCTTTAATGATAAGCGGGCGGATTGACCGAGAATTTTGCAGCAAGCTCCGAGAAGGCCGCCCGCGTGACGGGATCGACAGGAGCCCCTTCCCTCTCCCGCCTTGCCGCCACCGCCCACTCCCGGTCACCCGGCGCCATGACCTTGCAATCCTCCCGCACGGGAGATCCGCGCAGGACCTCGAGATAACGTTTCATGCCCTCGTCGAACACCTCGCGTTCCAGGAAGGCTTCCGGCTTCAGCGCCAGAACGAAAGCCCCAAGCCCGCGCGGCGTGGAAAATTCCGGCCCGCCCATGGGAGCGATATCGAAGCTGAGTTTCATGCCCGTGAGAACAGCGCTGAAAATCTCGACCATTCCCGCAAGTGCTGCCCCCTTGAAACCGAACTCGCCGCCGACCGGGGCAAGCATTTCAACGGCATGGGGATCGCGCGTATCGACACCATCACCATCCGAGGCAACACCCTGCGGCAATTGCTGGCCGAGGCTCCGGTAAAGCAGGACACGGTTATAGGGCACCGCACTGGTGGCCATATCCAGCAGCCAGGGCATGTCATCCGCCGCCGGCACACCGATGGCGATGGGATTGGTGCCGTGGAAACGCATGGCGCCATCGTGCAGGCGCACGAAACTGTCGGAGTTGCAGAAGGTGAGGCCAATATAGCCCTGCCGCGCCGCTTCCAGCGCATATGCGCCGGCCGGGCCGAAATGCGATGAGTTGCGGATCGCCACCGCGCCAATGCCGAATTTTTCCGCGAGCGCCATGGCGCTGTCCATCGCCGCATAGGTGGCGCGGGCGCCATGGGCGTGGTCGGCGTCGATCGTCTCCACCGCGCCGAAGCCCGAAACGCGGCGGATCTGCGGCCGCCGATTGAGACGCCCGCCTTCGAGCGCGGTAATATAATGTGCGAGCAGGCGCACACCGTGGCTGTCTACACCGAGCCTTGTGCCGTGCATCATGGCGCGCGTCGCCGCATCGGCCGTTTCGTCATCGGTGCCGGCGGCCAGGAAAACGGTGCGGCAAAACCGCTCCAGCTCATCCAGACTTGCCAGAACGGTGGCTTTTTCATTGCTGTGCGCCATGAGGGAATCCTCCCAATTCCAGAATCCATGCCGCACAAGCTATTCACGGGGCGCGTTTTTGCAATCGAATATCGCGCGCCCGAAGGCTCAATCAGTCTTCCGCTCCCATGGCATCGTAAGAAGAGCGTTCGCCGGCGATAATCGCGCGTTTGCCGACATGGTTGGCAGGCCCGACAATGCCTTCCTGTTCCATGCGCTCGACCAGCGAAGCGGCACGGTTATAGCCGACGGACAGGCGGCGCTGAATATAGGAAGTAGAGCACTTCTTGTCGCGCATCACCACCTTGACGGCCTTTTCATAGAGATCGTCGCTATCGTCCTCACCCATGGCGGTCTTGTCGAAAACAGCGGCTTCTTCTTCCACCTCCTCGTCGGTTTCGTCGGCGTCTTCGGTAACGGTACCGAGATATTCCGGACGTCCCTGCGTCTTCAGATGCGCGACCACCTTTTCCACTTCCTCATCCGAAACGAAAGGACCGTGGACACGGGCGATGCGGCCGCCGCCCATCATGTGCAGCATATCGCCCTGGCCGAGCAGATGCTCCGCGCCCTGTTCTCCAAGGATGGTGCGGCTGTCGATCTTCGAGGTCACCTGGAAGGAGATGCGGGTCGGGAAATTCGCCTTGATCGTACCGGTGATGACATCGACCGACGGGCGCTGGGTTGCCATGATAAGATGGATGCCGGCAGCACGCGCCATCTGCGCCAGACGCTGGATCGCACCTTCGATTTCCTTGCCCGCGACCATCATCAGATCGGCCATTTCGTCGACGATGACGACGATATAAGGCATGGCCGTGAGGTCCATTTCCTCCTGCTCGTAGACCGCTTCGCCGGTGGCGCGGTCGAAGCCGCTCTGCACGTTGCAGAACACCGTCTCGCCCTTGGCGCGTGCGGCAGCGGCCCTTGCATTGTAGCCGTCGATATTGCGCACGCCGAGACGCGACATCTTGCGATAGCGGTCTTCCATTTCGCGCACGGCCCATTTCAGCGCCATGACCGCCTTTTTCGGATCGGTAACCACAGGCGTCAACAGATGTGGAATACCGTCATAAACGGAAAGCTCGAGCATCTTGGGATCGACCATGATGAGACGGCATTCTTCCGGCTTCAAACGATAGAGCAGCGACAGGATCATGGTGTTGATGGCGACCGACTTGCCGGAACCGGTGGTGCCGGCGACCAGCAGATGCGGCATCTTCGCCAGTTCGGCGATGACAGGTTCGCCGCCGATGGTCTTGCCCAAGCAAAGCGCAAGCTTCTGGCGGGTCTCGGCGTAGTCTGTCGCTTCGATCAGTTCGCGCAGATAAACCGTCTCGCGCACCGGGTTCGGCAGTTCGATGCCGATGACATTGCGGCCGGGCACGACGGCGACACGGGCCGAGAGCGCCGACATGGAGCGGGCGATATCGTCCGAGAGACCGATGACGCGCGAGGACTTGACGCCGGGGGCGGGTTCGAACTCATACAGCGTGACGACGGGGCCGGGGCGGACATCGATGATCTCGCCCTTGATGCCGAAATCCTCCAGCACGCTTTCGAGAAGCCCGGCGCTCTGCTCCAGCGCTTCCGGCGTCATGGTCGTGGTCTGCTGAACGCGCGCCTCCTGCAGAAGATCGATGGAGGGGTATTCATATTCCCCCTCGGCGAAGACAGGTGCTTCGCGGAACATCGGCTGCGAGGCTTGGATGGGCGCGCGCGGCGTGAAGCGCGGCTCGGCCGCAATTCTCTCAACCGGCTGAACCTGCTCCACAGGTCTCGGCGTCTCGACAACCATCGGCGCTTCCGCGACGGGCGGCGGTGCGGCTTCCTGTTCCGCGACCGGAAGGGCGGCAGGAACGACGGACTGGCGCACGCCGATCTCGCGGTAAAGCCGGATTGCGGAACCGCCCGGCACGGTGACGACCGGAGGTTCGGACGAAAGCACGATCGCAGCGGCTGCCGGCGACACGACGGCGACCGGCGCGACTATCGCTGGCGCCGTGACGACCGAATTTGCAAGAACGGCGCGCGTGGACGCGGAAACGCCCTCTCCGGCACTGCCCGGCAGATCGAGCGTCATCACTTCCCAGAAAAGCTCATCCGGCAGATGGGCGGCGAAAGCAGGAATGACGGCCTGAGCGGCCTCGACAGCAGGCGCGACGGATTGCGGCTGAACCGACGGGAATATCTGCGGCACGGGCGCTTCCACGGCTACGGAGATACCCTCCTGAACCGGCATTTGCGCAGCGGCAGCCGCCTCTTCCGCCTGCTTGCGAGCAAGCTCCAGCCGCAATTTGTAAGTCAGCGCCCTGGCGCCCCGGGCCTCCGGCGGCTGCGGCAGAAACGGCATGCGCGGGGGCGGCACGCGCTGCTCCGCCGGCTTCACGACGGGTTGGGAGACAGGAGCAACCTCCTCCTGCACAGCCTGCTGCTGCGTCAACGTTTCCTGCTCCACCGTTTCAAGTGGAGCGGCAGCCGGGATTTCTTCTTCCGGAATATTGGGTGTCTCGACAGGCATGCGCCGGGCAAAGGCGCTTTCCGGCGTGCGGGTGAAACGCACATTCGGGCCGAGCACGAAAGCATTCTGCCAGCCGGGCATTTCGGCGCGGCCTTCAATGGCGTCGGCTGCGCTGACATCGGCATTCGGCCGGGGTGCCGCGCCGGCGTTCATTCCCGCCGTCTGCTGACCGGCAACCGACTGGCCGCCGGCATGACGAGCCTTCTCGCTCCCCTCCCCTACGCTATTGGACGAATTCTGGAATCTGGATCGGGAGAAACTCATGGCAGCGTGCACACTCATCATAAACGTACATATTTCGGTCTCCCTGAAATAGAAAATAAAGGTTAATTACCCCTTTCCAAACGGGATCATCGCGGGAGATTTTCGCTCCGCCCACAGGCGCAACGGGACACACACGGCCGAAACGCCGGCGTCCCAACCACCTAATTTCATTGCGCTAAATCAAATTTCCGGAACATCGCCGCCGGCAGGACCGCAGCAGGAGAAAAGCGCATTGCCGCCGGAAAGCATATTGTTTCCGCAAAGGCCCACGCAACGTAAAATCATTGCTGTAAAGCCCGCGAATTAACGTGGACACTGCCGAGGTTGCAGTCTTAAGATCGGCCGCCGCGGACCAAGTGGAAAGGCCCGCCCAGCCCTCATTTCCGGAGTGAATCATGTCGCCTGTCCACCTGTCCCGCCGCTCGCTTCTCAAGACGTCACTCCTTCTTGCCGCAACCACGGGTTTGGCGGGCATCGCCGCCGCGCAGCAGGCGGCACCCGGCGGAAGGCTGATCGTGGCGGCCGATTCGGAGCCGAAGAACCTCAACCCGGCGATCGTCGCCTCAAACGGCGTTTTTTATATTGCCAGCAAGATCGTCGAGCCGCTGGCCGAAGCCTCCTTCGATGGTAAGGACGGGCTCACGCCGCGGCTTGCCACCGAATGGGAGGGATCGGATGACGGTCTCAGCGCCACTTTCAAGCTGCGCGAAGGCGTGTCCTGGCATGACGGCAAGCCGTTTACCTCGGCGGATGTTGCCTTTTCGGCGCTCTCCATCTGGAAACCGCTGCAGAATCTTGGACGGCTGGTTTTCGCCAATCTGGAGAAAGTGGATACGCCGGATGAACACACGGCGATTTTCCGCTTCTCCAAGCCGACGCCCTTCCAGCTCATCCGCAACGCGCTGCCGGTCGTTACCAGCGTCGTGCCGAAACATCTTTATGAAGGCACCGATATCGCCACCAACCCGGCCAATACCAAGCCGGTCGGCACCGGGCCTTTCGTCTTTGCCGAATACAAGCCCGGCGAATATTATCGCCTGACCCGCAATCCCAATTATTGGGGCAAGGACGAACCGCAGCTCGAAGAGATCATCTACCGCGTCCTGCCGGACCGGGCGGGTGCGGCCTCCGCGCTCGAAGCAGAGGAAATCCAGCTCGCCGCCTTCTCCGCCGTGCCTCTGGCCGATCTCGACCGCATCTCGAAGGTGGCGGGCATCAAGGTCATTGCCGATGGTTACGAGGCGCTGACCTATCAGCTGGTGGTCGAAATCAACCATCGCCGCAAGGAACTGGCCGATCTCAAGGTCAGAAAGGCCATCGCCCAAGCCATCGACAAAAAATTCGTCATCGACAAGGTCTTCCTCGGTTACGCCACGGCATCCACAGGCCCGGTGCCGAAGAATGCTCCTGAATTCTACACCGACGATGTCGAGACCTATGATTTCGATGTGGCCAAGGCCAATGCCCTGCTGGACGAGGCGGGTTATGCGCGCGGCCCGAACGGAACACGTTTCTCGCTGAAACTTCTGCCGGCGCCCTATTTCAATGAAACCAGGCAGTTCGGCTCCTATCTTCGTCAGGCATTGCAGGAAATCGGCATCGATGCCGAGTTGGTCAATAATGATTCAGCCGCTCACCAGAAGGCTGTCTACACCGATCATGCCTTCGACCTCGCCATTGCGCCGCCGGTCTTCCGCGGCGACCCGGCAATTTCCACCACCATTCTCGTGCGTTCCGGCATTCCGGCGGGCGTCGGCTTCTCCAATCAGGGCGGTTACGAGAACAAGACGCTGGACGAATTGATCGACAAGGCGGCGATAACGGTCGATACCGCCGCGCGCACGGCGCTTTACAAGGATTTCCAGAAGCAGGTCGCCGCCGATCTGCCGCTGATCAACGTTGCCGAATGGGGCTTCATCACGGTGGCGCGCGATACCGTCAAACATGTCGCCAGCAATCCCCGCTGGGCCGTTTCCAACTGGGCGGATACGGCGGTCGATACGTAAGGACGCATCGTGAAGCGTGCGGTAACATTGCTGAAGCGAAGGGCAGTCAGCGCCATTCCGGTGCTGCTGATCGTTCTCATCTTCACTTTCGTACTGCTTGAAAATGCATCCGGAGACGCGGTAGACGCCTATCTCGTCTCCATCGGCGGCGGCGATGCCGGGCTCAGGGATGTGTTGCGCGAGCAATATGGCCTGAACGGTTCGGTATTTGCCCGTTTCTGGCTCTATGCCAGCTCGGTGCTGCGGCTCGATCTCGGCTGGTCGCTTGCCTTCGACCGGCCGGTGCTGGGGCTGATCCTCGAGCGGCTGCCGAACACGCTTCTCCTGATGGGCAGCGCCACCGCATTCGCCTTCATCCTCGGCACCGGGCTTGGCATCGTGGCCGGTGCGCGTCCCGGCGGGCTGACGGATCGCGTGCTTTCAACGCTTTCGCTGGCGCTTTACGCCACGCCCGGCTTCTGGCTCGGCCTCGTGCTGGCCATCGTCTTTGCCGTTCAACTCAAATGGCTGCCCACCTCAGGCATCGAAACCATCGCCTCGGGCAAGCAGGGATTTACAAGGGCGCTCGATATTGCCCGCCATCTCGTGCTGCCGGTCGCCAGCCTCGGCCTTATTTATCTCGCGCTTTTCCTGCGCGTCATGCGCACCGCCATGGCGGCGGTCTGGCCGCTGGATTTCGTGCTTTTTGCTCAATCCAAGGGACTTTCCAGGAGACGGATCGTGCTGCGCCATGTCGCGCGCAATGCCGCTCTTCCGCTTGTCACCGTGCTTGGCCTGCAGGCCGCAACCATGCTGGGCGGCAGCGTGGTGATCGAAAGCGTCTTCGCGATTCCCGGTTTCGGCCGGCTGGCGCAGGAGGCGGTCAGCGGTCGCGATACGCCGCTTTTGATGGGCATTATTCTGACAAGCGCCGTCTTCGTCATCCTCGTCAATCTCGCCGTCGATATTGTCTATGCCGTTCTCGATCCGCGCATCGGCAGCGGGGAGCGACAGGCATGAGTTTCGCTCTCCGGCTGCTGCGCAGTTTCGAAGGCGCCACGGGCACCATCATTCTGGTGCTGCTTGCCATGACAGCGCTTGCCGCCCCCCTCCTCTTTCCGGGCGACCCGCTGGCCATTGTCGGCGAGCCGCTGATCGCGCCCTTTACGGACGCCGCCCTGCCGCTGGGCACCGACCGGCTGGGCCGCAATGTGCTGGCCGAGCTTGCCCATGGCGCGCAGGCCTCCCTTCTCGTCGGCATGGGCGCCGCCGCCGCCGCGCTGGTGATCGGCACCGTCATCGGCACCATCGCCGGATTTGCCGGCGGTCTCGTGGATGAAACATTGATGCGCGTCACCGACGCCTTCCAGATCGTGCCGAATTTCCTGCTCGCGCTCGCCTTCGTCAGCACCATCGGCCCTTCCATGCCCGTCGTCATTCTCGCCATTGCGCTCGGCGCATGGGCGGATCCCGCGCGGCTGATGCGGGCGCAGGTGTTGAGCATCCGCGAGCGCGACTACGTGCAATCCGCCCGCGCCATCGGCATGCATCCGCTGGAAATCGCCTTCCGGCAGATTTTACCGAATGCCCTGCCGCCGGTTCTGGCGTTGGCCGCCATCATCGTCGCGGCAGCCATTCTCACCGAAGCGGCACTGTCCTTCCTCGGACTTGGCGATCCCAATATCGTCACCTGGGGTTCGATGATCGCCGAAGGCCGCAACGTCCTGCGCTCGGCCGCGTTTTTGTCCGTCATCCCCGGCATCGGCCTTCTGGTCACGGTTCTCGGCGTCTACCTTCTCGGCGAAGGTATCAACAGGGCGATGGCGACGAGGAGACAAGCGCCATGAGCGGAAATGCGCTGTGCCGGATCGACGATCTCAGCGTTTTTTATGCGGCGGGCGATGCGCCGGCATTGCAGAATGTTTCGCTGACGATCCGGCAGGGGCAGAGGCTGGCGATCATCGGCGAAAGCGGTTCGGGAAAATCCACGCTCGGCAGAGCCATTGCCGGGCTTCTTCCCGGCAATGCGCGGGTTTCCGGCGATATTTCCTGGAGCCGCGATAACGGCCTGTTTCACGCCAGGCCACAGCCGGGGCGCGATATCGGCACGATCTTTCAGGATACCGGCGCGACGCTGAACCCGGTTCTCACCATCGGCGAACAGGTGGCGGAAGGCGCCGTGCGGCATCTCGGCCTGTCATGGAGGCAAGCGCGCGATCTTGCCCGCGACCTTCTGGACCGGGTGCGGCTGCCGCATCCCTCCCATCTGCTCACCGCCTATCCGCACCAGCTTTCCGGCGGCCAAAGGCAGCGCGTGGCGATTGCCGCTGCCATTGCCGCCAGTCCTTCGATCCTGATTGCCGACGAGGCCACGAGCGCGCTCGATACGGTCAGTCAGGCCGCCATCGCCACGCTGCTGGACGATCTGGTGCGGCAGGAAAACAAAACGCTGGTCTTCATCACCCATGATATCGGCCTTGCTTCCAGCCTTGCCGACGAGATCGCGGTTCTGCGCGCGGGGCTGCTGGTGGAACACGGCCCGACGCGGCGGATGCTTTCCGCACCCAGCCATGACTATACGCGTGCGCTGCTTGCCGATTATCTCGATCTCTCCACCCCGCCGCTCATCAGCGAGGCCGCGTCATGAACGAAGCCCTTCTGAGCGTCGACGGACTGTCGAAAACCTATCGCACCGGCGCAAGAACGGTGGCGGCACTTTCCGACATCTCCTTTTCGCTTCAGCCCGGCGAGACCCTGGGGCTTGCCGGTCCCTCCGGCTGCGGGAAATCGACGCTGGCGCGCATTCTGATGCGGCTGATCCCGGCCGATGAAGGCACGATCCATTTCAAAGGCCACGACTGGCTGGCGCTGGGCAGCGGGCAGCTTCGCGCCGCCCGCCAGCATATGCAGATGGTGTTTCAGGACACGCATGGCGCCTTCAATCCGCGCGCCAGCGTCGAGGATGCCATCGGCGAACCGCTACGCATTCACCGCATGGTCAAAAGACGCGAGCGTGCGGCGGAAATACGCCGCCTTCTCGAGCGCGTGGGCCTGCCCGCCAGCTATGCCGGCCGTTCGGTCTTCGAGCTTTCCGGCGGCCAAAGGCAGCGTGTCGCGATTGCACGGGCCATTGCGCTCAAACCGTCGCTTCTCATTCTGGACGAAGCCGTATCCGCGCTCGATGTTTCGGTTCGCCGGCAAATCCTCGAACTGCTGGTGGAAATACAGCGCGAGACGGCCGTTTCCTGTATTTTCGTTTCCCATGATCTCGCAGTCATCCGGGCCGTCTGCCACCGCGTCGCCATCATGGAAGCGGGGCGGATCGTTGAAATCGGCAGGACGGGAAATATCGTCTCGGCACCGCAATCCTCGACCGCCAGAACCCTGATCGACGCCGCACCGCGCCTGACCATTGCCACGTAAGGAAAAGACATGCCCGTTCCAGATTATGCATTGCTGCTCGACCCACCCGCTTTTCCCGCGGAGCATTACGCCATTCTGGCTGACCGGCTGGCAGCCTTGATGGGCACGAGGAACGACGTCCTTCTCATACAGGCGGAAGCCGTGCTGGCACTCGAGGCGGCAGCGACGAGCCTTGCCCGACCGGGCCTTAGAGCGCTCAACATCGTCACCAGCCCCTATGGCGCATGGTTCGGCGGCTGGCTCGCGAGAGGCGACGCGACGGTGCGCAACCTGACCGCCAGCCCGGCAAAACCGGTCACGCTGGAAGAGGTGGAGCGGGCGCTGAACGAGGGTCCGGGCTTCGATCTTCTCGCCATCGTCCATGCGGAATCGGCAAGCGGCATTCTCAACCCCCTGCCCGCCATTGCCGCGCTCGCTCGGCAAAGGGGCATCGTGACCCTTGTCGATGCCGTCGCCTCCATCGGCGGCCATGCCTTCGAGGTCGACCGGCTGGGCATCGATATCGCCGTCATCGGCCCGCAAAAGGCGTTGGCCGGCCCGGCCGGGGTTTCCGCCATTTCCGTCAGCGAAAAAGCGTGGGAGCTTCTTTCCCATGGTGAGGCGCCGGAAAACTCCATGCTCTCGCTTCTGGACCAGAAGAAGCTCTGGCTCGATTCCGGCCGCGGCGCGCTGCCCGGAACGCCTGCTCCACTGGAATTCTACGCGCTGGAGGCCGCCCTCGACCGGATAGAGGCGGAAGGTCTGGCATCCGCCAACGAACGTCACGAAAGGGCGGCGGCGGCCACCCGGAACGGCATCAGGGCGCTCGGTATCCCGACCTGGGTGGAAGAGGCACACGCCTCCGCCCTCGTTTCCACGGCGATCCTGCCGGATACCGTGGAAGCCGGAGCGTTCCTCGCTGCTGCATCCCAAAAGCAGGGCGCTGATCTTTCCGCCGGTGTCGGCCCCGGCGCGGAACGGCTGATAAGGCTCAATCACACCGGTCGGCGGGCGCATCCGGAGGCGGTGAAAGCCAATATCGCGGCCTTCTCCAGTGCCCTGAAGAGCCTCGGCCATGCCGCAGATACCGATTCCGCACTGGAAGCGACTGAAAAGGTCTATTCTGACGCCCCTGCGAACGGCGTTTAACGCCGTTAATAAACGTTCATTGCGCCAAATCCGGCAGCGTTGGAATGTCAGTCACGACATTGTTGTTAAAAATGGTAGACAAATTCCTCGGCCAATCTTGACGAAATCATGGCAACGCGCGAAACTTAACGCTACGTTAACTCGCGTGAAGAAGGGAAATGGCCATGGTAGCAGGGTTCAACATGCTCTCCTTTGACCTCTTTGGCATCGGCCGAAGGATGCCCGTCGTCAATGAGCGGGTGGAGACCGAGTTTCAGGACAAAACACCGCGCAGACCCGATGACGAGTCGCACGATGACGACCGCGATCAGGAATATGAACTGTTCTTCTGGTCGCTTTATCCGGTGATCTGAGCCATTCACAGCGGCTTGCAGCCATGAACCTTGCCAAGCACCGCCGGTTCATTCAATGATTGCCGCATGCGCCGGCCCGAAAAGAACTCTGCGAACAGAGACTTGCAACTGTTGCGCCGCCTTCTGCGGGCCAAGGATCATATGGACGCGGCGCCCCATGAGGCGTGGCCTGTTTCACGCCTTGCAAGCGTCAGCGGGGCCTCACAGGCGCACTTCGCGAGATCGTTTCGCGATGCTTTCGGCATACCCCCTCACCGCTATCTGCTGACCCGCCGCGTGGAGCGCGCCGTGGCGCTGTTGCGTGACACGGACCTTCCGATCATCGAGATCGCGCTGCAAACCGGCTGGAACAGCATCGGCACGTTCGGCCGTGTTTTCCGCGACGTGACGGGGGAAAACCCGAGTGAATTGCGGCGCAGGATGCGGCTTTTGCCTGCCGACCTTGAGCAGGTTCCCCATTGCTTCGTCAGCGCCGCGCATCGTCCCCATCTCACAATCGCAGTTTCGGAGAAGCGCCGGCGAACGGAAAGCGGTAGGCACGGTGAGTGAAAGGGAGATAGCTCATGAAAAATGGTGTTCAACTTGTCGGGCTTTATGTTCATGATCAGGACGAAGCGCTGCAATTTTATGTCGAAAAAGTCGGATTTCGTCTGCATACGGACGCACGCAACGGCGATTATCGCTGGTTGACCGTGCAGCACCCGGACCAGCCGGATTTCCAGCTGGGCCTGTTTCGGCCGCAGGCCCCGACCGTTGATGAGGCGACGGCGCAGGATCTGAATGAAGCCGTGGCCAAAGGCGCCATGCCGCCGCTGGTTCTGGTGGTCGAGGATTGCCAGAAAGCCTTTGACGCCATGCACAAACGCGGCGTCGAATTCACCCAGGAACCGATCGCCCGCTACGGCTCGGTGGATGCGAGCTTCCGCGATCCTTCCGGCAATGGCTGGAAGCTCGTTCAGGCCCGCTAAAGCGCCGATGTGTCACATTCCATCATGGATGTTTTTTCTTGGGGGCGATTTTGATCTTGCGAAACTGGATAAGGCAGGGCCATCGGTGGCTGGGCATTCTGCTGACCGTCACCATTCTGGCGAACTTCGCTTCGATGGCCTTCGGCCCGACGCCACCGATGATCGTTTATGCTCCGCTGGTGCCGCTGACTTTGCTTGTTTTCAGCGGGCTTTACATGTTCTTCCTGCCATATCTGGGAAAGCCGCCAGCCCCATCGGAGAAGTAGGCAGGTAAGCAATGATGCTATCGCGCTCTTCGGCCACCCGCACGGTTCACGCGGTTGCGAAGCACGGTATTCAAAATGTTTCAGCCCCGGGTTTTACCCCGGGGCTGATTAAAAAGCGGTCGGACGAAACGGCCTTGCCTTAGTGGTTGTCGCGCGGCAGGCCCTTGGTCTGGGCGATGCGCTGATACTTCACGGCCGGCTCCAGAACCGCGCCGGTTTCCATCTGGCTGACGATACCGCGCTGGATTTCCTGCCATGGCGTCTGGTGATCGGGGAACTTGTAACCGCCCTCGGCGGAAAGCGCCTCGTAACGCTTGGCCAGTTCCTCGCCGGAAATCAGGATATCCGCCTTGCCGCGGCCCACATCGATGCGGACGCGGTCACCCGTCTGCAGGATGGCGAGGCCGCCACCGGCCGCCGCTTCCGGGGAAGCGTTGAGGATGGACGGGCTGCCCGACGTACCAGACTGACGACCATCGCCGATGCAGGGCAGCGAATTGACGCCTTCCTTCAGAAGATAATCCGGTGCGCGCATGTTCACCACTTCCGCCGCACCCGGGTAACCGATGGGACCGGCGCCGCGCATGAAGAGGATGGTGTTGGCGTCGATCTTCAGCGACGGATCGTCGATGCGGTGATGGTAGTCCTCCGGACCGTCGAACACCACGGCGCGGCCTTCGAAGGCTTCCGGATCGTTCGGGTTGGAGAGGTAACGGTTGCGGAACTCTTCCGAGATCACGCTGGTCTTCATGATGGCAGAGGAGAACAGGTTGCCGCGCAGAACGCGGAAGCCGGCGCGCTCCTTGAGCGGCTGCTCATAGGGGCGGATGACCTTCTCGTCCTCGATGATCGCGCCACGGCAGTTTTCGCCGATGGTCTTGCCGTTGACGGTCATGGCGTCTTCCATGATCAGTCCCTGGTTCATCAGCTGGTTGACGACAGCAGGAACACCACCGGCATGGTAATAATCCTCGCCGAGATATTCACCGGCCGGCTGCAGGTTGACGAGCAGCGGCACGTCTTCGCCATAGGTCTGCCAGTCATCCACCGTCAGCTCGACGCCGACATGGCGGGCAAGGCCGTTCAGGTGGATCGGCGCATTGGTGGAACCGCCGATGGCCGAGTTGACGCGGATGGCGTTGATGAAGGCATCCTTGGTCATGATATCGGAAGGCTTCAGGTCTTCCTTCACCATTTCGACGATGCGCAGGCCGGTCAGGTAGGAGACTTCCTGACGGTCGCGGTAAGGCGCCGGGATGGCGGCGGAGCCCGGAAGCTGCATACCGAGCGCCTCGGCAAGCGAGTTCATGGTCGTCGCCGTGCCCATGGTGTTGCAGTAACCCGTGGAGGGAGCCGACGAGGCGACGAGCTTGACGAAACCCTGGTAATCGATCTCGCCCTTCGCCAGCAATTCGCGCGCCTTCCAGACGATGGTGCCGGAACCGGTGCGTTCGCCACGGAACCAGCCGTTCAGCATGGGGCCGACGGAAAGGGCGATGGCCGGAATGTTGACGGTGGCCGCCGCCATAAGACAGGCAGGCGTGGTCTTGTCGCAGCCGATGGTCAGGACGACGCCATCGAGCGGATAGCCGTACAGCACTTCCACGAGGCCGAGATAGGCAAGGTTGCGGTCGAGACCGGCGGTCGGGCGCTTGCCGGTTTCCTGGATCGGATGCACCGGGAATTCGATGGCGATGCCGCCCGCTTCACGGATGCCTTCGCGCAGGCGGTTCGCCAGTTCCAGATGGTGGCGGTTGCAGGGCGAAAGGTCCGAACCGGTCTGCGCAATGCCGATGATCGGGCGGTCGGACTGAAGCTCAGCCTGGCTGAGACCGAAGTTCATGTAACGCTCGAGATAAAGCGCGGTCATATCCGCGTTTGCGGGGTTGTCGAACCACGCGCGCGAACGAAGCTTGCCTTGGGTTGCGGGCAGATTGTCGGATTTGGTCATGATGCGGTCTCCAGCCGGAAGTGGCCAACGGTAAAATATTACGAAATGCGACAAGCTTATGTTGTGCGCAAGGAAAATGGAATCAGCTTTCGGAGATCACGCATAACCGACAGTGAGAGCCCAGACGAGTAGACTTGGGCTGCTCTGCGGCTTTAACCGAATATTTTTCGGCATTTACGACCATCGCAGGATTGCGCAAAGGAATCTCCCTCCCTCTTTTGCCGATTGAACTCCGATCACAAGACCCAAAATTCCGGCAAAAATCGTTTTCTTATTTGTATTACTATTAGACACGACCATATGCTGTCAAGCGCTATAGCGGTGTGAGCAGCAGCAGTGCCGGTTGTTCGAACTACAAAAGATGAATCTTTTATCCATTTGATATTAATTGATATATTTCAAAATCCGAGACCAGACACACCATTCTGAAATTGAAATATGCGAAAATGCCTCTTTTCAAGAGTATTACTATATGCTCATAGTGTCTCCGTCACGCTGACATCATCTCTGGGAGGATTAAGATGAGAAAAGCTCTCGCGACAGTTACTGTCGCCGTTTCGCTGTGCCTTGCATCAAGTGTTTCCGCCAAATCGCTTACCGTCGGTTTCTCGCAGATCGGTTCGGAATCCGGCTGGCGCGCGGCTGAAACCACCGTCACCAAGCAGCAGGCAGAGAAGCGCGGCGTCACGCTTAAATTCGCCGACGCGCAGCAGAAGCAGGAAAACCAGATCAAGGCCGTTCGCGGCTTCATCGCGCAGGGCGTCGATGCGATCCTGATCGCGCCGGTCGTCGCGACCGGATGGGATGCCGTGCTTAAGGAAGCCAAGGAAGAAAAAATCCCTGTCATCCTGCTCGACCGCCAGATCGAGGCTCCGGACGATCTTTACCTGACCGCCGTAACCTCCGATCAGGTTCATGAAGGCAAGGTTGCCGGCGACTGGCTGGTCAAGGACGTCGGCTCCAAGGATTGCAAGGTGGTAGAACTGCAGGGCACGACCGGCTCTTCGCCCGCCATCAACCGCAAGAAGGGCTTCGAAGAGGCTATTGCCTCGCACAAGAACATCAAGATCGCACGCTCGCAGACGGGTGACTTCACCCGCACCAAGGGCAAGGAAGTGATGGAAAGCTTCATCAAGGCCGAAGGTGGCGGCAAGGATATCTGTGCTGTCTACGCCCACAATGACGACATGGCCGTCGGCGCGATCCAGGCGATCAAGGAAGCCGGCCTGAAACCCGGAACCGACATCAAGGTCGTTTCCATCGATGCCGTGCCTGATATCTTCAAGGCCATGGCGGCCGGCGAAGCCAACGCCACCGTCGAACTGACGCCTGACATGGCCGGCCCCGCCTTCGACGCGCTCGAAGCCTATCTGAAGGACAAGAAGGCCCCGCCGAAGTGGATTCAGACCGAATCCAAGCTCTATACGGCGTCCGACGACCCGATGAAGGTCTACGAGGCGAAGAAGGGTCTGGGTTACTGATACCCCATTCTTCGGAAGGAGCGGCGCGTCGTTCGTGCCGCTCCATCATGGCATTCTTCATGCGGAACCTGCTCAATGTCCGAAACGGCACCACTTCTGGAAGCACGCGCCATCGGCAAATCCTTTCTGGGGATCACGGCGCTCGATGGCGTCGATTTTTCGCTTGGACATGGTGAAATCCATGCCCTGCTCGGCGAAAACGGCGCGGGTAAATCGACGCTCATCAAAATCCTGACCGGCGTTTATCACCGCGACAGCGGCTCGATCTTTCTGGAGGGTGCAGAGATTTCGCCCGCCAATGTGGGCGAGGCGCAGGCGCTCGGCATCGGCACGGTCTATCAGGAAGTGAACCTTCTCGAAAACCTGACGGTTGCCGAAAACCTGTTTCTCGGCCGCCAGCCGCGCCGCTTCGGGCTGATCGACCGCGGCACGATGCAGAAGAAATCGCAGGCGCTGCTTGCCCAATACGGGTTGTCCATCGACGTCAACGCGCTTCTCTCCAGCTATTCCGTCGCCATCCGGCAGATCATCGCCATTGCCCGCGCCGTCGATCTTTCCGGCAAGGTGCTGGTGCTGGACGAACCGACCGCCAGCCTTGACGCCCATGAGGTCGAGATGCTGTTCGGGGTTTTGAAAAACCTGCGCGCCCGCGGCATCGGCATCGTCATCATCACCCACTTCCTCAACCAGGTCTATGATATCGCCGACCGGGTGACGGTGCTGCGCAACGGCCGTCTCGTCGGCACCCGCGACATCGGCAGCCTGCCGAGGTCCGAACTTATTTCCATGATGCTCGGTCGCGAGCTTCAGCACATTACCCACGACCATCAGGCGACCGAAGATACGGTTGCCGAGGGCGAGCCGCCGATCCGTTTCGAAGGTTATGGCAAACGCGGCAGCATCGCGCCCTTCGATCTCGGCATCCGGCCCGGTGAAATCGTCGGCGTCGCCGGTCTCCTTGGCTCCGGCCGAACCGAAACCGCCTTCCTGCTGTTCGGCATCGACCGGCCCGATACCGGCACGGCGACAATCGACGGAAAGACGGCGGCGATTTCGTCTCCTGAAGCCGCCATCTCGGCCGGGTTCGGCTTTTGTCCGGAAGAGCGCAAGACCGATGGCATCATCGGCGACTTTTCCGTCACCGACAATATCGCGCTGGCGCTTCAGGCCCGGCAGGGCTGGGCCCGGCCGCTGTCGCGCCGGCAGAAAGCGGAACTGGCCGAAAGCTTCATCAAGTCGCTCGATATCCGCCCGGCCGATCCCAACCGGCCGATCAAATTCCTGTCCGGCGGCAACCAGCAGAAGGCCATCCTGGCGCGCTGGCTCGCCACCCATCCCCGGCTGCTGATCCTCGACGAGCCGACACGCGGCATCGATATCGGCGCGCATGCGGAAATCCTGAAAATGATAGAAAAACTCTGCAGCGAAGGCATGTCGCTCGTCGTCATCTCTTCGGAACTGGAAGAACTCACCGCCGTCGCACACCGTGTCGTGGTGCTTTCCGACCGCCGTCATGTCAGCGAGTTGAAGGGTGGCGACGTGACCGCCGACAACATCATGCGGGCGATTGCCGACGCGGCAAACACGGAGGCGGCATGATGGCAGCAGTAACACGACGCCTGAAAAGGCTTGCGCCGCAGCTTGCCGCGCTCTTCATCATTCTGGCAGCGATAACAATCCTTTCGCCGGGTTTCCTGCATGTCTCGTTCCAGAACGGCAGGCTCTATGGCAGTCTGGTGGATATTCTGGTGCGTGCCGCACCGGTTGCGCTTTTGACCATCGGCATGACGCTGGTCATCGCCACCAAGGGCATCGATCTGTCCATCGGCGCGGTCATTGCCATCTGCGGCGCGGTCGCCGCCACGCTTATCAGCAACGGCCATTCCATTCCCTCGGTCATCGTCATTTCGCTTGCGGTAGGCATTGCCTGTGGCCTGTGGAACGGCGTGCTTGTCGCCCTGCTCGACATACAGCCGATCATCGCCACCCTGATCCTGATGGTGGCGGGGCGCGGCATCGCCCAGCTCATTACCGAAGGCGTCATTCTCACCTTCAACAATGACAGCTTTTCCGCCATCGGTTCCGGCTCGTTCGCGGGCATTCCGCTGCCCGTCATCATCTGGGTCGCGGCCGCACTGCTGATCGGCCTTCTGGTGCGCAAGAGCGCGCTCGGTTTTCTGATCGAGGCGACCGGCATCAATCGCCGCGCGGCAGCGCTTGCCGGGGTACGGGCCCGTTTCCTCTTGTTTTTCGTCTATGCGGTTTCCGGCCTCTGCGCGGCCATCGCCGGCATGATCGTGACCGCCGATATTCGCGGCGCGGATGCCAACAATGCCGGGCTTTGGCTGGAACTGGACGCCATATTGGCGGTGGTCATCGGTGGCACCTCGCTGAATGGCGGGCGCTTCTCCATCACCGCCTCGCTGATCGGCGCGCTGATCATCCAGACCATCAATACCGGCATTCTCGTCTCGGGCTTCCCGCCGGAATTCAACCTCATCATCAAGGCCGGCATCATCATGGTGGTGCTGACGCTACAATCACCGGCGATCATGACGGTGCTTGGCTTCGTGAAAGCGCCCAAGCCACACGCTAAACCGGCCGCCGCCAATGGCATGACCAAGGAAGGAACCGCGCGATGATCCACAGCCGCAACCTGCCCTTCCTCACCACCCTGACGATCTTCGTCATCGCCTATCTCCTCTGCGTGCTGCAATATCCGGCGATCTTTTCCACGCGGGTGATCGGCAACCTTCTGACCGATAACGCCTTTCTCGGCATCGCGGCCGTGGGCATGACCTTCGTCATCCTGTCTGGCGGCATCGATCTCTCCATCGGTTCGGTCATCGCCTTCACCAGCGTCTTCGTCGCCGTCATGGTCGGTACCTATAACATCCATCCGCTGCTCGCCTTCGCCATCGTGCTGGTTGTCTCGACATTGTTTGGCTGCCTGATGGGGGCGATGATCCGCTTCCTCGCCATCCCGCCCTTCGTGGTGACGCTGGCGGGCATGTTTCTGGCGCGCGGCGCAGCTTACCTCATCTCCACCCAGTCCGTGCCGATCTCGCATCCGTTCATCGATGCGATACAGGGCTTTTATTACCGCTTCCCCGGCGGCGGCAGGCTGACGGCGCTGGCCATGCTGATGCTTCTCGTCTTTGCTGCCGGCATGCTGATCGCCAGCCGCACCCGCTTTGGCGCCAATGTCTATGCGCTCGGTGGCAACCCACAATCGGCCGAGCTGATGGGCGTGCCGATCGGGGCGACGACCATCGGCATCTATGCGCTTTCCGGTTTCCTGTCGGGCCTCGCCGGCATCGTCTATACGCTCTACACTTCGTCAGGTTATTCGCTGGCGACGGTGGGCGTGGAACTCGACGCCATCGCCGCCGTCGTCATTGGCGGCACGCTTTTGACCGGCGGCACGGGGCTGGTGGCGGGAACCTTCATCGGCCTTCTGATCCAGGGCTTGATCCAGACCTACATTGTTTTTGACGGGACGCTTTCCTCCTGGTGGACGAAAATCGTCATCGGTGTGCTGCTTTTCGTCTTCATCGTGTTGCAGCGCGCAATCATCTGGTATTCAAACAGGAGACTGGCCGGACCGCATCCGGCATAATTGCCAAGGGAGGCTTGCTTGGGGCTGCTCGAAACGACGATAAGCGGGCGAAAACGCCGGAACAGCCACGCCCATGTGGTCTCCGAACTTGGCAGCGCCATCGTCTCGGGCAGAATTGCGGAAGGCTCCCTGCTGCCCAATGACGCGGAACTTTCCATGCGCTTCGGCGTCTCGCGCACCGTGCTGCGCGAAACCATGAAGACGCTGGCGGCCAAGCGGCTGGTGGAGCCCAAGGCGAAGGTCGGCACCCGCGTTCTCGATCGTTCGAGCTGGAACTTCTTCGATCCGGATGTGCTGGGCTGGCGCTGCGAGGCCGGCATAGACCAGGAATTCGTCACGCATCTGGCGGAGATCCGCCTGGCGCTGGAACCGGCGGCGGCAGCGGCGGCGGCCCTGCAGGCCTCCAATGACGATATCGTTTCGCTTTACGTCATCGCCGCCAAATTCGACAATCCGAAACATACGCCGGAAAGCATCGCCAAGGTCGATCTCGAATTCCACCTTGCCGTGGCGTATATGTCCGGCAATCCCTTCATGCGCTCGGCAAGCGGGCTGATCGAAGCAGCACTTGCCATTTCCTTCCAGCTCTCTTCGCCGGCCGCTTCGCCGGGCACCATCGCCGAAATCGCGTCCAATCATCTGCGTATCGTGCATGCGATTGCAGCGCGTGACGCGGATGCGGCGGTGAAAGCCATGCGCCACGTGATCGAGGTCGGTAAAGACCGGACGCAGAAGGCGATCAAGACGGTTTGAGGAGGACTAGGACCCGCAGGAATGCGGGTCCGTTTTTCTTCGACCAATTACCCCTGCGATGCCTCGACCTGCGGCACCACGCCACGGCGCGACGCCATCAGCGATGCGCCGAGAAGGGCGGCAATCGCCACGAAGACGAAAACCATCGTCGCCCCCTGAAGATCGATCAGCAGGCCGCCCAGAACCGCACCGCTGGAAATGGCGATCTGGAATGTGGTGAGCAGCAGCGCGCCGGCGCTTTCCGCCTCATCGGAAGCGGCCCGCGTGATGAAGCTCTGCACACTGACCGGAAGCGCACCGAAGGCAAAGCCCCAGGCGGCGATGGCAAGACCCGCAACGAGGGGCGAAGCACCCGCAACGACCAGAACGGAAGCCGATGCCGCGATGAGAGTCGCGGAGAACGTCACTGCCCATGCCGTGTTTTTCTCGGAGAGGAAACCGCCGAAAAGATTGCCGAAAAAGCCGCTGACACCATAAACCAGAAGGACGAGGGAAATCGCCTCGACGCCAAGAAGCGTCACATCTTCCAGGAATGGACGGACATAGGTGAAACCGGCAAAGTGACCCGCAACGATGAACAGCGTCGTCAGAAGGCCGATCCGGACCTGCGGCCGCTGCAACAGCCGGAACATGGTGGAAAGGCCGGGTGCACCAGCCGGCGGCAGCGACGGAACGGTGAGCAATTGCACGAAAAGTGCGATGACACCGAGCGCACCCGCAACGACAAAGGCCGAGCGCCAGCCAAGCGTCGCGCCGATCCACGCGCCCACCGGCGCTGCACAGACGGTGGCAACCGAAACCCCTGTCAGGATGATGGCCATGGCGCGCGGCATCTTCTCAAGCGGCACGAGCCTTAGCGCCAGCGCCGCCGACATGGCCCAGAAACCGCCAAGGCCGATGCCGAGCAGGACGCGCGAGGCGAACAGCATGAAAAGACCGTTGGCGAAGGCGGCCAGCGTGCTGGAAATGATCAGCAGCGTGGTCAGCCCAAGCAATGTCCAGCGGCGGTCGATGCTGCGTGTGCCGATGACGACGCCGGGGCCGGCCACCGCCGCGACCAGCGCCGTAACGGTGATGGATTGACCGGCGATGCCGGAGCTGACGGCGAGATCGGCCGAAAGCGGCGTGAGAAGGCTGACCGGCAGGAATTCCGCCGTCACCAGCCCGAAAACGCCGAGCGAAAGCGAAACCACGGCCGCCCATTTCGCATCCGGCTCTGTCTTGCGCGGCACATATTCAAGCTCGTTTATGGTCCGGTTGTTCATGAAAATCTCCTGATGCGCATTCCCGGAATGCGTCCTGAAACGGAAAGGCGAAATGGTGAAACCGGTGGGAGTCCGGTTCGACAACCGCAAATCGATGCACATAAGCTATGCGTGACATCCCGGCGTTTCCATGCTAGAAAATCCATATTCCTTAACCAAACATCCGAATTTGCGAGAGAGCCATGAATGATGCCCTGACCGAAATGTTGCGTGGCCTGCGGCTCGATGGTGTCGAATACGGCCGGTGCCGCATGGCCACACCCTGGGCGACGGCCTTTCCCGAACAGGAAGCCGCGCGGTTTCATTTCATCGGCGTCGGTCAGGCGAAATTGCAGAAACCTTCCGGGGAATGGCTGACGCTGACCTGCGGTGACGCCGTGCTTCTGCCGCGAGGGCACGCCCATGTGCTGGGCAGCGGCGAGGATGTGAAGCCCACCCTTTTCGACCGCTTCGGCAAGAAGGAAGTCTGCCAGGGCATCTTCGACATGGAATGTGCGAGCGCCGGCGGCGATACCGTCGCCTTTACCGCCTCGATGCGTTTCAACATGGACAATCTGCACCCGCTGCTGCAGCTGATGCCGGATGTGATGCTGACCAGCGATCTGGCCAAAAGCGACCCGGCTATCCCCCATCTGCTTGAAGCCATGACGCGCGAGGTGGAACTGAACCGCGTCGGCGCGGGCGGCATTCTGGCACGGCTTGCCGATGTGCTGACCGCGACCTTGATCCGCACATGGGTGGAATATGGCTGCGGCGATTCCAGCGGCTGGCTGGCCGCCGTGCGCAATCCCGAACTCGGGCGGGTGCTGGCCGCCATCCACCTCAACCCCGAAAAGGACTGGAGCGTGGAGGAGCTTGCCTCACTGATGGGCGCATCCCGCTCCAGTTTCGCGGAACGCTTCACCCGCGTGGTGGGCGAAAGCCCGGCCCGTTATGTGGTGCGCGTGCGCATGCATCAGGCGCGGCTGTGGCTGCGCGAAGGCATGCGCGTAACGCTGGCGGCCGAAAAGCTCGGTTACGATTCCGAAGCCTCCTTCAGCCGCGCCTTCAAACGCGTGCTCGGCGCGCCGCCCAGCCAGTTCCGCAGGAAGGACACGGCGGGGCTTGAGGATGCGGCTTAAAAGCTTCAAATAAAACAGATATGAATATCGGGTGAAATCAGATCCGCTCGACGCGAAAGCGTGGGGTTCGGGGAGCATCCACCATGAGCATTGCCGACGACGCCCGTTTCTGGAACCGGTCTGCCCGGAAATATGCCGGGGGCAAGATTTCGGATGAAGCCGGATATGCGCGCACGCTGGAACGGACCCTCGCCCTGCTGAAACCGGATGACAGGGTATTGGAATTGGGCTGCGGCACCGGGACAACGGCAATCCGGCTGGCAGGCGGCGTCAAAAACTATCTTGCGACGGATATTTCCACCGACATGATTGCGATTGCCGAGGAAAGAAAACACGCCGCCGGCTCTCTCACCAACCTCGTTTTCAGCATTGCGACCGTGGAAACGCTTGTGCCCGACCCCGCACAGATTAACGCGGTTCTGGGTTTCAATTACCTTCATCTGGTCCGCGATCTGCCCGGCACATTGCGGCGCATCCATTCCCTGCTCACCACGCAGGGGCTTCTCATTACCAAGACACCCTGCGTCGGCGATATGAACCCACTTATCCGCCTTGTGTTGCCGGCCATGCGCGCAATCGGCAAGGCGCCCTATGCCGGCATCTTCACCGCCACCGAGTTGAGCCGACATATAACAGCCGGAGGCTTCGACATTCTGGCCACGGAATTCCACGCGACAAAGGGCAATGACAAGCGGCCTTATATCGTGGCGCGAAAAAGATAATCTGAACCGCCTTTTCAATGGAAATTGCGGGAAATGACCTTTATCCGCTCCACCTCATCTTCATCATCGACCGTAGCCGGCGGGCGTTTCCTAATAGTGCGATGATCCTCCGGCGGCATGCCGTGGTGGAACTCATCGCCACGCCCATGCGGCAGGGGAAAGGCGCGGTTGCGTTCGCCCACACTTGCCAGCGCTTCCGACAAATCGGTCAGCCGGTGGGCGACCAGATGCACCACCTCGCCTTCCCGCTGGATCTTGCCGTAAATGCCTACCATGCCGGCAGACAGCACCACACGCCGGTATTTTTCGAAGGTCTTGACCCACAGCACCGCATTGGCGATGCCCGTCTCGTCCTCCAGCGTCATGAAAATCACGCCCTTGGCCGAGCCGGGGCGCTGGCGCACCAGCACCAGACCCGCCGTTTCCAGCCATGTGCCATCCCGCACACGCACCGCCTCCGCGCAGGTGACGATGCGGCGGCGGGAAAGATCGCGCCGCAGGAAGGTCATGGGATGTTCGCGCAGGGTGAGCCCCACATGACCGTAATCCTGCACAACCTCGCCGCCATCCGTCATGGGCCTGAGCGCGACGGCAGGTTCCTGAAGTTCGTCCACGACAGTATTTTCCCGGCTGGCGGCGGCGGCAAAAAGCGGCAGCGGCTCATCCCGCAAAGCCTTGATGGCCCAGAGCGCTTCGCGTCTGGCAAGCGAAAGCGACGGCAAAAAGGCATCGGCTTCGGCCAGACAGACGAGGGCAGCGGCAGGAACGCCCGCCCTTCGCCAGAGATCATCCACCGAGGCAAACGCCCGGTCCTGCCGGCCAGCGACGATATCGGCAGCATGATTGTTGGAAAGCCCCTTCACCAGACGCATGCCGAGCCGCACGGCATAACGCTCTTTGCCATTGACATCTCGCTTTCCCGTCGGTTCCAGCGTGCAATCGAAACGGCTGTTATTGACGCAGACCGGGCGCACCTCCACGCCATGATCGCGCGCATCGCGCACGATCTGCGCCGGGGCGTAAAACCCCATGGGCTGCGAATTGAGAAGCGCCGTACAGAAAATATCGGGATAATGGCACTTCAGCCATGAAGAGGCATAGGCAATCAATGCGAAGGAGGCCGCATGGCTTTCGGGAAAACCATAACTGCCGAAACCTTCGAGCTGCTTGAAGATGCGTTCGGCGAAGTCCTGCTCATAACCGCGCTCCACCATGCCATCGATCAGATCCTGCCTGAATTTGGAGATAGTGCCGACATTCTTGAAGGTTGCCATGGCACGGCGCAACTGATCCGCCTTGCCGGGGGAGAAACCCGCGCATTCGATGGCGACGCGCATGGCCTGCTCCTGAAACAGCGGAACGCCCAGCGTCTTGCCCAGCACACCTCTCAGTTCCTCTTTCGGATAGTGCTCCTCCTCTTTTTTGTCACGGCGGCGCAGATAGGGGTGCACCATATCTCCCTGGATGGGGCCGGGGCGGACAATGGCCACTTGAATGACGAGGTCGTAGAATTTTGCGGGCTTCAGGCGTGGCAGCATCGACATCTGCGCCCGGCTTTCGATCTGGAAGGTGCCAAGCGTATCGGCCTTCTGGATCATTTTGAAGGTTGCGGGATCATCATCGGGCATGGAAGTCAGATCGTGCTTCTTGCCTGTCCGCTCCTCCAGAATATCGAAGCCGCGCTTCATGCAAGAGAGCATGCCGAGCGCCAGACAGTCCATCTTCATGAACTTCATGATATCGATATCGTCCTTGTCCCATTCGATGATCTGCCGCTTATCCATGGCAGCGGGTTCGATCGGGACCAGTTCGTCCAGCCGGTCATGGGTCAAAACAAAGCCGCCCGGATGCTGGCTGTGATGGCGTGGCGTGCCGACAAGCTGGTTGGCAAGCTCGAAAGCGAGCTTCAGGCGGCGATCCTCCATATTGAGGTTCAGCTCCTTCACCTGCTTTTCATCCACACCCTCGCTCCAGCGCCAGACCTGCGAGGACAGAAGTTTGGTCAAATCTTCCGGCAGGCCGAGAACCTTGCCAACATCGCGTAGCGCCCCGCGCCCGCGATAACGGGTGACGACAGAACACAGCGCGGCTTTGTCATGGCCATAGGTTTTATAAACCCACTGGATGACCTCCTCGCGCCGCTGATGTTCGAAATCCACGTCGATGTCAGGCGGTTCGCGCCGTTCTTCCGAAACGAAACGCTCGAACAGGAGATCGACCTTGAGAGGATCAATGGCGGTTATACCGAGCACGTAACACACCACCGAATTGGCCGCAGAACCGCGACCCTGACACAAAATATCTTCCCCGCGCGCAAATTGGACGATGGCATTCACCGTCAGGAAATACGGCGCATATTCCAGCCTGCCGATCAGGTCCAATTCGTGATGCAGCGCCTTTTCCACCTTTTCCGGCACGCCATCCGAATAACGCTCCGATACCGCATCCCAGACGAGCTTTTCCAGCGCCTGCTGCGCTGTCAGCCCCGGCAGCGTGCGCTCCTCGGGATATTGATAGACCAGTTCCTTCAGCGAAAAGGTGCAGCGCTTCGCGATTTCGAGACTGCGGGCCAGCGCCTCGGGGTAACGGGCAAACAGCCGGTGCATTTCCTCCGGCGGCTTCATATAGCGGTCGGCATGGCGTTCGCGGCGGAAACCGGCCTCATCGATGGTGCAATTGTGCCGGATACAGGTGACGACATCCTGCAGCATGCGCCGCTCGGGCACATGAAACAGCACGTCATTGGTCACCACCGTCGGTACACCTGCGGCTAGCGCCATGTTCGACAGTTCGAAAAGACGCATCTGGTCATTGGGACGTCTTCTGAGGCTGAGCGCCATATAAGCCCGGTCCGCAAAGGCGGCCCTCAGCCGCCGCAGGCGAAGGGCGCAGAGATCGTCGGCCAGATCGGCGAGCAGCACCACGATCAGGCCTTCGCCATAGGCAACGAGGTCATCCCATGTCAGCCGGCACTTGCCCTTGCCGCCTCTTTTCTTGCCGACGGAAAGCAGCCGGCAGAGCCGGCCGTAAGCCGGGCGATCCATGGGGTAGACAAGCACGGAGATATCATCATCCAGATCGAGCCGGCAGCCGATGACGAGGCGGATGCCATGATTATTGGCGGCTTCATAAGCGCGGGGAATGCCCGCAAGGCTATTGCGATCCACGATGCCAAGCGTCTCGATGCCGAGATTTTTAGCCTGTTCGAACAGCTCCTCACAGGAGCTTGCACCGCGCAGGAAGGAGAAATGCGTGGTCACCTGCAGTTCGGCATAAAGCGGCGTATTCATGCGAAAACCCCGTGGATGAACCAACCCTGCGAGCCGGTCTCGGCATGTTCGCCGTCACCGGAACGGAAAATCCAGAAGCGCTCGCCGCTTTCATTTTCCACCGTGAAATAATCGCGCACGGCGGCCTTTTCCCGGTCGCGTTTCCACCATTCGCCGAACACCCGTTCCGGCCCGTCGGCGCGCCGCACATTGTGGCGCACGCCTTTCCAGAGGAAATAACGCGGCGGATGGTCCGGCAGCAGCGCCAGCGTTTCGATGGGTTCCGGCCTTGAAAAAAGCCTGACCGGACGCGGCCAGTGGCCGGGCCAGCCGAGCGTATCCTCAGGCGCAAGCGCAGCAACTCGGGCAAGGGAGCGTTCCGGCACATCGCTTGCCACCGCCGCATAACGATAGACCCGGTGGCCGCGATTGAGGATGACATCGACCGTATCAGCGATGTCCGCACGGCCTTCCTCCAGAAGCGAGGAACGGGCCTGCGCGGCGACAAGCGGCTCGGCATGGGTGGCGGTCAGCACCATCATCTCGATGCCGAAACCGGGATCGATGGTGTCGATACGGTCGGTCAGAAGCCGGACAAGCTGTTTGACATCGCGCACCGGTCTGGAGGTGCCGGCCCGCACCGCCTGCAGGCCGCTATCCACCCGGTGCAGCACCAGATCGACACGGCGGGCGCCAAGGCCGCGCTTTTCCAGCGCGACACAAAGCTCCGCAACCAGTTTTTGCGTATAACGGGCAATCGTCTCCGCCGCTGCAATGGGTTCGGGAAAGGCGCGCCGCACCTCCACCAGCTCGGCCATCCGCACCGGTTCTATGGGTTCGCCGATCTCTCCGGAAGCCTGGGAAAGACGGCGGACGAGTTCGGGGCCGAAACGCAGGGTCAGCGGCGCGCGCGGGGCATCGGCCAGCTCGCCGATGCTGCGGAAACCGAGCACCTTCAGCCCGGAAATAATACGCTCTTCCAGCCTGAGCGCGGCCAATGGCAAGCCGCTAACCGCCACCCGCTGCCCGCCCGGTGGCACGATGCTGATTTCCTCACGGCCGAAACGGGCCAGCGCATGGGCCGCCCCCCAGCTATCGGCAATGGCGGCGCGGGCGGCGAAGCCTGCGGCATGCAGGCGGTTGACCATGCCGCTCAGCATCAGCGCCTCATTGCCGTGCAGATGGTCCGCCCCCGCCGTGTCCAGCACCAGTCCGTCCGGCGGGTCGGCGGCGACGATCGGGGCATAGATGCGCAGGAAATGAAAAGCCAGTTGCTGCAGGGCGCGGGCATCACCAGCCGTATCCATATCTTCCACGATAAGGCCCGGCACCAGCGCCTGCGCCTTGCTGACCGGCGTGCTGGGCCGGATGCCCGCCGCCTTTGCCGCCTTGTCGAGCGCCAGCACCAGCCGGCGGCTGCCCTGGCGACCGATCATGACCAGCGGCTTTTCAACCGGCGGCGCGTCCTTGCCCGAAAGACGCCGGAAACGATCCGTCGGCCATGTCGGCAGGTAGAGCGAGACGACCCTTTGCATCACAGGCTTCCACTTCAAATTCGGCACTTTCGCCGCCGCGACATCGCAAAAGTTCCAGGAACCAGCGCGGCCTGCCCACCCCCGGCACCGGCAAGGGGGATGAGGGCCGGACAGAGATGCACCAGCGGGTCACCGCCGCCGTCGGCTCTCCGAACAGCGCCGCATCGGCGGCGCGACGGAAGCGACGGATGGCAATGCCGGTAACACCGGAGGTTTCCGCTGCCAGTTGCAGCCGCCGCGAGGCGTTCATCGGCAGTTTCGTCACTTCGCCCATCACCGCGCCGAAGCCGTTGCAGCGAAGGCCTTCCTCGAAACAGTCGAGCACGCCTTTTTCATCACGGCATTCAACGATGATGACCCGGTTCTGCGACAGGCCTGCCTGCGTCAGCCCCGGCATGAACAGATCCCGGCGGGTGACACACCATAAAACCTTGCCGGAAAGCCTTGCTGCCACACCGGCCGCAAAAAGGGCGGCCGCCGCGCCATCGGCAGCGCCATTGCCGCCGCCGCTCACCTCATGCAGGCAACCGAGCTTCAGCCCGCCTCCCGGCAGGTGGTGGTCGATGGCATCCACGCCGAAAGGCAAGGTCTCGTGCAGGCGCGGAGCGCCGTTACCGATCCTTTCCAGCCTTTCACGCAGCTCTTCGACAACGAGCAACTGATCCGCGCGCTTTTGCATGGCATGACAGGTTTCAATTCCGGTTATTCATCTTTATTGTTCTTGTTTTGTTCCTATTTCAGCAAAGAGTCAAGCAATAGGCTGCCGGTCTTCAACAGTTTGCACGGGAAGAGAGGATTCTGGCCTTGCGGCCCTCTGCCCTGCCGTTAAAACGAAATTGTCCGCTCGCTACCTGTTTTACCCTGACAGCCGCCGGCAACGGACATCATGGTTTGGAGGAAACCGCCGATGATCGCCAGCATTCTGATTGCCGTGGTTGCGGCCATCCATATTTACATCGTCATTCTGGAAATGCTGCTGTGGGAAAAACCAGCCGGCCGCAGGGCCTTCGGTCTTTCGGCGGATTTTGCCCGGCAGACAAAGGTGCTTGCCGCCAATCAGGGGCTTTATAACGGTTTTCTCGCAGCGGGGCTGATCTATGGGCTGATGCAGGGCGATGAAGGGCTGAGCTTCAAGGTTTTCTTCCTCGCCTGCGTTCTGGTGGCCGGTATTTTCGGCGCCATCACCGCCAATATGAAGATCCTGTTCATTCAGGCTTTGCCGGCATTGTTGGCGCTCGGCTTCCTCTGGATCGGAGCATGAACCGATGAGCGCATGGAACGATCACAGCGCAAAAGACGCTCTCAACCGGATTTTCATGGCGGCAGTCGCAAGCGCCGATCCGGCAAAGGTGCTGCAACACCACCTTCCCTCCCCGCCCAAAGGCCGCTGCGTGGTGGTGGGCGCCGGCAAGGCTTCCGCCGCCATGGCTGCCGCGCTCGAAGCGGTATGGCCGCATGTCGATCTTTCCGGCGTGGTGGTGACGCGTTACGGCCATGCCGTCCCAACCACACGTATCGAGATCATCGAGGCCTCGCACCCCGTGCCCGACGATAAAAGCGCGGAAGCGGCAAAACGCATTCTCGCCGCCGTTGAAGGCCTGACCGCCGACGACATGGTCATCGCACTGATTTCCGGCGGCGGTTCGGCGCTGATGGTCGCGCCGGCCGAAGGCATGGCACTTGCCGACAAGATGGCCGTCAATCGTGCCCTTTTGGCCAGCGGCGCGACGATTTCCGAAATGAACGCCGTGCGCAAACATCTCTCCCGCATCAAGGGCGGGCGGCTGGCGCTGGCTGCCAAACCGGCCAGGGTCGTTTCGCTGCTGATTTCCGATGTGCCGGGAGACGATCCCTCCGAAATCGCCTCCGGCCCGACGGTTGCAGATCCGAGCGATATTGAAACCGTGCGGGAAATCGTCTCCCGTTATGCGCTCGATCTTCCCGAAAACGTGCGCAAGGTGCTGGAAAAAGGCGAGGAAACCCCGAAGGCGGGCGATATCGAGGAAGATATCCGGCTCATCGCCGCCCCCTCGCTCGCCCTGCAGGCCGCGGCGGATGAGGCGGTGAAACTCGGGCTTACGCCGCTCATCCTCGGAGATTCGCTGGAAGGCGAATCCAGGGATGTCGGCGCTGTCATGGCCGGCATCGCTCTTTCCGCCAGCCGCAAGGGTCTGCCGGTCAAAGGTCCGGCCGTACTGCTTTCCGGCGGCGAAACCACAGTGACGATCGGCAAGGGGCCGGCCGGCAAGGGCGGACGCAATACGGAATTCCTGCTGAGCCTTGCGCTGACGCTCAAAGGTGCGGACGGCATCTGGGCCATTGCCGGCGATAGCGACGGCATAGACGGCGTGGAGGATGCGGCGGGTGCGGTGGTGACACCGGACACGCTTGCCCGCATGCGCGACGCCGGTGTCGATCCGCGTCAATCACTCGTGGGCCACGACAGCTACACCGCTTTCAGGGCAGCAGGAGATCTTGTCGTGACGGGGCCGACGCTGACGAATGTGAATGATATCCGCGCGATTTTGATCGGGTGATAGCGGAGAAGTTTGCAGCGACTACGGGCTTTCCCGCGCGTGGATCGCGGAGGGAAGACGTTTTGACTATGCCCTCGGACAGGAGTAATCTGGCGGGATATCCTTTGGAGCCTCAGCCATGCGTCCTGGAGTGCTCATACTTGGCCTGATCATGGCCCTTATTCCGACTTTGGCGGATGCCCACAATTGCAAATGCCGAAATCGCGGCGTCATGTTCCAGCTCGGCCAGACATCCTGCCTGAAGGTCGACGGCGGCTCTTATCTCGCGCGCTGCGAGATGAAGCTCAACGTTTCGTCCTGGACCAAGCTTCAGGACGGTTGCCCCATAACGGAACGTGTGCAGACGCAGTCAAGCCGCGTCAATTGATCCCATCGGCAGATGACGCCAAGGGCATCTTCTCCCCGGCGGGGAGAAGAAATATGCCGCGCGCAATCTTACAGCTTCACCCAGCCGCCATTCTTCTTGCCGGACTCGATGCATGCCGTGACGAAAGCGACACCTTTAACCCCGTCATCCACGGTCGGGTAAATCACCGCCTTATCGAGCGCCGAGCCGGTGCGGCGGGCTTCGATGGCATGCGCCGCCTCGGTGTAGATGGTGGCGAAGGCTTCGAGATAACCTTCCGGGTGGCCGGAGGGAATGCGGGTGACGCGCGCTGCGGCAGCCCCTGCCCCGGCGCCGCCACGGGTGATCAACTGCTTGGGTTCGCCAAGCCTCGTGAACCAGAGATAGTTCGGGTCCGCCTGTGTCCACTCGATGCCGGCCTTGTCGCCATAAACACGAACCTTCAGCCCGTTTTCGTGGCCGACCGCAACCTGGCTGCACCAGAGCAGCCCCTTGGCCGCCTGCTTGCCGCCCTTTTGCTTGAAGCGCAGCATCACATGCGCATTGTCGTCCAGCCGGCGGCCTTCGACAAAGGTGTGCACATCGGCCGCCAGCTCATCCGCTTCCAGACCGGAAATGAAGCAGCCGAGATTATAGGCATGGGTGCCGATATCGCCGGTGGAGCCGCCGACGCCCGATTGCGCCGGATCGGTACGCCAGACAGCCTGTTTCGCACCGGTCTGTTCCACCGCTTCCGTCAGCCAGTCCTGCGGATATTCCATCTGCACCAGACGGATCGTGCCGAGCGCGCCTGACTCCACCAGTTCCCGCGCATGCCGCACCATCGGATAGCCGGTGTAGTTGTGCGTGAGGATGAACAGTGCATCGGCCTTGTCGGCCACCTGCTTCAGCTTTTTGGCGTCTTCCAGATTGGAGGTCAGCGGCTTGTCGCAGATGACATGGATGCCGCGCTCCAGAAACGCCTTCGCTGCCGGATAATGCACATGGTTGGGGGTAACGATCGCCACCGCCTCGATGCCATCCTCGCGCAGCGCTTCCTTTTCGGCCATTTCCTCGAACGAACCATAGCAACGCTCGGGATCGAGCCCCAGCTCGTGGCCGGAAGCGAGGGATTTTTCCGGCGTCGAGGACAGGGCCCCCGCCACGAGATCGAAACGATTGTCGAGCCGCGCCGCCATGCGGTGAACGCCGCCGATAAATGCGCCCGAACCACCACCGACCATGCCAAGGCGAATCCGCCTGTTCGCCTTGTCCGTTGTCTTTCCTTCAATAGCCATAATATCTCCCCTGAAATGCTCTCAAAGCCCAAGCATACGGCGGTTGGCCGCATCGTCCGTGCCGCTCGATGCGAAATCGTCAAAGGCTTTTTCCGTGACGCGGATGATATGCGCCTTGACGAATTCGGCTCCTTCCCGAGCACCGTCTTCAGGGTGCTTCAGCGCGCATTCCCATTCGACCACGGCCCAGCCATCGAAATCATTTGCCGCCATCTTGGAGAAGACCGCACCGAAATCCACCTGCCCGTCGCCCAGCGAACGGAACCGGCCCGCGCGGTTGACCCAGCCCTGATAACCGCCATAAACGCCCTGCCGCCCGGTCGGATTGAACTCCGCATCCTTGACGTGGAACATCTTGATGCGGTCCTTGTAGATGTCGATATTGTCGAGATAATCGAGGCATTGCAGAATGTAATGCGACGGATCGTAGAGCATGTTGGCGCGCTTGTGGTTCTTCACCCGCTCCAGGAACATCTCGAACGTCACGCCATCATGCAGGTCTTCGCCGGGATGGATTTCGTAGCAAACATCCACACCCTGCTCATCGGCGTAATCGAGGATCGGCGTCCAGCGTTTCGCCAGTTCGTCGAAGGCCGTTTCCACCAAACCGGCCGGGCGCTGCGGCCACGGGTAGACGAAGGGCCAGGCAAGCGCACCGGAGAAGGTCGCATGCGCCTTGATGCCGAGATTTTTCGACGCTTTCAGCGCCAGCTTCACCTGCTCCACCGCCCATTGCTGACGCGCCTTGGGGTTGCCGCGCACTTCAGGTGCTGCAAAACCGTCGAAAGCCTCGTCATAAGCGGGATGAACGGCAACCAGCTGGCCCTGCAAATGGGTGGAAAGCTCGGTCACCTCGACACCGTTCTGGCGCGCGACCCCGGCAAATTCGTCGCAATAATCCTTCGATTCCGCCGCTTTTTTGAGATCGATCAGCTGTCCGGCCCATGTCGGCACCTGCACACCGGCATAGCCCTTTTCCGCCGCCCATTTGGTAATGCCGTCCCAGCTGTTGAAAGGTGCGGCATCGCCGGCAAACTGGCCGAGAAAAAGACCCGGTCCCTTGATCGTTCTCATAAAAATCTCCTCCTGCATCGATACAGTTTCGCGGTAATCCGCTTTTTTCCCAAGCGCCAAGCTAACCGCTCGTGATTTTCAAACAAGCCCCAAAAGCGGAGGGACGAGAGAATTTCCGCATTTCGTTGAAAATGCGGAAGGCGCTTAAAGCGCCAGTCCGCTCGCCCTGTCGAAGACGTGCACACGCTCATGGTGCACGGTGGCGGCAAAGGGAGTGTTGACCTTGACCGGCTGCTCGCCATCCACCACCGCCGTCACCTGATCGCCCGCCAGTTCGAAGATCACATGGGTCTGCGCACCTGTCGGCTCCACCAGCAGTGTCCGGCCGGAGAGCGACACATCACCGCCGATGGCCGAGCCGATATGTTCCGGCCTCAAGCCAATCGTCACCGGCTGGCCGCGCTTGACCTTTCGCGAGGCGGCAATGCGGATCGCGGTTCCGTCCTTCAGCCGGGCCGCCGGCTGGTCTCCCTCACCATCGACCACGCATTCGATGAGGTTCATAGCCGGCGAGCCGATGAAGGCGGCGACGAAGAGATTGGCGGGCGTCTTGTAGAGCTCGAGCGGCGTGCCCTGCTGTTCGATGCGACCGTGATTGAGCACCACGACCCGATCCGCAAGTGTCATCGCCTCGATCTGGTCATGGGTGACATAGATTGAGGTGGTGCCGACCTTCTGGTGCAGAGCCTTGATTTCGCTGCGCATCTGCACGCGAAGCTTGGCGTCCAGGTTGGACAGCGGCTCATCGAACAGGAAGACGGCCGGATTGCGCACCACGGCGCGGCCCATGGCGACACGCTGGCGCTGGCCGCCGGAAAGCTGCGAGGGCTTGCGGTCGAGAAGCTTGCCGAGATCGAGCATGCGGGCGGCTTCCGCAACGCGCTCTTCAATGACGTTTTTCGGCTGGCCGGCGAGCTTCAGATTGAAGCCCATGTTTTCGGCCACCGTCATATGCGGATAAAGCGCATAGGACTGGAACACCATGGCGATATTGCGCTCGCGCGGGGTCATGCCATTGACCACCCTGTCGCCGATGAGAATATCCCCATCGGTGATCTCCTCCAGCCCGGCGATCATGCGCAGAAGGGTGGATTTGCCGCAACCGGAAGGACCGACCAGCGCGATGAATTCGCCATCCGTAATATCAAGCGAGATGCCGTGAATGACATCGAGCGCGGCATAGGACTTGGCGATATCCCTGAGTTCGACGGAAGCCATGTTTTGCTCCTTTCAAGTCACGATTTGACGGCACCGGCCGTCAGGCCCGCGATGATGTGTTTCTGTGCGAGGAAGAAGACGATGACGGTCGGCAGGATCGTCAAAGTGATGAAGGCGAGAACGAGCTGCCATTCCGTGCCGAATTCACCGCGATAAACCATGATGCCGAGTGGCCATGGATATTTCGATTCCGAATTCAGCATGATCAGCGGCAGGATGTAGCTGTTCCAGCTGCCGACGAAGGAAACGATGCCGACGGTCGCCACGATAGGCCGCGAAAGCGGCACGGAAATATGCCAGAAGAAGCGCAGGTATCCACAGCCATCTACAAAGGCCGCCTGAAACAACTCCTCCGGCAGATTGCGGAAATAATTGCGGAACAGGAGAATGCTCATGCCCAGCCCAAAGGCCACCTGCGGCAGCACCACACCCCAATAGGTGTCGAGCAGGCCGAGATCACGGATCCGGATGAACAGTGGCAGGATGGCCGTGGCCGCCGGGAACATCAGCCCCAGCAGGAAATAATTCAGCAGGAAAGACGAGCCGAAGAACTTGACATGCGCGAAGGTGAAGGCGGCCATGGCCGAGACGGTGAGCGTCAGGAACACCGTCAATAGAGCAATCACCAGCGAATTGAAGATTTGCAGCCAGTAGCGCTTGCCGAAGAGGATATCGCCGTAATTGGCCCATTGCCATTCGGCCGGAATGCCGAACGGGTTAACGCGCAGGTCTCCCAGCGTCTTGAAGCCGCCAAGTGCGGTGGTGAGCAACGGGATGAGCACGATGGCCGCAATCAGGCTCAGCGATATATAGAGATAAAGCTTGGTTTGCAGCGGCATGCGGACGGAGGTGGATGTGTCAGTCATGGCGCATGAAAATCCTTTTGTAACCGAAGGCGAGCGTCACGCAGATGACGAAAAGAACGACGCCGACCGCACTGCCAAGCCCCACCTGCATGCGCATGACGCCGTAGGTGTAGAGGAAGGTGACCATGGTTTGTGTGGAGTTGGACGGGCCGCCGCCGGTGAGCGGCATGATCATGTCGAAGAGCTGCAGCGAGCCGATGACCGCAAAGAAGACGGAAAGGCGCACCGTGGAGCCGAGCATCGGCAGCGTGACATAACGGAACTTTTGCCAGCCGGACGCGCCGTCGATTTCGGCGGCTTCCAGCACATTCTTGTCGACGGACTGAAGGCCGGCGATGAACAGCATCATATGGAAACCGAAATATTTCCAGACGATGACACCGAGCACGGCATAGATCGCCACATCCTTGTCGGCCAGCACGTAAGGATTGGCGAAGCCGAAGAAATTGGAGATGGCGGCAAACAGGCCGTAATCGCCGTCATAAACGAAACGCCAGATCAGACCGGCCGCGACATCCGCCAGCACATAGGGCAGGAAGAAAACCAGCCGGAAGGCGACGACGCCGGGAATGCGGTGCGCCAGCATCATCGCAAGCCAGATCGCCAGCGGGATCTGGATCAATACGGAAATCAGGATGATCAGGCCGTTATTGAGCAGGGCCTGCGAGAAGGCGGCATTGCCGAACAGGACCTGAAAATTCCGCAGGCCGACGAAATCGGTCGGCGTGCCGTAACCGTTCCAGCGGTAAAGGCTGTACCACGCCGCCTCGCCCATGGGCAGGATGACAAACAGGGTAAAGAGCAGCAGTGCGGGCGGCAGGAAGACCAGAAGGGTCAGCGCCCGGTCATGCGCGACCGAGCTTTGCTTGCGCTTTGTCTTCGCCGCGCCGCGCGCCGGTATCGACGCAGAAGTCATGGAAATATCCGTCATCTCTATCCGCTTTCATGGAGGCAGATAAGCAGCGCCGCACATTCGCGGCGCCGCCATGGAAACCAGATCAGCGCAGTTCGAATGCGTCCTGAATTTGCTGGGCACCCTCTTCGGAGGTCATCTGGCCGGAAACGATCTCGACTGAAATATCGTTGACGACACGACCGACGGCAGCGCCGAGCGTCTGGTCGAAGAAGTTCTGGTGCCAGGTGGAAGCAGCCAGCTGCTTGGCGGAATCCGCCAGCAGCGGGTTCTTCACCGCACCGGCAGCCCCTGTGGCAACCGGCAGGATCATACCGGCGGTCGCCATTTTCTCTTCGCTTTCCTTGCTGGTAAGGAAGGTGGCGAAATGGATCGCTTCCTTGGACGCGTTTTTCGTGACAGCCCAGCCGTTCAGGCCGCCCAGCGTATCTGTGGCCTTGCCCGCACCGCCCTCGACGACCGGGAAGGCGAAGCGGCCGATATTGTCTGCGGCCAGCCCCTTGCCGTCACCGGCATTCTTGCGCTGGTTGGCTTCCGTATTGTCGAAACCGAGAATAATCGCCGCCTTGCCATCGCCGAAGACACCGAGCGCCTGTGGCCAGGTGGAGCCGAGATAACCGGGCTGGAAGGGTTCGAGCTTGCCGAACTCGGCCAGCTGTTCACCCGCCTTGATGATCGCCGGATCCATGAAACCTTCGCCTTCGCCCTTGCGGGCGGCATCGAACACGGCCTGCCCGCCATTGCGCATGACGAGATAGCTCCAGTAGAAATGGATCGGCCATTTTTCACCGCCGCCACCGGCAATCGGGACGATGCCCGCTTCCTTGATCTTCTTGACCGTGGCGCTGAAATCGTCCCAGGTCTTGATGTCCTCGGCCTTCACGCCGGCCTTGGCAAACAGCTCCTTGTTGTAAAAGAAGCTGACGAGGCTGACACGGTAAGGCACGGCCCAGACCTTACCGTCGAAAGACAGGCCGTCGATTGCGGATGCATTATAGGCCTGCCGCAGCTTGCCACCATTGGCGTCGAAAACCTCGGTCAGATCCTTCAGCGCACCGGTCTTGGACTGTTCCTCAAGGACGCCGCCACCCCAGCTATAGAAGAAATCCGGCACGTCGTTGGATTGCAGCAGCGTCGGCAATTTCGCCTTGAAAGCCTCGTTTTCAAGGAACTGCAGCTGAATATCGACATCGGGGTGCTTGGCCTCGTATTCCTTGGCAATCTCCTCCCAGACAGCCACGGATTTCGGGTCCAATTCCACATGCATCCATTTAACGACGGTCGCCGCCGAGACGCTGGCCGCGCCGAGCATCAGGGCTATGCTTGTCGTTGCGGCAAAGGCGATCCGCCTGCCGCTCAGGCTTACGCCTGCGTGCCAATAGGTCATGTTCGTGATCCTCCCTGGGGTTCCTCACCATTTATTCCCCAATGCGGATTAATTCACCCCACACCCTGCCCAATGTCAAGGCGGGTTGCTGATTTTTTACCCTGATGGCTTGACACACCCCTCCCGGCAGACGTTATTTAATCCGCAATCCGATATAAATTCGTTTTAGATCGAACCCGATCGCAGCAGGACCCCATGAAGACCGCAGACCCCGAATTAATGCGCGCGATCAACAGGCTGAGCGTGCTGGACAGCATCCGCCGCCATGGGCCGATCTCGCGGGTGGAAATCAGCGAAAGAACGCAGCTCTCCACCACCACCGTTTCGGCGATCACCGCCTCGCTGCTCGATGACGGACTTATCCTCACCCGCCATATCGGCGATATCCGCACTGAAGGCGCACGCGGCAGGCCGCGCGTGATGCTGGAACTGAACCCGGATGCCGCCCGCGTGGTGGGCGCCAAGATCGCCGCAAGCCGCATGGTCTTCGTCGTCACCGATTTCTGCGGCAACGTGCTTTCAACGCTTGCCCTGCCGATCCGTGTCGACCGCCAGCCCATCGGCGTCATCGCCGATCTGGTGGAGGACGGGGTGCGGCGCTGCGTCGTCGATGCCGGTCTTTCGCTTGAAGATGTGGATATGGTCTGCCTCGGCCTGCCCGGCGTCATCGAACATCGCACCGGGAAAATTCGCAGCAGCCCCATATTGCGGGAAGTGAACGTCAATTTCGCCGAGGAAATGACCGCACGGCTGAATTCGCCGACCATCATCGAAAGCGACGCCCACGCCATCACGCTCGCCCATCACTGGTTCGGGCATGCCCGCGATCTGGAAGACATGGTGCTGATTTCGCTCGAACAGACGCTCGGTCTTGGCGTGCTGCACCAGAACCAGCTTTTTCGTGGTGCGGGCGGTCTCAGCCACAATCTCGGGGACCTCGTCATCGGCCTTGCCAATGAGGGCACGGTGCGGCTGGCGAGCCAGGCGGGCGAAAACGCCATTCTTGGCTCTCGCCCGGCGGATGGACGTTTTGCCGAGGCGATTCGGCTCGGCCGCGGCATGCAGCATGCCCATGCATTGATTGCGGCGGAAGACCACGATCTCATCGCGGCCGCTTTGCGCGCCGGTGCAGCGCTCGGCCTGACGCTAGCCAATATCGTCACGCTGTTTGCGCCGCCACGTGTCATCATCACCGGCTCCAGCCTCGAACTCGGAGAACCCTTCATCGCCAGCATCCGCGACAGCTACAACGCCGCCGTGCCGCCTTCGCTGGCCGGCGTCGCGGAGCTGGTTTTCGACATTGCGAGCGACGAATTATGGGCGCAGGGGGCGGCGGCCGTCGCGCTTTACGAACTTTACGAATCGCCATGGAACACCACGGGACCGGCGCTTTAACCCACGGGTTGAGCACGGGCTTCGGCATTTCTGATTTACGGGAGGAAATCACATGAACAGGGTCGGTATCGGCATCATCGGCTGCGGCAACATCTCCAGCGCCTATCTCAAGGCTATGGCGTCGTTTCCCATTCTCGACATTCGCGGTCTTGCGGATATGAACGAGGAGGCGGCGAAAGCCCGTGCCGATGAATTCGGCCTTCAGGCAACCAGCATCGACGCGCTTCTCTCCGATCCTTCCGTAGAGATCATCGTCAACCTCACCATTCCCAAGGCGCATGTGGAGGTGGGGCTGCGCGCGCTTGACGCCGGCAAACACGCCTATTCCGAAAAACCGCTCGGCATCAATTTCACTGAAGGCAAACGGCTTGCGGATGCGGCAAAGGCAAAGGGCCTTCGCATCGGTTCGGCCCCGGATACCTTCCTCGGCGGCGGGCACCAGACCGCACGCCGGCTGATCGATGAGGGCGTGCTCGGCCAGCCGGTCGGCGGAACCGCCACCTTCATGTGCCCCGGCCACGAGCGCTGGCACCCAAACCCGGCCTTTTATTACGAGGTCGGCGGCGGGCCGATGCTGGATATGGGCCCCTATTACATTACGGATCTCGTCAACCTGTTCGGCCCGGTCTCCAGGGTTGCGGGTTTCGCCATCGCGCCGCGTAATGAACGCCTCATTACCAGCGAGCCGAAGAACGGCGAAAAAATTCCCGTTCATGTCGCCACACATGTGTCCGGCGTGCTGGCTTTTGAGAATGGTGCCGTAGTGCAGGTGGGCATGAGCTTCGATGTGGCGGGCCACAAACATGTGCCGCTGGAACTCTACGGCACGGAAGGCACGCTGATCGTGCCCGATCCAAACCATTTCGGCGGCGAAGTGCAATTGCTGAAGAAGGGCGGCCAGTTCGAGCCACAGGCGCTTTCATCCCCCTATGCCGATGGTAATTACCGCTCGATAGGCGTAGCGGATATGGCCCACGCGATCCGCGAAAACCGCCCGCATCGCGCCAATGGCGATCTTGCCCTGCATGTGTTGGAAGTCATGGAAGCCTTCCAGACGGCATCCGACAGCGGCACGACCATTTCCATCACCACCAAGGCGGAGCGCCCTGCTCCACTCGAAACATCGCTGGTCGACGGCCAGCTCGGCAAATAATCCGGAGGAGAAAATAAATGCGCGAAGCACTCATCGTCTGGGGCGGCTGGAGCGGCCACGAACCGCAGGAATGCGCCACCATCGTCAAGGACATGCTGGAGGAGGACGGTTTCAAGGTCTATGTGGAACATTCAACCGAGGCCTTCGCCGATCCTTCAGTGCATGATCTTAGCCTCGTCGTACCCATCGTCACCATGTCGAAGATCGAGAAGGAAGAGATCAAGAATCTCACCGCCGCCGTGGAAAACGGCGTCGGCATTGCCGGTTTCCACGGTGGCGCGGGCGATAGTTTCCGCGAATGCGTCGAATATCAGTTCATGATCGGCGGCCAATGGGTTGCCCATCCCGGCAATATCATCGACTACCACGTCAACATCACCCGCCCCGACGACCCGCTGATGGAGGGGATTTCCGATTTCCTCTATACGTCGGAGCAATATTACATGCATGTCGACCCCTCCAACGAGGTTCTCGCGACGACGAAGTTTACAGGCGACCACGCATGGTGGATCGACGGCGTGGTGATGCCGGTTGTCTGGAAACGCAAATACGGCAAGGGCCGGGTCTTCTATTCGGCGCTCGGCCATCAGGCCAAGGAGTTTTTCGTGCCGCAGATGAAAACCATGTTCCGCCGTGGCGCGAATTGGGCGGCGCGTTAAGACGATAGGTCGAGACGGCCCAATACTCTCTCCGTCATGCCGGACTTGACCCGGCATCCAGCCACGGCGCATCTGCGCCGTGAGAACGAGTCTTTTGCGATCAAGGACTTGATCGCACTGGACCCCTGTGACAAGCACAGGGATGAGGGCGTGCGGAGTTCGTGAGCAGGCAAGCCATTCGCCTCACCGAGGGGTGTTGGTCAGGGCTTGCCAACAGGCCTCACCCCTTGACCGGCGTTTCCGGCACCGGCGTCAGCACTTTGCCATCCCTGAACCAGCCGAGAATATTGTCGGCCACCAGATCGGCCATGGCGTTGCGCGTCGGGATCGAGGCGGAGGCGACATGCGGCAGCAGGGAGACATTCGGCAGCGACAGGAAGGCTTCCGGCACCTTCGGCTCGGCATAAAACACATCGAGACCGGCAGCCCCCACAGCACCGCTCTTAAGCGCCTGCAAAAGCGCATCCTCATCGACGCTGGAACCGCGCCCGACATTGATGAACACGCCCTGAGCCCCGAGCGCCGTCAGGATTTCGGCGTTGATCGCCTTGTGCGTTTCTGGCGTGCCGGGCACGATGCAGATCAATATATCGACCGCTTCCGCCATCTCCTTCAGCGAGCCGTAGTAGGTGTAAGAGAGGCCATCCCGCTTGCTGCGGGTGTGGTATCCGATCTCCACCTTGAAAGGCTCCAGCCGCTTGGCGATTTCCTGCCCGATACGGCCCATGCCAAAGAGACCCACCTTGCGGCCGCGCAGCGAAAACGGCGATAGCGCGAACGGCCCTTCACCAACCCATTTTCCGTCACGCAGCCAGGTCTCGGCCTGATAAAGACGGCGCACGGTGTTGATCAAAAGCGCAATCGTCGTATCCGCCACCTCGTCGTTCAGCACGTCAGGCGTATTCGTCACCACGATGTTGCGCGTGGCGGCATGTTTGGCATCGACGCCATCATAACCCACGCCGAAATTGGCGATGATCTCGAGCTTCGGCAGCGCATCGATCCATTTGGCGTTGACGACGCCGGAAACGGCAATGGCGTTAACGCGCTCGGCCGCGCCCGCCGGCAGAACCGGCTCGGCACCGGCAGGCACAGTCACGATCTCGACCTTGCCTTCGAGGCGTTCGAGAACGCGCGGGTTTATCTTGCCGGGAACGAGAACGACGGCCTTTTTGTCAGACATGAGCGGATATTCCTCCTGATAACATTCCGATAGCCGGAGCAGGTTTCAGGCGAACCTTTCGCCATCCCACTCCTCTGGGCGGCGATCTTTTCAAACAAAGACGGCCGTGAAAAGGGCAATAAGGGGATGCTATGGGGGCAGACGGAAGTTTCATGCCGATTTTTTTAAGCGCCCTCACCGTCATGCCGGACTGGATCCGGCATCCAGCCAGCCCAAGTCTTTGGGCTGAGAAGGTCTTTTTCACCGCGTGGACACGCGGTGGCTGGCAACTGTATTGATGCATTTTGTTTCAAGCTGCTTCGAATGTGGTTTTATCCCTGAGCATGGCGTTTGCGATGACGAGCAGTTTGCGGGCGATGGCAATGATCATGACCTTGAACGGGTTTGCCTTTGGCCTGCAAGCGCCGCCATGCCGCCGGGCGAACTGCCGCTCAGTTCCGGCATGTCGGCCATCAGGGTGAACGCCGTGATCTGGCCGATGCCGGGGATCGAGCGAAGTCTGATGCTTTGCTCGTTCAGCGTCACATTTGTCCGCACATGCAACTGGCACTGTTGTTCGATCGCGGCGATTTCCGTATCGAGCCAGCCGAGGTGGCGCGCGAGGCTGTCGCGCTCCGACGGATCGGCTGTATGAAGGCGCAGCCGTTCCTGCTGACGCATGGCAACAAGCTGATCACGCCTTGTATGCAGGCTTTCCAGCTGCTGACGGGCCGGGTCGGGTGGTGTCGTGACGGGTAGTGAAAGTGTTTCGCCCATGCGCGAAAGCAGTCGCGCATCGATGGTATCGGTTTTGGCAAGCTGGCCGGTGGCTCTTGCAAAGTCCCGGGCTCTCGCCGGATTGACCCGGCAATAGGGCCGCCGCCATCTCTCGAGCGCCGAGCACAACAGCCGGTCATAACGTCCGGTCGCCTCCAGCCCGACGACCACCGGTCCAAGCGCCTGAAGACGCTCAATGAGAGCCGCGATCTGTGCGGGTGAACTGCCTGTATTCCACTCCTTGCCTGCGGGATGGGCAAAGACATCGAAACGGGCTTTGGAAATGTCGATGCCGACGAAGGTCTGTTCCTGTATCATGGCCTTGCTCCCAGTCTTGTGGTGCGGGCGAAAGCCCGTTCAACCGTTCGGGGTCAAAGGGAGCAGGCAGGGCCTTGCTTGAGCTCGGCTGTTTCAACCAGTCCGGAAATACGGCCACCTGCCTGCATCGGCCGGGATGCGCATCCCGGCCGATGCTACAAGTAAACCACAAGGCGTCCACACAAGGCCGGAATGACGGGAGAATTAATCGTCTTGAGTTTGTTCAGCGGTCAACACAAGACGATACTCCAACACCCTACTTCGGCGGCGGCGCGATGCTGCCCCTTAACACCAGCCGACAACCGAGTTCCAGCCGGTGCGCCGGGCGGGTGGGATCGGCCGCCACAAGCCGCTGCTCCAGCAGCGCAAGCGCCGCGCCGCCCAGCCTGTCGGCGGGCAACTGGATGGTGCTGAGCGGCGGCGCACTGAAGGCCGCCGGCATGATATCGTCAAACCCCAAGACCGAAACATCGTCCGGCACCCGGATTCCGGCTTCTGTCAGGGCCTTCAGACAACCGAGCGCCAGATTATCGGCGGCGCAGAAAATCGCCGTGGCGTTTCTGAGCGGCCGCTGTTCGGCCAGCAGGCGACGGATGGCGGCCTCGCCCAATTCCGGCTCGTAGCTCTCCACCTCGATGACCATATCGGCGGGAACAGTGAGGCCCGCCGCGAGATACGCGTCGCTATAACCGTCATATCGGCGGCGGATCGTCGTGCGCCCTTTCCAGGTGATATGCAGAATATTGCGATGCCCGAGAGACAGCAGATGTTCGATACCGAGCCGCGCGCCAAAACGGTTCTCGGCCGTCACCGTATCGACGATCATGGCCGGATCCTCGCCATTGATCAGCACCACCGGCCGCGCAAGCGCAGACAGCGCCTCGACCAGTTGCGGCCTGTCATCGTTCAGGATCACGATACCGTCGACATTGTCGGCATCCGCCGCCGCCGCCACCGCAACCGGGTCGAGCCGGCTCGTTGTGCTGACATAGGGAACGATGCGAATGCCGCGCCGCTCGCATTCGCGCCGGAAGCCGTTCAGCATGGTCCAGCTGACCATGTTGAGATCGCTCTGGGGGGCTGCGTCATTGGTCATGGCCAGAAGCACGACACGCAAAGTGGCGATCGTCGCCTTCTGTCGCCGGTTTTCGAGATAACCGAGCGTGCGTGCCGCCTCCAGCACCCGCTCGCGCACCTGCGTGGTCAAGGGTGCGGTGCCGTTGATGGCGTGCGAAGCCGTGCTCAGCGAAACATTCGCCTCCCGCGCCACGTCCTTAAGCGTCGTTTTCCTGTCTATTTTCATAAAGGGGAAATTCAACCACTCTACTTCGGACGGTGCGGGCAGAAAGCCTGCCTCACGCAGTCGATCTGAAGAATACCCGTGCCTGTTTGCTGCTCTCTCGTGGCCGGAAGACTACAGCATCATCCGTAAATGCGGAATTGATTTCTCTGGGTTTTTAATCCCCCGCAAGAAACGCCGCCCGCAGCGAACCGCGGGCGGCGAGGCGGTCAGAGCGCCTGGGAGATATGGTCGATGCTGCTCTTTACGGCAGCGGCCGGATCCTTCAGCTCGTGCACTTCCGTCGCGAAGGGTTCGAAGCTGTAAGGTCCATTGTAACCGGCCGCCTCGAGCGTCCTGATCTGGGCGATATTCTCCAGCCGGTCGCCGCCATCCACCAGAACGCGGTGGGCGTCGAGCATGTCGGCTACGGAGACGGCAGGATCGATCACGCCGGAAATGTGGACCAGCCCTGTTCGCTCCGGGAAGAACTCCGTCTCGCCAGCGAGATGGTGGTGGAAGGTGTCGTGCACCAGCCTGTAGACATCGCCGCCACCGGCCGCATCGATGGCCTTGATCGCTTCGGCCTTGGTGCGCAGCGACGAGACCGGGAAACCGAGCGGCTCGACGAAACCGATCAGGCCGCGTTCCTTGAGGATCGGCTTCATGGCCTTCAGCGCCGTGACGAGATCGTCAAAGGACACCGGCGTACCGTCGTTGAGCGGGCACATGACCAGCGCTTTCGCGCCGCTGGCCGCCGCATAATCGGCCATCGCGACGGCCCGCGCAGGCAGGTCGCCCGACCAGACGTTGAAGGGATAAAGCGCATTGATCGAGATGATCGTCACGCCGGCCTTTTCGGCCGCCGCCTTCACGGCCGCCGGCTCAACCGTGCCGACGATATCAGGCAGGTCGTTGCGGATTTCGACTTCGGTCAGGCCGAGTTCGCGGGCCGTCGCGAAGAACGCCTCAAGGGAAAGCTTCGGGGCGGTGATGTGGTTGATGGCAAAACGCATGAAAGACCTCACTGATAAAGGGCGGGACGGGTGGGAAGCTCAATTGCGACGGCTGCCCCGTCCGTTTCCTGCGCGGCCACGCAGGCGTCGGAGGTGATGGCGGCGACGTAGCCGTCCCACGCGTTGGGTCCCGATGCCGTGCCCTTCGCCGCCGCATGGATGAAGTCCTGCAATTCCACATCGTAGCTGGCGATGAAGCGGTCTTTCCAGTCGGTGAGGATGTCGTTCTGCAGCTTGGCGCCGAGGCGGGTCTGCACCGACATCGGCTCCGGCAGGCTGGCAATGCCATCCTCGCCCACAACCTGGCACTGGATATCGTAGCCATAATGGCAATTGACGAAGATTTCGACGTCGATGATCGTGCCCTTCGCCGTCTCCAGAATGACGATCTGCGGGTCCTTCAGCCGCGCATGGCTTCTGGCCGCCGAACGGGGAAAGAGAACGCGCGCCGAAACATAGTCATCGTCGAGTAGCCAGCGCAGCACGTCGATCTCATGGATCATCGTGTCATGGATCGCCATCGGGGTGACATATTGCTCCGGAACCGCCGGGTTGCGGTGGGCGGCGTGCACCATGATCGGCGCGCCGATCCTGCTATCGACGGCCTGTTTCAGCGCCACGTAACCGGCGTCATATCGGCGCATGAAGCCCACCTGAACCAGCCGCCTGCCATGCGCCACCTCGGCGTCGACGATGCGTCTTGCGCCTTCCGCCGTTGTTGCGAGCGGTTTTTCGCAAAAGCATGGCTTGCCAGCTTCGATTGCTGCCAGCACATATTGCTCATGGGTTGCACCCCATGAGGTGACGAGCACGGCATCCACATCCGGCGATGCGATCAGCTCTTCACCGGTGGCGAAAACGACGGCATCCGGGGCGATGTCGTTTTTGACCGCCTCGGCGGAGGCGCGGTTGACGTCGCTGAGCGCAACGATCTTCGCGCCGCCCAGAACCTTGTTGATACGGCGGGCATGATCACGCCCGATTGCGCCGGTGCCGACGACACCAATTCTGACAGTCATTTGAAAAACCTCATTTCCAGTACTTGGCGACGTATCGCCGGGTTTCGCTGAGCATGAACCGCGCGCTTTCATCGACACGATCTTCCCAGGCAAACACGCAGTTCGAGAGCACGCCGTCGAACTTCATGTCGGCGAGCGTCGCAAAGAAGGTCTCCCAATCGATCTCGCCCTGACCGAAATCGGTGTGTTGGTGCACCCTGACCTTGGAACCGGGGGGATTGACGATGTAGCGCAGCTGCGACGACTTGTTGTGGTCATAGGTATCGGCAAGGCGCACATGCACCAGATGGCCCTCGGTCGCACGCAGGTTAGCCACCATGTCCGGCCCGTAAAAGAACGTGTGCGGCGCGATGAAGGAGGCCTTTACCGCCTTGGAATTGATGGTCTTGATGATGTCGATGGCCGGCGCGATCTCCTCGATCCAGTCTTCGGGATGGGCCTCCAGCGACAGCACCAGACCCTCCCGTTCGAGGATCGGCACCAGAATATCCATGGCGCGGAAGAACTGCGCTTCGCAGGTTTCCGGGCGATGCAGGCCGGAACGGTCGTTAAGGCTGCGATCCGGCGAGCCGCCACGGCCGAATTCCGAAACGAACATCGGGCATTCCATCTCGACGGCAATCTCGATGGCGCGTTTCCAGTTGTCGATCGCCACCTCCCATTCGTCCGGATAGGGGCTTGCCCAGCGATACATGGGCTGCAGCGTCGCAAGGCCGACACCATGGTCCTTCAGCGCCTTTTTGAATTCGGCGACGCGTTCGGGATAGACCTTCGGCCGGGTCCACCAGGACAGGAAATCCGGACGGGGTGAAAGTTCGACGTAATCATAGCCGAGTTCGGCAACCTTGCGGCAGGTCTCGGCCAGCGAAAGGTGCCGGAACATGTGGGGGTCGAGCGTATGTTTCATGGCTGTTTCCAGTGGAGTGATAAACGGACCGGGGCCGAAGCCCCCGCTTATTTGGCGTAGGCGGGCATGTTTTCCGGTGTGACGAGTTCGAAGGGCACCCAAAGCGTCTTCTCAGTGCTTTGCCCGGCGGCGGCCTTCACCGCCGTCTGAACCGAGACCTCGCCCTGCTTCGTCGCATTCTGGTAGACGGTAATGTCGAGATCGCCGGCCTGCATGGCGGCAAGGCCGTCCGGCGTGGCGTCGATGCCGGCAATGACGACATCCTTCATGGAAACGCCCGCCGCCTTCAGCACCTGCGCGGCGCCAATCGCCATTTCATCATTATTGGCGATGACGGCATCGAACTGGATGCCCGCCGTCAGCCAGGATGAAACGAGGTCCTGCGCCTGCGTGCGGCTCCAGTTCGCCGTCTGCTTTTCGAGGATTTCGATCTTGCAGTCCGGCCGGGCAAACACCGTTTCCACATCCTTGGTGCGCACCAGCGCCGCATGGTTTTCCAAAGGTCCCATCAGGATCACGGCCTTGCCCTTGCCGCCCATCAGCTTGCAGGCGGCTTCCGCCTCCATGGTGCCGGAATCGAGTTCGTTGGAACCGACGAAGGCCGTGCCGTCAGGCAGGCCGGTTTCCAGCTCGGTGGGCGGATGATTGACATAGACGAGCGGGATTTTTGCGGCGGATGCGGCCTTGGTGATCGCCGAGGTGGCATCGCCATCCACGGCATTGACGATGATCGCATCGACGCCGTTGGCGATGAAGTTCTGCACCTGATTGAGCTGTTTCGAAGGATCGAGCTGGGCGTCCTCCACCAGAAGCTCGATGTTCTTGTCACGCCCGGCCTCAGCCCTGATACCGTTCAGCAAAATCGTCAGAAACGGATTGTCGAACGATGTCATGGAGACCGCAACACGGGTCTCGGCAAGGGCAGGCGTTGCGAAAATGCAGAGCGCAGTCGCCATCAACAGGTTTTTCAAAGTCTTTCCTCCCGCGGAAAATCTCCGCTGGTTCAATCGCACTGATATCGCTGAAGCCGGAATATCCTCCCCCCGCCTTCAGCGTCTTCGGTCTGTCACGTCGTTGTCAGGCCCGAACGGGTCTCAGTTCTTGGCCTGATAGTCCTTGAGGTTTGCGGGTGTGACCAGTTCGAAGGGTACGAAAACCTTCTTGTCCACCGCATCCCCCTTTGCCAGTTTCAGCGCCGTATCAACCGCGCCCTTGCCCTGACCGGCGGCATTCTGGAAAACGCTCACATCCAGCTCACCCGCCGCCATGGCGGCCAGCGCGTCCTGCGTGGCGTCGATGCCGGCGATGATGACGTCATCCATCGACCGGCCGGCCGCCTTCAGCGACTGTATCGCGCCGATGGCCATTTCGTCATTGTTGGAAATCACCGCATCGAACTGCACTCCGGCCGAAAGCCAGTTGGTCATCAGGTCCGAGCCTTGCGTGCGCGACCAGTTGGCGGATTGTTCCTCGACAAGCTTGATGAAGCTGCAATCGGGCGTCGCCACCACGTCCTTGATATCCTGCGTGCGCATGCGGGCCGCCTGATTGGAAAGCTCGCCCATCATCACCACCGCCTTCGCTTCCGCCTTGCCGGCGGCCTTCAGCAGGCGGCAGACTTCCTGCGTCTGCAGGGTGCCGGACTGCTTTTCATCGGAGGCAACGAAGGCCTGTTTTTCCGGCAGGCTGTCGAGGTTGACCGGCTGGCGGTTGACATAAACGAGCGGAATGCCGGCGGCAGCGGCAGCCTGCGAAAGCGCCACGGTCGCATCCGTATCCACCGGGTTGACGATGATGGCGTCGACACCGGCGGCGACGAAGTTCTGCACCTGGCTCAACTGCTTGCCGACATCGTTCTGCGCATCCTCGATCTGCAGCGAGACGCCGCTCATGCCCTTGGAATAATCGATCATGCCGTTGCGCAGCACGGTCAGGAAATTATCGTCGAACAGGGCCATCGAAACACCGATGGTTTCCGCCGAGGCGGTCGTCGCCAGCATGGTGGCGAGCGCTGCAATCGCGAAATGTCTTTTCATGTCGTTCTCCTCCAAAACCCTTGAAAAGAACCGGTTGCACGGTCCAGCGTCCATCGCGCCGCCACCGTTTGCCGGCAAAAAATATCCATCGCCGCGAAGACAAGTCCGCAGCCTGAAGCAATCCGAAACATCGTTATTATCGTGGATCAGCCTCCTGCCCGCTCCACACGCAGGCAAGATTTCCCAGTCCCGGCCCGGCGTCAACGGGTCAGCGGCAACCGAAACCATCAAGGCTGATAGAAAGAGACGCGGAATTTATGATAGAATCTATCAAACCATCAAAGGCTTTCAGGAACCCACAGATGGGCGGGTACAAACCGCTGTCCCGGCGTTTCCGCCATGCCATGTTCGATGCTGTGAACCATGGTGGCGATGAGGTCCGTGCATAATTCACGGAGCGGCGTCTGGAATATGCCGCTGATACGCTTTTCCAGCAGCGCCTGACGGGATTCGGGCGTCAGTTCATTCACAAGACAGACGATGGCCTCCTGCCGGTTTTCCTGCTGCAGGGCCTCGATGACGCCTTCCATGCCGCCACCGATGCAATAGATGCCGACCAGATCCTTGTGCTTGGCGATGGTGTCCATCACCAGCTCATAGGTCAGCCGCCGGGTTTCCAGCGTGATCAGCGCATCCATCACCTCGAATTCCGGCGCATATTCCCGCATATAGCTGCGAAAGCCGGTTTCGCGCAGCGAATGACCGTGAAAACGGTGGCCGCCGAGCAGCAGAAGCACCTTACCCCTGCTGCGCGCCAGCCGCGAGATCATCCAGGCCGCCGTGCGCCCGACTTTCATGTTGTTGGCGCCGAGATAAGCTTCCCGCACCCCCTGCGCGAAATCCGAAAGCAGCGAAAATGTCGGAATACCCTTCGCCTTCAGGGCCTCGACGGCGGCGGTGACATCGTGATGGTCCGGCCCCGTGGCCGCCACGGCCTGCACGCGTCCCTTCATGCCCGCCAGAAGGGCCGCAAGCTCGCTCGGCTCGCCCGACTGGGCAAACTCGATGCGCAGATTGAGATGACGATCCCGGACGTTGCGCGCCGCAAGCTCCAGCTCGTCGGCAAAGGTCTGGTAGAAGGCGTGCCGTTCCTTGCGCAGGATGATGCCGAGACTATAGGAGGGCAGATCGGCCAGCATGCGCTGGCGAATGATGTTGGTGGCATGGAAACCGATCTTCTCCGCCGCCTCGAACACCCGCCGGGAGGTTTCCTCCCGCACCGGCAGGCGACCGTTCAGCACCCGGTCGACGGTGGCGACGCTGACGCCGGCGGCTGTCGCAACATCTGTGATGGTCGGACGTTTCATGCGGGCACCCCGTGGACGGAAAGATTCCTGTCATATCTCGCAAAACATGTCACGGATCATGATGGAATCCAACGCATGCCGGAGGATTTCGTCAGGGAAGGCCATGGAGGTGAATATCAGGCAGGCGCGCCATTTGCGAGATCAGCATTTAAAATGCCGTTGCCTCCCTCATCTCTGTGCTTGTCACAGAGATCCAGCCAGTCCAAGTCCTTGGGCTGAAAAGACTTCCTGCGCCGCGCAGACGCGCGTCGACTGGATTCCTGCGACAAGCACAGGAATGAGGGAGGTACCAAGGCGAGAGAATCGCCAACCGAGTGCCGGACGAGCAGAAGTCACTCAAGAAGACATCGAGGCAGCGGCATTCGCACCCTTTTGACGATGCCGAATGCCGCCAGACAATCAGACCCGCTCCAGCGCCACGGCAATACCCTGCCCGACGCCGATGCACATGGTGGCGAGCGCAAGACGCTTGCCGGTCAGCGAAAGTTCGAGCGCCGCCGTGCCGGCAATGCGCGCGCCGGACATGCCGAGCGGATGGCCGAGCGCGATGGCGCCGCCATTGGCATTCACCCGCACATCGTCATCTGCAATGCCGAGCTGCCTCAGCGTCGCAAGGCCCTGGCTGGCGAAAGCCTCGTTCAGCTCGATCACATCCAGCTGCTCCTGCTTCAGCCCAAGCCGGGCCAGCAGCTTCGCGGAGGCCGGGGCCGGGCCGATGCCCATAACGCGCGGCGGCACGCCGGCGGCGGCACCGCCGAGAATACGGGCAATCGGCGTCAGCCCGTATTTCTTCGCGGCCTCCGCCGATGCGACGATGAGTGCGGCCGCGCCGTCATTGACGCCGGACGCATTGCCCGCCGTCACCGTCGCGCCATCGCGCCTGTTGACAGGCTTCAGCTTCGCCAGCGCATCGAGGCTGGTCGCACGCGGGTGTTCATCCTTCGAGACCACCAGCGGATCGCCCTTGCGCTGCGGGATGGTCACGGACACGATTTCCCTGTCGAGGCGACCATTGGCCTGCGCGTCAGCCGCCTTCTGCTGGCTGCGAACGGCGAAGGCGTCCTGATCCTCACGGGAAACCTGATAGTCAATGGCGACGTTATCGCCGGTCTCCGGCATGGAATCGACGCCATATTGCGCCTTCATCAGCGGGTTGACGAAACGCCAGCCAATGGTGGTGTCGTAGATTTCGGCATTGCGCGAAAAGGCGCTCTCCGCCTTCGGCAGAACGAAGGGCGCGCGGCTCATGCTTTCCACGCCGCCGGCGATCATCAATTCCGCCTCGCCCGATTTCACGGCGCGGGCAGCTGCGATGAGGGCATCCATGCCCGAACCGCACAGCCGGTTGATCGTCGTTCCGGTCACCGAAACCGGCAGGCCGGCGAGCAGCAGCGACATGCGTGCGACGTTGCGGTTATCCTCACCCGCCTGATTGGCGCAACCGAAGATCACATCTTCGACCGCTTCCCAGTCGACGGACGGGTTGCGCTCGACAAGCGCCTTCAGCGGCACCGCCCCGAGATCGTCGGCCCGCACCGAAGAAAGCGCGCCGCCGAAGCGGCCGATGGGCGTGCGGATATAGTCGCAGATGAATGCGTCGGTCATCGGTTTTTCCTCAAAGTTCCGGGGCGACGAGATCGGCAACCTCGCCATCGACCGCCAAAGGCGCGCCGGTCATGGCCTGCAATTCATCGAAGGTCATCGCCGGCAGTTTTTCACGCAGCACGAAACGGCCATCCACCACGTCGATGACAGCATGGCTGGTATAAATGCGGGTGATGCAACCGACGCCGGTCAGCGGAAAAGCGCATTTTTCAACGAGCTTCGGTTCGCCATTCTTGGTCACATGTTCGGTGATGACGAAGACCTGCTTGGCGCCATGCACCAGATCCATGGCGCCGCCGACGGCCGGCACGCCCTTGGAGCCGACACGCCAATTGGCGAGGTCGCCATTCTGCGCCACCTGATAGGCCCCGAGGATCGCCACATCCAGATGCCCGCCGCGCACCATGGCGAAGCTGTCGGCATGGTGGAAGAAGGCCGCACCCGGCTTCAGCGTCACGGCCTTCTTGCCGGCATTGATGAGGTTCCAGTCCTCTTCGCCTTCCGGCGGCGCTTCGCCGAAATTCAGGATACCGTTTTCGGTGTGGAAGATCGCCTGACGGCCGGGCGGCTGGTAGCGCGCCACCATTTCCGGAAAGCCGATGCCGAGGTTGACGTAAGCGCCATCCTCGATGTCCTGCGCCGCGCGCCATGCGATCTGGGCGTTGGAAAGCTTGATGTCTTCGCGGGTGTCGATGGTCTGGGTCATGCGTAGGCTACTCCCGCACGAATGAGAACTTCTTCCTGTTGCGGATCGGGGATTTCCACGACGCCGTTCACGAAAATGCCAGGCGTGACGACATGCTCCGGATCGATCTTACCGGCTTCGACGATCTTCGAGACCTGCGCAATGGTGGTCTTCGCGGCCATGCACATCAGCGGGTTAAAATTGCGGCCCGCCTTGTTGTAGGTGAGGTTGCCATAGGTATCGCCAAGCTCCGCCTTGACGATCGCGAAATCCGCTTTCAGCCAGCGTTCCTGCACGTAAGAGCGGCCGTCGAATTCCGCGATGACCTTGCCTTCGGCCAGTTCCGTGCCGAAGCCGGTGGGGGTGTAGAAGGCCGGAATGCCGGCACCGCCGGCGCGGATGCGCTCAGCAAGCGTGCCCTGCGGCACCAGTTCAAGCTCGATTTCGCCGGCCAGATACCGGTCGGTGAAAGCGCGCGGATCGGAAGACCGCGGGAAAGAGCAGATCATCTTTTTGACCATGCCGGCGTCGATCATCGCGGCGATGCCAATGCGGCCGTTGCCAGCATTGTTGTTGATGACCGTCAGGTTCTTCGGGCCCTTGTCGATCAGCGCATGGATCAACTCGATGGGCGCGCCGGAACCGCCGAAACCGCCGATCATGATCGTCGCACCGTCACCGATGCCGGAAAGCGCATCTCTAGCGCTCTTGATTGTCTTGTCCATTAAAACCTCCATCCAGCCGGACGGATGGAACCCGCAAGGCTGCCTGACCGTGAGGTAAATCCGAAACCGCCTCGACGGCAAGGATTTTGTGCGCTATATGATTTTTGTTCGTATATCGCACAAATGGAGCCGCGACATGGCCGTCAGCGAAAGAGACATGATGGGCGGTCTCGCCAAGGGATTGCGGGTCATCGAGGCCTTCAGCGCCGAACGGCCGCGCCTGTCGATTTCCGATGCCGCCGAGATTGCCGGGCTGGACCGCGCCACGACGCGGCGCTGCCTGCTGACGCTTTCGGAACTCGGTTATGCCGCTTATGACGGCAAGTTCTTTACCGTGACGCCGAAAGTGCTGCGGCTTGGCACCGGCTGTCTTGCCACCATGCCGCTGCCGCGCATCGTGCAGCCGCTGCTCGACCGCCTTTCCGAAGATATCGGACAGAGCACCTCCGTTTCCATTCTGGATGAGACCGAGATCGTTTATGTCGCCCGCGCCGCGCAGCAGCGGGTGATGTCGATTGCGCTGATGCCGGGTTCGCGCCTGCCCGCCTATTGCACCTCCATGGGCCGCGTTCTTCTTTCGGCGCAGACAGCCGAGCGGCAGCGCGATATTCTCGAAGCCTCCCGGCTGGTCGGCCGTACGAAAAAGACCATTACCAGCATGGACGCCCTGCTCGCCGAAATCGAGGCCACCGGCCAACGCGGTTATGCGCTGATCGATCAGGAGGTCGAGATCGGCCTTCGCTCCATTGCAGTGCCGCTGAAAACCATACGCGGCCAGACGGTGGCCGCCCTCAATGTCGGGCTCGCCGCCTCGGTCGCCTCGATGGAAGACCTCGTGGCGCGATACCTGCCCGCCCTCCTTGCCGTTCAGCGGGAACTGGCAAGAATGCTGGTCTGAAGCGGCGCCTGCCGCGCGCCGGAATCCCCCATTTTCCGCTGCTCCGCCAGCCGCCAGGCGCGCGGGGTCATGCCGGTCTCGCGCTTGAAGAACCGGTTGAAATAGGCCGGATCGGCAAAACCCAGCCCCTCCGCAATCATCTGCACGCTGGAAACGGTAAAGATCAGCTCCTGCTGGGCGATCTCGATCTGACGCTTAGCGATCAGCCGCTGCAGGCTGAGGCCGGAAACGGAACGGACCAGGCGATTGAGATGAGTCTCGGAAAGACTGAGCTTCTTCGCATAAAACTCCGCCTTTTGCGGCTCGCGAATATGGCGTGCAATCAGTGACAGCAAAAGTTCGAAACGCTGCTCCGCCAGACCTTCGCCGGTGCCTTCCAGGAGAGGCCGCGCCGCCCGCGCCAGAAGCGCCGTCACGATGGCCACTTGACCTTCGATGATGGCATCCCGGCCCGTCTCGCGTGTTTCATATTCGGCGGAAATCTGTTCGAACCCGCTGCGCAGACGTTCGCCATCGGTAAAATCCCGCAACGGCAACAGGACAGGCCGCTGGAAATTCCGCAGCAGCAGCGCCTGCACCGAGGCCGGCAGGGCGCCCGGCAGCACGGTAACGATCACCCCGCCAATATCGCGCGAAAACCGGAATCCGTGCTCGAACCCCGGCGGCACGACAATGGCGACCGGCGGGCGGATCGCCTCGATGCGGCCATCCAGCAGCGCATCGCCCTCGCCGCCCCAAATGTACAAGATTTGCTGAAACGCAGCGTGACGGTGCAGGCCGATTTCAAAGCGGTGCAGGCTGCTTCTGGAAAAAAGCGTCTCGCAATGAAAGCGGAAATCAGTGCCTTGCACCGCTTCTTCGCCATACAAACCCTCACTCGCAGCAAGCCGCATGTTCCTTTGCTCCCCCACACAATGGTCGGATTGTGCAATTTGCCGATCAGAAAGTCCATTGAGCTTGCCGCATCCCTTGGTCAATTTCTTGATAGGAGACAAGTTCGGGAGGAAACAATGCGCACCCAGGTCGTCATCATCGGCTCCGGCCCTTCAGGGCTTCTGCTTGGCCAGCTTCTGGCCAGAGAAGGCGTCGAGACCGTCATTCTCGACCGGGTCAGCAAGGATTACATTCTCGGCCGTGTCCGCGCCGGCGTGCTGGAAGAAGGCACGGTGCAGCTCATGGAAAAGGTCGGCGCGGATAAGCGCCTGCACCGGGAAGGCCTGCCGCATGACGGTTTTTCACTGACCTTCGACGGCCGGGACCACCGCATCGATCTCTTCGACCTGACCGGCGGCAGCCATGTGATGGTCTATGGCCAGACCGAGGTGACCCATGACCTGATGGATGTGCGCGAAGCGGCAAACCTTGTGACCATCTACGATGCCGGCAATGTCGAACCGCATGATTTCGATGGCGCAAGCCCCTATGTCACCTATCAGAAAGATGGCGTAAGCCACCGGATCGATTGCGATTTCATCGCCGGCTGCGACGGCTTCCACGGGGTGAGCCGCAAATCGGTGCCTCAGGGCGCGATCAAGGAATTCGAGAAGGTCTATCCTTTCGGCTGGCTCGGCATTCTGGCCGATGTGCCCCCCGTCAACCATGAACTCATCTATGCCAACCACCCGCGCGGTTTTGCGCTCTGTTCCATGCGCTCGCACACCCGCAGCCGTTATTACATTCAATGTTCGCTTGATGACCGGCCGGAGGACTGGAGCGACGAGCGTTTCTGGGACGAAATCCGCCGTCGCCTGCCGGAAAACCATGCGGATGTGATGGTCACCGGCCCGTCCTTTGAAAAATCCATCGCGCCGCTCCGGTCCTTCGTCTGTGAACCGATGCGGTTCGGAAGGCTGTTTCTGGCCGGAGACGCCGCCCATATCGTGCCGCCGACGGGCGCCAAGGGCCTCAACCTTGCCGCCAGCGATGTGCATTATCTGAGCGAGGCGCTGATCGAATTTTATCGCGAGAAGTCCGAGGCCGGCATCGACGGCTATTCGCAGAAGGCGCTTTCCCGCGTCTGGAAGGCCGTGCGTTTCTCGTGGTGGATGACGACGATGATGCATCGTTTTCCCGATACGGGAGATTTCGGCCAGCGCATTCAGGAGGCGGAGCTGGACTACCTCGTGCAATCCCGCGCCGCTTCCACCGCGCTTGCGGAGAATTATGTGGGGCTTCCGTATTAGGGGGCCACGCCACTTGTGTCGACGTCATCCTCGGGCCTGTCCCGAGGATCTGCAACGTCGTGATTTTACTCGACGTGATTAGATCCTCGGCACAAAGCCGAGGATGACGTCGAGAGTGTGTTCACCCTTCAGCCCTACCATCCAGCAGCTCGCCCGCCGCCTCGCGAATAGCCTGCATCAGCAGCGAAAGCGGCAGCGAGGGCTGCGTATCGGCCCTCACCGTCAGCCCCACCGGGCCGCTGGTATCGCCGGTCTCGACGGGCAGGATCGCCAGAATACCATCCGCCACATCCGCTGCCACCACGCCTTCCGAGATGATCCAGATCGCATCGCTGGTGCGCAGGAAGGCGCGGCCGAAGGCGTCGGACACGGTTTCGATGCGGATCGGCAGGGCCGGCACGCCGTTGGCGATCAAAAACTGCTCGACGACGGGGCCGATGACCGATTGGCGTGTCGGCATCAGCACCGGATATTCATGCAGGTGATCGAACACCGAAAGGCCGGGTGAGAGCAGCGGATGGCCGGCGCGCACCACGAAGCGCACCTTTTCCGAATAGAGATGCTCGAAGGAAAAACCCGCCATTTTCTGCGGCGCGGCAAGGCGGCCGACAACAAGATCGAGATCGCCGACGCGCAACTGCTCCAGCAGCACGGCGTTTTCGCCCGTGACGATCTTCACCGGGCTGCCGGTTTTTTCGGCCAGAAAACCGGCCATCGCCTTCGGCATGATTCTCACCGAAACCGTGGGCAGAGCGCCGACCCGCACCGGCGGACCAGCGCGCGCCGCCTCCTGCGATACCGAATCGACCGCCTGCCTGAGCGCCGTCATTGTCGCACCGGCATGGCGCAGGAACACTTCGCCATAACGGCTGATGCGGATGCCGCGCCCCTCACGGTCGAATAGCGAGATACCGAGAATGTCTTCCAGCTCACGGATCGTCTTCGTCACCGCCGGCTGGCTGACATGCAGGATTTCCGCAGCGCGGATGACGCTTTTCTGCCGCGCCACCTCCACGAAAGTCTGCAGGTGGCGGAACTTGATACGCTGATCGACCATCGCTCATATAATCCACAGGTTATGATTTTCATCGATAATGTCATTTTACTTAACCGGAACCCGCTTGCAATATCCTTGGCAGGAGGAGCACATCATGCATTTTCTGCGCTGCGGCGAGACCGTGATCCATTATCGCGTCAAGGGATTGGACACAGGCAAGCCAGTCATCGCCTTCATCAATTCGCTCGGCACCGATTTCCGCATCTGGGATGCGGTGATCGAAGCGCTCGGTGATGATTATGCCTATGTGCTGCATGACAAGCGCGGCCACGGGCTTTCCGATGTCGGGCACGCTCCCTATTCAATCGACGATCATGCCGGTGACCTGATTGCGCTGCTCGATCATCTCGGTGTGAAAAACACCGTCATCTGGGGCCTGTCCGTCGGCGGCCTGATTGCACAGGGGCTTTATGCCCGCCGTCCCGATCTCGTCCACGCGCTTGTACTCAGCAACACCGCTCACAGGATCGGCACGGCCGAGATGTGGAATGCCCGCATCGAGAAGATCGCCGCAGACGGCCTTGCTTCGCTTATCGATCCTGTCATGGAACGCTGGTTCACACCCGCCTTCCGCCAGCCTGAGAATGCCGCCTATGCCGGCGCGCGTAACATGCTTTCGCAACAGCCGGAGGCCGGTTACAGCGGCACCTGCGCCGCCATCCGCGATGCGGATTTTACCGAAGAGGCCGGGCGCATCGCCGTGCCGACGCTCTGTGTGGCGGGCGATCAGGATGGCTCGACACCGCCGGAACTGGTGCAATCGCTGGCGGGCCTCATTCCCGCAAGCCGCTTCGTCACCATCGCCGGCTGCGGCCACATTCCCTGCCTTGAACAGCCGCTCGCCTACGCGCAGGCAGCCTCCATTTTTCTCAAGACCTTGCCGGAGCATTGACCGATGGCGGACCATATCGACAAGAACGCAAGATTCGAACAGGGCATGAAGACCCGCCGCTCCGTGCTCGGCGACGCCCATGTCGACCGCGCACAGACCATGACGTCCGGTTTCGACCAGCCTTTCCAGCAGCTCATCACCGAAGCCGCCTGGGGCACGGTGTGGTCCGGCAACCACTGGACGAAGCGCGAGCGCTCGATGGTCACCATCGCCCTGCTCGCCGCACTCGGGCAGGACGAAGAACTTGCCATGCATGTGCGCGCCACCGCCAATACCGGCGCCACCGAGGCGGATATTCGCGAGGCGCTGCTGCATGTGGCGATCTATGCCGGCGTGCCCGCCGCCAACCACGCTTTCAAGATCGCCAAGCTTGCCCTGGCCAGCATGAAAGCCGATAGTTCCCCTGATAATTCTGGCACTTATAATTCTGGCGATGAGGAGGAGACGAAATGAGCAACCAGCCGCCGGAAACCGGACCGTTCTTCGCACGCAACCGCGATATTCATCCGCTCGCCTATGCGCCCGGCTACAAGACCTCGATCCTGCGCTCGCCGCAGCGCGCGCTGATTTCGCTTGAGGGCACCAAAAGCGAGATCACCGGTCCCGTCTTCGGCCATGGCATGCTGAACCCGCTGGATAACGACCTCATCCTCAACTATGCCCGCCCCGGCGAAATGCCGGTCGGGCCGCGCATTCTCGTGCACGGCCGGGTGCTGGACGAGCGCGGCCGCGGCGTGGATGGCGCGCTGGTGGAATTCTGGCAGGCCAATGCCGGCGGGCGCTACCGCCACAAGAAGGAAAGCTACCTCGCCGCCATTGATCCGAATTTCGGCGGCGTTGGCCGCACGATCACCGATGAGAACGGCTATTACTGGTTCAAGACCATCCAGCCCGGCGCTTATCCCTGGCCGAACGGCGTCAATGACTGGCGGCCGGCCCATATTCATTTTTCCGTCTTCGGCCACGGGTTCGCCCAGCGGCTCATCACCCAGATGTATTTCGAAGGCGACCCGCTGATCTGGAAATGTCCGATCGTCAAGACCATTCCGGATGAGGATGCGATCAGAAGACTGATCGCGCCGCTGGACATGAATGCGACGCTGCCGATGGACATGCTGGCCTACAAGTTCGATATCGTCCTGCGCGGTCGCCGCTCGACCCTTTTCGAAAACCGCATGGAGGGCAACTGACCATGGTTCAGCCGCTCAACTATCTCAAGGAAACCGCCTCGCAGACGGCAGGCCCCTATGTGCACATCGGCTGCACGCCGAATTTCGTCGGCATCAAGGGCGTGTTCGAGAAGGATCTCGGTTCCGGTCCGCTTTATAACGACAAGGCGCGCGGCGAACGCATCAGCGTGCGCGGCACGGTCTATGATGGCGCCGGAATGGCGCTGAAGGACGCGCTGATCGAAATCTGGCAGGCCGATACCGACGGTTATTACAACAGCCCCAGCGAAACGCGGGGCAAGGCCGATCCGAATTTCATCGGCTGGGGCCGTTCGCCGGGCGACATGGATACGGGCGAATTCGTCTTCGAAACCATCAAGCCTGGCAAGGTGCCGTTCCGCGACGGCCGGCCGATGGCGCCGCACATCACCTTCTGGATCGTCGCACGCGGCATCAATATCGGCCTGCAAACCCGCATGTATTTTCCCGAAGAACAGGAGGCCAATGCCGCCGACCCGGTTCTTGCCCGCATCGAGCAGAAAAGCCGCATCGCCACACTTGTCGCCAAAAAAGAGGAAGGCAACGTCTATCGTTTCGATATCCGCCTTCAGGGCGAAGGCGAAACCGTGTTTTTCGATATCTGACGCATATCACGCAAAAGTGTGCAGCGGTTTTGCGACGACGATATGCGCAAAAGAAAGCGAGACGGAAGATGAGCCTTTCCCCCTTCGAGCATCCGTTTTTATCAGGCCTCTTCGGCGACAGCGAGATCGTCGAGCTGTTTTCGGCAAGAGCGGATATCGACGCCATGGTCCGTTTCGAGACGGGGTTGGCGCAGGCGGAAGCACAGGCCGGCATCATCCCCGAGGATGCAGCGGAAACGATCGTTTCGCGGCTTTCGGACTTTGCCGCCGATATGACCGCGCTTCGCCATGGCGTCGCGAAGGACGGCGTCGTGGTTCCCGAACTCATCCGGCAGATGCGCGCGTCGGTCGCCGGTCAGGCGGCGGACAGAGTGCATTTCGGCGCCACCAGCCAGGATGTCATCGATACGAGCCTGATGTTGCGGCTGAAGGCTGCGGCGGAAATCATCTCCGCCCGGCTCGGCGGCCTGATCGATACGCTGGGAGACCTTGCCTCCCGCGACGGCCACAACCTCCTGACGGGCTATACCCGCATGCAGGCCGCCATCGGCATCACCGTCGCCGACCGGGCGGTGAGCTGGACTGCGCCGCTGGAACGCCACCTGCTGCGGCTCGAAAGTTTCACGCAGAGCGGCTTCGCCCTGCAATTTGGCGGCGCGGCCGGCACGCTGGAAAAGCTTGGCGACAATGCCGCAGCGGTGCGGGCCGATCTCGCAAAACGGCTCGGCCTTGCCGACAGGCCGCAATGGCAGAGCCAGCGCGACGGCATCGCCGAATTCGCCAATCTGCTCTCGCTGATCACCGGCGCGCTCGGCAAGTTCGGGCAGGATATTGCGCTGATGGCCGAGCTCGGTGCGGAAATCCGCCTCTCCGGCGGCGGCGGTTCCTCGGCCATGCCGCACAAACAGAACCCGGTCAATGCCGAAGCGCTGGTGACGCTCGCACGCTTCAATGCCGTGCAGATATCCGCCCTGCACCAGTCGCTCGTGCACGAACAGGAAAGGTCCGGCGCGGGCTGGATGCTGGAATGGCTGTCGCTGCCGCAAATGGTGACGGCAACGGGCGCCTCGCTGCTGATCGCCGAGCGATTGGCCGAGCAGATAGACAGGCTGGGCACAGGCGAGAACTAGAGCATTTCCAGGAAAAGTGGACCCCGGTTTTCCGTCCGGAAATGCGTCAAAACAAAGAGGTGGAGTGTTTTCGCGGTTAGAAGAAAAGCGAAAAAACTCTAGCCGCAAGGCCGGTCGATTTCGTGGTCAGACAGGGTTTCCGGGCACTGCCGAACGGCGGGCCGGAGGCAACATGACGACGCGTGGAAAGCGCTTGCGCTTTTCCGCATTAGTCGTTGATAAAAAAGACTTTATTCAGAAATCCAGAAAATGAAAAAACAGCATGAAAGCTGCTTTTTAACCGGACATGACGCTTGACACAAAAATGAACTAACTGGTACAAACATTATGATTAACAACCTGCCGCCGACAGGGGTTTTGAAGCCTGCAGCGACAGTGAACGACAAATGGAGGGCTTTGGCGCCGCAAGGTTTCCAAAGCGATGCGGACAAGGCGAAACGCCTGTCCGGACCCGAACGGGTTGGGAGGAAGAATGTCTTACAGTCTCGATTTTTCGGCGGTCATGGACCGCCTTCCCGAGCTGCTTTTAGCCTGTCTGGCGACGATCGGCCTTGCGATTGCCGGCATGTCGCTCGCCACCGTCATCGGCGTTCTGGGCGTCGTCGCCCGCCGCTCGCGGTTCAAGCTGCTGCGCGGCCTCGTCATCGGTTTTGTGGAAACAATCCGCAACACGCCGTTTCTGGTGCAGATATTCTTCATCTTCTTCGCCCTGCCGCAGATCGGCATCAAGCTCAACCCGACGGTAACGGCCATCATTGCGCTGGCTCTGAACGGCGGCGCCTATGCGATTGAAATCATTCGCGGCGGGGTCGATTCCATTCCCAAGGGCCAGGTCGAGGCTGGGCTTGCGCTCGGCCTTCACCGCGCGCAGATCTTCCGGCACATCATCCTGAAGCCGGCGCTGCGGGCGGTCTATCCCTCGCTCACCAGCCAGTTCATCATGCTGACGCTGACCACCTCGGTCTGCACCTCGATCGCCGCTTACGAGCTGACCTCGGTGGCGCAAAAGATCGAGGCGGATACCTTCCGGTCCTTCGAGGTCTATTTCTCGATCACGCTGCTTTATCTGGTCATTTCCTCGCTGATGATGGGCATTTTCTCGCTCATCTCCCGCGCATCCTTCAGCTATCCGGTCAAGTGAGGAAAAGACAATGGCATCCATCGGTCCCAACGAACTCTTCTTCCTGCTGCAAGGCCTGAAATGGACGCTTGCGCTGACCATCATCGGCTTTATCGGCGGCGGCGTCTTCGGCCTTTGCGTGGCGCTTGCCCGCGTCGCGGATAGCCCGGCAATCCAGCGCGCCAGCACCGGTTATATCGCCGTCTTTCAGGGTACGCCGCTCCTGATGCAGCTTTTCGTGGTCTATTACGGCGTGGCGCTTGCGGGCCTCAATGTCGATGCCTGGATTGCGGTCGCCATCGCTTTTACGCTGCATGCCAGCGCCTTCCTCGGCGAAATCTGGCGCGGCGGCATCCAGGCGGTGCCGAAGGGCCAGACGGAAGCCGCCAATGCGCTCGGCCTGCACTACGTATCGCGCATGAAGGACGTGGTTCTGCCGCAGGCCTTCAAGATTTCGCTGCCGGCCACCATCGGTTTCCTCGTGCAGCTCATCAAGGGCACCTCGCTTGCGGCCATTGTCGGCTTCGTCGAGCTGTCGCGCGCCGGCCAGATCGTCTCCAACCAGACATTCCGCCCACTCACCGTCTTCGCCCTCGTCGGCGTCATCTATTTCCTGATCTGCTGGCCGCTTTCCCTGTGGGGCGCCAGCGTTGAAAAGCGGCTGCAGACCGCAACCCGCTAAGTCCATGAAGACCTCATCAGCTTTGTAAGGAGGAGCAAAAGATGAAAACCACCAGCATGAAATTCTCTCGTCGCGCCCTGCTCGCGCTCTCCGCGGCAACGGTTGCCCTGCCCTTCGTCGCACCGGTCGATGCTTTCGCCGGCACGGTGGAAGAGGCCAAGGCCAAGGGCAAGGTCGTCATCGGCATTCAGGGTGATAACTCGCCGTGGGGCTTCGTCAATTCCAGCGGTGTGCAGGATGGTCTCGACGCCGATATCGGCAAGGCCTTTGCCGATTATCTCGGCGTCAAGGTTGAATTCGTACCGCTCGCCGTGGCCAACCGCATCCCCGCTTTGCTGACCGGCAAGGTCGACCTGCTGTTCGCAACCATGGGCATGACGGCCGAACGCGCCAAGACCATTCAATATTCCAAGCCCTATGCCGGCAACGTGCTTTCCGTCTACGGCCCCAAGGACAAGAAGATCGCCGGCTATGACGATCTGACCGGCATCGCTGTCGGCGTGCCGAAGTCGAGCGCCATGGACACTTCGATCACGGCAGGCGCTGGCTCCAAGGCCAATATCCTGCGATTCGACGACGACGCCGCCAATATTCAGGCGCTGATTTCCGGCCAGGTCGAGGTCGTCGGCGGCAACCAGTTCTACGGCGACCGCCTGAACAAGGCCGCCGAAGGCAAATACGAGCCGAAATTCGACCTGACGACGCTCTACAACGGCGCCGGCACCCGCCCCGGCGAAAAGGACTGGAACGAGACCGTCAACGCCTTCCTCGACAAGATCAAGTCCGACGGCCAGCTCGCAAAGATCTACGACAAGTGGATGAAGCGCGAAGTCCCGGCCTTCCCGGACAGCCTGCCCGACATCCCGTTCACCGTGAAGTAACGGCGGGTTCCGTCTGGATTTGGGAGGAGGAAACAATGAAAATCTTGAAAACCCTGACGGGTTGGCGAGCAACCCTTGCGGCGGGACTGACGGCAGCTTTGCTGCCGGTTCTGACGCCGGTGGCGGCAGATGCCAGAACGCTTGACGAGGCAAAAGCCAGCGGCAAGGTCGTGATCGGTATCCAGGGCGATAATGCGCCCTGGGGTTTCATCAATTCCACCGGCGTTCAGGAGGGTTATGACGCCGATCTCGCAAGGGGATTTGCGGATTATCTGGGGCTGAAGGTGGAATTTGTGCCGCTTGCCGTCGCCAATCGCATCCCTTCGCTTCGCACCGGCAAGGTCGATGCGCTGTTCGCATCGATGGGAATGACACCGGAGCGGGCGAAGAACGTGCAATATGCGCAGCCCTACGCACATAATGTCATGTCGGTCTATGCCACAAAGGACAAGAAGATCGCCGGTTTCGACGATCTGACCGGAATGACCGTCGGCGCACCGAAATCCAGCCCGATGGATACGGCCTTGACCGCAGGGGCTGGTACCAAAGCGAATATCCTTCGCTTCGATGACGACGCCGCCACCATTCAGGCGATCCTGTCGGGCCAGATCGAGGCGATCGGTGGCAACCAGTTCTATGGCGACCGACTCGCGGCTGCCGGCGGCAAGGACTACGAGGTGAAGTTCGACCTCGTGACCCTCTACAACAGCGCCGCCACACGCCCCGGCGAAAAGGACTGGAACGAAGCGCTGAACGCCTATCTGGACAAGATCAAGGCCAATGGCGACCTCGAAAAAGTCTACGCAAAATGGATGAAGCGCCCGGTACCGCAGTTCCCGGCCTCGCTTCCCGACATTCCCTACACCGTCAACTAACACTGCTGCCAAAGCATGAAGGAAAGTTCCATGCCGCAATCCGCCGCTCAGGCTCCGCTGATCGCCCTTGAAGGGGTGGGAAAGTGGTATGGAGCCTTCCACGCGCTTAAAAACGTCAACATGACGGTTCGCAAGGGCGAGAAGATCGTTCTTTGCGGGCCGTCCGGTTCGGGCAAATCCACGCTCATCCGCTGTATCAACCATCTGGAGGAAATCCAGGAGGGCAAGATCACGGTCGAGGGAACGACGCTGTCGGATTCCAGCCGCGCCATCGATGCGGTTCGCCGCGAAGTAGGCATGGTGTTCCAGAGCTTCAATCTCTTTCCGCATAAGACCATCATGGAAAACTGCACGCTCGCACCCATGCGGGTGAAGGGCCTTTCCAAGGCCGATGCGGAGGCGACGGCGCGCAAATATCTGGAGCGCGTGCGCATTCTCAACCAGGCCCACAAGTACCCGGCCCAGCTTTCCGGCGGCCAGCAGCAGCGTGCGGCAATCGCCCGGGCGCTGTGCATGGAACCGAAGGCCATGCTGTTTGACGAACCGACCTCGGCGCTCGACCCGGAAATGGTGAAGGAAGTGCTCGACACCATGATCGGCCTTGCCCGCGACGGCATGACGATGATCTGCGTGACCCATGAAATGGGCTTTGCACGGCAGGTGGCCGACCGGGTGATCTTCATGTCGGAAGGCGAGATCATCGAGGAAGGCCCGCCGGAAGAATTCTTCCGCGATCCCAAGCACCAGCGCACGCGCACGTTCCTCGGCGAAATTCTCGCCCACCACTGAGGTTCGCGCGCTCTTAAGACAGGCGGGGATAATCCCGCCTCTCCCACACCGTCCGATGAGCGACACGTGATCATGACAGAGAAAACATCCTTCAAGGTCGGCCTGATTGGCGCCGATATACAGCTTTCCAAATCGCCCGCGCTGCACATGCGCGAAGGGGCGGCTCACGGCCTCGACTATTCCTACGAGCTGGTGGATGTCACCGCCCGCAAGCTGCCGCCGAGCGCCCTTCCCGACCTGCTGGACGAGCTGGAAGCGCGCGGTTTTTCCGGCACCAACATCACCCATCCCTTCAAGCAGGCCGTTATTCCGCATCTGCACGAACTGTCGGACGATGCCCGCATGCTGGGCGCGGTCAATACGGTCGTCTTCCGGGACGGACGCCGCATCGGCCACAATACCGACTGGTACGGCTTTTACGAAAGCTTCGTGCGCGGGCTGCCGGATGCGCGGCGTGACCGGGCGCTTCTGGTCGGCGCGGGTGGCGCTGGCGTTGCGGTGGCCCATGCCGCATTGAAGCTCGATATCGCCCGTCTCGACATTTTCGACCGGGATTTCCCAAGGGCGGAGCAACTGGCCCTGGAACTCAATGCCCGCTTCGGTGAGGGCCGCGCGCTTGCCGTCAAAGACCCCGCCGCTTCCCTGTCCTTTGCCGATGGCCTGATCCACGCCACGCCGATAGGCATGCCGGCCCATCCCGGCATGCCGGTTCCGGCCGATCTCATCGAACGGCGGCACTGGGTGGCCGATATCGTCTATATGCCGCTTGTCACCGAGCTATTGGCGACGGCGGCGAAAAAGGGCTGTCGCACCCTGCCCGGCGGCGGCATGACGGTGTTTCAGGCTGTTGGCGCATTCCGCCTCTTCTGCGGCCGCGAGCCGGATGCCGGGCGCATGACGGCGCATTTCACCGAGCTTTGCATGGCGGAGGGCGTCGCATGAGCCTTTTCACTGTTCTGAACGGTCCCAACCTCAACCTGCTCGGCCAGCGCCAGCCGGAAATCTATGGTTATGAAACGCTCGCCGATATCGAGGTCAATTGCCGTGGGATCGCCGAAACCGCGGGCCACGATCTGTTTTTTGCCCAGAGCAACCGGGAATATGAGCTGATAGACTGGATTCACGAAGCCCGCGGCAAGTCCGCGGGCATTGTCATCAATCCCGGCGCCTTTACCCACACCTCGGTCGCGATCCTCGATGCGCTCAATGCCTTCGAGGGGCCGGTGATCGAGGTGCATATTTCCAACATCCACAAACGCGAGGTCTTCCGGCACCACTCCTATATCTCGACCCGCGCCGAAGGCGTGATCGCCGGCCTCGGCATCGATGGTTATGAGGTGGCGCTGCGCCACCTCATCAATCGCCTTTCCCGATCCGCGTAATATGCTCGGGCATCAATACATAGCGCAGCAACATCTCCGCCACATGCGCAGACAGCGCTTCCTGGCCGGCCTCGCTAAAAAGCGTGTCGCCAAAATTGAACGAAAATGTCTCGGTGTTCGAGACGTTATAAAAAGACAAAGCACTGATCTGCCAATGCAGTTCAAGAGCGTCCAATCCGGGCCGAAACACGCCGGCATCCTGCCCGCGCTTCAATATTCGGCGCATGATTTCAATGGCCGGTCGGTTGACGTTGCGGATCGCTTCGGAAACCCTGATGTGCCTGCCGTGGTGAATGTTTTCCGTCATCACCATCCGCACGAAAGCGGGGTTGCGGCGGTGGTGCTCGAAGGTAAACCGACAGAGCTTCTCAAGTGCGGCGATCGGCTCGAGATCATCCAGCTCAAGACTGCCTTCGCCGCCGCGCACCTGCGCATAGGCTTCCTCCAGCACGCGTTTGTAAAGGCCTTCCTTGTCGCCGAAATAATAATAGATCATGCGCTTGGACGTGCGCGTGCGCGCCGCAATCTCATCGATGCGGGCGCCCGAAAGGCCATTCTGCGAAAATTCCTCCATCGCGACGGAAAGAATATCCCGGCGCACCCCTTCCGGATCGCGCTTCGCCTGCCGGGTATCGCGGGTGCCTTTGGAGGTCGTGCTTTTGCTCATGCTTCATTCCCTGGACGGGGCTTGCCTCTGGCTGCGTCCCCTTTATTAACCAATCAGTACATAAGGCTGAAAAGGAAGGCAATATGGCGAGCTATGACACAATAAGACACGGCATGCCAATGCGCACATCCATTGCAACCGTATCGATCAGCGGCGAATTCCCCGAAAAGCTGGCGGCCATCGCCAAAGCGGGGTTTTCGGGCGTTGAGATTTTCGAAAACGATTTCCTGACCTACGACGCCTCGCCGCGCGAGGTGAAAGCACTGGCCGCCGATCACGGGCTGGATATCACCCTTTTCCAGCCGTTCCGCGATTTCGAGGGCATGCCGGAGCCGCACCGGAGCCGCGCTTTTGAAAGGGCCGAGCGCAAATTCGACATCATGGGCGAACTCGGTACCGACCTGATGCTGATCTGCTCGAATGTCTCGCCGGTCTCGCTCGGCGGTATCGACCGCGCCGCCGCCGATTTCCATCAGCTCGGCGAGCTTGCGGCAAAACATGGCGTGCGCGTCGGTTACGAGGCGCTGGCCTGGGGTCGCCATATCAGCGATCACCGCGATGCCTGGGAGGTGGTGCGCCGTGCCGATCACGCCAATGTCGGCATCATCCTCGATAGTTTCCATACGCTGTCGCGCAAGATCGATCCCAATTCGATCCGCTCCATTCCCGGCGACAAGATTTTCATCGTGCAGCTTGCCGATGCGCCGCTGATCGACATGGACCTGCTCTACTGGAGCCGCCACTTCCGCAACATGCCGGGCGAAGGCGATCTGCCGGTGGTGGATTTCATGCGCGCCGTGGCCGCAACCGGCTATAGCGGCCCGCTATCGCTCGAAATCTTCAACGACCAGTTCCGTGGCGGCTCCGCCCGGCTGCTGGCCGAAGATGGCCACCGCTCGCTCATCAACCTGATGGATCAGGTGCGCCGTCTCGAACCCGATATCCGCATCGATGTGCCCGCCATGCCGGAACGGGTGGAGACGGAAGGCGTGGAATTAGTCGAATTCACCACAGCACCGGAAGAAAAACCCAATCTGGAAGCCCTTCTCGCCACGCTCGGCTTTGAAAACACCGCCCGGCACCGCAATCGCGATGTCGATCTTTATACGCAGGGCGATATTCGCATCGTCATCAATACCAGCGATGGCGGCGACAGCTTCGCGGGAGCCTCCTATTCCATCCACGGCACGAATGCCTATGCCTTCGGGCTGAAGGTGGATAATGCCGGGGCAGCCCTTGCCCGAGCGGAAGCACTGGGCGCGCCCACCTTCGCCGAGCCGCGCAAATCAGGCGAAGTCGCCGTTCCCGCCATTCAGGGCGTGGGCAACGGCGTCATCTATTTCCTCGATGCTTCACCAGAGCTTTCCTCCATCTGGGACAATGAATTCGTGCCGACGGAAGGCCGAACGCCGGAAGGCGATGCCGGTCTCAGGCGGATCGATCATCTTGCGCAAACAACGCATTACGATGAAATGCTGACCTGGCTTTTATTCTACACCTCGCTGTTTGCGACGCGGCGCACGCCGATGATCGATGTAGTCGATCCGGGCGGGCTGGTGCGCAGCCAGGCGATTGAAAGCGTGCCCTCGCCGCATTTCCGTCTGACCATGAACGGTGCGGACAATCGCAAGACCTTCGCCGGCAAATTTCTGGCAGAGGGCTTCGGCACCAGCATCCAGCACATCGCGTTTGCCACCGACGATATCTTCGCCACAGCAAAAGCCCTGCAGGCGCGCGGTTTCCACGCCCTGCCGATCTCGCGCAATTATTACGACGATCTGGAAGCCCGTTTCGGGCTGGAGCCGGAGTTTTCCGATGCGCTCAGGGCCGCGAGCATTCTTTATGACCGCGACGACAATGGCGAATATTTCCAGATCTACAGCCGCACCTTCGGCGAGGGTTTCTTCTTCGAAATCATCGAAAGGCGCGGAGCCTATGGCGGTTATGGCGCGATGAACGCCCCCTTCCGCATCGCCGCACAAAGACGGCTTGCGCCGCCGGTCGGCATGCCGAAGGAATAACTCCCGGCACCGAAATACGATCAGGCCGCAGCCGGCAGGAATGCCGCTGCAGCCTGTTTTCATTCACGCCAATGTCGTTATCTCATAGTCGCGTGGAATGGCGGAGGTCGCCGTGAACCACTCGGACGCCCGCGTCCGCTGCTGATGGAAATCGAAGGCGGCACGGTCGGCGAAAAGCTCCTCCACCTGCCAGATCAGGGGATCGTCTGTCTCGGACACCTCGAAGGAAAGACAGCCGGGTTCCGCTCTGGTCAGACGCAGATGTTCGGGAAGGTGGCGCCGCACCAGCTCGACATCATCCTTGGACAAGCACCGTAAAAAGCCCCTCAGCCTGACTGCACCTGCCTTGTTGTTCATGCCCGGCATTCCCATTCCTCATCGTTCTTCCCAAAGGTTTTTAGCGACAATAATCGTGGAATACACGCATCATTGCGAAGCATTCTTCAGGAATGCGCGCTCAAAATCGGTGCAGCTGCGCATTTGTAGAGCAGTACACAAAAATTGTTCAACACTCTGGACATGATTGTTCGGTTTTGTTAGCTTTTTCGCAAAACAAGGGTGGGGAATTAGAGTTACATGCGCATCGTCGAATCTGCGGCCGACGCAAATCATCCGGCCGGTACCGATGAGGTTGCCTGCGGCGCTTCGGTGACATCGAATGTGCCGTGTCCGCGGGCGACGGCCAATGCGCATTTTGCCGACAAAGCGGCCTGAAGACATGCAGTTCTTCGCGACATTCCCGTCCCTGCCCATGGCGTCGCCCAGCATGCGCCTGCCCGAGACATTTTCCCCTTCCTCATTTTCACATGGCCGCGCCAGCTTTGCCGCGCAGGCCACGCCGGAGACGCTGACATGACTGCCGCACCCGCAAACGCCCTCCTCTCGGTCGAAGGCCTGAGCGTCGAGTTCGGCAATAGCCGCGTCGTGGACGATATCTCCTTCAGCGTCGAGCCCGGCCGCACGGTCGCGGTCGTCGGCGAGTCCGGATCGGGAAAATCGGTCACCTCGCTTTCCACCATGCGCCTTGCGGACATGATGGGCGCGACCTACCCCACCGGCAAAATCCTGTTTGAAGGCAAAGACTTGCTGAAAGCGTCGCAGAAAGAGATGCGCGCGATCCGCGGCAAGGAGATCGCCATGATCTTCCAGGAGCCGATGACCTCGCTCAACCCCGTCTTCACCATCGGCGACCAGATCTGCGAAGTGCTTGTCCTGCATGAGAAGATGGGTAAACAGGCGGCGATGGCGGAAGCGCAGAAGCTGCTTGAAATGGTGCGCCTGCCCGATGCCGCCGAGCTTCTGAAGCGATACCCGCACCAGCTTTCCGGCGGCATGCGCCAGCGCGTGATGATCGCCATGGCGCTCGCCTGCCGGCCCAAGCTTCTGATCGCCGACGAGCCGACGACAGCGCTTGATGTGACGATTCAGGCGCAGATCCTCAACATCATGCGCGACCTGCAAAAGAAGCTCGGCATGGGCATGGTCTTCATCACCCATGATATGGGCGTGGTTGCGGAAATGGCCGATGACGTCGTCGTCATGTGGAAGGGCAAAAAGGTCGAGGAAGGCCCGGTCAAGGATATCTTCGCCAATCCGCAGCACCCTTACACGCGCGCCCTGCTTTCCGCCGTTCCGCGCCTTGGCAGCATGGAAGGCGAAGCCTTCCCGAAGCGCCTGCCGCTCACCGTGCTACAGGATGGCCAGCCGGTCGTGATCGGTGAAGAGCGCGTGCAAAATACCGCGAAATACGACCAGAAGCCGCTTCTGTCGGTCAAGGACCTCTTCGTGCGCTTCGATATCCGCAAGAACCTGTTCGGCAAGGCAACGCACCGGTGCAGCGCCGTGCAGAAGGTCAGTTTCGATATTCATGCCGGCGAAACGCTTGCGCTGGTCGGCGAATCCGGGTCGGGCAAATCCACCATCGGCCGCACCATTCAGCAGTTGCAGTCGGCCATCTCGGGCGAAATAACCTTCAACGGCCGCAGCTTTGCACAGATGTCGGCGGCGGAACGCTTCCGCATGCGTCAGGAAGTGCAATATATCTTCCAGGACCCCTTCGCGTCGCTCGATCCGCGCAAGACTGTTGGTTTCTCGATTGCCGAGCCGATCAACACCCATGGTTTGATCAATGATCAGAAGGCCGTAAAGCGGCGGGTGGATGAATTGCTGGAGCGTGTGGGCCTCTCCTCCGAGCACGCCGCGCGGTATCCGCACGAGTTTTCCGGCGGTCAGCGCCAGCGCGTCTGCATTGCCCGCGCGCTTGCCTCCGATCCGAAGCTCATCATCGCGGACGAGGCTCTGTCGGCGCTCGACGTCTCCATTCAGGCGCAGATCATCAATCTGTTCATGGATTTGCAGGCCGAGCGTGGCCTCGCCTATCTCTTCATCAGCCACGACATGGCTGTCGTGGAAAAGATGAGCCACCGCGTCGCCGTGCTTTATCTTGGCCAGATCATGGAAATGGGCAGCCGCCGCCAGGTCTTCGAAACGCCGACGCATGATTACACCCGCCGCCTGCTATCAGCCGTGCCGGTGGCCGATCCGACCATAGAGCGCCGCATCGCGATGATCGAAGGCGAAATTCCCAATCCCGTGCGCCGTGTCGGCGATGAGCCGGCCATTCTCGCCCATGAGGAAATCAATCCGGGCCACTTCATCGCGAAGAGCGCCTGAATAACAACCAGAACCACAACCATCTGAAGAGGAACAGGTAGATGACAATGATCAAGAAGGGGATGACGACAACGTTCGTCGCGCTTGCCATGGCCGCAACGGCCTTTACCGCCGCACCGGCTCTTGCCGCCGGCAAGATGACCATTTCCAGCCCGCAGGATCCGGGCAGCTGGGATCCGATCGACACCTTCCTCGTGCAATGGGCGGCTGTCGCCACCAACATTTTCGATGGCCTCACCTATCGCGGCCCGGACCTGAAACTTGTGCCCGGCCTTGCCGAATCCTGGGAAGAGCTGAATGAGGGCAAGCGCATCCGCTTCAAGCTGCGCCAGAACGTCAAGTTCCACAATGGCGAGCCCTTCAACGCCGCCGCCGTCAAGTTCACCTTCGAGCGCCTTCTCGGCGAACAGGGTGCCAAGGGCCCGCAGCGTTCCAACTATGTTTCCATCGAAAGCGTTGATGTCATCGACGATTACACCGTCGACATGAAGCTGAAGGCGCCCGATCCGGTGCTTCTCACCAAGCTTGCCGGTTATGGCGGCATGATCGTGCCGCCGAAATATATCCAGGAAAAGGGTGAGGACAACTTCAACCTCAATCCGGTCGGCACCGGCGCGTTCAAATTCGTATCCTATGCGCCGAAGACCAACATCAAGCTTGAAGCCAACCCGGATTATTGGGGCGGTGCGCCAAAGCTTTCCGAACTGGAATACCGCTTCATCTCCGAGCCGGCGACCGCCGTTGCCGAATTGCAGGCGGGCCGCGTCGATCTCGTCATTCCGCCCACCATTCCGATTGGCATGATCCCGGTCATCGAAGGCGATTCCAAGCTTCAGATCGTCAGCGTTCCCGGCCCGACGGTCGATGCGCTGCGTTTCAACACCCGTGACGGCATCACCGCCGATCCGAAGGTGCGCAAGGCCATCATCATGGCTGTCGACCGCGGCACGATCGTCAAGTCGATCCTCGCCGGTCAGGCATCGGAAATTGCGAGCTTCCAGAGCGCGCTGTCCTTCGGCTACGACGCCGATCTGAAACCGCTGCCTTACGATCCGGCAAGCGCAAAGAAGCTGCTCGCGGAAGCCGGCGTCAAGCCGGGTGCGGCGCTGCAGATCGATATCAGAGGCAACGATGCGACGATGAACGAAGTGGCGCAGGTCATCTCCAGCTACCTGTCCATGGTTGGCATCACCGCCACCATCAAGCCCTATGAAACCAACGTTCTCCTGAATGACATCATCCCGCAGGGCAAAACCGGTGCGATGTTCCAGCAGAAATGGGGCGGCTGGACCTTCGATTACGACAACACTGCCTATTCCATGTACCACTCGGGTGAAAAGTGGAACCCCTATGACAAGGACGAAAAGCTGGACAAGCTTCTGGAATCCCAGCGTCCGCTGACGGACCGTGCCGAGCGCGAAAAGATCCTCAAGGAAATCGGCAGCTACACTGCCGAACGCGCGCTGGAAATCCCGCTTTACAACACCAATGCCATTTACGGCATCAACAAGCGGGTCAAGGGTTTCGTCGCACCGCCGGATAACCGCCTGAAGCTGACCGACGTCACCGTCGAATAATCAGGCTGGTTTCTGATCAACACCTTGCCCGCCGAATGCGGGCAAGGCCGGATCTCTCTTCAAGGTAAAAAACGTGGCCGGTTTCCTCATCAAGCGATTGCTGCAGGCGATTTTTGTCGTCATCGCCATCACCCTTCTCGTTTCCTTCGCCATCCGCCTGACGGGTGACCCCGCCGTCACCATGTTCCAGGGCGGCGGCAGCATGACGGAAGATGATCTGGCGCGCATCCGCGCGGCGCTCGGCACCGACCGGCCGTTCTTCGTGCAATATTTCAGCTTCCTGAAGGGGCTCGTGACGCTGGATTTCGGCCGCAGCTTCACCGGCAGCACGCCGGTCTCGCGCCTCATTGCCGATGCCCTGCCCGCAACGCTCCTCTTGGCCTTCATCTCCATGGCGGTGTCAATTGCGCTTTCCATTCCGCTCGGCATCAAGGCGGCGACCTCGCGCGGCAAGACGGCCGATCAGGTGATCCGCATATTCTCGCTCGTCGGCCTGTCCTTCCCGAATTTCTGGCTAGCCACCATGCTGGTGCTGTTGTTCTCCATCACGCTCGGCTGGCTGCCGCCAAGCGGCATGGGTGGTTTCGCCAGCTACATCATGCCCGCGGTTACCATGGGCGTCATCCTGACGGCCACCAATGTGCGACTGGTGCGCACGGCCATGCTTGATACGCTGCGCTCTCAATACGTCATGGTCGCACGCGCCAAGGGGCTGAGTGAAAGCAAGGTTCTCTACAAACACGCGCTGCGCAACTGCGCCATTCCGCTGATTACCTATTTCGGCCTGCAATTCGGCGGACTGCTGGGCGGCATCGTCGTCATCGAGCGCGTCTTCAACTGGCCGGGCCTCGGCACGCTGGCCTTCGATGCGGTCGGCGCGCGCGATTATCCCGTGCTTCAGGCCGTCATCACCGTGCTGTCGCTGATGATCGTCGGCATCAACCTTCTGGTCGATATCGCCTATGGGCTTGTCGATCCGCGCATCCGCACGGAGTAAGTGACGATGGCTGCCAAAACCTCGCGTCTCGCGCGCTTCACCAATCTCGAATTCGTCCTCGGCGCTTTCCTCACCGTGGTCATCTGCCTTGCCGTCGTCTTTTCCGACGTGCTGTTTCCGGGCGGCGCGGACAAGATCGACCTGATGGCGCGCCTTGCCAAACCCTTCGCCAATGCCGCCCATCCGCTCGGCACCGATCCGCTGGGACGAGACGTTCTCGCCCGCGTCGTCGCCGGCGGCAAGATTTCGCTGCTGGTCGGTTTCACCTCGGTCATCGGTGCTGTCATCTTCGGCGTCGCGGTTGGCCTGGTGGCGGGTTATTATCGCGGCTTCTGGGATATGCTGGTCATGCGCTTTGCCGATATCCAGCTCGCCATGCCCTTCATCCTGCTAGCCATCACCTTCATCGCCATTGTCGGCGGCAGCCTCACCAACACCATCATCCTGCTGATCGTCTCGCAATGGGTGCAATATGCCCGTCTCGTGCGCGGCTCGGTGCTGACGCTGCGGGAGCGGGAATTCATCCTTTCCGCCCGCGCCATCGGCGTAAAAGACTGGCGCATCATCCTTCAGCACCTGCTGCCGAACCTCATCGGCCCGGTCATCGTGCTGATGACGCTCAATGTCGCCAACAATATCCTGCTGGAAAGCAGCCTCACCTTCCTCGGTCTCGGCGTCGATCCGACCATTCCGAGCTGGGGCGGCATGCTGGCGGATGGACGGACCTATCTGCAGACCGCATGGTGGGTCAGCGTCTTCCCGGGTCTTGCTATCCTTCTGACGGTGCTTGGCCTCAACCTTCTCGGCGACTGGCTGCGCGACAGCCTAGACCCCACCGGCAGAACCTCGAGGTAACAGCGATGAGCCAGATTTTCGACCAGACTTTCGAACGCACGCTGGATGCGCTTCTCGCCAATGCCGAGCCCGGCCAGTCCTTCGAGGCATGGAGCTTCGATGACGCCAAAAGCCGCCGCGAAGCCGAAAACCGGCTGAAGAAAAAAGGCGTCAGCGCCCGCATCCGCAGCGCCTACAAGCCGCTTCTCTTCACCTTTCTGGAAGAGATCAACCTTGATGGCGTCGATACCATCGAGGTGCGTTACCCGGTGCATGCCAACGCACCCGCCAATCGTTTCCGGCTGGAGGCCTATCCGTTGGCGGCGCTGGTGGGCGATGCGAAGCTGGATTTCATCGCCCGCGAGGACGATGCCTTCCACTATGATGTTACGCTGAGCCGCGACGGCAAAACGGAAACTCTCAAGGTTCTCGCTCCAAACCGGGTCCATACCGATATCGTGGGTGAAACCAATGTCTCCCCCACCGGCTGGTTCCGGCTTGCCGGTGATGCCTCGGGCGAGCGGCTGGAGACGGAATACGAGCAGCTTTTCCATGCGGCAATCAACGCCGTCGCCAATCACGGCTGGGGCAATGATGAGCCCTATTTCGAAGAGCTGAACATCCGCGTCGCGCATCCGGCCGAGGACTTGGCCCTCTCCGTTGGCGATGAGGTCGTCAGCCTGCGCGAGGCGCTGCATGAGGATTTTTACTTCTCGCTCCTGGAGTTCTTCCAGAAGAAGTCAGGCCGTCCATTGGGTGACAGGGGCCTGAAACCCGGCCAGATCGTGCCGGAAATCGTGAAAAGTGAAGGCGAAGTCTCCGTTCGCATCGAGACACGTCCGCTCACCACAGCCTTCCTTGATGGCGGCGAACAGCTGATCGATGAGGCACGCGAACCGATCGCTGCGGGCCAGATCGCAAAACTGCTCTCAGGCATCGGCGGCGAGGCTTTCGAGGCGCGTTCCCGCTCCGGCCGCACCCTTGCCGCCCGATATGTTACCGGCAGCGATGCTGCCGTGATGATCAGCGGTGGCCAGCATCCGAACGAAACCACAGGCGTCGTCGGCGCGATCCGCGCGGCCCGCAAACTCGTCGCACGCAAGGGCGCGCATTTCACGATTTCTCCGCTGGAAAACCCTGACGGTTATGCCCTGCACCAGCGCCTGCGCGTCGACAATCCGCGCCATATGCACCATGCCGCGCGCTACACGGCACTCGGCGATGACCTCGAATATCGCACGCTGGAAAATTCAGGCAGCCATCTCAACGAGAAGGAAATCCGCTTCAAGGCGCAGGAGATAAGCGGCGCGAAGCTGCATGTGAACCTGCACGGTTATCCCTCGCATGAATGGACCCGGCCGCTTTCCGGCTATGTCCCGCGCAATTTCGCCATGTGGACGCTACCGAAGGGTTTCTTCCTCATCATCCGCCACCATGCGGACTGGGAAAGGCAGGCCGAAGCCCTGCTCGACCGGGTAACCCGCCATCTCGGCGCCATTCCCGGCCTGCTCGATTACAACAACCGACAGATCGCTCTTTATGAAATCCACGCCGGCGAAACCGGTTTCCGCATCATCAACGGTTTCCCGTGCCTGTCCTCCGTCGACGACCGCCACACCGTGCCGATGACGCTGATCACCGAATATCCGGACGAGACGATCTACGGCAACGACTTCATCACCGGCCACACCGCGCAGATGGAAACGGTTCTCTCCGCCTATGATGCCTGGCAGGAGATTCTCGTCAGGGAAGTGGCCTGATATCGCGGCCGCCCTCGATGGGCGGCCTATTTTCCCGCCGAACCGGCGAGTTTTTGGTCCCGCTGCTTCTGCAAAAGCCTCTTGCCCTTGCTCAGAATATGCAGATTAGCGGCATCAAGCTTGTTGTACCCGGCCTGAATAATATCAAGATCGGCAACGTGACCGATTGCTGCCAGTTCATGCATCACGTCGCCAATAGCGACATCGACACTCGGCTTTTGCAGGTTGACCACATCCTCCACCGCAGCGTGCATGCCTTGCGCGTCTCCGCCCATGACGTGATACAGCGCCAGCGCCTTGCGAAGAAATGCTTCGCGGCGCTCGATCTTGTTGTTGAGTATACTTTCGCCAACGCGATCCCGCATCAACTCAACAACTCTATTTTGATATTCGCCCATCAGACACCAAATAAAGTTCACAATATGCTTCGCGAGGCTACAAACAATCCCCTTAGAACTGGTTAAGGCACGAGGCTTGCGCGGGTATGACCGTCATTTTCGAAACATGTCACAAAAGCTGGTTTTCATGAGGAAGCATTTCGATACCACGTGCCCGCGAAAACACCGGGCGTGATGGCTGCGGCGGCGCTATATAGTGAGAATCACGGGATGATCACTATTGTGCGATCTTATATGAGACAAAGCCGGTGAGACGGGCATTGATAACCGTCAGGTTATTTATCACCCCCCTTATTTCATTTTACTTTGGCCACCGCACTCATCAATCTGGCAGTCTGGATCGGTGGATGGGAGCCACGGATCAATTGGGAGGAAATCATGAAATTACGGATCACCGCCGCCATCGCGGCCATCTGCTTCAGTACTGCCGCTTATGCCGATACAATCAAAGTAGGCGTGGTCGGTCCGTTCTCCGGCCCCTTCGCGCTGCAGGGCAAGAACTTCAAGGCCGGCATTGACGCCTGGTTCGCGCTTCACGGCAACAAGGTCGGCGACGATACGGTGGAGGTCGTCTATCGCGATGTGCCGCAGGCCGATCCGGCGCAGTCCAAGGCGCTGGCGCAGGAACTGGTGGTCAAGGAAGGCGTGCAATATCTCGCCGGCTTCTATTTCACCCCGGATGCGATGGCCGTCACGCCTTTGCTGAAGCAGGGCAATGTGCCGATGGTTATCATGAATGCCGCCACTTCGGCCATCGTGACCAAGAGCCCCTATGTCGTACGCACCTCGTTCACCACCTGGCAGACCTCCACCCCCATCGCCAAGGTGGCCTTTGATGGCGGCGTTAAAAAGGTCATTTCGCTGGTCAGCGATTACGGCCCCGGCGTCGATGCCGAGAACGCCTTCAAGGCGGCCTTCACCGCCGCCGGCGGCGAGGTTGTCGAAAGCATCCGCATGCCGCTTTCCACCAATGATTTCAGCCCGATCATGCAGCGCGTGAAGGATTCCGGCGCGCAGGGCGTTTTCGCCTTCCTGCCGTCGGGCCCAACGACGCTCGGTTTCGTCAAGGCCTTCAACGACAACGGGCTGAAATCATCGGGCATCAAGCTTTTCGCACCGGGTGATCTGACGCAGGAGTCCGATCTGCCGGCGCTCGGTGAAGCGGCGCTTGGCATGCAGACGACCTTCCACTACGCCGTCTCGCATGATTCGCCTGAAAACAAGACTTTCGTGGAAGCCGCGACCAAGGCCATCGGCAACCCCAAGGAACTCTCCTTCCCCGCAGTCGGCGCCTTTGACGGCATGTATGTCATCAGCAAGATGATAGAGGCCACCGGCGGCAAACAGGATGCGGAAAAGGCAGTGGCGGCTGTGAAGGGTCTTTCCTGGACAAGCCCGCGCGGCCCTGTCAGCATCGATCCGGAAAGCCGACACATCACGCAGAACATCTATCTGCGCGAAGTGGCCAAGGCAGATGACGGCAGCTACTACAATAAGGAAGTCCAGACGTTCGAAAAACAGGGCGATCCGGGCCTCGCCGCAGCAAAATAACAGCGGCCATTCAAAGCGGGTCGAACCGTCCTTGCGGCGGTTCGGTTCCGGCCCGGTTCGGGCATTGCAGCACCGGGAGGAGCTTTTTCAGCATGCAGACGGTCTTCAGCATCCTTATCGATGCGCTTGCCTATGGCATGGTCCTGTTCATTATCTCCATCGGCCTTTCGGTGACGATGGGGCTGATGCGGGTGGTCAATCTGGCGCATGGCGCCTTCGCCATGATCGGCGGTTACCTCGCCTCCTATGCCGCCCATGGCCTCGGTCTCGGTTATGCGGCGGCGATCCTCGTCGCCATTGTCGGCACCATCGTCATCGCCATTCCGCTTGAGCGTTTTCTCTATCGCCGCATCTATGGCGCGCCGGAACTGACGCAGGTGCTGATGACCATCGGCATCACCTTCTGCATCATCGGCATCGCCAATTTCGTCTTCGGCCCGACGCTAAAGACCATTCCGCTGCCGCAGCAGCTTGCCGGCCCCACCGATCTCGGCTTCCGCACCATCGCCACGCATCGCATCTTCGCCATTGCCTGCGGTCTGGCTGTTGCCGGCGCATTGTGGTTTACCTTCGAAAAGACCGCCTTCGGCATCAAGCTGCGCGCTGCTGTCGATAATGCCGCCATGGCGGCCGCACTCGGCGTTCGCACCGAGGTTATCTATGCCGTCAGCTTCGCCATCGCCGTCGGCCTTGCCGCCATGGGCGGCGTCATCGGCGCGGAATTGCTGCCGGTCGAACCCTATTATGCGCTGCGCTACATGGTGACCTTCCTCGTGGTGGTCTCGGTCGGCGGCGCGGGCTCCATTCCCGGCGCGCTGATCGCCTGCCTGCTGCTCGGCGCCATCGATACGACCGGGCGCTACCTCGCCCCCGAATATGGCGAATTCTTCTTTTATCTGGCGGTCATCGTGATCATCACGCTGTTCCCGCGCGGCCTTCTCGGAAGGACGAAATGAGATGGCGGTGCTCATGAACGACGTAACCGAAACGGCCAGGATCCCGAAGGCGCGCTCGCCGCTGCGCGCGTTGGGCGGGCCCCTTGTCATCATCGCCGCCGCCATCATCGGTTACTTCCTGTTTCCGGATAATCTGGCGCTTCTGACGCGCATCATCGCAATTGCGCTTCTGGTGCTGTCGATCGATCTCGTCACCGGTTATTGCGGCGTCGCCACGCTCGGCCACGCCGCGCTGTTCGGCGCAGGCGCCTATGCATCCGGTATTGCCGCTGCTCATTTCAACATTACCGATCCGCTGCTGATGACCGCCATCGGCGCGGCTGCGGGCGGCCTGGCCGGGTTGCTGTCAGGCACGGTTCTGCTGCGCGCGCATGGACTGCCGCAACTGGTCCTCTCCATCGCCGTCATCCATCTGTTCCATGAGGCGGCCAACAAGGCGTCGAACTGGACCGGCGGCAGCGACGGCCTGTCAGGCGTGTCGCCCGATGCGCTGTTCGGCACCTTCGAATTCGATCTTTATGGCCGCACCGCCTATATCTATGGCGTCTGCCTGCTGCTTGTCGTTTTTCTGGCGCTTCGGGTCGTTGTCAATTCGCCCTTCGGCATGTTGTGCCGCGGCGTCAAGCAGGACAGCATCCGCATTCAGGCCATGGGCGGCGCGGTCAACGGTACGATTTTGAAGATGTTCGTCATATCAGGCATCGTCGCCGGCATTGGCGGCGCGTTGAACGCCATCTCCACCCAGGTGGTCGGCCTCGACAGCCTCTCCTTCACGCTGTCCGCCGAGGGGCTGGTCATGCTGGTGCTCGGCGGCGCGGGCTCGCTTTACGGCGCGCTAATCGGCACCGTCACCTTCATGTGGTTCGAGGATGTCGTTTCCGCCGCCAATCCGTTTCACTGGCTTACCATTGTCGGCCTGCTGCTGATTGCCGTCGTGCTTTTTGCGCCGCGCGGGCTTTATGGCGCGGGTGAGCAGATCATTGCGCGCATCCGTGGAGGTCGCAAATGAGCGCCATTTTCGAAGTCTCCGGCCTCAAGAAGAATTTCGGCGGCCTCGTCGTCACCAACAATGTCTCGCTGTCGCTTTCGCCGGGAGACCGCACGGTGCTGATCGGCCCCAATGGCGCCGGCAAGACCACCTTCGTCAATCTCGTCACCGGCAATATCAAGCCCTCGGCCGGCACTGTGCGCATTGCCGGCGAGGATGTGACCGGCCTCAGCGCCAGCCAGCGGGTGAAGCGCGGCCTCGTGCGCTCCTTCCAGGTCACAAGGCTGTTTCAGGACATGACGCCGGAGGAACATGTGGCGCTTGCAATTCTCCAGCGCGAAGGCAAGACGGGCCGGATTTTCGGCCGTTACCGCGCCATGCCTGCGGTGATGAGCGAAGCCCGCGATATTCTCGGCACGCTTGGCCTTCTGGCACTTGCCGAAACAAAGGTGCGCGAAATCGCCTATGGCCAGCAGCGGCTGATCGAGATCGCGCTTGCCATGGCGCTTCGCCCGAAAATCCTGCTGCTGGACGAACCGGCCGCCGGCGTGCCTTCCACGGAAACCGCGCGCATCGAACAGGCGCTCGACCGGCTGCCGGCCGATCTCGCGATATTGATGATCGAGCACGACATGGATCTGGTCTTCCGTTTCGCCAAACGTGTGGTGGTGCTCGCCGCAGGCGCGGTCATCTTCGACGGTTCGCCGGAAGACGTCACCAGCAATGCGGAAGTCCGCCAAGCCTATCTGGGAAGTTACGCCGATGCCCGCAGCGCCGCTTGAAATCGTCAACCTCACCGCCGGTTATGGCCCCACCCGCGTCATCGAGGGCCTGTCGCTTTCCGTGCCGTCGGGCTCGCGTTTCGCGGTTCTTGGCCGCAACGGCGTCGGCAAGACCAGCCTCTTCGCCACGCTGACCGGCCAGACGAAACGCTTTGCCGGCGATATCCGCATCGGCGGGCAGGACATCGCCGCCCTGCCGAGTGCCGCCCGCGCCAAGGCCGGCCTCGGCTACGTGCCGCAGACCCGCGATGTGTTTCCCACCCTCACCGTCGAGGAAAACCTGTTCGTCGGCCTCAAGGCCCGCCCGAAATCGGCCATCGAGGAAGCCTACACGCTGTTTCCGCGCCTGAAGGAGCGCCGCCGCAATCTCGGCTCGCAACTTTCCGGCGGCGAACAGCAGATGCTCTCCACCGCCCGCACGATTCTCGGCCAGCCGCGCGTGCTGCTTCTCGACGAACCGCTGGAAGGCCTCGCCCCCGTCATCTGCGAGGAGTTGATGGCGGCCTTCTCCAAACTGGCGCAATCCGGTGAAATGACCATTCTCCTCGTCGAACAGCGCATCCAGATGGCCATCGACTTCGCCGATCATGCCATCATCATGGAACGCGGCCGCATCGTCTGGGAAGGACCGTCGAGCGATCTTGCGGAAAACCCGGATATTATCGATACGCATCTTGGGGTTGGCGGGCTTCACTGAGCCAACATATCGTCGTTGCGCGTTCATATATATAATCTCCTTCATACCGGCCTTGAGCCGGTATCCAGCCACCCCAAGTCCTTGCGGTGAAAAGACTCTTCGCGCCGCGCGGACGCGCGCCTACAGGATTCCGGCTAAAGGCCGCAATGACGGAGGGTGACCGATCACACAAAGCCCCCGCCGTCTCATTTGCCCTTCCTCAAAAAACCCAATGGAATAAAAATTCCACTGCAGTTAAAGTGCACACGATTTCAGTCTGCACAAAGGAACGACAATGACGGCAATCGAGGCGCCAGAATCCGTAAAGGCTTTTGAGGAGCGGCTGCTCCAGGTCGCGGAGGGTTTGCCGAAACGATTGCGGCAATGCGCCGATTATGTCGCCTCCAATCAGGATCGCATCGCCGTTTCCACCGTCGCCGAAATGGCGGAAGGTGCTGGCGTACAGCCTTCTGCCTTCATGCGTTTCTGCCAGATCATGGGCTTTTCCGGCTTTTCGGAAATGCAGCGGCTGTTCCGTGATTCCTATGTCGGCGGTTGGCCGGATTATGCCACGCGACTCGACCATCTGCGGGAGAAGGGCGATGAAAGCGCATCCGGCCTGCTTGCCGAATTCGTGGAGGCTGGCCGTTCCTCGCTGGAAATGCTGCTGAAATCGGTCGATACCCGCCAGCTTGACGAGGCGGTTTCGGCGCTGGCGAAGGCGCGCACCGTGCATATCATCGGTCTGCGACGGTCCTTCCCCATTGCCAGCTATCTCGCCTACGCCTTCGAGAAGATGAAGGTGCCGGCGGTGTTGCACAGTGCGGTCGGCGGGCTCGGCAATATCAGCGCCATTTCCCGTGACGACGCGCTGATCGCGATCACCTTTTCCCCCTATTCCGCAGAAACGCTGGAGCTGGCGGAAAACGCCCGCGCCAACGGTATTCCGGTCGTGGCGCTCTCCGATTCCGCCGTCAATCCGCTGCGCAAATCCGGCGCGACGCTGCTGACCGTCACCGAGATCGATTTCGGCGCGTTCCGCTCGCTTTCCGCCACGCTCTGTCTGGCCATTACGCTGGCCGTGGCTGTGGGAACTCGCAAAACAGCCTGAATATTTTTATTGAAAACGGAAAAAATAGAATTTATGATCCAAATCCATGAAACGGGCATTCCATAATCGTCCGTCTCGTGACGAACGAAAATGAGCGGAGGAGGCTCATCGGAGCGGGATGGCGAAAGATGCGGGCGATCGTCGCCTGAATGCCGCTCCAGACATGTGAGGCAGACCGTACCGAGGTGCGGTGCTAAGGAGGAACCTTTTGAAAAAACTTGATCTCATCACGATCGGGCGCTCGTCTGTCGATCTGTACGGTTCGCAGGTCGGCGGCCGTCTGGAGGACATGGCCTCCTTTGCCAAATATATCGGCGGCTCTCCCACCAATATCGCAGCCGGCGCTGCGCGCCTCGGGCTCAATAGCGCCGTCATCACCCGTGTCGGCGATGAGCATATGGGCCGCTTCATCCGCGAACAGCTGGTGCGTGAAGGCGTCGACGTACGTGGCGTGAAAACCGACCCGGAGCGCCTGACCGCGCTGGTGCTGCTCGGCATTCGCGACCAGAACCAGTTCCCGCTGATTTTCTACCGCGAAAACTGCGCCGACATGGCGCTCAGCGAAGACGATATCGATCCCGCCTTCATTGCCGAGGCCGGCTGCGTCTGCGCCACCGGCACGCATCTGTCGCATCCGAAGACGGAAGCGGCCGTGCTGAAGGCACTGAAACTCGCTCGCGAAAATGGCGCGAAGACCGCGCTCGATATCGATTACCGCCCCAATCTCTGGGGTGTGGCCGGCCATGGCGATGGCGAGAGCCGTTTCGTCGAATCGCAGAAGGTCACCGCCAAGCTGCAATCCACCCTGCATCTCTTCGACCTGATCGTCGGCACGGAAGAGGAGTTCCACATTGCCGGCGGCTCGACCGATACGCTGACCGCACTGAATGCCGTGCGCAAGGTTTCGAATGCGACGCTGGTGTGCAAGCGCGGCCCGATGGGTGCTTCGGTTTTCGCCGGTGAAATTCCTTCCAGCCTCGATGATGGCGAGACTGGCGAGGGTTTCCCGATCGAGGTCTTCAACGTTCTGGGGGCCGGCGATGGCTTCATGGCCGGGCTGTTTCGCGGCTGGCTGCGCGGCGAAGACTGGCCGACGACGCTGAAATACGCCAATGCCTGCGGCGCTTTCGCCGTCTCCCGCCATGGCTGCACGCCCGCCTATCCGAGCTGGGAAGAACTGCAATATTTCTTCAAGGCCGGCATTCGCAACAAGGCGCTGCGCAAGGACGAGGCGCTGGAGCAGGTGCACTGGTCGACCAACCGCAAGGGCGACTGGGACACGATGCGCGTCTTCGCCTTCGACCACCGCATGCAGCTGGAAGCCATCGCCGACGAGCTTGGCGTCAAGCACGAGCAGATCGGCGCCTTCAAGAAACTCTGCCTTCAGGCCGCACAGCATGTTGCCGGCGACAGGCCGGGTTACGGCATTCTCTGCGACGGCCGTCTCGGCCGTGACGCCCTGTTTGCCGCCAGCGGCTCGGGCCTATGGATCGGCCGCCCGGTGGAATGGCCGGGTTCGCGCCCACTGACGCTGGAACCCGATCTCGGCAAGGATTTCGGCGGTCTCTCCGAATGGCCGCTTGAAAATGTCGTCAAGGTTCTGTGTTTTTATCATCCCGACGATACGGATGAGATGCGCACCACGCAGGAAGAGACCGTCATGCGTCTGTTCCAGGCGACACGCCGCAACCGGCTGGAAATGCTGCTCGAGGTCATTCCCTCCAAGGTCGGCCCGACCGACGATTTGACCGCCGCCCGCATCATCGAACGCTTTTACGAAATCGGGGTCTATCCCGACTGGTGGAAGCTGGAGCCGATGAAGACCCGTGCTGCGTGGAAAAACGCCTGCGACGCGGTGCATCGCAACGATCCTTACGTGCGGGGCATCGTCGTTCTCGGTCTCGACGCACCGCAAAGCGAACTGGAGGAGAGCTTCCGCCTTGCCGCCGGTTTCGATCTGGTCAAAGGTTTCGCCGTTGGCCGCACGATTTTCGCGGATGCCGCCCGCAGCTGGCTCGGCGGCAAGATGACCGATGAGGAAGCGGTAAAGGATATGGCGCAGCGCTATACTAGCCTGTGCCGCATTTGGGATGAGGCGCGCGCCAAAAAGGGAGAGGCAGCGTGAAGACAATCAGAATGACGGCTGCGCAGGCCATGGTTCGTTACCTGGCAGCGCAGATGAATGAACATGGCGAAACCTATATCGCCGGCATGTGGGCCATTTTCGGCCATGGCAATGTCGCCGGCATCGGCGAAGCGCTTTATGGTATCCGCGACGAACTGCCGACCTATCGCGGCCAGAACGAGCAATCCATGGCCCATGCGGCTATTGCCTATTCGAAGCAGTTGCGTCGCAGACGCGCCATGGCGGTCACCTCCTCCATCGGCCCCGGTGCCGCCAATATGGTAACGGCGGCAGCCCTTGCGCATGTCAACCGCCTTCCCGTGCTGTTGATCCCCGGCGACGTCTTCGCCAATCGCGGCCCCGATCCCGTGCTGCAGCAGTTGGAAGATTTCGGCGATGGCACGATGACGGTGAATGACTGCTTCCGCCCGGTCAGCCGTTATTTCGACCGCATCATGCGGCCGGAACAATTGCTGACAGCGCTTCCCCGCGCCATGCGCACCATGACGGACCCGGCCGATTGCGGCCCCGTCACGCTCGCCTTCTGCCAGGATGTGCAGGCGGAAGCCTATGATTACCCCGAGAGCTTCTTCGAAAAGCGCGTCTGGCGTCAGCGCCGCCCGGAACCGGACGTTGTGGAATTCGATGAAGCCGTCGCTGCGCTCAAGGCGGCGAAGAACCCCATCATCGTTGCCGGCGGCGGCGTTCATTTTGCCGGCGCAACCGAAACCCTGAAGCGCTTTGCCGAAACCCATTCCATTCCCGTCGTCGAAACGCAGGCCGGTAAATCGGCATTGGCGTGGGATCACGATCTCAATTTCGGTCCTGTCGGCGTCACCGGTGCGGAAAGCGCCAATATCATCAGCGAAAAGGCCGATCTGGTCTTCGGCGTCGGCACCCGTTTTCAGGATTTCACCACCGGCTCCTGGGCGCTGTTCAAGAACCCGAACCGCAAGATCCTGGCGCTGAACGTTCAGCCCTATGACAGCGCCAAACATGATGCGATCAGCCTGACGGCGGATGCGAAGATCGGGCTTGAGAAACTTTCCGCAGCGCTTGGCAGCCACCGTTTTGCGGCGCCGGATGCCGGTCTCAAGGCTGCATGGTTCGAAAAGGCCGATGCCGATACGGCAGCGCCGGGCGAAGACAATGCCAACAGCCTGCCCACCGACATGCAGGTCATCGGCGCGGTGCAGCGCCAGTCGCGTGACAATACCGTCGTCATGTGCGCGGCCGGCACCATGCCGGGCGAGCTTCACCAGCTGTGGAAATCCAAGCTGCCGCTCTCCTATCACATGGAATACGGCTTCTCCTGCATGGGTTATGAAGTGGCCGGCGGCCTCGGCATCAAGATGGCGGAACCGGACCGCGACGTGATCGTCATGGTCGGCGACGGCTCCTACATGATGATGAATTCCGAGCTTGCGACCTCGGTTGCCATGGGCGTGAAGATCACGCTCGTCATCACCGACAACAGGGGTTACGGCTGCATCAACCGCCTTCAGATGGAAACCGGTGGCGCGGAGTTCAACAACCTCTACGCCCACACCAACGTCAACCCGATCGCCATCGATTTCGTGGCCCATGCCGGCTCGATGGGAGCGGATGCACGCAAGGTTTCCACCATTACCGAGCTGGAAGAGGCGCTTGCCGCGGCCCGCGCCTCCAGCCGCACCACTGTCATCGTCATCGATACAGATCCTTACCCGACGCCGCAGGCTGGTGGTCACTGGTGGGATGTCGCGGTGCCTGAAACCTCTGATCGCGCTGAAGTCGCCGATGCGCGCGCCCGTTATGAAAACCATCTCAAGGAAAGACAGTAAGATGATCCGTTACGGAACCAACCCGATTGCCTGGTCCAACGACGACGACCGCACGCTGGGCGCGCATATCAGCCTCGAACAATGCCTCGATGAAACCGCCAAGATCGGTTTCGACGGCATCGAGAAGGGCCACAAGTTCCCGACCGAGCCGGAAGGCCTGAAGGGCGTGCTTTCGCCGCGCGGTCTCTCCTTCGTCTCCGGCTGGCATTCGCTGAACCTTCTGACCGACGACATCGAATCCGAAAAGAAGGCGATGCAGCCGGCGCTTGACCTGCTGAAAGCCATGGGCTCGAAGGTTATCATCGTCTGCGAGACCTCCAATGCCATCCATGGCGATGACAACAAGGCGCTGGTCGACCGTCCGCGCCTTGCGGCCGGGGACTGGGCGAAATTCGGTGCGGGTGTCGAAGCGCTGGCCGCCTTTGCCGCAGAACAGGGCATCACCCTCGTTTATCACCACCACATGGGAACGGTGGTCGAGAGCGAAGAGGAAATCGATCTCCTGATGAAGCATACGGGCCCGAAGACGCATCTGCTGCTCGATACCGGCCATTGCCTGTTCGGCGGCGGTGATCCCGTGCGCGTCGCGCAGAAATATATGGGTCGCGTCGGCCATATCCATGCCAAGAACGTGCGCCCTGCCATTGCCGATCAGGTTCGGGGTGAGCGGCTCTCCTTCCTCGAAGGCGTTCGCCGTGGCGTGTTCACCGTTCCCGGCGACAGCGAAGGCGGCGTGAACTTTCCGCCGGTGCTGAAGGTGGCGGCCGAGCGTGGTTACAGCGGCTGGCTGGTGATCGAGGCCGAACAGGACCCGGATGTCCGCAACCCGTTCGAATATCAGAGCCTCGGGCTGAAATCGCTGAAGGCTTTTGCGCGTGAAGCGGGGCTGGACAAGGCTCAGGCTGCTTGAGCTGGACTGACAGCGGGCGGCACACCCCGCCCGTCATACCGGCCTTGAGCGGGTATCCAGCCAGCCCAAGTCCTTGGGCTGAAAAGAGTTGTCCCCGCCGCGCGAACGCGCGTCGGCTGGACCCCGGCTCAAGGCCGGGGTGACGAGACGGCAAGAACCGACGAACGACTGATCAAAAAAGGAACACCACCATGACCTCACTTCTGCGCAAGCCGGTCGCGACCAGCGGCAAGGTGCACGATATCACGCCCCAAAGCGCGGATTGGGGTTATGTCGGTTTCGGCCTCTACCGCCTGAAGCCGGGCGAGACGGCGGCGGAAAACACCGGCGATACCGAAGTCATCCTCGTACTGGTCGAAGGCAAGGCGACGATTTCCGCAGGCGGTAAGGATTTCGGTGAACTCGGCGACCGCATGAATGTGTTCGAGCGCAAGCCGCCGCATTGCGTCTACGTCCCCGCAGGTTCCGAATGGTCGCTGACCGCCACGACCGATTGCACTGTGGGTGTCTGCACGGCGCCCGGCGAAAAAGGCAGCCGCGAGGCGCAGCAGATCGGCCCGAATGGCGTGCAGCTGACCGAGCGTGGCAAGGGCGCCAATACGCGTTATATCTTCCCGATTGCCATGGAAGAGCGCGATGTGGCCGACAGCCTGCTGGTAACGGAAGTCTTCACGCCATCCGGCAACTGGTCCTCCTATCCGCCGCACCGACATGACGAGGATAACTACCCCGATATGACCTATCTGGAGGAGACCTATTATCATCGCCTCAACCCCGCGCAGGGTTTCGGTTTCCAGCGCGTCTTTACCGAAGACGGTTCGCTGGACGAAACCATGGCGGTGTCGGACGGCGATGTCGTGCTGGTGCCCAAGGGCCACCACCCCTGCGGCGCGCCCTATGGTTATGAGATGTATTATCTGAACGTGATGGCGGGGCCGATGCGCAAATGGCGGTTCAAGAACCACCCGGATCACGACTGGATTTTCAAGCGGGATAATCCGTAAGGCATTTCAGGCAAACACCGCTGCCTCCTCATCCCTGTGCTTGTCACAGGGATCCAGCCAGCCCAAGTCCTTGGGCTGAAAGGAGTCTTTCCGCCGCGCGAGAGCCGCGTCGGCTGGATTCCTGTGACAGGCACAGGAATGAGGGAGTGCGCGAAGATATGTCTCGAGACTGTCTTGGCACACAACAAACGCAATTAACGAATTGAATTAATTCAAATAATTTCGGGAGGAGAATACCATGGCCGCTCTTGGCGTGGGCCTTATCGGCACCGGTTACATGGGCAAATGCCACGCGCTGGCGTGGAACAACGTCACCAGCGTCTTCGGCGATGTGGAACGCCCCCGCCTCGTGACGCTCGCGGAAGTCAATCCCGAGCTTGCCGCGAAGAAAGCCGCCGAGTTCGGCTTTGCCCGCTCGACGGGCAACTGGCGCGACCTGCTGTCCGATCCCGAGATCGACGTCATCTCGGTCACCACGCCCAACGCCTTCCACCCGGAAATGGCGATTGCCGCCCTTGAGGCCGGCAAACATGTCTGGTGTGAAAAGCCGATGGCGCCCGCCTTTGCTGACGCGGTGAAGATGCGCGATGCCGCCCGCCGGTCCGGCAAGGCAGCGGCGATGGGTTACAACTATATCCAGAACCCCGTCATCCGCCACATCCGCCGCCTGATCGACGACGGCGCGATCGGCAAGGTCTATCATGTGCGTGCCGAAATGGACGAGGACTTTATGGCCGATGCCACCCAGCCCTTCTACTGGAAGAGTGAGGCGTCTTCCGGTTACGGCGCACTGGATGATTTCGCCGTGCACCCGCTATCGCTGCTTTACGCCCTCTTCGGCCATGCAGAAAGCGCCATTACCGATATGGTGAAACCTTACGAGACCCGTCCGCTTGCCGGCGGCGGCGAGCGGGCCGTCGAAACGCATGATCTTGCCAGCGTCCTCCTGAAGCTCGAAGGCGGCATTTCCGCGGTGCTCATCGCCAACCGTTCCGCCTGGGGCCGCAAGGGCCGCATCGCCATCCAGATTTATGGCTCCACCGGCTCGATCCTGTTCGATCAGGAGCGGATGAACGAGTTCCAGCTTTACAACACGGATGGACGCCCGGAAGAACAGGGGTTCCGAACCATCCTCACCGCCCCGCACCACAAGCCCTATGACCGCTTCATCCCCGCCCCCGGCCACGGCCTCGGCTTCAACGATTTGAAGGTGATCGAATGCCGGGAACTGATCGCGGCAATCGAGGGGAAAAAGGCCCATATCATCGATTTCGAGGAGGGGCTGAAGATCGAGCGCAGCATCCACGCCATGGCCCGGTCGTTTGCCGAAGGGCGCTGGGTTGGAAGCGCCGAGATCGCGGAATAGGAACAGACGCACGCGCGAGGTTGACCGCCGTCGTCACAAACTTCTCTTCCGTCATGGCGGTCCCCGGAACTAGCCCGAGGATGATCCGCATCCAGCCACGGCGCGTCTGCACCGTGAAGGGAGTCTTTCGTGGTCAAAGACTTGACCACGCCGGCATCCCGGCTCGGGGGGCGGAATGACGGTGTATGGCTGTGCGGGCCGCCTCTCCTCAACCCCGAACGATTTCTTCCGCCGCCATCGCCACGCTGAGAACATGATCGTCCGTGCCGTGCAGGCCGGAAAGCAGCAGGCCGACCGGCATGCCCGTATCGCCCGTTCCGCAGGGGATTGAAACACCGCAGAGATCGAAAAAATTGCCGATCTGGGTGTTGCGCAGGATCTTCGCATTCATGGCGAAAAAGACATCGTCACTCTCGAGAAGCGGCGCGACCTTGGCCGCGACATGCGGCAATGTCGGCGATACCAGCAGCTCTTGCCTGCCAATCATGCCGGAAAACGCCGCCGTCATGCGTTCGCGCGCCTCGATGATGGCGATATAATCAGGCATGGAAATATTCGCGCCGAGCCCTGCTCTGGCCACCACGCGCGGGTCCATGCGGGCGGCGTCGGCACCTTCCAGCCGGGTCTTGTGCAGGGCGAAGGCCTCCGCCGTCACCAGCGCACCCTTTTCCCTGATAAGATCGAACAGTTCCGAAAAAATCGGGAATGCCTGCCGCCGCACCGAAGCGCCGGCGCGGACGAGACGTTCCACCGCCTGCTCGAAAGCATCGGCGACGCCATCCTCGATGCCATCGAAAAAGACCGTTTCCGGCACCACCAGCGACAGGCCGGAAAGGGGTGCGCGCGTGAGATCGGCAGCCGCCTTGCCGCGCATGGCGGCGTCCACCCAGACGGCGTCCTGTACGGTGTGCGTGAGCGGGCCGAGCGAATCGAGGCTTTTCGCCAAGGGATAAACGCCGCGCATCGAATAACGGCCGCGGCTTGCCTTATAGCCCACCACGCCGTTGAAGGCGGCCGGAATACGCACCGATCCGCCGGTATCGGTGCCTATCGCCACCGGCACCAGACCGGCAGCCACGGCGACGCCCGCACCCGACGAAGAGCCGCCCGGCAGACGGTGACCATCCGTAGAAGCAGGATTGCGGGGCGTACCGTAGTGCGGATTGATGCCGAGACCGGAGAACGCGAACTCGCTCATATTGGTGCGGCCGATGCAGATCATGCCCGCCTGTTTCAGCGCCGTCACCACATCTGCGTCGCGAGACGCAGGCTTATCGTTGGCAAGCACCGTCGATCCGGCCGTGGTCGCCATGCCTTCGAGGTCAAACAGGTCCTTCCAGGCCACCGGAATACCATCGAGCACACCACAGGAACGGCCCTCACCAATGCGTTTTGCCGCGGCTTCCGCCTCCGACATCGCCCGCGCTGCCGTCAACTCGACAAAAATCGCCTGATCGTCCTCTCCGCCAACCGCATCCAGCGTCTCTTCCACCAGGGCACGCGGATCGAGATGGCCGCTCTGGAGGAGAACGGAAAGCTGCGCGATGTTTTTGCCTTTATGAGCCATGATATCTTCCCTGAAAGTGGCATGTTGCGCACAACATGCCGTTTATCGGCCAGTTGGCAAGGCCAATCGCCGCGCTATCGATCACCGGCATGCCGGATCGGGAAACATGGCGGAGATCGCAGAATTTTGGAGTTTATCCTGACGATTCATTTCTAACCTCCGATTTTTTCAACCTGAGGTGCAGGAACGCCATCTCTTATATAAGCTACGACTATAAAAAGACGGATTAATTCTTAATCGCATCTAAACTTTGTTGAATTATTTAGCAGACAGCATTGAAATGCATGCCCTATAAAATTCCATAAAACAATTATAACGCGACATCGCGGGGGACTATCGCGAATGGAAGATACTGCCTATCGCGGGACAGATAGACAGGTTGAACCGGGCCACACGCTTCGCTCGCCAACGCAGCCGGAAACAAGCCGGTTTTCGCGGCGGCGCTCGCTCGCCAGCAAGATAACCCTGATATTCCTCGGCGGCGTGATCTTTTCCTACAGCATCGGCGCACTTGTCGGCTGGTATATGTTCGTCGCCGCCGCCAGCGAGCAATGGCTCAATCAGGCGCGCGTCAATTCGCAGATCGCCAGCGCCACGCTTCGCAGCATCTATACCTATGTCAGCGTCACCGCCGATGCCGACGGGCAGGTCAACGGCATATTGACCGACAAACCCATCGGCGACGACGAATCCATTCTCGTTACCGGCTTCAACCCCAGCGACGTTCTCGCGCTTATCGGCGCGCAGACCAAGAATGCCGTCTGGCTTTTCCGTTATGACGAGGCGGATTCCGGCTTCCGGCAGATCGCGGCGGCTTTCGACAACGCCACCGATGACGATGAAAAGCCGCTCGCCACCGATCCAATCTTTTCCCGGGATGCGGTCGCCGCGCGTTTTTCCACCGGTTTTGCGACCATCGGCGAATCCAGCCATTATATCGGCCTGCTGCCGATCATCAGCACGGAAACGAAGAAACCCATCGGCGCGGTCGCCGTCAGCATCGGCGGCTCGGACGCGCTTTATGGCGCGCAGCGCAAGCTCATCTATAATTCGCTCGCCGCGCTGATCGTGGTCTTGACTGTCACCGGCGCGCTTGTGACCGTCATCGCCCGGCATTTCCTGAAACCGGTCCCGGCGCTGGTGCAGGCGACGCTTCGGATCGCCCGCGAGGAAACGGATGTCGCCACGCCGTTTCAGGAGCGGCGGGACGAGATCGGCGACATGGCCACCGCCATCGAGACGTTGCGTGAGGCGGTTCTGGAACGCGGACGCCTGCGGCAGATACGCGATATGGCGCAGCAGCTGGAACATATGGCCCATCACGATGCGCTGACCGGGCTGCCCAATCGCGTATTGCTGATGAAGACGCTGGAAAACCGTCTCGAACAGCTTGCCGCGTCAGGCCAGCCGTTCAATGTCATGCTGCTCGATCTGGACCGCTTCAAGGCCGTCAATGATACACTCGGACACGCCGCCGGCGATGCCCTGCTGGTGGCGGTGGCCTCACGGATTTCCGCCGTGCTGGGTGAAAACGACATGGTGAGCCGTCTCGGCGGCGACGAATTCGCGATCATACAATCGGCAAACGGCGACTGCGAGAGCGATGCGGCGATGCTGGCCGCGCGGGTGGTGCATGCCGTCTCGCGCAGTTTCAGTCTCGAAGGCAGCGATATCAGCATCGACACCAGCATCGGCATTGCCTGCGCGCCGGGCCACGGCACATCCGCAACGCAGCTTCTGCAACATGCCGATCTCGGCCTTTACCGGGCGAAATCCATGGGCTGCGGTTATTTCGTCTTTTATGAGCCCGGCATGGACATGGCGGCGCAACACAAGCATGCGCTGGAAATAGACATGAAATCCGCGCTCGAAAACCAGGAATTCGAGCTGCACTACCAGCCGGTTGTCAATCTGCAGAGCGGTCGCATCGTCGCTTATGAAGCGCTGGCCCGCTGGCGGCACAGCAAGCTTGGCCTCATCGCACCGGACCGCTTCATCGCGCTTGCCGAAGAAAACAACTTCATCAAGCCGTTGGGCGAGTGGGTTCTGGCGCAGGCCTGCAGAGACGCGATGACATGGCCGAAGGATATCAGGCTCGCCGTCAATCTATCCGCCGTTCAGCTCAGCAATGACGACATCGTACCGATAGTGGACCGGGCGCTTGAAACATCCGGCTTCCCGGCGGAACGGCTTGAACTGGAAGTGACGGAAACGGTCATGCTGGAGCGCGACAACAGCGCCCGAGCCCTGAAGCTACTGAAGGAAAGGGGCGTTCGCCTCGCGCTTGACGATTTCGGCACCGGCTATGCGGGCCTCAGCACGCTCACCCATGTCGCCTTCGACAAGATCAAGATCGACCGGGAATTCGTCTCCGGCCTGCCATCCAATCCCATGTGTTCCGCCATCGTCAACACCGTCATCGACATGGCTGAACAGATCGGCCTGAAGGTCACCGCCGAGGGCGTTGAAAACAGGGAGCAGGTCGAAGCGCTCAAGCTTTCCGGCTGCGACGAAGCGCAGGGCTATTATTTTGCCGAGCCCGCGCCGCTTGCCCGCATTCTCAAGAACCGCGCCGTCATCGCGCCGATTGCGAAGGATGAATTCGGCGATATCGTTCGACCGACACAGGAAACCTATTGCCCGCCACAAAAAGCCATTTGAGAAACCGGCCGCCGGCCCAGAGGACATAAAATGCGTCTTTCAGTATTTTGCCTTTTCCTCACATGCCTTGCTCCCATCACGCCTCTCCAGGCTGCCGGCGAAGGCGATACGCTTCAGCAGATCGCCAAAACCGCAAAGATCCGCATCGGCTATCGCGAAGCCGAACCGCCCTTTTCCTATCAATTGCCGAATGGGGAGGTTACCGGTTTCTCGACCGATCTTTGTCGGGCGATCAGCGAAGATATTCGCAGGAAGCTGAAGCTCGACAGGATCGAACTCGAATATGTTAAGGCGACGCCCGCGACCCGTTTCATCCTTGTCCGCGGCGGCCAGATCGACATTGAATGCGCGGCCACGACCAATAATAGCGAACGCCGCAAGATCGTGGATTTCTCCTATCCCAATTTCATGACCGCAACGCAGTTTCTCTCCCGCAAGCAGGACAATCTGAAAAGCCTTGCCGATCTTGCCGGGCGGTCCGTCACATCCGCTTCCGGCACGGTCAATATCGAGCAGCTCAATGCCGTGAACCGGGCAAAGAACCTCAATATCTCTGTGATGCCGACGAAAACCAATGAGGAGGCCTTCGAACTCGTGGTTTCCGGCAAGGCCTCCGCCTTTGTCATGGATGGCATATTGCTCGCAGCGCTGGCGGCGACATCAGAGAATCCGGACCTCTATGCGCTCTCTGAGGAAACGCTGAGCGCCCCCGAACCCTATGGCCTGGTTTTCCGGCGCAACGACCCCGGCTTCAAGGCGGCGGTCAATGAAAGCCTTCGGCATATTTTCACCGGGCCGGTCATTCATGGCCTTTATGAAAAATGGTTCACCAAGCCCATTCCCCCAAACGGCATGAACCTGAACCTGCCGATGGCCGCCTCTCTGAAACAGGCATACGAACATCCGAGCGAATACCAGGACTGAGAGCGCAAGCCGTCCACCCGTATCGATTTTCATGAGAATGTTTTGACAGATTATTTGGCTGGAGATGCGCGATGCAGAGATCGACACTATGGCTTATGCTCGTTTTTTCAAGTCTTCTTCCCGCCCAGGCGGTGAGCGAGGATGCCCAACCGCCGACACTTGAAACCATTGCCAGAACCGGCACCATCAAGCTCGGTTACGCCGATCGCAATATTCCCTTTTCCTATCTCGGCGCCGGGCCGGAGCCTATTGGCTACAGCATCGAGCTATGCCTGAGAGTGGCGGATTCCATCAAGAAAAAGCTCGGCCTGCCGGAACTGAAGGTCGAGTTCGTCAAGCGCACGCCCAGCAACCGCATCATGCTTCTCAATGACGGCACGATGGACATGGAATGCGTGGCGAGCACGAATACGGAAGAGAGACGCAAGGCCGTGTGGTTCTCCTACAGCCACTTCATCACCGGCACCCGTTATGTGGCGCTGAAATCGAGCGGCCTGAACACCGTCGCCGATCTCGCCGGGCGAACGGTGGTGGTGACGACGGGAACCATCAACATCACCCAACTCAACGTGCTCAATCGCAAACTGGGGTTGAACGTCGCGGTTCTGCAAAATGACAGCACCGAGGGCAGTTTCGACATGGTGACGGAAAACCGTGCCTCGGCCTTCGTCATGGACGATATACTTCTGCGATCCTTCGTCGCCGAGACCGGCAAGCCGGAAGACTACGTCATCTCCGATGAATATCTCGCTCCGCCGCAACCCTATGGTTTGATGCTCCGCCACGGCGATACCGGCTTTCGCGACGCCGTCAACGAGGCGCTCGGCCAAATTTATGAGAGCGGCGAAATCGATAAAATCTACGACAAATGGTTCAACGCGCCGATCCCGCCAAACGGCATCAACCTGCAGCGCCCGCTGCCCGGCGATCTGGCCGAGGCATTTCGAAAACCCGTCGATACGACAGCGGAATAAAAACGCCGCCCGGTGGCGGGCGGCGTTTTTCGACACGTATCTTACGCGGCGCGCAGATCGGCACCCAGAGGAATCTCGACATCGATCTCCAAGATGGAGACATGCTCGTCGCGATCCATCTTCACATGCACCCGATCATTGTCGATCTGCACATGTTTGGCGATGACGCCGAGAATTTCTTCCCTGAGGATGGCGACCAGATCGGAGCCGGAGGATGCCCTTTCGTGGGCGAGCAGCACCTGCAGGCGTTCACGCGCAAGCGGTGCCGACTTCTGTTTGCGGAAAAGACTAAAGATGCTCATGCAGCCCTCCTTGCGAAGATCTTGGAGAAGATGCCACGCTTCTCGCCCGGAATGACCACCGGAATATCCTCACCGGACAGGCGGCGGGCGGCGTCGAAATAGGCCATGGCCGGCGCGCAGCGGGCATCCGCCAGCGTAACAGGCGCACCGACGTTCGAGGCCCGCAGCACATCCGTGCTTTCCGGAATGATGCCGAGCAGCGGAATGGAAAGGATTTCCAGAACGTCGTCGACCTTCAGCATGTCGCCACGCTCGGCGCGGGAAGCGTCGTAACGCGTCAGAAGCAGGTGCTTCTCCATGCGCTCGCCGCGTTCCGCCTTCAGCGTCTTGGAATCCAGCAGACCGATGATGCGGTCGCTGTCGCGCACCGAGGAGACTTCCGGATTGGTGACGACGACGGCCACATCCGCATGGCGCATGGCCAGCGTCGCACCGCGTTCGATGCCGGCGGGGCTGTCGCAGATCACCCAATCGAAATGTTTCTTCAGCTCGTTGATGACCCATTCGACACCTTCCGGCGTCAGATTGTCCTTGTCGCGCGTCTGCGAGGCAGGCAGGAGGAACAGCGTCTCGAGGCGCTTGTCGCGGATCAGCGCCTGAGTCAGCTTGGCATCACCCTGGATGACGTTGACGAGATCGTAAACCACGCGGCGTTCAGCACCCATGACGAGATCGAGGTTGCGCAGGCCGACATCGAAATCGACGACCACGACCTTCTCCTTGTTCTGCGCCAGTGCGGCGCCAAGCGCTGCGGTCGAGGTGGTCTTTCCCACCCCGCCCTTGCCGGAAGTTACAACGACTACCTTCCCCATATGGCTCTCCTGTTCCTGTGTTGTTTCTCTGTTATCAGCCAAGCTTTGCGGCCTTGATCGTATCGTTTTCCAGCCAGAGCTGAACGGGCTGGCCGCGCAGCCTGTCGTCAATGTCCTCGGCCACCTTGTAGACGCCGTCGATGGCCAGAAGCTCGGCTTCGAGCTTGCGGCAGAAGATGCGCGCCGAAACATTGCCGAGCGAACCGGCCATGGCGCGACCGCGCAGGGCGCCGTAAATATGCACCGAACCGCCGGCGATGATTTCCGCCCCCGAGGCGACCGAACCGATGACGGTCACGTCACCCTCGGGAAACATGATCGACTGGCCGGAGCGAACCGGCTCGTTGATGACCAGCGACGGCACGACGGCCCTGACCTCACCGGCAGCGCGCGGCTTTTCCTCCGGCAACTCGGCAGCGATGGCGACCGGCTCAACCTCGACATCGGAAGCGGGCTTTCCGCCCTTCAGCGACGGCGGCATGCCCGGCTCGATCATCGAGGGGCGAACGCCCTCGATACCCATGATGCCGACATTGCGCTCCGTCAGCGCCGCCAGCAGCTCCTTCAGCCCCGCCTTGTCGAGCGACAGCTCAGACACATCCAGAACCACCGGACGCGACAGGAAGAAGCCCGCCGAACGGGCGGCGAGATCATCGAGCCTTTCCAGCCATTGATCGACCGGAGATTCGGGGGACAGGACGACTGCGAGGAAGGAGCGGCCTTTGATACGGATCGAACGCTGGTCTGTTAGCACTTTGGTCATCTTGGTAAACAAATCGTTGACAATTAGGTACCTCGAATATGGTTAACAAATGGTTAACGCGACCCCTGAAGCGGCGGATTCGTTAAGAAAATTCCGCCCCAAAAAACTTCATGCGAAGCATTCAAAACCCGTCATTACCTTTTGATTTAACGCGTTTCCGGCACTCGTGAAAACTCACGATAGCAGCTCATCCTTGCTGCAACCTGACGCCCGGCATCGCGCGATGGGCACGCCTTCTCCCCTACCCCAACCCGGCGAGTCGCGGAACACGCGAACGTCCGATTCCGGGACAATATCCGCCTTCGGCCAGATGAGCGCATTATGCCTTCAAGGTGGAAAAGCGATTCCGTTATCTCCGCCGATGCTGTAGAGACAGGCGGTCCCGACAGCTTCAACGGAAGAATGAGATGCACAGCAAAGTCCCGCCGCAGAACCAGATATTTTCGCAAGACTACGCGGCCTTCCTGTTCGACATGGATGGAACATTGCTCAACTCGATTGCGGTGGTGGAGCGGGTCTGGCGCGAATGGGCCGTGGACAACGGCATTGAGCCGAACGCTTTCCTGCAGCGCATCCATGGCATGCGCGCGTCGGAAGTGGTGCGCCGCGAGGCCGTTCCCGGTCTCGATGTCGCGGAACAGGCGGCGATGCTGCTGCAGAAGGAAATGGACGATGTCGACGGCATCCTCCAGATTCCCGAGGCTGCGGCATTTCTCGAAAAATTGCCGGCCGGCAAATGGGCCATCGTCACCTCCGCCGCCCGCGCGCTCGCCGAGCGCCGGCTGGCCGCCGCAGGCCTCACCCCGCCTCCGGTAATGATCTGCGCCGAGGATGTGGTGAACGGCAAGCCTGATCCGGAAGGATATAAAAAGGCGGCAGAAAAGCTCGGCGTCGCGCCTGAAAACTGTGTCGTCTTCGAGGACGCCCCCGCCGGCATTCAGGCAGGGGAAAGCATGGGCGCAACCGTGGTCGTCATCAACGCCACCCACTCCCATCTCATCGAAACGCCGCATCTTTCCATAGGCGGCTATGGTGAGCTGGATGTTGTCATCGGTGAGAATGGCGCTCTGAGGCTCGCGGGCAATAGAGGCTGAAGAAGGCTGCTTGCGTTTAAGGCCTCGGCACTATTTTCAACCTTACAGCGGGTAAGTCAGTCGCTTCAGACTGTCCGGCGCAACCTTTTCCCGTCATTCCGGCCTTGAGCCGGAATCCAGCCGACGCGGCTCGCGCGCGACGAGAAGAGTCCTTTTAGCCCAAGGACTTGGGCTGGCTGGATTCCGGCTCACGGCCGGAGTGACGGGAGTGGTAAAAGCCCCGGAATAAGACAACACCCGGCCTGCTGAACCGCCTCAAACTCCTCCCACACACTTTTCCACCAGCGGCCAATTGACAGCACCGCATAAATGCGTCCTAATAAAATTGGTAAGACCATCTTACCGCTTGCGCGATCGGGGGAGACTTTCGCGCTGGGAGGATATCATGTTTGTGGCTCTGGAGCCGCGCCGCCTTTACCGGCTGGTCGCGGAACAAATTCGTTTGCTCATCGAAAGCGGGGAACTGACCGAAGGCCAGCGCCTGCCGGCGGAACGGGATCTTGCCGAACGCTTCGGCGTATCGCGGCCGACCGTCCGCGAAGCGCTTATCGTTCTGGAAGTGGAAGGCCATATCCATATCCGCATGGGTTCGGGCGTCTATGTCAGCGCAGCCGGCAAGCAGGCCAAGGAAAAGCCGCCGGTGCCGGATGCGCATGGGCCATTCGAAATCCTGCAGGCGCGCTGCATCATCGAAAGCGCGATTGCGGAGGAAGCCGCACGGCTTGCCACGCCGGAATGCATCGCCAAGCTCGATGATATCATCGAACGCATGGCCGGCGCGCTCAACAGCTCGCCACAGGCGCTCAATTTCGACCGGGCCTTCCACACCGCGATTGCCGATATCATCGGTAATTCGGCGCTGAACCGCTTTACCGGCCTGATCTATGACGAGCGCAGCCTGTCACCCTTTTTCGAAAAGCTCGCCAGCTATTTCGAGGGTCCGCATACATGGAACCTTGCCGTTCAGGAACACCGCGCAATCCGTGACGCCATTGCTGCCAACGACCCGGAAGGTGCGCGTGAGGCGATGCGGCAGCATCTGACGCTGTCGCAAAAGAGATTTTCCGAAAGTTTCGGGGAGGAAACGATCGGAGAAGAGTGACCGCGCCGCAACCGGCGACGGGAAAAATGAGAAATCTGGCTTTAATTCGGGAGGAGTTAAGAATGAAAATCAGATTGTCGACTTTGATGGGCGCAACAGCCGCCATCCTGCTTTCCGCCATGGCGGCACAGGCGCAGACCACGCTGAAATGGGCGCATGTTTACGAGACCTCCGAACCTTTCCACACGGATTCGGTCTGGGCCGCGGAAGAAATCGCCAAGCGCACCGACGGCCGTTACAAGGTGGATGTTTTCCCCGCCTCGCAGCTCGGCAAGGAAGCCGATATCAATCAGGGCCTGAAGATCGGCACCGTCGATATCATCATTTCCGGTTCGAGCTTTGCCGCGCGTGACTTCAAGCCGATCGGCGTCACCTATTTCCCTTACATCTTCCGCGATCCGAGCCATCTGATCGCCTATACCAAGAGCGATATCTTCAAGCGTCTCGCCAAGGGTTACGAAGACAAGACCGGCAACCACATCGCCGCCGTCAGCTACTACGGCACGCGTCACACCACGTCGAACAAGCCGATTGCCGCCTGCGCCGACATGACGGGGCTGAAGATGCGCGTTCCTGACGTTCCGGCCTATCTGGCCATGCCGCGCGCCTGCGGCGCCAACACGACCCCGATTGCCTTTGCGGAAGTCTATCTGGCGCTCCAGAACGGCACGGTCGACGCCCAGGAAAACCCGCTGACCACCATCGAGGCGAAGAAGTTCTTCGAAGTGCAGAAGAACATCGTCCTGACCGGCCATATCGTCGACCACCTCAACACGGTGATCTCGAAGAACCTTTGGTCGCAGCTCTCCGATGAAGACAAGAAAATCTTCACCGAAGTCATGCAGCAGGCCGCCGAGCGCACCACCAAGACCATCGAAAGCCGCGAAAAGAGCCTCGTCGAAGACTTCAAGAAGCGCGGTCTCACCGTCGCCGAGGTCGACAAGGCCGACTTCGAGAAGAACGTCCTCGAGAAAGTGAAGTTCGAGGACTTCGGTTACGACAAGGCCGACTGGGAAGCCATTCGCGCCGTCAAGTGAGCCAAGATCCGGTGCGGCCCCGTTGCCGCACCGCCCTTTCTCTCCAGACGGGATATCTCAATGTCGCAGGAAATTCATACTCAGGTCACGCCTGAGGAACTCGCCCATACGTTCGACGAGGCGCCGCCGGAGGTCGATCTCAAGGTCTATTCATTCGAAGACTGGGTCACGCTCGGCCTCTTCTGGCTGATGACGGGCTGCGTGTTCCTTCAGTTCTTCACCCGCTACGTGCTCAACGACAGCTACGCCTGGACGGAAGAAATCGCCGTCAACTGCCTGATCGGCGTCGTCTTTTTAGGCTCGGTCATGTGCGTGCGCATGTCGCGCCACATCCAGGTGGATGTACTTTATCACTATGTCCCGCCGCAGGTGGCCCGTATCATGTCGATCCTTGTCGATGTGCTGCGTATCCTGTTCTTCGCCTACACCTCTTGGCTGATGTGGCGGTATATGGAAATCGTCGCGGATGAGGAGATGGTCACTGTCGCCCTTCCCCGCAGCATCGTTTTCTATACGGTTCTGGCCGCTTTCGTTCTGATGTTCTTCCGCTCGGTGCAGGTCTTCATCGCCAATATGCAGCGCGGTTACTCCGTTCTGGAACGGCCCGAAGAATTCCAGAGCGCGGGGGATTGACCACATGCTGCTTCTTATCGGCTCCTTTCTTCTGCTGATGCTGATCGGCCTGCCCGTCGCCATTTCCATGGCCTCGGCCTCGCTGCTCTATATCGTCTTCTACAATGTCGCGCCTGATATCATCGCGGCGCAGCGCCTGATCGCCGGTGTGGAAAGCTTTCCGCTTCTGGCCGTTCCCTTCTTCATTCTCGCCGGCAACCTGATGAATACGGCGGGTGTGACGGGACGCATCTATTCCTTTGCCGTCGCGCTGGTCGGCTGGATGAAGGGTGGTCTCGCACAGGTCAACATCATCGGCTCGGTGATCTTTTCCGGCATGTCCGGCACCGCACTTGCCGATGCGGCTGGTATCGGCACCATCGAAATCAAGGCCATGAAGGATCACGGCTATCCGGTCGAGGCGGCCGTCGGCGTCACCGCCGCCTCCGCGACGCTCGGGCCGATCTTCCCGCCGTCGCTGCCCTTCGTCATCTACGGCATGATGGCGAATGTCTCCATCGGCGCGCTGTTCATGGCCGGCATCGTGCCCGGCGTCGTGATGACGCTTCTGATGATGATCACGGTTGCGGTCTTCGCCTATATCAAGGGCTGGGGCTCCGATACGCCCTTCAGCCTCAGAACCATCTTCGGCGCATCGATCGAAGTCTTCGTGGTGATGATGGTGCCGCTCGGCATCTATATCCTCACGGCGTTCGGCCTGTCGCTCAATCTGTCGATCCTGATCGTGCTGGTGATATTGCTCGCCTGCGACTGGTATTTCGACTTCTCCGCCGTGATGGCGCTGATGACGCCTGTCATCCTGATCGGCGGCATGACCATGGGCTGGTTCACACCGACGGAGGCGGCTGTCGCGGCCGTGTTGTGGTCGCTGTTCCTCGGGCTCGTCCGTTACCGGACGATGACCTTCAAGACGCTGGCGAAATCGACCTTCGATACGATTGAGACGACCGCTTCGGTTCTCTTCATCGTCGCGGCGGCATCGGTCTTCGCATGGCTTCTGACGGTGAGCCAGGCGGCGCAGCTTCTGTCGGCGGCGATCCTGACGATCACGGACAGCAAGTGGATTTTCCTCGTGCTGGTCAACCTCCTGATGCTGTTCGTCGGCTGCTTCCTCGATACGATCGCGGCGATCACCATCCTCGTGCCGATCCTGCTGCCGCTGGTGCTGCAGTTCAATATCGATCCGGTGCATTTCGGCCTCATCATCACGCTCAACCTGATGATAGGGCTGCTGCATCCGCCGCTCGGCATGGTGCTGTTCGTGCTCTCGCGCGTGGCGAAACTCTCCGTCGAACGCACGACGATGGCCATTCTGCCCTGGCTGGTGCCGTTGTTCGTGGCGCTGCTGCTGATCACCTTCGTTCCGGCCATCACGCTGTGGCTGCCGACCGAAATGGGCCTGATCCGCTGATGCAAACACCATCGCCCGCGCGGTTCCCCGCGCGGGCTTCTTCATCCCATACACATATGAGGGCATCGTCATGCAGACACGCGTGGCACGTCTATACGGCCAGAAGGACATTCGCGTCGAAACGCAGGACCTTCCCGCACCGGGACCCGGCGAAGTGCTGCTCGCCATGGCAGCGGGCGGCATCTGCGGCTCCGATCTGCATTATTATCAGGATGGCGGCTTCGGCCCCGTTCGTGTGCGAGAGCCGATCATCTGCGGACATGAGGCATCCGGCCATGTGCGGGCGCTGGGAGAAGGCGTCAGCGGCCTTGCCGTCGGCCAGCTCGTTGCCGTCAATCCGTCCCAGCCCTGCGGCCATTGCCATTTCTGCCTGAAGGGCCAGCCGATCCATTGCCTTGAAATGCGCTTCATGGGCAGCGCCATGCGCCTGCCGCATGAACAGGGTATGTTCCGCGACCGGCTGGTGGTTCCCGCCAAACAATGCGCGACATTTTCAGAGGATACCTCACCCGCCGAAGCCGCCTGTACCGAGCCGCTCGCCGTCTGCCTGCACGCTGTGGCCCAGGCCGGCGACCTGAAAGGGGCAAACATACTCGTGACGGGCGCTGGCCCCATCGGCCTACTGACCATCGCCGCCGCCCGCCATGCCGGTGCGGCCACCATTGTCGCCACCGACCTCACCGATGCGGCGCTGGAACGCGCTCCCGCCATGGGTGCCGACCGCACTATCAATGTCGCGAAAGACGCCGAGGCGCTTTTGCCCTATCAGGACAATAAGGGTTACTTCGACGTCATTTTCGATTGCTCCGCAGCCGGTCCAGCGCTTCGCACCGCCTTTGCCTGCGTCCGCCCGCGCGGCACCATCGTGCAGGTCGGCGTCACCGGTGACATCACCATTCCGCTCAACGCGCTGGTGGGCAAGGAAATTCTCTGGCGCGGCTCGCAACGCTTTCATGACGAATTCGCCATCGCTGCCGGGCTGATCTCCACCCGCAAGATCGATGTGCGACCGATCATTTCCCACAGCTTCCCGCTCGGCGAGGCGACAGCGGCATTCGAACAGGCCGGAGACCGCTCCGCCGCCTGCAAGGTGCAACTGACATTTTCCGCAGACTGATATTTGAGGATTTAAGATGAGACATACATGGCGCTGGTTCGGCCCGGTCGACAAGGTCACGGTTCAGGATGCGGCTCAGGCGGGCGCGGAAGGCATCGTCAGCGCGCTGCACCACATCGCCACCGGCGATGTCTGGCCGTTGGATGAAATCACCAAACGGCATGAGGCGATCAAGGCCGGCGGGCTTTATTGGGACGTGGTGGAAAGCGTGCCGGTCTCCGAAGATATCAAGACCCAGACCGGTGACTGGAAAACCCACATAACCAACTGGCAGGAAACGCTGCGCCGCCTCTCCGCCTCCGGCATCCGCACCGTCTGCTATAATTTCATGCCCGTGCTGGACTGGACCCGCACCGACCTGCGCTGGGAAACCAGACACGGCGCAAAGGCGATGCGCTTCGACCTTACCGATTTCGCCGCCTTCGACATCCACATCCTGAAACGCCCCGGGGCAAAGGCCGATTATCCGGACTGGCTGGCGGAGGAGGCGGCAAAACGTTTCGCCGACATGCCGGACACGAAAATCGCCGCCCTCGGGCGCAATATCGGCGCGGGCCTGCCCGGTTCGGCGGATGGTTATACACTTGCCCAGCTTCTGGAAAAGCTGCGGTCCTATCACGGCATCAACCGCGAAAGGCTGCAACAGAACCTCATCGACTTCCTCTGCGAGGTGACGCCGGTTGCCGAAGAGGTGGGTATCAACATCTGCGCCCATGGCGACGATCCGCCATGGCCGCTGCTCGGCCTGCCGCGTATTCTCTCCACCGAAGCCGACTACGCCCATATGCTCTCAAACGTCGATAGCCGCGCCAATGGCGTGACGCTCTGCACCGGTTCGCTGGGCGCGCGGGCGGACAATGACCTGCCCTTCATCGCCAGCCGTTTTGCAGATCGCATTCATTTCGTACATCTGCGCAATGTGACGCGCGACACCGACACCGTGCCCTGCTCTTTCTTCGAGGACGAGCATCTGGAAGGCGGAACCGACATGGTCGCCGTCATCGCCGCACTCCTCACCGAAGAGGCGCGCCGCCGGGCCGAGGGCCGTGAAGACCACACCATTCCGATGCGGCCCGATCACGGCCAGGAAATCCTCGACGACCTGACGCGCGGCGCACAACCCGGTTATCCCGCCATCGGCCGGCTGAAGGGGTTGGCTGAGCTGCGTGGCATCGAACGCACGTTATCGCACAGCCGTTTCGGGCTGGCGGGTGGGACGCGCTGAACAATGTTCCCGGCTGCGGGCGTTCCGTCAGCCTGCAGCCAGCCTCGCCCTGAACAGCAGGTAGGAAAAGGTCGTAAGCCCGCCGGCGACGACGCCGGCGGCTTTCACGGCGGCGTCCATCAGATGCGGATGGCGGGTGGGCGACAGGAATTGCAGCGCCTCGATGCCGAAAGCCGCCGCAATGCCTGCCACGATGATCGCCAGCCAGTAACGCGGATAGGCGAGCACGAAGGCGGCCGAGCAAAAGGCGAAGGCCGCGGCGCGGTCCAGGCCCACCGTCGTCAGCGTGTGCGGACGAAAGCCGATAGGGCAAACTGTAACGATCACGATCAGCAGAAAAACCGACCAGGCGACATATTTCGGGAGTCTATTTGTCATCATGGCGTCACAATAGAGCGCCGTGCGCGTAAACGGAAGCGGGTCTTTTTCACGCCTCGCCCAATTAATCACACTTTTCGGTCAGATAGTTGAAAAACCGGCTTTCGCTCAGGCCCCACACGGGCTAAGGCAGAAGGCAACCGGGCGAGGATCGCGGCTGATGGCTTTTGCGCTGTCGCCTTTCGGTGCAACGTCACGGTGTCGGGTGGATTTTCCACACAGGATCAGATTTTCAGGGAAGAGCACAATGAGTTTCAAGCCGCACGGCAAACATCTGGTTGCAGGAGAATGGGTTGCAACGGAAGCAAAATTCCGCAGCGAGCCTGCACATGGCGAAGCTTTCGATTTTTCGGTCGGCACCGTCGATCTGGTAAATGCAGCCTGTGAAGCAGCTGAAGAAGCCTTCTGGAGCTACGGTTACACCACCCGCGAAGAGCGCGCCGCTTTCCTCGACACCATCGCCGATGAGATCGAAGCCCGCGCCGACGCCATCACCGAAATCGGCTCGTCCGAAACCGGCCTGCCCGCAGGACGCCTGCAGGGCGAACGCGGCCGCACCGTTGGCCAGCTGCGCCTTTTCGCCTCGCATATCCGCAAGGGCGACTATCTCGACCGCCGCCATGACGAGGCGCTGCCGGACCGCCAGCCGCTGCCGCGCCCGGATATCCGGCTGATGCAGCGTCCGATCGGCCCCGTCGCGGTCTTCGGCGCCTCCAACTTCCCGCTCGCCTTCTCCACGGCCGGCGGTGATACCGCTGCCGCTCTGGCAGCCGGCTGCCCGGTCGTCGTCAAAGGCCACTCCGCCCATCCCGGCACCGGCGAAATCGTTGCCGAAGCCGTTCTCGCCGCCGTCAAGAAGCACAATCTGCATCCCGGCGTCTTCTCGCTGATCCAGGGCGGCCGCCGCGATGTCGGTTCCGCGCTCGTGCAGCATCCGCGCATCAAGGCAGTTGGTTTCACCGGTTCGCTCGCCGGCGGCCGCGCACTGTTCGATCTCTGCGCCCAGCGCCCCGAGCCGATCCCCTTCTTCGGCGAACTGGGGTCAGTCAACCCGATGTTCCTGCTGCCGGAAGCCGTTGCGGCTCGCGGCGAAGCCATTGCCAAGGGCTGGGCCGGTTCGCTCACCATGGGTGCTGGCCAGTTCTGCACCAACCCCGGCATCGCCGTCATCCTCTCCGAGCAGGCGGATGCGGTTGCTGAAACCGCACGTGCGGCCCTTTCGGAAGTCGGTCCGCAGGTCATGCTGACTGACGGCATCGCCGCTGCCTATCGCGACGGCCGCGACCGTATCGCCGCCGGCAATGGCGTGCGCGACGTTCTGACCACCACCTGCAACTTGCGCAATGCAACGCCTTATCTGTTCCGGGTTTCGGGCAAGGACTGGGTTGCCAACCACGCGCTTGCCGAAGAAGTCTTCGGACCGCTTGGCCTGATCGTGACTGTTGATAGCACCGAGGAAATGCTGGAAGTTGCCAAGAGCTTCGAAGGCCAGCTGACGGCAACCATGCATCTCGATGCCGGCGATGCCGAGCTTGGCCGCAAGCTGCTGCCGATCCTTGAGCGCAAGGCTGGCCGCGTTCTCGCCAATGGTTTCCCGACCGGCGTGGAAGTCTCCGAAGCCATGGTGCATGGCGGCCCTTACCCGGCATCGACGAACTTCGGCGCAACCTCTGTTGGCACCATGTCGATCCGCCGCTTCATGCGTCCGGTTTCCTACCAGAACATCCCTTCGGATGTTCTGCCTGACGATATCCGCTAAAACTGATCGGGGCAGGCGTAGCGCTGCGTCTGCCCTTTTTATTCGGCTTTACCGCCCTTCGGGAAATACGGCCTGACGCTGAAGCGTCGCCAGCCTCCCCTTCTCCCACCTCACGGCCCCCATCCAGATTTTTCCGCGCCAGTACGTCGGCATCGGTTGACATCGCCCCCGCACGTAATGCTAATACGCAATCTCGTAACGTAATAACATTACAATCATCCTTCAGAACCGATACCGGTTCGTATCCGCACGGGGATGATAACGTCTGGAAGGAACACCATGAGATTTTCCCTTCAACAGCACCTTGGCATGAGCGCGCTTGCAACATGCCTTGCCCTCGCCATCCCCCTTGCCCCAGGCATGGCGCTGGCCGAAGAAAGCGGCGACAGCGTCAAGGAATGGCGGCTGTTCGTCGCCGATCACAGCCAGCCGGTGGTGCGCGCAATTGATTTCGAAACCGGCAAGGAACTCGGACGCTACGATCTCAAGGGCTATGCGGCGCTGACCGCCAGCGCCTCCGGCAAGACGGTCTTCGCGACGCAATCGGATGCCGACATGGTGCATGTGATCAAGACCGGCATCGTTTTCTCCGATCATGGCGAACATCGCGATCTGGATGTGGAAGATGCAGCGCTTTTGCCCGTCACCTTCGAAGGCAAGCGCCCTTTCCACGTCGTGCCGCATGACGATCATGCCATTCTTTTTTATGACCGTGGCGGCAAGGCTGAGATCATCGATGAAGCAGCCCTGCTGGACGGCAAGGCCAAGGTCCGCATCGTCGATACAACTGCCCCGCATCACGGCGTGGCGGTGACGATGGGGCGTTACGTTCTGGTTTCCGTACCGAATACCGAGATCGAAACGAAACCCGATACGCTGCCGCCACGCACCGGGCTGCGTGTTCTCGACAGGGAGGGCAAGCAGGTCGGCGAACAGGCGGCATGCACCGATCTGCATGGCGAGGCGACATCCGCGCGGCTTGTCGCTTTTGGCTGCAAGGAAGGCATTCTCGTTGCCCGCCCCGGCGACACGGATGGCCCGAAGCTGGAAATGCTGACCTATCCGGAAGATTTCCCGAAAGCCTATACCGGCACGCTGCTTGGCGGCAAATCCATGCAGTTTTTCCTCGGCAATTACGGTGAGGACAAGGTTGTCCTGATCGATCCGGATAGCAAGGACGCCTTCCGTCTGGTGGAACTGCCGACCCGGCGCGTCGATTTCATTCTCGATCCCGCCAATCCGCGCAACGCCTATATTCTGACGGAAGACGGCGACCTGCATGTGCTTGACGTGCTGGAAGGCGCCATCACCCGCAAGGCGAAGGTGACCGAGCCCTACAGCAAGGACGGCCATTGGCGCGATCCGCGTCCGCGCCTCGCCGTTGCCGATGGGCAGGTCGCGATCTCCGATCCGCGCCATTCGCTGATCCGCGTGGTGGACGCAGAAAGCCTGAAGGAAACCCGCACGGTTGCGGTGGAAGGCCAGCCGTTCTCCATCGTCGCCGTCGGCGGTTCCGGCGCTTCGCACTGATCCCGAATAAAGAAAACCCCGTGCGCCGACTGGTGCACGGGGTTCTTCAATTTCAAAGACCCTATCCTCAAGCGGACTGGATCGCCTCGATCTTGTCGATGCCGCCGACGATGCCGGCAAAATCCTGCCAGACGCCCTGAGCCCCCTTGCGCCATTCATCCAGCGCTTCTGGCTGCAACACCTTGCCGCCCTTGGAGAGCGCGAGCTCAACAGACTTCGTTTCGTCTTCGACGATCAGCTGGTTGAAATATTGTGCGCCCTCGCTGGAAGCTTCCGAAAGAACCTTCTTTTCTTCGTCGTCCAGCTGGTTCCAGAAGGTCGCCCCGTAATAGACGACGCCCGAGGCCCATATATGGCCGGTCTCGGTCATATAGGGCACGACCTCGTAAAGCTTGAAGCCGGCATAGGCGGACTTGGTCAGGTCCATGGCGTCGGCCACGCCGGTCGCCAGCGCATTATAAGTCTCTGTGATCGGAATACCGACCGGCGTGGTGCCGAAGGCGCTCCAGAGCTTGGTGTGCAGCGGGCTCTGGATAACGCGGATCTTCTTGCCCTCCAGCTCAGCCGGCTTGGTCACCGGTTCCTTGGTCAGAAGATGACGTGCGCCGTAATTGATGAAATCGGCGGCGACGAATTGCTGCGCACCGAGTTTCGTCTTCAGCTCGTTGCCCGTCTCGCCCGTCACCACCTTGCGCACATGCTCGGCATCGCGAAACAGAAAGGGCAGATCGAGGATCTGCAATTCCGGCACCCAGCCGGAAAGCGAGGAGACGGTGGAAAGGCTCGCCTGAACCGATCCCAGACGGATATTTTCCGCCACTTCCTTTTCGCCGCCTAGCGCGCCGCTCTTGACGATGTTGAAGCGGAAGCGGCCGGGCAGCTTCGCCTCCACCAGCTCGCTGATCTTCACCCAGATTTTCGTCTCCGGCTTGTCGTCGGCGAAAAGCGACGCGACGGTGAGGCTGCGGGTTCTGGCATGTGCCGTCCGCACAAAGGCGGGTGCGGCAAGCGTTACCGCGCCAATGGCGGAGAGTTTCAGAAGATTGCGGCGATCGATAATAGTCATGAATAAAACCCCGGATTTAGAAGAAAATGGCCCAGGCGCACAGAATGGCGAGGGAAACGAGAAGAGAGACGAGATAGGGAACGACGGCCCGGAAAAGCGCGGTCGCCGGAATGCGGGTAACGCCGCTGACCACGAAGATCAGCATGCCGAGCGGCGGCGTCAGGCCATGGATCATCAGATTGACCACGAGGATGACGCCGAAATGGATCGGATCGATCCCAGCCGCCACGGCGGCGGGCAGCAGGATCGGCCCGAACAGCAGGATGGCCGCGCCGATATCCAGCACCAGTCCCACCACGAGCAGGATGAGGTTGGAGAGCAGCAACACAGCGATCTTGCTGCCGCCGAGCAAAGTTACGAAGTCGGTGACGAGGCCCGAGACATTGTCGACCGCCAGGAGAAAGGCGAAAGGCCCCGCCGTGCCGATCAGAAGACCAATGGCCGCCGCCTCACCAGCCGATTGCCGGAAGGTCGCGAAAATGCGGCCTGCCCCCAGCCGGTAACCGAAACCGAGAAACAGCGTGTAGAGGGCGGCAAGAGCCGCAGCTTCAGTGGTGGTGACAACGCCGATGCGGATGCCGACCACCACGATGACGCCAAGCCCGAAGGCAGGTATCGCAGCAATAGCCGAACGCCAGCGTTCGCTGCCTGTGGCGCGCGGCAAGGTATCGACGCTGCGCACGCTGAGATGGATCGCCACCGCAAGGCAGATTGCCATAAGCCCACCCGCGAAGAAGCCGCCGACCAGCAACGAGCCCACCGACAGGTTGGTGGCCGTGGCGAGGATGAGAAAGGCGATGGAAGGCGGAATGACATTGTCCAGCACCGAGGTAGCGGCAATGATCGCGCCTGCCTGCGCCGGCGGATAGCCATGTTTCACCAGTTCCGGCTGGAAGGTGGAGGCGCCGAAGGCGGCATTGGCGACCGATGAACCGGACGCGCCGGAAAACAGCACGCTGGTCAACAGCGTCGTCTGCGCCAGACCTGCCCGCCGGTGCCCGACCATGGAGGCGGCGAAACGGACCAACTGGTTGGCGACGCCCGATTCCGTCAGCAGGCTTCCGGCCAGCAGGAAGAAGGGAATGGCAAGCAGCAGGAATTTCGACATGCCTGTCACCGTCGAGGAAACGATGGCCGGTTCCGGCAAAGTGCTGCCGAAGGCAATCGCCACATAGGCGGCGGCAAGGAAAGCATGGGCAAGCGGCGCGGCGAGCACCAGCCCCACGGCGGCCGTCAATGCCAGAAACAGGCTCGGCGGCAGGTTCGTATCGACGAAAATTTCCGGCAGGCCGACATAGGCCACAATGGCGATGGTGAGAGATGCGAGAACGGCAAGCGCCTTGCCTTCACTGACGCGCTGAAGGGCCAGATAAAGAAGGATAAGCGCGCCGCCTGCGCCGAGAAAGCCGAAACGCACCCATTCCGGCAGGCCGAGTGTGGGCGAGGTGCCGCCCAGCATCGCCGCGATCTCCACTCCGCCGAAAGCGAGGATAAGCGCTGCGACGAAAGAGAAGGCATCGGCCAGAATTTCGGTCGCCGCGTGAAATCGTTGCGGGAGGAACCGCACGAAGACATCGAGCCGCATGGCGAGCGCGCTTTTGAGACTGAGCGGCGCACCGACAGCGATCATGGCCACATGCAGCCAGATGCCGAGGTCTTCCGCGCCGATGAAGCCTGTGTGAAACAGATAACGCAGCGTGACATTGACCAGCACCACCACGAGCAGCGCCGCAAGGATTGCTGCCGCGACCGCGCCGAGCACCGTGTCCAGAACGGCGAGCACCCGCTCGGCCACGCGTTGCGGGCCGATGCGTCTTTGTGCGATTGTCGTTGCCGGACTTGCCGTCATGTCTTTCTTCTCCACTCCCAAAGCCATGCTCAGGAGGCCTTGGCCGAGAGGTCACGGTCGAACAAAGTCGACCATGTGAATTGTTTTGCCGCCGAGACCTCACGCGATACGTCGAGCCGCGGCAGAACCTTTTCCCCGAAGCGGAAAGCCTCTTCCAGCAATGGCATGCCGGAAAGGATGAAGGTATTCACGCCCGCCTTCTTATAGGCCTCCAGCGTGCGGATAACAGTATCCGGCGAACCGACAATCGCGGTTCCCGGGCCCGGCCGCACAAGGCCGATGCCAGCCCAGAGGTTGGGGGCGATTTCAAGATCGCGCAGGTTCTCCGGTTTCTGGCCACCGTGCATCGCCGTCATGCGCTGCTGGCCGACGGAATCGGTCTTGCCTACGAAACGCTGGTTTGCGGCAATGGCCCGCTCATCCATGCGGCCGTATAGATCGGCCGCAGCGGCCCAGGCCTCTTCATCCGTATCGCGCACGATGACATAAAGGCGAATCCCGTATTCCAGCTCGCGACCGAGCTTCTCCGCCCGCGCCTTGACGAGATCGACCTTCGCGCCGATCTGATCCGGGGTTTCCCCCCAGGAAAGATAGGTCTCGACATGTTTGGCCGCGACGTCGATGGCCTTGTCCGAGGAACCGCCGAACCACAATGGCGGCGGCTCTATGCCCTGCCCAACCGGAAGGGCGAGTTTCGCACCGTCCGTCTGGAAATACCGGCCCTTGAAATCGACCGTTTCGCCGGCAAAAAGACGGTGCCAGATCTGCAGATATTCATCCGCCATATCGTAGCGCTCATCATGCGGCATGGTCATGCCGTATGCGCCGAGCATCTTCGCATCGCCCGAGACGACATTGATCAGCAGGCGGCCGCGCGAAAACTCCTGAAGCGTTGCCGCCATCTTGGCAAGCAGCGTCGGCGCCACAAGGCCCGGATGAATGGCGACCAGAAACTTCAGCCGCTCGGTATAGGAAAGCAGCGCGCCCGCCAGAACCCAGACGTCATGCGCACCGGTGGCAAACAGCGCACCGGTATAACCCAGCTGGTCGTAAGCCAGAGCCAGCTGTTTGTAATAACCGAGATCGACCTTGCGGGACCCTTCCGGCTGCCAGGGATAAGCGCCATCGGGCGCGCACATGTACCAGAAAACATTCATCTGCCGCCTCCCGTGCTGGCTGACTGCCCGGTCAGAACCGGTAAAGAGAAATGACCGTGCCTGTAAAGCGTATCGGCCTCCTCCTGCTGTTCGGCAAGGATATTTTTGGCAGCGGCCAAGACCGAAAGGTCACGCGACCTCAGCACCTTGGCCCAGGACTGTGCATCACCTTCGCTGCCCGGTTCCGCAGCGAGAAGGGCGGCGGCTTTGTCGATATCCGCCATCACGGCCCGGCCGACGCGATCCAGTTCGGCCGCAATTGCCTGCCCTGTCTCGCCCCCTATGTTGTGGCGCGCAAGCGTCCAGAATAGCGAACGGTTGGGAATGGTGGAGCCACAGCGAACCAGAAGGCTTATCTCCTCATGGGTCAGAGCCTTTTCCAGTCGCGGCGACATCGTCACCCAGGCATCGACGCGGCCTTCCACGAGATCGCGCAGGCTATCGCTGTCGCCGCTTTCGATACGGGTCACATCCGCAAGGCCAAGCCCCGCCCCTTCCAGGCTGCGGGCCAGAAGATAGGTGTGAAACGATCCATCGATCAGCGAAATGCGCTTTCCCGAGAGATCAGCGGCTGAGCGGATCGGGCTATCGCGCCGCAGGAGGATTGCGCCATTGGCGGGCCTCGGCGCGGAAGCAGCGATATAGACCGCTGAAAGCCCGCGCGCATCCGCTTCTATGGGCGGCGTCGAGCCGGTGCCACCGAAATGGATGTCGCCCTTTTCCAGAAGAGCTGCCGTATCGCGGCCTTCACGATAGGCCACGAATTCCGGATCGAATTCTTCAAAGGCGCCGGGCCAGAGCCGGGCGAGACGTAAATGCAGATTGTTGGGATGAACCCCGATTTTCATGTCGACACCTCATTTCGCAATCAATCTACTTTTTTATAGAATGTTTTCGAGAAACGTTTTGGCGATCCTCGGCCGGAAAATGAAAGAGAAATCTACCAATCCTGTAGATTTTAAAAAATGCCGGATAGAGCTGAGATAAGACTCATCAAGCCATTGAAATTTATCGTCACACAATCTACTTTTTTGTAGTTTGAAAAATGGACCTATAGTCGTGACGAAACCGGTTTCCAATCTCATCTGCCGCAGCGTGGTGGAAGCGAGCGAGCTTTTGAAGCTTGTCGCCAACGCCAATCGTCTGGCCATCGTCTGTTATCTCATGGAAACGGAAGCTTCGGTTTCCGCGCTGGAATATGAACTCGGCATCCAGCAGCCTACACTTTCGCAGCAGCTTGCCGAATTGCGCGACGCCGGTGTGATCGAAGGATCGCGGGAAGGCAAAGCGGTGATCTATCGTGTCACCGATCCGCGCATCGTCCAGCTGGTTCTGACATTACGCGGTCTTTATACGGACCTTTCCGATGTGACCGGCAAGAAAGGCAGACGGGCTTTGCCGCTGGATGAGGCAATGTTCGACTAGCATGATCGACCTTTACACCTGGATCACGCCCAACGGCCTTAAAATCTCGATTGCGCTGGAGGAGTTTGGACTGCCCTATACCAGCCACGCCATCGACATCGAAAAAGGCGAACAATTTGCCGCCGATTACGTCCGCATCAATCCCGGCTCGAAAATCCCTGCGATCGTCGATGATGAAAACGGCACCGTCCTGACGGAATCGAACGCGATCCTCATCTATCTCGCCGAAAAGGCGGGCCGGCTTCTGCCCGCCTCCGCGACCGAGCGACTGGTCGTCACCGAATGGCTGATGTGGCAGGCCGCCAATTTCGGCCCGACACTCGGTTATGCCCATTATTTCCTGACCTACCATGCCGGACAGGCCCCCTTTGCCGAGACACGTTTTGCGACGGATGTGGAGCGCCTCTATCGGACATTGAACGACCGTTTAACGGGGCGGGAATATGTGGCGGGAGATTTTTCAATCGCCGATATCGCCGTCTGGCCATGGGTCTCGCGTTTCGCGCGCCACAAAATCAATCTCGATGATTTTCCGGCGGTACAGCGGTGGTATCGCCAGCTTGGACAGCAGGAGAGTTTTAAGCGCGGTTATCGCGTACCCTTCGCAACGTCGGATGTACCGGGACTTTAACTGGCGACGAGATGGCCGGGTGAAACCTCACGATATTCACGCGGCTTGACGAGATAATCGACCGCGCGGATCGGGCTTTTCAGCTCATCATTCGCAGCATCCCGCCGGGTGTTGCGGCGATCCGGGTCCGGCACCGGAACGGCGGCCATCAGCTTGCGGGTATAGTCGTGCTGCGGATTGTCGAAGACAGCAGCACGCGGACCGATTTCGACGATCTCGCCGAGATACATCACCGCCACCCGATGGCTGACGCGTTCCACCACCGCCATGTCATGGCTGATGAACAGGAAGGCAAGGTCGAGGCTCTGTTGCAGATCCAGCATCAGATTGATGACCTGCGCTTTGATGGAAACATCCAGCGCCGAAACGCTTTCATCCGCGACAATCACCTTGGGCTGGAGCGCCAAAGCACGGGCGATGCAGATGCGCTGGCGCTGACCACCGGAAAATTCATGCGGGTAACGCGACGCCATGTCCGGTGAGAGACCGACCTTTTTGAGCATGTCGGCCACCACATCCTTCGCCTCGCGGGCGCTTCCCATTCGATGCTCCAAAAAAGGTTCGGCAATCGCCGCACCCACCGTCATACGCGGATTGAGCGAGGCGAAAGGGTCCTGAAAGATCATCTGAACCGTCTTGCGCATGTCCCGCATGCCCGTCTTGTCGAGCGCAAGAATGTTCTCGCCGTTGACCACGACCGAACCGGCGTCCGGCTCGATCAGCCGCATGATGGCGCGTCCGGTGGTGGATTTGCCGCAGCCGCTTTCGCCAACCAATGACAATGTTTCGCCGGCCCTCAGATCGAAGGACACGTTTTCCACCGCGTGGACGCGGCCACTGAGACGCCCCAGAAGACCGGAGTGGATATCAAAACGCTTGGTCAGCCCCTCCACCTTGAGCACGGGCTGCGCGGCGGCATTGACGGTATCGGCCGGACGCGCCGGCTCCTGCGTTTCTCCCGTGGTGGTGTTGACGATGGGAAACCGGAACGGTCTTTCCTCGCCCTTCATCGACCCCAGAACCGGAACGGCGGACAAAAGTGCGCGCGTATAGGGATGTCTGCCGCGATGGAAAATATCGGCCGTCGCGCCGACCTCCACCTGCTCGCCGCGATACATGACGACCGTGCGGTCGGCGATTTCGGCGACCACACCCATGTCATGGGTGATGAACAGGACGGACGTGCCCTCCTCTTCCTGAAGCGTCTTGATGAGATCAAGGATCTGGCCCTGAATAGTCACATCGAGCGCCGTCGTTGGTTCGTCCGCGATCAGCAACTTCGGCTTTGAAGCAAGCGCCATGGCGATCATCACGCGCTGGCGCATGCCGCCGGAAAAGCGGTGCGGATATTCATCGAAACGCGAGGCGGCAGACGGAATGCGGACCTTTTCGAGAAGGCGGATCGTCTCTGCGCGCGCATCGGCTTTCGACATCGGCTGATGGCACAGCAGGGCCTCGGAAATCTGGTCGCCAATGGTGAAGAGCGGGTTGAGGCTGGTCATCGGCTCCTGAAAGATCATCGCCACTTCATTGCCCCGCACCCGCCGCATGGCGTCTTCGGAAAGGGACAGCAGGTTGCGACCACCAAGCAGGATTTCACCCTGAACCCTGCTGCTCTCCCGATCCAGCAGCCGCATGATGGAAAGCGAGGTAACGCTCTTGCCGGAGCCGCTTTCGCCGACGATCGCGACCGTCTCTCCCGGTCCAACATCGAAGGAAATATCACGCACCACCGGCTTCCAGCCGCCATCCACGTGAAAGGACGTGGTGAGATTGCGGACGGAAAGCACGGCGTCTTCGGCACCAAACGGTGCTGCCTGCGGCATGGTCATGATCGTTCCCTTTTCTTTATTCTGGTTGCAATGCTTTAGGGCACAGCGTCGCGGCTTGTTTCTTCTCCCCGACCGGGGAGAAGGTGGCCCGAAGGGTCGGATGAGGGGGCTAGCTCTCCGGATATCTCTACCCTTGCCCCCTCATCCCGCTGCCGCGGACTTCTCCCCCTCGGGGAGAAGAAGCTCGCGCACCCGCTCGTTCCATATGCAGTCGTTATTAGTCCGGCCAGCGCAGCATGCCGTCGAAACGGTGGCGGCTGCGGTCTTCGAACGGTGTCGCAATCACCTCGTTGGAGGCGCGCGCCTTGTCCAGTTCCTCGGCAAGCCGGGAGGCAACGATGGTTTCCTGGCCGGGATGAAGATTGCAGGGGTCGAGATAGAAATAGCGGTGCTCCACCTCGTGATCGCGGGCAACGATCGGCGGGTTGCCTTTGGCCAGCGCCGTCGTCAGGTCCCAGGCGGTGATATGCGCTTCCTCGGCATCGATGATGACACGCAGCCGGTCGAGCGGGTTATTGGTCGGGTCGGGCTCGATCAGCGCCGTTACACCCGGGCGTCCATCCAGCGTCTTTTTCCAGAGGTTGAGGTAGCCGGTTTCACGCTCGCGAATGCCGGCATGGTCGCGCTTTTCCCAGGCTTCCAGCGCCGCCATCACGCCGTAGATGCTTTCCTTGCCGACCTTCATGCCGCGGCCGACGCCCATATTCTGCAGGAAGGCGCTGCGCACCAGCTCCTTTTTGCCGGCGACGATGCCGGAAGTCGGGCCACCGAGGAACTTGTGGCCGGAATAAAGCACCACATCCGCGCCCGTTGCCAGAAACAGCTTCAGATCATATTCGGAAGCCGCATCCACGATGACAGGCACGCCCTTGGCATGGGCGATCTCGACGAATTCGGAAAGATGCAGCAGGCCGTAATCCACCACATGGTGCGAGACGACATAGACCGCTGCCACCGTCTTTTCGGTGATGGCGTTTTCCATGTGGAAACGGTGGGTCGATGTCGCCTGCCCGATCAGCACCACCTTGCCGCCGCCGAGGCGGATCGCCTGATCCACCGGCGCGCCGTAGCTTACCACATGGCCCATCTGCACCAGAACCTCGTTCTTTTCCGGGGTCACGTCGGGCAGCTTTTCGATGGCCAGCAAATTGTTGCCGGTGATCGCACCCGCAACCGCAAGGCTGATGCCCGCGGAGCAGGAGGCCGTGACGAAACCGGCCTCGCCGCCCGTCAGCCTTGCAATGATCGCGCTCGCCTTGCGTTGCAGATCGTTGATCTCGACGAATTGCGGCAGGATGGCCGCCATGGCCTCGACCGCTTCCGGAACGACAATGGAAGCACCAAGCGAGGTCATGGTGCCCGAGACGTTGATGACCGGGCGAAGGCCGATCCTGCTTCTGATATCCTCGGTCATGTCTTTCTCCTGTCTTTGCGATGCAACGGGCATCGACATATATGCCATAATAATGTAATAGCTTCTCAAAACCCGTGAGGAGCCAAAATTGGACGCCCATAAACTGGACGAAACGCCTTCAACCGCCCTTTCCGACGCCGCCGAAAACGCGGAGACGAAGGCGGCCAAGCGCTCGCGCGTCAGCGGCATCGACCGCGCCCTTCAGGTTATTGATTATCTTTACGAAACCGGATCGCCTGCCGGCGCTTACGCGATTGCCAAGGCCATCAAGGCGCCGCTTTCCACCGTTTATGTGATCGTCGACGATCTCGTCGAAAAGAACATGCTGGCGCGCAATGCCGATGGCAATATCTGGCTCGGCGCTAGGCTTTACCATTATGGCCTCGCCTATGCCCGCTCGCTGGATTTTATGGGTGTCGCCACCCACGAAATGCACGATCTGTGCCGCCATGCGGGCGAGACCGTGCAGCTTTGCGGCCGCGATGGCGACCATATGCTTGTTCTGGCCATGGCCGATGGTCCGAGCCATTTTCAGGTCGCCTCGCGTGTCGGCACCCGTGTTCCCCTGAACTGGACGGCCTCCGGCCGCCTGCTCGTTGGCCATCTGCCGGAGGCGGAACGCGTCGAGCTTTTCCGGCGCTGCGCCCGCACTTCTCCCACTGGGCGTGCGGAAATCAACCCGGAGACCCTGTCGCAATCGGCAGGTGCGGCCTTCCATGACCGGCTGTCGATACAGGTTGCCGAATCCGATTACGCCGTCGCCTGCATCGCCTCGCCGATCTGCGACAACAGGGGCGAATGCGTTGCGACGATTTCCATCGTGCTGCCGGAGCAGAAGGTGCTGGCGGACGAGAACCATTATACCGAACAGGTCAGGGTTTCGGCGGAACGGATCGAAAAGCTGATGGGCTGGCGCAACCATTGAACGGCCTCAATCCTTCAGCGCGACGATGGCTTCTATCTCAACGGTGATGTTGCCCGGCAGTGAGCCGAAACCAACGGCGGAGCGGGCGTGCTGTCCCGCATCGCCGAACACATCGATGAAGAGATCGGAGCAGCCGTTGATGACGCTCGGGTGATCGCGGAAATCGCTGACGGCATTGACCATGCCGAGCAGCTTGACCACCTTCTTCACCCGCGACAGGTCCCCCAGCGCCTCATGCATGACGGCAAGCAGGTTGATGCCGGTGAGCCGCGCATGGTTATAGGCCTCCTCCAGCCCGATTTCCGCCCCCACCTTGCCGGCATAAAGATGGCCGTTTTCCTCCCGCGGCCCCTGCCCCGAAAGATAAAGCATGTTGCCTTCCACCACATGCGTGACGAAATTGGCAATTGGCGGCGGCGGCGGCGGCAGGGAGATGCCGAGCGCGGCGAGCCGGTCATAGGGCGAAAGATGCCCTTCTGCGTCGAGCGAAGACTGTTTCACGCGAATTCCTCATAATGCCGGGAGGGGTATCCCGTAATGCCTGCGGAAGGCGGAGGACGGACCTCCGCCGTTCCAGTCGAGTTCAGCGCCAGGAATAACCATGGCTGTGGCGCACCAGCTTGCGCGCCCTTGGAATGTAACGGCTGGCAGCAATCGCCTCAGCGCCGATGACCGCGTAACGCGGCTCGAACAGGCGCTTCAGGCGCGAGACGTCGCCATTGGAATCGGTCGCTTCCAGATCGGCATCGACAAGATCGAAAACCGTGAAATCGGCGCGCTGGCCGACATCGAGACGGTTTTCCATATCGAGGCGGATGATGGAGGCCGGATTGCGGGTAACGGCCTCGACGACATTTTCGAAGGGCATATCGACCGACAGCAGCTTCGACATGGTGGTCGCCAAATCCCAAACCGGGAAATTCATCGAATGGCCATGCAAATCCGTGGAAATCGAGAAGGGCAGCAGCCCGCGTGCAATCGCCGCTTCCGCCACCTTGAAGGAGAAGGAGGCGCCGCCATGGCCGATATCCAGTCGGATGCCTTCACCGGCGCAGCGTTCGGCAAGGTTGAACAGGTCCTCGTCTTCCATGATGCTGGAGCCCGACTTGCCGTTGAAGCAATGGGTCACGACATCGCCGGGGCCGAGAATTTCCAGCACCTCATCGTAAAGTGCCGGCGGTTCGCCCACATGCACCATCATCGGCACTTTCAGGATCTTGGCGATCTTCTTGCCGAGCTTGACCGGTGTGACGCCCCAGGAGCCGGTGATGACATGGCTCGCCCGCACCTTGAGGCCGACGATATGTTCGCTGTTTTCGGCATAACATTCGAGGATACGATCGAGATCGATATCCTTGATGTCGCGCAGTTCCGGCACGCGGTTACAGGCGACGAGACCGATGGAGCCGAGATTGAGGAAGGCCTTGATGCGCTCTCTCGAGGGTTCGATGATATATTCGCGGAAACCGTGGAAATTCGCCTCGCCCGCCGAACCGGCATCCACCAGCGTCGTGACGCCGCGTTCCGCCCCGCATTCGGAGGGGCGGATGGAGATATCGGTGCCGCCGTGCCAGATGTGCACGTGCAGATCCACCCAGCCGGGCGAGATGAAGGCACCTTTGGCATCAATTCGCTGCGCATCCGCAGGCGCCTGCAGGGCAGAGCCTACCGCGGCAATCTTGCCGTCGCCGCCGATCAGAATATCGGTCGAGGCCTGGGACGCCCCCTTTCCGAAACCGATAGGTTTGACATTGGTGAGGAGAATGGGAGCTTGAAGAGGCGCTTTCGCCTGTTCGCCGGATGTCATCTTACAAATCCCTTCGCAGTCTTGGGTCGAGCATGTCCCGCAGCCCGTCGCCGACCATTTGCAGCGACAGCACGGAAAGAATGATGGCAAAGCCGGGGAAATAGGTCATCCAGTCGGCCTGACCGATATATTGGCGGCCGGCGGAGATCATGGTTCCCCAGGTGGGTATCTCGGGGCTGACACCGAGACCCAGAAAGGAAAGGCCCGCCTCTGCCAGCATGGCGCTGGCGAAAAGGAAAGTGCATTGCACGAGGATGGGCGAGACCAGATTGCGAAGCACATGCCGCGTCATGATGTGGAAGGTGGAAATGCCGAGCGCCTTCGCCGCCTCCACATAGGGCAATTCGCGGATCACCAGCGTCGAGGCGCGCACGATGCGGGCAAGGCGCGGCGAATAAACCACGGCAAGCGCGATGATGACTGTCGTCAGCGACGGGCCAAGCGCGGCTACCAGCGCGATGGCCAGCAGAATATCCGGAAAGGCCATCATGGCATCGATCAACCGCGCAATCGGCGTATCCAGTTTCTGGAAGAAACCGGCGAGCAAACCGAGCGTGATGCCGATCAGCGCCGAAAGCGCTACTACGGCGGCACCGACCAGAAGTGACAGTCTTCCGGCATAGATGGTGCGCGAGAAGACGTCGCGACCGAACTCGTCGGTGCCGAACGAGTAAAGCTCGCTTGGCGGCTTCAGGCGGTTCACGATCGACAGTTTCGACGGCGAATAAGGCGCGATCATCGGCGCGAAAACCGCGAGCAGCACAAAGACGAGCAGCACGATGAGACCGGCAGCGACCGTCTTGCGCTTCAACAGGCGCCGAATGAACAGGATGGTCGGGTTGCGCGCCGGCGGGGTGGTGGAAACAATATCGGCCATCAGTAACGAACCCTCGGATCGACCAGCAGGTAAAGCATGTCGATTGCAAAATTGATGAGCACGTAAAGCCCGGCGATGATGAGAAGCGCGCCTTGAATGACCGGATAATCCCGCCGCAGCACGGCTGAGACGACAAGATTGCCGACCCCCGGCAGGCCGAAGACGGTTTCCGTTACCACTGCACCGGAAATCAGCACGGCGGCGGTGAGGCCAAGCACGGTGAGGATGGGAATGAGCGCATTCTTCAGCGCATGTTTCATCACCACCCGGCGCTCCTTGACGCCCTTGGCTCTGGCGGTGCGGACATAATCGTCACCGAGAACATCCAGCATCGAGGCGCGGGTGAAGCGCAGGATAAGGGCTGAGGAGACAAGCCCGAGCGCGATGGCCGGCAAGGTCAGGTGATACATGCGCTCCATGAAGCTCGCACCCGGCCCGCCATAACCCGACACCGGAAACATATCGAGCCGCACGGCGAAGACCTGCATGAGGATGAGGCCGAGCCAGAAACTCGGAATGCTCGCCGCCAGCATCGCAATGGTGGTCGCGGCCTGATCCACGAAGGAACCACGCCGGTAAGCGGCGTAGATGCCGATGGGAAGTGCGATGACACTGGCGATCAAAAGCGAAAAGATCGTCAGGAAGAAAGTCGGTTCCGCCCGGTCCAGCAGGGCTGATCCAACAGGCATGTTGAGAAAGATCGACTGCCCGAGATCACCCTTCAGCAATTGGCCGATATAATAGACATATTGCACGCCGAGCGACTGATCGAGACCGAGCCGGCTGCGCAGCTCAGCAATATCCTGCGCCGTGGCATCTGGCCCAAGCATCACGGCGGCCGGGTCTCCGGGAGTGACGCGCAGGATGACGAAAACGATGGTGACGACGAGGAACATCACCACGATCATTCCTGCAAGTCTTTGGAAAATATACCGTATCACGTATCAAGGCTCCGAAGCGGGTGATAGGCCGCGACCAGGCGACGGTTGAACTGAGTTGCTTAAAGATCGACTGCTCACTTCCGTCATGCCGGACTTGATCCGGCATCCAGCCACCACGCGTCCGCGTGGTGAGAGAATCTTTTGCGATCAAGGACTTGATCGCGCTGGACCCCGGCTCAAGGCCGGGGTGACGGCGTGCGGTGCCGGCCTTATTTCGTGACCGAAGCGTTCCAGAAGTAAGGCCATGGAGCCGGATCGACGCCTTCCAGCTTGTTGGACTTGGCCGCCACGGCATTGAAGTCGCCGATCTTGATGAGCGGCAGCTCGGCATAGATCGTTTTCTGCACATTGGCCCAAAGCGCGATACGCTTCTCCGGATCGGCTTCCGAGGTGAAGGCGTCAACCGCCGCCTTGCGCGCCGGCGTATCCCACCAGCCCGGCGACCCGGTGGAGAGCGCGCCGATCAGCGCCGGCTCCGGCAGGAAGGGGCTGTGAGTGATGTAGATATCCCAGAGCTTCGGGTCGGCGCGGCGCTGCGTCAGCGTCGCCCAGTCCACCACCTGCATATCCACCTTGAAACCGGCAAGCTTCAGATATTCCGCCGCGACCTGCGCCATCTTGTAATGGAACTCATACTGGCGGCTGGTGAGGATGCGCAGCGGCTCGCCGTTGTAGCCGGCCGCCTTCAGCTTTTCGGCGGCGGCTTCCGGGTTGCCGAGATTGTAATTGCCCTCGACGCCCTCTTCCGAATGCCAGGAGAAATTATCGGGATAATAGGCGCCATCGAGCGCATAGAAATCCGTGCTGCCGAAAGCGGCCGCCAGCATATCCTCCATGTTCAGCGCTTCGGTCACCGCCTTGCGGACCTCCAGCTTGGAAGAAAGCCCCTCCTTCGTGTTGAACACGAAGACCGGATAACCGAAAGGCTTCAGCATCAAAGGCTGGGAGGCAGACGACGACTTCACCTTGTCGAAGGATTCCACCGGAATGGAATCGACGTAATCATATTGCCCGGAAACGGCGGCTTCGACGCGGGTATTCGGATCGGGCACCGGAACGAAGCGGATTTCATCGAGATACTGATGGCGTGCACCGCCATAACCGTCGCTTTCGCCATCGCGGGACTTGTAGCCATCGAAACGGACGAGCTGGATATACTGGTCGGCCTTGCGTTCCTTCAGCATATAGGGCCCGGTGCCGATGAATTCGGCCATCGGCTCCGCCTGCTTTTCGGCCGGCAGGATGATGGCTGCGGAATTGTTGAAGGCGAGCAGCGAAGCAAGCGGCGCATAGGGCTGCTTGAGGGCGATCGTGACCGTTCCGGCATCCGGCGCGGAGATATTCTCGATAAAGCCGGCTGCCTGTTTGCCGCGCGAGGCGATCTTCATCCAGCGGCCGAGCGAGGCGACGACATCTTCGGATGTCATGTCGCTGCCGTCATGGAACTTGATGCCCTGCCTGAGCTTGATCGTGTAGGTTTTGCCGTCCGCACTGATCTCGGGCAGGCTTTCCGCCAGAAGCGGTGTCACCTTCCAGCCCTTGTCGAAGGTATAGAGCGTTTCGAAAATATGCTGCGTGACGATGCCGACGAGATCGGCAGTAGACGCCATGGGATCGAGGGTCGGCGGCTCGCCGATGGTGGCGACATTGATGACGCCGCCCTTCTCCGCAGCCATCATTACACCCGGCGCAAGCAGCAAAGCGGCGGTGGCGAGAAATGCAAGTTTACGTCTCATGGTCAAGCTCCCAGCTCTTATGTGTTCCATTATTATGTTATATGCATCTTTATAACAGAATATCTCGATAAGACGCCTTGTCAATGACAATGCGGCACGATGATGGGTCTCCATGATCGGCGAAACGCAAGAGAAGTCTTCGGGAGAGGTGGCAGCACCGTTTAAGGCAATGAAAAAACGGGAGTTTCGCCAAAAAAGCGGTGTGCCGTGATATCCATCTCTTCCGGCTGGGAAAGCGGGAATGACGACCGGCGTTTGACTGCACAGGAAGAAAAGGGAATTAAGAAGGTTGGATATTTCGCATTTGCGAACAAAGTGCTATTAAAGAGCGGACTAACGCTAGGCCACCCCAGACATACCCGCATATTCTTATTAATCGTTACGCTATTTGACGCCGCCAGCCGTATTTTCAAGGGCTGCAGACAGACCTGATATTCTACACCGCCAAACTTTATTCCATGGCGGAACATTAATTTTTATTACGTTGAAATTATTGAGGAAATTATGAAGACGGCAATCGTGCATGACTGGCTCACCGACAGAGGCGGGGCCGAAAAAGTGCTTCACAACCTTCTTGAGATTTACCCTCACGCGGATCTGTACTGCCTTGTCGATTTCATGAGCGAGCGCGACCGGGGATTTCTCGGCGGCCGCCCCGTCAACACCTCCTTCATCCAGAAGCTGCCTTTCGCCCGGAAAAAATACCGCTCCTATCTGCCGCTAATGCCGCTCGCCATCGAACAGTTCGATCTGAGCGGCTACGATCTCGTTATTTCCTCGAGCTATGCGGTCGCCAAGGGTGTCATCACCGGCCCGGGCCAATTTCACGTCTCCTATATCCATAGCCCCATCCGCTACGCCTGGGACCTGCAGCACCAGTATCTCAAGGAAACAAGACTGACGCGCGGCTTTACCTCATGGATCGCGCGCGCCATTCTTCACTATATCCGCATGTGGGACATCCGCACCGCCAACGGTGTCGACCTGATGACGGTCAACTCCAAATTCATCCGTAACCGGGTGCGCAAGTGTTATGGCCGCGATTCCACCGTGATCTATCCGCCGGTGGACACATCCCATCTTTCCCCGTCCGAGCTTAAGGGTGACTATTTCGTCACGGCATCGCGGCTCGTGCCCTACAAGAAGGTGCACCTGATCGTGGAAGCCTTTGCAAAGATGCCCGACAAACGGCTGGTCGTCATCGGCGACGGGCCGGACATGAAACGCATCCGCGAAATCGCCACGCCGAATGTCGAAATCCTCGGTTTCGTCGGCAATGACGAGCTTCACAAATACATGGCCGAGGCCAAGGCCTTTGTTTTTGCAGCGGAAGACGATTTCGGCATCGTGCCCGTCGAATCCCAGGCGCTCGGCACACCGGTCATCGCCTATGGCAAGGGCGGCGTGCTGGAAACCGTCGTTCCGCTCGGCGCCTCCAACCATCCGACCGGCCTTTATTTCGGTGAGCAGACACCGGAGGCGATCTGTGCCGCCGTACAGGAGTTCGTCGACAATTCCGACCGCTTCGACAAGAACGCCTGCATCAACAATGCCGCCCGCTTCTCACGCGAGCGTTTCCTGCGGGAATTCGCGGATACCGTGAATTTCGCACTGGCTGAGCGGGCGTAATAAAGAAATGCCTTCGGCCAACATCTACGCAAGAAAACTTCCATTGAGTGCTTGGATGAAACCTAAGAATCCGCGTGACTATAGTTATGATGTCGCCAAAGGCCTGTGTATATTCCTTGTTGTTTTCGGCCATGCGGAAAGAGGCCTAAATGGTTCTGTCGCGCCGCCGCACTTCGGCCTTATGGGCTTCGCCGACTATGCAATTTACACCTTCCATATGCCGTTTTTTTTCTTCGTGTCGGGACTGTTCTTCTCTGGACAAGATACCGCACCTAGAGATTTTTTCGCCAAGCTCGTAAGAAATATCGCTTATCCCTATCTATTCTGGTCAGTCCTGCATGGCAGCCTGATGGTGGTGATGGGGCGTTTGGGTCTTACAAACACGACCATTGATTTTACCAGAGTCCTGGAAATTCTATGGAGCCCGATCAGCCCCTTCTGGTTTCTTTACTCACTATTTTTTTGCCAACTTGCCTCTCATGTACTCGTTCGGGTGCCTGCCCTCGTCCGAGCGGCATTCGCGCTTATTCTGTTCATTTTCTTTTATCTGCAGGGCCAGCAGGTCCCATGGGACATTACGTACGGCTTGATCTATTTCACACTCGGCATTGTCGCAAAACAATACGGCTTTCAGCAGAAGCGATACACTATGCCCTCATTTCTCGCGCTTCTGGCAGCCTTTACGATTTCCACCTATGTCTCGTGGCAAATTGAAATCCCCGAACGGTTTCCTTTCTTATCGGCGGGTCTCGGCATAGTCTTGATGATCGCAATTTCGCAGGCACTAGTTATTCGTGAAAGCCCTATTTCATTGATGTTCAAGACACTCGGCCAGTTGTCCGTTGGAATTTATGTGATGCATATCATCGCCATCGGTTTTGGCCGGGCTGTCGCGGTCAAGTTGTTTCATGTAACGGACATAGCGAGCCTGTTGGTAATCACGACAATCATTGGCGTTGCCCTGCCGGCCATTGTTCAGATGGCCGCAATACGTTTCGGGATACATGAATGGATGGCTCTGCCCGCTTCGGCATATCGCCGACATAATGCCAGTGCTGCATAGCAATCGAAGGGTCTGACGAATAGCGTGGACGCGAACCTAGCGATTCCGGGAGTTAAAGAACGACTTGAAGTCGCGGGCAGGCTCTTTATTTCAGAAGCATTTATACTGAAATAGGAAAAATTATTTTACAAAACAATTGATTAGTCTTCACGTCAGTCAACAGCAAAAGAAACCGCGCAAGCGTGACAAAACTGCACTAGCGCAATGCAGCAATCAAAGAGATTATGGCATCCAACTGAATATTGAAGCGCAACAATACTGACACCATTAGTGGACTCGAACATCGTGCCTCGCCCGGAAATTTTCGGCGCAGTTGAGCGATGATGAACTTGAAGCATCGTCTGAAATTGGGCATATGCCTGATAGGGGACGTAAACATCCCGGGATGCGATTCCGCTGAACGGATGTAATGCCGGTTTGGATTTCCTTTACCGGTGTCATTTATGAAGTGCTTATTTTTAAAAACTTATACGATGTCCGGATTATTTCAGCTTTTCGGACGGCATTCATTTTGAGGACCAAATGCGTTTATTGAATGTTTCGATTCTGCTTGCCTCCGCAGCACTGGCGGGTTGCACGGTGACTTCGGCCTCCGGCCCCGATGCAGCCTCGATCGAATCTAACGCTTCGGTGAAATTCGCCTCCAAGGACAAGCAGAAAACCGCCGGTGTCGACTACGCGCTGCTCGACATCAACAGCTCCGTCCTCAATTACGTCGGCGACACCACAACCACCACCCTGCTCGGCAGTTTCGGCGGCGGCAAGGGCGGCGTCCCGGCGTTGCCGATGGGTGTCGGCGACGTGGTGCAGGTTGCAATCTTTGAAAGCCAGGCCGGCGGCCTGTTCATTCCGAACGACGCGGGCAGCCGTCCCGGCAACTTCATCAGCCTGCCGAACCAGACCGTGGACCGGGAAGGCAATATCAGCGTTCCCTATGCGGGCAAGATTCGCGCCACCGGCCGCAACGTCGAGGATGTACAGAGCGAAATCGAGGAACGGCTCGCCAACCGCGCCATCGAACCGCAGGTTCTCATCACCAAGATTTCCAGCCGCTCCGCACAGGCCTCCGTGCTTGGCGACGTCAAGGAGCCGACAAAGGTTCAGCTTTCGGAAGCGGGCGATCGGGTTCTCGACGTCATCTCCTATGCAAAGGGCCTCAGCGCCCCGAATATCGAATCCTATGTCACGCTGATCCGTCGCGGCAAGACCGCCCGCGTCAACTACAACCACCTCGTCAGCACGCCGTCCGAAAACATCTATGTGGTTCCGGGCGACACGATCATGGTGGAGCGTGAGCGCCGCACCTACCTTGCTTTCGGCGCTTCGGGCCTCAACGGACGTTTCGAGTTCGAGGATGCCGATCTCAAGCTTTCGGACGCACTCGGCAAAGCGGGCGGACTGCTCGATTCCCGTGCCGACCCGGCTCAGGTCTATGTCTATCGTATCGTCAAGCGCGATCTTCTCGTGAAGCTCGGTATCAATACGTCGAAGTTCCCCGGACAGGACGTTCCGGTCATCTTCCGCGCCAATCTGCGCGATCCGTCGACCTTCTTCGCCGCCACGAAGTTCCCGATGCAGGATCGCGACATCATCTATGTCACCAACTCGCAGGCCACCGAACTTTACAAGTTCCTGGATCTCGTCGGCTCCGTACCGGCGACGACGGGCAATGTCGCCGAGGACGTGCTTGCGACCCGCAACGCCATCCGGGCCTTCTAATCGGCGGCTTCTCGCCGTTCATGACAAAGCCGCCCCGGAAACGAGGCGGCTTTTTCTTTGGCCGGAACCAGCGGCGAACGGGAACATGGTCAAGCATTGCATGGGGCAGGAACCGAAACCGTCTGTCCCCTGAAAGACAGGGCGTATAGCGACAGTCATTGTCGCCGCCATTACAAAAGTTTAAGGTGATTTCGCAGCGCATTGGGTGTCTTGTGGGGGAAAGCTGCTCCCAAGGCTTACCGCACATGTTCGGGAAACATGTATCGCTCTCATTACGCGGAATCGTCAGATGAAACGTTTCTGGACCGCTCTCAGCGTTCTTGCCATCGCAGCCGCCGGTGCCTGGTATTTCAAGGACCGCCTGCCGCTCGATCAAGTCCCCTATCTCAAGCAATTTGCCAGCGTATCTCCCAGGGCCGACGCCGAAACGGCGGCGCAGTCCTCCCAAGGCGGCCAACCAGCCCGGCAGCAGGGACAAAGACAGGGTGGAGGGCGGCGCAATGGCGGGCCACCCACCATCAGCACCATCGCCGTCGGCAAGGCGACGCTGCCGATGGATGCAACGGCGACGGGCTGGGCGGTTGCGGCCGACATCACCAATATCGCGCCGCTTCAGGCCGGCCTCGTCATGGAAATCGAGGCGAAGGACGGTCAGCATATCAAGGCGGGCGACCTTATCCTCAAGATGGATGACCGCATCGCCCGCGCCGCTGTCGACAAGGACAAGGCCAATATCGCCGCCGATCAGGCAACGCTGGAGCAGACGGAGGCCGCCTTCCAGCGCGCCGCCAACCTCGTCAAGCAGAGCGCGGAATCCCAGCAGGTGCTGGATCAGGCAAGGGCGGCGCGGGATAGCGCCAGCGCCAAGATCGATGCCGACAAGGCAACACTTGCCTCCGACCAGGTGACGCTCGAGCACATGGAAATCCGTGCCCCCTTCGATGGGCGGCTCGGCGATATCAGCGTCAGCCCCGGCGCCTATCTCAGCGCCGGCGTCAATATCGTGACGATCACCAAATACGATCCGATTTCGGTCAGTTTCCGGCTCTCACAGCGCTATCTACCGCAATTGCGCGAAGGTGTGGCGAAGAATACCGCAGTCGATGTCGATCCCGCGGCGACGGGGGGCGAACCGATGAGCGGCGTGCTGCGGTTCTACGACAATACGGTGGATCAGACCTCCGGCACGGTGCTGGCCAAGGCGGAATTCAAGAACGATCGCGGTCTTTTATGGCCCGGCCAGTCCGTCAATGTCACGGCGCACTTCGTTTCGGACGATGAAATGATCGTCGTGCCGACGGTCGCCGTGCGGCCGGGGCCGAGGGGCAATTTCGTCTATACCGTCGATAGCGAGCATCATGCCCATATGACACCGGTGGAAGTCGCCCGCTCGAATGGCGATCTTACCGCCATCGCAAGCGGCCTGAATGGTGGCGAGCATGTGATTATCGAGGGTCAATCCGAACTTGCCGACGGCCAGTTCGTGGTCGAGCAATTTTCCGACAAGGGCGGCGCGGCCGGCAATCTGGCCGCCAATATTCCGCAGGAAAAGGTTGGCGACCAATGATCCCCAATTTCTGCATCAACCGGCCCGTCGCCACCACGCTTCTCGCCATCGGCCTGGTGCTGGCCGGGCTTGCCGGCTTCCGCCTGCTGCCCGTCGCCGCCCTGCCGAAGGTGGATTTCCCGACGATCAACGTTTCCTCGTCGCTGTCAGGCGCTTCGCCGCAAACCATGGCCACATCGGTCACCACACCACTGATCAAGCAGTTCGAGACCATTCCCGGCGTCAGCGAAATCAGCGCCACCAATACGCTCGGCAACAGCTCGATCGTGCTGCAGTTCGATCTCAACCGCGATATCGATGCAGCGGCGGCCGATGTACAGGCCGCGATTTCCCGCGCACAGCGGCAATTGCCGAGCAACATGACGACGACGCCAAGCTATCGCAAGACCAATCCGGCCGATGCGCCGGTGCTGCTGCTGGCCGTCAATAGCAAAGAGATGCCGACCAGCAAGGTCGATGAAATCGCCGAGAACATCATCTCGCCGCTTCTTTCCACCATATCGGGCGTCGCGCAGGTGAGCATCTATGGCGCGCAGACCTATGCCGTGCGTATCGGCCTCGATCCGGCCCAGCTTCAGGCAAGAGGGCTTGGCGTCGACACCGTCACCACCGCCATCGCCCAAGCGAATAATCAGGTGCCCGTCGGGGCGTTGCAGAACGACAATCAGCGCCTGACGATCGAGGCCGATACCCAGCGCACCAATGCGACCGCCTTCCGCTCGCTGGTCGTCTCGACGAATAATGGCGCGCCGATCCATCTCGGCGATATCGCCAATGTCACCGACAGCATCGACAACACCAATGCCGGCAGCTGGTTCGACGGTGAACAGGCCATCGTTCTCGCCGTGCAGCGTCAGCCGGACGCCAATACGGTCGACGTAGTGGACGCCATCAAGGCCAAGCTGCCGGCGCTTCACCAGCAGTTGCCGCCTTCGGTCAATATCAACGTCATGAATGACGCCTCGACCGCCATCAAGGACGCGATTTCGGACGTCCAGTTCACGCTGTTTCTCACCATCGGGCTGGTGGTTGCGGTTATCTATCTCTTCACCGGGCACCTGACGGCGACGATCATTCCGGGTCTTGCAGTCCCCCTGTCTCTCATCACCGCCTTCGGCATGATGTATGTTCTGGGCTACAGCATCGACAATATCTCGCTGCTCGGCCTGACGCTTTCGGTGGGACTGGTGGTGGACGACGCCATCGTCATGCTGGAAAACATCCTGCGCCTGCATGAAAAAGGCCTGCCCATGCGCGAAGCGGCCCTTCAGGGCGCGGCGGAGGTCAGCAGCACCATTCTCTCCATGTCCATCTCGCTGGTTGCCGTCTTCATTCCCATCCTGTTGATGGGCGGCGTCATCGGCAGGCTCTTCAACGAATTCGGCATGGTTGTCACGCTCGCGATCATGGCCTCGGCGCTGGTCTCGCTGACGGTGACGCCGATGCTCGCTTCGCGCCTCTCCGGCCACTCCTCCAGACCACCGGCGATCATCCGCTGGTTCGATGCGGGTTTCGAACGCACGTTGCGCGCCTATGGCCGCGCCGTCGGGTGGTGCCTCTCCCATCGCCGCATCGTTTTGGCGTCATTTCTCGCCTCGGTCGCGGCATCGCTCTATCTCTTCGAAACCCTGCCCTCCAGCTTCTTTCCCCAGGAAGATATCGGCCGTCTTTCGGTTTCGACGCAGGCGCGTGAGGATATTTCCTATACGGCGATGCGCGATCTCCAGGCTCAGATCGCCGATCAGATCCGCAAGAATCCGGCCGTGGTGCATGTCACCTCCATTGTCGGCGGCAATTCACGCAATCCGCTGAACAACGGCTCGATGTTCGTGGAGCTGAAGCCCAAGGAAGAGCGGGCGCCGCTGAGCCAGGTGCTGGCGGAACTGGGGCAGGCCACATCGAAAGTGGCGGGCATCCGCACCTATATCAATCCGCAGCAGAGCCTGCGTTTCGGCGGGCGCAGCTCCGCCAGCCAGTACCAGCTCGTCGTTCAGGGCCTGAACGCCGACACGACCAATGAATGGTCGAACAAGCTGATGGAAGCGATGCGCCGCGACCACACCTTCACGTCAGTCACCTCCGACGCCCAGAACGGCGCGATCGCCGCGACGATTTCCGTCGACCCGGAAAAGGCCGCCGCCTTCGGCATCACCAATGACCAGTTGCGCAAGACGCTGGAAATGTCCTTTGGCGGTTATACGGCGGCACAGATCCAGTCCACCGGCGACAGCTACGACGTGATTGTGGAATTCGACAGCTCGAAACCGTGGAATGATGATTTCCTCAGCGATATCAACATTCTTTCGGCGAAATCGGGCGTTCTGGTTCCGCTTTCAAACTTCGCCAGCCTCACCCGCACACAGGCCCCTGTCACCATCAACCAGACGGGCCAGCTCGTCTCCACCACCATCTCCTTCAACCTGCCGGATGGCGTGGCGCTTTCCGATGCCACAAGCCGGATCGATCAGATCAAGAGCACGATAGGCCTGCCGCAGGATGTCTTCACCAGCTATGGCGGCACGGCGGCGATCTTCCAGCAGAGCCAGGGCAATACCGGCATCCTCATTCTGGCGGCGGTGCTGACCATCTATGTGGTTCTCGGCGTGCTTTACGAGAGCTTCATCCACCCGCTGACCATCCTCTCCGGCCTGCCGGCGGCGGCCTTCGGCGCACTGGTGGCGCTGAAGGTGATGGGCATGGATTTCTCGATCATCGCGCTGATCGGCCTGCTGATGCTGATCGGCATCGTCAAGAAAAACGCGATCATGATGATCGATGTCGCGGTGGAACTGATGCGCGAAAAGGCCGAACCGCCCGCAACCGCCATTCACGAGGCCTGCGTGCGCCGTTTCCGGCCGATCATGATGACGACCTTCTGCGCGCTGCTTGGGGCGCTCCCCATCGCACTCGGCTCGGGCGCGAGTTCGGAACTGCGCCAGCCGCTCGGCATCGCCGTGGTCGGCGGCCTCATCGTGTCGCAATTGCTGACGTTGTTCATCACACCTGTCATCTTCGTGGAAATGGATCGGTTCGGCCATTTCCTCACCAGGCTGTTTTCCCGCCGGAAAAAGGCGGAAAAACACGTCGAACCGCAAAAGCCGGAAGGGACCGGCGAACCGGACTCCGTTGCCGCTTAACGCAGATTTTCGAGGCGCATCAGCGCCTCGAAACCCGCTGAGGCACCACCGCTGCAATAACAGAGCCTCTGTCAGAGAATATGAAAATCCAGCCAGGCTCTTTTATTGCCGCGAAAACCGGCCAAAGGCTCCGCCCGAAAAGCACAGCGGGTCCCCGTCGCGATGGGCGGCGCGCAGCACCTCGCCGACGATGATGGTGTGGTCGCCCGCATCGTGGGACGCCGCCTGACGGCATTCGAACCGGGCAAGCGTGCCGGGAATGACGGGAACGCCCTCGTCATTCATTTCCCAGTCGAGATCGTCGAAAGCGCGGCCATTGCGGGTGAAGCGGGCGCTCAGCACATCCTGATCGGCGCTCAGCACGTGGATGGCGAAATGGGTTGCACCGCTGAAGGCCTGATAACGCGACGAGCTTTTGGCCGGCGACCACAGCACCAGCGGCGGATCGAGCGACACGGATGCGAAGCTGTTGACCGTCATGCCGATCGGCCCTTCCGGCGTCGTGGCGGTCACCACCGTCACGCCGGTGGTGAAAGCGCCTAGCGCATTGCGGAAGCTGCGGCTGTTTTCGCCGCCGGGAACGAATACATGCTCATTGGGCATTTTGATCGCCTCTGCCACTGTCATCACGGCACCTCTTTTCCAAGCGCAAGGGTGTAGAGTTCGAACCACGTCTGGCGGTCCATCGTCACGTTGAGCGCATCGGCCGCCGTTCTGATACGCTCGATATTGTTGGTGCCGAGCACAGGCACGATCTTGGCCGGATGCCGCAAAAGCCAGGCGATCGCCACTGCCGTGGCATCCACGCCCTGTTCCTTGCCGATGCGCTGCAGGGCGGCCATGGTGCCACCATGGGCACCGGAGAACAGCGAGCCGCCGCCAAGCGGCGACCATGCCATTGGAGAAACACGCTTTTCCTGCAGGAAGGCCAGATCGCCATTGGTGAAGCAATCCGTGGCGAGAAGGCTCATTTCGATCTGGTTGGTCACGAGCCGGTTGCTCATCGCCGATTGCAGCAGGGAGAAATCCCACGGGCGGAAGTTGGAGACGCCGACGGCCTTGACCTTGCCGGATGCCACCAGCGCATCGAGTGCCTTGCCGGTTTCTTCCGCATCGATCAACGGATCTGGACGGTGAATGAGCAGCAGGTCGACGTGATCCGTCCCCATGTCGCGAAGCGACGCCTCGACCGAGGCGTTGATGTGGCCGGCCGTCGTGTCGTAATGTTTGACGCGGGCGGCGGCGTAACGTCCGGCGGGTGCAACGATGCCGCATTTCGTGACGATTTCTATTCTGTCGCGCAGTCCGGGCGCGGCTTTCAGGCCCGCCCCCAGAATGGCTTCCGCCGTGTATCCGCCGTAAATATCGGCCTGATCCATGGTGGTGATGCCCTGCGCGAGGCAAGCCTCGATCTTGGCCTGCACGTGGGCGGGCGAGGTATCGGCATCGTCGCCGATGCGCCACATGCCGTAGACGATGCGGCTGAGTTCGAGTTTGTCGGAAAGAGCGATGCGTTCCATCAGTGGCGTTCCCCGTTGCCGAGCGGCGTGGCCGGCGTTTCAGAAGGCACCCGGCCATAGGCATGCGGCAGGGAGCAGGTTTTCATCTGCGGCAGAACCTTGGTGCCGAAGTGCTCCGCCTCATCGAGATGCGGATAACCGGAAAGGATGAAGGCGCGAATGCCCATCTTCTGGTATTCCTCCAGCGCCGAAAGCACCTTGTCGGTGGAACCGACCAGCGCCGCACCGCAGCCCGAACGCGCCCGGCCGATGCCGGTCCACAGATTGGGTTCGACATAACCGAACTTGTCGGCGAGTTCGCGGGCACGCGCCTGATGCGACACGCCGAGCGAGCCGCTGTCATGCGCGCGGTTGCGGATCAGTTGCCCATATTCGTCATCGAGCTTCGAGACAAGATGTTCGGCATATTCGCGGGCTTCCTGTTCGGTATCGCGCACCACCATATGGACACGCAGGCCGTAATCCAGCGTGCGGCCATGGGCGGCGGCGCGTTCATTTGCGGCACGCATGCGGTCCGCAAGCTGGTCCTTCGTTTCCGGCCACATCAGATAGACGTCGCATTGCGCGCCGCAGAGTTCCAATGCATCCGGCGAGTAGCCACCGAAATAAAGAAGCGGTCCGCCATTCTGCTGATAGGGTCTTGCCGGCTCGGTGGAGACGCCCTTGAACTGGTAGATTTCGCCGTCATGGTCGATGGTGTCGCGCGTCCAGGCCTGGCGCAGAATCTCAACCACCTCATGGCTGCGCTTGTAGCGAAAGGCGCTATCGGCCACTTCGCCGGGGAAATCCGAGCTGATGACGTTGAGCGTCAGGCGGCCTTTCAGCATGTGGTCGAGCGTCGCCACCGTGCGCGCCAGCATGATCGGCTGCATTTCGCCGCAACGAATAGCAGCAAGGAAATTGATGCGGTCGCTGATCGGCGCACAGCCGGCGACGAAGCTCAGCGTATCCTGCCCGACCTGATAGGACGAAGGGCAGAGGATGTTGCGGAAGCCGAGTTCTTCGGCCTTTTTGACGATGTCGGAACAATGCTCGAAACTGGAACGCAGGCTGCCATCCGGCACGCCGAGATAGGCGTAGTCATCGGAACACAAAGCGGAAAACCAGGAGACCTCGGCAGCATCGAGATCAGCGGATGTAACGGGTACGACGGTCATGCAATTCCTCCTCAGGGCCGCTCTCGTTTTTCTTGCATAACATCAAGAAATATGTAAATCAATGATGTATCAATTTTTGTTTCGGGGGAGGAAACGGCATATGAAAAACACTGGCGGCAGCCTGCCAATGTATATGCAGATCGCGGAAATGCTGGTGCGCGAGGTGGCGGCGGGCCGGCTGATCGATGGCGAGAAACTCGCGCCGGAGCGCGATATGGCGGCCGATCTCGGCATCGCCGTTGGCACGCTTCGCAAGTCGCTCGCCGAATTGCAGGAGCGCGGCCTGCTGGAGCGCGTGCAGGGTTCGGGCAATTACATTCGCGCAGTCAGCGACCCGCAAAGCGTCTACGCCTTCTTCCGGCTTGAACTGATCGAGGGCGGCGGCCTGCCGACGGCGGAGGTTCTGGATGTGGCCCGCCTTGCCAAGCCCGCCGGCCTGCCCGCCTTCGGCACGTCGACCGAAGGACACAGGATTCGCCGCCTGCGGCGCATTGCCGGCAAACCGGCGGCCATCGAGGAAATCTGGCTGGACGGTTCTTACGTCGACACCATCGCCATCGAGAACATGTCGGAATCGCTCTACCTCTATTATCGCACCCGCCTCAACCTCTGGATATCGAAGGCGGAGGATCGCATCGATCTCGGTGAAGTACCGGAATGGACGCCCGAGGTCTTCGGTCAGAAATCAGGCGCGCTGGTGCCGCGCGTGTTGCGTCTTAGCCAGGCGCAGGATGGTGCTGTGGCCGAAGTTTCATGGACCTGGTTCGACCATACCGTTGTGCGATACGTTTCTCGCATACGTTGAGACTGCGCAAAATTCGCGTGATGCAGATGAATAGAGAAAATTGACGGGAGGCAAGCAAGCAGCGGCCTGCCCAGCAGGCAGTTTTGCGACTATATTTCTTTAAATCAATGGCTTAATAGTTTTTGATTTCTGTCAGAAATAAAATTGATACACTATTGATTTCCTTTTTTTGAAAGGTAATATCACGTCCTCAGGGAGACAGGCGTTTCGCCATCCCACGATATCGCCAGACAATCGGGATCGATTTTCGACGATGCGATGCGTGGAACTTGAAGGTTGATACCGGCAATGGCGTCCATCCGAATTCTGGACGCGCCGGTCGTGAGGAGGAAAATATGGCTTCGGTCAGCCTGCGCAAGCTGGACAAGAGTTACGGTGCCCTTCGCATCGTCAAGGGCATAGATCTTGAAATCAACGATGGCGAATTCGTCGTGTTCGTCGGCCCTTCCGGCTGCGGCAAATCGACGACGCTGCGCATGGTCGCCGGGCTTGAAAGCATTACCGGCGGCGAAGTGAAGATCGGCGACCGCGTCGTCAATCGGCTGCCGCCGCGTGAGCGTGACATCGCCATGGTATTTCAGGACTATGCGCTTTATCCGCACAAGACGGTGCGCGAAAACATGGGTTTCAGCCTGAAGGTGCGCGGTGTCAGCGCATCGCAGGCCAATGCCAGCATCGATGACGCGGCGAAGATGCTCGGCATCGAGCACCTCCTCGACCGTCGGCCCGGCCAGCTTTCCGGCGGCCAGCGCCAGCGCGTGGCCATGGGCCGCGCCATCGTGCGCCGCCCGCAGGTGTTTCTGTTCGATGAGCCGCTTTCCAACCTCGACGCCAAGCTGCGCGGACAGGTGCGCACGGAAATCAAGCGCCTGCACCAGCAGCTCGGCACGACCATCATCTACGTTACCCATGACCAAGTGGAGGCCATGACGCTGGCGGACCGCATCGTCATCCTGCGCGGCGGCGATATCGAACAGGTCGGCACGCCGGACGAGGTCTATAACAGGCCGGAAAGCGTCTTCGTGGGCGGTTTCGTCGGCGCGCCGGCGATGAATTTCGCCCGCGCAAAGGTGAGCGGCGACCGGCTGGCATTTTCCGACGGCAATTCCCTGCCGATGGCAGCCATCCGGCCATCGCGCGAAACCGGGCTCGACGGACGTGAAGTCATCGTCGGCATTCGTCCGGAACATTTCGGCCCCGTCGAGGGCTTCGACACGCAGCTTGCGGTCAAAGTGCAGGTGGTGGAACCGCTCGGCTCGGACACGCTCGTCCATTTCAGCCTTGGCGATGCGGCGCTGACCGCACGCATGCCGCCGCATCTGCGGCCTGCTCCGAATGAGGAACTGAAGATCGGCGTCGATCCGTCCAAGGTCCATCTTTTCGACGCCGCAACGGAACGCTCGATCCACTGATTGCCGGGCGAAAAACGCTGCGGCCAAGTATTTAATAACGGGAGGAACACATGACATTCAAAGCTATCGGGGGCAAATCTATCCGGGGCAAAGCCCTCATGGGTGCCGCGTTCTGCGCAACCATGCTCGCCTTTTCGGGACAGGCCTTTGCCGACGCCGAACTGAAAATCTTCGTTTCCAGCCAGCATCAGCCCGATGTGTGGCGCAAGGCGCTGGATCAATATGAGGCCAAGACGCCGGGTGTGAAGGTGGTCATCGAGACCGGCGGCAACACCTCGGAAATGCAGGCGCAATATCTAAATACCGTGATGTCGGCCAAGGATTCGAGCCTTGACGTGCTGATGCTCGACGTCATCCGCCCTGCGCAATTCGCCACCGCCGGCTGGACCAGCGATTTCTCCGGAAAGGATATGTCCGCCTATCTGCCGACCTATGCGGAAGCCAACACCGTGGATGGCAAGATCGTGGCGCTGCCCGCTTTTGCCGACTCCATGTTCCTATATTACCGCAAGGACCTGCTGGACAAATACGGCATTCAGCCGCCAACCACCTGGGACGAGTTGAAAGAGGCGTCCAAGAAGGTGATGGAAGGTGAAAAGAACCCCGAGCTTCAGGGCCTGTCCTTCCAGGGCAAGGCGATCGAAGGCGCGGTCTGCACCTTCCTCCTGCCCTATTGGAGCGAGGGCAAGTCGCTGGTTGAGAACGGCAAGCTGAATTTCGACAACAAGGCTGCCGTGGATTCGCTGAAGCTCTGGAAGAGCTTTGTCGATGAAGGCATTTCCAAGAAGAATATTTCCGAAGTGGCGACCGACGACACCCGCAAGGAATTCCAAGCCGGCAAGGTGCTCTTCGCCGTCAACTGGTCCTACGCCTGGACGCATTTCCAGGGCAAGGAATCGCAGGTGAACGACAGGGTTGGCGTCGCCCGCCTGCCGGCCGTCAAGGGCGGCGAGCAGACAACCTGCCTCGGCGGCTGGGAATTCGGTGTTTCGGCCTATTCCAAGCAGCAGGATGAAGCCAAGAAGCTGGTGGAATATCTCTCCGGTCAGGATGTTTCGAAGTTCATGGCCATCAACGCCGCGCTGCTGCCCACCTATGCCGCACTCTACAAGGATGCGGATGTGACCAAGGCGATCCCGTGGTTCGCGGATGCCCTGCCCGTCGTCGAGACCGCCAAGGCCCGCCCCGTGACGCCGCGTTACAACGAGGTCAGCGAGACGATCCGCACCACCGTCAACGGTGTGCTCGCCGGCGTGATGACGCCGGAGGATGGCGCAAAGCAGATGGAAAGCCGTCTGCGGCGCGTTCTGCGCTAAGCTTTGGGCCGGAAAGCGGCATGCCTGCCATGCCCTTTCCGGCCGCTTCGACTGACAGGAACAAAGACGCCTGAAGGGCGCGATAAACGGGCCGGATAAGAACCGGTCCGCTCGGGAGATGACGACGTGAATCCAGTTGCGGGAGTGGCAGACGTGACAATGCCGGAAAGAACCATGGTTCGGGTGGACGAGAAACCGCAGCCGCGCTGGACGCGGTGGCTCGATCTCGGCGACCGGCCGCTGGCCGTGCTTCTCCTGGCGCCGGCGGCAATCTTGCTGTCGCTCATCATCGTCTATCCGGTGGCGCGGCTTGTCTACACCTCGTTTTTCAGCCTTTCGCTGACATCGGGCCTGCCGGCGGAATTCATCGGCTTTGAAAACTACACGGCGATGTTCGACGACCCGATCTTCTGGGAAACGACCTGGAACACGGTGCTGATCACGCTGATCACCGTTCCCGGCGCGCTCATCGTGGGCCTTGGCCTCGCACTGCTCGCCAACCTGCCTTTCTCCATGCAGTGGCCGATGCGGCTTTCGCTGTTGATCCCGTGGGCGCTGCCGCTGTCCTTTGCCGGCCTCATCTTCGCGTGGTTCTTCCATTACGAATATGGCGTGGTCAATGATGTGCTCAACCGTTTGGGCTTCGAAGGCATCATCTGGTTCAATTCGCCGAACTGGGCCTTTGCGGCCATCTGCCTGACCATCATCTGGAAGACATCCTCCTTCATGGCGCTGATGATCCTTGCCGGCCTGCAGACCATTCCGCGTTCGCTCTACGAGGCGGCGGATGTGGATGGCGCCGGCAAAATCCGGCAGTTCTTCGAAATCACCCTGCCGCTTCTCAAGCCCTCGATCGTCGTCGCCCTCATCTTCCGCACGATCACGGCGCTGCAAACCTTTGATATTCCTTACATGATGACCGGCGGCGGCCCCGGCACATCCACCACGACGCTTGCCATGTACATTCACCAGAACACCGTTTCCTTCCTCGACCTCGGTTACGGTTCGGCGCTCGCTGTCATGATGTTTGCGCTCTCCATGTGCGTCACCGCCGTTTATCTCCGCATCATCAGGACGAAGGACTGATCCCATGAGCACCGTTGCGAATTCCGGTCTGTCCTCCTTCTTTTCCGGCAAGCCGCTGCGCTTCATCGCGGCCTCTATTCTTCTGGTCAACGGCCTGTTTCCGGCGATCTGGATCCTCTTCACCTCGCTGAAGACCGAAGCGGAACTGACGGTCAAGCCGATCACCTGGTTTCCGCATGCGCCGACGCTGGCCAATTACATGCAGGCCTTTTCCGACCAGCCGCTGCATCTCTTCCTGTTCAACAGCTTCATGGTGGCGCTGCTTTCGACCGCGCTCACCATCCTGATTTCGGTGCTGGCGGCTTACGCGCTGGCGCGGCTGAACCTCAAATATCGCGCGCTGATCCTTTCGCTCATCATCGCCGTTTCCACATTCCCGCTGGTGACGCTTCTGGTGCCGCTGTTCGAAATCATGCGCGCCTTGAACCTGCTCAACAGCTGGACGGCGCTGATCCTGCCCTACACGGTGCTTTCGCTGCCGGTCTGCACGCTGATGCTGGTCTCCTTCTTCGAGAGCATCCCGCGCGATCTCGAAAACGCCGCCATGATCGATGGCTGCACCCGCATCGGCGCGCTGTTCAAGGTCGTCGTGCCGCTCTGCGCGCCGGGCGTTTTCACCGCCGGCATCCTTGCCTTCGTGAATGCCTGGGATGAGTTCCTGCTGGCGCTGTCCTTCAATTCCAATCCCGCGCTCCGCACACTCCCCGTCGGCATCCAGCTTTATCAGGGTGAATTCGCCTTCCCCTGGCCGGTCATTTCGGCGGCGCTTGTGGTGGGTATCGTGCCGGTCGCCATCCTGATCGTCATCTTCCAGGAGCGGGTCGTCTCGGGTCTCACCGCCGGTGGTCTCAAGGGCTAAAAGGTAAAGTCATGCGTTTCGAAACCACCAAAGACGGCTTCGCGCTCACGATCGGCAACCGCACCATACTTTCCCATTCTCCCCAAAACCCGGCCTTCTTCGCCGGTTTCGGCGAGGAGCGAATGGACATGTATCGCGGCAATTTCGATATCGAGGACTACGTTATCGAACGAACCGCCCTGCGCCACGCCGAGGTGAGCGGCGACAGCGTCACGCTCTCATCCGCGCCGGGACAGGCACCGCGCCTTCGCCTGACACTCGACGGCAACGCGATGCGGCTAACGGCGCTGGATGACACCGTCAACCGCCTCTGGCTGCGCGTCGTTGCGGAAACGGATGAGCATGTCTGGGGCGGCGGCGAACAGATGTCCTATTTCGACATGCGCGGCCGGCGTTTCCCGCTCTGGACTTCCGAGCCGGGGGTCGGTCGCGACAAGACCACCGAAATCACCTTCAAGTCCGATGTCAGCGGCAAGGCGGGCGGTGATTATTACAATACCAACTACCCGCAACCGACTTACCTGTCGTCGCGCAGATACGCCCTCCATGTGGAAACAAGCGCCTATTCGGTCTTCGATTTCCGCAACGGCGATTTCCACGAGATCGAAATCTGGGCCATCCCCGAAAAGATCGAATTCTTCGCCGGCGATCATTTCACCGATATCGTTTCCGCCCTATCGCTGCGGTTCGGACGCCAGCCGGAACTGCCGGAATGGGTCTATAACGGCGCGATCATCGGGTTAAAGGACGGCGTCAACTCCTTTGCGCGACTGGAGAAAATCCGCGCGGCCGGAACGAAGGTGTCCGGCCTCTGGTGCGAAGACTGGGTGGGTCTTCGCCAGACATCCTTCGGCGCGCGCCTGTTCTGGGACTGGCAGGCGAATGACACGCGTTATCCGCATCTGCGCCAGAAGATCGCCGAGCTTGCCGATCAGGGCATCCGCTTTCTGGGTTATGTAAACCCCTATCTCTGCGTCGATGGCCCGCTGTTCCCGGTGGCCGAAAAAGCCGGTTATTTCGCCACCGACGCCGAGGGCAAGACGGCGCTTGTGGATTTCGGCGAGTTCGATTGCGGCGTGGTCGATTTCACCAATCCGGCCGCCGCCGACTGGTTTGCCGAGGAGATCATCGGCAGGAACATGCTCGATTTCGGCCTCTCCGGCTGGATGGCCGATTTCGGCGAATATCTACCGATCGACATCACGCTTTCCAACAGTGTCGACGCCAAGCTGATGCACAATGCCTGGCCAACGCTCTGGGCCGAGGTCAACGCCAAGGCCGTCGAAAGTCGCGGCAAGACCGGCGAAGCGCTGTTCTTCATGCGCGCCGGCTTCACCGGCGTGCAGGCCCATTGCCCACTCATCTGGGGCGGCGACCAGTCTGTCGACTTCTCCCGTCACGACGGTCTGGTCACCGTCATCTGCGGGGCGCTCTCCTCCGGTCTCATGGGCAATGCCTATCACCATTCCGATATTGGCGGTTACACCAGCCTGTTCGGCAATATCAGAACTGCAGAGCTCATCATGCGCTGGACGGAGATGGCGGCTTTTACCCCGGTCATGCGTACCCATGAGGGCAACCGGCCGCGCGACAATCTCCAGATCGATCAGGACGAGGCGGTTCTTGCCCATTTCGCCCGCATGACATCCATCTATGTCGCACTGGCCCCCTATCTGAAATCGCTCTCGGCGGAAGCGGCCAGGACGGGCCTGCCGGTGCAGCGTCCGCTCTTCCTGCACTACGAGAATGACCGGCGGACCTATACCATTCAGGACTGCTATCTCTACGGGGCGGACACGCTCGTCGCACCCGTCTGGAAAGCGGGCGAAACGCAACGCTCGCTCTATCTTCCGGGCGACGGTGAATGGGTGCACCTGTGGAGCGGCGCGCATTATACCGGCGGACAGGACGTCACCGTCGAAGCGCCGCTCGGCGAGCCGCCGGTGTTTTATCGTGCAGATAGCAGCCATCGGCCGCTGTTTGAACAGCTTCGTACCATCTGCTGAACGATAGCCGAGATCGTCCCTGCCATCACCCCGTCAGGCGGGGTGATGTGATTGCCTTTTTGAAAAGGGCGGTCATCGCCTCGCTGATGCCCTGCGACGGGCTGACTTCGAAGAACAGGCCCGGCGAAGCGCATTGCTGCATGCGTGCACCGATTTCCGGCTGAAAGGGTGCGATCCAGCTATTATACCAGCCATTGGTCGGCAGCGGCAGATAGGTGGTATAAAGCACGGCGATGCGAAAACCCTTTTCCTTCAGCTTCGTGCAATATTTGATATCGATCGGTTCCTGACAGCGGCCGCTGGTCGTTTTTTTGGTACAGGAGGATGGCTTGTAGCTGTCGCCGACGCCGTCTGACACGAAGAAAACGATCTTCTCCGGGCTCGCCGAACTCGCACCGGTGCCCGAAGAGCCGATCCTGTCTCCAATCTGGGTCAGTGCCCGGTCGAAATCGGTCTGCTGGTCGTTATTATAGCCCTGATAGGGAATGGACATCAGATCGATTTCGCCCGCTTTTTTCTTCGCGGTCGCCAGATCCGAGGTCAGGGGAACGACTTCGAGCAGCTTCGTATCTTCCGCCTTCTCTCCGAAGGTATATACCGCCATGCGATATTGATTGCTGCTTTTCCGCGTGGACTTTGCCGTATCCATCAGGCTTGCCGTAGCCTGCGCCACCACATTGATGCGCGTCGTGACCCCGAGGCTTTTGGCTTTGTAGTAATAGCTGTTTGTATCGACCACCCCGTTTTTCACGATGTGACAGGCGAAAGCACATTTGTCGCTCGTATTCGCAACCATGGTGGCAACGTCGGTCGGCGTCGCCCCAACGCCCATCGAGGGGGTGTTATCAAGCAGGACATAGAAGTCGCTGAATGTTTCCGTCTCGTATTTGGCGGTCGCCTTGCCCGAAACGGTAATGAGATCCTCTCCGAGTATCCGTGAAAGCGTCGTGCCGACCGATGCCTTGAAGCTGACCGAGGATTCGATCGCGTTACCCCGCTTGATCACCGACACATCAAGAGACAGGAGCTTATAATCGGGATTGGCCCGCTCATTGCTTTCAAAGAATGCGGACGCTTCATCAGTGCCAAGCGAAATGACACCGTCGCCCGACATTTCCTTTGCCTTGTGAACGCTCGACGACGTATCGGCAACCACTGCAAGCGCTGCGGCATCCGCCGCCATCTGCAGGTCCGATTTGACAGCCATGCCATGCGTCACATCGAGTGCCACGCCGGCCGCCCCGATCAGCGGCACCATCAACAGGGCGCTGAGAATGCCGAAATTTCCCGATTTATCCTGCCAGATGTTCTTCAAATTCGCCCCCGGAACCTTTCCTCGGAGCGAAAGTTAGCCGAATAATATTGAAAGGCAGTTTCAAGAGATAACTAATTTTCGATAAATCTAATTTCCTCAATAACTAATACGCCAATGGGAGATGCGCACCAGCGCAAGCCCGTTCGGGTATTCACGATCACGCCTGACGACGGATCGCCGGCAGGACGTTGACATTTATGAAACTTGACCTACAGAATAAACTCTTCCGAGGGGAGCACCGAACGGTGCTGAGATGGCGATGAGCCGGACCCTTGAACCTGATCCGGGTGACGCTCGCTACTGTTTTTGCTGATCTTTCAGCGTTTTTTTAGAACAGCTTATTAGCAATTCCATTAGCAATTCGACGCTAGCCGACGCCACGCTCCACCGGAGCTAAACTCGCATTCCCGAAGATGATCACAAGCCCCCGACACCTAATTTATCTGCGCCTAAATCGATCATTTTTGCCATGTTGATATCTGTCGGTAGCAATACGGCTTACGCTCATATCTTTCGACGATGTGCATGGCTTCGGGTGGGATCAACGCTTTGCTGATGCGAGAAAGAACGCGACCACGAGAGGATGGGGAGTTAAAGAAGTCTCCCGCTTCTCCCAGCGAATGGGTGATCAGCGGGACGGACTTCCGCCTCTACATGTGGGATGATAAGATTGCTGCTGTGAGAATGCATGGGGTCGGGACACTCGACGATTTCGTCGTTGATAGTGGATGAACTCCAAGCAAAGCACGATCTACCCCCGAAACGATTTTAAATCGAACTGAGCGGCTAAGACGTGAAGCTCCGCTGCCGGGTCAAACCCGATAACCTTAGCGATAGCTATGTACTCAACGACGTCTAGGCGGCGTTGACCCGTTTCTAGTTTAGCCATGTAGGACTGGTGCTGCCCGATGGCGTTAGAGACAAACTCTTGCGTATAGCCAGCCGCGTGCCGCTTACGCGTAATCATACGGATCAGTTGCTCATGTTCCGACGAGCTTAGCGATTTCGACAAAAAAAGCCCCAATTTTTTAATTGGGGACTTCAAATATACATAAGAACCAATTATGCCAAAACAGCAGAAATGGTATTACATCCATTTAGCAACCAGTCGTGGGTATTTGGGGGATAACTTGAAATCCAAAACTTTGTGGACCGCATGCAGGGTCTGCCAGAAGCAGGTTTCCGTGAGCGCTAAGGCTTGCCCGCAGTGCGGCGCGCCTCGAAAGCGATTGGGTGCTCTGAAGTGGTTTGGCGGCGGTTTCGCCGCATTAGTGATTGCCAGCGCAATTTTTGGTTCGGGTGAATCAGAGAACGGCGCACTGGTTGGCAACAGTACCACCGCGTCTGCATCAGCCGTCAAATCCGCCGCAGCGCCTTCGCCAGAACGGCAGGCGAGCTTCATCGCAGCAATCAGCGATTACAAAACCCGTTTTGAATCTGCTGGAAACGAACTTCAGCAAAGTGTTCTGCGGGACGAACGTCGCGCAGCAATCCTAAAAGCGGTTGGTGACGAGCTTCGCGCTGACGGTTGGTTGGGTACGCTTCGCAAATTGGAAACGAACAGTGATGGCAATGCAGTCATCGTCGTTCGTATCGCCCCAAATATCGATCTGGCGACGTGGAACAACGCGATCTCCGATGTTCTGCATTCGACCCTGATCGAAAAGGGAACTCCGCTTTACGCTGCCCTTGTGAACATGTCGACTGGCGACAGGGTAAAGGTCTCCGGCAATTTCATTCATGCTGAAGCTGACGGCTTGTTCGAGCAAAGTATCACCATTCGCGGGGCGATGACCGCTCCAGAATTTCTTTTCAAATTCACTGACATTTCCAAATAGGAGAATTGACCATGGCGCTTATCAGTTGCCCGGAATGCAATAACAACGTCAGCGACGCGGCATTCAAATGCCCATCTTGCGGTACACAGCTTCGCAAGCCAAAGCGCGGTTTCTTTGGGAAACTGTTCAAATGGTCCTTCATCGGATTCAATGCCTTGATGCTGCTATGGGCTGTTGCAGGCTTCAATGCCGCCACGAACGATATGGCGTCTCTTACGGGAGCGGAACAAGCGGGAGCGGCAATCGGAACCGGTATCGGTATGGCGATGGTGCTGACCGTGTGGGTACTAGGCGCAATCGTTCTTGGAATGTTTGTACTCTTCACCAGACCGAAGGTCGTCTAATGTGGAGAGATAACCGGCGAGATATTCGCCCGCGTGAACCTCTAGGTTTTAATCGGATGGTGGATTGCTGATGCTTGCGAAACTCTCTGGCATTTCGTTTCTTGCTGTCGTCGCATCGGCGATAGCCGCCAATTCTGCTTGCCTGAAGGAATCAGATGTTCAGCTTCACAACGCGGACTTGAAATCCCATTCGGAAAATGTTGGGCGAAAGGATGGCAGCGTCGTTTCCGTCTATCGACAAAAAGGCAGCGCACGCTTTGTCGAGGTCGTTCGTCAAAACCGCTGTATTGCGACTATCGAAGTCCTGAACGCTGACGAGTTGGATCGAAGATACGGTCTCATGGCTTCGCTCTGGGATGAGCGCGCCATTGCTCAAGAGGAAGCTCTCGACAACGAAGGAATGGATGAAGGTGGCGAAACCGAAGTTGTTTCGGATTCCGAACTGCCCTTCCTCGCAATGGATCAATTTCCTGTATCCATCTACTCAGGTCCGAGCCGACTTCCCGATTTCAAAGGGCGAGACCGAGACTTCGCCACCTTTCGCACTCGCATTTCCAACGGCGTGAAGGCAGGGGTCAATTTCTCAGGACAGTACGCGATTACGCAAATCGGCTGCGGGTCGAGTTGTTCGATAGCCTTCGTAAGCGATCTCAAGACCGGTCACCAGTTTCGCTTTCCGTATGGCGGTGAGGAAGCTGGACCTATGACGCTAAAGCACAGTGCGGGTAGTCGGCTTCTGATTGCGACATGGCGTGTTGGCGATCAATGTGTACTTGGCTCAATGACATTCAATGCCGGAACCTGGGAATCGTTGGCGAAGCATTCGATTGGGGATTCAGACGCCTGCTATGAAGACATTGATGAAAACATCAGCGCATTCAAAAGCAAACAAGAAATGAGCGGCGCAAATGAAGTTTCCGCTTCAGGAAACAAAAGTGCTAACGCCGATCACGCTCAAGCGCAGACAGATCAGCAACCGCCCGCCAATGTCTCACCGAGCGCGGGGATGACCGAATACGACAACATCAATGTCGCGGCGTTGCTGGACCTTTACGAAGCCCACGATTTGATCCTTGCTTGCTTCAAAGCCAGAAAAAATCAGTTCCCCGCTTATTTGTCGCGACAAGATATGGAAAAAGCCGAAGCGGATTTCCTGAAGGATGAAGCGGAAATTTTGAAGCGCGATCCAAGGATTGATAAACAAGCCGTTTCTCGAAGAGCGCAGGAGTTGAACACGCTGTTTACAATGGCTGTTGTTCTGACAGGGATGACAGAAACGAATTATGAACACTGGAAGGCGTGCCGAAAGCTGGCATCTATTTTTCCGCCCGGTATCGAAAACGCGAGATTGAAAAAACGCGAAGCCATGGGAAAGAAAAATTCGGCTGGCGGACTGATAGTGCCGCAGGACCCGCGCTTCAGATAAGCTTCTCAGAATGAAATTGCAGAAAAGCGAACGGGGAGATTAATGTTCTTGCCAGAGGCGACCTGATGAAAACTCTAAGCCTACACTGTCAGTATTGTGACTTCTCCCAGTCGATGCTCCAAGCGTCTTCTGGAAGGAGTCTGAGTAAGGCGGAGATATGCCAGACGACCTCCTCGTCATCGCCTTTTCGAGCTGAAAGTCTCGACAAAACGAACGTGTTCTCACCACGACACTGCCATGGGCTGGCGCCTTGATAAGTATTTTCGATTTTTGAGGAATGGTGCTCATCGATTTGAACAACGATGGACTGTTCAAAACGTCCAAATCCGTTTGATTGCATTCGATATCCAGATTCTTGTGAAGGCGGTGAAGATTTCAGTTTCCAACTTCTGTCGTCGCGTCGGCGGTGACAGCGTTATGAAAAGCAAAATCAGGGATCCAATTGCACAAAGCTGACTGAGCATCCCAGCCACTTGTTTCGTGAAAACGATTCCAAAACGGGAAATCCATCGACGAAGCCGGATAGAAGTCAAAAGGTGCGTAATTCGTTTGGTTGCTGGTAAGATGATTTTCCACTTTCAGTGAGTATCTCAAAAAACCAGCGAGATCACAAACACTACTCACAGGTTTGAAGTCAACGAGTGAAATACTTGCTGTTGGATTGGGGATTTTATAGCCGCCTTCCGGCGTAAGAAATCGATGATGACGGTCTTTGAAGTTCTTAAGTGTTTTCTCATGAAATAAAACCGCGCCGTGACCATGAGGGTGAATTGGATTTGTGTGAAAGCTATTTTGACGGCTACCTTCGATATCAAAAGCTAGGAAAGCCAAAGGCTGAAACTTCTTATTCCTGCGCGTCACTTTATCTTTAGTGAAGCAGTGACGTCTAAGCGTTGAAGCGTGATATTGTGCGAATGCTCTATCAACTCTCCGCTGCGCATCGATAATGTTATGACAATCTCCATAACTTCTGAGATGAACAGTAACAAGAAAAGCGTTCTCACTTATGTATTCCTGTATTCGAGATGTATTTTTATCGTATGAATTGACTATGTCGAACGATGCTTTTTGAATAAAGTTCGATAAAGCCCATTCGTCTATTTTATTTGTTTTCATTTTTACTTCGTTAAAAGGCAATATAAATCTAATTGCGCCAATCTCTGACGGGCGCATGTGAAAATTAAATAAAGAAAACCAAGATCGCTCTCGTGAGCGGACCCCTGATTGCCGCAAACCGGCTACTTCTTATTTAGTTTGTGGAATTGCTTTGCAGCGGAATAATTTTTCCGCTAGCTGAACCATGAGTTATCACGATATATTTATTACTATATCAGACTTTTTGTTTATTTTCAATAATATTATTGATTTAAGCAACTTTTTACTCGCGTCATCCCCACGTTCTGACGGTTCCGCTCACTGTTGCGTAGACATATGAGTCGACGTCTTGACGATGTTGACAGGAGCGCGGCATGCCAGCTCAACAAATTGCGCCATTTGAGTAAACCGTAGTGAGACAACGCCATGAGACACTTTTAGCGTCTTATTAGGGTTGATTTCAGCATTCCGAGACGTTACGACTCATACATCTAGAGTCAAATGAGACAAAAAGGGCATCAGATGTCGGTCATATACGGATATGCCAGAGTGTCGTCGGTCGATCAGGATTTGACCCTGCAAGAAGAGACCCTCCGATCAGCCGGGGCAACGCTTATTCTGAAAGAGAAGAAAAGCGGCACCACAACACAAGGCAGAGAAGAGCTTTCCAGACTGCTCGATTTCGCTCGGGAAGGCGACACCATCATCATTACCCGCATTGACCGTCTCGCCCGCTCGATAGGCGATCTATCCGCTATTGTGGACCGCCTGAAAGCCAAAGGTGTTTCCTTAAAGGCAACGGACCAACCAATCGACACCAGCACTCCAGCCGGAAAAGCATTTCTCCAGATGCTTGGCGTCTTCGCTGAATTCGAGACAGCCATACGCAGAGAACGCCAGTTGGAGGGAATTGCCAAGGCGAAGAAGGAAGGCGTCTACAAGGGCAGGAAAGCCACTGTTGATGGCGCTAGGATCAATGAGCTAGTGGCGGCTGGTAAAGGTCCGACCGAGATCGCGAAAACCCTTGGGATCGGCAGAGCGACTGTCTACAGATATTTACCGGACAAGGTTTAAATCGCTCAACAAAAGTGAACAGTTTTGTGTATTGTTCAACAATTGTGAAATCTGGCGGAAAACTAGGGCTGCACCGGGCGCGGGTAGGATTTGTGGCCCCTGAGCCCTCATCGAAACGTCAGTGCATAATTGTCTCGACTAGACAATTTGATAAAGGGTCTTCATTCTTTATTTGCATTCACCTTCTTAGGTTGCGGAGAATATATATCGCAACCACCAAGGATTTGTGCATTGCTAAATATCAACTTCAAATGCCCCGAGTGCAACTCATTCATCGAAGATGAAGTTGATAATGCCACTTTCGACTGGACAAACGATAGCACTGGCGACGGGATAGAGAGCAACTATTCGACAGTTACCTGTACCGAGTGCGATGAAGATTACAATATCGAGGTAATCGCCATGCCGGGGCAAAAGGATGTGAAGGTGACTGATCATCCTGAAGTAAAAGTCCGTTTCATTGATGATACATTCGATTTTGAAGACTTCGGACCTGAAGACCTGCCTTTCGACGCTTATGAGGTGTTTCAGCAATCAGTTGCAGACGCGAAATCCCTTCATACAAACTCGTACAAGTTAGGGATACCCGGTCAGCCGCTTCTAAAGGTGCTTTACCTTCAGTACGTCGTCATTTTGGAAGCGTATCTTAGTGACCGACTGATAAAAATAATCACCAACGATGATAAAAAACTACTTGCCTTAGTTGGAAGCACTGAGGCTCTCCGATCTTCAACGCATACGCTGATTGACATAGCTAAAGACCCAAATTTTGTAAAAAGGACTGCCAAAAAATATCTAGAACGAGTTTCATTTCATGATCTTTTGAAAGTTTCAGGCTTCTACGAAGCCGTGCTTGACGTTTATATTTTTGCTGACGAGCGCCCTGAAAAACCTAAGAAGAATAAGAAAAAAAATGAAGGTCAATCTGAACTGACTGCCGAAGAGCAGAAGATGCAACAAATAATCCAAATCCGACATCATATCGTGCATCGTAACGGGCGAGACAATGACGGAAACTTCATTCCGCTAAAACTCGAAGAGGTAGAAGAAGTCGCGAAACTGGTGAATGAAATGGTTGAGAGGATAGAAAAGAACTATCGTCCATATATCGAGCAGTTGTCCGAAGAGTTAGACAAGGACATTCCGTTTTGAAGTGATCGGGAACCGCCCTGATTGTTGGACAGTTTCTTCATCACACCACCAACGCCATGCTGTGCGCTCTAAGGAATTCAGCACATTTCATATCGTACTGAATGTGGACGCGCTCGGAATTAATGGTGAAGTCGTTAGGGGAGTACAAATCAAGGATTTTTGTTTTAAGTCGCTCATTTATGACGGGATTGTAGCCATATGCAGTCGCGAAGGTCTCAACCTCTTGTTCGGGTTCATCAAAGCCCTTGTCGATAGTCAAAAGCCGCATATTTTGCGGAGCGAAAGCGAAGCCAAGAAAAACGATGGTAGACGCGTTTGCCATTGCATGCTGAATTTTTGGTGCTCTATCACTCGCCCGCGACTCGGACCACGTAACGATATTGTCGCTCATTTGCCTTATTCTTTGGGGTGAAACATCGCCGCCAAAGGGATGCTCTTCCAAGTTTCCAAGGCTTCCGTATGGGTGGATAATATTGATCCTAGCGACAATCTGTCTCGCCCTATCAGGTGGAACATCACGGAACGCATTCATTATGGCATGTTCTAGGTACATTTCGATGCAGCGATCATAGTTGAAGCAAATAATCGTTATGTTGCTTCCCACGTTGTCAACGTCGCTGTTTCTCACCCCATCGAAGAGCATCCGCGTAAACGAATTGATCCATGTGTCAGAGAGTTGTGGGGGTGAAGAAGCCGCTGTTCCGAGTAGGGTAGTTGCGAGCTTACTGCGGCGCTCTGCTTCCAAGATCGCGTAAGCAATCTGGATTTTCCCCACTTCCGCGATTACTTCGTCTCCGGTATGGCGATTTATGAATTCGTCAATTGAACCAGCGTGATCGATAGCACGATTGATTTCCGCCATTCCCAATAAGCGTGCGTTGATTTCGTCATCGTCTTTGGTGTATCGATTGACAATGCATTTATAGATCGGCTCAACGCCTTCACTAATTGACCAGTGATCAAATCTAAACCTGCAATTGATTTGGATTGTTTTCATGAGTGCTTCACCTACAGGCAAGCCAAACTCGTGGCTTGCACCAGCACCGATTATGAAGACAGTGTTGTCCCGAAACATTCCAGCCGCCTAATTTGCAATCTACCCTAAGCAAACTAAATCATGCGTTGAGTTTGGCTTGCAATACTATTTTTACGGGGAAGATCGCGCTTTTCGAGATATGCCCAGATTACTGCCAAAGCAGTGAGGGCGATGACCGACGCGAGCACAACGGACAACACCCCTTGTGCAGAGACTTCCAGTCCGAGAAATTTAATGGTGATCTTGGGCATTGGACGCACCTTTCCATTTAAAATCAAAATGAAGGTGCTGCTTGCTGCTTCGCATAGTGGGAGGTGGGCGAGATTCGTCAATGATATTGTTGCAACATGATCTTATCCACAGGCGCTAATATTACGCGTTGCAGAGGCGCTCACCTCCTGCGCACCGCGATTCCCATAGCCAAGAGTGCAAGAATGAAAATGAGAATTACAGCGACGAGACCAGACGCGCTGGCTTCGAAGAACAGGAATTTGACTGACAGTTGCTGATCCATGGGCGCACCTCTTCATTTAAAAAACAAAATGAAGGTGCTGCTTGCTGCTTCGCAGTATCATCTGCTTGATGTTTTCAGTCAACTCAAGACGTGAACAAACCGTGACTCGCTGGACTCTAAATTGACTTACACCATCTAATTCACAGGCTGGTGTAGGCTCTTCCGGAAGTCGGTATGGTAGATTGGACCAAAATCACGTGCACAATCTGAAAAATGTTCAGAGGGTAAAGTCACTCTAACGTGGGCGGAGATGGCTTGGGGCAGCAAGGTGACTTCGTCTCTTCTCACCAACGATGAAACTGCTCACGTTCAGAATGGTGCGTCGCTCTCGGGGGTGAGATCGCTGGTAGCGCTGAGGTTTATTTTTTTCGCCAATGATTGCTTGACGTCTTGCCTCCACATCTTAGCTTTCTTTTGACGAAGCGCGTTCATTTCATCTGACAATTTCTGACCGGCGGGCGTATTTGCTCCAACAATAAAGCTTGCAGTTCCAAGGTTAGCTAAAAGCGTTTGGATACACTGGTCGCGCTCAGATGTAGTCGTGGCGTCATGATATTCAGCCCAGCAGTTCTTAATTTCGAGATTTAGCGAAAAGGGTGCGATTAATTTGCGTCCAACGACTCCAATACCGGTTATGAATACGGGGGCGCGACCGAGATCGCCAGAACGATTGGAATAGGTAGGGCAACGGTTTATCGCTACCTAAAATAACTCAGCGCGAGGAAATTGTGTCTCAGGTCGCGCCGTATGTGGACGGGTTTGTGGACAAATATCATCATCGCTACAGTTGGCAGCCGCATATTTTGTTGTCATTAACGAGAACGTGCTAATATTTTGCAACTCTGGGCTTTGAGGGGAGAAACAATGGGGATGGACCCGACTGCAAGCTTAAGGATTTCCATATGGCAAGCATTTTCACCGCCGTCGTCCCTTCTGTATACGGACGCTGAAAGGAGCCATTTGCTCCATCCCCGAGGTTCTTCACTTTTGAAAGAAATATATTCGTGGCAAACCCGCGAGGAGGTTTTTGGGTCCATCAGTGACGACACCTTGCGCACTTCACTGAAAGCTTTGTTGGTGGATGTCTTCAATGAGACGGTTCCACCTTCCGAAAGGACCTGTACAAAACTCAATGACTTTCTTGCAGCCGCAGGGAGTGCAATCCACTCTGGTCAGACGGAATGGATGTCAAGTGCGGAAAGCGACGATGACCGGGACGACACGGCAACAACAATAGATCCGTTTCGCGCCCTTTTCCAACATCTCCAGTGGATTCACGAAATTTTCAAAGACAGACCCGGCACGTCAATATTGGTTCGGTAAAAATGAAACTCGCAGCACCGTTAGACTTAACTGATTCAATTGCTCGACTTCTGAGTTCTGGCTTGTGCAAGTTAGAGGTACAGGAGGATCACGCCTTTGGCAGCTCAAATTGGTTGAACTTAGGTTCAATTGAAGTGAAGTCTGCGAGCACCCTACAGGAAGCTTATACTCGCGCCTGCCGCCGAGGCGGGTACGTTTGGACAACCCCATCGGTTGCAGACACAACAGACGCATTATCCGCGTTGTTCGCGGTCGACGCATTGGGTCCTGACGACAAAAAACGCGCCATGGGGAAAATACGCCGCCTTCTTGATACTATTGCAACTACCGTGATGCGCGTGGGCTTGGTCAATCCTGTTTTTGATCCGGGCACTCTAGAGAGCATGCCTTTTCAACGCCCATGTACAGTAGTGACCGACACGTCTGGGATCATTCAAGGCGCTTTGAACTTTATTACCAGCTATTTACATCCGGCAGCGCGGATAAAAGTTCCTGGCATTGTGCACATGGAAATCGTCAACTTTGGTGACCGCTTCATTTCAAATCGACATGATACAAAGCCCAGAACAATTGATCTGACGCTTGACCACATTCGTAGTCAAGCAGGGCATAGAGTTTTATTGGGTCTAGAATTGCGATCGAACACCGAAATTGAACGAACCTTTCTACTAGGAGATCCGCTTCGAAACGCTTTCCAGCCGGAAGGTGACAAAGACCTGAGGGGATTGAACCTAACGGGAATAATTAATGCATACTGCGACAGACTCATCCTCGAAGCTGCACGACACCATCAGGCACAGTCTGCTCCCGGGCACCGTGTCCACTTGCTCACCGCCGACCAAGGATTGGCGCGTATGGCTCTGGCAGAGGGCTTGATGCCAATTTATTATCGAGCGGTGAAAGCGTCTGACATGTTAGGAAAGACCTTAAGCGGCGTCACCCTGAATCCCTTCACCGGCAAGATCCGTTCTTTTCCTCTCACCGACATCCTGTGGGAGCTAGCTACCGCTTTTGGAACGGTTCGGCTGTCCGTTAACGATGAAACTTACCTTACAGTTTCTGCCATTGGAAAGGACCTGCCTTGGTCGCCTTATCAAAGCCAAGAAGACTTACTTTGGTTCGAAGAGGTAGGAATATCCTCTTGGGGCAACGGATCAGCGACGCCCTCGGTTATTCAAAAAAAGGCAAAAAAACAGGAAAATCCAAGAAGTGGTAAGACAAAACCACTAAACGCATCTGAAAGCAGAAGCTCAGAAGCTTCGCGGACCGACAAATCTGTCCCTGTATTCAGATTCCATCTTGAGAAGCTATTCAACCTCGTGTTGGAACTTGATGCCGAAGGTAGACTTTCTGAGAAGGAGGTCATGGACACCATTTCAGCGAAAAAACTTGGTGGTATAGAAGAGTTCCGAAGATTCTTGACTTCTGGGAAAGCAATTTCTCTTGAAGACAGGCGTTGGGAGGCGGAGCCTAAAATCTCCCGTTTAGCGGAAGCGATTATCGGTTTGGACATCGACGCCTTGAGTAGAGAACTTCACGCGTTTCCATCTTGCGCTCTCTTGCAAGATGTTATCAAGGATCTCCCCATAGGTCACTCTTGGGATTTCAAAGAATTTTCGAGAGCTAAGACGGCTTACAAGAGTGTCGCTGAAATCCTTGAGATTGGCTGTTTGCTTGAAGATGGAATGTATGCGACTCCGCTGAAACCAAGTTTAGAGAACTTTGCTAACATAGCGATTGATCGATTCAAAACCCTGTCTCAGGGGGACGAACTTGTTGCTACAGGGGCTTGGCTTGAAGATCTTATTAAAATCGACGGTATTCATCCAAACGTCGCTCGCAAGCTGTTAGATGCCGCGAGCGAAAAAAATCTGCTAAAACGGTCCACTGAAGGCTCAACTACGGATACGCGGTTTGAGGAGCGATTTATCTATGAATTAGAAATTGCTTCTGGCAAACCTGCCGTTAATAAAGCCTACCTTTATAGGGGTGACTTTCTCATCCCGGGAAAATCGAGCTCAAGTCTTCGGATTGAGAGGACATCTTTATGAGTCTGCGAGAACGACTGAAAACTGCTCAGAGAACACAACGGTCTGTTGATGTATTCAGCCGCTATGGTGTCCTAACAAACCCCTTTCCGGCATCAAATCAAACATCAAACAATCCCCATTTCCCCTCAGCGGCTGATGATGAGGTGGAATCGCGTATCGTAAGTTTTATGCGCGATGGAAAATCACAAGTTGTAGTGATTGAGGGCACTCAAGGCGTTGGTAAGACAAACTTGCTCAACCACTTTGAGCAGGACATCCATGACGCCCTCAGTGACGATGAGGGTTATTACGTAGTACGATATTTGGCTGACCCTGAAAAATCTTTTGACGGGACTATACGGCAATTATTTTTGGAGCTTGGTCAAGATCACTACAGACGCCTTGCTGAAGCGATTAGCAGCGATCCAGCTTCACTTAGCCTAGTTCGTAGTACTGATCTGAAAGCAGCACTGAAGACACTTTCAGAGTTCCCAGAATCCGACGACCTCTTGCGAGCATTCGAGGATTGGTTATTGGGTCTGCGTCTTTTGAAGATTCATCGAGAAGGTCTGGGTGTTCAATTCAGACTCGATACTGTTGAGTCAAAAACAGCGGCTCTTCGAGACATTGTTGTGATAAGCAGCGAACTTAGCTTGCTGAAAGGCGTATTCCTGCTTTTGGATGAGCTAGAGAAACAAGACGGGGTATTAGGACCCGCAGCAATAGTTCGATATCTCTCGGCAATGCGCGCCATAATGGACGCTTTGCCTAAACATCTTTTTATGATGTTGGCTATCACTCCTGATGCCATGCGAAGATACTCATCCGCTCTACCCGCGTTTCGAAGTCGTTTGCAGAACCAGATCGTACTCTCGCCGCTAAAGACGGTCGAGGAGGCTATTGAATTAGCCAACTTTTACGTTCAAAACGCTAGGCGAGAGGCAGAACGCGTAAGAGGCACCAAACCATCAAAACCACGTGCTCTCGTATCCACCGACGAGATGGAAGACGCTTTTCTAAAGCTTCTTCGCACGGCTGAAAGACGCGGCGATGATGGAGTTCGCCAGCGAGAATTTCTGCATCAGATTCATTTAATCGCAGAGAAAGCAATTAGCCAATAGGTTTCTAGGTGAACAATCGTCAGCCAAAAATATCATTTGGCTGACGTAGCGGTTAAAGCGCCGTCATGCGCTACTAGTAATGTACGATGAGGTCTAGCTCCTCCAGAACGCGTTTCTTCGCTTTCGCATGGCTTAACGCCGCTTCGGAAAAGCTTTGATCTTTAGCATTGGTAATCACCCAATCAATCGTTTCAAATAATTCCTTTCGCAACCTCTCGCTTTTCGCGAGATTATCGATCGTATATTTCTGCAACTCACATATTCCCTGTTTGGAATACGCCGATATTCATAATATAAAGTCATTCACTTCTCAGCATATCGTTTTGATATTATTGTTTATTTTTTGCGTATTCGAATGCTTTTTCTAACGCCTCCCTCTGGTTTTCAAGAGAGTATCCCTCCCCATAATACCCAGCGTGACCTTTGAGTGAATGCCCCATAATCGCGCTTTTTAAACCGAGATCGCAGCCTGATCTTTTCAATAGGTCGTCCAGCCGATGGCGATATGAGTAGTGCCCTTTACCCGGGACAACCTTTCTGAAAAAACCGGACATCGAACAGTTCATGCGCGTTGGACCTTGACCGTCATGGAAAGACGGAAACCCGTTCGGAAAGCGCTTCATCACTTCCAGCGCATCGCCCGTTAGGACAATATCCCTGTGGCGTACACCGCCTTTCTTGACCTTTCGGCGCAAAGAATTAGGGTACACACTGATGAACGGAATTGGAGCATCAAGACGAATGTCCGCTGCCTCCATCCAAATGAGTTCTCGAACACCGCAGCCCGTCATTTCGCCGAGGATCGCGATGGCTTTGCATTCTTCTCTCATCGAAGATTTCTCCAGCGCGGCTCTGGCAATTTTGACTTCTGCTTCGGTGAACGGCTTACGTTTCGCAGAATCTTCAAGGTTGATGGGTTTGAAGTTTTCAAAGACGTTTGTCCGCTCTGGATAGTGAGAAGCAATTACTACATCCAAAATGATCCGAAGCCACATCAGTTTCTTATTGCCTTCATCCCCCTTGAATTCACCCTCCTTACATGCAGCAATCAGCTTCTTTCGATACTCTGCGACATGACGTTTCTCTATTTCTAGAACGTTTGTGTGCGTAGGCATCCGCCTTAAGAAATCATCGGTTGCCTGCTCAAATCTACGCCATTTCCGTCTCGTCTCAACTTCGTTCAAGCCAAAAACTTTCTCAGGCGATAACTCTTGAAACAGCTTGAACGCTTGTTCCCATAGCAACGGTGTCTCCGGTGGCGTCTCCAGTATCCCGGCGATAGCCCCGGACTCGATTGGATTCAGCTTGGACTTGAGCGCCCTAACATTTTCTCTGGCTTCATAGGCTTGGAGCAACTGCGATACGTTTAGATTGATCAAGTCGGAGTGCGGAATATAGTCAACATTAAGTTTTTTTGCCGCCACCCTTATCTCGCTGTAATCAATGCGAACGTCATCGGGCACAATATCGCTGTCCATAGGGACAGCATATTTCACCTGCTCAATGGGCAAACGCCTCCGTGCAGTCGCCTCATCCTTCGTTCTCAAGGAACGCCAAATCTGGCGATGTTTCGTCAACGGCTTTAGCCGTTTCGGAACATTCATGACGAAATAGTAGTAGCCGTTTTCACGCTTCATAAGATTGGGATGAACACCCATGAACAACTCTCCCTGACAAATTCGGATTTCCACCTCCGTAATATTGATGATGCATTACTGTAGATTAATTTGGCGCATCAAGTCAATATAGCGAAGTTTAATTTTGCTTGGCGCCCAATTTTGTTTTCAAAATAAAATATTAATTCTCATTTGTTTTGAAAACAAACCGGCAATAAATCCAAATTTACAAATATACATAGAGTTCCTTCGGTTTGGCTTATTAGCAATTCCATTAGCAATTTTCTGATGCAACGGTTCACAACGGAATATTTGAAGAAGACATTTGACATGAGTTTTGAATTCTCCTATGAAATCAAACTCTTCCGAGGGGTGTGCTGCGGCACTGAGATGGCATTTTGCCAAACCCTTATCTACCTGATCCGGGTCATGCCGGCGTAGGAACGGAACTGTCGCGCCAAGAGGCGCTGCCCTTTCTCTTCTCCGCTTTGCCTGATCTCCGGGATTGTCACATCTGGAGACGAATGATGATGCTGAAACCTTCCGCCCTTCGCACACGGTGCGTCTGCGTCTGCGTCTGAGGTCCGGCTCATGCGTGCCACCCATGCGCTGAACGGTGTCGGTCTTCTGCTGGTTTTCTGGCAGGCGGGAACATGGCTGTTTTCACCGCCCCGCTATATCCTGCCATCGCCCGCCGATGTTGCCGGCGCTTTCTGGCGTCAGCCCGGCTTCCTGTTCGGGCAGGCACTGGTGACGCTCAGTGAAATGGCGCTAGGGCTCGCGGCAGGCATCGCCGCCGGCATTCTCGTCGCTTTCACGATTGCCGCCATCCCGCGTCTCGGCCGCCTCGTCTGGCCCATGGTTCTGGTGTTGCAGGCCTTTCCGGTCTTCGTGCTCGCCCCCATCCTCGTCCTCTGGTTCGGTTTCGGCATGGCTTCGAAAGTAGTGATGACGGCGATCATCATCTTCTTCCCCGTTGCCTCCGCTTTCACTGACGGGCTCAACCGCACCGATCGCGCCATCCTCGACGCCGCCTCGCTGACTGAGGCGAGCCACTGGCAGATCCTCACCCGGTTGCGTGTGCCGCTGGCGCTGCCATCGCTCATTTCCGGCCTGAGGGTGGCGGCGCCGCTCGCCCCGCTTGGCGCCGTCATCGGCGAATGGGTGGGTGCATCGGCCGGGCTTGGGTTCGTGATGATCCAGTCCAATGCCCGCATGCAGACCGACACCATGTTCGCCGCCATGGCCATTCTCGCCGTCATGGCGGTGCTGCTGCGGCTCATCGTCGACCGGGCGACCGCCAATCTGGCCCCCTGGGCCAAAGAAACAGAACACACCATTCCTTTCAGATCTTTACGGAGACTTTCGGCACCATGAAACGAACTCTTCTTTCCCTCGTCGTCGCGGCAGCAAGCGTGCTTTCACCCATGCAATCGCAAGCGGCAGACAAGCTGACCGTGTTGCTCGAATGGTTCGTGAACCCCGATCATGCGCCGATGGTGATCGCCAAGGAACGCGGCCTGTTTGCCGATGCGGGGCTGGAGGTCGAACTGGTTCCGCCCGCAGACCCGTCCGCCGTGCCGCGTCTCGTCTCGGCAAAACAGGCCGATATCGGCGTGCATTACCAGCCGAACCTCTATCTCGATCACGATGCCGGCCTGCCGCTCGTGCGTTTCGGCACGCTGGTCGAGACGCCGCTCAACACCGTCACCGTTCTGGCCGATGGGCCGATCAAGAGCCTGAAAGACCTGAAGGGCAAGAAGGTCGGCTTTTCCGTTTCCGGCTTCGAGGATGCGATGCTGAAACGCATGCTGGAAAAGGACGGGCTGACGAAGGACGATGTCGAACTCATCAACGTCAACTTCTCGCTCTCGCCGTCGCTGATCGCCGGCAAGGTGGATGCCACGCTAGGCGGCTTCCGCAATTTCGAGCTGACGCAGATGAAGCTCGAGGGACATGAAGGCCGCTCCTTCTTTCCGGAGGAACACGGCGTGCCGGCTTATGACGAGCTGATCTTCGTCACGCACCGGGATCTCGCAAAGGACAGCCGCCTGCCGCGTTTCCTCTCCGCCGTGGAACAGGCCGCGATCTTCATTACCAACCATCCTCAGGAATCCTGGCAGCTTTTCATCAAGGCCTATCCGAACCTTGACGATGCGCTGAACAAGCAGGCCTTCTTCGACACGCTGCCGCGCTTCGCCAAGCGCCCGGCTGCACTCGACCGCGCGCGCTACGCCCGTTTCGGCGCCTTCATGCAGGAGATGCAGCTGATCAAGCAGGCGCCGGCGGCGGACGACATCGCCGTGGAGCTGCAGCAGCCATGACGACGAATTTTCCGACAGCGGCAATCGCCGCCGAGATTCTGGAGCGGGTGCGCAAGACGCGCCCGCGCGTGCATTGCCTGATGAACACCGTGGTGCAGAAATTCACCGCAGACGGCATCACCGTCGTTGGCGGTATTCCTTCCATGACCACCTCGCTGGAGGAAATCGAGAGCTTCGTCACCAAGGCGGATGCGCTGACCGTCAATCTCGGCACGCTGGATGCCGAGCGGCGCAAGGTCATCCGGCTAGCGATCGAAATCGCCAATGCATCCGGCAAGCCGTGGATCGTCGACCCCGTGCATTGCGACTATTCGCCGTCGCGTCTGGAATTCGCGCGTGAACTCATCGCACTTTCCCCGACGATCGTACGTGGCAATCACGCCGAAATGAGCCTGATCGGCGATGTGCCTGGCGTGGTGAGGATCGAGACCGGGCCGGTCGATCATCTGCGCGATACCACCCGCAGCGTCAGGATCATCAACGGCCATCCGTGGATGGCGAAGGTGACGGGAACGGGGTGCCTTTCGGGCGGCGTCATCGCCGCCTTCATGGCTGTCGAAAAAGACGCGTTGACGGCGGCGGCCTCCGCCCTTGCCGTCACCGGCGTTTCCGCCGAACTTGCGGCCAAGCACGCCAAAGGCCCCGGCAGCTTCGAACCGGCGTTTCTGGATGCGCTTTCCGAAATTTCCGGTGAGGACATCACAAATCACGCAAGGATAGAGCATGAACAAGGTTGATTACCGCCTCAACGCGCTGGTCGATGCGAGCCTCAGTGAGGTTGCGCCGCTGCCGGAGCTTGCTCTGGCGGCTGCGCTGAACGGCGCGACCATTCTGCAATATCGCGACAAGCACGGCTCGACGCGCGAGATGATCGAAAACGCCCGCGCCATTCACGAGGCCATCGCCGGCGCCGGCGTACCGCTTGTCATCAACGACCGGGTGGATGTGGCCCTCGCCTCGGGTGCGGACGGGGTGCATCTCGGCGCCGACGACATGGACGCCAAAACCGCAAGGCGCATTCTCGGCGAAAAGGCGATTATCGGCCTCACCGTCAAGAACCGCCCCGATGCCGAGCGGGCGGCCTCCATGCCCGTCGACTATGCCTGCATCGGCGGCGTGTTCGAAACCGTTTCCAAGGTCAATCCGGACAAGCCGGTCGGTATCGACGGTTTTACCATGCTGCGCGCCCTGCTGAAGGAGTGGAAGCCGGATATGCCGGTCGGCGCTATCGCCGGCATCGATCTTGCCCGTGTGCCGTCCGTCATCGAGGCGGGCGCGGATGGTGTGGCGGTGATTTCCGCCATTTTCCGCGCGGGCGATATTGCCAGCGCAACCAAGGACTTCCGCTCCAGGATTGACGCGGCGCTGAAAGCGAGACAGCCATGACAGCCATTGCATTGACCATTGCCGGCTCCGACAGCGGCGGCGGCGCGGGTATTCAGGCGGACATCAAGACCTTCTCCGCGCTTGGCGCCTATGCCGCCAGCGTCATCACCGCCATCACCGCGCAGAACACCAAAGGCGTGACGGCGGTGGAGGATATTTCGGTCGCCACCATTATCGCGCAGATGGATGCGGTATTCTCCGATCTCGCCGTCAATGCGGTGAAGATCGGCATGGTCTCGCGGATCGAAACCATCGCCGCCATCGCGGAACGGCTTCGGCGGCAATCGCAGCCGGTGGTGCTGGACCCGGTCATGGTAGCGACCTCCGGTGACAGGCTGCTGCATGAAGACGCCATCGAGACATTGCGGCGCGATTTGCTGCCGCTCGCAACCATCGTTACGCCGAACCTGCCGGAAGCGGCGCTGCTGACCGGCACTTCGATGGCGAAGACGGAGACGGAGATCGCCCGCCAGGCTGAGTTGATTCTGAAGGCGGGCGCGAAAGCCGTGCTCATCAAGGGCGGCCATGGCGACGGGCCTGAGAGCACGGATTATCTGTTTGCGGATGGCGCCATGCAGGCGCTTTCCGCGGCACGGGTGGAGACGAAGAATGACCACGGCACAGGCTGCACATTGGCGGCGGCGATTACGGCTCATCTTGCAAAGGGTCGTGAGTTGCGGGAGGCAGTGGGGCTTGCGAAGGACTATCTGAATGGGGCGCTCGATGCTGGGCGGGGCCTTGCTGTTGGGCACGGGCGGGGCCCGGTGCATCATTTTTATCGGTGGTGGGGGTGACTTGAAGTGGCGGAGCGTGGGGCTTACCCCCCTCTGTCCTGCCGGACATCTCCCCCTCAAGGGGGGAGATCGACAAGTGGCTTGCCCACCACATTCAGTAACGTCACTTTATTGATAATAAGATGGCTGCGAGGGGACGAGCGGGCGCTCCATCCGATCTCCCCCCTTGAGGGGGAGATGTCCGGCAGGACAGAGGGGGGTGGCCGCGAACTCTGATGCTACCGCGCCTTCGGCGTCGCCAGCACATTCCGGATCGCAAAACTCGAATGAATGCGCGAAACCCCCGGCAGCTTCGACAGGATCTCCTTGTGAATCCGCTCGAAATCCCCAGCACTTTCCGCCTCGCAGCGTAGGAAATAATCCGAACCGCCCGTCATCAGATAACATTCGCGGATTTCCGGATATCGCCGCACCGCATTTTCGAAACGGTTGAGAAAATCCTCCGTCTGGCGGTCGAGCGTGATCTGCACGATGACCGAAATCACCTCGCCACCGGCAAGGCCGCTCGTCAGCGCCGTATACCCCCTGATGATCCCTTCCCGTTCGAGAATATCGACCCGGCGAAGGCAGGCGGATGCGGAAAGCCCGACTTCCGCTGCCAGTTTCGCATTGCTGATACGGGCATTGAGCCGAAGCAGGCGGATGATGTGGCGGTCGGTCGCATCGAGTGACGACATAGAAGATTCCAATCAGCAAAAGAAAATTGCGCCATTGTGAATTCTATCGCATTTTCTTCGAGCAATCGCCAAGAAATTCGACAATCGTTGCAATACCCTCATGGGATAAAAATGAGGGTGAACGACCATGGACATGCAGATCAGCCGCCAGCAGGCCGCCGGTGGTGCAAGCGGCCATTTGACCATTGATCTCGGCGCATTGCGCGACAATTATTTGACCCTTGCGGCCATGGCGCCCGCATCGCAGACGGCAGCGGTCGTCAAGGCCGATGCATACGGTCTCGGCGCGGATATCGTCTCGCAGGTCCTGTTCGACGCGGGTTGCCGCAATTTCTTCGTCGCCCATATCGATGAAGCGCTGGCGTTGCGACTGCGGCTTTCGGCAGAAGCGCGGATCTTTGTTCTCAACGGTCTTCAGCCCGGCAACGAGACCTCCTGCGCTGCCATGGCCGTTACCCCGGTTCTGAATTCGCTGGAGCAGATTGCCCAATGGTCGGCCCACGCCAAAAAGCTTGGCAAGGCGCTCACCGCCGCCGTGCAGATCGATACCGGCATGTGCCGTCTCGGCCTCTCCCCCGAAGAACTCGAAATCCTCGCCCCCCGGCCGCAATTGCTGGATGGCATCGACATCGCCTTCGTCATGAGCCACCTCGCCTGCGCCGATGAACCGGACCATGCCTCCAATGCCGCGCAGCTTGCAGTGATGCGTGAGGCCGCCATTGCCTTTCCTGAAGCGCCCGTCTGCTTTTCGAATTCCGGCGGCATCTTTCTGGGCAATGATTACCACAACCACCTGCTGCGCCCCGGCATCGCGCTTTATGGCGGCGCGCCGTCCGTTACACGCCCCAACCCGATGAAGCCGGTCGTTCGCCTCGATCTGGCCGTCATCCAGACCCGCACCGTTCCCGCCGGTTCGCTGGTCGGTTACGGCGGCTCCTTCGAAGCGGCCGGGCCGACGCGTCTGGCAACCATCGCCGCCGGTTACGCTGACGGCCTGCCGCGTTCGCTCAGCAATCGCGGCGCGGCGTGGTATAACGGCGTGCGACTGCCGATTGCGGGACGCGTTTCCATGGACAGCATCATTCTCGACATATCCACCCTGCCCGAGGGAACATTGACCCAGGGCAGCCTTGTGCAGATGATCGGGCCTGAACAGACGCTGGAAGACATTGCCGAGGATGCCGGCACGATCGCCTATGAAATCCTGACCGGCCTCGGACGCCGTTATCGACGCAGTTATATTCAGCCGGGAGAAACCCCGGCAGCCGCTTCAACATCAGTCAATCACAAGTGAGACGATCATGAACGTCACTATCCTCGGAGCCGGCGTCGTCGGCGTGACCTCCGCCTGGTATCTGGCCAAAGCCGGGCACAAGGTGACGGTGATCGACCGCCAGCCGGCCGCAGCGCTCGAAACCAGCTTCGCCAATGCCGGCGAGGTTTCCCCCGGCTATTCATCGCCATGGGCTGCGCCTGGCATTCCGGTGAAGGCAATGAAATGGCTGTTCATGAAACACGCGCCTCTCATCATCCGCCCCACTGCCGATCCGGCCGCATGGCGCTGGATGAGCCAGATGCTGCGCAACTGCACCTCGGCGCGTTACGCCATCAACAAGAGCCGCATGGTGCGTGTTGCCGAATATAGCCGCGATTGCCTGATGGCGCTTCGCGAAGAGACCGGCATCGAATATGACCAGCGCATGCAGGGCACGCTGGAGGTGTTCCGCACCCAGAAGCAGTTCGACGCCATCGGCAAGGATGTCGACGTGCTGACGGCGGGCGGCGTGCCTTTCGAGATTCTCGACCGCGACGGCTGCGCCGCCATCGAACCCGGTCTGTCTCCTTCGAAGGAAAAGATCGTCGGCGGCCTACGCCTGCCCGGCGATGAAACCGGCGATTGCTTCATGTTCACCACCGAACTTGCCCGTATGGCCGAAGAGGCGGGCGTTACCTTCCTTTACGATACCGGCATCATGCGCCCCATCGTCGAGGCAGGGCGCGTCAAGGCCGTGGAGACCACCCGTGGGCTGGTGGAGGCCGATATTTTCGTGGCGGCGCTGGGCAGCTATTCGCCGCAGTTCGTGCGCCAGCTTGGCCTTACTTTGCCGGTTTACCCGGTCAAGGGTTACTCCATCACGGTTCCGATCGTGAAAGAGGAGCGCGCGCCCGTTTCCACGGTCATGGACGAGACGTTCAAGGTGGCGATCACCCGCCTCGGCTCACGTATCCGCGCCGGCGGCATGGCGGAAATCGCCGGTTTCAGCAAGGATTTGCCGGCAGCACGGCAGGAAACGCTAGCCCACTCGGTGGAAGACCTGTTCGGCGGCGCGGGCGACCAGAGCCAGGCGAAATTCTGGTGCGGTCTGCGCCCGATGACGCCGGATGGTACACCTGTCATCGGCGCCACCCGCTACAGCAATCTATATCTCAATACCGGCCACGGCACGCTTGGCTGGACCATGTCCTGCGGCTCCGCCCGGGTGCTTGCCGATCTCATCAGCGGCAACAAGCCGGAGATCGACACACACGATCTGGCGATCAGCCGTTACGCCGCCTGACGCGCAATCAACCCGCCATCCCGTCCCGCGACGGGATGGCGGTCAATCAGAGCGCCAGCGCATCCTTCAGCGCCAGACCTTCCATCATGCGCAGGTCAAGATCGGCCTCGATGTGGTCGAGATGCTGCAACATCAGCGCACGCGCCTTTGCCGTATCCTTCGCCTCAAGCGCGTCCAGGAGATCGGCGTGATCATTGTGGCCGCAGCTTGAAACACCCGAGCGCCCGTAAAGCGCAATGACCAGCGACGAGCGGGCGACCAGCTCGTCCATGAATTTTTCCAGAATGGCATTGCCGGCAAGCGAGGCCAGCATCAGGTGGAAATCGCCCGATGCCTTGATTTCCGCGCGTCTGGCGCTCGGGCCGCGCTCATGCTGGTGGCGGCTTTCCTGCACCAGATGCTCACGCAGCCGCTTCACCGCCGCAGGCGTGATTTTTTCGATTGCGGCATCCACGACGCCGGGTTCGATCAACCGGCGCGAAGCGAACACCTGCCGCGCTTCATCCGGCGTGGGATTGGAGACGAAGGCGCCCCGGTTGCGCTCGGCCTTCACCAGCCCCTCATAGGCCAGCATCTGAAGTGCGGCGCGCACCACCGTGCGGCTGACATCGAACAGCGTTCCCACTTCCGATTCCGACAGTTTGGTTCCCGGCGCCAGCCGCCGGTCGACAATGGCGTCACGCAGCGTATCGCGAATGGCCTGGGCACGGTCTTCGTGCGAGGTGTCGGAATTGACGGTTATCTGGGAAAGGCTCATCGGTGCGTCCTGTTTATTCTTGAGTTCTAGCGCGAAGTGCGTCGCGCGCAAACAGGAATTGCGGGCCGCCGCCGGTCTGCCACAATTCATTCAGCGCCCGTTCAGCAGCCGGGCTGTATTTCCTTAACCATCGAATTTGCAACTGGCAGCGCCCTGCCACCTGTATGGAAGAACACACCATGTCGTCCTTTGCAGCTAAAACAGTTCTGGCCGTCGCCGTCGCCGCCGCCACCATCGTTCCCTTCAACAGTGCATCAGCCGATGACTGGGGCCGCCGCGACCGTCGCGATGCTGCCATTCTGGGTGGCGTGCTCGGCCTTGCCGCCGGTGTCGCCGTCGGCTCCGCAATGTCGCGTCCGGCGCCGGCCTACGATGAGCGCGTCTATGTCGACGAGCCGAGCTATATCGATGAAGAGCCCGATTACCGTTATTATCGCGCAGCACCCCAGCCGGTTTACCGCCCGGCACCCGTCTATCGCGCCCAGCCGGTTTACGACAGCCGCCCGGTCTACAACCAGCGCCGCACCTATCGCACCATCGAGCCCTGGACCAACGCCTGGTACGATTATTGCTCGCAGCGTTACCGGAGCTTCAACACCCGCACCGGCACCTATACGGATTATGACGGCCAGCGCCATTTCTGCGTAGCAGGTTGATCGGGAAGACCTTCAGCACGGTTATTACCGTTATTGTCAGGCCGCGGACGGAAACGTCCGCGGCTTTTCCGTGCGCGCTACGCGCCATCTTACGCCGTGCCGCTCCTCACATAATCCGCCCGGTTGATGCCGTGGCGCTGCAGCTTGTCGTAAAAGGTCTTGCGGGCGATGCCGAGTGTGGCGATGGTTTCCGCCACGTCACCATTCGATTGTTCCAGCGTTTCGCGGATGATGCGCGCCTCGATCTCATCCATGCGTTCCGGCAAGGTGCCGGAGGCGGGGATCGCGGATCGTAATGCGGGCGCGTCCGCTGGTTCCGTCTCCAGCCCCAGCACCACCCTTTCAGCGAAATGGCCGAGTTCGCGCACGTTTCCCGGCCAGTCATGGTCATTGAGGCGGCGGGAAATGCCGGCACTGATCTGCGGCACCGCCATGTTGAAACGGTTGGCGGCCTTGGTGACGAAGTGGGAAAACAACAGCGGAATATCCGCCTTGCGTTCGCGCAGCGGCGGAATGGACAGCGTCACCACATTCAGCCGGTAATAGAGGTCCTCCCGAAACGTGCCGCGTTCGGCAGGATCGCCAAGATCGACCTTGGCCGCCGCGACCACGCGAATATCGACCGGCCGCTCCTCATTCGACCCGAGCGGCGAGACCTCGCGCATTTCCAGAACGCGCAGCATCTTCACCTGCACCGCAAGCGGCATGCTCTCGATTTCGTCCAGAAACAGGGTGCCGCCGCTCGAATGTTCGATGCGGCCGACGCGCTTTTTCTGCGCGCCGGTGAAAGCCCCCGGCTCATGGCCGAAAAGCTCACTCTCGATCACCGTTTCCGGCAGCGCCCCGCAATTCAAAGCCACGAAATTGCCCTTGGACCGCTTCTTGCTCCAGCGGTGAAGCGCCGTCGCCACCACCTCCTTGCCGCTGCCCGTCTCGCCCGCCACCAGCACATCCACATCCGTATCGGCAATGTGCCGCAGCGTGGTGCGCAGGCGCTCCATGGCGGGCGTCTGGCCGATCAGCGGTAGATCGTCCTCCGCCTGCCCCGCCGCCCGGCGAAGGGCGCGGTTTTCCAGCACGAGGCGGCGCTTTTCCAGCGCCCGACGGGCGCTTTCCACCATGCGTTCGGCGGGAAATGGCTTGGCGATGAAATCATAAGCGCCATTGTGAAGCGCATCGACGGCCATCGGCACATCGCCATGGCCGGTGATGAGGATGACCGGCAGATCGGCATCGATCTTGCGGACATGGTCGAAAAATTCCAACCCGGTCATGCCGGGCATTCGCACATCGGTGATGACGACGCCGTCGAAATCCTCGTTCAAGGCCGCAAGCGCCTGTTCTGCGCGGGAAAACGACGTGACCGGCAATCCATCGAGTTCCAGCGTCTGTACCATCGCCTTGCGCAGCTGGGAGTCGTCGTCCACCAGGAATATGGTTCCATCCACCGTCATGTCATGCTCGCTTCAGAAATACGGAAAAAAATGTGCCCGCCTTGCTGCTTACCACCTCGATGCGCCCGCCATAATCCGAAGCAATATCGTTGGAGATGACGAGACCGAGGCCGAGGCCGCTTTCCTTGGAGGTATTGAAGGGCGAAAAAAGCTGGGCGCGGATGGCTTCGGGAATGCCAGTGCCATTGTCGCTGACGGAAAGCACGACCATGTCGCCTTCCTCGCGCACACGAACTTCGACACGCGCCGCCCCAGTCTCTTCAGTGGCTTCCAGCGCGTTTTGCAGAAGGTTGATGAGGATCTGCTCCAGCCGGATACGGCTGCCGAGCACTTTCAGGTCCTGATCCGGCAACACGATATCCAGCGCATCCATCTGCCCGGAGAAGCGGCTGCGCAAAAGCATGACCGCACCTTCGATAACCAGTCGAACGCTGACAGGCTCGGCGGCGGTGCGGCCCTTGCGCGCCAATATTTTCAGGTCGCCGGTAATGGTGCCGATACGCTCGGTCAGCGCCGCGATCTTTTCGAGATTTTCGTTGGCCTCGGACATGCGGTCGCGTTTCAGCAGGGTGCGGGCATTATCGGCAAAGGCGCGGATGGTCGCGACCGGCTGGTTGATTTCGTGCGCCACGCCCGCCGCCACCTGCCCCAGAATGGAAAGGCGGTTGGCCTGTACCAGTTCGTGCTGCACATTGCGCAACTCGCCCGAGGTCTTTTCATGCAGGGCGATTTCGGCCTGCAGATGATCGCGGGTCTTCGTCAGGTCGCGGGTCCGCTCCTGCACCTTCATTTCCAGCTCGGCGCGGGCGCGCTGCTCCTCTTCCTTTTCCTTGAGTGCCTTGTGCCTGCGCCACAGCCACAGGGCCGAAAGCGCCATCAGCGGCATCAGCGTCGCCAGCGCCACCACCCTGCCCTCGCGGATGGCGGCGTTCAGCGCCGGCGCGACCGGTTGGAGATAGTGCAGCGTCCATGAAGTGGTTGGCACCGGCACTTCCAGCCGCAGATAATCGCCGCGTTCCCTCCCCGGCTCATCGACATGAATGAGCGGAACACCCTCGCTCGCACGCCGCGCCGCCCGAAACGGCAGCGTTGAAAGCGCCTCATTGCCGAATTGCAGGCTTTCGGAAATGATTTTCCGCCGCGCCTCGTCGATGGGCGCAACGGTCTTGAACCGCCACTCAGGCACGCTGGTCATCAGCACGACACCGTTCCTGTCGACCACATAGACCGGCTTGCCGCCGATGTTCCAGTCTGTCTCCAGCCGGTTGAACTCGACCTTGGCAATGACGACGCCAAGCGGCCGCCCATCGGCGGCATCGATGCGGCGGGAGATATAAAGACCCGGCCGACGGCTGACATTGCCGAGAGCATAATGTTCGGACATGCCGGTCTTCATCGCCGCCTGGAAATATTCGCGGAAAGCATAATTGGAGCCGACAAAGCTGTCATCCTGCCGCCAGTTGCTCGACGCGATGGTCAATCCGGTCGGCCCGGTCACATAAATCACCGAGGATTGTGTGCCTTCAATCAGCCCTTCCAGCTTGCGGTTCAACCGGTCGAGGGCAGGAGCACCGCCGCCATCCAGCGCGGCGGCAAGATCAGGATCTCCGGAGAGGACAAGCGGAATGGCGCGCGGCCGCTCCAGCGCGACATTCAGGAGCGCGATCTTCAGTTCGGCATCCGTGGCGGCTTCGGAACCGGCCATGCGCAGCGCCTGATTGCGGGCGAACTCATCGGCCACCAGCAGAACGCCAAGACTGACGAGCAGCCACAGGCCCGCCAGCGCCAGCCATTGCGCCCGTCGCTTCGCATGGGAATGAGATGCCTGTTCCTGATAAGTCATGCGGCAATTGTGCGGATTTACACACAGACCGCAAGATATTTTGTCCGGAATTCCGCACAAATGCATGTGGGCCGATGAGGCGCCAATAAAAACTACTTTTGAAATCAGCCAGTTACACTAAATAAGCAAGTCTGGCATGCGTATTGCACATGACTCCGCAATCGGCGCGAAGCCGTCAACGTCACGGCGATCCCGGGAGGCCAATAAAGGCAGGGTGAGGCCGAGGAGGAAAAAACATGATCGATACGACAGCCGTGGCCGCAGGCCACGCCAAGCAGCCATTCTACAAGCACCTGTATTTCCAGGTTCTGGTGGCCATCATCGCCGGTATCGCGCTCGGCCATTTCTATCCGGCCTTCGGCGAACAGCTGAAGCCGCTCGGCGACGGCTTCATCCGCCTCGTCAAGATGATCATCGCTCCCGTCATCTTCCTCACCGTCGCAACCGGCATCGCCGGCATGAACGACATGAAGAAGGTGGGTCGCGTGGCCGGCAAGGCCATGATCTACTTCCTCGTATTCTCCACGCTCGCGCTCATCGTTGGCCTCATCGTCGCCAACACCGTGCAGCCGGGCGCGGGCATGAATATCGATCCCGCCACGCTGGATGCAAAGGCAGTCGCGACCTACGCCGACAAGGCCCATGAGCAGACCATCACCGGCTTCCTGATGAACATCATCCCGACCACCATCGTCGGCGCTTTCGCCAGCGGTGACATTCTGCAGGTGCTGTTCTTCTCGGTTCTGTTCGGTATCGCGCTTGGCATCGTCGGTGAAAAGGGCAAGCCCGTCACCGATTTCATGCACGCCCTGATGTATCCGATCTTCAAGCTGGTCGCTATCCTGATGAAGGCCGCCCCCATCGGAGCTTTCGGCGCCATGGCCTTCACCATCGGCAAATACGGCATCTCGTCCGTCACCAACCTTGCGATGCTGATCGGCACCTTCTACGTCACGTCCTTCCTGTTCGTATTCGTGGTTCTCGGTGCAGTATGCCGTTACAACGGTTTCTCCATCGTCGCGCTCATCCGCTACATCAAGGAAGAACTGCTTCTGGTTCTCGGCACGTCGTCTTCCGAAGCCGCCCTGCCGGGCCTGATGAGCAAGATGGAAAAGGCTGGCTGCAAGCGCTCGGTCGTCGGTCTCGTCATCCCCACCGGTTATTCCTTCAACCTTGACGGCACCAACATCTACATGACGCTGGCGGCCCTCTTCATCGCGCAGGCGACCGGTATCCACCTCTCCTTCGGCGAACAGATCCTGCTGTTGCTGGTGGCCATGCTCTCCTCCAAGGGTGCCGCCGGTATCACTGGCGCGGGCTTCATCACGCTCGCGGCCACCCTCTCCGTTGTGCCTTCGGTTCCGGTTGCCGGCATGGCGCTGATCCTTGGCATCGACCGTTTCATGTCGGAATGCCGTGCACTCACCAACTTCGTCGGCAACGCAGTTGCCACCATCGTCGTCGCCCGCTGGGAAGGCGAACTGGATCAGGATCAGCTCGCCCGCGTGCTGAGCGGCCAGGAAGAGTTCACCGGCATCGCCGATGTAGATCAACTTCCGGCTTCGGTGCAGCCCGCCGAATAATAAGACCTCCCAAGGTCCGGCCTGTCCCGGTTTCTCCGGGCAGGCACATATGGAAAGCCCGGCGCATCGACTGGATGCGCCGGGCTTTCATTGTTCAGGCTCTCCCCATCAAACGGGGTTTTTATCGGCCGGAAGATGCGGTAGAGCCGAAGCGGAACCAATGCGATAAGCGGAGTGGCGGCATGAAGAACCTGTTTCTGGCCTGGCAATTCTGGGCGCTGCTATCGGCAGCCTTTGCGGCTTTGACCGCCATCTTTGCGAAGATCGGCGTCGAAAATATCAATTCCGATTTCGCCACTCTCATCCGCACCGTCGTCATTCTCGCCGCCGCAGGCCTGATGGTCTACATCACCGGCAACTGGCAGCAGCCTTCCACCATCTCGGGTAAAACCTGGGTGTTCCTCGTGCTTTCGGGACTGGCCACCGGCGCATCGTGGATATGTTATTTCCGGGCGCTGAAACTCGGCGACGCCGCCCGCGTCGCGCCCATCGACAAGCTGAGCGTCGTGTTTGTCGCCGTCTTTGCCGTGCTGTTTCTGGGGGAAAGGCTGTCTTTGCCCAACTGGCTCGGCGTGGTGCTGATCGCCTGCGGCGCGGTGCTTGTGGCCTATCGGGGATAGGCCGGCCGGATAAACCGGCCGGCACAATCGCTGGAGTTATCAGCCTCGGGCAGCCGCGACCTTGTCGAGACCACGCTTCACACCGGCAAACAGCTCGTCCAGCTGTTCGGCCGTAATGATAAGCGGCGGGCAGAAGCAGATGGATTCGCCGATAGGCCGGGTGATGACACCCTCCTCCTCAATGGCCGCGGCAAGAGCGAGCGTCGTATCGCCCGGCTTCATGCCCTCCCACGGTTTCACCTCCAGCGCGCCGATCAGGCCGATACCGCGCGAGGAATGAATGAGCGGATGATCGGCCAGCGCCTTCAGATGATCGAGAAACCTGCCTTCCAGCCGCGCGACATTGCCGACCAGATCGCGCTCCTGAATGATCTTCAGGTTTTCCAGCCCCACAGCCGTCGCGACGGGATGGCCGGAGGCGGTGTAACCATGGCCGAAGGAACCGATACGGTCGGATTCATCGGCAATCGGCTGGTAGAAATTGTCATTCATGATGATCGCCGAAAGCGGCATATAGGACGACGAAATCTGCTTGGAGACGACAAGCACATCCGGCTTGATGCCATAGGTCTCGCAGGCGAACATCTTGCCGGTTCGGCCGAAGCCGCAGATCACCTCATCCACCACAAGCAGAATATCGTATTTCTTCAGGATCGCCTGAACGCCTTCCCAATAACCTTCCGGCGGCAAAAGAACGCCGCCGGCGCCCATTACCGGCTCGCCCCAGAAAGCCGCGATGGTTTCCGGGCCTTCGCGGAGGATCAGATCCTCCAGCTCCTTCAGGATACGCGCGGTAAAATCCGTCTCGCTTTCCCCTTCCTTTCCAAAATGCACATAGGAGGGGCAGGCCGTGTGCAACATGCGGTCCAGCGGCAGGTCGAAGCTTTCATGGTTGCGCGGCAGGCCGGTGATCGAGGCCGAGGCAATCGTCACACCATGATACCCCTTGATGCGGCCGATGATCTTCTTCTTGTCTCGTCTGCCCAGCGCATTGGAGCGATACCAGACCATCTTGGCGACCAGATCGTTGGCCTCGGAGCCGGAGGAGGTGAAATGCACCTTGGACATCGGCACCGGTGAAAGCTCGATCAGCAGCTCGGCGAGATCGACCGACGGGCCGTGCGTCTTGTAGGAAAAGGTGTGGTAATAGGGCAGCTTCTGCATCTGCTTCGTCGCCGCGTCCACGAGCCGCTGTTCACCGAAGCCGAGCGCCACCGACCACAGCCCCGCCATCGCCTCGATATAGCGCTTGCCGCTGCTGTCGGTGACATAGATGCCCTCGCCGCTCTCGATCACCAGACCGCCGGTCTTTTCGAATTTGCGCAGATTGACATTCGGATGCATCTGATAGGCGATATCGCGTGCCTCGACGGAATTCGGCAGGATGGTCATCGATGAAGGCTCCATTTTCGGTTGATGCTCGGCGTGTCAGACGTGCTGGCCGCCATTGATGTGAATTTCCGCGCCGTTGATGTAGCTCGACTGTTCCGAGCACAGGAAATAGATGGTCTGCGCCACCTCGGCCGTGGTGCCGAGCCGCCCGAGCGGCACCTGGGCTTCCACCAGCTCCGCCGTTCCGGGGGAGAGGATGGCGGTGTTGATCTCGCCCGGCGCAATCGCATTGGCGCGCACGCCGCGCGGGCCGAACTCATGCGCCAGCTCGCGCGTCAGCGCTGCAAGCGCCGCCTTCGACGTGGCATAGGCCACGCCGGCAAAAGGATGCACCCGTGAGCCGACAATCGACGTGACGTTGACGATGGAGCCTTTTGCCGCTTCCAGTTCCGGCAAAAGCGTGCGGGCGAGCAGCGCCGTCGAAACGAGATTGACGTTCAGCACCCGCGTCCAGATTTCCGCCGTCGTATCCATGACACCGAGACGGCTACCGCCCTCGCCCTTCGGCGAAATTCCGGCATTGTTGACAAGCGCCGCAAGCTTTCCCTCCGGCAGGCGTGAACGCACCTCATCCGCCAGATCGTCAATGCGGGACAGGTCCTCCAGATCGGCCTGAATATGGCTCTCCCGCGCCGACGGCCAACGGCATTCCTCGGAGAAAGGTTGCCGCGATACGGTGAGAATTCTCCAGCCCTTTTCCTGAAACAGCTTGACGGTGGCGTGCCCTATTCCGCGGCTTGCGCCGGTCAGAAGCATATAAGGAACAGCCATGTGAGAACTCCTGTGCCATGCGGACCGTTGAGCCGGCCGCGCATTCAGCCCCGCATGTTAGAGCGCTGCCACCGGCTGACAAGGTCTTTTTTGTCGCGGCGCAGCGATGGCGGATCGGCGACGGGCTAATCCCATTTGATGCACGGCTTTCACCCGAAGGGAATATTTGAAGCCGACCGTTTACCCATAAAATGAAGCCTCCCGAATGTGTGATCAGTATTGGGAGGGGGACGAATGCGCATCGATATCATCGACACGGACGCCGGCTTCGAGGCGATCCGGGAAAACTGGGATGCGGTGTTCATGGCCGATCCCCATGCCCGGCATTTCCTCTCCTGGGGGTGGCTAAGGGACTATATGCCGCGCCGCAGGCGCTGGTTCATTCTTGCGCTGCGCGAACGGGCGGAAGGCTCGCCCTATGTGGCGTTTTTCCCGCTGCGCATCGTCACCGAACCGGACAAGAAAACCGGACGCTTCCACGACAGCATCGTCATGGCCGGCAATGCAGCGGCGGATTACACCGGTTTCATCACCCTGCCGGACTATGAAAATCACGCAGTCGCCGGTTTCTGTTCCTATATACGCCAGCAGAACTGGACCGAGCTGAAGCTCGATTATCTTTCCGGTCCGCCGGAACGCCGCGAGGCGATGATCCGCGCACTTCAGGGCCCGCTCGTCATGTTTCGCGACAACATGCCGACCAACCCCTACAACATCAATAATTGCATCTGCCCCGTGGTGGCCCTGCCGGAGACGTTCGACGGCTATCTCGACAGCCATATGAGCAGCCAGACCCGGCAAAAGCTCAGGCGTTTCCTGAGAAAAGTGGAGGGCGGCGACGAATATCGCATCACCTTTGCAACGAGGGAAACAATCAAGCGGGACATGGACATCCTGTTCGATTTCTGGCGCATCCGCTGGGCGCCGCACAAGGGCAAGGAACGCACGGAACTCCTGATCGGCGCGACACGGCAGATGCTGATGGATGTCTATATCCGTGGCGATCTGGAAGTGCCGGTGCTGTGGTTCGGCGACCAGCCGCTCGGCGCGCTCGCCAATATCATCGACCGCCAGAAGAAATCGGTGCTGTTCTACATTACCGGCCGCGACGAGAACTGGAAGACCCCTTCCCCCGGCCTTGTGCTGCATGGCCATTGCATTCGCAGGGCAATCGAGCAGGGTTTCAAAACCTATGATTTCCTGCGCGGCAACGAGCCTTACAAATATTTCTTCGGGCCGGAGGAGCAGAAGCTGAGCTGCACGCTGTTCCGCACCCGCTCGGGTGACAATCTCGGCGGCACGCTGCACCCACGCAGCATCCGTTTTGTCTACGAACAGGCCCTCAAACTCTATAAGACCGGCCAGAAGGCGGCCGCCAATATTGCCTTCGCGCAGGTGCTGACTGCGGCACCGGACCATCTCGGCGCGCAATTCGGGCTGGCCAATCTGTTGTTCGACCGGGGCGAATTCCGGGAGGCCGAAATCGCCTTTCTCAGCCTTCTGGCCGCCGGGCAGGAACCCGTCGTCCTGTGGCTGCGTATCGGCGAGGCCCGGCTGGCGCAGCAGCATTACCATGAGGCGTCCGAGGCCTTCCGCCAGGTGACCAATCGCGCGCCCTTCCACCGGGAGGCGCTTTACAAATGCGCCGTAGCGCTGATTGCCGCCGAAAGAACGATGGAAGGTGCGGAAATCCTCGACAGGCTGCAGCACTATCATTCGGACGATGCAGCGCATCTGGAATATGCGGAAAAGGCCCGTGCAGCCCTTGCCCGGCTGGAACTGGCAAAAGCCAAGGTTCCGCTGCCAGCCGATGTCGTCACGCTCGCCATCAAGCCGAAAGCGGCGGGCAAACGCTGGCACCCGCCAAAGGTTTTGCATTAAAGGCAACGCCCTGTAAGTTGCGGCAGGAAAAACCGGCCGGACGACTTGCAAGGATTTTTGATGTTTCTGACCAACAAGGACATGCTCGATCTCATTGAGCTTCGCCATGATCTTCACCGTCATCCGGAAATTTCCGGCGAGGAGAAGGAAACGGCGCGGCGCATCCGCGCTTTCCTCGAGCAGGCGCAGCCCGACCAGCTTTTCGCCGATCTCGGCGGCCACGGCGTGGCTGCGGTCTATGACAGCGGCAAAAGCGGCCCGGCGATCCTGATCCGTTCGGAACTCGATGCCCTGCCCATTCACGAAAAGAGTGACGCCGAACACCGCTCCGGCACCGACGGAAAGGGCCATCTTTGCGGCCACGACGGTCATTCCACCATTCTGACGGCGCTGGCGCTCGGCCTTTCCCGGCAGCGGCCCGCGACAGGCCGCGTCATCCTTCTGTACCAGCCGGCGGAAGAAACCGGCGCGGGTGCCGCCGCCGTTCTCGCCGACCCGCGCTTTGGGCAGATAAAGCCGGATTATTCCTTTTCGCTCCATAACCTGCCCGGCCTGCCCTTCGGCCATGTCAGCATCGTGGAGGGACCGGTCAACTGCGCGTCGCGCGGGGTCAAAATCCACCTTTCCGGCAAGACGGCGCATGCGTCTTCGCCAGAACACGGCATTTCCCCGATGCGGGCAATATCCCGGCTGATGCCGGCCTTGGCCGAACTGGGCTCCGGTTTTCCGCCAGAGCCCGATTTTTCGATGGTGACGATCACCCATGCCGTAATGGGCGAAGCCGCCTTCGGCATTTCCCCGGCCGATGCTGAAATCTGGGCGACACTCCGGACACTGACCGACGACCGGATGGAAAAACTCTGCGAGGCTGCGGAAACTCTGGCTAGAAAGGTGGCGGACGAACAGAAGCTGACGCTCGACATCACCTATGACGATATTTTCCTGCATTGCGAAAATGCGCCTGATGCGGTCGGGCATATCCGGCGAGCGCTGGATGAGGAGAAAATCTCCCACGGTTCGGAGGGTCTGCCCATGCGGGCTTCCGAGGATTTCGGCCGCTTTCGCGCCGTTTCGTCATCGGCGATGTTCTTTCTCGGCGCAGGCCGGGACTATCCCAACCTGCACAATCCGGACTACGACTTTCCGGACGCTCTGATCGGCACCGGGGCGCGCATCTTCATGCGCATCATCCGCAACCTGACCGACGCGGAATAGCAGCGACTGCGGCTATATCCAGCCGCGATCAGCCGCCCGTCAGCCGCCCTGGGGACCGTTGCTCGGCCGGGCGGCGCGCACCGCAGCCAGCCCCCGGATGCCATCCTTGTTTCCGATAGCCGTCAGGCTTTCGAAAATCTGGGCGGCCTCACCATAACGGCGCATGGCGAGGTAAGAATAACCGCGCAGCACCATCAGGTCCGTGCGCTCATCCGCCAGCCGCGCCCGCTGGTCCAGCAGGAGAAGCGTTTCGGCATATCGCTTCGACCCGAATGCGGAGACCGCTCGATCGGCAAGGATCGACACCTGCAGTTCCGTCGCGCGTGGGCGATCCATACGCGATTTCGTCGCCGAGACGGCTGCATGGTCCGTCAAGCCCATGCGCAGATAGGCAAGGCTCTGGCCGTAGGCTGCGTCGCTTTTGACATTGGACTGACCGCTTTCAATCGCGGATTCGAAAGCTTTGAGAGCCTCCGCCGGCCGGTTCGTCTCCATCAGGCACCAGCCGAGATCGAGCGCCTGCTGTGGCGGCAGACGTTGCGGATCGGGATAGGCCGCGCAGGAACGTGGGCGCGATGCGGCGCTGGTTTCCCTTTGCACCTGCGCGGGGCGGCGCGCCTGCTTGCGCGAAGGTTCAAGCTGCTGAACGACAGGCGGGTTATAGACCACCGCCGTCTCACCCTGCGATACATTGGTCTGCACGGGCGGGGCCATCACCTGTGCGACAACCGGCGGGGCGGTTATGGGAGCAACCGTCTGCCCGGACTGGTCCACCATGCGCGCCATTCCGACATCGGCGATACGTTGCGAACGGCCTCCCCATTGCTGCTGGATGCCACGCAGGCCGGCGAGATTGCGAAGATCGTGGTAGCTGACCGCCATGCCGTAGGCCGATGGCTCATCATCGGGTTTCCAGCCAAGGGCCGTGCTGAACCATTGCAAAGCAAGCGGCGTCTGCCGGAACGCAAGCGAATACCAGCCGAATTGCTGCGCGGTCGCCGCATCCTTGCGCGCCACCGTTTCGGCGGCGATACGTTGCAGCACCTCCGGCGGCAGAACGACCGGCGGCTCCAGCGCGAGAAGATTGGCCGTTGCGGCGAGATAGGTCGCAAGCGCATCGTCGGATGCCTTGCGCCATTTATACATGACGTCCTCGGCCTCACGCGGCTCGTTACGGTCGATCAGCGCCAGCGCCAGCCCCTGCGAGGCCGATGCGCTATCTTCCTCTTCCCGCGCCTTGCGGAACCACTTCTCCGCCTCCGTCATGTTCTTCTGCCGGATATTGTACCAGCCGAGCAGCAGGGCGTCGCTTGCAAGCTTGTCGGTCTCGGCAAGCCGCTGAAGCCGCATCACATAGGCCGAAGGAACGGCAACGCCCTCCTTCTCCCCTGCCCTGGCCACGAACTGACGGGCGAGATCGTTCTTGACCGGTTCGAATTCCAGCTGACCGTCCGCGCCGGGTTTTTCCCTGGTCAGCAGCTCGTCCATCATTTCCGCCGGCAAAAGCGCGGATGCCTTCTGCACGGTGGCGAGCCTGTCGCTGGCGATCGTGCAATTGTTGAGGATGTAGAGATAGGCGTCGCGCGCCCGTCCCATCCGGTCGGTATTGGCGAAGGCATCGGCAACCCGCCACAGCACATCGACCTCGCCGCAGGTCAGCAGGCCAGGATTGTTGGCGGCCGTATCCACCACTGTGGCATATTGCTTGAGATCGGAAGCATTGACGAGCCGCTGGCGCGCTTCGGCAAGGGCAAGCATGCCCGTCAGATTGTCGGGCGGCTGCCAGCCGGGCTCCGCCTGCTGGCGGTCGGCAATCGCCTTCCTCACTTCGGCATAACGGCCGTCGGTATAAAGCTGCCACATGGCGTCGAGCCGCGGATCGCCGTTTTCGGGAATGGCGAGAGGATCGGCAGGCGGCGTCCAGTTGGGATAAAGCGTGCGCAGGCGCGCGATTTCGGCCTGAAGACGCTGCGTATCGCCCCTCGCCGCGAAATAGCGCAATGCACTCAGATCGACCTCGGGCATATCGGCCGATGCAGGCTGGGTGGCACGAGGGGCCGGCGCCTGTGCCGTCTGTGTTTGCGGTGCCTGCCCGCCAGCCTGTGTCACCGGCAACGGGTCGGTCGCCGGCACCGTGACCGGCGGTGTCGCGGGCTGTGTTACCTGCGCCATTTCACGGTTCTTGACGAAAGCGTTGATCTGCGCCGGATTGGCCGCCGTCGGCAAAACACGCTGTGCTGCCCGGTTGTCGCCGACCGCCGAGGTATGCACGTCCGACACCCGCCCGAGAATGTTGTCGCGCCAGTGGAAGGCGGCGAGCGCTATCAAAAGCAGAATGAGAGCCGAGGTCGACAGTGGCTTGTTCATCGGCATTCCCCGTTATTCCTTGCCAGAAACGACAATGCCAGAAGATGCAATGTGGAAGGATAATAAAGTGTTGGCTGGAAGTTTTTAAGTTCGGCGGAAACCTCCGGCCCGCCGCCGACACAGGCCGCAAGCGCCGGAATGATGCGATAGCCGGGATCGGACAGGACATCCTTGACCGCTCCGCTCTTCAGATCGAAGGTTCCGGCAGCGCCGCTTTCCAGCGTCATGCCGCCTTTCAGCCGGGCGAGCAGCTCCGGCGACCCCATATTCGCCCTTGCGAGATAAAGCGGTATGCGCACCGCATTATAGCCGAATTCCGGCGGGAAACCCGATGCCGGCTGCGGCTTCGTCTTCACCGACACCCAGTCAGCCGGCAGTTTTCTATCGCTGAAAGCGAATGTGCCGATCTGCGCCACACCGTCATCGGCAAGCGCTTTCCAAAGCGGCGACGGCGCAACAAGATTGAGCACCGGAAAGGCCTCGAAAATCAGATAGGAAGGATTGACCACTGGCCCATCCTCCCGGTCATCCTCGTCGAAACCTCTGGCCGCCGGCAGAAGCAGCGTTCGCCCGCCGCGTTGCACCACCGTCTTCTTGAGAATGGCGGATGCGATGGCCGCGGATGCTTCGGCATAATCCTGCCGGTTCCATTGCCCGGCCGCCAGCGCCAGCGCATAGGCGATCAGGATATCGCCATCCGTAGCGTTGTTGATATCGGTTACATGCGGTCTGGTGCGCGGATCCCATTTCCAGGCGGAAAGCCCGTCGTCACGCACCAAAAGCTCAGTGCGCGTGAAACTCCAGATCAGCTCGAAGTCGGACAGGTTGTCGGCAAGCACGGCAAGCCACATGCCGTAGCCCTGGCCTTCGCTATGGCTGATATTGCCGTTGCCAGTATCGATGACGCGGCCGCCGGGATCGAGAAACGCGCCTTTATAGGCAGACCACGCCTCCGGCGAAACCGAAGCGGCGCGGCTGACGGAAATACCTGCAATCACCGTCATCATGGACAGGAAGAAAATGCCGGCCAGTTTCGAGATTCCGTTCTTCATCGATGCCGTCCCATCATGCGCAGCATCGTGAAAGTGGCGAGGCCGAGGAGAGATACGAAGCCGATGAACGCCAGCGAATAGGAAAGAACGTTGGAAGACAGCCAGTTGGCGGCGACCAGCCTCCAGTTGGAAAGGGAAAACGCCCGCGTGACGTAAAAATACGGCCGCTCCACCTCCACCGTTTCAAGCTTTTCGGCTGCGGCATCGTAAGCGGCAACACGTCCCGTGACACCGCGCCAGCGGTTTTCCCGCGTCATCGCCGCCATCCCGTCAAGAAGTTCCGCGGACGTTGGCGCAGTGGCAAGCGTCCACACCCCTTCGCCGGAGGGGCTCAGTCCCTGGGCCAGCATGAAGGAGACATTGCTTGGCGGCGCATAGAGCTGTTCGGCTGCCGGCAGGAAGCGCAGCGTATCCGAGCTCAGGTCGAAATTCCGCTTCATCCATTCCTCGAGAGAAGACACCTGCCCCTCCCAGACACCGCCGTCCACCCGCTCGCGCCAATCATTGAAAAGGGTCTCGCTGCTCTGGGCGGGCGGCTGAACGCCGGTTCCCATTTTCCAGGATATCTGGCTGGAGGGAACGAGATTGAACTGGCCGATCAATGCCTGCGGGAATTGCGAAATCGTGCCGACGAACAGCGCGTCGCGATCGCCGATCACCAGCGGTGAGGCGACAGTCTCGATGTCGATGGGATGCCCCGCCACGCTTGCCAGCCGGCTGATCAGCGTGGCTGCCGCAGACATGGTATCGGTGTCGAAACGGTCGAGTGAGAGGGCAACAGGCGCTCCGCCGGTCCGATAGGGCTGTCCGGCCCCCGCCATCGCGGCAAGATCCGGCTTGCGGCCGATCTGCGCATAGTCCGGAATATGAAGTTCAGACGTGTCGAACAATGCAAAACGCGGCGTCGTGCTGGCGGGCGCGCCCGGCGCGCAGGCCTGATCCTGCGCCGTCATCAACACTGCCTCGATGGTCACCTTGTTCGGCCCGGGCTTAAAATGACGCATCGTCACATTGATCGGCAGATGCCGGAAAATGCCGCCGCCATTGTTGGAAATCGGCACGGTCGAGGCGATCTGGTCATTGACGTAGATATCGACATGGCTGCCCGGCAATACCTGCGACGAATAGGCGGCATCGAGGAGAAGCGACGCCTCACCATAGGCGGACGCATAAAAATCGGCTGGCATGCCGACGTAAAACTCGTTGCGGAAACGCCGGCCGCCAAATTCGGTGCTTTCGAAACCAAGTTCGGAAAGCGCGATACGGCGATCCGACATGACGAGCGGCACATCCGGCGCATGCCAGCTGCGTGTCGAAAAAGTCGTTCTCTGCGCACCGGGTGTGCGCGATATCGACGAAAACAGCGTCTCAATTGCCGCCTGCACCGCCTGCGGGGTGGGGCCGCTGACGAAAAGCGGCGAAAGACCGCCCGGCGCGGCGGCGCCAAAGCCGGCGAAAGCGCCCGCCGAAGCCTCGGGTGGCAGCGTTCCGGCGATGCCGGCAATCTCGCGGGCCGTTCCGACGAAGACCGTCAGCGTGCCCGCCTTGCGTTCAGCGGAAGGAGCGGCCACGAAACGGATCGTCTGGTTCGGCATCTGGGTTCTGAGCGCCAGCGCCTGTGAAAGACGCAGGAGAGAATCCGCAAATGCCGGATTGGCGAGCGCCGGCGCGACAATCTCGATCGATGTCATCGCCTTTCCGTCCGGCCCGGTTGCCTGAATATCGTCGATATTGGCAAAGCTTCCGGCGACATCCGCATTAAAGCCGATATAGGTATAGGCTGGGTCTATATCGGTCCACAGATCGTAGGTGGACTGGATCGTGCAATCGGTTCTGTGGCGCTGCTGCACGCCCAGTCTCACGACATTGGAGCCGATCTGCAAGACGCCGGGCGGAATCTTCAAGGAAACATTGCCCTCGCTGTCGGGCGCTTCGATACGCGCCGGATCCAGCGCGACATTGTTCAGGCTGACCTGAAAATTCGAGCTTTCCGGCGCAACCACGATAGCGTTCTGATAACCGATATTGAGCGAAACGGCGGCGTTCACCTGCTCCGGCGTCAGATAGATGCTCCATTGCCGCCTGTCCATCTCCCCGGAAAGGCTGAGCTTTTCATAGGGCAGAATGTATCGGCGGCGGCTGTCCGCGTTGAGCGACGGGCCCCTTGCTGGAACAGGTCTTGCGCCTTCCTGACGCGGAGGAGCCGCAACCGGCGGCGGCAACGGGACGGCTGGGCGCCGTTGCGGCGGCGGCGCGGGCTGAACCGCAAATGGCGGCGGAGCGGATGGCTGAGACGGCGGCTGGACCGGAATTTGGGCCGGCATCTGGGCAGGTGGCTGCTGACGCGGTGCGGCAGGCGCAACGGCAGACGGCAGCACGGGTGTCGGGGTCGTCTGGGCGGGCCGTTCCGGCGACATGTCGAAGGGGGAGGACTGCGCCATCGCGCCCGTGGCGACGGCTCCCCATATCAGCACTGCCACAGAATCCCGGATGGGTTTACGGCCGGTCATTTTACCGCTCCGACAGGTTTGGCGTCTCTGGGAGCAGGCCGAAGCGTTCGGACCAGATAATAAAGGCCGCGCTGCGTCTGGAAGAGCGATATGGCCAGGAAGATGGCCGTACCACGGATAAGGCCGGGGTTCTTGCGACGCACCCGCTGGAATTCGCTCCATTGTTCCGAATTGGCGAAGATCAGGTCCGCAATCAGGCGGTGATCGACGGCGCGTTGCGGCGAGAAGGTACAGCCTATCGAGACGAAACCCTCGCCCTTCACCGTTCGCACCACGTTGACAGGCATGGTTTCCGGCACGCCCTCGCTGTGCGGCTTGACCTTAACGATGGCCGTCGCGCCTTTTTCGATGGTTGTCGCGCTGTCGAAGAGATTGATCAGCAGGCCATGCACCGACACGTTATCGATGGAAGCCGGCACCCAGGCGTCGCTACCCTCGAGCTTGACTTCGCAACGCCGTTTGACCGTGATGCGCCGCGACGCGGACTTGTCGCCGCGCTCGGAAACGACACCGAGCGCACAGCCCGCGAAGATGAGATTGAGCAGGTTCCAGCCGCCCACCACGAGCGTGACATCCGCCTTGTAAGGCTCGCTGTAGATGCGCCAGGCGGCAAAGGCCATCGCCACCAGCAGCAGCGCGAAAATGACGAAGAACGGCCGACTGATTTCCGAAAGGCGCGCCTCGGCAATGGATTCATCCTTCGCCGTCACCTTGAAGGTGGGCTTGCCGGGATTGAAGATCACCGAAACGACGGCGGGCAGGAGGTGAACCGTCTGCACATATTCGTAAAGTTCCGAAATCCACGGCCAGCGGAAGCTGCCGTAGAGATAGTTCTGCATCATCAGGTTCACGAGCATATAGGCCGCCGTATAGGCCAAAAACTCGCCGCCCGAGGCCACGAAAATCTGCAGGTCGAAGAACAGGTAGAACAGCGGTGCGAACAGAAAGATGGTGCGCGGGAACGGAAACAGCCAGAACAGCGTCGACGACATGTAGCAGAGGCGCTGCGTAAACGAGAGACCGCGCCGGAAAAGGGGCTGGCGGAAGATCAGGATCTGCATCATGCCCTGTGCCCAGCGGCTGCGCTGGCCGATAAAGCTTGCGAAGGTGGCCGGCTGCAACCCGGCGATCAACGGCTTGTCGACATAGATGCTGTTCCAGCCGCGCGAATGCAGCGCCAGCGCCGTTTCGCAATCCTCCGTGATGCTGACACCGCTGAAACCTTCGGTATCCTGCAACGCCTCGCGCCGCAGCACGGCGGCCGAGCCGCAGAAGAAGGCACCGTTCCATTTATCGAGACCGCGCTGGATGATGCCGTAAAACATCTCGTTTTCGCTCGGCATCGTCTCGAAGGTGCGCAGATTGCGCTCGATGGGATCGGGATTGACGAAGAAATGCGGTGTCTGCACCAGAAAGAGCCGCGGATCCTCTTCGAAATAACCAACCGTTTCCAGAAGGAAGTCGCGGGCGGGCGCGTGGTCGGCGTCGAACACGGTCACGAGCTCGCCGGTCGAATGGGCAAGCCCGTTATTGAGATTTCCGGCCTTGGCGTGGACGTTGCGCTCGCGCGTCAGATAACGCACGTCGAGGTCCTCGCAGAGCTTCTTCAACTCCTCGTGGCGGCGCTGCGCCGCCTGCGCCTCGACGATATTGCTGGCGTTGCGCTTCTGCACCGAGCCGCCATCGTCCAGCAGCCAGACGGTGAACCGGTCGGCCGGATAATCCATGTTCTTGGCCGCTGCGAGCGTATTGGCGAGAAGCTCAGCGTCCTCGTTATAGCTCGGCACGAAGACATCGACCGTCGGCCGGTAATCGGGTGAACCGGGCCTCGTCTTGCGCGACGGCAGCGGCATCGACACGATGACGAGACTGAGCGCCAGCATCACAACGCTGTACATTTCCGCCAGATAGAGCAGAAAGCCGGGAATGAAGTTCTCGAGCTGGTTGACGGGCGGCAACGTGCTGGTGGTGCGCCAGTAGACATAGCGCAGCACGATGGCCGTGCCGAAACCGAGCGCTACCAGACGCCAGGCCCCCTGCCCGTTGAAGCTCTTGATCGTCGCCAGCAGAATGAGCGAAATCGCCGTGGCGACCAGATGCGTCTGCAGGCTGACCGGCATCGTGACGATGGCCAGAACGCAAAGCGACACAAGTAACCAGACAATGATTGTGATGGCCTTGCTCATCCAGAAACTTTCCGTTGTCTTCCCCACCCGGAATTTCGGCCCGGAATTTTTGCGATCTGCGCCTTGGCGTGCTCTTTCCCGCTGGTTCCGGCGATCACCTGCATCCTGACGCCACCCCCGAACCGGACAGACATGCGGGCGACGGAATGGAGACCTGCGGGACCTGCGACGGTTGCCGGCCGCCATCCACCGGCACACCGTCCAGGCGCCTGCCCGCCACCGTGGGCCTTGCAGGCTGGAGGGGTGCGCCAGCCGATGCGGGCGACGGGATACTGACTGCAGCAACGGGTGGAAGCGGCTGCGGTTCCGGCTGGGCGGGCGGTGCAACGGCAGCCGCGCGACGAACGGGCCTGGGCGGCACGCTCGCGGTCACCTCGCCGCCGGGCCGCATCGGCACCTCATCCGCCTTTATGGGATAGACCGGATGGCCCGGACGCCCGAGATTTTTATCCACCGCCTGCGGCGTGCCGTAAGGGTTCCAGCTGGGCGAGGCATAGGTGCCGGTGATCGTGTAATTATACATGACCGCCAGCAGCCGCTCGACGCTGGCGCCCGACTGGCAAAGGCGCAGCCGCACCTTGATGCGCCCGAGATTGCGGAAATCCTGCCGCATGCTTTCCGGCGAGCGTATGTCCTGCCAGCCATAAAGGCAGGTATCGTCGCCACGGCCGCTGCCGGCGGCATAGGAGAACGCGCCATAACCGTTCTGCAGGTAATTTGCCGACATGGCGATGTTTTCGCCCAGAAACTCGGCGCGGATTTCCCGCGCGACGGAAGATGCCCTGAAACCGGAAAAAGCCAGGGCGTCGCCACCGGTATCGCCGGCCTGTTGCGGACCGAAAAACTCGGCCTTGATGTAGTTCTGCCCGGGCGTAGCGGCCTCGGAGCGCAAGATGACCTGCTGCGCCACGGCGTTGGAATAGGTGCGGCTGACCACGGTAACGATTTCGGGACCACCGGGCGGCGGGAAAACCAGCGCCTCGGAAGGAGACAGCATCTGGGGTCCCCCGAAGGACCGAACGCCTGCGGGAGTATTGCAGCCCGACAGAACCGCAATGGAGAACAGCAATGAAGTATAGGCAGAAAAATTCACTGCCTTACGCCCCTTTATTTCCCCAACGCCGCCCAGGTTAAAAGGAGACCGAATCACTAATGACCAGACCATTGCTACGAAATACGTGAGGACTACGAATAAGCAATCTCAAATTTGCGTTGTAATTTCTGACACTTTATGGCTAGCGAATCACCATTGCCGCCCCACGTTCGCCATGAAAGAAGGTGGAACCAATCGGGCTGCCGGGGGTTGGCTTTCTGTCAGGTCGATAATTTTACGGTTGCAGCGCAATATGTCCCATGGTCTACTTGCCTCCATAATAACGTATTTTTATTGGTCCGCTTTTTATTCAACTGTAAAAACAGAGAGTTGACGCATGACATTGCCATTTCCGAGCATCGCGCAGACGCTTGCCGAAGAGATCGGAAGATTACGCAAATGGCTGGATGAGGACGCCCTGCCCCTGTGGTGGGAGGCGGGTTCGGCCCGTCCGGACGGCGGCTTTTACGAACGTCTCGGCCAGGATGCGAAACCGGTTTTTTCCGATGACCGCCGCGCCCGTGTGCAGCCGCGTCAGGCCTATTGTTTCGCCGCCGCCGGCCAGCATGGCTGGCAGGGACCGTGGAAAGACGCGCTCCTGCACGGGCTTTCCTGGTTCGAGAAGGTCTATCGCCTTGAAAACGGCCTTTATGGCAACCTTGCCGACCAGACGGGCCGGCTGATCGATCCCTCCTTCGATCTCTACAATCAGGCCTTTGCGCTGTTTGCCGCCGCACAGGCCGCCGCAAGCCTTCCCGAGCGCCGGGACGAGATGC
>NZ_JBNWCK010000007.1:0-232559 GCF_053522465.1 Agrobacterium sp. 22-214-1 | reverse complement strand
ATATCATGATATTGTTATTATGATCGATCGCCACTCAAATCTGATCTCCGCTCTAATCAATTCCATCTCACTCATATAGTTTCTCCGCATAATCATTCTCCAGCCATATCGGCAATTCCAACATAAAATCATATATTTACGCGTCATCGTCCCGCAATCCGCAAATTGCAGGCCGTAAAAGCAAGATTCTGGCCACGGATTCTCATCCGCCCTCAATATTATTATACAATTCAACGCAGCATATATTTTATATGTTTCTGCATATATATCTATATAAATATATGTTTATGGAATCCTCCCGGGTCGCAGGGGTACTCCCCTCTTCGTCTCGGCTTCCAAATCCAAATTCCTCTTCTGGTTGTGTAAATATTGCTTCTTGCGCCGACGATTCATAATCTTCGCCACCCTTCGCCTCATCAGGGCTGTATCTGCACGAGCTGCAAGAACGTACATTTCATAGAGACCCATTTGAACACACCTTTCCTATCACGCGACGCAGTTAAGTCCGTGTTATGATCTTCATCTCTCTTTCCCATCTGCCTTTCAGCTCAATGGGCATTGCAACGGGGCACTGAAAATTGCCACATGGGGAAATAAAGACACTTGTCAGTGCCCCGCATCAACGATTCAGGCTTGGTAAAGCCGGCCCTCAGCCAATTCCACTTCCGAGAAAAAGAAAGGCCCACCACAAACCCAGTCCATCTCTCCTCCGTTCATCGCCGGAGAACATTCGCCTTCAGACCCCAAATGTGAGAGCTACGTCTTCTCTCACCCCGGCGCTGATCCAGCGTAAAACCGGAACGTCTCCCGATTCATCGTTGAATGGAAGTAGTATAAGTCATGCAAACAGGGTGGGGATAAAGAGGAAGTAAAAAAAACATGGTCCAAAAAAACTGTAGATGAGTCAGCGCGAAAAAACCAAACCGCGTTTTACTCTCTTTTTAAGCGCTCCCATTCGCTGATCAATGAGCTATATTTTTCAAGAAAAATAATCTCTTCATCGCCCTGTAAAGGTGTTGTTCGAGGGGAAAAGAACGTCTTACGAAGGGGATCGATGATGCGCATATCATCTGCATCGAGATTAATCAGCGCGCGCTGCATCACCCACAAGCCCAATCGTCCCCCTACTTCGGACAACGCGGGCTCCTCACTAAAGTAGGGGTACACGACGCGTGTGTATTCGCCTCTAACGCGCGCGTGCAAAGCATCACGTATCCGGATTGTAGCGTCTAGTTCTTCAATTTTTAGGATGCCATGCACGCTTTGGGGAATGATCTCAACTAGTTCATTTGACCATCTCAACTTTGCACTGAGCAGATCGAGAACGCCTTCTTTTAACTGTGGGTATAGTCGCTTGAAATTTTTATTCGACCTTATCCGTTCTTCCGTCAGTATTGTGAGATCACCGCGGTCGGAAATATGTTTCTTCACATCTGCCCAAAAGGCCTCATGGAAGTTTCCACCTCTGCCTCGGTTTCCACCGGCCTCTTTTTTGAGATCAAGACGAATATCATCTTTCAAAATTTTGCGCCGCAACGCCGGAGGTGCATCAAACAATTGCAGCACTTTTCGAAGAGGAATATCCAAAACAGACATACGGCCCCACAGTTTTGATTGAATTAGAGAGCACTTCAATATTTACATCAACGCAAGGGATTACTGCGATATTCAACCGATAATAGATCAACACTCAGAGAAATGCATCAAGCAGCGACAGCAACGTAGACAAAGAGCAGACCGCAGTCACTGCGCCCTTCTAGTTGCACGTCCTGACGAAAAAACCACTTGCCCGAGAACTTAGAGTTGATTTAGACTTAGGAAAAACTCGGGGGGAATAGCAATATGACAGATTTTAAGAGGGTGACTCTATATAAAATCAAGACCGTATCCGGTTTTGAGGATTTTATAATTGGCAGTAACTATGACTCGGTAGATGTTGAGGACGGAGTAACCGGCCTCATTAAGTATGAAGAAGTACTTAGTAAAAATAAAAATGAAGATGACATCCCCTGGCTCGTCTTCCTTAACTCCGGCCACTCTTCAAAAAAATATGAATTCAAATCCAGAAACAAGTTTCCGCGCGCCGTAATGGCACTTCGCATAGAAACAGATAGTACTCCGCTCTTTTTTGCCGCCACATTTGGTCAGCACGCAGATAGTTACATTGAAAAAGATCAAATAGTATACGATTTCGGGATCAGGGTTGGAATGAACATATGCCACGACGATGGACTTCGGCGGATTCAGACTACTGGTCATGAGGCGATCAGCAAGCAGACTGAGCGGCAGGCCAGTTCCGGAGCTCCCTTAAGTGTGTTCGGGATAAACTCGGACACCGAGTTTCTCCGTACAATTTCCGGCTCGGTAAAAGAGCCATATAAGGAAAAAGTCGAATCGTTTAAAGGAAAAGATAGCATAACAATAAAATTTCCGAAAGATTCCGAAGTTTCTTGGTCATATCTGGTTGAGACATGCAAACAGTTTGAAGAGCGGTATTGGTCAACTGACTACAAAAATACTCAATTTAAGTCGTACGACAATCTTCGTCACGAAAACGATCCAGCGATTATTGAAAAACTCGACGAAATTCTTTGTCTCTCTATCGAGGCGGGAGACTTAACGCGAGTTCACCTAGCTCCGCCCGAATTTGTAGAGGGTGACCTCGAGTTTGCATACGTAAAGGCAGAGGCAAATGAACCCGCACCGCCTACCTTTGAGGATTTGCGTATCACAGACATCATCTCAGTTACTCGCCGACGCCTAAAAGACCTAACTGCGCAGCGGCTAAAATCTTGGAAAATTTTTCTCTATGACAGCGAGCAACATGTAACTTATCCGAAGTGGAACGCCTATAAATGCCTTGTGGCAGAGGCCGATCTTGGTGATCGAACCTTCGTTCTGTCGAACGGACAATGGCGCGAAATATCAGAGGATCTAAAAGTAGAGGTCGAATCGTTTATTAAGACTGACATCGTCGTGCATGACGCGCCCTACCTTCCTACAAATGTGAATATATGGAGTGCGAAGCATAACCAAAACCGAGAAGATGTCTTCAACTCTACTGCAGGCAAAGCCTGTTCAGAGCTGTACGTTCTAGATAAATCAAAAATCACGATCGCAGGCAGTAAATCATATGAGGTTTGCGACCTCCTTCACGCCGACGGCTCAATCATCCACGTAAAGCGCTATTCATCCGGCGCTGCCTCCATTAGCCACCTCTTCACCCAATGCAAATTTTACGCTGATGCCTTCCTCACAGACACAGAATGCCGCTCAGATATGCGGAGCTGGATCAAAGATGACGGTGGCGAGGACAACACAGGCAAGGATAAGGCCCTATTCCTAGCGCTTATTCCAGAGAAGAGTCAGGAAGTCGTGGGGGAGAAGTACACGGTGGTGTTTTGCATACTTTACACTACCGAAGAATTTTCCCTGAACGACCTCCCTTTTATGTCTCGTTATGAACTGATGCTTAGTCAGCGCTACCTCACCGAGCATCGCAAATTCAAAGTAGGTGTTGTCTTGAGAAAGATCATACATGGCACGAAACCAGAGGAACCGGCGGCAGAAGCCGCTTAGTTTTGATAGTCCACTTACGCCTAAAATGATCCGCTGACCGAAAGCTAGAACGTTCAGTCGCCATAGGAAGCTGGCTTTGCCGGCGGAGCGCAATATTTCTGAGCGGACGGGAGAACAAAAATGAGAATCAGGAATTGAAGGTAATTACAGGAACCGGATGTACCGCTGCCGCTCTGCTCTTTTCAGTTTCAGGCACCTTCGCCGCGCCGACCTATTTCAGCTGTGAGTTTGCCAGCTCGAAGGGAACCCCCCAGGTGTTCAATTTCGCTCTCGACGAAGCCGCCGGGACATTTGGAGTTTATGTCCCGGCTTCTGGAAGTCAGAGAATGGAGAAGGGTACCTTTGCCGGTGGTAAAGCGAGCCTGAATGAAGGCTCCGTGGCATGGGAGATCGACATCGCCAAGGGTTCCGTTATCCGTGATAAGCGCATGGTTGGCGAGAAGGATGACGGGACCTGCAAGACGATCTCGCACGCGCAGAGCGGCTTTGAAGATTAATGCCGGCACGGACAGGAGCCAGTATCGAGACCTCTGCACATGGAACTGACGGCACGGCGCATCTATAGCGCCTTGGCGAAGCGTTCCAGTTTGCCCAGCGTTTGCTGACCCAGCTCCACGGCGCCGAAACCCCTCGCTTGCTGGAACTCGGCTTCCGTGCTGAACACCATGCCCAGCACAACTTTTGTCGCGCCATCCTGATCTTCGAAGGAGGCCCAGGCATCAGCATGTTTCGGCCCGTTTTCGCCCCATAGCAGCGTATAGGCGATCCTCTCTTCGGGCCGGACCTCGACATAACGATGGTGGTTCGGGAAGACTGTGCCGTCCGGGCCGATCATGTCAAAGACCCATTCGCCGCCGGTCCGCAGATCAATTCTCTTCGTGCGGCAGGAAAAGCCTTCAGGGCCCCACCATTGCGGCAGCGTCTTTTCGTTCATCCAGGCTTTCCAGACAATGTTTCGCGGCACCTGTATCGTTCGTTCCAGCACCATGGTTCGCCCGGCCACGCTGGCCAGATTGTTGAGACCGGCGCTGAAACCTTGTTGATAGCCATCGCGCATATCCTCGGCCAGTGAGGAAAGCTGCACCGTTACGGTCAAGCGGCTACGCTCTTCCGTCGCCTGAAAATCGGCAGTCACCAGCGCTGCCGACTGGGTTACGCCGCCGGATGAGACCACCTCGTAATTCACGCTGCGGCGGGTTGGCTGCAGCTCCAGCCAGCCGCATTCACAGCGAATATCCGGCTGGCCGGCGACCTTGCAGAGCGACACTTCGCGACCGCCCAGCCTGCTGTCCGCCTCCAGGAATTCCACTGTGACCGAGGGCGAGGGAGAGGCCCACACCGCCCGGGCGGCGGGTGATAGCCAGACCTGCCAGAGAGCCGATAGCGGAACGGCAATTTCCCGTTCGAAGCTGAGCGTTGCAAAACGGTCTTGCGGTTGATGCGGTTCAGGGTGTGCGCTTTTTTGATCCGATTTCGTTGTCATTCGGATTCCTCCTTCATGGCCTGCATTGCAAATGCCTCCAGCCGGTCAAGCCGGCTCTCCCACGCGGCTCGCTGCTCATCGAGCCATGTGCTCACCGGCTCCAGCGCTTCCGGCACGATGGCGCAGGTGCGCACCCGCCCATCCTTGGACGTGACGATCAGCCCCGCCTCCTCCAGCACGGAAAGATGCCGCATGACCGTGGGCAGACGCAGCCCCGTGGGCGCGGACAATTCCATGACCGGCGCCGGACCGCCGCCGAGGCGCGCCAGAATCGCCCGTCGCGTGGGATCGGCCAGAGCCTGGAAGATCAGTGAAAGTTCCTGATGATGCTTAGTCATATTGCTAACTATCATGTTTCATCGCGATGGGGCAAGGAGAAACTTAGCAGATTGACTAAGTTTTATCAGGCAAGGGATGCAGCGGGAAACGATCCATCAAAAGTTGCAGAAAGTGATTGACTCTCGCAGCCATGTGAGTGAGCTTCGCCAGGAAAATGACGGGGAACATAACAAATCATCATGTCGCCAGACCGCTTCAATGAATGCCTGCGGGTGATCCGCTGGACGCCAATCAATATTGCCTCTGCCCTGCAATGCGAGCTCTCATGGATCGAAGCGCTGGAAGCCGGCAATGAAGCCGTTCCCGATGGCCTCGCAACATGGCTGGAAACGCTGGCGCAAGCCCATGAAGCCTTGCCGCCGCCTTCGACCTACCGGGGAAAACGGTCGTCGTTCTGACATGGGCAGCAGTTGAAAACCTCTCCAACGATCGGATCATACCAATGAAATCCCTCATCGCAGCCCTTGGCCTCATCGCCGTCTCAAGCCCTGCCTTCGCAGCTTCCTGCGAGAAGAACTTCACCGTTTCCGGCGTGCCGATGGTGACCGCCGTTTCTTACAAATCATGGCAGGAACTGCCGAAGGCCAAGGCGCCCGCGGTGCTTCAAAAGCTTGCACAGGCCGTCGCTGCTGAAGGTTTTTCAGGTATCCAGATCAACAAGGCGCTGTCGTCCATCGATGCCCATCAGGAAACCAGCGGCAGCGGCAGAATCCAGACGCTGCGGGTGGTGGCGCGGCAGAAAGGCAATGCTGTGCGGATCGATGCCGTTTTCAATATTCAGGCAGGACAGATCGCCGACAAGAACGTCATTCGCGAAGGCATCTGCAATATCATAAAGGGCGTGTAAGGCGAACGCGTCTGGGGTATCGGTCTGCGTTACGATCTCGGTGCGCATCACGCGCTTGTGGGGCGCAGTGCGGCGGACTTTGTGGTTCTCGTGCAGCCGGAGGGGACCGTGGCCTGGTTTGGCGAAGGTGTTTTCGGTGAGTTGAACTCATCGGCGCAGCCTCATGTTGGCTCGAAGAGCCGTGATGGCGGCGGCGACGCTTCCCAGACTGGGTCGCGACGCCATACATCGTTACCCGATCAGCAGCAGGTGAAACCGCCGTCGATGGGCAGCGAAACGCCGGTAATCATCGAGGCTGCATCGCTGAGCAGGAAGACGATGGGTGCGGCGATTTCCGCTTCGCTGGCCCACCGGCCGAGCGGCATTTGCTTCAGGAATGGCTCGGCCACATGCGGCTGGCTCCAGTGGCCGGACGAAATCGGCGTCATGACGACGGTTGGATTGACGCTGTTGACACGGATATTGTAGCGGCCGAGCTCCAGCGCCGAGCAGCGGGTGATGTTGTCGAGAGCGGCCTTGGAAGAGCCGTAGGAGATATGGCCCGGCAATGCCACAAGGGCTGCCTGGCTGGACACGTTGACGATGGCGCCGCCCTTGCCGAGCCTCACCATGGACTGGCTGGCATATTTCGTTACCAAGAGCGCACCACGCGCATTGATGGTGATGACCTTGTCGAAAATGGCGATATCCGTGTCCATCGGCGTGGCGATCTCGCCGCCGAAACCGCCGCAATTGACGACGCCCCACAGATCCAGCCCCTCCAGCGCGGCGCGGATTTCCTCGTCGCGGGCGAGATCGAACGTCAATGTGCGGCAACCGGTTTCCTTCGCGATGGCCTCGAGCGCTTCCTGCGAACGCCCTGCCGCAATGACATCGGCATTGGCGCGCACGAGATGGCGCACCGTTTCCCCGCCGATACCGCCGCTGCCGCCCGTCACAAGGATCGTTCTGCCCTGAAAATCCGTCATTTCCCGTCTTCCTCCCTCATGGCGCCGAAGATTCCGCGCCCTTCACAACGTTTTTATTGATCCGCCCCGGTCCAGTCTCTTGGGGGGTCTTCATATCCCGCGACACTCTCTGCCCCTTCGCATCGAACAGATGGCAGGCGGTAGCCGGGAACGACACGGCAATCCGGTCGCCCGCGCACGCCATGCGGCCAAGACTGTCTCTTATGGTGATGGTTTCCTCGCCCTCGCGGACATGGATGAAAGTATCGCTGCCGAGCAGTTCGACCATCGTCGCTTTCATCGAATAGGACTGTCCGCCCTGCCCGTCGCCGATTGCAATATGTTCGGGGCGGATGCCGAGGGTCACGGTATCGCCAGGCTCAAGCGGCCTTGAAACCGCAATATCGAGGGAGGGGCCGGCGGCGAGAGACACGGTGGCGATGCCTTCTGCGGCTGAGACGACGCGCGCTTTCAGAAGGTTCATGGCGGGCGAACCGATGAAACCCGCAACGAAAAGATTGGCGGGACGCTGGTAGAGCGCAAGCGGCGAGCCGATCTGCTCGATGCGGCCGCCATTCATGACGACGATCTTGTCGGCAAGCGTCATCGCTTCCACCTGGTCATGCGTGACATAGATCATCGTGCAGCCGAGCTCCGCCTTCAGCCGTGCAATTTCCACCCGCATGCCGACGCGCAGGGCCGCATCGAGGTTGGAAAGCGGTTCATCGAGCAGGAAAAGCTTCGGCTTGCGCGTCATCGCCCGGCCGATGGCGACACGCTGGCGCTGACCGCCGGACAATTCGCGCGGCTTGCGTTTCAGATAGCTCGACAGCTTGAGTTTCCCGGCCGCGCGGCCCACCCGCTCGCCAATTTCGGCTGTGGGCGTCCGGGCGATTTCCAACCCGAAGCCGATATTGCGGGCAACATTCATATGCGGATAAAGCGCATAGGACTGGAAAACCATGGCCACGCCGCGTTCCGGCGGCTCGGCATCGCTCATATCAGCGCCATCCACCAGCACTCGGCCCGAACTGATCGGCTCCAGCCCGGCGATGATGCGCAGCAGCGTCGATTTTCCGCAGCCGGAGGGGCCGACCAGCACGCAGAATTCGCCATCTTCTATGGTCAGCGACAATTCCGGAATGACCGTCAGGCTGCCGAAGGCCTTGGTGATTTTATCAATCGAAAGCGTCGCCATGGGTCTAGCCTTTCACCGCGCCGGCAGTCAGGCCCCGCACGAAGGCGCGCTGCACCAGCACATAAAGAAGAATGAGGGGAAGCGCGATCAGCGTCAGCACCGCAAACAGCGCGCCGGGATTGGCCATGTAGAGGCCGGAATATTGCATCGGCACGATGGTGAGCGTCTTCATCTCGCTTTTCGTCAGCACGATCAGCGCCAGGAAAAACTCGTTCCAGGTGACGATGAACTGCCAGATGGTGACGAACACCAGCGCCGGGCGCACCAGCGGCAACGCCACGTGCCAGTAGGTCTGCCAGGCGTTGCAGCCATCCACCTTGGCCGCCTCGAACAGTTCACGCGGGGCGTCTTCCATGAAGGATTTCAGAATGACCATGGCGAAGGGCACGCCGAGGGCGGCATAGGGCAATATGAGGCCGATATAGGTGTTCACCCAGCCGAAATTCTTCAGGAGAATGGCAAGCGGCAACACCATCGAGGCGAGCGGCACCATCAGCGTCGTCAGAAGCGTGGTGTAGAGAAACAGCGTGCCCTTCAGACGAAGTATGGCGATGGAGAAGGCAAAAAGCGAGGATACGGCGACCACGATCACCACAGTCGCGACCGTCACGATCAAGCTGTTCAGAAAGATGCCGCCGAGCGGATTGTCGCGTATGACGGTGATGAAATTGTCAAATGTCACCGGCCATGTGAAGAGCGCCGCGTCGAAAGCCTGCGCCGGCGTTCTCAGCCCCACGGACAGCATATAGACCTGCGGGACCATCCAGATGCCGAGCACGATGAACAGCACCGCATGAATGAGAAGGCCGCGTGCGCGGTTGCGGGCAAAAGCCGTCATGACCGATCCTTTCCGGCAGGCGTCAGCCGCGCGCCGAGTGCTGCGATCTGCAACAGCGAGAGACCAAGCGCCACGACAAGAACGATCACGGAAAGCGCCGCACCGCTGCCGGTATCGCCCAGCACAAAGCTCTGCTTGAAGATGAAGGTGCCGAAAACCTCGCTTGCCCGGTTCGGGCCGCCGCCTGTCATCAGATGCACGATGGGAAAGGTCTGAAGCGTGCCGATGACGCCGAGAAGCAGCAACGATTTCGTGGCGGGCGCCAGCATGGGAACCACGACATGGGCGGCAAGCTTCAAACCCTTCGCGCCATCGATCCGCGCCGCATCCAGCACCTCGGACGGCATGTTGGCGATGCCGGCGATATACATCAGCATGGAAAACCCGGTCCATTGCCAGATGTTGACGACGATGAGGGCATAGATCGCCGTTTTGGGATCGCCGATCGGCGAGGTCGACATGACGATGCCGGCATATTTCAGATATTCCTGCGCGATGCCGTAATAGGGTGCGTAAATCTGCACCCAGACAAGGCTGACCACCGAAACGGAGGTGACGACGGGCAGGAAGAACATGGTGCGAAAGAAACCGCGCAGCCGGTCCGTGTGCCGTTCGATGAACCAGGCGAGCACCCCGCCCACCAGCATCTGGACTGGAATGGTGATGACACCCCAGAGCGCCATGTTGCGCACGACGATCCAGAAGGTGGGGTCACCAAGAACCATGGCGTAGTTCGAAAACCCCGCGAAGCTGCGCGCCTCGCCGGAAGCCGCATAGAAGCTCTGTCCCGTCACCCAAAGGATTGGATAGGCAATGAAAACGACAAACAGCAGAACGGCAGGAAGGGCGAAGACATAGAGCATGGACGTCCTCGAAACTCTGCTGCGTTCAATGATAACAGGCGTAGCGCCGGCCCTTAAAACTTCTGCACGCATGGGTTCTCACCGATTGATAATCACGCCGCCATCAAACGAAACGGCGTCGAAAGGTGTTGAAGCGCACCAGGGAGGTCTTGTCGTGGTCGATGCGCTTCAACCCGCCGGGCGCATTTGGCAGCGCCCGGCATCTTGAGGCCGTCTGTCACTTTGACGCGAGCGCCTTTTTGGTCGCCTCATCCACCTTGGCCAGCGCGGCCTCGGCTTCGATGCTGCCGGCGGCTACGCCCGCCAGAGCGTTGTCCAGCGCCTCGGCCACGGCCGGCGAAGAAAAGCGCTGGTTTTCAGCCTTGGGCAGATCTGCCATGAACCGCGCCGACAGTTGCTTGACGTGGTCGGTAATATCGCCCTTCGGCGTATGGCCTTCGAAGGCCGGCAGATCGTTCAGGTCATTCAGCGCCTCCTGCAGACCGACACCGTTGGTCAGCTCGGCAAGGAAGGTCCATGCGGCGTCATTCTTGCCGCCATTCTTCGTCAGGCCGTAACCGATGTCGATGCCGCCAACCGGTGGGCTTGCCTTGTTGCCCTCTTTGACGGGAGGCATGTAGAAAAAGTCGAACCCGTCCATGTTCTGTACATATTCGGAGAGCGGCGGCGGGAACTTGCTTTCCTGCATCCACCAGGAGCCAAGCGCCATCATGCCCACCTTGCCCTGTGCGAAGAGCTGCGCGCCGGTCGGATAGGCATGCGCGCCAAGCGCACCCTGCTGGAAGATGCCGTCATCGAACAGACCCTTCCACGCCTTCATGGCAGCCACCAGCTCCGGCGCGGTCCACGGCGTTTCACCCGCCTGCGCCTTGTCGACGATGCCGGGGGAAAACTGGTTGGCGAGCATCAGGAAGACGTTTTCGTTCTGCCAGCCGTCCGCAGCCCCCTGAAACATCGGGATGAGGCCGTTATCGCTCAGCGTCTTGGCGGCAGCCTTCAGTTCCGCATAGGTCTTCGGTACAGCGATATTGTGTTTTTCGAAGAGCTTGCGGTTATACCAGATGCACAGAACCTGCGATTCCTGGGGAATGATGTAGAAATTCTTGTCGCCGGCGGGGTTGCCCATCAACATCTGTTTTCGGTTGACGGGGAAAATCTTCTCCTCCCACGTTGCGCCCCATTGTTTGGCGGCGCGTTCGTTTACGGGCTCCAGATTATCGCGATATTGCTGTGTGAGGGACCCCGGCTGCAGGCCGATGATGTCAGGCAGGCTCCCGGATGCCGCCGCCGCCTTCAGCGCCGTGATATATTCCGGCGAATAATTGTAATAGGTATAGTTCACCTTCACGTCCGGATGGGCCTTCTCGAAGGCCGCGATCGACTTCTTCATGGTGCTTTGCACGAACCATGACCATACGGTCACTTCTTTCTGCGCAGCACTCGCGACAGCAGCGGACAGAACGGCAGTCAGAACTGTCGTTGCAAGAAACAACGTCTTCCTCATCATATTCCTCCCTTTATTGTTTAAAGACGCATTGTTTAAAGACGCCGGCGGACCTGCCGCCCGATTTTGTCGCGGCCCTCCCCAGAGCCGCGTTCACTCGAAATCCCGGCAGCTATCAGGCCGCCTTGGCCGCCGCCGCTTTCAGCACGTCCTCGGTAATGACGCGGTCGTCGGCAAGCGGGCGTACCGGGGAAAGCCCCAGTGTCTGCAGCTCGCCATGATAGGCGCGAACCGCCTCCTCCGGCTTCAGGGCGCCGTCGGCCACCGCCCGCATCAGCACGATCAGATTGAGCGGTGCTTCAGCCAGATTGATCTTGCGCCCGAACAGCGCGAGCCGCGCACCGTAACGCTCCGACTGCGCCACCAGCTCGAACGTATCGCGGGTGGTGCCCGCTCCGCCGCCAAGAACGCCGACGATCAGCTCGGAATCGAACGAAGCAAGTTCCTCCAGCGCCTTAGGCCCGTTATAGGGCATCTTGAGAAACAGCGGCCGTTCGGCGCGCGGCACGCTCGCCAGTGACTTGATGATGTGGTCGTTGACAAACTCGCCGGTCTGTTCGCGCGTCAGGCCGATATCGACATTCGGGTTGAAGACCTCATAGAAATATTTGAAATTGTGCTTCGACGCTTCGGCGCGGAACTCGGCGAAAGCTTTCAGCGTGCATATGTCGCGGTCGAGATCGTTGGTGAAGCACACCGAATAAAGGCAGAGATCGGTGCCCGAGGTCGGGTAGTTGGCGATGGCGCGGGCAAGGCCCGTATCGCGGAAAGGCACGGATGGCGACTGTGTATAGGTGCCATGCCGCACGCCACCCCAGCACATGCTTTCGAGATTGCCGCGAATGGCCGGCTTCACCTCACTGCCGGAAAACGCGCCGCGCTCGTCCAGCAGATCGAGATTGGACTGCGACACCAGCATGATGTCGACCACGTCCTGGTCGATGATCTCCTCGATCTGGGCGATGAATTCCTGCCGGGTGCGACGGCGGGGCGGCTTGACGGAATAATCGAAACCGGTGGCGGAGACACCCGCGCCGACATCGCTGTCCTTCGCATCGGCAATGATAAAATCAGTCGGTTTGTAACGCCCTGCGCGAATATTCGCCAGTTTTCTGTCGAGTCTCGTAACCATCGTAGCCCTCAATGAATGTTGGAGTTCGGCTGCCAGCGCTTCGATTGCGACCGCAGACTTGCATTTATAAACGGCCACTTCTCATATTCTGTCAATAGCTATCTTTTTCTCTCCAAATGAACGCGGCACACCCCATATCCTTGGCCGAAGGATGGGAGCAAAAGTTTCCAAAGTTCGATTTTTATAAATAGAAATCAATATTTTAAATTGCTCATCCAGACATCTTCCAGCGCCTTTTCATGCCATATCAACAAAACATCAGTGCCACGATGATCCTCCACTCACACGCTTGAAATGTCTTTATTTTCGGCAAATTAGGGGTCAATACGCCGCTCAAGACGTTCGCATGCGCAAAACATGTGCTGCGCCGCTTTAAAAATGCGCTGCATTGCGCAAATTCTGGCAAAATAGCATTTTCAGCGCAAAATCTCGTTGACGATTTGAGAGATAATGGTAGCAATTGACATCATTGCCGCGTGAGGAGGAGATACTCGGCTATGGGTGACGTTTTTACAGGCGACTGGGGGGAGCGTTATGCTGCACTCGCCGATCCGCGCTCCGGCCCGATTGGAACATCGGCGCTTTCGCGGGCGGGGCTGTTCTTGTGCGGCATGTCCACCTGTGTCGATGCACGGGTCGACATGCACAATATGCAGCCGCTTCTTAGTGCTCCAGCCGAAACGCCGGCGGGTCAATTCGCCGCCATGTTGCTGGCGCGCGCCGCAAAGGGTATCGGCGGCGAAGTACGCGCCGACTGGGTGGACGGCCCGCAATGGCTGCGCGATCATCTGGATGTTCGCTATGCGCTGGGCGGCACCGGCCCGCAGGCCGCCTGGGTGCTTTCGCGGCTCGGCGTCGCGTCTCTGGTGGCGCTGGAGGATCGCCATGAGCAACAGCTTCGCCAGATCCCACCGGGCGTTTTATTGGCCGAGGGCAATGCACTTAAAACGGCAGCTGAAGTGACGCCGACAGAACGGCATATCCCTGAAATATTCATTTTTGAATTCACGGCGGGCAAGCCTATCGGTGCGCTCATACCCAATCGTTCGACACGCATCATCGTGCGTTTTTGCGATCGCGGTATCCAGCATGATGCGGCATTTGAGGCGGCATCACGAAAGCGCGCCTCCACCGCCGCTGCCGGCCTTCTGTCCGGCCTCAATGACGAGGCCGCGGAAAATGTCGGCGCCGCCGCCCGCCATGTCTTTGCGCTCAGCCGCGGCTGGATGGATGCGGGCTTGAAGACGGTGCATTTCGAGCTTGCCGGTTACGCTTCGCAGGACGCCGTAAGTGAGCTGCTCGATCACGCCAGGGGCGCAATAAGTTCGCTCGGCATGAGCCATTCGGAACTGCTGGCAATGGATGGCACCGCCCAGCATCCGATGGAGGCGCTGATCGCTCTCGGAGACCGGCTGGATATCGACCGCATCTGCGTGCATGCCGACACCTGGGCAGCCGCTGTGACACGCAACGACCCCGACGAGGAGGAACTGGCGCTGATGGCCGGATGCGCCATTGCCAGCGCCCGGGCCGCCAATGGGGAGCCGGCAAACGCGATCCGTACCGATGCGCTGGCGCAGTTTCACGCGTTGCCCTTCGATAATCGCGTGCGGAAAGGCCGCTGGACCTTTGTTGCCTGCGCCTCGCCCTATGTTGAAAAGCCCGCTACCACGCTTGGCCTCGGCGACAGTTTCACGGCCGGGTGCCTTCTCGTGCTCGGAAATCCCGGCGTCGCGACCGCCCCCGCCGCCCTCAAACAGGCCTGAAGGAAGATACGATGTTTCTCGAACGATTTCGTCTGGATGGAAAAACTGCCTTCATCACCGGCGGCGGGCGCGGCATCGGCCTCGCGACGGCGCAAGCGCTGGCGGAAGCAGGGGCGCGTGTCATCATTTCCGACATGAATGCCGAGGTGCTGGATTCGGGTCTGTCGGAACTGAAGGCACAAGGCCATGCGGCGGATGCCATGCAGCTCAATGTAACGGATGCGAAGGCCGTCGCCGAGGCCGCGCGGGCCGCCAACGACCGCTTCGGCGCCGTCGACATCCTGATCGCCAATGCCGGCATCGCCTGGCCGGACACGCCGGGCGAAGAGATGAGCGATGAGGTTTGGCTGAAGGTGGTGGATGTCGATCTCAACGGCGCTTACTGGTCATGCCGTGAATTCGCCCGGCCGATGCTGGCGCGGGGACGCGGCTCCATCGTCACCCTCGGCTCGATGTCCGGATTGATTTCCAACAAGCCGCAGCGGCAGGTGCATTACAACACGGCCAAGGCCGCCGTTCACCACATGACGCGGTGCCTCGCGGGCGAATGGGCTGAGCGCGGCGTTCGGGTCAATTGCGTTGCGCCCACCTATGTCGACACCGTTATGTCGCGCGGTGGCTTTTCAGACGAAACCCTGATGCCGGTCTGGATGGAGATGACGCCGATGAAGCGCGTCGCAAGACCCGATGAGATCGCCGCGCCCATCCTGTTTCTGGCTTCGGACGCCGCCAGCGCCATGACGGGCACAATCGTTGCGGTGGATTGCGGATACACGATTTGGTAGAGCTTGACGGACATTGGAGAGAATCGGTGCGTTTCTACGGGCCGAAAACCGGGTGATTGCATGGAGTCTTCGAGCAAGCGTGTTGATATGGTTCCCGCCAAAAGACGGGCGCTCATTCTGGAGCACCTGCGCATCAATGGCGCGGCGGGCATTCAGGAGCTCGCGGATACGATCGGCGGATCGCAATCGACCGTGCGGCGTGATCTCGAGCATCTGGTGGAAAAAGGCTATCTCGAGCGCACCCACGGCGGTGCGCATCTGCTGCAGCCGATGCGTGCGACCTTCGAACGGGAGATGACGGTGAATGCCGCACTTCAGCACGCGGAAAAGGTTGCGATCGGCCGCGAGGCGGCGGAGCGGCTGAGTGCCGGCGACAGCGTCATCTTCGACAGCTCCTCGACGGTGATGGAGGCGGTGCGGGCCGCCGCCGAACGCGACCTTCCGTTGACGGTGGTGACCAACAGCCTGCAGATCGCCGATTTCGCCGCCGACATCAAATCCTGGCGCACCATCCTGCCGGGCGGAACGGTGCGGCCGGGGCACCGCCATCTTGCTGGCGAGCCGGGGGAAAGCTTCATCAAAACGCTGCATGCCGATATCTGCATGACGGGGGCTTCTGCGGTTACCGGCACGCTGCTGACGGAAACCTCGCTGGAAGTGGCTTCGCTCAAGCGTGCCATGATCGCCGCGGCCCGCAGGACAGTACTTCTGGTCGACAGCTCGAAATTCGCGGCGCCCGGTTTCTGCACGCTGTCTGATATTTCGCAGATAGATGAGGTCATCACCGATAACGGCATTTCGCAGGATGCGATGACATCACTCAAAGCGACGGAGTGCAAGGTGACGCTGGTTTCGCCCGCAGCCCCTGCGCCACTGACCTGACGAACCGCCGTTTCCATCGCCAAATTCACTGTGCCGCCTCGGCGTTCGTCGACTGCGGTTGCGAATGTGCATTTTGACGTGCGGCAAACAGGTGAAGCGAGCGCATGGCCCGCCGGAGCTCCTCGTCCGCCGCAAGCCGGCGATATTCGGCATAAAGCGTCTCGTATTTTTTGAAATGGTGCATGTTCGGCACAAATTCGCGAAGGCTGCGCGCACCGAGCCTTTCTGCGCCCTCGGCAAAAGAGCCGACGATCCCGGCCGCCACCGCCGCATGGATTGCCGCGCCGAGCGCCGTCGGGTTCTCCACATCAGGAACCTCGATCGTACGTCCGAACACATCCGCCATCGTCTGCACCAGAAACGGATTGCTGCGGGCCAGACCGCTCGTCATCACGATACGGCTGATCGGCACGCCACCCGCTATAGCCATGTCCAGAATGGATCGCGTGCCGAAACACAGCGCCTCGATCAGCGCCCGGTAGATTCCGGCCGAGGTCGATTTCAGGCTGAGGCCCACCAGCAATCCCGACAGCATGGAATCGGCCAGCGGAATGCGGTTTCCCGCAAACCAGTCGAGCGCGAGAACACCGCCCCCGCCCGGGCTGACCGCCTGCGCCGCCTCATTATGCAGGGCGAAGTTACGGGAAAGGTCTTCATCGCGCGGAAAAGTCTTTACATACCAGGCCAGCATATCGCCGAACGCCGCCTGCCCCGCCTCGTAACACCACAGATCCGGCAGGGCAGCGCCGAAGGCCGCCCCTTCGAGCCCGGGCGGCAGGCCGCGTCCCTCACCGTCCAGAATGAGAAAGCCGGCAGAGGTTCCGAGCGCGCCGACAAAAACACCGGGACCGACGGCACCGACCGCAGGCAGCACGACATGGCTGTCGATAACGGAAACCGCAACGACGGCGTCGCCCGTAATCCCGGTACGGCGACGCCACTCCGGCGTCAGGGAGCCGGCCGGGCTACCGACCTGAAGCGGTTTTGAAAGACGCTCCGCAAGCCCCGGCACCACGTCTTGCGGATAGCCGGTTTCCCGGGAGAACTGCGCCTTGTAGGACGCGAAGTCGAGGCTTCGCGCCTCCTTGCCGGTCAACTGCCAGACCAACCAGTCTCCCGCCTCGATGAAGCGCCCGGTTTCGGCCCACAATGCGGGTGCTTCAGCGCGCATTTGCGCCGCCTTGGCAAGCATCCACTCACCGGAGAGCTTTCCGCCGAAGTTTCCAAGGTAATCGCCGCCCAAAGCATTGATCGCATCGGCATGAGCCTGCGCCGAATGCTTCCAGAGCTTCACATAGGCATGCGGCTCATCCGGATAAAGCACCGAAAGCGCCGTGCCATCGGCGCGTGCGGGCATGGGGGAAGACGCGGTGAAATCGATACCTATCCCCGCCACGTTGCGGCCCTTGCCGAGTGCCGACAGAATGATCTCGGCGGCTTCCGTGTAGTCGTCTGCGACCTGGAGCACGAAATTGGCGGGCAGGCTTCGACCGCGCAGCGAATGCGTCAGAATGCCGTTGCGATACGGACGGACATGGTGGCCTTCCTGCGCGCCGGTGCGGGCATTGACAAGAATGCCGCGCGCCGATTCCGAACCGAAATCCATGCCGATCATATAGGTATCGGTCATGATCTCACGCCCCCTCGCGACTGCTTGCAAATATGGTGTGGGCATCATTCAGGGGCATGGGATCTCGCAATTGAGGGGAAGTGAAAACACTGCCATTCTTCACATTGTCGGGCTGACAGCAGCCATGGCGCCGGTCATGATCGCCACGGCATCCGACATGGTGACGTCTCCCGGATTGACGACCGCCGCCCGCCTGCCGAGCCTGTGGATGTGGATACGGTCGGCGATTTCAAACACATGCGGCATATTGTGGCTGATAAGCACGATCGACAGGCCCTTGTCGCGAATGCTAAGGATCATGTCGAGAACCTTGCGGGATTCCTTGACCCCGAGAGCTGCGGTCGGCTCGTCGAGAATGACGACGCGCCCACCGAACGCGCAGGCACGCGCAACGGCAATGCCCTGCCGCTGCCCGCCGGAGAGCGTTTCGACGCTCTGGTGAATGTCCTGCACCGTCATCAGACCGAGGCTCGACAGGTGCCGCCGCGCTTCGGTCGCCATGCGGGGCCGGTCCAGCAGGCGAAAGACCGAACCGCCGATGCCGGACACACGCATTTCACGCCCGAGGAAGAGATTGTCGGCGATGGACAGCGCCGGCGAAAGGGCAAGGTTCTGAAACACCGTTTCGATGCCGGCGGAGCGCGCATCCATCGGCGTTCTGAAATCGACGCGCTTGCCTTCCAGCCGGATTTCGCCGCCGTCGGGGATAACCGCGCCGGCGAGCGCCTTGATGAGGGTGGATTTTCCGGCGCCGTTGTCACCGATCACGGCGAGAATTTCGCCGCGACGCAATTCGAAGTCCGCACCGTTGAGGGCAACGACATTGCCGTATCGTTTGGTCAGCCCGCGACCTTCGAGCGCAAGTTCGCCTGTCATGCCGAAACCCTCCGGAGCCACTGGTCGACGCCGACGGCGGCCACGATCAGAATGCCGACCGCGAATTCCTGCCACAGCGCATCGAGGCCCGCGAGTGCGAGACCGTTTCTAAAGACCCCCACGATCAGCGCGCCGATCAGGGTGCCAATGATGGTGCCGCGCCCGCCGAACAGCGATGTTCCGCCGATCACCGTCGCGGTGATCGAATCCAGATTTGCAGTCGATCCGGAGGTCGGGCTGATTGCGCCGACCCGGCCGATCAACGCCCAGGCGCCGATGGCGGAGATGAGACCCGCACAGGCATAGACCGCCAGCAGCACGCGACGCGTATCGATGCCCGCAAGCGTCGCCGCATCCGGGTCGTCACCTGTCGCATAGACATGGCGGCCAAAGGCAGTGCGGTTGAGCACATACCAGGCGAGAGCTGCGAGAGCGAGCATCAGCACGGTTCCGAGCGTAATGCGCGCGCCGCCGAACTGGATTGCCGCCCCCATCCATTGCAGGATCGGTGCGACCTCCGCAACCTCCTGGCTACGGATGGTCTGGCTGCCGGAATACCAGAGGTTCAACGCCCCGAACACGCTCCAGCTCCCGAGGGTGACGATGAATGGCGGAAGACGCATATAGGTTATGAGAAACCCGTTGATGAGGCCACAACCCAGCCCGCCGCCGAGCCCGATAAGGAAGGCGAGTTCCGATGGCAACCCGGCTGTAATGGCAAGGCGGCCCATGAGCGTCGAGGTCAATACCATGATGGCGCCGACGGACAGATCGATGCCCGCCGTCAGGATCACCAGCGTCTGGGCGATGCCGATAATTCCGATGATGGTGACCTGTTGAAGGATGAGCGAAAGATTGAAAGGCTGAAAGAACCGTGAGCCGACGATGATGGAAAACACCCCGACGCTGGCTGCAAGAACAATGAACGGCACCACGGTTGGATTGCCGTGCAGGAAACGTTGCAGCCTGCGAAGCGGGCTCGTGTCCTGATCTTCGAACACGGCATGAGATGTTTCTTTTGCTATCGAACCGGCCTCAAAGCCTGCCGGACCAGTCGAAGCATGTTTGCTGGGTTCAGTCATCGAGATATACCCTTCGCAGGTCTGCGGCTTCAACCCGGATACAGGATCGGCTGCCGGAAAATGCGATGCACGGATTAAACACGTTGGAGCGCCTTTTCACATCAGCAGGGAAGTGCGGCGTTCTGTTACGGCAGATTTTCAAAAGCGTGGCCAGACGTTTAATCGGAAAAACGAATCTGGCCAGAAGTGACGCCCCGCGGCTTAGAGAGGACGGGGCGTCAAAGGCTGCTCAGCCCCAGCAGGCCTTCAGCGCTTCATCGGAAGTGATGGAGTCAACGCCTGCAACCGGCTTGTCGGTGACGAGCGTGACGCCGGTGTTGAAGAACGGCAGGCCGGGGCTGGCCTCGGGCTTCTTGCCGGACTTCACATATTCGACGATCGCCTCGACTCCAAGCGACGCCATCTTGAGCGGATATTGCATCGACGTTGCGCCGATGACGCCCGCCTTCACGTTTTTAACGCCGGGGCAACCACCATCCACCGAGGTGATTATGACGGAGTCCTGCTTGCCGGTCGCCTTCAACGCTTCATAAGCGCCGGCCGCGGTCGGCTCGTTGATGGTGTAGACCACATTCAAATCGCTGTCTTTCTGGAGAAGCGTTTCCATGCCGGTGCGGCCGCCCTCTTCCGATCCCTGCCCCCACTGGTGGCCCACGATGCGCGCATCGTCCTCATCCAGATAACGCGTCACGTCCTTGGGATCGATGCCGAACCCTTTCATGAAGCCCTGATCGCGGGCGACATCCACCGTCGGCTGGTTTTCGAGCGCATCGATAAAGGCGACCTTGGCCTTGGAAGCATCGCCGACCGTTTTGGCGGCCCAGGAGCCGATCAGTTCACCCGCCTTGAAATTGTCGGTCGCAAAGGTCGCATCGGCGGCATCGGCAGGTTCCAGCGGCGTATCGAGCGCGATGACGAGGATACCCGCCTTACGGGCCTGCTCCACCACCGGCACCACCGCCTTGGTGTCGCTCGCCACCATCAGAATACCCTTTGCACCGGCGGAGATCAGGTTTTCGACAGCAGCCACCTGGCTTTCATTGTCGCCGTCGAACTTGCCGGCGAAACTCTGGATCTTCACGCCACCCAGTTCCTTGGCCTTCAAGGTCGCGCCTTCGCGGATCTTGGCAAAGAACGGATTGGCTTCGGTTTTGGTGATGACGCCGATAAGGATGTCTTCGGCCTGCGCGTTCAAGGGAATGAAGGCAAGGCTTACCCCCAGAGCGAGCGCTGCGGCGCCGAGACGTCCGGACATGGCAAAACTGCCCGCAGAAGCGGGTTTCTCAAAAAACTTCATTTGAAATCCTCCCAGATTACCAAGCGCTCCCTCCCATCCGGAGGACGTAATCCGTCTTGGCGCGATTATTACTGACCGCAATTATGCATACTGTCAACATTATCTAATTACCATTTTGTATTTTTTTATACATATATCAGGAGCAATATCGAAAATTTAGGATTATAAGGGGATTTTCTACCAAATGTTGGTAAGCAGTCTCGTCAGGCACGCGGCCGCATGCCAGACACTAAAAGACGCTGTGAGGAACGGAAACCGGCAATGGCAAGCACAACCTCCGGACAAGGATCTACCCCTCGCGAATGGCAGGGCGATCTCAACGCGATCAAGGCAAGCGCGGCGCTCTTGTCGCTGGTCGGATCGGGTCGCGCCCGTTCGCGCAGCGCCCTGACCGAACTTTCCGGTCTTTCGCGGGCGACCGTACACCAGAAGCTCGCGAGCCTGATCGATGCGGGGTTGATCCGCGAGACAGAGGAAACGCTTCCGAGCGGCGGACGCCCGACACGCGCCCTTGATCTGAACCGCGACTTTGCTGTCGTCCTCTCCGCCGATATCGGCGAGCAGCATATCCGCGTCGCCGTCACCGACCTGCAGCCGCGAATCCTGACCGAAATCTCGGAAACATTCGATATTCTGCGCGGCCCCGCTGTGGTTCTCAACTGGATCGAAGAGCAGTTCGAGGTGCTCTTATCGAAGATTGGCAAAACAACCGCCGATGTGCTGGGCATCGGCATTGGCCTGCCTGCCCCTGTCGATTACGCCAACGGCCGGGTCGTCGGTCCTTCCGTAATGGTCGGGTGGGACAATTTCGAAATCAGGCAACATCTTGAAGAAAGATTCGGTGTTCCCGTCTACGCCGAAAACGACGTAAACCTTCTGGCCTTGAGCGACCATCGGCAACGACGGACGAATGTCAGCGAGATGGTGTTCGTCAAGGTCGGAACGGGCATCGGCAGCGGCATCATCACCGAAGGCCGCCTTTATCGCGGCGCCCAGGGTGCGGCGGGCGATATCGGCCATATCCAGTTCGCACGCGAACCCGTACCGCTCTGCCGCTGCGGCAAGATCGGCTGCGTCGAAGCGCGCGCCGCCGGCTGGGCAATCGCACGCGAGTTACGCAAAGAGGGCATCGAGGCGCACACCGCCCGCGACGTGACCCGGCTGGTCGAACTTGGCCAGCCGCTTGCCATTCACCTCGTCAGGGAATCCGGCCGCATTCTCGGCGAGGTCATGACAAGCCTCGTCAGCATCCTGAACCCGCAGATGATCGTGATCGGCGGGACACTGGCAATCGCCAACGACCACCTTCTGGCCGGCATACGCGAGCTGGTCTACAAGCGCTCGCTTCCCCTGGCGACGAGGGAGCTGGAACTGGTGATCTCGCCCCCGGACCCCGATGCAGGCATCATGGGTGCCGCCATTCTTGTGGTTGAAGAACAGATGAAGGCACAGAATGTCGAAATGGTGATGTTGCGCCATAGCGCGCAGCCCAGGTAGAGGCCAGCCAGCACTTCGGATTAGCTGACACCTCCTCTCCGTCAAGATTTCCCACGCGAAAAACCGCCTGGCAATGACCACTTGCTAAGCAACTTTTGCGTGCTTAAAAGGCGGCCAATATCAGTTCGTTAGAGAGGACTCACTTCGTGGAACAGGAAAACATCCAGACCGGCAGGGGTCGGCGCAGGGCGCTTTGGGCGGCAGTTGCGATTATTGCCGTTGCTGCCGCAGGCGTCGTCGGCGGCAAGACCTTCTACGAAGCAAAGGTGAAGGAGCTGGTTGCCCGCAGCGGTGCGACGGCCACTTCCATCGAGGTCGATTTTCTCGGGAAAATTCATGTTCGCGATCTGACGCTGCCGCTTGAAGAGGGCAGGAACATCAAGATCGCGGCTATCGATGGACGTCCGAAACTTCCGTTTCTGGACGGCGCGTTGGACATGAACACCATCGACATCGATGTGCCGACCGGAAAGATTTCGATGGCGCAGGCCCGCGTCGAGAATGCCGCATTCGAAAAGCCGGCAAAGGCGGAAGGAAACGGCGGCTCCCTGCCCCGGCGCATCGAGCGCTTCGCGGCGACAAGCATCTCCACGCCGGAGGTGACGTTTACCCAGTCCGTCGCGACCACCGAGCAGAAGACCGTTTACAGGAATCTCGCTCTCTCTGAGATCGCCGGCGGCCGCATTGCCCGATACTCTATCGACAATGGCAGCTACGACATCAAGATGCAGCTTCCCGACAGCGAAGGCGCGATGAAGGACAAGCATATGGTCGTGTCGACCGGCGCGATCGCCGGCCAGGACATCGACGTCGCTTATCTCGCCCGGCTCTATACGGAAAAGGCCGGCCCGGACGACAAGGAAGCGAAGCCGCTCTACGGGCCGGTCTTCATCAAGACAGTTTCTTTCTCTGAAGGAGACGGTCATTTCAGCTACGATGAAATCCGCAGCGATGGCTTTACCGCCCGCATGCCGTCCGAACCGCTGCTGGATACCCTGAAAGCACTGACGGCGACCAAAGATCCCGACCAGCTTCCACCGGAGGAGCGCCAGGCGCTTTTCGCAAAGGTCGTGTCCATTCTCGACATGTTCGGCAAGAGCAACATGCAGCTCATCGGCTTCAAGGTCGATGCGCCGGATGAAAAAGAGGGAGCGGCCGGCAAAAGGGTCAAGGTCACCATCGACCGCATCGACATGCAGATGGACAGCCGCAAGCTCGACTTCGGCGTGAATGGCATGTCTATCGGAGACGGCGACGGCAGGATCGAAGTCGCGGAAGCAAGCCTCAAGGGCTTCGACTGGAGTTCGACGCTCAAGGGAATTTCCGAGATCATCGCGCTCGACGAGACGCAGATCGAGACCTTCCAGTTCAATCGCCTGATACCGGAACTTGGCCGGGTGCGCCTCGGCGGCATCAACGTCGATATCGCCGCACCGGAAAAGACGGAGGAGGAGACGGAGGAAGAAACGGCCGGCACGCCGGAACGCATCAAATTCTCACTCAAGAATTTCGAGATGGGGCTGACCAAGCCCTTCAACGGCATTCCGACCGATATCGAGATCAGGCAGGACGAGCTCACGCTTCCGATCCCGGCGGACTCGACGGAGGAAGTTTTCGTCGAAGCCCGCAAACTGGGTCTCGAAACGCTGGCCTTCTCTTATGGTCTCGCCGCCGGCTGGGACGAACCGAACAGCAATCTGGTGATCCGCGATATCTCGCTCAGCAGCAAGGATTTCGGCAGCGTCAATTTTGCCGGTCTGGTAAGCGGCTTTACGGAAGAGTTCTTCTCCTTTGACGTCAATCGCGCGCAGGCGGCGCTCTTCGGGCTTGCCGGCCGCGAAGTGAAGCTCACGATCAAGGACGAAGGTTTGATGGCCAAGGCGATCAAGCTTTATGCCCTGCAGAACGACATGACGGAAGATCAAGTACGCGCCACTCTGACTCTGGTGGCGAGCATGATGCTGCCGCAGGTGGCGGCTGAACAGCCGAAGCTGCAAAACGCCGTGGAAGCGCTCGTCCAGTTCATCAGCAAACCCGGCACCCTGACGGTAACGGTCAAATCCACCGGCGCAAACGGCCTCGGCATTTTCGATCTGGTTGCCGCCTCCGACAATCCGATGGGGCTTCTCGACAAGGTCGATATTCAGGCGACGGCCGAATAAATCGGGCGATTTCTGCCCCTTCAGTGGCTGCACAAACCGAAGCTAGTGCAGCCACTCGCAACTATAGGCCAGCACCGGCTCGGCAAAGCCTTTCAGCCTGTAACGATCGCCATGCACGAGGACATCGGCGCCGCCATATTCCTGAAAAGTCTTGTCCGATATCAGGATCTGGTCGCTCTCGGCGGCGGCGCAAAGTCTTGCCGCCAATTGCACGGTCGTGCCGAAGAAATCATTGCTGTCCTCGATAGGCTCCCCGCAATCCAGACCGATACGGATATGGATGGGCTCGCCCCTGTCGCTGTTGTAACGATGGAACTCGCGCTGGATATCGATGGCGCAATCCACCGCAAATGGCGTGGAGGAGAACACGGCCATTATGCCATCGCCGGTGTGCTTGACCTCCCGCCCCGAGCGCCGCCCCAGACAACCGCGCACGAGCGCATCGTGTGCCCGGATGAGTTCCGCTGCCATGCGATCCCCGAGGCGGGCCGTCATTTCGGTTGAACCGACGATGTCCGTGAAAAGGATCGCGCGGTGGCCGGGGTCCATATTTTTCGAGGAGGCCCCGGGCGCTACCGGGTCCTGTATTCGCCCAAGAAACGCTTCCACCGCCGACAGCGCGACTTCCACCACTTCGCTGGCGACAAACCCGTGCGCTTCGCGATGCACGCATTGCGCGGTTTCAGCGTCCGGAGCGTCCATAAGGCAAAAGGCCGTACCGCGCCTTTCATCGAACCAGTAGGTCAAAAACCTGACACCGTACCGATCCTGGATGTTGAGATCTTTAAGATGTGCTGCGGCGATATCCGCAGCGGAAACGCCGGCAAGCTCGTGCCGGTCCATGAAGATAGGCATTGGTTTCCTCCCAAGAGTATATCGTTGCCTCCTCTGCCAGCCATTTTATGACTTCGCCGAATTGCCGTCCATTGTTCTTACGGGTGACACAGCACAAGGCGGGAACACCGGAAAGGGCGATATTCGTTTGCGTTAGCATTCCCGACAGCCGCAGCGACTTACCTGCGTTTGACCATGCGCCGAAGCAGGGAGCGGGCCTTGCCGGGGATGAGGTGGATATCGCTGACCAGCTTTGCGCCGCCCTCCCGTCGCTCCAAGGTTATCTTCCGGCTATGGAAGGCCTCCAGTTCGGCACGATGCGCCACGCTGATGATGGTGGCGTCGGGCAATTCATCGATCACCGTCTGCATCATCCTGTCCTGGCTTTTTTCGTCGAGAGCCGCAGTCGCTTCGTCCATGACGATGATATCCGGGTCGTTCAGCAACAGGCGGGCAAAGGTCAGCCGCTGTTTTTCACCGCCGGACAGCGTCTCGTCCCACGGCGCCTCCTCCTCCACCTTGTCTTTGAGATGGCCGAGACCAACCTTGTCGAGAGCTTCTCCTATCTCTTCGAAAGTCCAGCTCTCGGCCGCCTGCGGATAGCAGACCGCCCGGCGAAGGGTGCCGGAGGGCACATATGGCCGCTGCGGCAACATGAAAAGCCGGCTGCCTGCCCGAAAACTGACGCTGCCCCCGCCCCATGGCCACAGGCCCGCGATTGCCCGAACGAGCGTGCTTTTGCCGGACCCGGATTCGCCTGCGACGAGCACTCTTTCTCCCCGCCCGATTTCCACATCGGTCTCCTTGACGACGGCCGTGCCGTCGCCGAGCGACACCGAAACATCCTTGAGGCTGAGCATCGTTTCGCCTTCCGTTTCGCCGCGTACGATCCGGCCGAGCTTATCGCTCTGTTCGGCCCGCTCCAGCCCGTCAAGCGACATCATCAGGGAGGCAACGCGGCGTGCACAGGCATTCCAGTCCGCCAGCCGGGGATAGTTGTCGACCAGCCAGCCGAAGGCGGATTGAACGATGGTGAAAGCGGATGCCGCCTGCATGACCTGGCCGAGAGACATGCTTCCATCGAGAAATTTCGGCGCGCAAAGCAGAAGTGGAACAACGGGCGCGATCAACATCGATCCATGCGACACGACGGTGGTGCGCATATATTGCTGCGCCATCTGCTTCCACTGCTGCCGGACATTGCGGAACCTCCGGTCGAGGTCGCTTCTCTCCTCCTCTTCGCCGCCAAGCAGGGCGATGCTCTCCCCGTTTTCCCGGACACGGGTGAGCGTGTAACGGAATTCCGCCTCCAGCTGGTTCTTGACCTCGGAGACCCGGACGAAGTTCCGGCCGATCAACGCGATGGAACTCGATGTGATGAGCGCATAGATCACCGCCGCAATCACCAGAAAGCCGGGTATCGTGACCGATAAGCCGCCGATCGGCAGCGTCAGCGCACCGCCAATCGTCCACAGAACGACGATAAAGGTGGACGCCGATACGAAGGCGGCAATGACGCCCGCCACGAAATCCACGGGCGCTTCGGTGGCGATCCGCATATCTTCCGACAGCCTCGCCTCCGGATTCTGATGGTCGCCGTCGATCAGGTTGAGCTGATAGTAGCGGCCATTTGCGATCCATCGGGAGACCAGCACCTTGGTCAGCCACGACCGCCAGCGCCGCTGAATGCGCATTCTGACGTAGACCTGCGAGGTCACAATGAAAACGCTTCCGAGAACCAGCGGCGGGAATATGGAAGCGAGAAAGTAGACCGTCGATGCATCCCGTTTTTCAATCGCATCGAAAATCCCGCGATTCCAGACATTGATGCCATATTGGAAACCGACATTGACGCCGATCATAGCGAGAAGCCCGATGGAGAACGGCCAGGCAAGCCCGTCCCCACGGCGGCTCCAGAACCCCCGCGCGCTGATCAGGAAGCGCTTCAGAAGATATCGCTTGCGGGCCTCTTCGGCCTGCTGCGGCGTCAAACCCGGAGCGGGCTCCAATTCCTCCGGCGGAAGGGGATCATCGGGTGCGTCGTTGGCATGAACATCCTCTGCACCCTTTCGGCCGGTGCCATCGATCGGGTTCGGTTTTGCGTCAGCATCGGTCATGGATGCATAAACGGATGACCGTTTGAAAAGTTGCCGGCCCGGGACGCTAGCGATCCCGGTTTTTTCTCCACTTCAGCAGATAGCCAAATCGCGGTCCCAGCGGAACGTCGGCGATGACCCATTCCATCGGGCCGAGCGAAATCGGCGCCGCCGCCGCTCAGCGCGTGCATCCGGCCATGCACGGATAAGGGAACCATTCGTCCCGCTCTGCGCTCTTATCCCTGAGGGAGCAGTTCAATGGACACGCGCGTCACACATCGCAGAACCTCAATTGCGGGGGTAGAGACCTTCTACAGGGAGGCTGGCTCGCAGGATGCGCCGGTCATTCTGCTGCCGCACGGCTATCCCTGCTCATCCTTCGAGTTCCGAAACCTCATGCCCAGATTGGCCGACAGATGGCGGCTGATCGCACCCGATTTTCCGGGATTCGGCTATAGCGGCAATCCCGAAACCTTTTCCTATAGCTTTGACGGTTATGCCAGCTGGCTTAACGCTTTTGTCGAGACGCTGGGTCTCGATCGTTTTGTTCTCTACCTGCACGACTTCGGCTCTCCCATCGGCGCAAGGCTTGCCATCATGAAGCCGGACCGCATCGTGGGACAGATCATCCAGAATGGCGATATTCCCTATGAAGACGCGCTGGGGCCGAAATATGCCGATATCGAAAAGTTCTGGTCGCTGCCTGCAGACCGGATGCGCGCCGCATTTCGCGATGCCGTCACCGAGGAGAATTTTCGTGACGAGTTTCTGAATAATGTCCGGCCCGAGCTTACCGCACTCATTCCTCCTGACCTCTGGCAATTGCACTGGAGCCTTGTGACGGAGAGGAGGAAGGATATCGCCGCGGAACTACTTTCCGACCTCAAGGCAAATCGCGACTGGTTTCCGATCCACCGCCGCTACCTGCAAACCTGTCGGCCGCCGACCGTCATCATCTGGGGACCGCAGGATCACTACATGCCCGAGCGCTCCGCCCGCGCTTATCTTCGCGATATGCCCGATGCCGAGCTTCATCTGCTGGACGGAGGACACTGGCTCCTGGAAACAAACCTTGAGGAAGTCATCCCCTTGATCCGGAACTTTCTTGATCGCATCCACCACTGATGGGACCACCCTTTCATCGCGCCCTCATTCAGGCCGCCGGTCCGCAATGGCATCCTCCCCACGCGAATGGCGCGGCGAATGTTGTGCGATGCACAATTTCGGAGGAATAGGCATGAAATTCGGATTTTTAGATACATATCATCCGGAAAAAACCGTCTAAAACTCTCTCAACTCAAGGAGAGACGTCATGACGGACACGACATCACAGTTTGATGGGGTAGCTATCCCCCTGGAAACCACAGAAGAACCCGCATGGACGGCTGCGACCTGGTTCGCTGTTCTTTCCATGGCGGCCACCAGCTTCGCGCTGGTATCGGCCGAGTTCCTGCCAGCGGGCCTGTTGACGCCCATGGCGCGCGATCTTGGCATCACCGAAGGCACGGCCGGACAGGTCGTCACCGCCACCGCCTCCGTAGGCGCGGTGACGGCCCTGTTGAGCAATGTTCTGATCGGCAAGCTGAACCGCAAGACAGTGCTTGTCGGTCTTAGCGCGCTGGCGATCGCCTCCAACATTCTGGCATCGGTTGCCGCCGATTTCTGGCTATTGCTGTTGGGCCGGGCCGGGCTGGGTATTGCACTCAGCGGTTTCTGGGCGCTGTCGGTTGCCGTTGTGGCGCGGCTTGTCGGCGCAAATGCAACCGGGCGCGGCATGGCCATCGTCACCCTCGGCGTTTCGCTCGCCACCATCGCTGCACCTTCGATGGGCGCCCTGATCAGCGACTGGCTGGGATGGCGCACCGCCATGTCGATGACGGCGGGACTTGCCGTCATTGCCATGCTGTTACAGATACTCAGCCTGCCGTCTCTGCCGGCGAGCACAAGCAACAGTCTGTCCGATGTCCTTGGATTGACGCGGCGCCGCAGCGTTCAGCTCGGTATGCTTGCCATCCTGTTGCTGATGACAGGGCATTTTGCAGGCTCGGTCTATGTGCGTCCCTTCCTCGAAAAGGTCACGCTTCTTGACACCACGCCGATTGCACTCGCCCTGCTCGGCTTTGGCGTTGCCTCGGTGATCGGCAATGTCGTCGGCGGCCGGATGGCTGACGCCAGTATCCGCGTTGCTCTCATCGTCACTGCCGCGGTGATGGCATTTGCGACGATCGCCCTCGTTATCTGGGGCGCTCATACGAGTGCGGCTTTTGCTCTCGTCGCACTTTGGGGCCTTGCATTCGGCATGGGGCCGGTCGTGCTGCCGACAAACCTCTCCCGTGGTGCACCCGATGCTCTGGAGGCAGCCGGCAGCCTGATGGTGGTATCTTTCCAGGTGGCGATCAGCATTGGCGCGGTGCTCGGCGGTTATATCGTTGACTCCTACGGTGCGACCGCGCCGCTCGCTCTCACTGCCGTCCTCGCCGCATTGACGGTCGCACTCGCCGTCGTGCAGCGTCGCGACTGATCCCTGCCACTCCTGGGCCGCGGGCGACATGACGCCCGCGGCACCGGATGAGCGGCGACTTTCCGGAGCCGCCACCTGCAACAGGTTAAAAATTGGGGCAGGTCCTGCCTTGCGCCACTCCACCTTTGCGCTACGCTTGAGAACAGGGATTTCTCAATGGAGGGACTGAGGCATGTGCAACAATTGCGTGATCGAGAACGTAAAACGGAACATGCTGTCACGACGCCTGCTGTTCAAGGGCGCCGCGGCCGGTTTAACGGCCATGACGGCGGGCAGCCTGGCTTCCCCGGTGCTGGCGCAATCGCCCCGGCAGGTCGTTGATCTCACCCATACCTATGATTCCACATTTCCCACATTCGATGGCAAACCGGGCATAGAATATGAGTGGGCAGCGGAGATCGCCAGGGACGGCTATCAGCTCCACAAACTCACCATCTACGAACATACCGGCACCCATATCGATGCGCCTTTCCATTTCAGCGCGGATGGAGCGAGCGTCGACCAACTGGAGCCGCAGAAACTTGTGGCGCCGCTTGTCATCGTCGACATCACCGACCGCGCCAAAGACGATGCCAATTCCACCATTGAAGCCGACGACATCGAGCGCTGGATATCTGCGAATGGCGACATCCCGGCAGGTGCAATCGTGGCCCTGCGCTCCGGCTGGGCAACCAAGGTGAAGAGCCCCTCATTCCGCAATGACGACGCCGGAAAATTCGCCTTCCCCGGTTTCGGCAAATCGGCGACCGACCTTCTGCTCAAGCTCGACACCGTCGCCATTGGCGTCGACACGCTTTCGCTGGATCCCGGCAATTCCGCAGATTTCGCGGTTCACAATTCCTGGCTGCCGGCGGGGCGCTACGGCATCGAAGGGCTGAACAACCTTGAGGCTCTGCCGGTCAAGGGAGCGACCATAATCGTCGGCGCGCCGGCACACCGCGGCGGAACGGGCGGCCCGGCCCGGATTCTGGCCCTGGTCTGATTCCGGACAGCCCTTCCGTTCACTCATGGATCGATTGGAAAGGCGAAGCCGGCCTTGACGCGGTCCATGACGACCATCGTCTTGAACCCCTTGATATCGTGGTTCTCGTAAAAGAACCGGCGGGTGAATGCCTCGTAGTCCTCCATGTCCTTGGCCGTGATCACCAGGATGAAATCGGCATCGCCCGTCACGTAATAACCGATCATCACCTCCCGCGTGGCGCGAATGGCGGCTTTGAAACGGTCGACAATATCGGCCCTTTCTCGCTCCAGCGAGACGAGAACGATCATGGTGATGCCGCGCCCGACGGCCCTGGGCGAAACGATTGCCACATCGGCTTCGATTACGCCCTCATCACGCAGCCGCTTCAAGCGACGCTGGCACGCGGTTGGCGACAGGTTGACGATTTTGGCGAGCTCTTCCGATGTCAGGCGATTGTTCTTCTGCACGGCGTCAAGCAGTGCCCGGTCGGCTCGGTCAATCTGGGTCATGCGGGATTCCTGCATCTGAATGTCGAACTAAGCATTATTCCTGCGTCGAAACGTGCTTAAACGCCGTCGATCAATCATGCAGCGCAGTTAAGCTTCTGGCAAATGAAAAGGGAACTTGCCGATGGAAGCTATCGCCAGCGCAGCGCTTAAAAACCTTCAACGACCGGAGCTGATCGAACATCGTGCCTTTCTGGACGGGCAATGGGTGGCGCGTAAGGAGACGCTGGGCGTTGTCGATCCGGCAAGCGGAGATCATCTGCTCGATGTCTCTTCCTGCTCCCTGAACGACGTGGACGCCGCAGTCGAGGCTGCCGACAGAGCGTTTCTCCGGTGGCGGGACATGCTGCCCGTGGAACGCGGCGATATCCTGCGGGCATGGGGCCGGCTGATGCGTGACAATGCCCGCGACCTCGCTGTTATCATCAGCGCCGAACAGGGAAAGCCGCTTTCGGAATCGCTCGGCGAAATTTCCTATGCCGCCGCCTTTTTGGACTGGTTTGCAAGCGAAGGCGAGAGATCCTATGGCGAGACAATTCCAAGCCATCTCAAAGGCGGCAATCTTTCCGTGCGGATGCAGCCGATCGGCGTCACGGTGGCCATCACGCCCTGGAATTTCCCCTCAGCCATGATCGCCCGCAAGGCCGGCGCGGCCCTTGCTGCCGGCTGCACGATGATCGTCAAACCGGCGCCTGAAACACCGCTTTCGGCACTGGCACTAGCGAAACTGGCGCAGGAGACGGGCATGCCGGCCGGCGTGTTGCAGGTTCTGCCGGGTGAAGCCGCACCGCTTGCGCGCCGCCTGCTGGAGCATACCGAGGTGCGGGCATTTTCCTTCACCGGTTCGACGGAGGTGGGACGACTCCTCCTCACGCAATCGGCGGCGACCATCAAAAAAGCCTCGCTGGAACTTGGCGGCCACGCTCCCTTCATCGTCTTCGCCGATGCGGACCTGTCCCAGACCGTGAAGGGCTGCCTCGCCGCCAAATTCGCCACATCGGGACAGGACTGCCTTGCGGCAAACCGCATCTATGTTCAACGCGGGCTTTATGACCGTTTCATTGAGCGGTTTGCCGATGCGACCTCCAGACTGACCGTCGGGCATGGCCTTGAACCCGGTATCGACATCGGGCCGATGACACGACCGTCCGTCGCCGAAAAGTGCCGTCAGCAGATTGCGCAGGCGCTCTCTTCCGGCGCGCGCCTCGTCTGCGGCGGGCAGGACAGCCCGCTCGGCGGCAATTTCGTCACCCCGACCGTGCTGGCCGACGTGACCGACGACATGCTGATCGCGCGCGAAGAAACCTTCGGTCCGGTTGCCGCCATCCTGCCCTTCGATGACGAGCGGGAAGTGGTCCGCCGCGCCAATGCCACGGAAATGGGGCTTGCGGCCTATGTCTACACCAACGACCTCGGCCGGGCGATGCGCCTGACCGACCAGCTGGAATACGGCATGGTTGCCGTCAACACGCCGAAGTTCACCGGCGCACCCATTCCATTCGGCGGCTGGAAACAATCCGGCCTTGGCCGCGAGGGCTCGCGTCATGGCCTCATGGAATATCTCGAACCCAAATATGTCTGCTTCGGCAACCTGGCTGCCTGAAAGGAACTCGCCTATGACCATCGACATCAAAAACATCGCGGAAATGGATCGAAATGCGGTTCTGCATCCCTTCACGCAGCTGAAGGATTTCGCCAGCGGCAAACTCGGTGAACCGACCATCGTCGACACCGGCAAGGGCATCCGCATTCAGGACGCGCATGGCAAACAGCTGATCGATGGCTTTGCCGGTCTTTATTGCGTCAATGTCGGCTATGGCCGCACCGAGGTGGCGGAGGCCATCTCCCGTCAGGCCTATCGGCTTGCCTATTACCATTCTTACGCCGCCCACACGACGGACGAACTGGCGATCCTTTCAGACCGGCTGGTGAAGATGGCGCCCGGCAAGATGAGCAAGGTCTTTTACGGCATGTCGGGCTCGGACGCCAACGAGACCCAGGCAAAGCTCGTCTGGTATTACAACAATCTGCGCGGCAAGCCGCAGAAGAAAAAAATCATCTCCCGCGAACGGGGATATCACGGATGCAGCGTGGTTTCCGGCTCCATGACCGGCATGAGCTTTTATCACGACCACATGGACCTGCCGCGCGCCGGCGTGCTGCACACAGGCGTTCCGCACCATTACTGGGGTGCGGAAGCCGGTGAAACCGAGCTGGAATTCTCAAAACGGCGCGCCGACGAACTGGAAGCGCTCATCCTGCGCGAAGGTCCCGACACGATAGGCGCCTTCATTGCCGAACCGGTGCTCGGCACGGGCGGCATCACGCCGCCGCCGGAAGGCTACTGGCCGGCGATACAGGACGTTCTCAAAAAATACGATGTCCTGCTGATTGCCGATGAGGTGATTACCGGCTTCGGCCGTACAGGCTCCATGTTCGGCTCGCAACATTACGGCATCGAGCCGGACCTGATCACCGTGGCCAAGGGTCTGACTTCGGCCTATTTCCCGCTCTCCGGCGCCATCGTGGGGGAGAAAGTCTACAGGGTGATGGAGGAAGGCGCCGATCGCGTCGGGGCCTTCTCCCATGGCTACACCTATTCCGGCCACCCCATCGGTGCGGCTGCGGCAAATGCCGTGCTCGACATCGTGGAAAAGGAAGACCTGCCCCGCAATGCGCGCGCCGTCGGCAGCTATTTTCAGGAGCAGCTGAAGGCGAAGTTCGCGCAGCTTCCAATCGTCGGAGAGGTGCGCGGTGTGGGCCTGATGGGCGCCATCGAATTCGTGGCGGATCGTGAAAAGAAGACACGTTTCGCCCCCGGCCTCACGGTCGGCGCGCGCGTTTCGAAGGCGGCGCGCAACGGCGGCCTTATTGCGCGCGCCATGCCGCATGGCGATATTCTGGGCTTTGCACCGCCGCTCGTCACAACGAAGGCGGAGGTGGACGAGATCATCGCCATCGCTGAAGCCGCCGTCCGCACCGTCATGGATGATCTGGTGCGGGCCGGCGAAAAAATCTGACGCCAGCCTTGGCGTTCAACGGTCACAGCTGCTGCCCATTTCGACAGCAATGAGATGACAACTGCGCCTATTTGCGGCGCAGTTGTCATCTGCGCTGCATAAGGCTTCATCTTTTCGCAGAAGCATGCATAATGTCATGAAATTACCGTCGTAAAAAACGAGACAATTTCATGCGTCGTCAAGCCAATCCGCTCAGCTCCGATCCGGTTTCCGCAACCAAACCGGTGGCATGGCGGCCGACCCTGGCCAAGCAGAAGGGCGAAACGAAACATTCGGCACTAACGGAACGCATCATTGCCGATATCGACGCCGGCGTTCTGAAGCCAATGGACCGCATGCCGACACACCGCGATCTCGCTCGCGAACTCGGCCTTTCGGTCCAGACCGTCAGCCTTTCCTACAAGGAGGCCGAGCGGCTGGGTTATCTCAGCGGTGAAATCGGCCGCGGCACTTTCGTGAAGACACGGGTGACGGACCGGGCGGGCCGCATGATGCTCGATCACAGCCCGACCGAGGTGCTCGATCTATCGATTATCCGCGGCGTTTATCTCGACGACCATGAAAACGCCTCGCGCGCCATCCTTCGCGAATTGGCCGATGGCGACAATTCGGGTTTCATGCGCCCCTGCCGGCCGGTCGCGGGCCTCGACAGCCATCGCGCAACCGCCCGGATCTGGCTTGGCATGATGGGCGTGACCGCCGGCGCGGAGCGTATTCTCGTCACCAACGGTGCTGCGCACGGCATTTTTCTCGCCTTGAGCTGCATCATCCGCTCGAACGACGTGGTTCTCTGCGAAAACCTCACCGACCACGGCATTATCGGCCTGTCGAACATTCTGGGCTTCAGCCTCAAGGGCCTGCCCACCGACGAAGAGGGCATTCTGCCGGACGCGCTGGAGGCCGCCTGTGCAGCCGGTGGCGTCAGGGCGCTGGTGCTCATTCCCACCCTCAACAATCCCACCGGGCATGTTTCGGGTGCGGAGCGCAGGCGGGCGATTGCGGCGATCGCCGAACGGTACGGCGTCTTTGTCATTGAGGACGAAGTCTATCGCCCGATCATCGAGGATGACCTGCCGTCCATCACCGAAATGCTGCCTGATCTGGGCTTTTTCGTCACCAGCTTTACTAAGACGGTGCTGACCGGGCTGCGCGTCGGTTATCTCGTCGTGCCGCCCGCATACTCCATCCGCGCCGCCTCTATCCTGCGTGTATCGAGCTGGAGCGGAACCTATCTCACGGCCGAAATCGCCACACGCTGGGTCGAAAACGGCACCGCACGGCGGCTGCTGGATGTCCAGCGCGCCGAAGTGCGTGCGCGGCAAAAGATCGCCACGGACATATTGGGCGACCATATCGCCTCGAGCCACCCCCTCTCCTTCTGCGCCTGGCTGAAGGTTCCACCGCGCTGGACGGAGGACGGCCTGGTGCGCGCGCTCACAAACCAGAACGTCGCGGTCACGCCGTCGGAACCATTCATTGCCGGCCCCGGCCATGGCGGCGGCATCCGCATATGCCTCGGCGGCCGCCTCAATCACCCAAGCCTCGTCAAAGCCTTGACCACCGTGCGGCAGACCTTCGAGCAACTGCCGCCGGTCTACGATATCGGTTCAATCGGCTGAGGCAGCTGCCCGAAAATCATTGAATCATTACAATATAATAATTGACATGATTTTACTTCGCTCTCAACATGACAATCATGAAGAGCGAAACCCTGTCCATATCCGCCGACAAAACCCTGCTTCCGGTCTCGCTGACCGCGATAGAGCAGGCAGCTGCGCGGCTTGCCGGACAGGTCGAGCGAACACCTTTGGTTCGCTCGGACAATCTGTCCGAACGCTGTGGTTCTCCCGTTCATCTGAAACTTGAAACCCTTCAGCCCATCGGCGCCTTCAAACTGCGCGGCGCGATGAACGCCATACTCTCGCTTGACGATGAGGCACGCAGGCGTGGCCTCGTTACGGCCTCGACCGGCAATCATGGCCGGGCCGTGGCCTATGCGGCCCGCAAGCTCGGAATTCCCGCCACGATCTGCATGTCGGCACTCGTGCCGGCGAACAAGGTTGAGGCGATCCGCGCGCTCGGTGCGGAGATCCGGATCGTCGGCAGGTCGCAGGATGACGCGCAGGAAGAAGCGGAGCGCCTGACCAAGAGTCTCGGCCTGACCGCAATCCCACCATTCGATGATGCTGACGTCGTGGCAGGCCAGGGCACGATCGGTCTCGAGGTTGTCGAAGATATGCCTGAACTGACGACGGTGCTTGTTCCTCTTTCCGGCGGCGGCCTTGCGGGCGGTATCGCCGTTGCGGTGAAGGCGCTAAAGCCGCGGGCACGGGTCATCGGCATTTCCATGGAGCGGGGTGCGGCCATGCAGGCATCGGTCGCAGCCGGCCGGCCCGTCACCGTCCGGGAGGAAGAAACGCTGGCGGATTCGCTGGGCGGCGGGATTGGACTGGAGAACCGCGTGACATTCGCGCTTTGCCAGGCACTTCTCGATGAGATCGTGCTGGTTTCCGAAGACGAGATTGCAGCCGGCATCCGCCATGCGGCGCGCGAAGAAGATTTGACGGTGGAGGGCGCGGGCGCCGTTGGTTTCGCTGCCATCCTGTCCGGCAAGATCGACATCAGCGGCCCGACCGCCATCATCGTGTCGGGCGGAAACATCGATCCGGCGATCCACAGAACAATCATCGACGGGGGAGTCGCATGAGCCGCATCACCATCCTGACCGAAAAAGATCTGCGCGGTGTCATCCAGCTCGACCTTTCCGCTGTCGACTGCGTGGAGAGGGCCTTTGCGGCGCTCGCAACGCAAGCCGTTGCCATGCCGCCGATCCTGCGGCTCGATATTCCCGAGTTTCGGGGCGAAGTGGATGTGAAGACGGCTTATGTGCCGGGCTTTGAGGGTTTCGCCATCAAGGTCAGCCCCGGTTTCTTCGACAATCCGAAACTCGGTCTGCCCAGCCTCAATGGCCTCATGATCCTCTTCAGTGCGAAGACCGGACTGGTGGAGGCGCTTCTCCTCGATAACGGCTATCTTACCGATGTGAGGACCGCCGCGGCCGGTGCTGTCGCGGCGCGGCATCTGGCCCGCGAAAATGCTCCCGTCGCCGCGATCTTCGGGGCGGGCATGCAGGCGCGTTTGCAGCTTGAAGCCCTGATGCTGGTGCGCCCGATCAGGTTGGCGCGGATATGGGCACGCGACCATGACAAAGCCGAGAGACTTGCGAGCGATTTCGCCAGCGAACACGGCATCGAAGTCACCGCCATGGCCGATCCGCAGGCTACCGCGCGGGGCGCCGATATCATCGTGACAACGACACCCGCCGAAAAGCCGATACTCTTCGCCGACTGGCTGGAAGAAGGCCAGCATCTGACAGCCATGGGATCGGATGCCGAACACAAGAACGAGATCGATCCGGCCGTATTCGCCAGAGCGCGTTATGTCGCGGACCGCATCTCGCAGACCCGCATTCTCGGTGAGTTGCATCACGCCATCGCCGCCGGGCGCGCCGCGTCGGATCAACACTTCGTCGAACTTGGGAATGTCATTGCCGGCAAGGTGCAGGGCCGTGTTTCGAACAAGGACATCACCTTTGCCGATCTGACCGGCACCGGCGTGCAGGACACCGCCATCGCCAATCTCGCCTTTGCCCGCGCAAAGGAAGCCAAGAGCGGTCAAACCATCGAAAACAGCATAAAAATGGGAGACGCAGCGTGAGCGTAACGCTGAACTTTACGCGCAAGGAATATGCCGCGCGCCTGTCCAAAACCCGCAAAGCCATGGAAAAGGCCGGGATCGACCTGCTTGTCGTCACCGACCCGTCCAACATGCATTGGCTGACCGGTTATGACGGCTGGTCCTTCTATGTGCATCAATGCGTGCTGGTGCCGCCGGAAGGCGAGCCGATCTGGTACGGCCGCAAGCAGGATGCCAACGGCGCCAGGCGCACGGCCTATCTCGCCCACGACAATATCATCGGCTATCCGGATCACTACGTTCAATCGACCGAACGGCACCCGATGGATCTGCTGTCTGAGATCATCGAGGAGCGCGGCTGGTCCGGCCTGACGGTGGGCGTCGAGATGGATAATTATTATTTCTCGGCAGCCGCCTTCACGTCTCTGCAGAAACATCTGCCGAACGCCCGTTTCAAGGATGCCGCCGGTCTCGTGAATTGGCAGCGCGCGGTGAAGAGCCCGACCGAACTCGACTATATGCGCAAGGCCGGCAAAATCGTAGAGCTGATGCACAAGCGTATCGTCGATGTCGTTGAGCCGGGCATGCGCAAATGCGATCTCGTGGCCGAAATATACGATGCCGGCATTCGTGGTACCGCCGAATTCGGCGGCGACTATCCCGCCATCGTGCCGCTGCTTCCTTCGGGTGCCGACGCGTCCGCCCCGCATCTGACATGGGACGACAAGCCGATGCGCTCAGGCGAAGGGACTTTCTTCGAAATCGCCGGCGCTTACCGCCGTTATCATTGCCCACTGTCGCGCACCGTCTTTCTCGGCAAGCCGACACAGGCATTTCTCGATGCAGAGAAGGCAACACTTGAGGGCATGCAAGCCGGTCTTTCCGCGGCGAAGCCGGGCAACACCTGCGAGGACATCGCCAATGCCTTTTTCGCCGTGCTGAAAAAATACGGGATCATCAAGGACAACCGCACCGGCTATCCCATCGGCCTCTCCTATCCGCCGGACTGGGGCGAGCGCACGATGAGCCTTCGACCCGGCGACCGCACGGAGCTGAAACCCGGCATGACATTCCATTTCATGACCGGCCTCTGGCTGGAAGACATGGGCCTCGAAATCACCGAAAGCATCGCGATCACAGAAACCGGTGTCGAATGCCTTTCCAATGTGCCGCGGCAACTCTTCGTGAAAGGCTAAGACGATGTTGAAGACCGCGCTTCGCCCCTCGCCGATCACGCCCTCCGTCGATTTTGACGCGAAGGGCGTGCAGCACGGTCATCTGCGGCTGCCATACAGCCGCGATGACAGCGCCTGGGGTTCGGTGATGATCCCGATCTGCGTCATCGCCAATGGCGAAGGGCCGACAGCCCTTTTGACCGGCGCCAATCATGGCGACGAATATGAGGGACCGGCAGCGCTCTTCGAACTCGCCCACACGCTCGATCCGGCAGACGTGAACGGGCGCGTCATCATCGTGCCGGCGCTCAACTATCCGGCCTTTCGAGCGGGCACACGCACCTCGCCCATCGACCGGGGAAACCTGAACCGCAGTTTTCCCGGCCGCCCTGACGGCACGGTGACGGAGAAGATCGCCGATTACGTGACACGCCATCTGATACCGCTTGCAGATATCGTTCTCGATTTCCATTCCGGCGGCAGGACGCTTGATTTCCTGCCCTATGCCGCAGCCCACGAATTGCCCGACAAGACGCAGGAGGCCCGGTGTTTTGAAGCGGTGGCGGCTTTTGCTGCCCCCTATTCGATGAAGATGCTGGAAATCGATGCCGTTGGTATGCTCGACACGACAGTGGAGGAGATGGGCAAGGTCTTTGTCACCACCGAACTCGGCGGGGCCGGCACGGCGAGCGCCAAATCGATCGACATCGCCCGGAAAGGCACCGTCAATCTGCTGCGCCATGCCGGCATCCTCGCCGGCGCACCGGCACCTGCTCCAAGCCGGTGGCTGGACATGCCATCCAGCGATTGCTTCACCTTTGCCGAAGACGACGGGCTTGTCGCCTTTGTCCGCGATCTGGGAGACGCGGTCACGGCGGGTGAGACAATCGCCCGGGTTTATCCCGTCGGCAAAACCGGCCTCGCGCCGGTCGATTACCGCGCCTCCATCAATGGCGTGCTTGCCGCGCGCCATGTTCCCGGCCTGATCAAGGCCGGCGACTGCCTTTCCGTCATCGCCACGGTCACGGAGAATACCTAGTCATTACAAACATCGTGAGATCCGAAAACGGACCGCGCAACCCAACCAGAGGAGTAAGAACATGCACATTACCAGACTTGCCGGGCTTTCCGCCCTCGCCCTTACCATCGGCGTGACATCCGCCAGCGCCCTGACCGTCGAGGACGTCAAAAGCCAGGGGTATATCCGCGCCGCCACGGCCAATGAAGTCCCCTATTCCTACATGCAGCCAGACGGCACCTCCGCCGGCATCGGCCCCGATGTGGCCAATGCGGTTCTGAAATCGATGGGTATCGAGGAGGTCAACTGGACGGTGACGCCATTCGGCACGCTGATCCCCGGCCTCAAAGCCCGTCGCTTCGATTTTGCGGCCGCCGAACAGAACATCTCGCCCGAGCGCTGCAAGCAGGTCGCCTTCACCGAACCGAACTCGTCCTATGGCGAAGGCCTGCTGGTGAAGAAGGGCAATCCGAAAAAGCTCACCACCTATGCCGATATCGCCAAGGATCCCTCGCTGAAGGTGGCGGTTGTATCGGGTGCCAACAATGTCGACTTCCTGCGGGCGGTCGGCGTCAAGGAAGAGCAGATCGTCTTCATCCCCGCCAATGCCGATGCCATTCCAACGGTTCAGAGCCGGGCCGACGCCTACGCCGCGACGGAACTGACGGTTTCGGAACTCGCCAAGGGTCAGGCCAATGTCGAGCAGGTCAAGCCTTTCACCGACCCCGTCGTGAAAGATGCGCCAGTGCGCAATTACGGCGGTTTCGCTTTCCGGCCGGAAGACAAGGAGCTGCGTGACGCCTTCAACGCCGCTCTCATCGAATTCCGCAAGACCGACGATTACAAGAAAATCCTCGCAAAATACGGTCTGTCCGAACAGAGTATCGCGGCGGCGGCCGAAAAGAAGGTCGCCGATCTCTGCGCCGGCAAATAATGCCAGCCGACGCCCGGCCATAACCGGGCGTCGTTCCTCGGGAACTCGGGAAAACGCCAGATGGACATGACCGCCTATCTGCCGATGTTATGGCAAGGCGCCGTCGTCACCATGACGATTACGCTCGCAGCCCTTGTCGTCGGCACGGTGCTCGCCTTTTTCTTCGGCATTCTGCGCGTCGAGGGTGGACCGATCCTGTCCACCATCGCGCTATGTTACACGGAAGTGTTCCGCGGCACCTCGCTGCTGGTGCAGCTTTTCTGGTTCTATTACGCGCTGCCGCTGGTCGGGCTGAGTTTCGATCCGATCACCACCGGCGTGCTGGTGCTTGCCGCCCATGCCGGCGGTTACGGGGCGGAAATCGTTCGCGGCGCGCTGTCCTCCGTCTCGGTACAGCAGCTGGAGGCCGCACGAGCGCTGAACTTCACACGGCTGCAGACGCTGTTTCGCATCTCGCTGCCGCAGGCCGTTGTCGAGATGATGCCGGCCTTCGGCAATCTCGCCATCGAAACGCTGAAGCTTTCCTCGCTCGTGTCGCTGATCTCGATTGCCGACCTCACCTTTGCGGCGCAGTCGATCCGCAACCTGACGCTGGACAGCGCCAGCATCTATTCGATCACGCTGCTTTGTTATTTCGCGATGTCGCTGATCCTGATGGTCTTCATCCGGGTGATCGAACGCTTCGTGCGGCGCGGCAACGTCTTCCCGCGCACCCGCCATTCGTAAGGATATCCTGTCATGATGTATGGTTACGAATGGGACACGACCACCTGGCTCACCTACACGACCTCCATCCTGCCCATCATCCTGATCGGGCTTACGGTGACGCTGAAGGCCGCCGCCGCCGGTTTTGCCATTGCGCTGGTTCTGGGGCTGGTCTTCGCGCTGCTGCGCCGCAGCCGCGTCAGGATGATCTCCTGGCCAACCGCGCTGATTGTCGAATTCCTGCGCGATACGCCGCTTCTGGTGCAGTTGTTCTTTCTCTATTACGTGCTTCCGGATTTCGGCATTGTCCTGCCGGCGTTTCTGACCGGCGCGCTGGCGCTCGGCCTGCAATATGCCGCCTATACGTCCGAGGTCTATCGCGGCGGCATCGAGGCGGTGCATCACGGCCAGTGGGAAGCGGCGACTGCGCTTAATCTCACGCGCATGCAGACCTATCGGGATATCATCATCCCGCAGGCCATTCCGCGCATCGTTCCGGCCATGGGCAACTACCTCGTCGCCATGATCAAGGAAACGCCGGTGCTTTCCGTCGTCACGGTTCTGGAAATGATGGGGCTTGCCAACATGATCGGCGAGCGCACCTTCGAATATCTGGTGCCGCTGACGCTTGTGGGCCTGATCTTCCTCCTTCTGACCATAATCTGCTCGGCAGGCCTCAGCCGCCTGCAAAGGGCACTTCCAAAAGCAGGAATACCCTTGCGATGACCAACAACACCAACCAGCCACTGATCGAATTTTCCGATGTCACGAAACGCTTCGGCATTCTGACGGTGCTCGACCAGTTCAATTTCAGCGTGGCGAAGGGCGAAAAAGTCACCCTCATTGGTCCCTCCGGCTCCGGCAAGTCAACGGTTCTGCGCATTCTCATGACGCTGGAACCGTTCCAGGAGGGAAAACTGACCCTTGCCGACATGTCCTACCATGAGCCGAGCGGCAAAGGACCTTTCAAGGCCTCGGAAAAACATCTGCGCCAGATCCGCAACCACGTCGGCATGGTTTTCCAGAGCTTCAATCTCTTTCCCCATATGACCGTCCTTCGCAATATCGTGGAGGCGCCGGTGCGGGTTCTGGGCATCAGCCGCGCAGAGGCGGAGGCGCGCGCAGTCGAATTGCTGAAGATGGTCGGGCTGGCGGATAAAAAGGATCATTATCCGGTGCAGCTTTCCGGCGGGCAGCAGCAGCGTGTCGCCATTGCCCGTTCGCTTGCCATGCGTCCGCGTGTTCTGCTTTTCGATGAGCCGACCTCGGCGCTCGACCCGCAACTGGTCGGCGAAGTGCTGTCCGTCATCCGCGACCTGGCCCATGAGCATGACCTGACGATGCTTCTCGTCACCCATGAAATGCGTTTTGCCCGGGAAGTTTCGGACCGCGTCTGTTTCTTCGACAAGGGCCGCATCTGCGAACAGGGGAAACCGGACGAGATTTTCGGCCAGCCGAAAGAAGACCGCACACGCGAATTTCTCGCTTCCGTTTTACGGTGACCCTCGTGCAATCAGTCAGCGGCGGAGGACAGAACCTTTCCGTCCCTGCCCTGCACGATATCATGCGACGGACCCGGTGGAGCATCGGCAGCAGGCAGGGGCGCGATTATCAACCACGCGCCGGGATAATCCTTGCGAAGATGCCGGGGATTATAACGAATATTGCTTCCGGCGGCATGGTGAAGCGTCCCGAGCGTTGTGTCTTTTGACAGGACACCTCTTTTGATCTCGTGGAGTTTTCGCTCGCCATCAAGGGCAAGCGTCGCCTCGGAAAGATCGAAACTGTCGATGTGAACGGTATGGTCCTGAGCCGTATCGAGAACCCATCGATCGGAATCGACAAAGCCATCAATATAGACATTGCCGGTGGAGGCACGCAGGGACGTGCCTTTCGGCAGGGTGATGCCGTCGACAACATTACCATCGGAAAGAGTGCAATTGCTGAAAGCGGATATGCCGCCATCGGGCGAAAGATCGAACTCCACCGGCTGTGTCGCGTCGCAGCGCCAGCCGCCCTGGGTGGTCACGCCGTTGCCGGTGATCCGCATGGTCTGCGGGGTAAAGCCCACCGTTTCATAATTCTCGTTGGTTTTTATCGCGATATAACGGGCGATTTCGACGGCATCGATATCGGCCACCCGCACGGAATGCGGAAACACGGCCCGGTCGAAGGCTTCCCTGTTATTGGCAATGGCCAGTTCAAGTTTCGTGCCTTTGGGCATATCGATCTGGCCAAGGCGCGCCGGCTCGAGCAGTTCCGGCCGATGGCTTGCCGCCCTCTCTTTGTCATAGGCGCGCATCTGGAGATAAAAATCACCGAACCGAAAGAGGGTGAAAAGCGCGACGGCGGTTACCAGCCCATAGGGAAGGATCGTCGGGCGCTTCCAGCGGCCTGCCACATATCGTACGAACAGCAGGAGCGTCCAGACGATCCATATGAGGGTCGTGACGGCAAAGAATGCAAGAAGAAGCAGCGCTTCGACGGACGGTAGTGCGACAGGGATCATACAAACCAATGGTCTTGGGCGGATCGTTTTGATCCCGAAGAGACATCAGTGCTTTAGCCCACAAGCGGTTGTCTTTTCAACTCGGCGATGGTGGGCGGAACAAGCCACCGATCTGCTGTGACATTTTGCGGTGTTAATCGGACGACAGATGGCCGCCGCCCGATCAACGCGCTTATGGGGCATCAGCCGCCAAGCACGAAACGGGAGAATGCCAGGGCATTGCGGGCATCCTCGTCCATTTTCGCGAGGTCGGCGCCGCGGCTGAGATCGCGCCACACCTTGATGTCGGAGCCGATCGTACCGCCTGTCTTGACGAAAGGCTCCATGACGACCGCGCCGGTGTAATTGATATCGCGAAGGGCGAGGCCGATTTCGTGCCAGGGCATTCTGCCCTTGCCCGGTACGCGGCGATTGCTCTCGCCGGTATGGAAATGCCCCAGCAACGAGCCCGCCGTACGGATGGCCTCGCCAAAGCTGTCTTCTTCGATATTCATGTGGAAGGTATCCAGCATGACTTTCACGTTGTTCTTGCCGACATCCTTCACAAAGGCGACGCCCTCGGCCGCCGTGTTGAGCACGTGATTTTCGAAGCGGTTGAGGACTTCGATGCACAGGTTGATGCCGAGATCATTGGCGAAATCGGCAATGCCGTGAATGCCTTCGACGCCGCGCGCATAGTCGCCCGCCTTGTCGACCGGCTGCGAATAGTCGATCGGCCAATAGGAATGCAGCGCACCGCCGATGGTGTGGATGTCGAGCTTGGCGACGTTGGACAGGGTACGTTCAAAGAATGCCTTGCCGGCTGCACGAACCGCGGCATCCTCTGACGACAGGTTCTTGGTTTTCGAAGGACCGATACCAGCCGTGAGGATGATGCCGTTATCCTTCGCGCTCTGCCTGATGACGGCGAGTTCGGCGTCGCTGTATTCATTGATGTGGTGGGCGGCGACTTCGATGATATCGAAACCGAGCTTGGCGACCTTCTCGATATAGGGGCCGAACTTGGCGCTCCACTCATGTTCCCAGTAAGAGTAATAGATGCCGTGTTTCATGGGGGTCTCTTTCGCTTTTCTGTTTCGCTTCGCTTGACTTTGGATAGGGAGGCGCAGCCCTTCAGGACGCGGAGCTGCTGCCCGGATTTCCGATGCGAAGATCCGGCTCCGTGCTTGTGGACGTGATGAAGCGGCCATTGGGAAGATCGTTTTCCTCCACCTTCCGGTTGATCTCGTCCTCGCCGAGACCGAAGCTCCGCCAGCGGTCCCGCAGCCGCGCGCGCAGATCGTCCTCGTCGACATCAACGAAAATCGTGAGATCGAAGATCGGCTTGAGACGATCCCATGGCGACTGGCCGGCGAGGAGATAATTGCCCTCGCAGACGATGATATCGACGGATTGCGGGATCAGGCGGCCGCCGGTGCGGGCGATTTCGATGGTGCGGTCAAAAACGGGGACGGCAACGACATCGTCATCATTGGCCTTCAGGCGCTCAAGCATGTGGCGCAGGCCGTGGGCATCGAACGTATCGATGGCGCCCTTGAAGGGACGGCGTTTCATCTCTTCCAGAACGGCATCGTCATAATGAAAGCCATCCATCGGAAACAGTGCAGCCGATACGCCTTCGCCTGCGTTCAACGCATCGACCACACGTTCGGCGATGGTCGATTTTCCCGATCCGGGGGCACCGGCAATCGCAATCATCACACGCCGGCCCTTTGACCCTTCCAGTCGCTGGAGGGCAAGGCCCGCAATCCCGCGGGCATTATCGTCAATAGTGTTCAAGGTGCTTGCCCCGATAATGAGTGCTTTTAGAAAATGCGGTACTGGTTTGCCTTGTCGCGCAGGAATGACAGTCCCCTGTCGAGAACCTCATCGGCGCTGGGCGCAACAGGCCGCCAGGTCGAAATCGCGCCCGCCATCTCCCTGGGCATCGCAGCGAAGCTTTCGAGCGTCAGCACACCCTTGAAGCCGATGGCTGCGAGCGCCGAAAACACCTCGTCCCAGGCAACATTGCCGCAGCCCGGCGTGCCACGGTCGCTTTCCGACATATGCATGTATTTCAGATGGTTGCGGGCGGCGATAATGCCATTGGCGATGCCCTTTTCCTCCATATTCATGTGGAACGTATCGAGATGGATAAAGACGTTGTCGGCGCCGATGCGCTCCACCAGCGCCACCGCCTGTTCGGCGGAATTGAGCAGATGGTTCTCGTAGCGGTTGACGGTCTCGATGCCGAATTGCAGGCCGTGTGTTTTTGCGTGGCCGGCAGCCCTGGAGAGCGCCCTTGTCAGATTGTCGTATTCACCCTGTGTCGGCGGAAATCCGGTTCGCTCATTGGTGCCGCCATAGGTAACCCCCGTCAGCGCTTCCGCGCCCATTTCTGCGGCCTTGTCGAGCGCGGCATTCAGATGGTCGATTGCCGCGTCGGGACGTACGGACGCCCAGGCCGGCTCCGGCAGCACCAGCGAGCAGACGGCGCGCAAGCCGTATTTCTCCAGCAGGGCGCGCGTGTGTTTTGCATCGACGGCAGAGATATCGATAAGCGGAATCTCGATGAAATCCTGACCGTAATCCGCAGCAGCGGCGATGGACCGTCTGGCGTTTTCGTGGTCCCATTTGAGAGACCACATCATTGCGTGAACACCGAAGCCTTTCACGTCATACCTTCTTTCTGAGAGATGCGAAGTAGCTTGAAAACAGGCCGCGCGCCGCCATGACGACAATCATCAGCACGCCCCAGAGCGCCGTTGCCAGATGCTGGTTGGCGCCAAGAAGATTGAGGCCGGATGACAGAAGCTGCAGAACGATGAGCGCGACGAAGACCGGCAGCACCCGACCGAAACCGCCGAACGGATTGATGCCGCCGAGAAAGGCCGCCAGCACCGTGATCAGCAGATAGGATTCCCCGTGGCCGACACGGACGGAGTTGAAACGGGCAAGCATGATGATGCCGGCAACCGCACACATCAGACCCGAGAGCGTGTAGACGAGAACCTGAATCTTGCGCGTATTGAGGCCGGAATAACGCGCGGCTTCGATGTTCGAGCCGATCATCAACAGGCCGAAGCCGAGCTTGGTTCGTGTCAGCAGCACATGCCAGAGGCCGACGCAGAAGATGAAAATCAGAAGCGGGATCGGCAGGCCAAGAAGCGTGCCGTGACCGAGCGGCGCCATATAGGCGGGGAAACCGGAAACGTCTCCGCCACGGGTGAGAAACTCGCCAAGGCCACGCAGGAAGATCATCATCGACAGCGTCACCAGAATGGGGTGCGCGCGGGTATAGGCAATCGCCGCTCCCGTCATCGCTCCGGCAGCGCCGCCGGTGGCAAGTGCCGCAAGGCAGGCGAACAGGAAGGCACTCGGCGGCGCATCCACCCCGCCATGGGCCTGCAATACCCAGGCTGCGGCGAGACCCGACAGATTGGCGGCGAAGGTGACGGACAGATTGATGCCGCCCGTCAGCAGCGGCAGCAGCATCGCCAGTGTCAGCAGGCCGAGTTCCGGCAGCTGGAAGGCAACCGAACCGAATGTCGCGAGCGAGAGAAAGTTATCGGCAAAGGTTCCGAAAATGAGCATGACAGCGATGAAAGCAATCACCGGCCCGGCCATGTCGGCACCGAAAATCGAGTTGAATTTCCGAACGAGACTGCTCATCGCTGTGCGCTCCCCTTCTTTGCGGATGTGCGAAGCGCACTCGGCAGGAGCTTGTCGAAGCGGGTGGAAGAGAGGGTGATGGCGATGAGGATGATGGCCCCGACGATCATCTTGAAGGCAAAGGGAGAAACGCCCATCAGGTTAAGGCCGTTCTGGGTGATCGACACCATCAGCACCCCGAGCACACAGCCTATGACCGACCCTTTGCCGCCGCCAAGCCGCGCGCCGCCGAGGACGGTTGCGGCAAGTACATCCAGCTCGCGGCCATAAAGCGCGTTCGGCACCACCTCCTGCGCATAATGCGCCTGCATGAGCCCGGCAATGCCCGCCATCAGGCCGAGCCAGCCGAAGGAAATGTAATGCATGGCGCCGATATTGATGCCAAAGCGGCGTGCGCCTTCGGGATTGTCACCGAATGCATAAAGTTTGCGACCGACGGTAGTGCGCGAAATCATGAACCAGGTGGCAAAGCAGCAGAGGATCATGACCACGACGGGCAGCGTCAGCTCGACCCAGGAACCATCGGACATCTCGCGCTCGTAAAACACCACGCGCGTCGACAGCCATTCCGGCAGGTCGTAGATCGACACGCCCTTGGTGAAGAACATCAACAGCCCGAAAAAGATGTTGAAGGTGGAAATGGTCGCGACGATGGAAATGATGTTGAGCCGCCAGACGAGGAAGGCGTTGACGAAACCGAGACCAAGGCCAACCGCGCCGGCAATGATGAAACCTTCCGCCCAGTTGCCGCCGCCGAGCGCATTGAGCGCCAGCACCGTGACATATTGGACGACGGAGGCCGCGACCGCGAAGGAAATGTCGATACCGCCCGAGATCAGCACCACGAGCAGGCCGACCGCGAAGATGATGTTGACCGCCGAGACATTCAGCACATCGAAGGCGTTGGAGATGGTGAGGAACCGGTCGGTGGCGAAGGACAGCCCCGTGCAAAGCAGCACCATGACCACAAGCAGCGTGAATTCAGTCGTATGTCCAAGGATGAGCCTACGCATAGATGGCGGACTCCAGTTCGGTCAGCGACAGGCGTCGCGGATCATAGGTGGCGTGGAACCGGCCTTCGACCATGTGGATGACCCTGTCTGTATTGAAATAAACTTCCGGCGGCTCGTCGGAGATCACGATGATCGAGAGACCTTCTGCGGCGAGCTTGCGGACAATTTCGAAGATGCCGGCGCGGGCGCCGACATCGACCCCCACGGTCGGCGCGTCGAGAATGAGGATTTTCGGCCCGATCGCCAGCCACTTGGCAATCGCCACGCGCTGCTGGTTGCCGCCCGAAAGCGTGCGGATCGGATCTTCCGGCAGGCCGATCTTCACCCCGAGTGCAGAAATCCAGCGGGAAACGACATCCGCCTTTTTAGAGGGCGAGATCAGGCCGCCGCTCAACAGCCGGTCGAGCGAGGCCATGACGAGATTGTCGGCAATGGATTGCGGCTGGTTGAGACCAAGCGAAAGCCGGTCTTCGGAAAGATAGGCGACGCCCGCCCGGATCGCATCGCGGTTGGAATGAAAATCCACCTTCTTTCCATCGATGAGGATTTCACCCGATTGCGGCCGATGCATGCCGAACAGCGTCAAAGCCAGTTCCGTGCGGCCGGCTCCGAGAAGGCCGGTAATGCCGAGCGTTTCTCCCCGCCGCAGATCGAACGAAACATCTTCGAACTCGCCGGCCCGGCTCAGCCCGCGCACCGAGAGAACGACGGGCTTGTCATCGTGATCGGCGGCAATGACGGCGCTATCGAAATTGCGGCCGGTCATCAGCTCGGTCACCCGAGACTGGGTCATGCCTTCAACGGGAAAGACACCGACAAGCGATCCATCCCGCAGCACGGTTATGCGATCCGAAATCTCGAGCACTTCCGCAAGGCGATGCGAGACGAAGACAACCGCGACACCGGAGGCCGACAGGTTGCGGACGATGTCGATCAGGTAATCCGTTTCCGACTGCGTGAGTGACGCGGTCGGTTCATCCATGAAAACCAGCCGCGCTTCCCCGACCAGCGCGCGGGCAATCGCCACGATCTGACGCTGGGCGATGGGCAGTTCCTTGAGCGGCCTGTCGAGATCGATCTCGACGCCGAGCCGGGCCAGCGCCTTTTCGGCAGCCTGTTCGATGGCGCGCTTGTCGACCAGCCCGTATTTTCCATTCACCGCGTACTGGAAGCCGATATTTTCAGCCACCGTCATTTCATCGAAAAGCGCCAGATCCTGCCAGATCACCTGGATGCCAAGCGATTGCGCAAGCGTCGGGTTCATCGCAGCGATGGGTTTGCCGTCGAAATAGAGCTCGGCGCCACTCTCGGGCGTATAAACGCCTGTGATGACCTTGATCAGCGTGCTTTTGCCGCAGCCGTTTTCGCCGGCAAGGCAATGCACTTCACCCGGATTGACCTCGAAAGAAACACCTTTCAGCGCGCGGACGCCGCCGAAGGTGACTTTGACATTTTTAAGGGACAGGAGCGGTTCTGCGCTCATGATAATGTAAATCTCCTTCGCCGCGGCAGCATTGCAGACGTGGCGCTCGGCATGTTTTCCTGATCAGGCGTCGCGCGAGTATTACACCCCGCGCGACGCCCTTGGCCTTGGGGAGGATCAGAGGCCCATGGAAACGAGCTTGTCGATGCTTTCCTTGTCGATCTTCAAAAGCTGGTCGACAACGATGGTGTTACCCTCGGGATTGATTGTGCCGAGACCTTCGATATTGTCGCCGGCCTTGGGTGTTTCGCCCTTGGCGATACGGTCGGCGAGCGTGATGAAGACTTCACCGGCCTGCTTCGGGTTCCACATAAAGCCGCCCGTCAGCGCCCCCGACTTGATCAGCTTGGCGCCCTGCCCCGGCGAAAACGGGCCGATGACGAAGACCTTGCCATCCTTGCGTCGCTCTTCGACGGCACGCCCGGCGCCGATCGGTCCCTGCGAACCGAAGGCGAGGAAACCACTCAGGTCGGCATTGGCGGACATCAGGTCAAGCGCCGTCGAACGGCTCTTGTCGAGGTCCTCCGCCACGCCATAGCGATCGCCAACGAGCTTCATGTCCGGATAATTCGCCTTGATATAGGCGATGGCGGCATCCGCCCACGCATTATGAAGCGGAACCGTAAGCGAACCGACGAAGACAGCATAGGAGCCCTTGCCGCCCATCTTTTCAGCCAAGAGCTTACCATGCGCTTCGCCGAAACCCTTGGCGGATGCCAGTTCGAAATCCCAGTCAGCGCCGAGCTGCTTGGGCGATTCATGGGTGATGACCTTGATACCGGCGGCCTGAGCCTTTTTCAGCACCGGCTCCAGCACCTTCGCATCATTCGGCACCACGCCGATGAAATCGACCTTCTGGGCGATCAGGTCCTCGATGGCGCGGACCTGCAAGGCGGGATCGGCGCTGGTCGGGCCAACCATGAAACCGTCGACACCGAGCTTCTTGCTCTGCTCCTTGATACCGGCCTCCATGGCGTTGAACCACGGAATGCCGCCGATCTTGACGACGACGCCCACCTTCGGCCCTTCGGCAAAGGCGGCGGACGAGAGCAGTGCGAGCGACAGGCCGACCGCTGCAGCAATAATTTTCTTCATGATGTTCCTCCTCAAAAAAACAGGCAAACGAAACCCGCCGCAGCCATTTTTCATCTGGCGCGTTCAAAATTTCTCATCTCGCTTATTCGAGACTCTCCCTTGCCACTCCCACAGCAACCATCTTGCACAATCGATATTGCCAAGTTGCACAATCGATGGTGCAATAACCATATCATGAAGCGCCCTTCCGTCAAGGGGATGTGTGCTCTAATAATCGGAATCAGTTGGGGAGATCGCAGTGACGGGTATAAGTTCCAAAAAAGCCACCATTTATGACTTGTCGATATTGTCGGGCGCATCAGCCTCGACAGTCAGCGCGGTGTTGAACGGATCGTGGCGCAAACGGCGGATTTCGGAGGAGACTGCCGACAAGATTCTCTCGCTCGCCAAGGCGCATCGCTACACCACCAACCTGCAGGCCCGCGGCCTGAGGAGTTCGAAATCCGGTCTCGTCGGGCTTCTGGTGCCCATTTATGACAACCGGTTCTTTTCATCGATGGCGCAGACATTCGAAGGGCAGGCACGCAAACGCGGCCTGTCGCCCATGGTGGTCTCCGGGCGGCGCGATCCCGAGGAAGAACGCCGCACCGTGGAGACCCTGATCTCCTATTCCATCGATGCCCTCTTCATTGCGGGCGCGACCGATCCCGACGGCGTGCACCAGGTCTGCGCCCGCGCAGCACTGCCGCATGTCAATATCGACCTTCCCGGCAAATTCGTACCCTCCGTCATTTCCGACAACAGGCACGGTGCGGAAATACTGACATCGGCGATCCTTGCCCATGCGGAAAAAGGCGGACCTCTCGGCCCTGACGACGTCATCCTGTTCGGCGGTCATGACGACCACGCCAGCCGCGAGCGTATCGACGGCTTCCATGCCGCCAAGGCCGCTTATTTCGGGGCGGATGGCGGAGACGATATCGAGATCACCGGCTATTCACCGCATATGACGGAGCTGGCATTCGAACGTTTCTTCGAGCGCAGGGGCCGCCTGCCCCGCTGTTTCTTCGTCAATTCATCGATAAATTTTGAAGGCCTGCTGCGTTTCATGGGGCGTCATGATGGCGAGGCCTTCGGCGACATCGTTGTCGGCTGCTTCGACTACGACCCGTTCGCATCCTTCCTTCCCTTCCCGGTCTATATGATTAAACCCGATATCGCGCAGATGCTCGAAAAGGGTTTCGAACTGCTGGAAGAGAACCGGACCGAGCCGGAAGTCACCATCATCGAACCGAAGCTCATCCCCCCGCGAACCGCTCTCGAAGGCCCGCTCGACGATATATGGGACCCGGTTGCATTGCGTCGCATGGCGAAGTGACAGCGCGAAATCCCGCTTGACCTCAACTGCGCTTGAGGTCGTACCGATTGCATGGTGCTTCACCATTGCAACGGGACAACGATGATCGAAAAACTCATGAGGATGCTGGAAGACGGACGGGACAGCCCGCTCCTGCGCTTTTCAATCGCAAAGACGCTCAAGGCGGCCGGGCAGTTCGAAGACGCCGCTCTTCATCTCCAGGAGGCCGTCCGGCAGGATCCCGACTATTCGGCGGTCTGGGCCGAACTCGGCGAATGTCGTGCACGGCTGGGAGATGACGAGGGCGCCGTTGCGGCATGGGTGGAAGGCATCGCGGTGGCCGTCAGGCGTGGCGACATTCAGGCAAAGAGGCAGATGGAGGTCCGGTTGCGACGTTTGCGGTCACGCGCCCTGAAGGGCGTCAGTTGACGAGAGCCTCCACCCATATCGTCAGAGAGTTCCGGCCCGCCTCGATGAGACGGGCCGGGCATTTTTACGGCTGCGGCTTATCGGATCGCCAGAACCGATAAAGCTCGGCGACATTGCGGCTGGTCATGAGCGGCATTGCCGCCTTCAGCCGTGCCGCCGGCCAATCCCACCATTTCATCTCGAGCAGCAGGGCGATGCTGTCGTCATCGAACCGCTTGCGGATCGTTTTTGCGGGATTGCCGCCGACGATGGCATAGGGTTCGACATTCTTCGTCACCAGCGCCCGCGTTCCGATCACGGCGCCATCGCCGACCGTGATGCCGGGCATGATGATCGCTTCCGAGCCTATCCAGACATCGTTGCCGATGACGGTATCGCCCGCCGGCAGATAACCGTTGCCGGCATTCTCGAATTCCGGCACCTCCGGCATGAAGAAGAACGGGAAGGTGCTGATCCACTCGTTACGATGGCCCTGATTGCCGGCCATGATGAAGGCGGCGCCCGAACCGATCGAGCAGAAGCTTCCGATCACCAGCCTGTCCGCGCCTTCATCCGGCAGCAGATAACGGGCGCAATCCTCAAAACTGTGGCCGTGATAATAGCCGGAATAATAGCTGTATTTCCCGACAACGAGGTTCGGGTTCTTGACCTGCCTGTCAAGCGTGATGCCCCGGAACGGGCTTTCGAAGTAATTTTCCATTGGAGTAATCTCACTGCATCTGTTTGCATTCGCTTGCCTCAAGGCAAGCCGACGCCGAGCGCCAAGCCTGTCGGCTTTTCGCTCGATGCTCCTCACGTGACCGCGGGAGCTAGATGCAGGTGATACTCGATGCTTTTATCATTCAGTCTGGTTACCGCAAAAATTGGCGAAGGCCAAGCCGTGAGATGTTTTCGGTCTCGATGGCGCAAGGTGGGATCGGCAGCACATAAAGCAACAGCGGGGATTTCTCCCCGCTGCCATCGTTGGTTCGGCATTTTCAATACACCGCCGCCGCGGGCAATCCCTGCCCGGACGCTGCGATGATCCGGCCTCAGTAGTGGACCGACTGGGAGTCGATCGGTGTTGTCTTCGGCGGGGCGAACTTCGTCAGGTCGATCCCTTCGACGGCGGAGCGATACTCCTCGATGCTCGGCGTGCGGCCGAGGATGGCCGAGAGCACGACGACCGGCGTGGAAGCCAGAAGCGATTCACCCTTCTTTTCGGCGCTGTCTTCAACGACGCGTCCCTGGAAGAGACGAGTGGACGTTGCCAGAACCGTGTCACCCTTTGCCGCCTTTTCCTGGTTGCCCATGCACAGGTTGCAGCCCGGGCGTTCCAGATAGAGGATGTTTTCGTATTCGGTCCGGTTCGTTGTCTTCGGATTGATATCATCGAATTCGAAGCCGGAATATTTCTGCAGGATTTCCCAATCCCCTTCCGCCTTCAGCTCGTCGATGATGTTGTAGGTCGGCGCGGCAACGACGAGCGGAGCCTTGAATTCGACCTTGCCTTCGGTCTTTTCGATGTTGCGCAGCATCTGCGCGACGATCTTCACGTCGCCCTTGTGCACCATGCACGAGCCGACGAAACCGAGATCGACCTTCTTCGTAGCGCCATAATAGGAAACCGGACGGATCGTATCGTGCGTGTAGCGTCTCGAAACGTCGTTGTTGTTGACGTCTGGATCGGCGATCATCGGTTCGTTGATGACATCGAGATCGACGACGACTTCAGCGAAATATTTCGCATTCGCGTCAGGCTTCAATGCTGGAACTTCACCGGAACGGATCTCCGCAATGCGCTGATCCGCCTTCGCAATCAGGCCTTTAAGCGTCTGTGCGGCATTGTCCATGCCCTTGTCGATCATGATCTGGATGCGCGACTTGGCGATCTCCAGCGACTCGATCAGCGTTTCGTCTTCGGAAATGCAGATCGACGCCTTGGCCTTCATTTCGGCCGTCCAATCGGTGAAGGTGAAAGCCTGGTCGGCAAGCAGCGTTCCGAGATGCACTTCGATGATACGGCCCTGGAACACGTTGTCGCCGTGCTGCTGCAGCATCTGCGCCTGCGTTGCGTGCACAACGTCGCGGAAGTCCATGTAGGGCTGCATCGTTCCCTTGAAGGTGACCTTGACCGACTGCGGGATCGGCATGGTCGCCTCGCCCGTTGCCAGCGCCAGTGCAACGGTGCCGGAATCCGCACCAAAGGCGACGCCCTTGGACATGCGGGTGTGGCTGTCGCCGCCGATGATGATTGCCCGGTCATCAATGGTGATGTCGTTCAGCACCTTGTGGATCACGTCCGTCATGGAGTGATAGACGCCCTTCGGATCACGGCCGGTGATGACGCCGAAATTGTGCATGAAGGCCATGAGCTTCGGCGTGTTGGCCTGAGCCTTCTTGTCCCAGACGGACGCCGTGTGGCAGCCGGACTGATAGGCGCCGTCCACCAGCGGCGAAATGACGGTGGCTGCCATCGCTTCCAGTTCCTGCGCGGTCATCAGACCGGTCGTATCCTGCGAGCCGACGATGTTGACCTTGACGCGAACGTCGGAGCCGGCGTGCAACACCTTGCCAGGCGTCACGCCAACGGCGTTGCGGTTGAAAATCTTCTCGACGGCCGTGAGGCCCTGGCCTTCGATCGAAATTTCCTTGTTCGGTGCAAAGACAGGGGTCGCCTCGACGCCAAGCGTCTCAGCGGCAAAAGTCTGGAGCTTCTTGCCGAAGACGATGGCGTAGGAGCTGCCCGCCTTCATGAATTCCATCTTCTGGGGCGTGAAGGACGAAGCGAGGTCGACCAGCTCGGTGCCGTTTTCGTCCCGCAGCTTGCGGTTCCTGGCGTCGATCTTGAGGACCGTGCCGGTCTCGACCGAATATTTCTGCTCAAGGATGGGGTTGCCGTCATTGTTGAGGATCGGCTTGCCGTCTTCACCGAGCTTCTTCACCCAGTTCTTCAGGTTGATGCCGATGCCGCCCGTCACATCGACGGTGGTGGCGAAAATCGGCGAGATGCCGTTGGTGCCCGCGACGATGGGGGCGTAATTGACGAAGGGCACATAGGGGCTGGCCTGCTTGCCGGTCCACAGCGCTACGTTGTTGACGCCCGACATGCGCGACGAGCCTACGCCCATCGTGCCCTTTTCGGCGATCATCATCACCCGCTTTTCGGGATGCTGCTTCTGCAGCGCGACGATTTGCGCCTGCGCTTCCGGCGAGATCATACACTGGCCGTGCAGCTGGCGGTCGGAGCGCGAATGCGCCTGATTGCCGGGAGACAGGAGGTCGGTGGAAATGTCGCCTTCGGCGGCGATGAAGGTGACGATCTTGATCTCGTCTTCGACATCCGGAAGCTTGGTGAAGAATTCGGCCTTGGCGTAGCTTTCCAGCACGGCCCTGGCGATGGCGTTGCCGGCCTTGTAGGCGTCGCGCAGGCGGAACATGTCGGCATCGTAAAGGAAGACCTGGGTCTTCAGCACTTCACCCGCCTTGGTGGCGATTGCGGCATCGTTGCCGAGCGCGATGTCGAGCAGCACCTTGATCGACGGGCCGCCCTTCATGTGCGACAGCAGTTCCAGCGCGAAGGAAGGCGTGATCTCCGGCACGACGACTTCGCCGAGGATGATCTGCTTCAGGAAGGCCGCCTTGACGCCGGCGGCGCTCGTGGTGCCCGGCAGGGTGTTGTAGATGAAGAATTTCAGGGCATCAGTGCGGTGCTCGCTGCCGGCATCCTTGATGAGTTCGATAATCTCGGCCGTCAACGCACCGTCATCGATCGGCTTGGGCGCGAGACCCTGTGGTTCTCTGCTTTTGATTTCAGCCAGGTAATCCAAGTAAAGGTTCATCGCAATCCCAACGTCATGATGTCTATGGGGCCGAACACAGCGTCACCGAACGGTACTGTTGATCGGCCCGGGTTTCTATCGATTTCGAGTACGCCAACCGGGGCCGGCTGACAAGATGTCGCATTTCAGTAAAAAACTCGTAGACGGGATTTAGCGTCGATCCTGTGCTTTGCAATCGCCCCGTGACACTTTTGATTGTGGCGACCGCTGCATTTCAGCCAGTGGTTTTTCAGGCATTCCCCATTAAGGATTTATTAACCAAATCGGTACGAGTATTAGATTATTCTAATTACCCGTTATTGGCGTAATTCCATGTTGCGCACCGAAAAATCTGCAGCGCAACAGCTTGGGGAGGCAGCATGAAGTTTGCAGCATCAGGCTATTTATTATCATTTGCGGCACTGGTCTTCACACCGGCATCGGGCGTCGCGCAGGTCGCCACGACGAATTTCAACGTCCAGATCACCATTCAGGCGGCGTGCCAGATCAATTCCGCCGGCAACCTCAATTTCGGCACCAATGGTGTGATCGGCAGCAACATCGATGCGACCAGCGATATTGTCGTGCAATGCACGGCCAGCACACCCTTCAGCCTGGGTCTCAGCGCCGGCGCCGGCTCTGGAGCGACGGTCGCCAACCGTCTGATGACATCGCCTGCGGGTGCGACCATTTCCTACTCGCTCTATACGACTGCGGCACATAGCACGGTGTGGGGGAACACCGTGGGAACGGATCGGCAAACGGGAACCGGAACCGGGGCGCCGCAGACATTCACTGTCTATGGGCGCGTACCTGCCCAGACGACACCCGCGGTCGGCGTCTATACCGATACGGTGACGGCCACGCTCAACTACTGATCGCCACAGGGAGGATCGCGCATGCGTGTTTTTACCTTAGCGGCTGCGTTTTTTGCCGGTTTGAGTGTTTCACCTTCACAGTCTGCATCGCTACGGGTCGCACCCGTGCTTCTGGATCTCAAAGCGCCCACGGCGGCCTCCAGCCTCCGCATCTGGAACGATGCGAAAACCCCGATCAACGTTCAGGTCAGGATATTCCGCTGGACCCAGCAGAATGGGCAGGACGTCTATACGGCGGCGCAGGACGTCGTCGCCAGCCCGCCGATGACGCAACTGAAGGGAGGCGCGGAAAACCTTATCCGCATCGTCCGGCTTTCCAAGGCGCCGCTCAGGGCCGAAGAGAGTTACCGCGTCATAGTCGACGAATTGCCGCCGGCGGGAAGACCGCAATCCGGCACGGTCAATCTGGTGGTGCGCCACTCCATACCCGTTTTCTTCTCACCCGCCTCCACAGGCGATGCGGAACCGGCCTGGAAGGTAACGCCGCAGGGCAATGGCTACCGGGTCTCGGTGTCCAACACGGGCGCAAAGCGGATAAGGATCGCCAACCTGATGCTTTCCGGTAGCAACGGGCAGGCGCTTGCCCGGCAGCAGGGGCTGGTGGGATATGTGCTTGGCGGATCCGCCGCAAGCTTTGTGGTTCCGGCAACGGGCGGCAAGAAAGGCGGCGGCACGCTGAAGATTTCGGCAGACAGCGAAGGCGGCCCCGTCAATGCGACGGCGCGCGTCTCGGGCGGCTGATCTCGCCGTTTTGACGATTGCCGCTCTGACGGTCATTTCATCGGGCAGTTTCTCCGTGGCGCAGGATATTCCCCCTGCGGCGCAACCGGCCTCTTTTGCCGCAAAAGAAGCGGGGCTGTTGCAGCTCGAAGTCTACATCAACGATGTTTCGACAGAACTGATCGCCACATTTCGTCAAAACGACGCCGGATCGTTTCTCATCGAGCCGGAACAGCTCACGAATATCGGGATTTCCCCGGTTGAAAGCGCTGCCGGCGACGATGGCTGGATCGATATTTCCCGGCTGCCGGATGTGGTGGCGCGTTACGATGAAGGCACCCAGTCCATGCATTTCACCCTGCCGATGGCGGCGCGGGCGAACAGGGTCATCGACGCCTCCGGCAAGATTGCGCAGGAAGAAGACGAAGAGACCCGGGAAAAGGCCACGAGCGATTTTGGAGGTCTGGTGAATTACACGATCTATGGTTCCTCCGGCGGCAACAAATGGTCGGATATCGCCGACTTCAACGGTGTCTCGGCCCTTTTGGAAAGCAGGGCCTTCGGTCCGCTCGGCGTGCTGTCCTCATCGCAGGTTCTGAGCACATCGCGCCTGTCGGAGTTCGATACCCAGCGCCTCGATACCACCTGGAGCTATTCGGACGAGGACACGCTGACGAGCTATCGGGCCGGCGATCTCATCACCGGCGGGCTGAGCTGGACACGCCCGACGCGGCTGGGCGGCCTGCAGATACGCCGTAATTTCGACCTTCGGCCGGATATCGTCACCATGCCGATGCCGGAATTTGCCGGTTCCGCAGCCGTGCCCTCCACCGTCGACGTCTATGTCAACAATGTCCGCCGCCTGTCGCAGGATGTTCCCGAAGGGCCGTTCTCGATCACCAATCTCCCTGTCATCAGCGGCGCGGGCAATGCGCGGCTGGTGGTGCGGGATGCGCTGGGGCGCGAAACCGTGTCCGAAACGCCCTTTTATGCTTCACCGGATCTGCTGGCGCAGGGCCTCATCGATTTTTCGGCCGAGCTTGGCTTTGCCCGGCGCAATTACGGAACCTCGTCTTTCGATTACGATGACAAACCGCTGGGCTCGGCGACGCTGCGTTATGGCGTGTCGGACAGCCTGACGCTGGAAGGCCATGCGGAAGGCGGCGAGAATTTCTACAATATCGGCTTTGGCGGCGTCTTCACCCTTGGAGCCGAGGGATTGGCGGCGGTTTCGGGCGCATCGAGCCGCTTTGGCGCGGAAAGCGGTTATCAGCTTTCCGCAAGCGTCGAAGCGGAATTGCTGGGGGTAAAATTTCACGCACGGTCGCAAAGGACGTTTGGCGATTATCACGATATGGCCTCCGTCTCCGCCGACCTGTCCGATATCCGCACAGTATCCGGGCTGCTAAGCGCGCGGCCGCCGCGTGCCCTCGACCAGATTTCCGTTTCCACCCAGCTCGGTTTCGATGAGACCAGCCTCAATTTCTCCTATACGGAACTCGAAACCTTCGATGAAAGACGATCCCGGCTGCTTGGCCTTTCCGCCACGCGGCCGTTCGGCGAGAACGGCAATATCTTCATCACCGCCTATAAAGATCTCGAGGACAATAAATCCTACGGCATCTTCGCGGGCCTCTCCTGGTCGTTCGGCGGCGGCGTCTCCGGCTCGGCCGGCATGTCGTCGGATGCGGATGGATATTCGCTGACGGCCGAGGTCGGAAAATCCGAAGAGCAGGCCGAGGGAAGTTATGGCTGGCGCCTGCGCGGCTCGACCGGCGGCAACGATATCGCCTCCGTTTCCGGCAGTTACCGCGGCAGCGCCGCGCGCGTTTCGGCCGGCGTCGACCAATTCAACCGCACGACACAGGCCTATGCGCAGATCGAAGGATCGATAGCGCTCGCCGGCGGCGATGTCTTTGTCGGCAACCGGATCGACGACGCTTTCGCCGTGGTGGATGCGGGCGCGCCCGGCGTCGATATCCTTTTGGAAAACCGCCCCATCGGCCAGACCAACCGCCGCGGCAAAATATTGCTTCCGAACCTTCGTTCCTATGACGTTAACAACATCACGCTCGACCCGAGCAATCTTCCCGTCGACGCCCGCATCGACCGGACGAAACAGACCGTCAGGCCGACGCAGCAGGCCGGCGCGGTGGTCAATTTCAAAGTGGAAACCGAGGGGCAGGTGGCGCTGGTGACGCTGAAAGACGAGAGCGGCGAATTCATCGAAACCGGATCGACCGGCAAAATCGACGGCAAGCGCGATTTCATCGTCGGTTATGACGGACAGGCCTATCTCGACAATATCAGCGAAACGCATCGCCTCCGCATCGTGCAGCCGACGAAGGGCGAATGCGAAGCGCAGATCACCCTCCCCTCTGCCGGCACGACGCGCGCAACTTTCGAAACCCTATGCAGGAGCATTCCATGAAGGTCCTGACCCGTACCGCCCTTGCCATCGCCGCTTTCCTCTCGGCTTCACCGGCACTGGCGCAAAGCTGCACCTTCAGCATGTCGGATATGAATTTCGGCTTCGTCAATCTGGCAAGCGGCAGCGCCGTGGACACGACGGCGACATTGTCAGTCACCTGCTCCAACCCCTTGTCGCTGGCGCTTTCCATCCGCATATGCCCCAACATCAATGCCGGAAGCGGCGGACAGTCGGGCGGCATCCGTCGCATGCTTCAGGGCAGCAACATCCTCAATTACCAGCTTTATCAGAACTCGGCGCGGACAACCTCATGGGGATCGGTCACGCAGCCCGCACTCGGCTCGCCTCCGCCAATCGATATGGCGCTGCCGCTCCTGATCAACACCACGAGCCGCACGGTCTATGGCCGGATCAACGCCGGTCAGGCCTCGGCAGCGCGCGGCCTTTATCTTTCCAGCTTCGCCGGCGCGGAAACGAGCTTCACCTATACAAGTTTTACCCTGCTCGCACCGAGCTGCTCTTCCGTGACCCAGAACCCCACGCAGGTGCCGTTCAACGTGTCGGCCGCAGTGGCGCCCACATGCATCATCTCGGCCCAGAACATCGATTTCGGCAGTCACGGCGTGCTGAACACGGCAGTCAATGCGACCGGAGCGATCAATCTGACCTGCACCACCAATCTGAACTACAGTGTGGCGCTCAATGGCGGCCTGAGCAACAGCCCGCCCGCCGCGCGCCAGATGGTGCAGGCGGGCGCATCGATAACCTATGGTCTCTACCGCGACGTGAACCGCACGAATGTCTGGGGAAGTGCGGCGGGCGAGATAGCCACCGGCACCGGAACGGGCGGCCTGCAGACGCTGACCGTCTATGGCCGCGTCCCGGCGCAGAACACGCCAGCGCCGGGAAACTACTCCGATACGGTGGTCGTGACGGTGAATTACTGAGCGCCCGAACGCATCTCTGACTTCCCAAGTTCCAGCCGCCTTTCGATGCCAATGGCGGCGAGAAACGCCTCGTCGTGGCTAACGACCAGCAAGGCGCCATCATAGGCCTGAAGGCCAGCCTCCACGGCCGCGATGGAATCGATATCCAGATGGTTGGTCGGCTCGTCGAGGATCAACAATTGCGGAGGCTGCGGGCCTCCCAGAACACAGGCGAGACCGGCCCTGAGCATCTGCCCGCCCGAGAGCGTTGAAACGATCTGCAAGGCGGCATCGGCACGAAACATGAAGCGCGCAAGCGCGGAGCGGCAGGCATTCTCCCCGGCCTTAGGGTTGAGCCTAAGGAAGTTGTCGCGGATGGACAGGCTCGCATCGAGCAGGCTGACCTGCTGATCGAGAAACACGGACTTCACCCCGACATGCACCGCCCCTTCGAATGGCGGCAATTCCCCCGTGATCACCGAAAGCAGCGTCGTTTTTCCCGATCCGTTCGGACCGGTGACGGCAACGCGTTGCGGCCCGGTGATCTCGAAGGACAAATCGCGAAGCACGGGGTGTTCGGCCCGATACCCCGCAGTCAGATTTTGCAGGCTGAGCACGGTTTTTGTCGCGTGCAGCCCGCTGGGCGGCAATGTGACACTGACGCCCTGCAGGATTTCGATCCGCTCACGCGCCGTCTTCAGGTCTTCCGTCGCCTCGGCCGTCAGGCGGCTGGCCAGATTGGCGTTGTCGCCGCTCGTCTTTTCGGCACGCCTTTTCATCGCACCGACAAGGATACGGGGCATGTCTCCCCTCGCCGCTTTTGCAGCACCCCTGCTATCGCGGCGGGCCTTGCGCTCCAGCGCCTCCTGCGACCGGCGTTTTACCTCGGACAGACGCTTTTCCGCATTCGCGAAGTCCTGTTCGGCGGCGGCCAGTTCCAGCGCTTTTTGTGCGCGGTAGTGGCTCCAGTTGCCGCCGTAACGGGTGGCACCGAGCGTGGTCATTTCCACAATCGCATCGAGGGTTTCGAGAAGCTCCCGATCATGGCTGACGACGATCGCTCCGCCGCGCCAGCCCGCCAGAAAATCGGCAACGAAAATGCGTCCGTCCCGGTCGAGATTGTTGGTCGGTTCGTCGAGGATCAGGAAATCCGGCGCGGCATGGATTTGAGCCGCAAGTGCGGCCCGCGTACGCTGTCCGCCGGACAGCGCCGAAAGCGGCGTGGAGGGCAAGGCATCCAGCCCGACCTGCGCGAGCGCCCCGGCAATTTTCTCCTCCAGCATCCAGTCGATGTCTTCAAGCTCTTCCAGAGTGGCCGTTCCCGCCTGCGCACGGGCAAGCACCTCCAGCGCATCGCGCACTTCGAACAGGTCGGCGACGGTCTCGTCGGACACGACCTGCACGCTCTGGCGCAGGAGATTGACGCTGCCCGAGACGGAAACCGTGCCCGCGGACGGCGACAGTTCGCCGGCGATCAGTTTCAGAAGCGTTGTCTTGCCGACGCCGTTGCGCCCGACGAGGCCGGTGCGTTCGGGTCCGAAGCGAAGATTGATGTCGGAAAAGAGCGGATGACCGTCAGGTGTCGACCACGAGAGGTCCAAGAGAGTGATGGAATGCGGCATGGATATGGGTTCCCCTGATGACAAGGCGTTGCGGCTTTGTGATCGGGTGGAAATCCATGGTTCACCGTCCTGTTGGTGTTGCGCAGAACACCCCCTTACGCAAAAAAGCGGCGTGTTCGTGGCGCGGGGTCAATGTTCGGGAAGGGAACGCCGGGAGGATACCCCCGGCGTTTCGTTTTTTCAGGCCACCAGGCCCTTGGTCAGTTCCAACGCCTGCCGTTCGAACAGCCTGCGGTAGATGCCGTCATTGAGGCGGATCAGCGCCTGATGGTCACCCTCTTCGACAATCCTGCCCCTGTCGAAGACCAGCAGCCGGTCCAGCGCCCGGACCGTGGAGAGCCGATGGGCGATGACGAGTGTGGTGCGACCGACCATCAGCCGTTCCATCGCCTGCTGGATCTGCACTTCGCTTTCGCTGTCGAGGCTGGAAGTGGCCTCGTCCAGTATCAGCACCGGCGCATCAGCGAGGAAAGCGCGGGCGATGGCGACACGCTGACGCTCTCCGCCGGACAGCTTGACGCCGCGCTCACCCACCATCGTCTCATAACCTTTCGGAAGGGACATGATGAAATCATGGGCGCTGGCCTGTTTCGCCGCCTGCTCGATCTGACGCCGCGTGGCGTCCGGCCGGCCATAGGCGATGTTTTCCGCCAGCGTGCGGTGGAACAGGATGGGCTCCTGCTGCACGATGGCGATCTGGCCGCGCAGGCTCGATTGCGTCACCCCGGCGATGTTCTGGCCGTCGATGCGGATCGCGCCCGACTTGATGTCGTAAAGCCGCTGGATGAGCTTGACGAAGGTTGTCTTGCCCGAACCGGAATGGCCGACCAGACCCACCCGTTCACCCGCCTTGATGGTGACCGAAAAGTCATCGTAAAGCGGCGTGGGATGCGCGCCATACTGGAAGGTAACGTGATCGAAGACGATCTCGCCCTTTCCGATCCTGATCGGCCCTGCATCCGGCCTGTCCTCGATGCCGAGCGGCATCTTGTCCAGCAGCACCAGCTCTTCCATGTCGTTGACGGCGCGTTGCAGGTTGCGGATATCCTGCCCCACATCGCGCAGATAACCCTGCAACACGAAGAACATCGCCAGCACGAAGGTAATGTCGCCCGGCGTCGCCAGCCCCTTTTGCCACATGATGAGGCCCGTGCCCAGAATGCCGGCCTGCATGGAAACCATCATGAAGCTCTGGATCGTGCCGTTCAGCGTGCCACGCTTCCATGTCCTGCGCGTGCGGTTGTCCCACTTCACCAGCACATGGCCCAGCCGCGTTTCTTCGCGGGTCTCGGCACCGAAGGCCTTGACCACCGAATTGCAGCTGATGGCATCCGCCAGCGCGCCGCCAAGTCTGGTATCCCAGGCATTGGCAAGCCTTGCCGCCGGCGACACATACCCCATGGAAAGGCCGACCGTGACACCGATATAGATCAGCGATCCGAGGCCGACGATCAGGCCCATGACCGGCCAGTAGCTGCCGAGCACGATGGTGGCGCCCACCAGCATGACGATGGACGGCAAAAGCGCGACGAGCAGCAGGTCGTTGAGCGAATCCAGCGCCCACATGCCGCGCGTGATCTTGCGAACCGTGGAGCCGGCAAAGCTGTTGGCATGCCAGTCGGTGGAGAAACGCTGCACCTTGTGGAAGCCGTTATTGGCGACATCCGCCATGATCTTCAGCGTCAGCCGGATGATGCCGTTGAAGATGAACCAGCGCAGCACCACGCTCACCAGCCCCAGCGCCACCACGATGACGAAGGCGCGCAGCGCCTTATCCGCCCCGTTGCCAACCCCATCGCCACTGGCAATGGCATCGACGATCTGGCCGGAAAAGACCGGCACCATCACTTCGGCCAGCGTGCTGGCAATCACCAGAACGATGATGAAACCCACCAGCGCCGGCCGATGACGCCAATGGTTGAAAACAAAGCCGAGCACATGTCGATAGGCATCGGCGCGGAAATCGAGCTTCTTGCGAGTCATTTTTACCAGCCCAGCGCCCTGTAATCGGCGACCGGTCCTCAAAACGGAAGTTGGATGGCACAGCCCGGGCGGGAGACGAAGTGATCCCGTCAGATCAATCGGGCTATGGGGGAAGTAAACCGCATGTCGGGCGCGCTCAGGGCGGGCCGCGAATGGATATGACCTAGTGTCGGGTCATTCCCTGCGGGAGGGTTTCGAAGAATGCTGGTGTCATGCAACGCCTCCCTTTGTTCGATCTGACGCGGTAATGAGATTTGTAACTCAGCGGTTAAAGCTTGCCAAGCGGGTTTTTGCAACCGGCTGGTGAGTGATGCGGAATGGCCACACCGGTTGGGTGCGTCACTATAAATCGTGGCCGATGCGACAACGGCATCGGCCACGGCTTTGTCAGGTCTTTATTTCCGTCCGCAACCGGCAGGATGTGCGACGGAAAATCGGGATGGTATCTGCCGTTACCGGTCAGTCCATCTGCACATTCGCATCCTTGACCACCGGTCCCCACTTGGCGATTTCCGCCGCGACGTGGGTTTTCAGCTCATCCGGCGAAGAGGCGACGATCTTGGCGCTGAATTCCGCCATGCGTGCGGCAACCCCCGGATCGGCAAGCGCCTTCTTGGCCGCGGCATTCAGCTTGTCGACCACCTCGGCCGGTGTGCCGGCCGGGGCGAAGAGCGCATTCCAGGTATAGGTCTCATAACCCGGCACCGTCTCGGCGATTGTCGGCAGATCCGGGAAGGACGAGGCGCGCTCCTTGGTCGTGACGCCGAGCGCCCGCAACGTGCCGGATTTGATATGTCCGGACGAAGACGGCAGATTGTCGAACATGATGGAAATCTGATTGCCGAGCAGATCGTTGAGCGCCGGGCCTGCGCCCTTGTAGGGAACATGCTGCATGCTGACGCCGGCCATGCTCTTGAACAGCTCGCCGGAAAGATGCAGCGGGGTGCCATTGCCGGAAGAGGCATAGGCGTGCTTGTCCGGCTCGGCCTTCAAGAGCGCAATCAGTTCCGCCACGCTGTTGACGTTGAGCTTCGGATTGACGACCAGCACATTCGGGACCACCACGAGCAGCGAAACCGGCGTGAAATCCTTTTCCGGATCGTAAGGCTTGGTCTTGAGAATGAGCGGGTTGAGGGCGTGGGTGGCAACCGTTCCCATCAGGATCGTATAGCCGTCGGGATCGGCGCGGGCCACGCGGTCGGCACCGAGATTGCCGCCGGCCCCGGCGACATTTTCAACGACGATCTGCTGGCCGAGCTCATCACCCATCTTCTGTGCGATAACACGCGCGACCACATCGGTGGAGCCGCCCGCTGCGAAAGGAACGACCAGAGTAATCGTTCGATCGGGGAAGCCCTGCGCGACCGCAGCCGTTCCCAGCATGCCGAAAGAAACCGCCGCAGCGGCAAGTTTCAGCACCATGCGCCGTTTTGAAGACCGGTAAATCATGAACCCTCCTGTAACATGGCCTCCTCGCCATGGGCGCATAGTAGCTAAAATGCACCTCAGGGCAACCCGCAGGCGGCCGGCCGCTCCCGGCGGGTTTCAGGGGAAGAGGGTTCGTTACGCTTTCAGGCGCTCCTCTACGACCCGCCAGTTGACAAGCTTGTCGAGCACGGCGCGGATATGTTCGGCCTTGCGGTTCTCATAATCCACGTAATAGGCGTGCTCCCATATATCGATTCCGAGATAGGCCGGGCGGCCGACAGCAACGGGGTTCTTGCCGTCCTCATATCCGATCAGCGCGAGCTTGTTGTCGTCGTCACGCGTGAGCCACACCCAGCCGGTGCCGAAGACCATATCGGAGACATCGACCGCACGTTTGATGAAACCGTCATAGTCACCGAAGGTCTCGTTTACCGAAGCGGCAAGATCACCCGTCGGCCGGTTCGGTCCGCCCGGGACGAATTGGTCCCAATAGGCGACATGGTTCCAGGCCTGCGCGGCATTGTTGAAGATTTTGACATCAGCCGCCTCTTTTGATTTGGCGGACTGCGTGACGATATCAACCAGTTCCATGTCGGCATAAGGCGTGCCGGCGGCGAGCGTATTCAGCTTGTCGTAATAGGCCTTGTGGTGTTTTCCATAATGCAGACCCACGGTCTTCGCCGAGATGACCGGCACGAGATCGGCTTCGGCAAAGGGAAGCCCGGGCTGCGTCAGGGGCAGTGCGGCGCGCGCGACATGCGGGCGGGGAAAGATTGCAGCGGCAGCAGTTGCTGCGCCGGCGGTGAGAACGGTGCGTCTGGTGATGTCCATCATATCCTCCTTATGAACGGTGATATGGGACTAACCCCAAACTACGGCCCGGGTTTCCTCACGTTGAATGCAATTCTGTCGCAGGTCATGGAGATGAGAGGCGGCGGCGCTGTATTCACGCCCTGCCGGGGCGGGATGCGGGATGGACTGACCGCCCATATGAGAAAGGCCCTCCCGGCTGGAGAGGGCCTTACCCGATCAATATCGATAATAGTCGCGGCGGTCGCGGTAGTCGCGATAGTCTCTGCGGTCGCGCCACTCACGCCATTCCCGTCTGGCCTGACGCTCGCGCCATTCACGGCGAGCTTCCCAGCGGTCGCGCCGGTCCCAGCCACGCTCATACCGGGGCGGACCATTCGGACGGCAATAGCCGCGGGGTGACAGGTGAAAGCCGCGTCCGCAGGCATAATCCACCGTTTGAATGTGGGATGCCGAGGGTGCAGACGGTTGGCCCACAGGCATGGCATTCGCACCGGTGCCGAACAGGGCGCCGAAAATCAGTCCGGCGGTTAAAATCATCTTGCGCATCTTATTTCCCTCCTTGTGGGATGAGACGATTTAGCGCCCCGCCGGGTGAACTGCGGCTGAATGAATCGTGATCTTTTCGTGGCAGCAGGCCACAGTTACGCCGAACATTCCGGCCCCTGGGCGGAACCCTGCGGAGGTTCGGACATTTACCAGTGCAAGCCAAAAAAAGGGAGAGCACCAATGGATTGGAACCGCGTTGAAGGCAACTGGAAGCAGATGAAGGGCAAGGTCAAGGAGCAGTGGGGTAAACTCACCGACGACGATCTTGACGTCATCAACGGCAAACGCGAGCAGCTCGAAGGCAAGATCCAGGAGCGCTACGGTTACGAAAAGGACCGCACCAGGAAAGATATCGACGACTGGTATGGACGCCAGACCTGGTAAGACGAGACCCCGCTTCGGTGGGGTTTTTCTTTGCGCGGGATTTCCCGGTCAGCTGGCCACGGCCAGAACAGCAGCGATGACGATCAGCAGCGGCCCCATCCATCTGAAATGACGAACAACCGGCGGCTGACTAACCGTGTTTTTTGACAGCGGCAGATAACCGAAGCCGACACATGTCATCCACAGGCCGGCGCAAAACATGATGAATTCGTCAATATAGGCTGCGATCATCGCTCCCCTCCCTCCTAATTATCGCGGTCATCCTATCTGCCCGGAAACCGCTTTGGTAGAGCCCCCTGCGCCTTCGGATCACCCGTGGGCACAGAGGGCGGCAAGACCGGCCGGCATCAACCGTCACGAAAGCGTTATGGAAAGACATTAGAACCGCCGCCGGCCCGTTCAAAAAATGCACGGCTGTGCAACGACCGGCCAGAGCCTTCCCCATCTTTCCCGGGGTCAGCGCTCAGCAGTTCCACTCGCGCCGAAAACATCGGAGACATAGATGAAACGCCGCACCTTTATGATGTCCGCCGCAGGCGCCGCCGCCGGTCTCGCCCTTGCACCGCGCATGAGCTTCGCCGCTCCGGGCACGATCGACTGGTACACCAGTTCGGATACGAATATCCTCGATTTCTGGTCCAATACGATCAAGCCCGCTTTTGAAGCCGCCAATCCCGGCCTGAAGCTCAACCTCGTCGATGCCGGCGACAGCGCCGGCATCACCGCCATCGGCGAGCGCGCTATCGCCGCAAAGCAGACGGGCACCGATCCTCAGGCCGATTATTTCGAAACGGCCGATCCGCTGCTGCCCACCGGCGGCATCGATGCCGGCATCTATGTGAACATGGCGAAAGCCGGCCTCTCCAACTATTCGCGCGTCAATCCGCTCGCCATCCGCAGCGAATACAGCCTGCCCTATCGCGGCAGCCAGGTTCTGCTCGCCTATGACACCAGCAAGCTCAAGCCGGCGGATGCACCGAAGACCTGGGATGAACTCGTCAAGTGGATCAAGGCCAATCCCGGCCAGTTCGTCTATAACCGTCCCGACAAGGGCGGCTCCGGCGGTAACTTCGTCCGCCGCGCCATCCATCAGGCCAACGGCCTCGACCCCAAGGCCTTCACGGTCGACAATTACACCCAGGAAGCCGGCGACAAGGCTCTCGGCAAGGCATGGGCGCTGCTCAAGGACATCGCCCCGTCGCTCTATGACAAGGGCGCATATTCCTCCGGCAACACGCAGTCGCTGCAGCTTCTTTCGCAGGGCGTCGTCACCATGACCCCTGTATGGTCCGATCAGGTGCTGAAGGCCATCGATCAGGGCGTTCTGCCGCAAGAAACCGGCCTCGTCCAGCTTCAGGATCTGGCGCTTTGCGGTGATTTTTCGCGCGCCGTGGTGCTTGCCAACGGCGCCAATCGCGACGCCGCCCTGAAGCTCGCCAATTTCGTGCTGTCGGAAGAAATTCAGGGCGCGATCCTCACCGAACTCGGCGGTTTCCCCGGCGTTTCCTGGGACTATGTGCCGGCCGAACTGCGCAAGCGTTTTGCCGACATCATCCCGCAGACCATTCCGACCTTCCCGGCCGGCAAATGGGAAACCGCCATCAATGATGGCTGGTATCGCAACGTCGCTCCCAACGTCGACCGCAAGTCGTGACCGAGGTTGCGGAAGGAGCGGTTCGCCCGCTCATCGACGATACGGCAGGCAGGAGGCCAGTCGGCCTCCTGCTCGTCGCCATCCCCGTCTTCCTGATGATCTGGCTCGTCATCTGGCCTGCCATCAACGCCATCGGCCGCACCGTCTGGCGCACCGGAGCGAACGGCGAGACGGGTTTCGATCTTTCGAGCTACGGCTTCTTCTTCTCGGACCGCTACAGCCTCGACAATCTTGCCGTGACGTTGTGGACGACAATGGTCTGCGCGATACTCCTGCTCGTAATCTGCCTGCCGATCGCGCTCTACCTGCGCTTTTCGCAAGGCCGCCTTTCGGCTTATGTGCAGGCGCTCGCCATCTTCCCGATGTTTGTGCCCTCCATCATCCTCGCCTTCGCCTTCATCCGCGTTCTCGGGCCCAACGGCATGGTGGACATATTGCTCAATGCGGTCGATCTGCCGAAAATCCGCACGCCCTATCTCACCCCGTGGGGACCGGTCATCGGTCTTGTCTGGGACAATATTCCGCTGACCGTTCTCATCCTGCTCGCGGGCCTCGGCAGCGTCGCCAACCAGTCGGTGGAGGCGGCACGGGATGTGGGCGCAAACGCGCTTAAGGTCTTCTGGCACATCATCCTGCCGCGCATTTCCAATTCCATCCTCGTGGCGCTTTCCTTTTCGGTGCTCGGCATTTTTTCCTCCTTCACCCTGCCCTATCTTCTCGGACCGGCCTCTCCCGAAATGCTCGGCCCCTTCATGCAGCGCACGCTGCGCGAAGTGCAGGATCCCATCGGCGCCATGACCCAGGCCGTCATCGCTTTCGGTTTCTGCATCGCATTCGGCCTGTTCTACGTGCGTTCGGTCGCACGCAACCAGGGGAAATGACATGACGACCCTTACGTCGGCGCGAACGCGCATGGACTGGCCCGGCATATTTTTCGCCACCCTTCTCACCGTCGCCATCGTCGGGCCGCTGCTTGTGGTGGGCACCTGGGCATTCACCGAGGTCTGGCGTTTTCCCAACGTCATTCCCCAGCAATTCGGTTTCCGCTTCTGGGGCCAGACGCTGGGCCGCGCCGATGTCTGGAACGCCCTGATGCTGAGCCTGCGGCTGACAACGGTGGTAACGCTGCTTTCAGCGGTGATCTGCCTTCCCGCCGCCTATGCCTTTGCGCGCATGAGCTTTCCCGGCCGTAACCTGCTGTTCTTCTCTTTCCTCGCCGGCCACGCCTTCCCGAAATTCGGGCTTCTGGTGGCGATTGCCGCCATTTTCCTGCGGCTCAACCTCATCGGCACCTTCTGGGGCGTCGTTCTCATCCAGCTCGTGGGCACGCTGATGTTCATGATCTGGATTCCCGTGGCGGCATTTCAGGCTGTCGACCGGCGCATGGAAGAGGCGGCCCGCGATGTCGGCGCCAGTCCGCTCAGGGTCTTCTGGTCGATTACGCTGCCGCAGGCGGGACCGACCATCGCCGCCGCCGTGCTGCTGAGCTTCGTCGGCACTTTTTACGAGACGGAAGGCGCATGGCTGATCGGCGCGCCCGGCATCCGCACGATGCCGGTGCTGATGATCAGCTACATCAACAATCAGATGGTCATCCAGTATGGCGCGGTTCTGTCCGTCCTGCTCTGGGTGCCGTCCTTCATTGCCCTCATGTTCGCCCGCCGCGTCATCGGTGGCGGCGCATTCGCCCGCGGTTTCGGCGGTTAGGAAATCATCATGTCCGTACTTCACATCCGCCAGGTCACGAAAACCTATTCCGGCGGGACAAAGGCAGTCGACAGCTTCTCGCTCGATGTCGCCGATGGCGAACTCGTCTGCCTTCTCGGCCCCTCCGGTTCGGGCAAGTCGACGCTGCTGCGCATGGTCGGCGGCTTCGAGCAGCCGACGGGCGGGCAGATCACCATCGATGGCGAAGATGTCACCCACCTGCCGCCGGAGCGGCGGCCGACCGGCATGGTCTTTCAGAGCCACGCGCTCTGGAGCCATATGAACGTCTTCAAAAACCTCGCTTTCGGCCTCAGGCTGCGCCGCATGCCGGCTGCCGTCATCAGAGAGAAAGTGGAGGCGGTGCTCGAACTCGTCGGGCTTTCCGGTTATGGCGAGCGCGCTACCGGCCAGCTTTCCGGCGGCCAGCAGCAGCGTGTGGCGCTCGCCCGCTCGCTGGTTCTCGAACCGAAAATACTCCTGCTCGACGAACCCTTCGCCAGCCTCGACCAGCATCTGCGCGAGCGGCTGCGGGAAGAGGTGCGCGATATTCAGCAGCGTCTCGGCATCACCACGCTGTTCGTCACCCATGGTCAGGATGAGGCCCTTTCCATGGCCGACCGCATCGTCGTGATGGCGAACGGCAAGACCGAACAGATCGACCGGCCGAATGTGATCTATCGCGAACCGCAGACCCCGTTCGTCGCCGGCTTCATCGGCACCATGAACCTGATAGAGGGCGCGGTTTCAGACGGAAACTTCATGCGCGCCGACTTCACCCTGCCGCTCCCCGTCTCCGACGGACCGGCCATTCTCGCCGTTCGCCCGGAAGCCATCGATCTGACGATTTCCGAAACGCCGGAAGCAAGTGTGCACCGGGTGACGGATTATGGCACCCACGGCCTTGTCGACCTTGATCTTGCCGATGGTACAAGGATCAAATCCATGGTCGCCCACCCGGATATGTTCCAGACGGGACAGGGCGTACAGATTTCGCCCCGTGCCGTCACGGCTTATCGCGACAACCGCCCAATCTACCGGAGCTGACATGAACCAGCCGATCCTTATCGACCGCGACGGCCACAGAACATGGCTCAAATGGCATCGCGCCCGCCGCCGCGCTGACGATCCAGTCTTTACCGGCGAGCGCATCATCGAGGCGATGCGGCTCGGTGCAAGCATCGAGGTCGATCTCGTCATTCACGCCGATCACGGCTGCGCCGTTCTGCATGACCGGACGCTGGAGCGGGAGACCACCGGCACCGGCCGGGTGCGCGACACATCCGCCGCCACCCTCCGTCAGCTTCACCTGCGCGACAATGACGGCCAGCCCATCGATGCGAAGGTAATGCTGCTCGAAGACCTTTGCGCCCTGCTTGCCGAGGGCGCCGTTCATCCCGACGCCCTGCTCCAGCTCGATTTCAAGGAAGACCGGCAGGCTCTTACCCCGCAGGTGGTCGCAGGTTTCAGCGACAGCATCGCGCCGCTGGTGGGCGCAATGATCCTGTCCGGTGGCGATTTCGGCGCCATCGCGACGCTTGCGACATCGGTTCCTGATCTCAAGACCGGATATGACCCTTGTGAAGACGATACACTCGCCCAGTTGCAGAAGGACGGAAACTTTTCAGGCTTCATCGAACAGGCCCTGGCTACGGCACCCGCCGCCGGAATGATCTATGTCGATTACCGGATCATTCTTGCCGCCGAGGATGCGGGCGTCGATATCATCGCCCCCATCCATGCCGCCGGTCGCCGGGTCGACGCGTGGACGATCAACAGCGTCACACCGCAATCCATAGAACAGGTCGAACGCCTCCTGCGGCTTAAGGTGGACCAGATCACCACCGATGATCCGGAAGGGCTCGCCGAGGTTTTCAGCCGATGACAGTCAATTACAGCGCCATCCTCGACCACATGGTCGCCACCGCCCGCGAAGCCGGCGCATTGACGCTCAACCATTTCAGACGCTTCCGCGAGATCGAGATCGGCGTCAAGGGACCCGGGGACTTCGTTTCCGATGCGGACAGGGATTCCGAGACGCTGATCCGCGAGCACCTGCTCGGGCAATATCCCTGGGGACTGACCGGCGAGGAATTCGCGCCCGTCGAAGGGGCGGATAAGGATCACCGCTGGCTGGTCGACCCCATCGACGGCACCACCAATTTCATCTTCGGCCAGCACTATACCATTACCATCGCGCTTCGCCGTGGCAATGAAACGATCTGCGGGCTGGTCTACAATCCCGTTTCCGACGAGATGTTCACCGCGATCAAGGGAGACGGCGCCTATCTCAACGGCGCGCGGCTGCGGGTCAATGCCAGCACCGATGTCGCCCTGATGTGCGTCGGCACCGGCCTGCCAACACCCAATCTCCAGCTTTATCCCGGCGCCTATCAGCGCCTCGACGCCATTCGTGCGCCCATCGGCGCGGTCCGCGTGGTCGGCAGCGCGGCCAATTCCTGCGCTTACGTCGCCTGCGGCCGGCTGACCGGCTATTACGAGGAAACGGGCTTCGTGGACACGGCAGCCGGCATTCTGCTGGTGCAGGAGGCCGGCGGCATCGTGACCGACTGGTGGGGACGCGGACCGGGGTTTTATGAAAAGACCGGTACGCTGATCGTCGCCAATGCCGCGACCCATGCCTATCTCATGGAGCACCTGCGCGGCGTTCCGCCCAAGAACCCCACATAACGGCTTCGTCTTCGGAGCGTTCATGCCGCAGCAATCGTCTCAGGCCACCTGCACCAGGTGGCCGGGCGATACCGTCCTGTAGTTTCGCACCGGCGTTTCATATCCCATGGCCCGTATCGGGCTTTTCAGCTCGTCATTGGATATGCCGCGCCTTATCCCGCGCCTTGCCGGGTCCGGCACCGGCACGGCGGCCATCAGCTTTTTCGTATAGGGATGTTGCGGATTGTCGAAAACCGCCGCACGCGGGCCGATTTCGACGATCTCGCCGAGATACATCACCGCCACACGATGGCTGACGCGTTCCACCACCGCCATGTCATGGCTGATGAACAGGAAGGCGAGGTTGAGGCTCTGTTGCAGGTCGAGCAGCAGGTTGCAGACCTGCGCCTTGATGGAAACATCGAGCGCCGAGACGCTTTCATCGGCGACGATAACCTTCGGATCGAGCGCAAGCGCACGGGCAATGGCGATGCGCTGTCGCTGACCGCCCGAAAATTCATGGGGGTAGCGGCTGGCCATATCGGCGGACAGGCCCACCTTTTCGAGAAGATCGGCCGTCTTTTCCTTCGCCTGTCTGCTGCTGCCCAGTTTGTGCTTGATGAAGGGCTCGGAAATCGCCGTGCCCACCGTCATGCGCGGATTGAGCGACGAGAACGGGTCCTGAAAGATCATCTGCACGGATTTGCGCATATTGCGCAGGCCGACCGTATCGAGCCGCATCACGTCGTAACCATCGAGCGACACGTCGCCGGCCGTCGGCTCCACAAGCCGCATGATCGAGCGGCCGGTGGTGGATTTTCCGCAGCCGGATTCACCCACCAGCGACAGCGTTTCGCCCTGAAAGAGATCGAAGGAGACGTTTTCCACCGCATGGACTGCGCCCGTCTGGCGTGCCAGCAGGCCGGAGCGGATGGCAAAACGCGTCACAAGGTTTCGGACCGACAGAACCGGCGTCTGCCCGCTCGCAACCGTCCCCGCCACCTCCTGCGGCTCGCTCGAAAGGCCGGTTTTCATGTCGAGCACCGGAAACCGTGTCGGCCATTGCCGGTCGCGCATCGAGCCGAGCTTCGGCACCGCTGAAAGCAGCGCTCGTGTATAGGGATGCTTGCCGCGCCGGAAGATGTCCTCCGTCGGTCCGGTCTCGACTTCATCGCCACGATACATCACGATCGTCCGGTCGGCGATTTCGGCCACGACGCCCATGTCATGGGTGATGAAGAGGACGGACATGCCCTCCTCTTCCTGCAGCAGCTTGATCAGATCGAGTATCTGGCCCTGAATGGTGACGTCGAGCGCCGTCGTCGGCTCGTCGGCGATCAGCAGTTTCGGCCGTGAGGCGAGCGCCATGGCGATCATCACCCGCTGGCGCATGCCGCCGGAAAACTGGTGCGGATATTCGTCGAAACGACCGGAGGCGTTGGGAATGCGAACCTTTTCCAGCAGCCGCACCGTCTCCGCCCGCGCCTCCTGCTTCGAAAGCCCCTTGTGCCGGATGAGCACTTCGGAAATCTGGCGGCCGATGGTGAAGATCGGATTGAGCGAGGTCATCGGCTCCTGAAAGATCATCGAGATATCGTTGCCGCGCACGCCGCGCATTTCTCTTTCGGAGAGCGCAAGAAGATCGCGCCCGTTGAGCAGCACTTCACCCTCGATCCGGCTGGAGGCCGGGGCAAGCAGGCGCATGAGAGACAGCGACGTTACCGATTTACCGGAGCCGGATTCGCCGACAATCGCGACGGTTTCGCCGGGCGCGACATCGAAGGACACGTTGCGCACGACGCTCTTCCACGCGCCATCGACGAGGAAGGAGGTGGTGAGGTTGCGGACGGAGAGGACTGGTTTTGTCTCCATGGTCTCACCGTCCCACCGCATAGGCCTGCATCAACCGCGGTGTTGCGGCGGCACGCAGCAGACCATCCGCATCGCGACGCGCGGCGGTAAGCCGCCCGACCGACCATGCATCGGCAACCGTGACGCGGTGCCCACGGCGGCGAAGCTCCTGCAAGGTCGCTTCGCCCACGGTGCTTTCCACGGTGATCTCACCCGGCGAACTGGTGCGCGGATAAAACGAACCCGGAAAATGCGCGGTGTGGAACAGCGGCATGTCGATGGCGGCCTGCAGGTTCTTGCCGTGATGGGCATAACGTAGGAAGAAGGGCAGTTGCCACTGGTCCTGCTGATCGCCGCCCGGCGTGCCGAACACCATGGATGGACGCCCCTGATGCAGCGCAAGCGATGGCGTCAGCGTGGTGCGCGGGCGTTTGCCCGGTGCAAGCGAGGTCGGCAGGCCTTCCTTCAGCCAGAACATCTGGGCGCGGGAATTGAGCGCAAAACCGAGACCGGGCACGATGGGCGAGGATTGCAGCCAGCCGCCCGAAGGCGTGGTGGAGACCATGTTGCCCCAGCGGTCGATGACATCGATATGCACCGTATCGCCGCGCTTCTCCGTCAGATGCGACATGGTCGGCTCGTAGACCGTGCCGGTGCCGCTCATCTCGGCCAGCATCGCCATGGTGGCGTCCACCTGCTTTTCATAACCCGGCACGGTGCCGGGGCGCAGCTCCAGCGAGGCCTCGCCGCTTATCAGCGCGCGGCGGCCGGCATTGTAACCTTCCGACAGGAGATATTCCGTCGGGATCTGGCCGAATTCCGGATCGCCGTAATAGACCTCGCGGTCGGCATAAGCGAGCTTCATGGCTTCGACGATGGTGTGGATGAAATCGGGACCGGAGGGGTCCATGGCCGCAATGTCGAAGCCATTCAGAAGCGCAAGCGATTGCAGCAGAACCGGACCCTGCCCCCAGGCGGGCGTCTTGGCAATCGTCCAGTCGTGATAGTCGAGCGTCTGCGGCGCTTCGACGGTCGCGCTCCAGTCCGCCATATCCTGCGCCGTCAGCACGCCCTTGTGCCGTGCGCCGCTGGCATCCATGACTTCCGCCGTCCTCACGTAACTGTCGATAGCTTCCGCTACGAAACCCCGATAAAAGGCATCGCGTGCCGCCTCGATCTGGTTTTCGCGGCCGGAGCGCGCTTCGGCTTCGGTGACGATCCGCTGATAGGTCGCGGCCAGAACCGGATTTCGGAAATTGGCGTGAGGCTCGGGTGCCGCGCCGCCCGGCAGCCACGTCTCGTGGGATGTCGGCCATTCCTTCTCGAAGAAATCGGCCAGACCCTTGATGGTGGCGGAGACGCGCGGCAATGTCGGATGCCCGTGCTCGGCGTAATAGATCGCGGGTTCCAGCACTTCGCGCACGCTCATCGTGCCATAGTCGCGCAGCATCAGCATCCAGCCATCGAAGGCGCCGGGAATGACGGTGGCGAGCAGCCCGTCGCCAGGGATCAGCTTCAGCCCTTCCGACGTGTAATGCTCAATCGTCGCGCCGCTCGGGGCCGGGCCCTGTGCGCAGATGACTTCCACCTTGTCCTTCTGCTTCGAATAAAACACGGCCGGCATATCTCCGCCCGGACCGCACAGATGCGGCTCGACGATCTGGAGGACGAAACCGGTGGCGACGGCCGCGTCGAAAGCATTGCCGCCTTTTTCGAGGATTGCCATGCCGACGGCCGATGCGATCCAGTGCGTTGAGGTGACGACGCCGAAGGTGCCAAGGATTTCAGGGCGTGTGGTGAATTCATTCATTCGGATATTCCTTGTAAAAGATCATGCTTCGCGCGGATCGAGCGCGTCGCGCAGGCCGTCGCCCAGAAGATTGAAGCCGATGACGACGAGGAAGATGGCGATGCCGGGCCACATCGTCATCCACGGCGCCTGGCTCAAGAAATTCTTCGCGGTATTCAGCATCGAACCCCAGGAGGGCGCCGGCGCCTGCTGGCCGAGGCCGAGGAAAGAAAGGCTCGCCTCCGCGATGATGGCGGTCGCCACCGTCAGGGTCGCCTGCACGATGATGGGGGCGAAGACATTCGGCAGGATGTAACGCGTCATGATGTCGATGTGGTTGAGGCCGATGGACCTTGCGCCTTCGACATAATCTTCGGTCTTGACCGCCAGCACCTGCCCGCGCGTCAGCCGCACGAAAATCGGCATGGCGGAAAGGCCGATGGCGATCATCGCATTGGTGAGGCTCGGGCCGAGGAAGGCGGCAAGCGCAATCGCCATGATGAGAAACGGCATGGCCAGCAACGCTTCGGTGATGCGGGATATGACCATATCCACCCAGCCGCCGAAATAACCTGAAATCAGGCCAAAGGGCACGCTGATGACCACGGCGATCATCACCGAGACCACGCCCGCCATCAGCGAGGCGCGCGCGCCATAGATCATGCGGGAAAGGATGTCTCGGCCGAGATCGTCGGTGCCGAGCCAATGGGCGGCCGAGGGCGCCTTGCGGATCGCCGACCAGCTGGTCGCCACCGGATCGGCAATCGGCAGGATCGGCGCGGCGATGGCAAGGACTGCGAAAAACAGCACGATAACCATGCCGACAAGCGCCGATTTATTGCGCTTCATCTTCTTCCAGGCGCGGCTTTCCTGCCGCGTTACCGCTACGGAGAGGTTTTGATCGAGAACGGTCATGATATCGGGGCCTCAGATCGTCGCCCTGAGGCGGGGGTTGAGCAGGACATAGGCAATATCGGCCAGAAGGTTCATGAGGATGAAGCCGACGGCGGTGCAAAGAACGATGCCCTGCACGACGGCGTAATCGCGGGTGAACACCGCATCGACCGTCATCTTGCCGAAGCCGGGAATGGTGAAAATCTGCTCCGTCAGAACCGCCCCGGCCAGCAATTCGCCGAAGAGCAGCGCCAGCAATGTGATGACGGGCAGAAGCGCGTTGCGGAAACTATGCGACAGGATGATCTCGCGCGGAGAAAGACCCTTGGCACGGGCGGTGCGGATATAATCGGAACTGAGCACCGCCACCATCGCCGAACGCGTATGGCGCATCAACGTCGCCGCAAGCGCGTTGCCCAGCACGAAGGCGGGCATGATCATGGTTTCGATGGAACGCACGGGATCGACGAAGATCGATTCATAACCGGATGCCGGCAACCAGCCGAGTTTGACCGACACCAGCAGGATCAGCATGATGCCGAGCCAGAAGTTCGGGATGGAGAGGCCGGAAAGCGCCACGATATTGGCCGTGTAGTCGATCCATGTGTTCTTCTTGACGGCGGCCAGAATGCCGATGGGAATGCCGATGACCATGGCAAAGAACATCGCCATGACAGCCAGCTGAATGGTGACCGGCAGCTTCTGGCCGATAAGCTCCAGCACCGGCTGGTTGGTGCGCAGCGAAATACCGAAATCACCCGTCACGACGCCGCCCAGCCAGTTGACATATTGCAGCGGCACAGGGTCGTTCAGGCGATATTTCTCCCGCAGGAATTCAATCGTCGCCGGATCGCGCTCCTCACCAGCCATGGCAAGCACCGGGTCGCCCGGCAGCAGTTTCTGCAGCGAGAAGACGAAGATGGAGATGATCAGAAGCGTCGGGATCGCGACCAGCAGTCGCTTGCCGATATAAACAGGCATGGCATGGCCCTCGTTCGTGCCAATTCGTGAGGGCCGCACGGCAAGGCCGTGCGGCGCATGCGAAGCGTTCAGTCCTTGGAGACGCCGAGAAGGCGGATCATGCCATCCGGCGACGGCGCCCAGCCCTTGACCTTGTTGGAAATGGCATAGGCATAGGGCTGGTGGCCAAGATAGATGATCGGCATGTCATCGTTGAGGATGACGCTTGCGGCATCGTATTTTTCCTTGCGCACCGCATCCTCGGTCGAGGCGCGGGCCTCGTTCAGCAGCTTGTCGACCTCGGGGTTGCAATATTTCACATCGTTGATGCCGCCCTTGCAGGTGACGAACTGATGCAGATTGCCATCCGGATCGATACGTCCCGACCAGTCGGAACGGCTGAGCTGGTAGTTGCCGGCGGTCTGTTCGGACAGAAGAGTCGCGAATTCCGTGGCCTTCAGGGTGACGTTGAAGCCGGCTTCCGCGACCATGGACTGGATGACCTGCATCATCTGCGTCTGCGTTGTGTTGTTGGCGTGCTGAAGCTCGATGTCGAGCTTTTCGTAACCCGCCTCCTTCATCAGCGCTTTGGCCTTGTCGATATCGCGCGCCGGCACCGGCAGATTCTGGTTGAACCACGGGCTCGTGGGCGGGAAGGCCTGATTGCCTGCCTTTGACGTGCCCTCAAAGACGATCTGGCCGATCGCTTCCCGGTCTATCGCATAAGAAAAGGCCTGACGCAGGCGCTTGTCCTTGCCGAGCGGATTATCCGCACGCGAACCATTGTTGATATTGACATACATGGCCATGTAGCCCGGTCCGATGACATCCGCATAGGTCAGATTGGCGTCGTTCTTGACGGACTCGGCATCGGAGGCCGAGATGCGCTCGGCGATATCGAGGTCTCCCGAGCGAAGATTGGCAAGCTTCACGGTCGTATCGGGGATCGGCAGATAAACGACCCTGTCGACCAGAATTTTGTCCTTGTCCCAATAATCGGTAAATTTCTCGAGCACGATACGGTCCTGCTGGATGCGCTCGACGAATTTGAACGGCCCGGCGCAGACCGGCTTCGAACCGAAATTCGCGCCCAGTTCCTTGGCCGCCTTCGGCGCGACGATCATGCCGGCGCGGTCGGAAAGCTGCGCAAGCAGCGTGACATCCGGCGTCTTCAGGGTGAATTTGACGTCCAGCGGCCCGGTGGCCTCGACCTTTTCGACCGAGGAAAGCTCGCTCTTGCGGCGGGATTCCGGCAGGGTCATGTTGCGCTCGATGGTGGCGACCACAGCCGCCGCATCCAGTGTCTCGCCGTCGTGGAATTTCACGCCGTCGCGGATCTTCATCGTCAGCACCTTGCCGCCCTCGGACCAGGCCCATTCGGTGGCAAGCTGGGGAACGATCTTCATGTCCTGCGAGATGTCGACGAGCTTGTCACACATGGCGGTGTAAACGATACGCCCGACGAAGGTGCGCGATTGCGCGGGGTCGAGAACGTCGGCGTCATCGTTAAGGCCGATGCGCAATTCGGACGAGATGGCTGGCGTGGACAGGAATGCACCGGCCAATAAGGCGGCAGTCAATGTCTTGATTTTCTTCATGTTCTATCCTCTGGTCAGGTTATCTTTGTTTTTTCATTGGCCGGCCCGGAAAGGCCGGCAGGTCTGCTCTGCTGCCTATGAGGCCGGCGTGAGCGGATTGTCGGCATCGCCCGTGCTGCGGGCGGCAATGTCTTCTCCGGTTTTCTCCTCCAGAAAGCCGAGCGAGGTGGCGCGGATCAGCCTTTCCTGATGCATGAGAAGGTGCTGGCGCATCGCTTCGCCGGCTCTTGCGGGGTCGCGGTCGGCGATGGCATCGACGATCGCTATGTGCTGCTCGAAGGAAGCCTTGCCGTTCGTGCCGCTGCGGCGCGCCAGTTCCCGTATCGACTGCCACGCCTCGTCCTGGCGAATGCGGTTGACGACATCGAAGATGGACAGGAACAATTTGTTGCCGGCGCTCTGGGCAATCTGGCGGTGAAGCGAACCATCCCACAATTCCTTGGCGTCGGCATCCGTGCTCTGGCCTGTCTTCTGGACAAGGGCGCGCATGCGCTCCACCTCGGCGGGCTTGGCGCGCATGGCCGCAAGCTGCGCCAGTTGCGGCTCGATGCGCAGGCGCACTTCCATGATTTCCATGATATCCGTGCCGGCGACCAGTTCTGTGACCTGAGCGGACCAATCGTCCGGCTTTTCACCCACAAAGGTTCCCGCCCCCTGCCGTCGCCAGATCAGACCTTCGGCCTCCAGAACCTCAAGAGCGCGCCGGACCGCACGCCGGCCGACATTGAAGGTTTCCGCGAAGGCCCGCTCCGTCGGCAGCCGACGGTCTTTCGCAAGATCCTGCGTTTGAATGTACTCCCGCAACTTCGCCAGCGCGTAGTTGGAGTTGTCGTTAGGGTTCACCGTCAAGTCGCACCATTTATTGAACCAATCTTATATTGGTTCATTTGGTGAGAAATTTTTGCCGTCGTCAAGCTTATTTTTGAGCGGCAATAACTGGCGCTCAAAATATGGGCATACGGCTTTTTTTGAAGGTGAAGGGTGGGCGTCATAGACGCACCCGCCCCTCCTAAAGATCGATGGAGAGCCTGATGCGCCCCGACAGGCGCTCGCCGGGGGCAACCGTCCCTAGACCCTGCCCTTCCCGCTGCGCCTGCGGCAAACCAAGCGCTCCGGCGGCCATGGAAACGGGCTCAAGACAGAGATAGCGCTCCATGCGGTGCACGGCGAGATGGCCGAAAACAGGATCGGCCTTAAGCCGTAGTGAAAACCTGTCGAAGTCTACCTGTGCGCTTGACCAATCGGTGAAATGCAATGTGTATCCCGTTGCGGCGGGAATGGCCGGTTTCGGGCGAGGTGCCGGCGGCTGGCCGGTTGGCACGTTCTGCGCGTCCAGAGGATATCGCAATTTGGCGTCCGTTCGCGCATCGCAACCGAGCCCGGCCGCCAGATAGGGATGCCAGCCCAGCGACATCGGCGCTGGTGTGTCCGCCAGATTGGTTATCGACAGTTCCACGGTGAGGCTGTCGTCTTCCAGCAGAAAAGACTGCTCGGCGCGGAAGGAAAAAGGCCACTCCCGGTCACCCTCGTAGTCCAGTACCAGTGAGACCCGATCCGAAGACAGGTCTGAAATCTCCCACGGCCGGCGGTGGGCCGGGCCATGCATGGCGTCAGGCGCAAGCGCCGGATGCGGCAGCAGGTCGTGGCGGATACCCGCATGGATGAAGGACCCGCCATAGAGCCGGTTGTGATAGGGAAACAGTGGGTATGCGCCGGCCCTCGGCCAGTTGAACGGCTCGAACTCCCGGTCCATTGTCGGCACCAGAATATCGCCGTAGTCCTTGTGCCGCAGATGAGTCATTCTGCCGCCCCAGGCGGGGCGCAGGCGGGCGCAGAGCCGCCCGCAGGCAATCGCAACCGTTTCAGGCGAAGGCATAGGAGCCGTCGGGCCGTTTCGGCACCCGTCTTTGCCAGTGAACATAGCCATCCTCCTGCATGGCTTTTTCATCCATCTCCACGCCCCAGCCGGGGCGGTCCGGCCTCAGTTCCAGATATCCGTCCTTCGGCAGGTAGGGGTCGACGACATAACGGGTTTCGTCCTCGCGTTTTTCGAGATCGGTGCCGCCATAAACGTAGCATTGCCCTTTCGGCAGCCGGTATTCGAGAATGCGGAAATTCTGCTGGGCGGCGGAGAAGTGCACATTGACGGCGGTGGCGAGCGGTCCCATCGGGTTATGCGGCGCGATGCTCACGAAATGCGCTTCCGCCAGCGTGGCGATGCGGCGCATCTCCGAAATGCCGCCAACAACGCAGATGTCGGGCTGGATGATATCCGCACCCTTTACCTGAAGAAGACGCAGGAACTCATTGCGATTATAGAGACTTTCACCGGTTGCCAACGTGCAGCTCAGCCCCTGTTTCAGGTCTCCCCACATCTCGATATTTTCGGGACGCAAAGGCTCTTCGAAGAACAGCGGGTCGTAAGGGGCAAGCGCATTGCCAAGCTGGCGGGCGGCCGCTGGCTCGAAAATCTTGGCATGGGCGTCGAAGGCGATGTCGTAGTCGGGCCGCACCGTTTCGCGAAGCGAGCGGAAATATTCGGCCGAACTGCGCACCACCTCCCCCCAGCGATGGGCGTGGATATCGAGGCGCCAAGGGCTGAGCTTGAAGGCTGTGAAGCCCCAGTCCTCGTTCAGCCGGTCGAACTCCTCCTTCGCCGCCGGTGCGTCCGGGGCCGTATAGACACCGGCATAGACCTTGATACGGTCGCGTACTTCGCCGCCCAGCAGTTTGTAGACCGGCACCCCCGCCGCTTTGGCCGCGAGATCCCAGAGGCAATGATCGAGCGCCGAGATTGCCGACAGACCGAGCGCTCCGGGCGGAAAGCGGTTCTGCTGGAGCAGGAGATTATAGAGATACTCCACCCGCGTCGGGTCCTGCCCGGCAAGGAAGCTATAGAGGTAGTCCAGCACCGGCGGCAGGGCGAGATCGGGGCCGTGATTGTAACATTCACCCCAGCCGGTCAAACCGTCATCGGTATCGAGGGCGACGATGACGCGAGGGCGGTCCTTGTCGCGGGTGACGAATACCCGCATGCGATCGATTTTCATGCTTCAGTCTTCCTCATGAATTGCAGCGTGCAACAAGGCCGGCACTATCGCGCGACGGCCCCGTTCTTGACTTCGGATGGTTCGACGTAGCGGAATCTGCGGGTGCGATCCCGGTCGCGCGGGTCCGGGCGTGGAATGGCGGAAAGAAGCGCCTGCGTATAGGGATGATCCGGCGCGTTGCAGACCTTTTCGGCGTCTCCCACTTCCACCAGCTTGCCGCGATACATCACCCCGACGCGGTCGCACATATAGCGGATGACGCCGATGTCGTGGCTGATGAAGATATAGGCGAGCCCCAGCTCATCCTGCAGCCGCATCAAAAGATCCAGCACCTGGAACCGCACCGAGACATCGAGCGCCGAGGTCGCCTCATCCGCGACGATGATGCGCGGCTTCAGCGTGATGGCGCGGGCGATGCCGATGCGCTGGCGCTGGCCGCCGGAAAAGGCGTGCGGGTAACGTTCACGCCCGGCAGGGTCGAGACCCACCTGCTCCATCAGCGCGCAGACGCGTTCATCCAGTTCCCTGCCCTTCGCAATACCGTTTACGAGCAATGGCTCGCCGATCACCTGCGCCACCGTCATGCGCGGATTGAGCGAACCGAACGGGTCCTGAAACACCATGCGTAATTCGCGCCGCGCGGCTTTCAGCTCCGCACCCTCGATTTTCGCCAAATCGACCACCGTGCCATCCGCACGGCGATAGAGCATCGCGCCGCCGGTCGGGTCGTAGAGGCGCATGATCGAGCGGCCCATGGTGGTCTTACCGGAGCCGCTTTCGCCGACGATGCCGAGCGTTTCGCCGGGAAGCAGCCGGATCGATACGCCGTCCAGCGCCTTCATCTCGCCGAAATGCATGGAGAGGTCGTTGACCTCGAGGATGGGCGCGGCCGCAAGATCGAGCGGCGGGCGGGCGAGCCGGATTTCCGCCTTCTGCTCCAGCTTTAGAACGGAGCCGATCAGCATGCGGGTATAGGGATCTTTCGGATTGTGGAATATCTCGTCGACCGTGCCATATTCCTTGGCAACGCCGTGATGCATGACCAGCACGTCATCGGCAATCTGCGCCACCACGCCCATGTCATGGGTGATGAAGAGCACCGCCATGCCATGCGCCTTTTGCAACCGCGATATCAGGTCGAGGATTTCGGCCTGTGTGGTGACATCGAGCGCCGTCGTCGGTTCGTCGGCGATCAAAAGCTGCGGTTTGCAGGCCAGCGCCATGGCGATCATCGCACGCTGGCGCATGCCGCCCGAATATTGGAAAGCGTAGCGATCCAGCGCCTTTTCAGGGTTAGGGATTTCCACCTGCCGCAACAGTTCGATGGCCTCGGCCCGCGCCTCAGCCTTGCTCATTTTCAGATGCAGGCGCAGGACTTCGGTGATCTGGTCACCAACGGTATGCACGGGTGAAAGCGACGACATCGGCTCCTGAAAGATCATCGCGATATCAGCGCCGCGCACCGAGCGGATGGCCCGGCTGCGCGGATCGAGCTTTGCCAGATCCAGAGAGGTGCCGTCGGCACGGTTGAGGATGATCGACCCGGACGCAATGCGGCCGGGGCTGTCGATGATCTGCAGGATCGAACGGGCGGTGACGGATTTCCCGGAGCCGCTTTCGCCGACGACGCAGAGCGTCTTGCCAGGATCGATGGAGAAGGACAGGTCGTTGACCGCCCGGAACACACCGTTTCTGACCGGAAACTCGGTGACGAGATTGCGGACTTCAAGCAGCGGCTTGGCTGGCTTCATGGAGAGAATGTCGCTCATCCGGGGCCTCACTTATTATAGGGGTCGGCTGCATCGCGCAGGCCGTCGCCGAGCAGATTGAGCGCCATGACGGCAATGACGACCGCCACACCGGGCAGGAACAGCCAGGGTGCTGTCGCTATCGAGCGGATATTCTGCGCCTCGCGAAGCAAAACGCCCCAGGAAATCGTCGGCGGTTGAAGGCCGAGACCGAGGAAGGACAGCGATGTTTCCGCAAGGATCATCGCCGGCACCGCAAGCGTGACCGAAGCGATGATGTGGCTCGAAAAGCTCGGCAGCATATGGCGGAAGATGATGCGCCCTTCCGGCACGCCATCCAGCCGCGCCGCAGCCACGAATTCTTCGGTCCTGAGCGACAGGAACCGGCCGCGCACGACACGGGCAAGCTGCGCCCAGCCGGTCAGCGACAGGATGATGGTGATCATCATATATTGCAGCGTGGCAGGCCAGCCCTGCGGCAGGGCGGCGGCCAGCGCCAGCCAGATGGGAATGGTGGGCAGCGAGAGCACGAAGTCGATCACGCGCTGCATGACGAAATCGATGCGGCCGCCGTAATATCCTGAAATGCCTCCCAGAACGACGCCGAGCAGCAACGAGAAGAACACGCCGACAAGACCGATCGACAGGGAAACCTGCGCGCCCTGCACCACGCGGCTGAAGACATCGCGCCCGAGACGATCCGCGCCGAAAAGGAAGAGCGGGCGCGTTTTATCGGTGGAGGCCAGCAGATGGATATCCGTGGTGAACAGGCCGAATACGGAATATTCGTAACCGCGACCGAAAAGCTGGACCGGGATTTTCTTCGCCGTATCTTCGACGAAGACGGCCGCCAGCGTTTCAGGATTGCGGGTCAGCTTCAGCGGATAATAATGCAGCCCGAGCGAGAAACCCTCGGTCGTATCGATGAAATGAACGCGCTGCGGCGGATGGAAGGTCGCCCGCGCATTCTGCAGCACCGGATCGTTGATGGCGAAGAAGCCGGGCACCAGCGCAACGATATACATGGCGATGGTGATGAACAGGGCTGCCATGGCCAGCTTGTGGCGCTTGAAAGCCCACCAGATGAGCTGCCACTGCGAGGCGACGGCGGCGCGGTCCTGCCGGGCATTGGTGGTCATGGTGATATCGCTCATGGCGCCCTCCTATTCGAGACGGATGCGCGGATCGACCAGCGCAAGCAGGATGTCGCTGATCAGCGATCCGATCAGCGTCAGCGCGCAGATCAACAGCACGAAAGCGCCGGCGAGATACATGTCCTGCGCCATCAACGATTGCAGAAGCAGCGGCGCGGCCGTCGGCAGATTGAGCACGATGGCGACAACCACGGAGCCCGAAATGAGGTTGGGCAACAGCCATGCGATGGTGGAGATGAACGGATTGAGCGCAATTCTGAGCGGATATTTCGTCAGCAGCTTGAACTCCGACAGTCCCTTCGCCCGCGCGGTGGTAACATAGGGCTTGGGCAACTCGTCCAGCATATTGGCGCGCATGACACGGATGAGGCTTGCGGTGGAAGACACGGCAAGGATGGCGACCGGCAGCCAGATATGGGCCATGAGGTCCATCATCTTGGCGATGCTCCACGAGGCGGTCTCATATTCGGCGGAAAACAGCCCGCCGACATCGGCCCCGAACTCCACCGCCGCGACATACATCAGCACCAGTGCCAGCAGGAACGAGGGTATGGAAAGGCCGAAGAAGGAAAAGGCGGTGAAGAGATAATCGCCAATCGAATATTTGCGCACGGCGGAGAAGACGCCGATCGGAAGGGCGATGGCCCAGGTTGCGAGAAGGCTTGCGATGGCCAGAACCAGCGTCAGCGCCATGCGCTCCCAGATGAGGCCTGAAACCGGCTGCTGCCACTCGAACGAAATGCCGAAATCGCCGCGGCTGACGATGCCCCATATCCATTTCAGATATTGCACGATCATCGGGTCATCGAGGCCGAAACGTTCGCGCAGCTGCGCCGCCGTATTGTGGTCGATGACCTCGTTGGAGGCGGCCAGTGTGGCGATATAGGTCGTCACATAATCACCGGGCGGCAGCTGGATCAGGACAAAGGCAAGGAAACTGACGGCAAACAGGGACGGTATCATCCACAGCAGGCGTTTTACGATGAAAAGCAGCATGTCGTTCTCGCAATCACATTGTGCCGCACGCGCCGCCCTCCACTAAGGAGACGGCTGTGGGTGGTCGAAGCAACCTGAGAGGCGTCGCCGCGTTACGGCAGCGACGCCCATGTGGCGATATCAGCTTGTGAAGGTGAACTGTTGCGGCAGCGCCGGGCCGGGATTGGGCCAGGTCCAGCTGTCGGGTTCCGTTTCCGGCACATTGCGCAGATTGTTGCGGATGATGCCGAAACCGCCCACCGCAAGGCAGAGGCCGATCGTTTCGAACTCTTCCGCCGCAATGTCGAAGATCTGCTTCATCTTCTCGCCGCGCTTGGCAAGGTCGGCCGTCGAGCGCGCCTCATCGAACAGCTTGAAGCGCTGCTTCTGGCTTTCCGGCGGCTCTTCGCCCTTCTGGCCATTCGAGGTGTACCAGAGCGCCCACGGAATGGCGTAACGCGACCCCTGCGGGTGGAAGGCGAAGAAATCGCGCGGGTCGAGCATCGGATCGAGACCGCCGGGACCGGGCCAGACGGCGGCATCATGGGCGTTGTCATCGCCGCGCGTATAATAGAGCGCGCGTTCGATGGTGTTGACCTTGATATCAACGCCGATCTGCGCCCATTGTGCCTTCACCAGTTCCAGCGCATCGACCAGATCGGGATAGAGCGTCGGGATGACGTCAATCGAGAAGAAGACAGGCTGGCCGTCAGGCCGCAACCGCATGCCGTTGCCGTTCTTCTTGTCGTAACCGGCCTTGTCCAGAAGCTCGTTCGCTTTGTCCGCATCATATTCGGTGAATTGCCGCGCCAGCTTTTCATTGTACCAGGGATGTGTCGGGCGCGGCCCGGCCTGATAACCCTCGCTCTGACCGAAATAGACGATGTCGATGATTTCCTGCCGGTTGAGCGCGATGGACAGCGCCTGACGGAACGACTTGTCGGCAAACATCTTGCGCATTGCCGGATCTTTGTGGGTGATGTTCAGGTAGATCTGGCACTGCTGCGCGGCAGACGGCACCAAAGTCAGCAGGCGGTAGTCACCCTTTTTCATGTTCTGAGACAGGGTCGGCTTGTTGGCGAGAACGCTGATATGGCGCTCCTGAATGTCGATCTTGCCGGAAATGACGTTCAGCATCAGCGATTCGACATCCTGCGAAATGCCGAAATTGATTTCGTCGATGTAAGGCAACTGGTTGCCTTCGGTATCGACCTGCCAGAAGTAAGGGTTGCGGGTCATGACCACGCGTGTCGCACCGCCGGAATAGGGTTCCTTCACCACCCATGGATCAAGCGTCGGCTTGTCGACATTCGACCAGCGGGACGGAATTTCGATATCGCCGCATTTGGCGCGGAACAGTTCGGTCCAGCTGGAGACACCCGCCGCCTTCACATCGGCATCGAGCGCCGTGTTGTATTTCGGCAGGAACTTGCTGCAATAATGTTTGGGAAACAGCGTCGGATGCTGGCCGAGCGGCGTGGCGAGGTTTTCGAGATAAAGCGCATTCGGCGCGGCGAATTTGAACTTTACCGTAAAATCGTCGACTTTTTCGACATCGACCGCCTTGCCGGCCACGGAAAGCTGCGCGGGCGTGGCGCTGTAAAGCTCCTTGTTCTTGATGCAGTCCTCGATGGCGAACACCACGTCATCGGCGGTGAAGGGGTGGCCGTCCGACCATTTTGCGCCCTCCAGCAAATGGAAGGTGAATTGCGAGGCATCGTCGTTGACTTCCCATTTCACCGCAAGGTTCGGCAGAACCTCGGTGAAATCCATGTTCCAGCGGACAAGGCCCTGATTGCCGACCATGCGCAGGATGCCGTTATGGTCCGACGAACCGCGCAGGCCACGGCGCAATGTGCCGCCATAGGTGCCGATTTTCTCGTGCGGCGTCACCACCATCGGATTTTTCGGCAGACGTTCGGCCAAAGGCGGCAATTTGCCGTCCTTTACCAGCGCCTCCAGTTCCGGCGCCTGCTTGCCGGCAGCAGCCCGCGCCGAGGTCCCGATGACGGAAAGGGCGGCCACGCCGCCAACACCCGCCATAAAGGTTCGGCGCGTTACGCCCAGTGAAAATGCTTCGCCATCGCGCATCGACAATCCTCCCAAAAAATCACCGGCAGCGAGACGGCTTTCACCGAACCGCGACGGCCCTCCCGGCCAGCCAGCACGCCGATCCTCCATCGGCAGGGGCAGACCATATGGGCGTTTTCAGATGATTACAAGTATTGACAGATTTTTACATCTTTTTTATTTGTAGGCCGGTTTTCAGGATCAGGCTTGAAGAAAAAATCAGTACGACAGCCCCCTCGCGCACAAAAACCCCGGTATTTCTGTTGCGATTGAAATGCAGGAAACCCATTAACTTCAGCGATTTGCAACGGAAGGGCTGCTGATGGACAATCACACTGCATCTGCCGCCGCTCGAGGCGAAACTCGGCTGAGCGACATCATCTACGAAAAAATCGTCGGCATGATTTCGGACGGGCGGTTTCCCGTGAACGAGCGGCTGCCATCGGAACAGAATCTGGCGTCGCTGTTCGGCGCGTCGCGGCCGGTTGTGCGGGAAGCGCTGGAGCGGCTTCGGAACGACGAGCTTATCGTTTCGCAAAAGGGATCCGGCTCCTATGTACGCCAGCAGCCGGATTCTTCCGTGTTGCAACAGGTGCCGGTCGGCTCGCTGGCCGACGTGCAGCGTTTTTTTGAGTTCAGGGCCGGATTGGAGGCTTCCGCGGCTGAGCTTGCGGCGCGCAACTGGCAGGCAGCGGACAGGGTGCGTATCGAGCAGGCGATTGCCGCGCTGGAACAGTGTCTCGAGCGCAACGATCTCGGTGCTGAGGAAGACTTCGCCCTGCACGAAGCCATCGCGAAGGCGAGCCATAACCAGTTCCACATCACGGTGCGGATATGGTTCAAACCCCATTTCGCCATCGGCCAGTCGGTGACACGCAGCCTCAGCCTCAAGCGGACGCCGCAGCATGTGCGCGAAGTCCAGAACGAGCACACGGCCATCGTGGAAGCGATTTTTGCGCGGCGCGAGCAGGCCGCGCATGACGCGATGAAAGACCACATATTGAAGGCGCGCGCCCGCATGTTTCAGGGCGTCGGCAGTTAGGCCGCACCCTGCAATGTCGAAAATAGAATCATAAAGGGCGGATGAGGGAGAGGAACCAGTGAGCCAGCCGCACATCATAGAACCGAAGCTCCGTTCCCTGATCGATACCCCGCTGAAGGTCGGCGAATCGCCTGCCTGGGACGAGCGAACCGGCGATCTGTGGTTCGTCGATATTCTCGCGCCCGCCATTTTCCGCCTGCATCCCGGCGGAAAACTCGACAGATACGACATGCCCGCCCAGGTGGGCTGTCTCGGCCTTTGCGACAATGGCTTGATCGTGGCCGGCCTCAAGACCGGCGTGCATCTTCTCGATCCCGCGAGCGGCAAGCTCGATCTTCTCTGCGACCCGGACGACGGGCGGCCCAACAGCCGCCTCAACGATGGAAAGGTTGGCCCGGACGGGCATTTCTGGGTGGGGACCCGTGACGAGGCCGCGATACAGACAGGCAATGCACGCCTCTATCGCGTCGCCCCGGATGGCGGCATCGAACGCATCATCGATGGCGACATGTTCACATCGAACGGGCTTGCCTGGAGCCCGGACAGCAGGCGCATGTACCATTCCGACAGCAGCGGGCTGATGTATCAGGTATTCGATTTCGACGCTGCGACCGGCAGGGTCGGCCCGGCCGAACGCCTGCACGATTTCGCGCCGGATGAAGGCAGGCCGGACGGTGCGGCGACCGATTGCGAGGGCTGTTACTGGAGCGCCGGCGTTCAGGCGGGACGTCTCAACCGCTTTTCACCGGACGGCGAATTGTTCGAGGTCTACAGGCTGCCGTTCAAGGGGCCGACCATGCCGTGTTTCGGCGGTCCGGACCTCAAGACGATCTACCTCACAAGTCTCGTCACCGAGACGGACGGAATAACCACCGCAGGCACGGTTGTCGCATTCGATGCCCCGGTCGCCGGCGCGCCCGTTCACAAATTCTCCATCTGAAGATGACTTTTGATCTTAAGGAACCCAGTTGATGACGACATTCGATTTTCGCCAGGCCCTGCAGGGCATCTCCGGCGTTCCGGTAACGGCTTACGATGCAAGCGGCGAAGTGGAGACCGGTGTTACAGCCGAGGTTTACGCCCGCGTCGCGAAGGCAGGCATCCACAATATCGTCGCGGCAGGCAATACGGGCGAATTCTACGCCTTGACGCCCGCGGAAATTCAGAAGGTTTATGAAGCCGCGATAAAAGGCGTCAGCGGCAAAGCCCCGGTTACGGCGGCGATTGGACGCTCGCAGCGCGAGGCGCTCTCCATGGCGCGTCAGGCAAAAGAAATGGGCGCATCCGCCGTCATGTCGCATCAGCCGGTCGACCCTTTTGCAGCCCCGCAATCGCAGATCGACTATTTTATCGGTCTTGCGGAGGGCAGCGAATTGCCGCTGGTCGCCTATGTTCGGGCCGACGGCTTTTCAGTCGATGACATGGTAAGGCTTGCCAGCCACCCGAATGTCGCCGGCATCAAGTTCGCAACGACCGACATCATGCTTCTGTCGCGCGCGATTGCCGCTTCCGATCCGAACGGCGCTCTATATGTCTGCGGACTGGCTGAAAGCTGGGCGCCTGCCTTCGCGGCGGCTGGCGCGCGCGGCTTTACATCCGGTCTCGTCAATGTCGCGCCGCAATTTTCCCTGCAGGTTCATGACGCCCTGACGGCCGGCGATTTCCCGGCCGCACGGAAGATTATCGAAAGGATCGAATTGTTCGAACGGCTGCGGACACGATATCGCAACGGCGCAAACGTGACCGTTGTAAAGGAAGCCATGGAAATTCTGGGGATGAAGGTTGGCCCCGTTCGCGCCCCGGGACTTGCCCGTCTGGACAAAGAAGACCGCGCAACGCTTGAAGGACTGCTTGCCAGCTGGCGTTGATGGACGCCGTACCGGCAAGCTGCACACTTTCGCTTTGATCAGATCATATGCCGGCCATGAGCCGGCATATGCTTTCCGGGCCTGATGGCTCAGCCGAACAGTGCAAGGCTGCTCTTCACGGTAACCCATACGCCCCACAGAAGCGGAATACCGACAGCAACCCAGGCAAGTGCCGCCTTGGTGTCCAGCCCGCCACGTCCGATGCCGAAGGAGCCTGTCGGGCCGGCATTTGCGGCCGCCGTCTTTGCCTGCAGCGTCGCGACCTCCACATCCGACATGAACCACCTGTCCGAAAGCGGCCGCACGAAGGCATTGGCCACGAGGCCGATCGCCAGCATGCCCGCCAGAATATACATGGTGCTGGTGTAGAGCGCGGGTCCTGGCGCCACGCCCGCCGCGATCTGCGCTTCGCGGATGTAGTTGACGACGACCGGGCCGGCGATGCCCGCAGTCGCCCACGCCGTCAGCAGGCGGCCGTGGATTGCGCCGACGAACTGCGTGCCGAAAATATCCGCAAGATAAGCGGGAATGGTCGCAAAACCACCGCCATACATCGACAGGATGATACCGAAGGCCAGAACGAAGAGCGCCTTGTTGCCCATCGTCGCGAGCGTCGGCGCCAGCGCATAAAGAATGATGCCGAGAATGAAGAAGCAGAAATAAGTGTTCTTGCGGCCGATCTTGTCAGACATCGACGCCCAGAAGAAGCGGCCGCCGATGTTGAACAGCGAAAGCAGCCCGGTGAAACCGGCAGCAATCGCTGCGATCTGCGCCTTCTGCCCGGCATCGAGATCGGCAAAGCCCACGCCCGGCAGGCCGATCAGCGATCCCGCGAAGATTTCCTGCAGCATGGGCGAGGCCATGCCGATGACGCCGATACCCGCCGAAACGTTCAGGCACAGCACCGCCCAGATGAGCCAGAACTGCGGCGTCTTGTGCGCATCGCGCAGATGCACGTGGCGATGGGTTATCATGGCGCTTTTGGCGGAAGGCGCGGTCCAGCCCTCCGGACGCCAGCCCGACGGCGGAATGCGGTAACCGAAAGCGCCCGCCATCATGAAGACGAAATAGATCAGGGCCATGACCACGAAAGTCTGCCAGACGCCGACCGAAACATCCGTCTTGAAGTTGTTCATCAGCAGATTGGCAAGCGGCGCGCCGATCATCGCACCACCGCCAAACCCCATGATCGCCATGCCCGTCGCCATGCCGCGACGGTCCGGGAACCATTTGATCAGGGTCGATACGGGCGAAATATAGCCAAGGCCGAGACCGATACCACCGATGACGCCGGCCCCCAGCCACATCAGCCAGAGTTGATGCGTGATGACGCCGATTGCCGCCACCAGAATACCGCCGCACCAGCAGCAGGCGGAAACGAAGCCGGCCTTGCGCGGCCCCACTCTTTCCAGCCAGCCGCCCCAGATGGCCGCCGAGCAGCCGAGAAGAACGAAGAAAAGCGTATAGATCCAGCCGAGATCCGCCACGCGCCAGTTGCACTCAGTGGTGAACAGCGCACCCAGAAGGGTAAGGCTGGAGCAACTGGGGTCCGTGGCCGGCAGCGCCTTCGACAGCGGCAGCCAGAACACGCTGAAGCCATAGGCCATGCCGATGCAAAGATGAATGGCAAGGGCCGCCGGCGGCACCAGCCAGCGATTGAAACCCGGTCTTGCGATTATTCGTTCGCGGTCCAAAAACCCGGCTTGCGCCGCCTCTCCCGCTGTCGCACCTGCTACTGCCATTGACATTACCTCCCTCGTGGATGTCTGGACATGTCACGTTCGCCCCGCCGGGCGAACACCGATATCGCCGAACGTCCCCCGTCCGGCCGAAACTGTGATTTTGCGGTCGCGCCGCTCAAGCCTCTGTGCTTTCCGGAACGCTCGGTTCCGAAAGGGACTCGCCCGCAATCGGTCCTTTGCCGCCCGGCGCGCCCTTCGTATCGTCGCCGAGGCCCACGGCATCGGCCGCCGGATCGTCGGGCCGCTTGATCTTCTTCGACGCGGCAAGCACAAGCGGCAGAAAATCACCGGCCCCGGCATCCACCATCTCGAAGAACCGGCGTCGCATGCGCGGTTCCCAGAACTTGTTGATGTGGGTGGCGACACCTTCGATGCGAATATCTTCCGGCTGCGACAGAAAGAATGTCGCGATCTGGTTCGCCATTCTCACCAGCTTTTCATCGGTGTGGTTGAGCAACATGACCTCTTCCCCCGCGCCGGCTGCCGGCCGACGCCTCTGTGTGTGACAAGGCCGGGCGCACCCGGCCCTCCTTATTCCGCCGCTTCGAGCTTGCCGCTGATCCGCCGCGAACGGCGGCCAAGCGCATCATATTCCTCCTGCCATTCCGTCGGCCCGTTGGAAGGCGATACCTGCACGGCGGTCACCTTGTATTCCGGACAGTTGGTCGCCCAGTCGGAGAAGTCGGTAGTGATGACATTCGCCTGCGTGCCGGGATGGTGAAAGGTCGTATAGACAACGCCCGGCGCCACACGGTCGGTAATCAGCGCCCGCAGCGTCGTATCGCCCGACCGGCTGGCGAGCTTGATCCAGTCACCATCCTTCACGCCGCGCTGTTCAGCATCGTGCGGATGGATTTCGAGCCGATCCTCCTCATGCCAGACAACGTTTTCGGTGCGTCGTGTCTGCGCGCCGACATTGTATTGCGACAGGATGCGGCCGGTGGTGAGCAGGAGCGGGAAACGCGGCCCCGTGCGTTCGTCCGTCGCCACATATTCGGTGCGGATGAACTTGCCCTTGCCGCGCACGAAACCGTCCACATGCATGATCGGCGAACCATCCGGGAATTTCTCGTTACAGGGCCACTGCACCGAGCCCTTCTCCTCCAGATAGTCGTAGGAAACACCGGCGAAGCTCGGTGTCGTCGCGGCGATCTCGTCCATGATCTCGGACGGATGCGCGTAATTCCATGCGAGCCCCATGGCCTGTGCCAGCTTCTGCGTCACTTCCCAGTCGGCATAACCGTTCTTCGGGGACATGACCTTGCGCACGCGGTTGATGCGGCGCTCGGCATTGGTGAAGGTGCCGTCCTTTTCGAGGAAGGTGGAACCCGGCAGGAAGACATGGGCGTAATTTGCCGTCTCGTTCAGGAAGAGATCGTGCACCACGACACATTCCATGGCGGCAAGACCAGCCGAAACGTGCTTCGTGTCCGGATCGGACTGGAGAATGTCCTCACCCTGAATATAGATGCCCTTGAAGCTGCCATCCACGGCCGCATCGAGCATGTTGGGAATACGCAGCCCCGGCTCGTTGTTGAGCTTTACGCCCCAGAGTTTCTCGAAGATGTCGCGCGTGGCATCGTCGGAAATATGCCGGTAGCCCGGAAGCTCGTGGGGGAAAGACCCCATGTCGCAGGAGCCCTGAACATTGTTCTGACCGCGCAGCGGATTGACCCCTACACCGGGGCGGCCGATATTGCCGGTCGCCATGGCGAGATTGGCGATCGCCATCACCGTGGTAGACCCTTGGCTGTGTTCGGTGACACCGAGCCCGTAATAAATGGCGCCATTGCCACCCCTGGCATAAAGACGTGCGGCGCCGCGCAGCTCTTCCGCCGGCACACCGGTAAAGCTTTCGGTTTCTTCCGGGCTATGCTGGGGTTCGGCGACGAAAGCGGCCCAATCCTCGAATTCCGACCAGTCGCAGCGCTCGCGAATGAAGGTTTCGTTGAACAGGCCTTCCGTGACGATGACATGCGCAAGCGCCGTCAGCACCGCAACATTCGTTCCGGGCTTCAGCGGCAGGTGGAAGGACGCCTCCACATGCGGTGTGCGGACGAGATCGATACGGCGCGGATCGATGACGATGAGCTTCGCGCCCTGCCGCAGCCGCTTCTTCAGCCGCGAGCCGAAAACAGGATGCCCATCCGTCGGATTGGCGCCGATGACCAGCACCACATCGGACTGTTCGACGCTATCGAAATTCTGCGTGCCGGCGGAGGTGCCGAACGCCTGGCCGAGACCGTAGCCGGTCGGCGAATGGCAGACGCGGGCGCAGGTATCGACGTTGTTATTGCCGAAGCCGGCGCGGATGAGTTTCTGGACGAGGAAGGTTTCTTCGTTCGTGCAGCGGGACGAGGTAATGCCGCCGATGGATTCGCGGCCATATTGACCCTGGATACGCCGGAACTCCGACGCGACATGGGAGAAGGCCTCCTCCCAAGTGACTTCCCGCCATGGGTCGCTGATCTTTTCGCGGATCATCGGGTTGAGAATGCGGTCCCTGTGGGTGGCATAACCATAAGCGAAGCGGCCCTTGACACAGGAATGGCCGCGATTGGCCTGCCCATCCTTCCACGGCACCATGCGCACCAGCTCTTCACCGCGCATTTCCGCCTTGAAGGAGCAGCCAACGCCGCAATAGGCGCAGGTCGTGACCAGCGAATGTTCCGGCTGGCCGATCTCGATCACCGATTTTTCAGTGAGCGTCGCCGTCGGACAGGCCTGCACGCAGGCGCCGCAGGAAACGCAGTCGGAATCGAGGAACGCCTCATGCGCGCCGGGCGACACACGGCTTTCAAAACCGCGCCCTTCTATCGTCAGCGCGAAGGTGCCCTGCACTTCCTCACAGGCGCGCACGCAACGGGAGCAGACGATGCATTTGGAAGGATCGTAGGTAAAATAGGGATTGCTTTCGTCCTTCGGCATCCAGCGGGCATTGAGATCGCCATCGCCGGTGCGGGCCTTGACGTGGTTGTCGCCTTCGTAACCGTAACGCACATCGCGCAGGCCAACGGCGCCCGCCATATCCTGCAGTTCGCAATCGCCATTGGCGGCGCAGGTCAGACAGTCGAGCGGGTGATCGGAGATATAAAGCTCCATCACGCCCTTGCGGATCTGCTTCAGCCGCTCCGTCTGCGTGTGCACGACGAGACCGGGCGCGACGGGCGTGGTGCAGGAGGCGGGGGTGCCGTTGCGGCCCTCCACCTCGATCAGACAGAGGCGGCAGGAACCGAAGGCATCCACCATGTCGGTGGCGCAGAGTTTTGGAACATCGATACCCGCTTCGCGCGAGGCGCGCATGATCGACGTTCCCGCAGGCACAGTCACCTGCCTGCCGTCGATGGTGAGCGTCACCATGTCCGTTGCGTGGGATTTGGGGGTTCCATAGTCGAATTCTGTTACAAGGGCCATGGTCTTACTCCGCCGCTTCAACACGTGGGGTGGGGGCAAAATCATCAGGGAAATGCCGGAGCGCACTCATGACGGGATAGGGCGTGAAACCGCCGAGCGCACAGAGCGAACCAAATTTCATGGTTTCGCAGAGGTCTGCGAGGAGCGCCGTATTTTTCTCCCGCTCGATGCCGAGCGCGATCCTGTCCACCGTCTCGACGCCGCGTGTGGAGCCGATGCGACAGGGCGTGCACTTGCCGCAGCTTTCGACGGCGCAGAATTCCAGCGCAAACCGCGCCTGATGCAGCATATCGGCGGTATCGTCGAAAACCACGATACCCGCATGGCCGATCAGGCCGCCGGCGGCGGTGAAGGCCTCATAGTCGAAGATCGTGTCGAACAGCGAAACCGGGAAATAGGCCCCAAGCGGACCGCCCACCTGCACCGCCTTGACGGGGCGGCCGGTGATCGTGCCGCCACCGATATCATTGACCAGCTGCCCGAGCGGCAGACCGAAGGCGGTCTCGTAAAGCCCGCCATGCCTGATGTTTCCGGCAAGCTGGATGGGAATGGTGCCATGCGAGCGGCCGACGCCGAAATCGCGATAAAACGCCGCGCCGCGATCCATGATGACCGGAATGGAGGCGAGCGAAATCACATTGTTGACGACGGTGGGCCTGCCGAACAGACCCTGCAAAGCAGGAAGCGGCGGCTTGGCGCGCACGGTGCCGCGCTTGCCTTCCAGACTGTTCAGAAGCGAAGTTTCCTCGCCGCAGACATAGGCGCCGGCACCCATGCGCACTTCGAGATCGAAGGCGCGCCCGGAACCAAGCACGGATGGGCCGATGATGCCTTCGCGGCGGGCGATTGCGATTGCCTGCTCCATGACCTTGATGGCGTAAGGATATTCCGAGCGCGTATAGATGAAACCTTTCGTCGCGCCGACGGCGAGGCCGGCAATCGCCATGCCTTCGATCAGCACGAAGGGATCGCCTTCCATGATCATGCGGTCGGCGAAGGTGCCGCTATCGCCCTCATCGGCATTGCAGACGATATATTTCTGGTCGGCCACCGCATCGGCGACGGTCTTCCATTTGATACCGGTCGGGAAACCCGCGCCGCCGCGTCCGCGCAGGCCGCTTTCGGTCACTTGCGCAACGATGTCCAGCGGCGCCATGGCGACAGCTTTTTCGAGGCCTTTCAAGCCCTGATAGGCGCGATAATCCCCAAGCGACAATGGATCGGTAACGCCGCAGCGGGCAAATGTAAGACGCGTCTGGCTTTTCAGGAACGGGATGTCCTTCGTCGGCCCGAGACAGAGGCGATGCGCGCCGCCTGTAAGAAAACCCGCATCGAAAAGCGAAGCAACGTCGCTGGCCTTGACCGGCCCGTAGGCAATACGGCCATGTTCGGTGCGCACTTCCACCAGCACTTCAAGCCAGAGCATGCCGCGCGAGCCATTGCGGACAATATGAACCTCGAGGTTGCGGCTGGCCGCCTCGCGGCCGATTGCTTCGGCGACACGGTCTGCGCCAACGGCAAGCGCGGCGGAATCGCCTGGAACAAAAACGGTGACACTCATCGGCGCGCCTCCGCCAGAATGTCGCCAAGACAGTGCTCATCCAGTCGCGCATGAAGCTCGCCATCCAGCATCAGCGCGGGTGCCTGTGCGCAAAGCCCGAGACAGAAGACCGGCTCCAGCGTGACGGAACCGTCGGCTGCGGTTTCGTGCCAGTCGAGGCCGAGCCGGTTCTTGATGGTTTCCGCAAGAGGCTCGCCACCCATCGACTGGCAAGCCTCGGCGCGACAGAGCTTCAGCACATGCCGGCCGGACGGATGATCGCGAAAATCAGGATAGAAGGTCACGACGCCATGAACCTCGGCGCGCGATATATTCAGCGCGGATGCAACGATCTGCTTGGCGCTTTCCGGTATGTAGCCGAATTCTTCCTGCACCGCGTGCAGAATGGGCAGCAATGGCCCCTCCAGGTGGAGAAGTTCGCCAATGATGGCGGAAACACGAGCCGCCTCATCTGCGGCAACCGCACGGATATTCATAAGCCAGTCCTCCCAAACCGACAGGGGCAGGTATGGCGAACGGCACATGTTTCAGTGCCAGCGCAGCCCCTGCATGGTTCGGGAGAATGGCGAGGTCGGCCGGATCAGGTCAATAATGTGTTTTCGTCAACCGATAGGAAATTCCTATCAAAAGCCATCGCCGCTGCGCGCTGACGCGCCTCGTGAAGAAGCGCGGAAACGAGCGGCGTGTGTGGTTCGCGATAGGTCGCGATCAGCCCCACCAGATGCTCCGCATCCGGCTCGGTGATCGGTATCATCCTGATCTGTTTTGGAAAACCGAATGATTCCGCTAGGTTACGCGGCATTATTGAAGCCCATTGTCCGGTTCGGATATGCGAAAACAACACAATCATAGAGTTGGACTCCAGTGTCGGCTTCACCTCTACGCCCGCTTCAGCCATATGCTTGTTGATGATGCGGCGGTTCTGCATATCCGAAGTCAATAGGCATAACCTAAGACCTGAAACCTGCTTCCAGGTAACGCTTTCCTGATCGGCGAGCGGCGTTCCGGCCGCTGCAATCAGGTGATATCGCTCCGAATAGAGCGGTACCGTGGTCACTCGGCCAAGAGGTTCATTGTCGAGATAGCTGATTCCCGCATCGATCTCGAGGTTTTCGATCTGGCTCAGGACCTGAAGCGAGGTGCGTGACGTCACGGAAAAGGTCACGTCGGGATGCCGCGCCTGAAAGGATTCCGTCAATCGCGGCACCATCGCAAGCGCCGTCGGAATGACCGCAAGGCGGATGTGGCCCGCCAGACCCTTGCGCGCCGCCCGCATTTCCTCGCGCATGGTGCGCGTATCGGCGACGATGCGACGCGCCCATTCGAGAACACGCTGGCCCTCCGGTGTCAGCCCCTGATAACGCGCCGCACGCACTACAAGAACGACACCAAGCTGGTCCTCCAGCTGCCGGATCGCGGCCGAGAGACTGGGTTGGGAAACGCCGCACTCCTCCGCCGCGCGGCCAAAATGCCCTGCGCGCGCCAATGCAATGAAAAATTCCAGCTTGTCGATCATGCGTCCTCCCGCGTCGCTCGCGACCCTGCGGATGGTGCGAGCAGGATAACACTAGAACGAGGAGCGGAAGCCCGCAAATGGATGCCGTTGTTTTCCTGAAACCGTACGGGGTGGCAAGACTGGATTTCGTCAGGCACGGGCAGTCAGTCGTTCGGTCAACCACTCCAACCGCACTGGACGCAGCTTTATCGCGGCATTAACCCAGCCGTCGTTTCGTCTGACCTGCCGCACAGCGCCAGGAAGCGAAACCAATCGTTATCGCCGCCCCGATGCCCTGCCCTCTCATTTTCTCGAGTTTGCGGCGGCAGGCAAAAGGTATTCGGCGCTTCAGCCGCAAGAACCCTCACTCGCCATCAGGCTTAATGAAGTCGGTCATCGCGGGCGCCTTGAGGACGAACTGACGATCCGAACTGATGTAATTATCGGCATGCAGGCGCGCGATCGGTTGATATCGGTCCGGATCGACATAACGCCCCTCCGCATCGAGGCAATCCTTGTGGACATGCATGTGCACCACCTCCCCCAGGACAAGGGTACGGCGCGGATAATCGATCAGGCGCTCCACACGGCATTCGAAGGCGCAGGGCGATTCCGCCGCAAAGCTCGCATCGATCTTGCTGCAGGGCGTGGCCGTCAGTCCGGCAATCGAAAGCTCATCGACCTCGCTGTCGAAGCCAAGGCCGCAGATGAGCATCTGTTCGGACAGAGCCATATCGACCATGTTGATGACGAATTCGCCGGTGCGACGAATATTGGCCATCGTATCCTTCTCCTCGCCCGTCACACGCGGCTGGATGCCGAGAACAACGATCGGCGGATCATGGGAGAAAACATTGAAAAAGCTCATCGGTGCGGCATTGTTGTGGCCAGCAGCCGAGCGCGTCGTGACAAGCGCTATCGGCCGTGGACCGATAAAATTGGTCAACAAACGATAACGGCTCTGCGGCTCAAGCGCGGTAAAATCGAATTCCATGGGAGCACCTGATTTATTGTATACAATAATATTTCATATTGCAGACAATTACTCAATCACCCTGATCGCGGGATAGCCGATTTTGCTTCATTACGTGTGGGGGAGCCATGAAGGAGCAGCGGGTTCATACTCATTCTCCAACTCCATGGATAGGCCCCATTTTCCACGCATCGACTATAAGCGCAAAAACTCCCCGGCCTGCAGGGGTCCGGGGAGCAAACCTGACATCATGTCAGAAACTTTGACTGGAGCTAGTTACTCACCCGTTCGGAAACGGGGTGGATCTGAGTTGTCTAACCCTACTATGCTTTTTGTAGACTATTAGAACGAACGCTGCAGGCGAACGAAACCGGTCCACTGGTCGCCAGCACCGCTGCCGATGCCGCTACGAACGCGCTCATCGCCGTCAACGCTCTGGTAGTTAACCGAAACGAGCGTGGAGAGGCCGGAAGTGATCTTGTAGCCAACTGCTACACCAGCGCGCCATGCATCGCGGTTGCCGGTGAAATCACCATCGGTGCCGATATCAAGCGTACGGAAGTACTGAACACCGGGGGTGATGGTCAGCTTTTCAGTTGCCTTGACGGCGTATTCAGCAGCAACTGACCACTCGGACTCTTCGTAGTATGCATTGGCGCCAGAAGCCCATACACCGGCGAGGCCGAACGTACCCGGGCCAACTTCAGCCGTTACGATGGCGCGGATCGCACCGTTTTCAGCGTCGGTGTCATAACCACCAAGCAGGTTGGCCTTAACGCCGCCGAACTTGGCACCAATGATGGCGCTGACGCCGACATTGTTGTCGCCCTGGCGGTTCTGCGTCGTCCAGTTGAGCTGGTTTACACCGAGATTGTTGCGCTGGATGGTCGTCGTGCTGCCAGATGTTGTGATCGAGTTGCCAGCGATAACGCCTTCCAGCTCTTCAACGGCCACACCAGCGTAGAAGGAGCCAGCGTCGTAGGTGTAACGGATAGCATTCAGACGGGTCTGGTTCGAGCTGAGGTTATCGACTTCACCAGAGAGACCGTCATCCCACCAGTTATAGTAGAAACCGACCTTCAGGCCGCTGATTTCGATGAAAGCCTGGTCAAGAACGACAGCGCGGCTGCTGTCCTGGTCGGCCTGGCCGCGGAAACCGAAGTAGCCGCGCAGAGCGCCGAGCTCGGTGTCCGAACGCGTGTCGACGTTGAACTGGGCGCGGGTGAAGGAATCCCAGTCGGACGTGCCGGACTGGTCACGACCGAAGTCGGTCTGGAAACGGATGTAACCGTCGAACTTCAGGCAGGTTTCGGTGCCGGGGATGTAGAAGAAGCCGGTGCCGAAAGCGTCGCAGACGCGAACATATTCCATGGGCTCGGGCTCGGCAGCGACGATAGCGTCAGCGGCCTGTGCGCCGGATACTGCTGCGAGAGCCGCAGCGGAGCCGATCAGAAGGCTCTTGATGTTCATTTGTAATCTCCAGTCAAAAATTTTTCAACGAATGCGCAAATTTGAGGGCTGGTCTTTTCCCTGCCGCCCGCTTCCCTGCGCTGATTCAGCAAATGACAGAAGTTGCCGCAGACTCGCAATTCAAATCGACGCAATGCAAATACAGATAAAGTAAGCATTTTAATTTCGTAGTAAAATTACAACAAGTTAACAGTTTAGAATATAATATTTTGAACTCTTATTTCGAAATAATATAATTTATTACTTATATAAATATTCATGTAATACTAAATTGTAAATCGATATAATGAAACATCTCCCGTTACGCACGGGATCGGTAGACATCTTACAGGCTAGGGAAACGAAGTGGTTTCGTTACAGAACCGCACAGGGCAAAGGCGCCAAAGCCGCCCGGCCTCTCCCGGAAAGCCATATCTGGCCGCTCTGAAAACCGGTCGCCCGAGCGGCCTATAGGCGGCCTTCGGGTAAGCCGGTCGTGAATATCGTCGTCTTCGCCAGCATGTCTTCGATCGCCTCTGCCGGCACCGGGCGGCTGAAGTAATAACCCTGACCGTAGGGGCAGCCGGCATCACGCAGAAATGTCGCCTGCTCGCCGGCTTCCACACCTTCGGCAATGACATCGATGCCGAGAGACCCGGCAAGCTGGATCATGATCGAGACGATGGCGCTGTCCTTGGTCTTTTCCGGCAGATGGGTGAGGAACGAGCGGTCTATCTTCATGCAGGACAGCGGGAAGGTCTTGAGCATGCCGAGGCAGGAATAACCGATACCGAAATCATCCAGCGCCAGGCTGACACCCATCTGTTTGATGGCCCGCATGATCCGCACCGATGTTTCGACATCCTGAATGATGAGCGTCTCGGTGATTTCGATTTCCAGCAGGGATGGCGCAAGGCCGGTTTCCTTGAGCACAGACCTGATCTGCTGCACCAGCCCGCCCTGAAACTGCCGCGGAGAGATATTGACCGCCATTTTGACGGGCGACAGGCCGGCGGCGGCCCATGCCTGCGCCTGACGACAGGCCTTTTCGAGAATGCTTTCTCCGAGTTCGACGATCAGGCCGGTTTCTTCCGCAAGCCCGATGAATTCCGCGGGACCGAGCAAACCTTCCGTGGGATGCTGCCAGCGCACCAGCGCCTCCACGCCGCTGATCCGGCCGCTGACAAGATCGACCTGCGGCTGGAAGTGCAGCACGAACTCGTCCCTCTTTACGGCTTTGCGCAGTTCCTCGATGCGGGTGAACTTCTTTCTCAGATCATCCGCCATGTTCGGGGTGAAGGTGGCGATGCTGTCGCGCCCGGTATGTTTGGCCTCATACATGGCGAGATCGGCCGCCGCGACGATTTCCGCCGTGGTTTCCCCATGCTCCGGGAAAAAGGCCATGCCGATGCTGCATGTGACCTTGATATCGTAATTGCCGATACGCAATGGCTGCGAGACAGCGGCGCGGATGCGCTGCAGGCGGTTTTCGACATCGTCCCTGCGCTCTTCGAGAATGATGACGAACTCGTCGCCGCCCACCCTGAGAACGAGATCGTTCTTCCGGAGGCTTTTCGCAATGCGCTCGGCGGTTTTCGACAGCAACGCGTCGCCGATGCTGTGGCCGAGCGTATCGTTGATCTGCTTGAAATTGTCGAGATCGAGAAAACCGATACCGACCCTTCGGTTCGCCTTTGCCGCCGCCGCCAGTATTTCCGGCAGCCTCGTATCGAGGAAACGGCGGTTCGGCAGCCGGGTCAGCATGTCGTGATCCGCCAGGAAGGCAATATGCTCCGCCGCCCTTTTGCGGTCGATCGCCAGCCCCGCCATGCGCGCCGCCGCACCTATGAATTCCACCAGCGCCGCATCCGGCTGGCGGCCGGCCAGCATGCACCAGACGAAACCGTGCGCCTTGCCTTCGCTGGCGGGAATATCGAAACTGAAGGCCATGTGTTCTGCCGGATGGATAAGGCTCTCGGGATCGCTGACGCTGGAGACAAGTGCGACCAGCCCCTCCTGCTGCGCAAGCGCCGGCGAGGCGTAAACGGAAGGTTCCCCTTCCGCCGCATCGAACACCCGCACCGCGCAGGCCAGTCCGGTCGCGAGATTTTCGATGGCCTTGACGAACTCCTCGAGAAAATCCTCGATACGCGCCGCCGCGACGATCATTTCCAGAATATGCGCCTGCGCCTGAAGCAGTCTTTCCGAGGCCTTTTTCTGGGTTATATCCCGCGAGGCGCCGACCACGCCGATGATGTTGCCGGCCTTGTCCTTCAGCGGCACGCGCGACATCATGAGCCAGCGATCGATATCGCCGCGCATGGCGCGTTCCTCGTAACCGAGATCCGGTTCGCCGGTGCGCATCACCCGCGCCTCGGTATCGGGAATGCCGGCGCGCTGCGCCGCTTCACCGTTAACATCGTAGTCGGTGAGCCCGATCAGTTGCTCGACCGTGTCAAAGCCGTTTTCGGTGACGATTGCGCGATTGGCAAAAAGAAAGCGCCCTTCCAGATCCTTGGCATAGATAAAATCCGGCACGTGGTCGATCATCGCTTCCAGAAGCGCGTGCCGGTCGGAAGGATTGCTGTTTTCGCTCATGTCACGAGTGGCGGATGGGGTGACATCGCGCTTTTTTCGCGACATCCGGTTCTCTTCGGGTGTCTTCGGGCCTTTGGAACGCACCTCTCCGCCTCATCATTTTATAAGGAAGCAGAATAGTAGGATTATACGTATTATATAAATATGAACAACGACGGGAGATTGCCGGGAAACCCGCCTTTTGCAGTAGCCTCCCCGAAGCCCTGCCGACCTCAATCGAAACGGCGCAACCGAAGCTGCGCCGTCAAGGCCACAGGCGGCAATTCGTTGACCGTCACACCACCGGCGTCGGCAGTTCTTTGCCGGCAAAATGGGCATCGAGATTGGCGAGAACGAGATCGGCCATGGCGCGCCGCGTCTGGTGCGTGCCGCTGCCGACATGCGGAGCGAGCGTGACGGTGTCGAAGGCGAAAAGCGCTTCCGGCACACGCGGCTCATCCTCGAAGACATCCAGCGCCGCGCCACCGATCGCGCCGCTGGCAAGTGCCTCGACAAGCGCGTTCTCATCCACCAGCGAGCCGCGCGCCACATTGACGAGCACACCCTGGGGGCCGAGGGCCTTCAGCACATCCGCATTGACGATATGGCGCGTTTCGGCAGTAGCGGCGGCGGCGATGATCAGCACGTCGCAATTGGCGGCAAGCGCCTCGATGCTGTCATAATAATCATAGGCGACATCGCGGCGGTTTCTGGCGGTGTAGGAAATACGCGCATCGAAACCTTCGAGCCGCTTTGCGATTGCCTGACCGATGCGGCCGAGGCCGAATATGCCGTAACGGCGGCCGGCCACGCGGGTGGAAAGCCCCATATCGCCCTTCAGCCATTGGCCGGTGCGCACATGCTGATCCGCCTGCGGCAGCTTGCGCGCCTGCGCCAGAACGAGGCCGAGCGCAAGGTCGGCGACATCGGCGGTCAGCACGTCAGGCGTGTTGGAAACGCGGAAACCGCGCCGTTTGGCGTCAGTCAGATCGACCTTGTCGAAACCGACGCCGTTGATGGCGACGATTTCAAGATTGGGGAGTGCGGCGCCGATATCCGTCGGCAGGCCGATATGGCCGCCGGTGACGACGCCGAGGATTGAAGCACCCTTTTCAGCAAGGAACGCCGACTTGTCAGCAGCCTCGAACAGGCGATGCACGGTGAAGCGCTCGGCGAGTTCGCCTTCCAGTGCCGGGATGAGCGGGCACAATTGCACGATTTCAGTGGTCATGAAGTTTCCTTTGCGCCGGTGAACTACTTCACATCGGCCTTGACGAATTGCCGGAGTTCCGGCGTTTGCGGATTGGCGAAGAGTTCGGACGAACGGCCCTGCTCCCAGATCTTGCCCTTGTGCATGAAGATGGTTTCGGTCGCCACGCGGCGTGCGAAAGCCATTTCATGGGTCACGAGGATCATGGTCATGCCGTCTTTGGCGAGGTTTTCCATGACGGTCAGCACTTCCTCGGTCAATTCAGGATCGAGCGCCGAGGTCACCTCGTCGAACAGCATCACCTTCGGCCGCATGGCGAGCGAGCGGGCAATCGCCACGCGCTGCTGCTGGCCGCCGGAAAGCTGATCCGGATAGGAATCGAATTTCTCCGACAGGCCGACGAGTTGCAGAACCTCACGGGCAATATCCTTCGTTTCCGATTTCGCCACATCCTTGACGATACGCGGCGCAAGCATGATGTTCTCGCCGACCGTCAGATGCGGGAAGAGATTGTAGCTCTGGAACACGATGCCGACGTCGGTGCGCAGCTTGCGCAGCGCCTTGGCATCTTCGCCAATCGCATGACCGGCTATTTCGATGCGGCCCGAATTGATCTTCTCCAACCCGTTCATGCAGCGCAGCAACGTGCTCTTGCCCGAACCCGAGCGGCCGATGAGGGCGAAGACTTCACCGCGGCCGACCGTCAGCGACACGCCTTTGAGGACTTCCAGAGCGCCAAAGCTCTTGTGAACGTTTTCAACGATTACTTCCGGCATGAAGCCTCCTTTCCAGCCAACGCGACAGCTGGGACAACGGGTAGCAGACGATGAAATAAAGCACGGCCACGGCGACGAAGACGCGGAACGGCTGGAACGTGGCATTGTTGATGAGCTGCCCCGCTCTCGCCAGTTCGACGAAACCGATGATCGATGCGATGGACGTATTCTTGACGACCTGGACGGCGAAACCGACGGTCGGCGGTAGCGAAATGCGGATCGCCTGCGGCAGGATGACGTAGCGATATTGCTGGGCGCGGGTCAGCGCCAGCGATTCCGACGCTTCCCATTGCTGCTTCGGCACCGCCTGAATGCAGCCGCGCCAGATTTCCGCGAGGTAACCCGATGTATAGATCGTCATCGAGGCGCCGGCGGCAAAGAGCGGCGGCAGTTCCAGCCCGGCAAGGCTGAGGCCGTAATAGGACAGGAACAGGATCATCAGCACCGGAATGCCCTGGATCACCTGGATATAGGTGCCGGCGGCAATGCGCAGCGCCTTGAAATTCGAGGTGCGGGCAAGCGCCACGAAGAAGCCGACAATGCCACCGCCGATAAGCGCAATGATCGTCAGAAGCACGGTCCATTGAAGGGCGGTCAGCAGGAAGCCGAATTCGTTCCAGCCGAAAGTTCGAAGAGTCATGACTGCACCTCCGGCATGGCGGTCATCGTCTTGCGGGCAACGCGACGGCCGAACAGCCACATGCCGACGAGGGCAAGGATGAGCCGCAGCGAAAGCGCCAGCGCAAGATAGATGAGCGTGACGACGATATAGACCTCGAAGGAGCGATAGGTCTGCGATTCCACGAAGGCTGCGGCGGCCGCAAGCTCATGGGTGGAAATGGCCGAACATATGCTCGATGCCAGCATCATCAGCACGAACTGGCTGCACAGCGAGGGATAGACCTTGGCGATGGCCGGCACGATGATGACGTGGCGATAGATCTGGTACTTGGTGAAACCCAGCGCCTCGCCCGCCTCGATCTGCGACTTGTGCACCGCCTCGATGCCGGCGCGGATGATCTCCGTCGAATAGGCAGCAAGATTGATCGTCATACCGATCAGCGCCGCCGTATCCGCCCCTACCCTGAAGCCGAGGCCCGGCAGGCCGAAATAGACGATGAAGAGCTGCACGAGAAACGGCGTATTGCGGATGACTTCCACATAACCGTCCACGATGATGCGGACGATGCCGCCATTGATGGACCGCAGCGAAGCCAAAAGAATGCCGAAAGCGCAGCCGAGCACGATGGACAGGACCGACAGCTTGATCGTCAGCCATATGCCGTTCAGAATCTCGTTCTGATACTGGGCGAGCGCGCCGAATTGGAATGTATAGGACATGCGTCACTCCGTTGACATTTCCCGGGCCCGCCGGAAGCCTTCCCGGCGGGCGCGTTGAAAGGCTCAATCAGAAGCTTGGCAATTGCGGCAGCGGACGGCCGGTCCACTTGACCGAGATGCGGTCGAGATCGCCGGACATCTTCATGAGGTAGATGGAGGTGTTCAGCCACTGGCGCAGCTCGAAGTCCTCAAGCTTGGTCGCCATGGAGTTGCCCTGCTGGAAGAAGGTGAAACCAACCTGCAGACCGGCTTCCGGACGCTGCTTGATGATCGCCTCACCAACCGTGGACGGCAGGGCGACAGCATCCACCTGACCGGCGAGCAGTGCCTGGGCGCTGGTGGAATCGTCTTCGTAAACGACGATTTCGAGACCTTCGACATTGGCCTTGCGCAGCGCGGTTTCCTGCGAGGAACCGCGATTGACCGAAACACGCTTGCCCTTGAGGCTGTCGAGATTTTCGAACTTCTGGTCCTTGCCGGAAATGATGTCCATATTGAAGGCGCTGTAAGGCTGCGTGAACATCACGGTCTTGGCGCGCTCGCCGGTCGGCGCAAGCGTGGCAACAAGGAAGTCGACCTTGCCGGTCTGAAGGGCGGGAATACGCGCAGGCGGTGTCAGCGGCACCAGTTCAACCGGCAGCGACAGGTAAGAGCCGATGAGATTGGCGACATCGACGTCGTAACCAGAGGGATTGCCTTTCTCATCCACCATGCCCATCGGCGGCGCACCGGTCAGAACACCGATCTTGACCTTGCCGCGCGCGGTGATCTCGCTGAGCGAGACGGCATGGGCGGACGTGGTGGCGGCAAGCGTTGCTGCTGCAACACCGACGGCGACGGTCATGTTCTTCAGAAATCTGGATATGCTCATGGTTTCTCCTCCAACCTTATAGTGGCTGCCCAGAATGGAACAGCGGCCTTGCGCAAACCGAAAAATGTTCTCGATAACATTTTAACGCGATTGACTAAAAACTCCTCCCAAGAAACCGCGAAAGCACAAAACCAAATGAATTTCCCATGAAATTCAATGATTTTGGCTGGTTATCGATTTTCCTCTGTTCGACACCGTTTCACGTTCTTGGCAGGATCAATAATGCATGTTATCGGTATCATTGCAAGTCCGATCTACAGAACTGTTTCGGTCGGCATTCATTCGGGAGGAAACATGTATACACGCTCGGCAATTTTCGAAGGCAGGATTCACCCCGGTCGGGAGGAGGAGTTTTTCCGCATCGTCGAGGAGAAATTGCTGCCGGTCTGGAAACGCATGCCGAATGCGCAGGCCGTGCGGGTGATGCGCACCGAGCGTACGGACCCGGACGCGGCCTCGATCATCATGGTGCAGGAAATCGACTATCCGTCGATGGAGGCGGTGGAGGAAGCGCTGGTTTCCCCCGTCCGGCTGGAAGGCCGGGTGCTGACGGACGAGATGATGAGCATGTGCGACGGGCGTTTTTACCATCTGGTCTATAGCCGCGTCGCATAAATCCGGTGCACGCCGCATCGATATGCAATCATACGGCGTGCTTTCCCTTATTGTCTTCGTGTATGTCTTGTCCTGAACCGGTTCGAATTTAGGGAGACATGCTTTGGTGGAGCGCACGCCCTTGGCCGCAGCGTTAGTCACGTCAAAAAAAGCAACCATGAGCGATGTCTCGAAACTCGCGGGCGTCTCCAAGATGACCGTTTCGCGAGTGCTGGCCGATCCCGCCCTGGTGTCCGAAGAGACCCGCCAGAAGGTGATGAAAGCCATCGAGAAGCTTGGCTATGTGCCGGATCGAATCGCCGGTTCGCTCTCTTCCCGGCGCACCAATTTCATCACCGCCATCCTGCCGACGCTCACCAACTCCAACTTCGCCGATAGCGCACAGGGGCTTGCCAATGCGCTGCGCGCCGCCGATTACCAGTTGCTGATCGGCTACACCATGTACGATCTGCAGGAGGAAGAACGCGTCATCCGCACCATGATGGAGCGCCGCCCCGATGCCATCGTCGTCGCCGGCACAGTGCATACCAAGATGGCGAGCGAGGTGCTGATGCGCGCCGGTATCCCGATCGTGGAAATCTGGGACGTTCCCGAACACCCCATTGACCATGCGGTCGGTTTTTCCAACTACGAAGTGGGAAGAACCGCCGCCAAACATCTGATATCGCTTGGTTTCAAGCGAATCGGTGCGCTCGGATCGAGGGCCGATGGCGATGTGAAGGACTGGCGCGGCGAAAGCCGCCTGCTCGGTTTCGGCGCGGCCCTGCGGGAAGCAGGCATTGCCGACGATCTCATCATCCGCGAAGGCAGCGCCCCTGTCTCCTATGACCACGGGGCAAAGACCCTCGGCTCGCTACTGGCCAAGGCCCCAGATGTCGAGGCCATCTTCGCCGTCTCCGACATCTCCGCCGTCGGTGCACTGATGGAATGTCATCGCCGCGGCATTCATGTGCCCGAACAGATATCCATCCTCGGCTTTGGTGATTTCGATATCGGCAGGCAATGTTATCCGGCGATTTCAACGATCCGTGTCGACGCCCAGATGATCGGCCGCAAGGCGGGTGAATTACTGCTCTCGATATTGGAAGCAGAAAAAGATGCTGTCATTCCCGAGAGTGCGCGGGTGGATGTCGGGTTCGAGCTGATCGTGCGGGAGACGACGAAGCGGCCGGGTGGTTGATCGACGGCTGATTGGGACTATGAGCGTCCACCCTCTTCCCTCATTCCTGTGCTTGTCACAGGAATCCAGCCGACGCGCGTCTGCGCTGCGGGATGAGTCTTTTCAGCCCAAGGACTTGGGCTGACTGGATCCCTGTGACAAGCACAGGGATGAGGGAAGCGCGGCGTATCGCGCTTACCGCGCACCCCACGTATCCGTCAGCCGATACCCCTCCGGCCACGGATCAGACGGGTCGAGCATGTGCTGGTGAATACCGGTGATCCAACCGCGACCGGAGATTTCCGGCAGGATGGCTGGACGGTCGCCGACCGTTGTCGTTCCAAGAATGCGGCCGGTGAAGGTGGAGCCGATCAGCGACACGGCCGTCAGGGTTTCGCCCTCCTTCATCTCGCCACGCGCATGCAGCACCGCCATGCGGGCTGAAAGCGCCGTGCCTGTCGGCGAACGGTCCACCTTGCCCGGCTGGATGGCGACGGCCGCCCCTGCCCGCAGGCCTTCGGCCGTGCGCTCCACCTTGCCGGCAAACAGGCAGAAGGAAAAATGCCGCCAGTCCGGGTTGTCGGGATGCTCGAAGCTCAAAGCCCTGTTGGCGGCATTGGTGATGCGCACGCCGAGGCGGGCGATCTCATGCGCCTCTTCCGGCTTCAGGCTGAACCCCATCGCCTCGGCGTCGACGATGACGAAGCTGTCGCCGCCATAGGCCGTGTCCACCTTGAGCGTGCCGAGGCCTTCAACCTCGAGTTCAACATCGAGCTTTGCGGCAAAGCTCGGCAGGTTCTGCACGAAAATGCGCTCGGCCTTGCCGTTGCGGCATTCGGCGCGCACCTTCACCAGCCCGCCCGGCGCTTCCAGCAGCATATGGGTTTCCGGCTCCTGCATCGGCACGATGCCGCCATCCAGAAGCACGGTGGAAACGCAGATGGAGTTGGAGCCGGACATGGGCGGTGTGTCTTCCGGCTCCATGATGATGAAGGCGGCATCCGCGTCGGGATGTTTCGGCGGCACCAGCAGGTTGACGTGCCGGAACACACCGCCGCGCGGCTCGTTGAGCACGAAATTGCGCAGGGTCTCATCGCGGGCGATGAAGCGGCTCTGCTCCCAGATCGTTTCGCCCGGCGGCGGCCTGACACCGCCGACGATCACGTCCCCGACTTCCCCTTCCGCATGGGCGGAAATGACATGAACGGTCTTGATACTGCGCATTCAGAACTCCTTAGGAAAGCCATGAAGGAAGAAGGGATGGAGCACGGCCGGTCAGCGCGCTTTCAACGCAATCGGCAAGACTGCCGAAGCGCACGGCGCGACCGCTGAGGCCGGGTCCGTAATGGGCGTATTTGCCGGAATTGGTCATCAGGGCACGGGTCTTCGTCGGGAAAACCGGCTCGGAAATGGAGCACCAGCAAAGATCAGGCAGCACCTGCACGCCGCTGTCGCGCAGGCTTTGCAAAGTGCCGTCCTGCCCGGCCGCATCGATGACCTGCTGGCCGGCTGTGACGATGACGGCGACATCCGCGTGACGCCGGCGGCCGGCAAATTCAGCCGCAAGCGTGTGGCACTCCTCCAGCGAGGCATGCGGACTGCCGATGGCGACAAGCTGCACCTCTTCCGGTCCCTCATTGAGAAGCGACCAGCCGGCGGCCATATCGGAGGGTGAGACAGTAACGATATCGGCCGTTTCGAGAGGCGGAAGACCGGCTTCCGGCGTTACGCCCTCTATATGAAGCATGGGCGCAGCGGAGGTGGTGCCGAATGCGGCGCAAAGCGCCTTTAGATCATCCCGTGACGGCTTCGCAGGGCCAAGGCCGCGCAGCAGCGGAATGCAATCCGGCGCGGCCTTGCCCGCCAGATAACCGACGAGCGGCCAGAAGGCATCATCCACACCCTGCGGCAAAGCCACATTGACGATGCGCTGAGGACGGCGATTTTCCTCCAGATAGACGCCGGCAAGCGGCGCCCTGCCCGTCAGCGCGATGCAGAGATCGAGAAAATCCGGATGTTTCGCCGTGCGCGCGCCAAGCACCGTATTGGCGAAGATCACCGCGTTCGATTCCGCCCAGGCGATCATGTCGCCGGCCTGCGGCGCGCTGTCGAGCAGGTAAGGCGAACAGGTGAAAGTCGGGCGACAGCCCATGCGCACATAGGCATCCGCCAGCCTTGCGGCCGGGTCGCCGAAATCCTCCGGCATGCCCTGCGAACGCCAATGCGCCTTGTCCACCGAAATGGCGTTCATGGTCGTCGGCACCCGTACCTTCGCGCCCATCTCCGCCATTTTTTCCGCGAAGGTGAGATTGGCGGGGCTGGCATAGATGCAGCCATCAATGTGGCCCTGCGTCACATCGACAAGCGCCGATGCCCCCTGCTGGGCGGCCATGGCGACGGTGATGCGCATGGCCTGCTGCACGGCGAGACCATCGCGCCCTTCGAGCATGGCCCAATCGTCATCCCGAAGATCGAGATGCGCCGTCGCCGGCGGCGTGATGGCAAGGGAAACGCCATCGGCTTCGATGGCCGTCTCATCGATACGGACATGAACGGCTTTGGAGAACCGGGCGAAATTTTCCGCGTCGAGGCGCAGCACCGGCAAAGGCTTGCCGAACATTTCGGCGGCGATCAGCGCGCCCAGTGTCAGCACGTCCTCGGCCTCGCAGAAGACCAGCGCCGAGGGCGCACGGCCCGTCAGGATTAGATCGAGCAAGACGCCCGAACCGGTACAGGAGCCACGGCTGGTGGGCATGAACAGCACGCCGCCGGTGAGACAGATGCCATGCAGCGGGTGGTGCACGTCGATGACCCGGCCGGTGGCGGGATCGACCCCGCCCCAGAAACTCAGCGCTTCGGTCGTCGCAATCACGGCACCTTCAGCCGAACCGGCCAAAATGCTGCGGGCTTCAGGAACGGCTGTTGTCGAGAGGGAAGAAGACATCGGAAATCCCCGTCAGAAGCGTTGCGGCGAAAATGCCCTTGTATCGATGGCGGGTTTTTGCCCCGTCAGAAGATCGGCGACGATGCAGGCCGTGCCCGCCGATTGCGTCAACCCCAGATGTCCGTGGCCGAAGGCATAGACCACCCGCGCCGTGTGCCGTGCTTGCCCGATGGCCGGCAGGCTGTCCGGCAGCGAGGGGCGAAAGCCCATCCACTGCTTGCCGCCTTCGGTTTTCAGGCCCGGCAGGAAGGCTTTCGCCTTGGTCAGCAGCGCTTCGGAACGGGCGAAATTGGCCGGAAGCTCGAGTCCGCCCAATTCCACCACGCCACCGACGCGGATGCCGGAGGAAAGCCGCGTGACGACGAAACCATGGCCGCCGAAAGTCACCTGCGTGCGCAGATCGAAGGCGCCGGACGGCAGGGTTGTATTATACCCCCGTTCGGTTTCCAGCGGAATTTTTTCCCCGAGCGAACGGGCGATGCGATGCGAAAAGGCGCCGGCTGCCAGCACCACCTTGGCGGCCCTGCGGGTGCGGCCATCATGGCTCACCACCTCGACACCGTCTTCCAGCGGTCGAAGCGAAGCGATATCGAGGCACTCGATACGGCCGCCGATGGTGCGGAAATGGTCGGCCAGCGCCAGCGTATAAAGCTTGGGATCGGCGATGGAATACCAGCCGGGCGTAAAGGTGCCGCAGGTGAAACGCGGCGCGATGCCGGGCTGTATCTCGGCCATCTGTTCGGCATTCAGATGCCGGAACTCGATGCCGTGACGTTCGCGCGCCTTCCAGCCGGCAAGCGAGCCTTCGAATTCCGCCTCGCTTTCATAGACCTGAAGGTTCCCCTCCTTGCGCAGCATCGCAATCGTGCCCGTCTTTTTGAGGAACGGCTCCAGCTCTGCCTTGGAAAGGTCCATCAGCGCCGTCTGGGCGGCGGTGGAATGTTCGACTTTCGATGCCGCGCAAGCCCGCCAGAACCGGAACATCCACGGCGCGATCTTCAGCGCATAGGCCGGCGGCACGCTGAGCGGACCCAGCGGATCGATGAGCCATTTCGGCGCTTTCCAGAGAATGCCGGGCGATGCAAGCGGCAGGATATCGGTGAAAGCGAAAGCGCCGGCATTACCGGCGGACGCGCCCGCCGCCGGTCCCTCGCGGTCGATGACCGTGACCGAGAGGCCACGACCCTGCGCCGCGATTGCCGCCGAGAGGCCGACGACGCCGGCCCCGATGACGATGACATCATTGGCTGGCATTACCGCACGCTCGCCAGGAACTTCTGGGTTTCAGGATGCTGCGGCGCGCCGAACAGCTGATCCGGCATGCCGATTTCCGCCATCACGCCCTGATGAAAGAAGGCGACGCGGTTCGAGACATCACGCGCGAAGGCCATTTCATGGGTGACGCAGATCATCGTCATGCCCTCATCCGCCAGCATCTTCAGCGTATCGAGCACTTCGCCAACCAGCATCGGGTCGAGCGCAGACGTGACTTCGTCGAACAGCATATATTCCGGCGACATGGCAAGCGCGCGGGCAATCGCCATACGCTGCTGCTGACCGCCGGACATGCGGTTCGGATAGACCTTCAGCTTTTCGGCAAGACCCACATGGGTCAGTTGCTTCACCGCGATTTCCTCGGCCTGCTCCTTGGAAATGCCCAGCACCTTGCGCGGCGCCAGCATGACGTTTTCGAGCACCGTCAGATGCGGAAAGGCGTTCCATTGCTGGAAGACGATGCCGACCTTGCGGCGCAGCTTGTTAAGGTCGGTGGACTTCGCATGCACTTCCGTGCCGTCGATGACGATCTTGCCGCTGTCGATCGGCTCGAGGCCGTTGATGCAGGTCAGCAGCGTCGACTTGCCGGAACCGGAGCCGCCGATGATGGTGACCACCTCGCCCTTGTTGACGGTGAGGTTGATCCCTTTCAGAACCTCCAGCGGGCCGAAGGATTTGCGGACGTTTTCGATCTCAATCATTGGGGGACCACCGTCTTTCGAGATACCCGCCGAAACGGGCGATGGGGAAACTGATAAGGAAATAGATGGCGCCGCAGATCATCAGGATCGTCAGCGGTTCCTGCAGGCGGGTAACGAGGATCTGCGAGGCGCGCAGAAGCTCGATGAGGCCGAGCCACAGCACCAGGGCCGAATCCTTCATGACGCCGAGCGTGAGCCCGATCCATGCGGGCAGCGACACGCGGGTGGCAAGCGGCAGCACGATGTAGCGCATGTCCTGCGACCAGGTCATGCCCAGCGAACGGCAGGCGCGGCGGGTGTTCGAGGGCACCGCTTCGATGCCGCCACGCACGATTTCCGTGCAATAGGCCGCGGTATAAAGCGACAGAACCACACAGGAGGTAGTGAAAGGCGGCCAGCCGAGCTTGGCTATCGACTGGAAGGCGTTGCCGAGCACGAGCTGGATGAGCAGCGGCACGGAACGGAAAATATCCAGCACGAAGGTCAGCGGCAGCGACCAATAGGGGCCGAACTGGAAACGGATGATACCGAAGACGATCCCCATGATGGTGCCCGCCGTGACGGCGACGGCGGTGACGGCAAGCGTCATGCCGGCACCCTTGGCCAGGAAGGCGAGATCACTCCAGGTGAGAGCGGTTTCAAACATGGCTCACCTCTCTCAATAACGGAACAGACGCGCAGCCAGCAATCTGGCGGCGAGCGTGACGATCTTGGCGATCACGTAATAGATGACCGCGGCGAACGCGAAGAATTCGAAGGTGCGGAACGAGCGTGCATTGAGCGCCTGCGTGACGCCGGCGAGATCCGTATTCATGCCGACCGTGACACCGAGCGAGGTCATGAGGATTGCCCAGACCATCTGGTTGGTGGCCGGCAGAAACGCAACGCGCAGCATCTGCGGCAGGATGATCAGCCGGAAGGTCTGCATCGAGGTCATGCCGAGCGAACGGCCGGAGCGCGTCTGCGTATCGGGAATGGCCTTTAGCGCACCGCGGAAATTTTCCGCGAGATAACCGGCATTGTTGAAGGCGATACCGACCAGAAGCGCCGTATAGGGGCTCAAATGAATGCCGAAATTGCCAAGGCCGAAATGGGCCATGTAAATCTGGAACAGCGCCGGCGTGTTGCGGGCGATTTCCACCCAGACGGCGGCGAAAGCGCCGAGAATGCGGTTGCCGGAAAGCCGGAACAGCGTCAGCACGATGGCGCAGGAAAGACCGATCACCATCGACAGAATGGCGATCTGCAGCGTCACCACCGCACCGTCCAGAAGCTGCGGCAGAGCCTTCAGCGCCTGATTCCAGTGGAATGTATAATTGAACATTAAGCGTCCCGCCTTTTCAGAAACGATCAACGGCGCGATCATCTTGACCGCGCCGTTTACGAAAAGTCCTGATCAGCGATAAACGCCGTTGACGGTGAGCGAGGGAACTTCGCCGCCAACCCATTTTTCATAGAGTTCGGCGTAACGGCCGGTGCGAACCTGCTGGTTGATGAAGAGGTTCAGGTAGTTGATGAAGCCGTATTCGTCACGGTTGGTGAAGAGCGCGACATAATCGATGTCATAGGGCGCCTTGCCGACCACGGAGATGCCGGCGAACTTGCCGCCCTTGACGTTGGACTGGGCAACCGTCGAGGTGGAAACGGTGGCGTCGATCTGACCCTGGCTGAGCGCGAGGAACACATCGGCCTGCGTCTGGTACGGACGGAATTCGCCAGTGCCCCATTCCTTGACCGTCTTTTCGAGCGCGATGGCCTCGAACGTGCCGGCAGTCGCGCCGACCGTCTTGCCCTTCATGTCCTCGAAGGACTTGATGCCCGACTTGTCGTTGGCGGTAACGGCCATTTCGAAAGCGAAGTAAGGCACGGTCATGCCGACCGTCTTGGCGCGCTCCAGCGTATCGGAGGTGGACGCAACGCCGACATCGACGCGGCCCGACATCAGCGCGGGAATACGCTCGGGGAAAGGCGTTTCGACGATTTCAGCGGTAACGCCGAGCGCCTTGGCGAGATCGTTGCAATAATCGACATCAAAGCCGATTGGGTTGTTGGCGTCATCACGCGCGCCCATGGGCGGGAAATCGAGCACGACGGCGCAACGCAGCGTGCCGGACGAAATGATGTCGTCAAGTTTGTCGGCTTTGGCCGGCGTAATAGCGAAAGTGGCGGCCAAGAGGCCGGCGACGATGACCGATTTTTTCATTCTTTATTTGCTCCCACAATTGGTCTGCCCTTGAAGGCGCGGTCACTATTTCCCTATGACGGCGATAAATCAACATAAAAATACAAGGAGTATACAAAAAGAATTTTTGCATGTGCGAACTGATGAGGTGTCGCGGATGATTACGCAAGCCGGCGCGGGGGGAGCGGACAAGGTTGGCGAAACGTCCAGCATCCTCATTCCGTGCTTGTCACAGAAATCTGGCCAGCCCAAGTCTTTGGGCTGAAAGAGGCTTTCCGACACGCAGACGCGCGCCGACTGGATTCCTGTGACAAGCACAGGAATGAGGGCTTAAGGTATCTTCGTGTTTGAGAGGGTGGCCTTCTGCTCTGACTGAGCTTCATCGAAAAGACACGTTGCAATAACCACACCTTTGTATACTTTATGTATTCAAAATGTGCGAGCCCTATCGGAGGACTATGATGAGCGACACGACCACCTTGACCATTGAGGCACTTTTCCAGCGGGTCGAGTCGATTTTTTTGAGGGCCGGGCTGAATGATGTACAGTCGGGAGCGCTGGCGCGCGTCATTACTGCCGGTGAGCGGGATGCCTGCAAGTCCCACGGCATCTACCGTATCGAAGGCGCGCTCCGCACCGTCAGCGCCGGCAAGGTGAAGCCCGATGCGACACCTGAAGTGGCGGAAGACGACGGCACGGCCATCGTGAAAGTCAATGCCCATGGCGGCTTCGCCAACCCTGCCTTCGAACTTGGCCTGCCGGTTCTGGTGGAGCGGGCGAAACGCGCGGGCATCGCTGCACTCGTCATCAATGACTGCACGCATTTCTCGGCGCTCTGGCCGGAAGTCGAGGGACTGACCGAAAACGGTCTCGCCGGGCTGGTCATGTGCCCGAGCTATTCCACCGTTGCGCCCACCGGCGGCAGCAAGCCGCTGCTTGGCACCAACCCCTTCGCCTTCGGCTGGCCGCGCAAGGACACCTCCCCTTATGTCTTCGATTTCGCGACCTCGGTTGCGGCCCGCGGTGAAATAGAACTGCACCGGCGGGCCGGAAAGCCCCTGCCGGAAGGCTGGGCTCTGGATGCCGACGGCAAGCCGACGACCGACCCGGAAGCGGCCCTTGCCGGCTCCATGCTGCCCTTTGGCGGCCACAAGGGATCGGCCATCGGCACGATGATCGAGCTTCTCGCCGGCATCATGATCGGCGATCTCACCAGCCCCGAAGCGCTCGAATTTCTCGGCACCACCACGCTTGCCCCGACCCATGGCGAGCTGATCGTCGCTTTTTCGCCTGAGGCCTTCTCCAAGGGGCGCCCCGGCGATCCCTTCCAGCGCGCGGAAGTGCTGTTCGACGCCATCATCGGCCAGGGCGCCCGCCTGCCCTCTGGCCGCCGCTTTGCCGCCCGCGCCAAATCCGAAAGAGAAGGCATCACACTTACCGCCGCTGAAATGGCCGGGCTTGACCGGCTGCTGGAAAAGGGGCTGGATGCGGTTTCCTGACCGTGTCGGAGAACAATATACATAATGCCCGCGGCCCGGTGCAGAGTTGACGGCGGAATCCGCAAACCTCTCCTCCGTCATCCTCGGGCCTCACAAGGCCGAGGATGACGCCGAGAGAATATCCACTCTTCATCACCAGCTTCGTGGGGATTGTAGCCGGCAGAAATTTAAACCGGACAGCCGTGGGACAAGTTCGGGGACGACGTCGAAGCCAAGAAACGCTCAAACCTCATAAATGCAAAAAAGGCCCGCAGTTGCTGCGGGCCTTTTGTTTTCACGTCAGCGACTGCTCAAGCAGCCTTGCAGGCCTGCACGGCGCCCGGAAGCTTGCTCCAGTCGGCATACCAGCTGTTGAACAGCTTGAACTGCGCCTCGACATAACCGCGCTGGCTGTCGGTCAGGGCGTCGGTTTCGTTGAAGTGCAGCGTGTATTCCTTGTCGCCCTTCAGCACCATCATATGCTTGAAATAGAGAACCAGATCCGGGCCTTCATCGAAGGAAGAGAGGACGGCGAGCGCCTGCTCCAGCTCCAGCGCGCGGGCGCGGGCATCGGCATCACCCTTGGCGGCGGCCTGCGACAGCTTGCAGAGGTGAATGACTTCCTTCGGCAGAACATTGCCGATGCCGGTGATGGCGCCGGTGGCGCCGCAATTGACGAAGCCATGGAAAACAGCCGTATCGACGCCGATCATCAGGGTGACGTCGTCATCACGGCTGGTGATGTTTTCGGCCGCATAACGCATATCCGCCGGGCCGCCGAATTCCTTGAAGCCGACGAGGTTCTTGTGCTCGGCACGCAGCGCGAAGAAGAGATCGGCGCGGGTGGCGAAGCCGTAATAGGGGCTGTTGTAGATGACCGCCGGGATTTCCGGTGCAGCCGAGAGGATAGCCTTGAAGTGGGCCTTCTGGGCGGCGATGACCGAACCGCGCGACAGGACGCGCGGAATGACCATCAGGCCCTTGGCGCCAACCTTCTGGGCGTGGGCGGCATGGGCAACGGCAGATGCCGTGTTGACCGCGCCGGTGCCGACGATGACCGGAATGCCGGCTTTCACCAGGCGCTCTACGCCTTCCATGCGCTGCTCGTCCGTCAGGAGCGGCCAGTCGCCCATGGAACCGCAATAAACGACGGCCGACATGCCATCGGCGATCAGTTCCTTGCCCTTGCGAACAAGCGCATCGAAATCAGGGGTGCGATCATCCTTGCAGGGGGTCATCAAGGCGGGAATCACGCCGGAAAAAATGCTGGCCGTCATTTCAAGCTCCTAAGGGACATGTTTTTCGGGAATGGACGCACCTCCGCGCCACCCTTTCGACAAGGACATTACAATCTTGTATTTTATTTGTCGACAAGAAATCGACAAGCTACAGATTTATTTCCAAACGCTCGTTTCGCACCAGCAGCTTCTGCACCTGCCGCACGATCTGCTCGGCATGCTCGCGGGCCAGTTTCTCGGAAAGAACGGTATCACGCGCGGCAATCGCCGCGATGATCTCATCATGATCGTCGACGAAGCGCTTCGGCAAACGATCGTCATAGGACTGGTAATAAAGCCTGAGGATGCGTCGCCCCTCGTCCAGCAGCCGCTTGAACAGGCTGGTAAAATAGGGATTGCGCCCGGCCTCGGCGATGGAAAGATGCAGGGCGGCATTGGTGGAAATCATCGCCAGCGCATCCTGCTCCTCCACCGCAATGGCGAATTCCGCATTATGGGCGCGGATTCCGGCCAGATCCTCCGGGCGGTGATATTGCGCGGCAAGCTGCGTCGTTACCCGATACATCAACACCAGCGCATCGAAATAGGTGTGCATGTTGAGGAAATCGATATTCGACACCATGGTCGAACGGTTCGGCAGCGTATCGATCAGCCCCTCGCCCGAAAGCCGCACCAGCGCCTCGCGGATCGGCGTGCGCGACATCTTGAACCTCTCGGCAAGCTGCACCTCATCGATGGGGCTGCCCGGCGGTAGAACCAGATCGAGAATCTCGTCGCGCAGCAGATCATAGACCATCTTCACGCCGGAGCCGCGCTTGCGCTCGGCAGAAGCAATTATATCCGTCATCATCAAATCCCTCTTGTCGACATAAAGAGTACTATTATATTTTTTCTCGATCAACGCTGCGCAGCACCGCGGCCTCTTCGAATGGCGGAATAATTGTTCAAAAACAACAAAAAGCCGTCGCGAAAATTGCCCGCGACGGCTTTTGATCGTTCAGTTTGTGGCGTGGACGCTGTTTATAGGGCATCGCCGACTAAAGAGGGCGATTTCCCTGGGAAGCGAAGAGTACGCCGCTTGTCTCTTCTCCCCGAGGGGGGAGAAGAAACGCCCAGCGATGTCCCGCCTCAAGCAAGCCTCAGTTGCGCAGGCCGGTGGCAACGACGGAAATCTTGAAAGCGCCGTCCAGCGTCGGGTCGAAGGAAGCGCCCATCACCACATCGGTTTCTTCGCTCACCGCCTCGCGCACCAACGTCATTGCCTCATCGATCTCGTAAAGCGTCAGATCGTTGCCGCCGGAAATGGAAACAAGAGCGCCCCGCGCTTCCTTCAGCGACGGTTCGCCGAGCAGCGGGTTGGCAATGGCTGCGGCTGCCGCTTCCGAGGCGCGCTTTTCACCCTTGGCCTGCGCCGTGCCCATCAGCGCCCGGCCGCCATTCTTCATGACGTAGCGCACATCGGCGAAATCGAGATTGACCAGGCCTTCGCGCAGGATGAGATCGGTGATGCAGCGCACGCCAAGCGAGAGGACCTTGTCGGCCGTCTTCAGTGCATTTTCGAAGGTCGTGCCGGCATCGGCAATGCGCAGCAGGTTCTGGTTGGGGATGACGATGACGGTATCTGCCGTGTTGAGCAGGTTGGCGAAGCCATATTCGGCAGCCCGCATGCGGCGCGCGCCCTCGAAGCTGAAGGGAAGCGTCACGACACCGACGGTCAGGATGTTCTTCGCCCGGCAGGCTTCGGCAATGACGGGGGCCGCGCCCGTGCCGGTGCCGCCGCCCATGCCCGCGGTGATGAAACACATGTCGTAGCCGCTCAGGTGATCCATGATCTCGTCGAGGGAATCGATCGCCGCCTGCCGGCCGACCTCGGGATCGGCGCCCGCGCCAAGCCCGCCGGTCAGTTCGGAGCTGAGCTGCACGAGCCGCGGTGCATTGGTCTTCTTCAGCGCCTGCGCATCCGTATTGGCGGCGATGAAATCGACGCCGCCGATGCCCTCGGCAATCATGTTGTTGATCGCGTTGCCGCCACCGCCACCGACGCCGACGACGGCGATATTAGGCGTGTTGCGGGCAATGGTGGCGCGCGGAGACTGGGTCATCGTCTTATTCTCTTTCTAAACTCATAGGGTCCCGCGCCGTTTTTTTAACTGCGGCACGCGAATGATCGGCAAGGTTCCAGCGCTTCCTCCCCGGCGGGGAAAGAGGCTGTAACGCTTTGAATTTTCATGCCGGCCTTTCACCCCATAATGGCGAAAGAACGGTGTTCCAGGGGGCGAAAGATGCTCCACGGCGACGTTCTCCGACCCCTTCCCCGGATGAAAACCGAACCGAATCAACTGCTTCGCTCTTGAAAGGTGATAGCCGAAAAGGCACGCCGTTTACACTCCATTCACTATGTTTATCTCACTTTGGAACGAGTTGCGCCGAGAAGTGTTTGCATGCCGACCGCGCTGGAGCGGCGGGAAATAAAACGGAACCGGTCCCGCCGCTCCGGGTTTAGTTGAAGCCTCGGATGATCCGCAACCGCGATACAGTTTTCCATCCGTTGCTCTGAAACACAGAATGGAGGCAGGCATATGTTGGCAGACGTCTTGCAAAGCGAACCGGGTTTCCGCACGGAACAGCCGCGTGTGCTGATCGTGGAAGACGAATTCCTCATCGCCATGGATATAGAGGATTCCATTTTGCAGGCGGAAGAAGAGGCGGATGTCATCGGTATCGCCAACCGGCTGGAAGACGCCGTGGCGCTTGGCAGCCATGCCGATATCGCCTTCGTCGACGTCAACCTTGCCGATGGACAGACCGGCCCGGAGATCGGCCGGCGGCTTTCTGAAGATCATGGCGTTGTGGTGATCTTCATGACGGCAAACCCCGAAGTCGTCGTCAATCTCGGCATCGGCGCCGGCGTGATCGCCAAGCCCGTGCCGCAGGATGCCGTGGAGCAGTGCCTCGCTTATGCCCTTGCCAGACGTGCAGGCACCCATGCCGTGACGCCCATCGGCATGATGGCTTTCGACTGAGATATTTCCTGAAGACAAAGGGAAGACACTGAAAACAAAAAAGCCTGCCGCGGGAGGAGGTGCGGCAGGCTTTTTGAAAAGATGAACAGCGATATGGGAGGAGGAAAACCGCTGTCCCCGGGGCAATCCTTTGGGAGGAGGAGTAGGATCACCCGCTTTACCAAAAGGATGTGGGAGGAGGTACATCCCTTTCGATGATTGGAAGATAGCATTTTTCTGCGCATTTGACAGGCATAAGCTTGCAGCACAGATATGCATTCAATGCATGGCGATATTTAACGCCTGACGTCGAGAAAACTCCACCCTTCGGCCCGGACGTCGACATCGCCGGATTATCTGGCGGATATTCGCGGTAGAAGCGTCCCATATCCCCAAAACAAAAACGCCCGCGGAGCGGGCGTTTGGGCATTCAAAAGAGGCGATATCGCCTTGATTACCTGCCAACGGCGGCGCGGGCGACGCTGGTGATCTGGCTGCGATCGATACCGAGATCGTGCAGTTCACGGGTGCTCATACGGCCGAGTTCGTTGATGGTCTGACGATATTTGCGCCAGTTATTGAAGCTGCGTGCTACGTTCATGACATTACCCTTTCTGAGGTTTAGGTGACGTCAGTAACGTTTTCGTTCCGGCGTCCTTTGATGCCCTCTATATGCGCTTTTCGATGACGAATTAACAGGCAGAATAAGGCAATCCACCCATGCGCCAGACGCAAGGGTTCCCCATGACGGTTTGCGACGAAAAAGAAACGTGACTAAAATTCAGACGGTTCGCCGGGTTTGGAACCGTCCCCGCCACTCAGAACTTGTAGCGGACGCCGAATACGTTGGCGTTTGTGGCGCCTTTCATATTGCCCAGTGTTTTGCCACCGCCGGAACGGTGGTGAAGACGCCAGAAGAATTCCGTCGAGGAATCCTCGCTGAAGGACACGTTGATTTCCGGTCCCAGATAAAACAGGACGTTTGCATTGCCGTCGTCCTTGATTTCCTGTTCCCGCTCGCGGCCGGGCTGCGCATCCGTGACGAGGCTGAGGCCGACGGTAAAGCTTGGCGTGATGAACAGCCGTTCTCCGAGCCTGATCTGCTCGTAACGCGCGACCGGGCCCGCCCAGACTTCACCGGTAAAGCCCTTGCCAAATCTGGCGGCGACGCCGATTTCGCCGCCGAGTTTCACGTTGCCGATGTGGTAAGGGTAGAACTGATAGCCGCCGCCCAGAATGGCATTGCGCTCATATTCCACCGGAATGAGGGCCGCACTTTTCAGCATGTCTTCTTTCGTCAGGGCGCCGCCGAAACCGAATATCGCTTCGCTCGTCTCCGACGTCATATCTTCTGACGCAAGAGAGGGCGTTGCCGCCAGTGCGATCATGGCTGCCAGTGACAGACGTGCTGCAATATTCATTTTGCTACTCCTGAACAAAGCCCGCTTACCCAGCCGTCCTCATAGGCATATTCACGGAAGGCGAACATACCGTTACCGAACACAATTAATTCAACTTGCGCGGAAACAGGCGGAATCAGCGCAGGAACCGTCTGAAACGGCGAAGCGCGAAAACGAAAAGCGCGGAGCCGATGGCCAGCAGCGCCAGCAATTGCGGCCAGACCACATCCAGCCCCGCCCCCCTGAAAAGCACCGATTGCGCCAGTATGACGAAATGGGTGTTGGGTGCGAGAAGCATGATGTACTGGATGATATCAGGCATGCTTTCACGCGGCGTCATGGCGCCGGAGAGCACCTGCAACGGCAGCAGGAACAGGATCAGCAGCATGCCGAATTGCGGCATGGAACCGGCCACCGTCGCAAGAAAGATGCCCATCGACGTCATGGCGAAGAGCTGCAAGGCGGTGCCGAGCAGGAAGAGCAGGAGCGAGCCTTCGATTGGAATGGCGAGCAGGCCCCTGACGACGACAAACAGCGAAAATGCCGAGGCCACCAGCACGACAAGGCCCATGGACCAGACCTTGCTGAGCATGATTTCCAGCGGCGTGACCGGCATGACCAGCAGATGCTCGACCGTGCCATGCTCGCGCTCGCGAATGAGCGCCGCCCCCGTCAGCACGATCGACAGCATGGTGATGGCGGTGATGATGTTGTTGATCGACCCGAACCACGACTTGTCCAGCTCCGGGTTGAAACGGGAGCGTAGCGTCAGGTCCACCGGCACCGACGTCGCACCGCGATAGCGGTTGATATATTCCTGAATTTCGCTCGTCACGATGCTCTGCACATAACCGCCGCCGCTGAAAGCCTGGCTCATGCGGGTTGCGTCGATATTGAGCTGGATGGCCGGCTGTTGCCCGGCCATCAGCCTGCGCTGGAAATCCGGCGGGATGTTGAGCGCGAAGGTATCGAGGCCCGCATCCATGCGCTTATCCATTTCCGCAATCGAAATCTGCTTCGGCGGGGAGAAATAGGGCGGATAAAAAGCCGTGCTGATGCGGCCGGAAAGCGGCGACTGATCCTCGTCGACGATGGCGATGGCGGCATTGTTCAGCGTCTCCGGCAGCGCGCTGGAGCCGGTGTAGATCTGCAGCGTGAAGGCGTAGACGATGAGCAGCAGCAACATGCCGTCGCGCGCAAGGCCGCGCAGTTCCTTGATGCCGAGCTGGAAGATGTTGGACGAAAACAGCTTCATGACGCCTGTTTCCTCAAAAGTGCGGCGCCGGCAATGAGAAGCAGCGGAATAGCGATGAGAAGCGGCAGGAACGAGCCGGAGAGCCCGGCGAAATCCAGCCCCTTGGAGAAGGTGCCGCGCGAAATGGTCATGAAATAGGTGGCGGGATAGACGTTGCCGATAAAGGCACCCGCCCCCTGCAGCGACGAAACGGGATCGATCAAGCCCGAATATTGCGTTGCCGGAATGAGCGTCAGCAGGGCCGTGCCGAAGATCGCCGCGATCTGGCTCTTCATGAAGGACGACATGAGAAGGCCGATGGAGGTGGCGATGACGACATAGAGCAGCGCTCCCGTCGCATAGGCGAGATAACTTCCGGTGAAGGGCACCTGAAAGATGAAGATGGCGAAGGCCGTCAGAAGCAGGAAATTGAGCATGCCGAGGGCGACATAAGGAAGCTGCTTGCCGATCAGGAATTCCAGCCGCGTGGTCGGCGTCACATAAAGATTGACGATGGAACCGAGTTCCTTTTCCCTGACGACGCTGAGCGCCGCCAGCATGGCGGGAATGAGCATGAGCAGCAGCGGAATGACCGCCGGGACCATGGCGACGAGGCTTTTGACATCGGGATTGTAACGATAGCGCGTTTCGATGCTGAAACTGCTTTGCGTCGCCGCGCTGCCATATATCTCGGCCGCCTTGCGCGCCAGCCATGTCTGGTGCATGCCCTGCACGTATCCGCGAACGGTTTCCGCCCGCTGCGGCATGGCGCCGTCGATCCAGGCGCCCACCTCCACCGTCTTGCCGCGCAACACGTCGCGGCCGAAACCGGGGGGAATTTCAATGGCGAGGCTGAGTTCCCCGTCGCGCATCCGCCGGTCCATATCGGCATAATCGCGGATCGGTTCCTTCTCGATGAAATAACGGGAGCCGGCAATATCGAGCACGTAATCGCGGCTGATGGTGGAATCGTCACGGTCCAGCACCGCGAAGGTCAGGTCCTCGACATCGAGATTGATACCGTAACCGATGACGAACATCAGGATGATGCTGCCGAGCACCGCCAGCGTGCCGCGAATGGGATCCCGCTGCAGTTCCAGCGCCTCGCGGCGCGTATAGCTGAACATGCGCCTGAAATCGAAAAACCTCTTACGATTGGGTGCAGCATGTTGCGTCGCCGGCACCTCCACTGTCGCAACAGGAGCGGCCGCAGGTTCCACCTTTTTGACGCCTGAAGCATCCTCGAGATAGGCGACGAAAGCCTCTTCCAGCGTTGCGGCATTGCGGCTTTTGGTAATCGCGTCAGGCGTATCGCTGATCAGCACCTTACCGGCATGCATCAGCGAAATCCGGTCGCAGCGCTCCGCCTCGTTCATGAAATGGGTGGAGATGAAGATGGTGACATTGTCGTTGCGCGAGAGATCGGCAAGGATTTGCCAGAACCCGTCGCGCGCCACCGGGTCGACACCGGAGGTCGGTTCATCGAGGATGAGAATATCAGGCGAATGGATCATCGCCACCGCCAGCGACAGCCTCTGCCGGATGCCAAGCGGCAGGTCGTCCGGCAGGGTTTCCATGACCGCACCGAGATCGAAACGCTCGGCCATTTCGGCAATACGCGGCTGAATGGTCTCTTCCGGCAGCTTGAACAGGCGGGCGTGCAGATCGAGGTTCTGGCGCACCGTCAGCTCGGAATAGAGCGAGAAGGCCTGGCTCATATAGCCGACCCGGTGACGGATCGCCATGTCGCTGGCATCCACCTTGTGTCCGAAAAGCTTCGCCTCGCCTTCGCTGGCGGCCAGAAGCCCCGTCAGCATCTTCATGGTGGTGGATTTTCCGCAACCGTTCGAGCCGAGAAAGCCGAAAATCTCGCCACGTGGAATCTTGAAGCTGACATTGTCGACGGCGGTAAAATCGCCGAAACGCATGCTGAGATGCGACGCCTCGATGGCATAGTCGCCCTCACCCGCCACCTTGCGCGGCGCGATATGGACTTCATGGTAACCCTTGCGCTTTTCTTCGGGAAGGAGCGCGATGAAGGCGGCATCGAGATTGGGTGCGGAGGTGCGCTCGAGAAGTTCGGCAGGCGAGCCGGTGGCTAATATCTTGCCGCCATCCATGGCGACCAGCCAGTCGAAACCGGCGGCCTCTTCCATATAGGCCGTGGCGACGATGACGCTCATGCCGGGACGCCCGGCCCGGATGGAATCGATCAGCTCCCAGAACTGCCGCCGCGACAGCGGATCGACGCCCGTGGTCGGCTCATCGAGAATGAGCAGGTCGGGATCGTGGATCAGCGCGCAGCAGAGCCCCAGCTTCTGCTTCATGCCGCCGGAAAGCTTCATCGCGGGGCGGTCGGCGAAGGGCTCGAGGCCGGTACTTTTCAGCAGCTCGGCAATGCGCGCCTGCCGCTCCCTGCCGCCCTGTCCGAACAGCCTGCCGAAGAAATCGATATTCTCGAAGACGGACAGGGTGGGATAAAGGTTCTTGCCGAGACCCTGCGGCATATAGGCGATACGCGGGCAGGTATCCTCGCGGTGGCGCGGATCGGACATGTCGCCGCCCAGAACCTCCACCTTGCCTTTCTGGATGGCGCGCGCGCCGGAGACGAGCGACAACAGGCTCGATTTGCCCACACCGTCAGGCCCGATAAGCCCGATCATCCGCCCGGCGGGGATCTCGACCGATATGTCGGCCAGCGCGATGGTGCTTCCGAAGGTCAACCGCACATCGGCCAATCGCGCGACCGGTGCATGCCTGTCATTCGTTGCGGGAGACGCGACCATGGTGGCCACCGTCACTTGACGAGATTGCGTTCGAGGTTTTCCGGCCAGGCGGCCTGCGGATCAAGCCGGACATAGGCCATGCCGGGCAGCCCGGTTTTGACATATTGGATATATTTCTGCAGCAGCTCCTGCGGGATTTGCGCCCTCACCCGGAATGTCAGCTTCTGGCGTTCTTCTTCGGTCTCCACCGTTTTCGGCGTGAACTGCGCGACATCGGCGACGAAGGAAACCTTGGCGGGGATGGTATATTGCGGGGCGGCATCCAGTATCAGGCGCACATCCGAGCCCATGGACGTGCGGCCAGCCTCGGCCGTCGGCAGGAAGAACGTCATATAGACATCGCCGAGATCGACCAGGTTCAGAACCCGTCCACCGGCGGACAGCACCTCACCGGGCTGGGCAATCCGATATTGCACGCGGCCGTCGCGGGGCGATTTCAGCGTCGCGTCGGCGATATCAGTCTCGATGCTTTCAATATCGGCCTGCGCGGCATCCACCGCCGCCTCGGCATCGACGATCTGCGCCTTGGCGGCGTTGATTGCGGCATCGGAGGCGGCAAGCGAGGCCTCGGCGGAAGCGAGCGTGGCACGGGCGGACTGTTCGGCGGCCTCACTGTCATCGACGATCTGCTGCGAGACGGCGTTGCCGGTCAGCAGCTGTTTCGAGCGTGCATAGGTCTTGGAGGCGGAATCGAGCTGGGCCTTGCGCTGTTCCACCACCGCCAGCGCCGAGGTCTTTTCCGCCTCCCGCTGGGCGACGAGGCTGTGGGCCGTATCGATTGCTATTTTCGCGCGGCGAAACTGTGCTTCCGCCTGACGTTTCCTCGCCTCCAGTTGCGCCGTATCCATCTGGGCAAGCACCTGCCCGGCCTTCACGAAATCGCCTTCACGCACCATGATGTCCTGAAGGCGACCGGCGGTCTTGGTGGAAATGTCGATCTCGACGGCCTCGATCCGGCCGTTGCTGGCCACGAAACCGGCGGGAAGTCCCTCACCCTTCAGCTTTGACCAGGAGAAATAGGCGACACCGGCAAGAACCAGAATCACCAGACCAACGAGCAAGCCTTTTTTAGACATCCGTCTTCCCCATGAACCCTTCGAATTTCAACCCTAATACGATGAAACCGAAGAAGCCAGCCACCTTTGCGTTTAGTATTCGCACCCGACATTTCTCCTGTTTGAGGGAGTGGGCCGGTTTAAGGGCTGTTTACGTGAGGGTGCGCTTTGCGGCTTTGACACAAGTCAAGTGCGCGGGAGGTTTAGGGCAAAAGCTGGAAGCACCATGGAGACTCACCGCCGAAATTGATGGGCGCCATGACAATCCCCGTCCGTCATGCTCGGGCCTGTCCCGAGCATCTGCTCCCTGTCAATTTTCGCTACGTGGGTGGTTCCTCGGGACAAGCCCGAGGATTACGTCGAATATGAAGAGAGGCGTGTCGGTGAACTCGACCGCAGACGAAAACCCGACGCCTCGCATTTTTCGCAGCAAATGCGCCTTACACCGCCCGCGCCCGCTTCACCTCCACCTGCGTCCATTCCGGCAGCCAATCGCGATGGGCCAGCAGCAGCTCGTCCACCAGCGACCAGATCTGGTCGAGATCCAGTTCCGCCGCCGTGTGCGGGTCCATCATCGCCGCATGGAAGATGTACTCGCGGTTTTCGCTCATCAGCGCCCGCACCGTCAGTTCCTGCACATTGATGTTGGTGCGCATAAGGGCGGTGAGCTGCGGCGGCAACTCGCCGATAAAGGTGGGCTGCACGCCGTTATGGTCGACAAGGCAGGGCACTTCCGCCGCGCAATCCGATGGCAGCGAGGTGATGCAGCCATTGTTGCGCTGGTTGCCGTAGATCACCGAAGGTTCGCCGGTCCAGACCGAGTTGATGATCGAAGAGGCATATTCCTTGGATTGCTTGACCTCGATCTTCTCGGCTGAGCGATAGGCGGCCGCCTGCCCCTTCCAGCGCTCGATCTGCTCGATGCAGCGCTTCGGATATTCATCGAGCGGGATACCGAATTTCTCGATCAGGTCCTCGCGCCCTTCCTTGATGAAATAGGGCGTATATTCCGCGAAATGTTCGGAACTTTCGGTGACGAAATAACCGAGACGCGTCAACATCTCGTAACGCACCTTGTTGGGGCAACGCGGGTTCCAGCCTGGTTTGGGCGCACGGCCTTCGCGATAGCCGCGCACGAGGTCGGGATAAAGGTTCTTGTAGCTGCCATCCGGCTGGCGGTGTTCGAACTCCAGAAAGAACGCCATATGGTTGATGCCGGCCGAACGGTAGCGGATTTCCTCATATGGAATATCGAGATCGTGGGCGAGCTCCATGGCCGTGCCCTGCACGGAATGGCAAAGGCCGACCTGCCGGATCGTCGGATATTTTTCCGCGATCGCCCAGGTATTGATCGCCATGGGGTTCACATATTGCAGCATGATGGCGTTGGGGCAGACGGCCAGCATGTCCTCGCAAATCTTCCAGAGGTGCGGCACGGTCCGCAGGCCGCGCATGATGCCGCCGACGCCGAGCGTATCGGCGATGGTCTGACGCAGGCCATATTTGCGCGGCACCTCGAAATCGGTGACCGTGCAGGGCTCATAACCGCCGATCTGGAAGGCCACGACAACGAAATCGGCGCCGGCGAGCGCCTTTTTCTGGTCCGTATAGGTTTCGGCTTTCGCCTTTGCGCCAAGCGTCGAAATCAGCTTGTTGACGACGATGGCGCTTTCTTCCAGCCTCTCGCGGTTGATATCCATCAGTGCGATGGTGGCGCCCGAAAGCGCCGGACGCTGCAGCACGTCGCCGATGATGTTCTTCATGAACACCGTGGAGCCTGCGCCGATAAATGTGATCTTGGGATCTCTTGCCATTTCTACCTCCAGCATTGGGAATTCAAGCGATTTCGAAGGCGGCCCGTACAAGCCGCTGAGTATATTCGGTTTTCGGATTGGTCAGCACATCCTCGACAGGCCCCTGCTCGACAATCTGCCCGCGCTGCATGACGATGACGCGGTGGCAGAGCGCGCGCACCACTTTCAGGTCGTGCGAGATGAACAGGTAGCTCAGGCCCCGCTCATCCTGCAGCTTGCGCAGGAGATCGATGATCTGCGCCTGCACGGAAAGATCGAGCGCCGAGGTCGGCTCGTCGAGCAGGATGAATTCCGGCTCCAGCGCCACTGCCCGGGCAATGGCGATACGCTGGCGCTGGCCGCCGGAGAATTCATGCGGGAAACGTGAGAGGATATTGCCGGGCATGCCCGCCGCCTCCAGCGCATCGCGCACCCGCTCCAGCCTTTCGGCCTTGGTTCTGCCCAGCCCGTTGACGACAAGACCTTCCTCGATGATCTGGCCGATGGTCATGCGCGGATTGAGCGAGGCGAAGGGATCCTGAAAGACGATCTGCATACGCGAACGCAAAGGCCGCATTTCAGCGCGGGAGCGGCCATCGACCCTCTCCCCGTCAAAGATCACCTCCCCGGCCACCGGCTCGTTCAGCCGCAGCAGGGATTGGCCGAAGGTCGTCTTGCCGGAACCGGATTCACCGACAAGCCCCAGCGTCTCGTGACGATTGAGGGCAAGCCCCAGACTGTCGACGGCGATCAGTTCCTTCAGCTCCGGTTTGAACAGCCCGCCGTAACGCATCATGAAAGAGACGCGCACGCCGCTTGCCGTCAGCAGCACGCCGGAATTTTCTGGCAGTGGTTTCGCCATGCCATGCGGTTCGGAGGCAAGCAGCTTTTTCGTATAGGGGTGCTGCGGCGCTTCGAAGAGCTTTTCCGTGGTGTTGTGTTCGCGCATCTCGCCATGCTGCATGACATAGACGTAATCGGAAAACTGCTTCACGATCGTCAGGTCATGGGTGATGAGAACCACGGCCATGCCGCGCTTCTTCTGCAGGTCGCGGATGAGGTTGAGGATTTGCGCCTGTACGGTAACATCGAGCGCGGTGGTCGGCTCATCGGCAATCAGCACATCCGGATCGTTGGAGAGCGCCATGGCGATCATCACACGCTGCCGCTGGCCGCCGGACAGCTGATGCGGATATTGCTTCAGCCGCGCTTCCGGTTCGGGTATCTGCACCTGCCGCAGCAGATCGAGCGCCCTCGCCTCGGCCTCTTTTCGGCTGAGTTTCGAATGAACGCGGATCGCCTCGACGATCTGGCTGCCGATCGTATAGATCGGGTTCAGCGAACTCATCGGCTCCTGAAAGATCATCGAGATGCGGTTGCCGCGCAGCGCCCGCCGCTGGCCGCTCGAAAACTTCAGAATGTCGTCGCCGTTGAAACGCACGGTCGCGGATTTCGAAACGGAAGCCCGCTTCGTCAAAAGCCCCATGATGGTGCGGGCCGTGACGGATTTTCCCGACCCGGATTCGCCGACGATGGCAATCGTCTCGCCCCGGTAAAGCTGGAATGAGATGTCCTTCACCGCTTCCACCGTGCCGTGCTCCACCCTGAAGGTCACGGCAATGTTACGTGCATCGATGATAGCGTCGTCATTTCGGTCATCGGCATCGAAGCGAATGGCGGGCGCGTAAGTGTTGTTCTGTGCAGCAGCAACCATGTTACGCTCCTCTCAATAGGGATCGACGGCATCGCGCAGGCCATCGCCCAGCGCGTTGAAGGCGAAGACTGTGACCAGCACGAAACCGACCGGCGCGAGAATCCAGGGATAGGAACCGATGACGGAATAGGTCGCGGTATCCTGCAGCATCAGCCCCCAGGAGATGAGCGGCGGCTTCACCGCAAAGCCGAGGAAACCGAGGAAGGATTCGAGCAGCACGACGCTCGGAATATGCAGCGTCACGGCGACGATCACATGGCTCATCACATTCGGCAGGATATGCTGGAAGATAATGCGCCGGTCGGTCGCTCCGACGGCAATGGCCGCCCGCACATAATCGATACGCGCCAGCGCCAGCGTCTTGCCGCGCACTTCGCGTGACATCTGCGCCCAGCCAAGCGCCGACATGACGCCGACCACGAAGACGAGGAACACGGTAGTCGGTGCGGTGACGGGAATGAGCGACGTCAGCGCGAGATAAAGCGGCAATTGCGGGAAAGCGAGCACCACTTCCACGAAACGCTGCACCCAGGCATCCAGCGGCCCGCCGAAATAGCCGGAAATCAGACCGACGCTGGTGCCGATGACAGTAACGATGGCGACGACGCTCAAGGCAATGGCAAGCGAGATGCGCGAGCCATAAATGGCGCGCGACAGCACGTCGCGTCCGAACTTGTCGGTTCCGAGAAAATGCACCGGCTGGCCATCGGTCGAGCCGAAGAAGTGACGGCTCATCGGGATGAGGCCCAGCAGCCTGTATTCCGCACCTTTGACGAAGAAGCCGAGATAGACGGGATTGTCGTAATCCGGCCCGACGATGGGCTGGAAGGTGACAGGATCAAGCTCTTCCGTTTCGGCGATGGCATAGACGCGCGGTGCAAGGCTCACATTGCCGTCCTTGTCGGTGAAACGAACCACCTGTGGCGGCGAGAAGCTGCCATGGGTTTCGAGCGGGTTCATCGGCGCGAAGAAATCCGCAAAGATGGCGATCAGGATCAACAGTGCCACCAGCACCAGCCCGACCATGCCGGTGAAGGAGCGTCTGAGACGCCGCCAGACCAGCGCGAGATAGGTCTCGTTGCCATGGGCGGAACGGTCGGGTTTTGCCGCAGTGGCGGTTTCGGTCTTCACTTCGTCAAACGCCATCATCTCAGGCCCTCCCGAATTCGCGAACGCGTGGGTCAAGCATGGCAAGCAGCATGTCGGCGATGATGTTGCCGACGATCAGCGTGGCGGCCAGCACCATCATGAAGGTCGCGGTGACATAGACATCACCCACCGCCATGGAGCCGACAATAGCCGGACCGACGGTCGGCAATGCGAAGATGATGGCGGTCTCGATTTCGCCGCTCAGCATATAGGGCAGCACAACGCCCTGATACATGACGAGCGGGTGCACCGCATTCGGCACGGCATGGCGCATGATGACCGCGCCTTCCGAAAGACCCTTTGCGCGCGCCGTTTCCACATATTGCGCATTCAGCGTATCGAGCAGATTGCCGCGCATCACCCGCATGTTGTAGGCGAGGCCGCCGAAGACGGCGATGGCGACCACCGGCCAGACATGGCTGACCAGATCGACGAATTTGCCCCATGACCATGGCGCACCGCCATATTGCGGCGAGAAGAAGCTGCCGATCTCGGACACGTCGAAATGAAACACCATGAGGTAGACGAGGATCAGCGCCATCAGGAAGCGCGGGATCGTCATGCCGAGGAAGGCGATGGTGGAGAGCAGATTGTCGACCCAGGAATATTGCCGCGTGGCCGCCCATATGCCGAAGGCGATACCGAGAACCGATGCAAAGATGTGGCAGACCAGCGCCAGCGCGATGGTGCGCGGCAGGCGTTCGCCAACCACATCGGCGACCGGCTTGTTGTAATAGAAGCTGTAGCCGAAATCGCCGCGGGTGACGATGCCGCCGATCCAGTTGAAATATTGAATAACGAGCGGCTTATCGAGGCCGTGTTCGATGCGGTAGGCCTGCGCCTGCGCTTCCGCCTGTTCGAAAGACGCGCCGCCCTGGTTCATCAGCTGCGAGCGGATGTAGTCGGCATAATCGCCGGGCGGCGCCTGAATGATGGCGAAGGTCACCACGCTCAGGATCAACAACACCGGAATGGCGGAGCCTATGCGTATCGTCAGGAATCTCAGCATCGAACGGTTTTCCTCCGTTTGGGCGGGCCGTGATGGATAACGGTCCGCCGGGTGCCTCCGGCCGCGCTTCACGCGCGACCGGTACCGGGTGTTCTCCGGGAGGAGTTCTTCAAGGTGTTCGCATTTCCGGACGGGTAATGCTTTAGTTAATCGGCCCGCCCTCACCCGGCTTGCCGGGAAGCTGCTGCGGGAAGAGTTCGTATTTGCCCTGCTTATCCGCCGCGACCCAAAGGCGTTCGCGGATGATGGAGTCTTCAGCCCAGTTGAACATGAAGATCGGCGTGCCCTGCGGCACATTCGAGAACCGCTTGTTGACGATCAGCGCACCGGGATATTCGGTGAGACCGATCGTATAGAGGTTCTGCGTATAGACCTTCTGATATTGCTTCATCAGCTCGGCCCGCTCGGCATTATCCTGCGAGGAGATGAACTTGCGAACGATGTTGGCCATCTCCTTCTCGAATGGCATCAGATCAAGTTCCTTGCCTTCGGGCGAGCGGTGGTTCCAGCTGGTGCGCGGGCCGACAGGGGCAAGCTGCTCGGTATTCTGCACCACGGATGAAAGCTCGGTGGAGTTGCGGCGCACCAGCCAGTCGAACTGCCCGCCATAATGGGCGGCATCGCGTTGGTTGGAATCCAGGCTGTTGATGACGACGCGAAGGCCGAGTTTCGCCATCTGGCCAACAAGACCTTCCGCGAGGCTCTTATCCGTCGCGTAACCGTTATTGACGAGAAGGGTAATCTCGACATTGCGGCCACCCAGCGTTTCCTTGGGGAAATTCAGGAAACCATCGCCATCCGTATCCTTCAGGCCTATCGAGGCGAGCGCGGCCTTGGCGGCCTCGAGGTTGAAGGGGTAATAGACCGTGGAGGCGCGGTCATAGAAGCTGGTGCCAGACGAAATGCCACCCGGATAGATCGCCGTGAACGGCCCCTTCACCAGCGAGTCGCCGACTGCCTTGCGGTCGATGGCCGATGTGACGGCCTGGCGGAATACCTCGTTGCGGTTCAGCTCACGAATGGCCTGCCCGCGCTCATCCGGATTGCCCCAGCCATTGGCGGAAAAATTCATCTGCAGATTATAGCCGATGAGACGCGGCCCGAAGGCAAGACGGGCCGGCGCATTGGGATCGGCGGCGCGTTTCAGCGAGGCGACGAAATTCTCCGGCTGTTCGAGGTTGGAGAAATCGCCCGATCCCGCCACGGCCTGCACATCACGGTCGGCCCAGGTGGAAAGCTTGTAATGGACCTCGTTGAGATAAGGCAGCTGCTGGCCCTTCTCATCGACCTTCCAGTAATAGGGATTGCGTCGCAGCACGATGATATCATCGGGCCGATAAGCGACCGGCACCCATGCCCCCATGACCGGCATGTTCATATATTCCGGCGGGAATGCGTTCTTGAACTGGTTATAGGTGTTCTTGGAATATTTCGGATGCTGCGGTTTGAGGATATGCGACGGTCCGGGGCAGAAGCTCGGATAGGCCATGGTGTAGAGATACTGCTTGGGAAAAGCGGCCTTGAAGGTCCATTCGACGGTGTAATCATCGATCTTCTTCAGCGTCGTTCCCTCACCGAAAGCCTCGGGCGATGCGCCCCCGCCAAGCGGTGAGACATTGGGATCGACGACGGCATCTTCCCAGTAGAACATCACATCATCGGCATTGAAGGGCTCGCCGTCCGACCACTTGGCGCCCTTGACGAGATGCATCGTCAGCTTGTGGCCATCCTCGGACCATTCCCAGCTTTTGGCGAGATTCGGCAGAGGCTCAGTATCCTTGGCATCCACCTGGAAGAGCGGCGCGGTGCGCGTCAGGCATTCGGAAAGGGCGATATCGATGCCGCCCCAGCCCTGGCTCTGGCCGGCAATATAGTTCCAGCCCTCGGGCCTACCGCCGACAACGTGTCGCATCGTATCGCCGTAAACGCCCATACCGTCGGGCATATTGCCGGTCTTGTAGACCAGCGGTTCCTCCGGCAGGCGCTCTTTCAAGGGCGGCAGCTTGCCGGTCCTTTCGAATTTCTCGCTGACCCAGTCAGGCTCGCTGTAGCTCGGCAGCGCCTTGAATTCGAGGATCGAGTCGCGCGCCACGTAGTTGATCTTGCCTTCGGCCGGAAATTGTGGCGGCTCCGGCGGCGTAGCGGTCTCGAAGGCATTCGCATTGAGTGCCATCATCGAAACACCGAGACCCAGTGCCGAGATGATACCGATCCTGCGTTGAAGTAACATCGTCATTCCTCCCAAATGGCAGCTCTTCGACCGCCCACCCTCTGTGATCGTTCTGGCCGTGGCGGCGAACTCCCTTCCGCCGCCCGGCCTGTTCCCATGCCTTTTCCTTCAAACAGCCTTTTTCAGCGCCGATTTTTCGGCCCGCAATTCCTCAATGGAACGCACATTGCGGCGGGCGGCGCCGGCCCAGTCGCGGGTCTTGACGCTGGATTTCGCAAGCCGCTCCTTCGCTGCCGGCACGGCATGGGCATATTGCGGCAGCCAGCGGGCCTGCGCGATGACCATCTCATCCACCATCTGCCAGACCTCCTCCGGCGTGGCGACGGCGCCGACCAGCGGATCATGCAGCACGGCAAGCTTCAAAAGATCGATATCGCCGCTGACCGCCGCATGGACAGACATGCGCTGCACATTGATGGAGGCCATGCAGGTGGCCGCACAGGCTTCCGGCAGGGTTACGCCCGAGACCATGTTGATGCCGAAACGGTCGACGAAACCGGGCGATTCGATGATGGCATCCGCAGGCAGATTGCTGATGACGCCATTGTTCTTGACGTTGAAATGGCCACGATAGACGCGCCCCGTCTCAAGTGCCTCCAGAATATGGCTTGCATGTTCGTTGGAGCGCTTGGCCGGATCGATGGGCTTTGCGGCGGAGGCAAGGAACTGCGGAAACTCGGTTTCGAACCAGTTGCGCGTTTCGGTAGAGTGGCGGAGATAACCGCCGGTTTCGCCGTGAATCCAGTCGGACATGTCGATCCAGCGGGCAATCTCTTCCGGCCGCTTGCGATACCACGGCAGATATTCGGAGAGATGCCCGTTGCTCTCGGTCGAATAAACGCCGAACCGCTTCAGCACGTCGATGCGCAACTTCTCCTGCTGCGAGAAGACCGGATGCGCCTCGAAGGCGGCGACCAGCTCGTCCTTGCCGATCTTGCGACCGTTGAGCCTCAGATCGACGAACCATGTCTGATGGTTGATGCCGGAGCAGATGTAATCCAGCTCGGACACGCTTTTCGCACCGAGAATTTCGGCGATCTGTTCCGCGCCGTGCTGCACGCCGTGGCAGAGACCGACCGTATCCACCTTGCCATATTCGATGGCTGCCCAGGTGTTCATGGCCATCGGGTTGGCATAGTTCAGGAATTTCGCACCCGGTGCGGCGACCTCGCGGATATCCTTGCAGAAATCCAGAATGACCGGAATGTTGCGCTGACCATAGAGAATGCCGCCGGCGCAGATCGTATCGCCCACGCACTGATCGATGCCGTATTTCAGCGGAATACGGATATCGTCCGCATAGGCTTCGAGCCCGCCGACCCGCACGCAGCTGATGATATATTTCGCCCCCTCCAGCGCCCGCCTGCGGTCGGTATCGGCCGTCACCTTGACGGGGAAACCATTGGCCTCGACGATCTTTTCGAGGATCGCCCTGATCATATCCAGATTGTGCTGGCTGATATCCGTCAGCGCGACTTCAATATCGCGAAACTCCGGCACACACAGGAGATCGGTGAACAGTTTTTTCGTGAAACCGACGCTGCCTGCGCCAATAATAGCGATTTTGAAACTCATAACGCCACCTCTGTTGCAAATCGAACGGGTGAAACGGGCCGCAGGATCGTAAAATGGCGTTGCAGAAAAATACCCGTAAGAATCCCGGAAAACCGGCCTTACTCCCAATTTTTCAGCAGCAATATCCCGCTGGCTGTCTCCTCGGATCGGGATTATGCGTATAATAACGGTGAGGACCAGAGAAGGATTATGCTTTCATGGGTAATTTTGTGCTGCGAGATTTGATCGATCAGGGACCCGGCATGCGAACAGTCTCGCTGCCGCGCGGCCGCCAGACGCTGCACACCATGCCGACCAGCAGCGGTTATGAAATCCGCAGCGGCGGCAATTACGACTGGGACGGGCGCAAACGTGGCCAGACGCCTTTCACCGTGCTGCAATATTGCATCGCCGGACAGGGCAACCTGCGTTACGAGAACCGCCATTATGTGGTGAGACCGGGCGAAACCCTGCTGCTGCTCATTCCCCACAATCACCGCTACTGGCTGGAACAAGGCAAAGAATGGGAGTTCTTCTGGATTTCCATGAATGGCGAGGAAGCCCTGCGCATTCACCGCAATATCCTCTCCGTCACCGGCCCGATCCTCAAGCTTCAGCTCGAAACCGTGGATCATCTTGCCGAATGCTGCTCGCGCCTCGTCAATGGCGCGGAAACGCCAGGCGCCGCCTCCGCCGTCGCTTATGAGGCGGCGATGACGCTTTATGACGATGTCTTCGGTTCTCATCCTTCTTTCGGCGGCGAATATCGCACCATGCAGCAGGTGCTGAGCTACATAGACAGCCATCTCGGCGAACGGCTTTCGGTCAGCGACCTTGCGGCGGTGGCAGGCCTCAGCCGCGCGCATTTTTCCCGCATCTTCGCGGCAAGCGAAGGCCTTTCGCCAGCGGAATTCGTGCTGCAGCGACGCCTGCGCCGGGCGGCGAAGCTTCTTACCTCGGCTGCCAACCTTCCTATCAAGGAGGTGTCGGTGCTGTGCGGTTTCGAGGATCCGAACTATTTCTCCAAGGTCTTTCGCAGGCTCTACGGCACCAATCCGAGCGAATTTCGCACCACCGGCATGTATGCGAGCGTGCGACAGGGCTGAACGACAACACGACTTCGTTTTGACATGTTTCAGGCGATTAAGGATGGGGGTTACGCCCTTTTTGGAGACCCGCCGAGGTGAAGAGCACAATCCGGACGATCCTCGTCTTTCCGCTTCGGGCGATCATCGTTTTCGCCCTGATCCTCGATGGCATTGTTCGCCCGCTCTACCGGCCCGTCATCAGGGCCATATCCGGGCTGACATTCATCCGGCGAGTGGAAAGCCGGATCGCGCGATTGCCGCGTCTTGCCATTCTCCTTTGCCTTGCGGTGCCCTTCGCCATCGCCGAACCCATGAAGATCATCGGTCTCGTCCTCATTGCCCATGGCGCCGTCAAAGCGGGGCTGGTTCTGACGGTCCTTGCCCATCTCGCGACATTCCTCATCGTCGAGCGTATTTATCACGCCGGCCGGGAAAAGCTCCTCACCTATCCCTGGCTCGCATGGATCATGCGCTATGTGCGTTTCGCGCGTTCATTCTACGATCGCTTCAAACTTGCGGCACTGAACTGGGTCAGGCTCCGGCTTCTTGCGCAATAGAGGCAGAGCGCTCCGTCACCGTTTGCGGCGCAGTCTTTTCAGGAGATATTCGGCAAGGGCAGTTGACTGCAGGGAAACAAGAATAATGACGATACCAACCACCACACGGGCCTCCGGCACCTCGTCAAACAGGAAATATCCGACAGCGGTCGCGAAGAGGATCGATAGATAGCCAACGGGTGCAAGAACACTGGCATCGGCAATGCGATAGGCCCGCAGGAAGCAATATTGCCCCAGTTGCGCCAAGAGGCCGATGGCGAGCAACGGCCCCCAGTCCAGCGGCGCGACCGGCTTCCATGTCCAGATTGCCGGAACGGCGGTGATGACGGCAAGGCCGACCGTATAGAACACCATCATCACCGTGGTGTTTTCCTGCCGCAGCGCCCGGGTCTGGATCACCGCAAGGGCACCGAACACCACCGAGACAAGGACAACCAGCACCCCCGCATTGAATGCCGCGCCGCCCGGCCCGATGACGATCAGAACGCCGACAAAGGCCAGGCACGCCCCCGCCCAGCGATATCGGCTGACGCTTTCCCCTAAAATGGCAACGGCCATCGCCATCGTCACCAACGGCCGCGAAAAACCGACGGCATTGACGGTGGCAAGCGGCAGAAGGGTGATGGCGATAAAATTGCTGGTGAGCGCAATGGCGTTGCAGCAGATCCGGAAAATATTGCGCCATGGATATCGGACGCGCACCATTTCCATTCGGTGCCGCCAGATGAGCGGCAGAATGGAGAGCAGACCGATCATCGCCCTTATAAAGACGAGCTGGAAAGCTGGATAGGTAACGCCCTGCGCCTTGACGAGCGCGGTCATTCCGCCCGCAACAAGGGTCATATCCAGCAACAGCCAGCCTATGCCCGCGCGCGTATCCGTTTCGCGCGGGGCTTCCTGTTCTTCGCTTTGGCCGTCGCCATTCACGCCGGCTGCACAAGGTTGGCCATGAGGCGGAAGGCCCCCGGCACAAGCTTGTCCATCTGGTGATGCAGCACGAGACTTGTATGGGTGTGCCGGCCCTTGCCTATGATACCGGAGACCAGCGCGCCCTTGAGCGGCTGCTCATCGACATCATGCATCGCAAGCAACGGCTCGTAGACATCATCCCAGCGCGAGGCGAAATAAAGCCCGCGCTCCTTGTCCCACCCCGCCCAGTCGGCGGCATCGATCCTGTTGGGGCCGACAAGCAATGGATGTTCAGGCGTCAGCACCGTCACCTCCGCCCGCGGGTCGGTCACCCGCCAGCGCAAGGAAGGCTTGCCGATCTCAAGCCGCCTCACAGGCGTCGTCTCCGGGTTCCATCCATCGGTCGGTCGGTGATAGAGCGTGACGAGATGGCCGCCATCTTCAACGAAACGATGAAGCTTTTCCGTTGCCGCGGCCAGATCCTTGCGGATGCCGAAAGCAAAGATGCCGATAACGATCGTCGTGAAGGGCGACAGGTCGCCGGCAAGCGCCTGGGCATCGAGTTCGGTGACATCGAGGCCCATGCGCGAAAGCCAGAGACCCACCCTGTCGGCGCCACCACCGACATAACCGACGCGCGCGCGCTCGGGCAGTTTGAGGTCCAGTGACAGGATTTTCAAAACGGAAGGCGCCAGAAACCTTGCCCTGCCGATATGCGGATAAGCGATGGGCGTGATCTGGAAAGCCGGTTGCGAACCGACAAGCGCCTCGATCTGGGCAAGGCCCGCCTTCGCATCCCCAGTGCGTTCGGCAATCCAGTCTTCGCCGCGCTTGCGCAGGTTCCAGCTGCCCGTATTCCTGAACGACAGCGGCGCATCGGCACCCTTCATATGCGCCTGAAAGACATGGGCGTCCTGCCCCTGTCCAAGCGGCACCAGAAGGGCATCGGGCGCTATCGTCAGCGACTGCGCGGGCGTCACGAAAAACGGCTCCTCCAGATCGAAGGCGGCCGAGACCTTTCTGCCTTCAACCGTTGCGGAAAGCAGCACGGAGGCATGGCCATTGCCGCCTAAGGCTTTCCAGTCGGGCTGGTAAAGCCCGGAAACAGCAGCATCCCGATCGGCGGCAAGCGAAAAGACCAGCGTCTCGCCACGCGACTGAATGGACGACGAGACACCCGATGGAAGGACCGGCGTGACCTCGACATCAAATTCAGCCGCCTTGTCTGAAAGCTCCACGGAAAGAAACGATGTCCCGCCCGGAACGATCTCCGCCGGCTCGGCATAGGCTCGCTCGAAAACATCGAGCGCCGTCAGGATAGCGGCGTCGACCTGCGCCCGCTTGCGCGCGATCCGATGCCCGTGCAGCTCCCTGAAATCCGCAGCTGCGGCCTCGTCAACCGTCTGCAAAAGAGCCGCCGCCGCAAGAAGTGACGCCGTGATCCGCTGCCTGTCGGGAAATGCCGCGATTGCTTCGGTTATTGCCTGTTCGGCCTTGACCAGCGCCTTTGCCAGTCCGGCATCCAGTCCCGAAAAAGTCGCAAGGTCGGTGAGTGAAGACGGCAGCCTGTCGAGGATCGAGCTTTCCTCGCCGCCGACGGCATCCGAGAGTTCGAGATGCAGCGGCCAGACCTCATGCGCCCGCTGCGGCCAATGCCCCATTCCCTGCGAGGCGTGATAATAACGCGACCATTCGCCGATGCGGTCATATTGCGCACCGGTCGCCTGCTCCCTGCCCGGAACGTTGATCGTCAACGTCGTTTCCGGCGGCGGCACTTCGTCATCATAGGTATCGCCACCGCCAGACCACGCGGGAAGATAGAACTTCGCCACCTTCCACGGTTTCAGCCCCTCGGCGAAATGCTCGGGATAGGCGGCGGGATCGGCCGCGAGCGCGATGGCGCTCTTTGCCGCCCGCGTCATGGCGCGGTGGTGTCCGTGCTGTCCCGGCACATCGAGAAATGTCGGAATGACGATATCCGGACGTTCCTTGCGGTAGGCGCGCACCAGCCGTTCGACAATACGTTGCTGCCCCCAGCGGTTAAAGGTCTGGTCGCCATCCTTGGAAAAACCGAAGTCGTGAATGATATCCGCCGGGCCATGGCCGAGCCAGCTGATGTCCGCATCGATGACGCGGGCAGCCTCCTCCAGTTCCCGCGACCGGATGACGCCAAGCGCACCGAGCCGCTCAGGCCCCAGCGCATTCTGCCCGCCCTCGCCACGCGTCGAGCAGGCAATGATGATCCTCATACCGAGTTCCATGCGAAAATAGGCGAGAAGTCCGTTCTGCTCGTCGTCCGGGTGTGCGCCGGTATGCATGACGGTGACGGTGGACTTCAGCGCGCTCAGCTTGCGGTGCAGGCGCACGAGCCACGGATCGGCCATCTGCCGTTCGATGCGCTCCCGGGGGTTAAGCATGGGCGGTCTCCTCCAATATTCAGCCGGGTGCCTGCGCTGCGGCTCCCATGGATGTCTCGAGTTTTGGCGTTACGATGTCGAACAGCGGCAAGGCCGCGGCACCGAGTGCGGCGGTCAATTGGCCGGACTTGCCGTGGATGACACGCGGCAGTTCCCGCTGCCGCCGGCTTGCGACCGAGGTCGGCAAAGGCCCCATCCGCGCAATAATTTCGCTGATGACGATTTCAGGCAGCGCACCGCCGAGAATGACCGTCTGGGGATCGAGAATATTCTCGAGCATGGCAACCATGGGCGCCAGATGGACGGCGGCATCCTCGATCCATTCCATCACCACCGGATTGCCCGCTTTGAACAGGGCTTCCAGATCGTCAAGCTCCGTATCCACGACACCGGCGCAGACAAGTTTTTCCTTCAGCACATAAACCGAGGCATAGGCTTCGAGACACCCTCTCTGCCCGCAGGAGGGGCAAGGCCTTCCCTTCGGCGAGACGGTCACATGGCCGATTTCGCCGGCATTTCCGAACGCGCCGCGATAGGGCGATCCGTCCTGAATGATGCCGAGGCCGATACCGACGCCGAAATAGATCATGCAGAAATTCGGGATGGCCAGTCCCGCACCGAACAGCCGTTCCCCGACCGCTGCGGCCGTCGCATCGTTTTCCACCACGACCTGCTGGCCGCAGGCTTCCCCCAGCATCTGCCGGGCATCGATGCCGCCCCAGCCGGAAAGCGTCGTCGGCCCCACGGAAGTCATGCCATCAATCTCGAAGGGACCGGGCATGACAACCCCGGTGCCAAGCAGCCTGCAGCCGAGATTTTTAGCAACGGCAGCGTGCTCGGCGGCAAAGGTCTTGAATATGGCGTCCGGCGTCGTGTCCTTGAGGGGAGTAACACGATGGGTACGCAACACGCCGGCAAGATCGAGGCCGACCGTGACCATATGGTCGGCGGCGATTTCCACACCGATGGTCGCCCCGCCATCCGGGTTGACGGCGAACTGGATCGGCGGCTGGCCCCTGCCGGTGCGGCGGCGGCCGAGTTCCTTCAGCAATTCCTCGCCCATCAGCTCGTCGACGATATTGGCGACCGCCTGCGGTGTCAGATGTGTGATCTTGGCGATCTGGGCGCGGCCGAGCGACCCGTGCCGCCGGACGATGTCGAGCACGACTCGCCTGTTGTGTTCGCGGCTCCGCTCAGGATTTTTTCCGATTGCTACGGGATAAGCGTCCACCGTGTGCACCGTCATCTCTTCAACTTCCCGTCTCTTGGAAAATTCATAGCGTCGAATTGACGATAAGCGCAATATAATAATTCAAGTAAATTATCTTATTGACAAATGCGCGCCTTCAGAGAACCGTAAGAGCGACCGGGGGTCAGGCTTGCATGGGGCGGAAGAGGAAACTCCGCTGCCGGCAAATCGATGAGCGCGCGCGAAAGCGCGGATAAAGGGAACGATCGCTCCGCATCCGGAAGACCGGGCGGAGGAAATGGAGGCTTACATGCGCAGGGCAACTCTGTTCGCCGGCTTGGTCGCCGGTTTCAGCACATTCGCATTCAATGCCGCGCAAGCGGTTGAAATCGAATATTGGCAATATGTCTTCGATACACGCGTGAAGGCCATGGACGAGCTGATCGCGGAATTCCAGAAGGCCAATCCTGATATCACCGTCAAGCAGGTGACCTTCCCTTACGCCGATTACCAGACGCGCGTCATCGCCGCCAATCTTTCCGGCAAAGGCCCGGACGTGATGCAGCTCTTCTATGGCTGGCTGGATAAATTCGCAGCCGGCGGCATCTTGCAACCGTTGCCGGCCGATGCTTTCCCGCATGACAAGATCGAAAGCGAATTTTTCCCCATCGTCAGCGCCATGAAGCGCGGCGACGATTATTACGGCCTGCCGACGGCGGTTCGCTCGCTGGCGCTCTTCTACAACAAGAAGCTCTTCACCGAAGCCGGCCTCGATCCCGCCAATCCGCCGAAAACGCTGGATGAATTCGTCGCTGCTGCGGAAAAGATCGCCAAGCACGATGCCGCCGGAAACCTCACCGTTGCCGGCTCCACGCTCGACATGGGCGGACAGGACCATCAATGGTGGCGTGAGGTTCTCATCCGCCAGTTCGGCGGCGAACCCTACACCGACAACGACCAGAAGGTCGCCTATAACAGCGAAGCAGGCGTTCAGGCCCTGAAGTTCTATACGAGCCTGCAGCTTGAGAAGAAGATCGGTCAGGTGGGCTTCATGGATGAAGGCCAGGCCGCCTTCCGCGCTGGCAAGGCTGGCATGACCATCGACGGCACGTTCCGTCTGGGATCCTTCAGAACCATCAAGGATTTCGAGTGGGGCGTGACCGAGCTTCCCACCAATGACAAGAATATCCGCTCCAACTATGCCAGCTATTTCGCCAACGGCATCAGCGCCAAGACGAGCGGCGAGGAACTGGAAGCCTCCAAGAAATTCCTTGCTTACATCTCCTCACCGGAAGCCATGGCGATCTGGCTGAAGACGGTCGGCGAGCTGCCGGCGCGGCGCGCAGCGGCACTGACCGAAGAGAACCTGAAGGACCCGGTCTACGCGCCGTTCCTGAAGGGCCTCGAATACGCCCATACGACCCTGTTCAAGGACGAAGCCGCCCAGCGGCAGAATGCCATCGACATGACGAACCGGATCTTGCTCGAGGGCCAGTCCGTCGAGGATTCCGTCAAGCAGGCCGCCGAGGCCGAGCAGGAAATCATCGACGCGGCGAAACCTTAAAACCCGCAGGTCCGACATGACAGCGATCGATCAACAGGGGGCGGCATCCGGCCGCCCCGGCGGCTCCTTCGGAGATCGCCTTTCCATGCGCACGAAACGGCTTTTGTGGATCTGGAGCTTTCTGGCGATCCCGATCCTGTTTTACAGCGTCATTCGTTTTTACCCGACGCTGCAGGCCTTCTGGCTTTCCTTCACCAACTGGGACTTGCTGCGACCGGCGAAGTTCATCGGCATCGCCAACTACGCCAAGCTGTTCAAGGATCCGCAATTCTGGAAGGTCTTCAGGAACACCTTCACCTATCTCATCATCGGCACGCCGATCAGCCTCGTGCTGGCTTTCGTCATCGCCTTTTATCTCGACCGGGTACGCATCCTGCACGGCTTCATCCGCGCGCTCTATTTCCTGCCCTATCTGACGACGGCGGCCGCGATGGCCTGGGTCTGGCGCTGGTTTTATCAGCCGCCGCCCATCGGCATCATCAACGACGTGCTTGGGCTTCTCGGCATTCCGCAGCAGCCTTTCATCCGCTCCACCGATCAGGCGCTTTATTCAATCATGATAACCGCCATCTGGGCGGGCCTCGGTTTCCAGATCATCATCTTCATGGCCGGCCTGCGCGCCATTCCGACGACATTTTATGAGGCCGCGCGCATAGACGGCCTCGGCGAATGGGCGATCCTGCGCAAGATCACGTTGCCGCTTTTGAAACCCACCACCGTTTTCCTCGTGGTGTTTTCCTCCATCGGCTTCCTGCGCATTTTCGACCAGGTCTACAACATGACCACCAATGATCCGGGCGGACCGCTCGGCTCCACCAAGCCGCTGGTGCTGATGATCTACCAGACCGCGTTCAATTCCTATGCGATGGGTTATGCCGCCGCGCAGACGGTCGTTCTTTTCACCATTCTTCTCGTCGTATCGCTGATCCAGCTCTGGGTCCTGAGGGAAAAGAAATGAGCGAAGCGCCGCCACTCTCCCACGCCCGCATCCGCCCCGGCCGCATCATCGCCTGGACCATATTGTTTATCGGCGGTCTCATCATGGTCTCGCCGCTGCTCTTCATGTTCTCGACATCGTTCAAGACGGCTGACCAGGTCTATGACCTCAGGCTCATTCCGGCTGCACCGACGCTCGCAAACTACATCACCGTCATGGCAGATGGCCGTTTCCTGCGCTGGTTCTTCAACTCGATGCTGGTAGCGGTCATCGTCACCGTTTCCAACTGCTTCTTTGACAGTCTGGTCGGTTATACGCTGGCGAAATTCGAGTTCCGTGGCCGATACTTCATCTTCCTCGCGATCCTGTCCACGCTGATGATACCGACAGAAATGCTCGTCATTCCGTGGTATCTGATGTCCAGCCAGCTGGGCTGGCTCGACAGCTACTGGGGCATCATGTTCCCCGGCATGATGACGGCCTTCGGCACTTTCCTGATGAAGCAGTTCTTCGAGACGGTTCCGAACGACTTCATTGAGGCCGCGCGCGTCGACGGGCTCGACGAATTCCAGATCTGGTGGAAGGTCGCCCTGCCACTGGTGACGCCGGCGCTCTCCGCACTCGCGATCTTCACCTTCCTCGGCAACTGGACGGCATTCTTCTGGCCGCTGATCGTCACGACAAGCAAGGAACTCTACACCCTGCCCGTCGGCCTCTCGAGCTTTGCCGTGGAACAGCAGATCCAGTGGGAAATGATCATGACCGGCGCAGCCATTGCGACCATCCCCACCCTTATCGTCTTCATCGTCCTGCAACGCTACATCGTTCGCGGTGTGATGCTGGCGGGTCTGAAAGGATAATATCATGGCCGATATGAACCCGCGCCAGTCGGATACCAGCAAGTTTCCCGACCCTGTCTACAAGGAAACCGTGCTGCGCCCGCTTTTCGACGGCGCCAAGAACCACCATGTCGACGGTTTCCGCAGCATCGACCGCGCCCATCTCGTCATGCTGCGCGAAACCGGCATTCTCGATGCTGACACGGCGGCGAAGATCGCCGCCGCGCTCGAAGACATCGACAGGACCATCGAGCCATCGGAGCTGGTCTATACCGGCGAAGTCGAGGATTTCTTCTTCCTGATCGAAAAGGAACTGAAAGCCCGCATCGGCGTCGATATCGCCGGCCGCCTGCACACGGCCCGTTCGCGCAACGACATCGACCACACGCTGTTCAAGATCGGTCTCAAGGACAAGATCGATACACTCACCGCCAAGGCGCGCATTCTGCTGAAAGCCCTGATCGATGCCGCCGAGCGTAATCAATCCACACTCATCGTGGCCTATACGCATGGGCAGCCGGCCCAACCCACCACCTTCGGCCATTACCTCTCTGCCGCCATCGAGGTGTTGATCAGGGATATTGACCGCTTCGCGGAGGCCCGCCGCATCGTCGATCTTTCGCCGATGGGCGCTGCCGCCATCACCACCTCGGGCTTTCCCATTGATCGCGCGCGTGTCGCCGAGCTTCTTGGTTTTGCCGCACCCTTGCGCAATTCCTATTCCTGCATCGCCGCCGTCGACTATACGACGGCAAGCTATGGCGCGATCGAACTGATGTTCCTGCATCTCGGCCGGCTCATTCAGGATTTCCAGTTCTGGACGAGCTTCGAAGTCGGCCAGATCTATGTGCCGAATTCGCTGGTGCAGATTTCCTCCATCATGCCGCAGAAGCGAAATCCGGTTCCCATCGAGCATCTGCGCCACCTCGCCAGCCAGACATTCGGCCGGGCGCGGACAGTGCTGGATGTTATGCACAACACGCCCTTCACCGACATGAACGACAGCGAAGGCGAAACCCAGGGCATGGGTTACGAGGCCTTCACTTCTGCCGGCCGGGTGCTCGATCTCCTCGCCAGTCTCGTCGGCAAGATCAGCATCGATCCGGAAAGGGTCGAGCAGAATATTCGCCGTTCCTGCATCACCATTACGGAGCTGGCGGATTCGCTCGTCCGCATCGAAGACCTGTCTTTCCGGCAGGCGCATGAAATTGCCGCAGCCGTCGCCAGAAGCGTCGTCGCGCTGAAGGGCGATCTGCCGAATGACGGTTACCAGCCTTTCCTCAAGGCGTTCGAGGAACTGGCGGGCCGCAAAACCGGCATCGACGAGGAAAAGTTCAGGCAGATCGTTTCGCCGGAGCACTTCGTCGCCGTTCGCAGCCGCTTCGGCGGCCCTGCCCCCGAACCGATGCGGGAGGCCATCGCAGCCTATCGCGGCAAGCTCGGTGCGTTTGAGGCCGAAGCACAACGATCCGCCGATTACGAAACGGCGAAAGCCGCCGAGCTGGCAGAGAAATTTACCGCCCTGACGGGAGCGCGATAATGGCGACAATCGAACTCAATCAACTGGTAAAGCGCTACGGCAAGGTGGAAGCGGTCAAGGGCATAGACTTGGCCATTGAAGACGGCGAATTCGTGGTTTTCGTCGGCCCTTCCGGCTGCGGCAAATCCACCACGCTGCGCATGATCGCCGGGTTGGAGGAAATTTCCGACGGCACGCTGAAAATCGCCGGAAATGTCGTCAACGAGAAAGAGCCGAAACAGCGCAACATCGCCATGGTCTTCCAGAACTATGCGATTTACCCGCATATGACGGTTCGCCAGAATATCGGCTTCGGGCTCTATACATCGAAGCTCGACCGCGAGGAAAAGAACCGCCGCATCGAAGAGGCCGGCCGGGTGCTGGGGCTCGAGGCATTGCTGGACCGTCGGCCCGCGGCCCTGTCGGGCGGCCAGCGGCAGCGCGTCGCCATCGGCCGCGCCATGGTGCGCGATCCCGCAGCCTTTCTTTTCGACGAGCCTCTGTCCAATCTCGACGCGCAGTTGAGATCGCAGATGCGCATTGAAATCAAGCGCTTGCACCAACGTCTTAAGACAACGACCGTATACGTGACCCACGATCAGGTGGAAGCGATGACCATGGCGGACCGGATCGTCGTGATGAAGGACGGTCATATCCTGCAGGTCGGCACGCCGACGGAACTTTACGAGACGCCAGTGGATGTCTTTACCGCGCGTTTCATCGGCAGCCCCTCGATGAACCTGTTGCGCGGTACCAGAACGACGAACAGCGTCGCGCCATCGGCCACGGGAGAGCTGCTGATCGGCATTCGCCCCCATGATCTGCTTGTTGGAGAAGCCGATGCCACCCGGAACGCCTTCTCGCTTGAGGGAACGGTAACGGCGGTGGAGCCGCTCGGCCCGGAAACGCTGGTCCATCTGGATACGGCAACCACCTCCGTAATCGCAACAGCAAGGGGCAAAGCCATTCCCACCGTCGGCAGCCAGCTGCAATGCCGGGCGGAAACGGGCGCGCTTTACCTTTTCGACGCCAAAACGGAAAAGCTTCTGGGCCGCGCATGATGACAACAGAAAAATCAGCCGTCATCAGCATCGGCCGGATCTATTGCGACCTCATTTTCACCGGGCTTGACGAATTGCCGGTGCTCGGCCGGGAGCTGTTTGCCAGCGACATGGAAATCGCCGCCGGTGGCGGAGCTTTCATCGCCGCCGCCCATTTCGCCCATATCGGCCGCCCGGCCGCGCTGCTGGCAAGGCTCGGCACCGACACCTTCTCACGCGCCATCGGCGAAAAAATGCAGCAGAGCGGTGTGGACCTGCAATTTCTGGAGCATTCAGCGGATGCGGGGCCGCAGGTCACAGTCGCGACGGTGGTTGGTCATGACCGCGCATTCCTGACACGCCGCGCCGGTGCCGCCAGGCCATCGACGCTCGATGCCGCTTTTGCCTGGAACAAGGCCCGCCATCTGCATATCGCCGAATTCGCCACGCTGCACGAAATCCCCGATCTCATCTCCCGCGCCAAGGATAATGGACTGTCCGTCTCACTCGATCCAAGCTGGGATGCCTCGCTGATCTATGACAAGGGCCTGCTCAGGGCCTGCGCCGGCGTCGACGTGTTTTTGCCCAACCTCGAAGAAGCCGAAGCGATCACGGGCCATGCGAACCCTGAAGCCGCTCTCACCGCTTTGTCCGGAGCCTTTCCCGTCGTGGCCCTGAAGGGCGGCGCGCAGGGCGCCTGGGTCTCCTCGCGAGCGGGTTTCCATCACGCGGCGGCGAAAAAAGTCCCGGTGGTCGATACGACCGGTGCGGGCGATGCCTTCAATGCCGGCTTCATCGATGCATGGCTGCGGCGAGAGGACGAGAAGCTCTGCCTTGAGGCCGGTGTTGCAGCGGGAAGCCTTGCCGTGCAGGCGGCAGGCGGTGCTCCCAAGGTGCGCACGCCCGCCTGATCCGCCCTACCCGCTTCACTCCCCGCGCGGATACCGCTGGTTTTCCTCCAGCACGTTGAGGTCCATGTGGTTGCGCATATAGCGCTCAGAGGCCTTCTGCAAAGGCTGGTAATCCCAAGGGTAATAGGCGCCGTTGCGCAACGCCTTGTAGACCACCCAGCGCCGTGCCTGGCTTTCCCGCACCGCCGCGTCGAAAACCGGGAGCTGCCAGCGCCGGTCGATTTCAGCAGAAAGCGATGAAAGAACGGCGCTGAAAGCAGGGTCGCCGGCAAGGTTCATCCGCTCCTCAGGGTCCGCCTCGATATCATAGAGCAACGGCGGATCGGCCTCGCAGACCGACAGCTTGTAGCGGCCGTCGCGAAGGGCGACGAGCGGTGCTATCGAGCCTTCGGCAGCATATTCCATTGGCACCGGGCCGCGCTCGCCAGTTCCCAATGCCAGCGCCGCCAGATCTTCGCCATCCGTCCAGCGTTTGAGCGAGGTGATATCGAGCCCCGCCAGTCCGCAGAGCGTCGGCGTGACATCGAGTGTGGAGACTGGCGTGTCGATCAAAGCCGGCAACCAGCCCGGCGCGGCGATCATCAAGGGCACGCGGGCGGAGCCCTCGAAGAAACACATCTTGAACCACAGCCCGCGCTCGCCCAGCATGTCGCCATGGTCGGACAGGAACAGGATGATCGTGTCCTCCTCCATCCGCGTCGCCTTCAGCACGTCGAGGATTTCGCCGATCTTCTCGTCGATATAGGAGATATTGGCAAAATAACCGCGCCGTGCAAGGCGTATCTGCTCGCTTGTTATCTCTAACGCCTCATGATCGCAGGCTTCCAGCAACCGTTTCGAATGCGGGTCCTGCTCTTCGAAGGCAATCGCCGGTGTCTGCGGATCGAGCGCCGGGCAGTCCTCGTATAGATCCCAGAATTTGCGCCGCGCCACATAGGGGTCGTGCGGGTGGGTGAAGCTGACCGTCAGGCACCACGGCCGGTCATCGAGGCGGCGCGACAGGTCGTAGAGCTTGCGGGTGGCGTGATAGGCCACCTCGTCATCATATTCCATCTGGTTGGTGATTTCGGCAACGCCTGCACCAGTCACCGAACCGAGATTGTGATACCACCAGTCGATGCGCTCACCCGGCTTGGTATAATCAGGCGTCCAGCCGAAATCCGCGGGATAGATATCCGTCGTCAGGCGCTCCTCGAAGCCATGTAGCTGGTCGGGCCCGACGAAGTGCATCTTGCCTGAGAGGCCGGTGTAATAACCCGCCGCCCGCAGGTGGTGCGCGTAGGTCGGAATGTCGGAAGCAAATTCGGCGGCATTGTCGTAAACCCGTGTCCGGCTTGGCAATTGCCCGGACATGAAGGAAGCGCGGGCCGGTGCGCAGAGCGGGCTTGCCGTATAGGTATTGGCGAAGCGGACAGACCGCTCCGCCAAGGCTTTCAGATGGGGTGCGTGGAGAAAATCGGCCGGGCCATCGGGAAAAAACGTCCCGTTGAACTGGTCGGCCATCAGGATCAGGATATTGGGACGCGGCATTTCCACTTTCCGATTTTAGAGGCCAAGCTTGCCTTTGACGGCGTCTGCACCCGGCTTGCCATCCAGCGTGGTAACGCCCTGCAGCCAGCCATCCAGCGCCTGCGGATTGGCCTTCAGCCATGCCGCTGCCGCCGCCCTGGAATCCTCGCCACCAAGAATGGAGCCCATCAGGGTATTTTCCATGCCGATATCGAATTTCAGATTCTTGAACAGCGTCGCCGCATTCGGGCATTGCTGCGGCCAGCCGGTGCGGGCGAGCGTATAGACTTCCGCGCCGCCGAAATTCGGGCCGAAATAGGCGTCGCCGCCCGAGAGATAGGCGATATCGATCTTCTCATTCATCGGATGCGGCGCCCAGGCGAGGAAGACCACGGCCTTCTTGTCCCTGCCCGCCCGTTCCACCTGCGCCAGCATCGCCTGCTCGCCGGATTCGACGAGCTGCCAGCCTTTCAGGCCGAAATCATTGGCATCAATGATTTTCTGGATATTCTGGTTGGCCGGTGCACCCGGCTCGATGCCGTAAATCTTGCTTTCGAACTCATCGGCATGTTTGGCGAGATCGGCGAAATCCTTGACGCCCTTTTCCGCCATGTAAGAAGGCACTGCCAGCGTAAACTTTGCGCCTTCAAGGTTCTTCGTCATCACCTCGGCCGCCTTGGCAGCATTCAGATCGTCCACGAAGGATTTCTGCGCCGGCATCCAGTTGCCAAGGAAAACGTCGATTTCGCCGTTTTTCATCGCCTGATAACCGATCGGCACCGACAGCGTCTTGACGTCAGCCTCGTAGCCCAAGGCATCAAGCAAAACGGAAGCGACGCCATTGGTGGCGGTGATGTCGGTCCAGCCGGGATCGCTGAGACGGATCGTCTTGCAGGCCGCGTCATCCGCCGCCTGAAGCGGGGTGGAGAAGGCCGCCACGGACAGAATGAGACCGGCGGCGATGCGATGCAGATGAGAAATGGTTTTCATTGCGGCTCCCCTTTTATCAATCCATTTTATTGAACACCACGTTGCTTTTGCCTGTGAAGCGGGTATTTTTCGATAGTTGATATAAGGAATTTTAATGTCAGACCGGCCGCTTGATCTGGGATGGATGCGCATTTTCACCGAGGTTGCCCGCCGCGGTAGCCTGACCGCGGCGGCGGCATCCCTGCGGCTGACCCAGCCGGCCGTCAGCTATCAGATTCGCCGGCTGGAGGAGGAACTGGGAGTGGCGCTGGTGCAGCGCAGACATCGCGGTATCGAACTCACGGCCGAAGGTCAGAGGCTGTTCGAGATCGTCTCGCGCAATGTCGACGCCATCGACCTTCTGGCGCAGCAGCTTCGCCGGACGGAGGAACGGCAGACCATCCGTCTGCACACGGACTATGCCTTCTCGTCCCTGTGGCTCATCCCCCGCATGCACGGATTTCGCGCGCTCAACCCCGACATCAACATCCAGATCGTCGCCACGCAGGATCCGCTCGGCCAGGGCAAACACGATAGCGACGTGATGATCATTTTCGGCACGCGGCAGGAAGCGGGCGACGGGGCGGTATTGCTGCTTTCGGAAAAGGTCACACCGGTCTGCTCGCCCGCCCTGCTGGCCGGGACACCGGCACCCGCAACCGTTGCGGATTTTTCGCGGCGGAAGCTCATCCACCTCGAAAACACCTCGCAGGCGCACTGGTTCGACTGGCCTTCCTATTTCAAGCATTTCGGCGTGCAGAGAACGGCCGACCATGATGGCGGCGATATCAGCTTCAACAATTACACCATGGTGGTGCAGGCGACCATCGGCGAACAGGGTTTCGCGCTCGGCTGGGCCGGGCTGGTCGATCCGTTGCTGGAGGCCGGCGTGCTGGTGACGGCAGGCCCAAGCCTCGATGCACCGGGACGCGGCTACTGGCTGATGCGGCCGAAAAGCAGCGACAGCGCGGTGAGAAAACTCACCGGCTGGCTGATCGACGAGCGGCGGTGACGCCGCCCGCCAGAGCTATTGGTTCAGATCGGATAATGCAGCGGCCCGTCCTGCAGCGTGACCCAGCGCAGCTCGGTGAATTCCGCAATGCCCGCCGTGCCGCCGAAGCGGCCGTAACCGGAGGCCTTGACCCCGCCGAAGGGCATCTGCGCTTCATCGTGAACGGTTGGGCCGTTGATGTGGCATATGCCGCTTTCAATGCGCGCCGCAATCGAAAGCGCCCGTGCCTGATCCCTGCCGAAAATCGCGGCGGAGAGGCCGAACTCGGTTTCGTTGGCGATGCTCACCGCCTCATCGATGCTGCCAGCCCTGATGATGGAGACAACGGGACCGAAACTTTCCTCCGCATAGAGCCGCATGGCGGGGGTGACGCCATCGACGGCAATCGCATCGAGCATCGTGCCGTTGCCGCCGCCACCGGCGACCTGCCGTGCACCCTTGGAGACGGCGTCATCCACCAGCGCTCGGATGCGGGAGGTCGCTTCGGCGCTGACCAGCGAGCCGAGCGGTGTTTTGCCCTCACGCGGATCACCGGCCGTGAGGCTCGACGCTTTTTTGGCGAAGGCCTCGACAAATGTATCGGCAACGCTGTCGAGCACGATGATCCGCTCCGTCGACATGCATATCTGGCCCTGGTTCATATAGGCGCCGAAGGCAGCAGCCGCGACAGCCGCATCGATATCGGCATCGTCGAGCACGATGAACGGCGCCTTGCCGCCAAGCTCCAGCAAAGCGGGTTTCAGATAACGGCCGGCCGTTTCGGCAATCACGCGGCCGACGCGGGTCGAGCCGGTGAAATTCACGCGCCTTACGGCGGGGTGTGCGATCAGCGTATCGACGATCTTTGCCGCGTCTTCCGGCGCATTGGAGACGGCGTTGAGCACGCCCTTCGGCAGACCCGCCGAAGCGACGGCTTCGATGATCAGAGCATGGGTGCGTGGGCAGAGTTCCGAGGTCTTCATCACGACTGTATTGCCGCAGGCAAGCGGCGTGGCGATGGAGCGCACGCCGAGAATGACCGGCGCATTCCACGGCGCGATAGACAGCACAACGCCCGCCGGCTGGCGCAGCGCCATCGCCATGGTTCCCGGACGGTTGGAAGGAATGATCTCGCCCTTGATCTGGGTCGTCAGGCTTGCCGCCTCGACCAGCATGTCGCTCGCCAGTTTGACGTTGAACCCGGCCCAGGCATCGGTCGCGCCGATTTCTTCTTTCATCGCCTGGGTAATGTCAGGCCCGGCGGCGAGAAGCGCCTGCGCGGCAGCCAGAAGCAGGCGGCGGCGTTCACCGGGGGGCGTTGCCGACCAGACCGGAAAAGCGGCCGCCGCGGCATCGGCAGCACGGGTAGCGTCCTCCACCGTTGCCGCCGCAGCACTCGTCGCCACGTCGCCGGTAATGGGGTTGCTGCGTTCGAAACGCTTGCCGCTCGCGGCCGGGCAATGATCGCCGCCGATGAAAAGATTGACAGTCTGCATGGTCTTCCTCCTGAATTCAGACAATGGCGGCGGTGGTGCCGCCAAGAAACGCCCGTTGCACGGCGGGATCGGCGGACAGGGCCTCAGCCGTGCCTGCCCCGACAATCCGCCCTGCTTCCAGCAAATATCCGCGATCGGCAAGCGCGAGGCTTTCGCGCACATTCTGCTCCACGAGCAGAATGGAAAGGCCGCTCTTCTTGATCTCCGCCAAAGCGGCAAACAGTTCCTGCGTGACGATGGGCGCAAGGCCAAGGCTCGGCTCGTCCAGCAGCAGATAATCGGGCGCCGACATCAAAGCCCGCCCGATGGCGACCATCTGCTGCTCGCCGCCGGACATGGTGCCGGCAAGCTGCTGCCTCCGTTCGGCAAGGCGCGGAAACAGTGAGAGAATATGATCGCGCGTCGTCTTTTCCGCTGAGCGGGCATGGCGGGGATTGGCCCCGAGACGGAGATTGTCCTCCACCGTCAGCGCCGCGAAAATTCCGCGTCCCTCCGGCACCAGCGCCACGCCCCGTTCCACGATCTGATGGGCGGGGACAGCAGCAAGCGACGCACCGTTGACGCGCACGTCGCCGGAGGCCGGAAGCGCCATACCGCCGACCGCTTTCAGCAGTGAAGACTTGCCGGCGCCATTGGCGCCGAGCAGCACCACCGTTTCGCCCTTGGCAACATTGAGCGATATGCCGTCAACCGCGAGATGTTTGCCGTAACGGATTGTCAGTGCATCTATTTCAAGCATGTGCCGCTCCCAGATAGGCGGAAATGACCTGCGGATCGTCAAGCACCGTTGCCGTCGGCCCATCGGCGATCTTGCGGCCGGCCGCCATGACTACCGAGCGCGGGCAGAGTGCGCGCACGGCGGCCATGATATGTTCCACCAGCAGGATCGTCGTACCCTCGGATGCCAGCCGCCGGATCAGCGCTATTCCTTCCTGCAGTTCCGTGGGGTTGAGGCCAGCGAGCCATTCGTCGAGAAGCAGAAGCTTCGGTTCGCCCGCCAGCGCACGCGCCAGTTCAAGCCGCTTCTGGTCGATATAGGTGAGATCGCCAGCCGGTAGGGTCTCCCGCCCGGCAAGGCCTATTCTTTCAAGGCAGGCGCGCGCGACCTTCTCCGCGTCGAGACGGGACAGGCGTTGTGGCCCGAACATGGCCGATACGGCGACGTTTTCAAGCAGGGAAAGCGACGGCAAAAGCCGCACGAGCTGGAAGGTGCGCGCCACGCCGGCGCGTGCAATCACATCCGGCCGCCGGCCCGCTATCTCCTGCCCTTTCAGCCGTATCGACCCTTCGGTCGGCTTCAGGGCCCCGGAGATCAGGTTCATCAGCGTCGTCTTGCCGGAACCGTTCGGCCCGAGCAGCCCGACGACCTCGCCGGCCTCGATGGTGAGACCAAGCCCATCCACGGCCTTCAGCCCGCCGAAGGTCTTGCGGATATCGGTGATTTCGAGAACGGCGCTCATGCGGCTTTCTCCTTTTTGCGCAACTTCTCCAGCGCCGCCAGCACGCCATCCGGCAGCACGAAGACGATGAGGATGAAGAGAGCGCCGAGAATGATGGAAAAATGGTTGGGGAAGTTCGCGCCCAGCCACTCGAACAGCAGGAACAGCGGCACCGCACCGAGAATGGGTCCCCAGCGGCGCGTGGCTCCGCCAAGCAACGCCATGATGACGGTGAGGAACGAGACCTGCGGATTAAACACGATGGCCGGCTCGATATAGACCCAGCGCGGGGCTTGAATGGCGCCGACAAGCGTGATGATCGTGGCGGAAAGCACGAAGAGCGTCAGCTTGGTGCGGGCGAGATTGATGCCCGCATGGGCGGCCACGACCTCGTCGTCACCGATTGCCTTCAGCGCCAGTCCGAGCTTGCTGCGGTCGATCAGGATCGCCAGCAGGAGGGTGACGACAGCCAGCGCCAGCAATTGCCAGAGCACATGCTGCGGCTCCAGCGGCAGGAAGATATAGCGCCCGAGCGTGCCGGTCACATTCACCTCATACCAGGTGATGAGCTGGCGGATGAGTTCGGCAAGCCCGAAGGAAAAGATCACAAAATAAATGCCCGCGACGCGCAGCGTGGAAAGCCCGACGACAAGCGCCAGCGCCGCGCCGACAAGGGCCGCGCACAGGAGCACGACCGGCCATGGCAAAACCTCGCTCAGCACCGCGACCGTATAGGCCCCGACACCGAAGAAAGCGACGGTGGCGAGCGAAATATAGCGGGTCGGACCGGAAAACATCGCCCAGGCGGATGCGAGCGTCGCATAACCGAGAAGGCCGATGATGACGCCGACGCCATAGGCATCGAAGAAGAAAGGGGAAAGCGCCAGCAGCGCGGCCGCGGCAAGGCCGATGAGAAGCGGGATCATTTGCCCCTCCTTGCGAAAATGCCTTCCGGACGCCAGAGCAGCACCACGAGAAAGAGCAGATAGGTGGCGGCAAGCGTGAGGCCGGGATCGACATAAACGAGCACGAAGGTTTCCACGAGGCCGAGCAGCAGGCCGGCCACCAGCGCGCCGAGCAGATTGCCGACACCGCCCATAATGACGACAACAAGCGCCTTCATGGTGAAGACCACGCCATAGGAGGCGGAAAAGGTCTGGTACATCGAGATCATCACCCCGCCGGCCACGGCGAGTGCGCCGCCAAGGGCAAAGCCGATCGAGGCCACACGGTTCACATCGATGCCGACCAGCGGCGCAGATTTGGGCGCCAGCGCCACCGCCCGCAGGTTGAGGCCCCAGCGGCTGTGGGTGAGCGCCAGATAAAGCCCGCCGCCGATCGCGACCGACAGGCCAAAGGACAGGAGCCGGTTCAGCGCCACTGTCGTGCCGAAGATGTCGACGCCATCGGCGAGATAGGAATAGGAATGGTAGTTGCCGCCGAACGCCACGAGCATGATGCCCTGGATAACGAAGAGCAGCCCGAAGGTCGCCAGAATGGAATCGACTTCCAGACGGCCGGAGCCGCCCGAACGGCGCACGAGCGGCCGCATCATAACCCGGTAGATCGCGAAAGACAGGGCGTAACCGAGCGGCACGATGATGAACAGCGACCAGAGCGGCGACAGGCCGTAGCTGGAAAACAGCACGAAGGCGATGAAGGCAGCCGCAATCAGCACTTCGCCATAAGCAAGGTTCATGATGCGGGCGATGCCATATTGCAGCGAAAGTCCAAGCGCGATCAGCGCATAGGTCCCTCCCAGCATCAAGCCGAAGATGAGGGTGGATAAAAACAAGGGAATGTCTCCAGTCTGGAACATGGCGGAAGCCTGCCGGCCGGGGTTCACGGCCCCGGCCGGCAAAGGCTCACCATTGCGGCTTCGGAATGACCGGCTTTGCCGCGCCTGAACGGTCTGCCGGCGCAATCGCCACAAAGCGGTCACCCTGCCATTGCCCCGCCCACCAGAGCTGCCGAAGCTGGTTGTCCTCAAGCTTGACCGGGCCGATGACGGTGTCGAAGTTTCCCGTAGAAAGCTCATTTGCCACCGCCGCCTTGTCGAGGCCGACGCGTTGAACGGACTGGGCCAGCATTTCGAGGCTCGCATAGGTGATGGCGCTTGCCCAGCTGTCCGGCTTGGCGCCGATAAAGGCCTCGTGGCGCTTGAAATAATCCTCGATCCTGCCGCTGCTGCCATCAACGCCGCCGATGCTGATCACGCCTTCCTGCTTGTCATCGGAGACCTTCGGGAAGATCGGGAAAGCACCGCCGACGCCGACATAAAGAACCTTCGGGTTAAACCGGGCCGTCTGCGCCTGTTTCGTCACCGCGAAACTGTCGGGCGGATAGGAAAAGGCGATGAAGCTGTCGGCACCGCTCGCCGCCGCCTCGTTCACCAGTGCTGCGAAATCCGAAGTGCCAACCGGATAGGTCTTGTCATAGGCGAGTGTGAAACCCGCTTCCTTCAGCGCCGGTCGCGCGGCCTTGATGAGATCGATGCCGAAACCGTCAGCCACGGAAATCACCGCGACCTTGTCGTTGATCTGGCCGGCCTCGCGTGCGGCTTTCAAAACGTCGGCGAGCGCATTGGCATAATCATGGCCGCCGCCGAGCATCCAGAAGCTCTTTTTCCAGCGCGCCGCGAAATCCGGCGCCTTGTCGGTCACGCCGGTAACCGCAAGCTGCGGATAACCGAAACGGTCGTAAAGCGGTGCAACGGCCAGATTGAAACCCGTGCCCCAAGGCGGCAGAATGAAATCGACCTTGTCCTGGCTGGCCAGACGCTCGGTGAACCGCACCGCATCCTCGGCCGATGAACGGTCGTCATATTCGACCACTTCCACCGGCAGGCGCTTGCCATCCGGCAAAGCGAGGCCGCCGGCATCGTTGACCTCCTTCACCCATAATTTGTAGTTCGGAATGGTGGTGATGCCAGCACCCGTGGCATTGGCGCCGCTTTTTGAAACGGCATAACCGATCTTCACCGAGGTACGGTCCTGCGCATTGGCAACACCGAAAGATACCGCCGACAGGGCAGCACCGGAGAGCAGGCAGAACAGCGTTCTGCGCTTCAGACTATTCATGATGTTCCTCCCAAAGCGCCTTATCGGGGTTGCCGTCTCCTCAAGGCTTTCCCCTGCGCTGAGCAAAGTTTAGCAATGACAGCCGCATATAAAATGCACTAATGTAGCGCATTATTGTACTTTTGGAGGCTGAATGCCGCTGCACAGCCAGATTGCGGGCAATCGCGTGGAGATCACGGCGCGCACCCTCGCCTCGACGCTGCGCATATCCGAATTCCGGCTGGAATCGGACAGCGCCCATCTGCTTCTCCTTTCCGCCGGGGAAGCGGAGATCATACAGGGTGAAAAGACGCTGCCTGTCCCGGCACCGGGGCTCATCTGGCTGCCCATCGGCCCCACTGGCCGCCTGCGGCTGAACGCTGGAAGCCGTGGATCGCTGCTGAGGACGAGCGAAATCGGGCTTGCCCATGCGATGCCCACCGGCACGAGCGCAAGCGCCGTGCGCAATATATTGCAGCGTGTTCTGACGCAGGCACCGACAGAGAAGGACCGGCAGGAGCTGGCGGGTTATCTCGAGACCATCGCCAGCGAAAATATCCGCGCGACAACCGGTTCGGACACGATCATCGCCAGCCTGCTCTCCGTCACCCTCATCCGCATCTGCCAGCACGCCATCGCCGATATTGCCGCAGCCGTCTCCACGCCCGGCAGCCTCACCGAGCGTTTCGTGCTGCTGGTCAGCCAGCACAAACGCGATCAATGGGGCGTGGAAGACTATGCAAGACAACTCGGCGTCAACCGTGAACGTCTTGGATTTGCGGTGCGCAAGGCAACGGGGCTTTCGCCGCAGGCCTATATTCACCGGGAACTGCTCACCGAAGCGCGCGATCTTCTTCTGAACTCATCGCTGCAAGTCGCTGAAATCGCGTTCCGATTAGGATTTCAGGACCCCGGCTATTTCAATCGCTTCTTCACCCGCAACGAGGGCACGTCTCCCGGCCGGTTCAGGAGAACGGCAACGCGAATGCAGAACGTGCCGCCGCCGTCTTATGCGGCCTGGCCGTGACGCCTTGGCATAAGGATGTAACGTCCATGGCCTATCGCTATTATTACAGTCCGGCCGCCTTCTTGTGCGGCCTGACTGGCAGCATCTTTCACTTACCCGATTTCGGTTTTCAATATTTCAACTTCACATTTTGTAACTTATAAATTACAGTTTGAATTACAATGCAGCTAAAGCAATCTGCGACATTTCAAAAATGGTTTGGGAAGTTAAAGGATGAGCGGGGCAAGGCTCTGATTACGTCGCGACTGAACAGACTTTCCTTTGGTCATGCAGGCGATGTCGCTCCCGTTGGTGAGGGCGTCAGCGAATTGCGCATCCATTACGGACCGGGCTATCGGATCTATTTCGTCAGGTCGGGCGATGTCGTTATTGTTCTGCTCTGTGGCGGGGACAAGAGTACGCAGGAGAAGGACATCAAAGCCGCGAAGCAGATTGCGGCGCAATGGAGTGATGACGATGATTGAGAAGTTTACGAACTTTGATCCCGCCGAACACCTCAAGAGCGATGAAGCCATTGAGGTGTTTCTGGAGGATGCGTTCGCAACCAATGATGCGGCATACATAGCAAATGCGCTTGGTGTTATCGCGCGCGCAAAGGGTATGACGCAGGTAGCGCGTGAAACCGGACTTGCCAGGGAGCATCTTTACAAATCGCTCAGCGAGGCTGGGAATCCGACGTTAGAAACAACGATAGCCGTCCTCAACTCTCTGGGCTTTCAGCTCACCAGCAAACACAAGGCGGCATGATCAGCGCCTGACGTCATCAGCCACCGTCCGATGCCGCCCGATCGGCAGCATCATCGGCTTGCCAGAGGTCGGATCTTCGATGACCCGGCTTTCGATGCCGAAGACGTGGCGGACATTCTCCTCCGTCAATACTTCCTCCGGTGTGCCGAAGACTTGCAGCTTCCCGTCCCTCATGGCGACGAGATGATCGGCATAACGGGCTGCGAGATTGAGGTCGTGCAGCACCATGACGATGGTGGTCTCGCGGGCGTGGTTGAGGTCGGTCAGAAGATCCAGCACCTCGACCTGGTGGCTGATATCGAGGAAGGTGGTCGGTTCATCCAGCAGCAATATGTCTGTCTGCTGGGCGAGCGCCATGGCGATCCAGACGCGTTGCCGCTGGCCGCCGGAAAGCTCGTCCACCGGCCGCTCGGCCAGTTCCACCATATCGGTTGCAACAAGGGCTGCGGCGACGGCCTCGTCGTCCTGTCGCGACCAGCGGGCGAACAGGCCATGATGCGGGTGCCGGCCACGGCTGACGAGATCGGCAACCACGATGCCCTCCGGCGCTATCGGCGATTGCGGCAAAAGGCCCATGCGCCGTGCGAGGTCCCGCGAGGGAAGACGATGGATCGATTTTCCATCGAGCAGAACCTGACCGGCGCGCGGCGTGATGAGCCGCGACATGCTGCGCAGCAGGGTGGACTTGCCGCAGGCATTGGCGCCGACGATGACGGTGATCTTCCCGCGCGGAACGGTGAGATCCAGCCCGTCGATGATGAGGTTTTCGCCGTAGCCGGCCGACAGGCCGTTCACGGAAAGGGAGTGGCCGGTCATAACGAGCCTCCGCTGCGGTTGACCCGCACGATAAGGTAGATCAGATAGGGCGCACCGAGCGCGCCGGTAACGACGCCAACCGGATAGCGGCCCGGCAACAGGAACTGGCCGCAATAATCGCCCACCAGCACCAGCGCCGCGCCAACCAGCGCCGCAGGAAGGAGCAGCGAGCCATTGCTGCCGACAATGCGCGCCGCAATCGGCCCGGAGAGGAAAGCGACAAACGCGATGGGACCCGAGACCGCCGTTGCAAAGGCGATCATGCCCACGGCGGCGATGATGACGATGATGCGCGTTCGCCCCACCCTCACACCAAGCGCTGCTGCGGCATCGTCCCCCAGTCTCAATGCTTCCAGATCACGCGCACGGCTGAGGAGCAGGCCGCCGAAAAGGATGAGGGCAATGAGGAGCGGCAGCAGCTGCGCGATTTTTGCGCCGTTGACGCTGCCGGTCAGCCAGCGCATCGCCTCCTGCAACGTCCATGCCGGCGCAACGGAGAGGATATAGGCGATGAAGCTTTCCAGCATGGCTGAAACGCCGATGCCGACGAGGATCAGCCGCGTTCCGGCCACGCCGTTGCGGAAGGACAGGAGATAGACGAGGAGCGCGACGCCAAGACCGGCCGCGACGGCGAAGACCGAGACCAGCGGCCCGTTCATCTGCAGGACGACAATGGCGAAAACGGCTGCCGCGCTCGCCCCGGAACTGATGCCGATAATATCGGGGCTGGCGAGCGGGTTGCGCAGCATGATCTGGAAGGCGACGCCGCCAAGCCCGAAGCTCAGGCCCGCCAGAATGGAAAGCAGCGCGCGCGGCAGGCGCAACTGCCCGACGGTGAAGGTGACGCCGGCAATGTCCTCCCCCAGCAGAACGCGAATGACATCGCCGGGCGGCGTGAAGGATTGCCCGAGCATCAGCGTCGTTGCGAAAGCGGCAATCAGAAGCGCCGACAGGGCAGCGATGACAAGGCGACGCCGGCGCTGGCGGGCGTGGCGATTGAAGACGAGATTTTCGATAACGGGAGCGTATATGGTCACAATTCGCGCACCCTCTGGCGTCTGACAATCCAGATGAAGAAAGGCGCGCCGACAAGGGCGGTGACGATGCCGACATCGAGTTCCGACGGCCGCGCCACGATGCGCCCGACAATATCGGCGGCAAGCAGCAGGCACGCCCCGCCAAGCGCCGAAAATGGCAGCAGCCAGCGATTGTCCACACCGACGAGCAGACGGCAGAGATGCGGCACCACCAGGCCGACAAAACCGATCGGCCCGCAAACGGCGGTAGCCGCACCGCAGAGCAGAATGGCGCCGAAGGAGGCCACGGCTCGGGCCACCGCAACATTCTCGCCAAGCCCGGCGGCGAGTTCATCTCCGAGCGCCAGAGAATTCAGCTTGCGCGCCGAAAGCAGGCTGATGATGAAACCGGCGGCCAGAAAGGGCAGCACGGTCTCGATACGCTCGAAAGTCGCCCCGCCGACGCCGCCGATCTGCCAGGAGCGGATGCCGCCGGCAATATCGCTGCGCGGCAGAACGACGGTGATGACGAGTGAGGAAAAGGCGACGGAGGTGGCGGCGCCCGCAAGTGCGAGTTTCAGCGGGGTCGCCCCGCCTCGGCCTAGCGAGCCGACAACATAAACGAAAACCGCTGATACCCCCGCCCCGGCAATTGCGACCATGATGAAGGCCTGAGCCGAGGCGATGCCGAACCAGACAATGCCGATGACGACGGCAAGCGACGCCCCCATGTTCACACCGAGAATGCCGGGATCGGCAAGCGGATTGCGGGTGACACCCTGCATGATGGCACCGGCCAGCCCGAGTGCGGCACCGGAAAGCAGGGCAAGCAGCGTGCGCGGCAGGCGCACCGCGACGGCCGCCTCTGCAACCGTCTCGACGCGACCGCTGAGTCCACCAACAATATCCGCAAATGAGACGTCACGCGTGCCGATGGCGACGGACAGCGCACAAAGCAGCGCGAGAAGCGCCAGCACCGCGCCGAGCCAAGCCGTTCGCACGCGGTTGGAGCGGCCGGCGAGCAGCACCGCCGTCGCTTTGCCGGGTCCAGACGTTGTCACTGCGATTTCCCGGAGGATTTATCCGCAGCCTTTGCCAGAAGATCGGCATAGTCCTTCAGCACCCACGAAATCGACAGCGGCGTGGGATTGGAGGCGGTGCCGAGCGGGTCGCGGCCCAGCATGACGATGGCATCGTTGGCAACGGCCGGCATGCGGGCGAGAAGCGGGTCGGCCCGCATGGCGTTCAGCAGCGGCTCACTGCCATAGGTCACAACGATATCGACATCGTCGAATGCATCCACACGCTCGGCGCTGACGCCGGCGGCGAATTGCCCCGGCTTCGTGGCTTCCACGACGCTTTTCGGCGAGGCAAGCCCAAGATCGGCGAAGAACTTCACCCTGGTGTCATTGGCCGTATAGAAATTGACGACACTGAGATTGGTGGCGTCGAGATGGGTGACGAACATGGCCGACTTGCCCTTCAGCTGCGGATGGCCGGCAACGACCTGCGCGATCTCACCCTCGATGCGTGTGATGAGCGCCTCACCTTCCGCAATCATGCCAAGGCCGGCGCTGTTCAATCGGATCATCTCGCGCCAGTCCGTCGCCCAGGGAGAAACGGGATAGGCGACGACAGGGGCGATCTGGCTCAGCGTATCGTAGTCGGACTGGCTGAGGCCTGAATAGGCAGCAAGGATGACATCCGGCTGCGTCGCCGCCACGGCCTCGAAATCGATGCCGTCGCCCTCATCGAACAGCACCGGCTTTGCCACGTTGAGTTCGGTAAGCCGCTTCGCCACCCATGGCAGCAGGCCATCGCCATCATCATCGCCGAAATTGGCCGCGGCAAAACCGACAGGCACGATGCCGAGCGCCAGCGGCACCTCATGGTTCGCCCAGGCGACAGTTGCGACCCGCTGCGGTTTCTTCGCAATCGTGGTCGTGCCGAAAGCATGTTTGATGACGATGGGATAGCTGGCCGTCTCCTCCGCCGAGGCCATATTCGGCGCGATCATCGACAGGAAAAGCACAAATACCGGTATGAGGCAGCGGAACGGGCGAAGCATTGGCGAGCTCTCAAAAGTTCAAAAGTGGACTTGAACTCTCAGCTTCAATTGCCTCCGTCAAGCCCAGGCAAGAAATGCCGTCGCAACAGCGGTGAAATTTCCGGGGTTTTGTACAAAACCGCAAAAAGTTACAATACCGGACAAACTTTCTCAAGTTATTGGGCGCTTCGAGAGTGGGCCGTGGAAGCGGCGATCGGGGCATCAACTTCTGGAACATACCAATGAATATCGAAACCGAAGGCAGACACCGCAAAACCGCGCGACGTCGTTATCAGGATGCGGCGCTGCTTGCCTGCACGGCGCTTGTCGCCACCCTGCCCGGCGCCTTGCTGGCCCAGGAGGCTGCCACCACGAACAGCAGCACGGTTCTGGAACGGATCACCATCGAAAGCGGTGACAATGACCAAAAGTCCATCGTCGCCACCCGCACCACGAGCGGCAGCAAGATGGCGACCGATATTCTCGACACACCTGCCTCCGTTTCAGTCATCACCGCCAGGGAAATGCAGCAGCGCGGCGTGCAGAGCGTGGAAGAAGCGCTGCAATATACCGCCGGTGTGACCACGGATTTTTACGGCTCCGACGACCGGTTCGACTATTTCAAGATTCGCGGTTTCGACGCCTATACCTATCGCGACGGGTTGACGCTTGGCCGTCCCTTCGGCGCGCTGCGCGAAGAAACCTATGCCTATGAGCGCGTGGAAGTGCTGAAGGGCGGCAATTCCACCACCTTTGGCGTCTCAGATCCCGGCGGCTCGGTAAATTATTCCACCAAGGTGCCGAAACGCACCCGTTTCGGTGAAGCCTATGTCACCGGCGGTTCCCATGGCCGCGCCGAAACCGGCTTCGACTTTGGCGACAACATCACCAGCGACGACACGCTGTCCTACCGACTGACCGGCAAGCTCAGAAATGCCGATGCGGAATATGACTATTCCCGTGACGACGAGAAATTCTTCATGGGCGGCCTGACATGGCGCCCCACGGACGTCACCAGCCTCACCGTGGTTTACGATCATCTCAACAAGGATGGCGTTCCGGGCGGCGGCGGCCATCCGGTCGGCTCGCATTTCGACCGGAGCCGTTTCTTCGGCGAACCGGACTACAATTATCGCGGCACAAACCGCAATTCGCTGAGCGTGATGTTCGACCACGATTTCGGCTCCGGCCTGACGCTGAGTTCCAACGCCCGCTATAGCAAGGCGAATACGGACTTCGGTTATGCCTATATCTCGTCCACGCCGACCAACGGTTCGACAATCGCCAACCGGTCCTATTTCGGCAACGACACGGAGACCGAAAACTTCCTGATCGACACGCGCCTGCAATACGATACGCGGTTTGAAAATGTCGAAAGCCGCAGCCTCGTCGGCGTCTTTTATAACGACTACACCTCCGGCAGCAAAAGCTACTTCGGCGCCGCGCCGAGCATCAACTGGATGAACCCGGTCTATACCGGCGCACCCGCTTCAGTGCCGCTCTATGCCGACTCCCTGACGGATCAGAAGACCAGGGCGATCTATCTCCAGCAGGACTTCACCTTCTTCGACAGGCTGATCGTCAGCGCCGGCCTGCGCAACGACTGGATCGACACCGAGCAGACCAACCGCCTGCGCGGCACCTCGGCGAGCGGCGACATCAGCGAACTGACCAAGCGCATCGGCGTGTCCTACAAGGTCACCAACGAGATCGCACCCTATATCAGCTACGCCGAATCGGTGGTGCCCGCATCGGGGCTCACCGTTGAACCGGAGCGCGGCGAACAGATCGAACTCGGCGTGAAATATCGTCCGGACGCTTTCCCGGCCCTGTTCACCGCGTCGATCTACGATCTGAAGAAGAACAACATCACCGTTACCAGCCCGATCACCAGCCTGCCCACGACCATCGGCGAGGTGCGCGTGCGCGGTCTCGATCTCGAAGCCAAGGCGGAAGTGACCGACAATCTCAGCCTGACGGCCGCCTATTCCTATCTCAACGCGGAAATCACTGAAAACGGCACCGGCGGCAATGTCGGCAACCGGCCGCAGTTCGTGCCCGAGCATCAGGCCTCGCTGTGGGTCAACTACACGCTTGCGGGCAACGACCATTTCGGTGACATGACCTTCGGTCTCGGCGGTCGCTATACCGGCGCTTATTATTTCGACAATGCCAACAAGGTCGAAACCGGAAGCAGCGTGACCGTGGATGCAGCGTTCAGCTACAAGATTCAGGAAACCGCCTCGCTGGACGTCAATGTTTCCAACATCTTCAACGAAAAACACGTCTCTTATGGCGGGTTCGGCGCTGACTTTTACAATCCCGGCCGGGCGTTTTCCGTGACTTTGCGAAAGACGTGGTGAAAATATATATTAGCAATATTTTTCAATATATTGCATAATTTCCCTAATGCACAACGTCATCCTCGGGCTCGTCCCGAGGATCTAACCACGTCTCATCAAGTCTGAAGGTCGCAGATCCTCGGGATAAGCCCGAGGATGACGAAAGGTGAGGTTTGCGCGCCTCACCAAAACTGCGCATCGACCTCACCAGCTTCAAAGCAGCCGGTGCAGCCGTCGCCAGGCGGCGGGTGTATTTCCCACGGACTGGCGGAAAGCCTTGGTCAGATGGGCCTGATCGGAAAAGCCGAGCTGGGCGGCGATATCGGCCACCGTCAGATCGCCTTCCAGCAGAAGTTTCTGGGCGGCATTGATGCGCCGCTCCAATTGCCATTGCAGCGGCGTCTTGCCGGTGGTCTGGCGAAATACGGTGGCGAACCAGCTTTCCGAAAGCCCGACAATATCGGCCATTTCGGCAACCGTCATACGGTCGTCGCCACGCTTTTCGACCTGGGCAAGAAGCTTGTTCAACTGCGCCTGCGTCAGCCTGCCATTGGCCTGCTCCGGCGAAGGGCCGGGAATATCCAGCAGGCCGGCAACGATGCTGCCGACGAGGCTTTCCGCATAGACCGCATGTTTCGAGGGTTCAGCCAGCTCATCGACCAGCAGGCCGGCAAGGGTTTCCACCGAGCCGATATCCTGTATCTCGACGGGACGGCGCAGCGCCGTCATCGCCGCCGAACTGCCGACTGAGGGCGACAGAAAACGCAACAGGCGATCCTTGTGAATATGCAGGTTAAGATGCGAGAACCGATGGGTGGCGCTGCTGCTCGTCCACATCGGCACGCCAGCCGGCACATAAACCGCCCGTGTCATCGGCCGCGAATGGTTACTGAACTCGCCATTGCGGTTGGACATGCTGATGCGCGAGGAGACATCGTTGAAAAAGATCATGATGCGCGGATCGGCGGCTAGGTAATAACCCTTGGCTCCCATCTGGCTTTCCGCTTCCCAGAACGCGCTGACCAGCCCGTCGAACTGGCGCCATTTCACCGGCGCAGTGACGCTGATCCCTTCCGTGTGCCAGGTCATGGAATGCCAGAAACTCAATGCGGGTACCGTCCGGTTGTCGGGTCTGGGGTCAGCGTATGGAAAGACGCGCGCACCGCGCCAGTCATCGCGCTCAGCCCCAATAACATGACTTATCAATTCATGTTAATAGCAAAGATCGTTATAAAGAGAAACATTCGCTGACGCGACGGCTCTGGAACCTCTGAGCGAAACACCCGTTGAACTCCTGACAGAAACGCAACACGGGAGATCATCAATGGACAGCAAAAAGGAACCGGGCAACTTCGCGGACAAGAAACGCGAAGAGAAGGGCCGCGGCGTCATCGTGGCCGGGCCGGATGCGCATGAAAACGAAAAGAGCGGCAAAGCTCCCTCGGCAAAGGCGGAAAAATCTTCATCGGGCAAACCGGTTGCGGCTTCTGACCGGCGGTAGCATCCCGGATCGAGCGGTCGCCGATGCGTCTTCGCCAAGCTACAGATAGAAAAACACCTCCCCGATCGCTCAGGGAGGTGCGTTATCATTAAACAGTCGGCCTTTGCTTACAGAAGGTCGAAACGGTCGGCGTTCATCACCTTCGTCCAGGCGGCGACGAAATCACGCACGAATTTCTCCCTGCTGTCGTCCTGCGCATAAACTTCCGCATAGGCGCGCAGGATGGAGTTCGAACCAATGACGAGGTCCACGCGGGTCGCCGTGTACTTGGCGGCTCCAGTCTTGCGGTCACGAATCTCATAGAGATTGTTGCCGGTCGGAACCCAGGAATAGGCCATGTCCGTCAGCGTCGTGAAGAAGTCCGTCGTCAGCGCGCCGGGCTTGTCGGTAAACACGCCATGGGCCGTACCGGCATAATTGGCGCCGATGACGCGCAGGCCGCCGATGAGCACTGTCAGTTCCGGCGCGGTCAGGCCGAGGAGCTGGGCGCGATCAAGCAGCAGTTCCTCAGGGCTGACGACATAGTCCTTCTTGACCCAGTTGCGGAAACCATCCGCCAGCGGCTCCAGCGGGGCAAAGCTGTCGGCATCCGTCTGCTCGGCGGAAGCATCGCCACGACCGGCCGCGAAAGGCACGGCAATGTCGAAGCCGGCCGCTTTCGCCGCCTGCTCCACACCATAATTGCCGGCCAGAACGATCACATCCGCGATGCTCGCGCCGGTTTCACGGGCAATCGGTTCCAGGACCGAAAGTACGCGGGAAAGGCGGGCGGGCTCATTGCCTTCCCAGTCCTTCTGCGGTGCGAGGCGGATGCGGGCGCCGTTGGCGCCGCCGCGCTTGTCCGAACCGCGGAAGGTGCGGGCGCTGTCCCAGGCGGTCGAGACCAGATCGGCAACGGAAAGGCCAGAAGCCGCGATCTTCGCCTTGACGGCGACGTCGTCGTAGCTGGTGGAGCCTGCCGGCACCGGATCCTGCCAGATCAGGTCTTCCGCCGGGACGTCCGGGCCGATGTAACGGGACTTCGGCCCCATGTCGCGGTGCGTCAGCTTGAACCATGCACGGGCGAAGACCTCGGAGAAATGGTCCTGATCGTCCTTGAACTTCAGCGAAATCTCGCGGTAGATCGGGTCGACCTTCAGGGCCATGTCGGCATCGGTCATCATAGGGATGGTACGGATCGAGGCATCCTCGACGTCCACGGGCTTGTCTTCCTCGGCGATGGTGATCGGCGCCCATTGCGATGCACCGGCGGGGCTGTGCGTCAACGTCCACTCATGCTTGAACAGCATTTCGAAGAAGCCATTGTCCCACTTGGTCGGCTCGCTCGTCCATGCGCCTTCGATGCCGGATACCACGGTGTCGCGACCGATGCCGCGGCCCTTGGTGTTGATCCAGCCAAGACCCTGATATTCCGGGCCTGCGGCTTCCGGATCGGGGCTGAGGTTAGCGGCGCTGCCATTGCCGTGCGACTTGCCGATGGTGTGGCCGCCGGCGGTGAGAGCGACGGTTTCTTCGTCATCCATGCCCATGCGGGCGAAGGTTTCGCGCATCTGCGCCGCCGTCGCCAGCGGATCGGACTTGCCGTTCACGCCTTCCGGGTTGACGTAGATGAGGCCCATCTGCACGGCGGCGAGCGGGTTTTCCAGCGTCGCGGGCTTGGTCACGTCGCCGTAACGGCCGTCGCTCGGCGCCAGCCATTCCTTTTCGTCACCCCAATAGGTGTCCTTTTCCGGAGCCCAGATATCTTCGCGGCCGAAAGCAAAGCCGAAGGTCTTCAGACCGGCGACGTCATAGGCAATGGTGCCGGCGAGCGCGATCAGGTCGGCCCAGGAAATCTTGTTGCCGTATTTCTTCTTGATCGGCCACAGCAGGCGGCGGCCCTTGTCGGTGTTCACGTTGTCCGGCCAGGAATTGAGCGGAGCAAAACGCTGGTTGCCGGTGTTGGCGCCGCCGCGGCCGTCAGTCACACGGTAAGAACCCGCCGCATGCCAGGTAACGCGGGCCATCATGCCCACATAGCTGCCCCAGTCGGCCGGCCACCAGTCCTGGCTGTCGGTCATCAGCGCGCGCAGATCGGCCTTCAACGCTTCGACATCGAGCGTCTTCAGGGCTTCACGATAGTTGAAGGAGGTGCCGAGCGGATTGGTCTTGGTGTCGTGCTGGTGCAGGATATCGAGGTTCAGCGCATTCGGCCACCATTCGGTCACCGATTTACCCGAGGCCGTGTTGCCTCCATGCATGACAGGACACTTGCCAGCCGGTTTTGAAGTTGCGTCCATTTCGCCCTCCGATGGGTTTAACAATTAAACGAAATAATCAATTCGACATGTGCAGCGCTGAGAGCCAGAGCCAGCGGCAGGTCATGGGAAAACCGTGCAGCGACGCTGGTAACCTCTCACAGCTACAGCTTCTTTCTGTCATGAAGATGACTAACAGCCGGGTTCCATAATTTCCAATTGTATATTCTAAAGGCTGCGATATGCTGAGCTTATGATTGCGCTTTCCATGAAACATCTCCGTTATTTCGACGCCCTTGCCAAGATCGGCCATTTCGGCCGGGCGGCGGAGGCATGCGCCATTTCCCAGCCGGCGCTGTCGCTGCAGATCCGGGAGCTGGAGGAACTGATCGGTGCGCCGCTCGTCGAACGCGGCAGCCGCCAGATCAGGCTGACGGCGCTTGGTGAGGAATTTGCCGAACGCACCCGGGCCATCCTGCGTTCGGTGGACGAGTTGCAGGATCTGGCGCGCGCGGGGCATGGCCCTCTCAGCGGTCGTCTGCGCATCGGTGTTATTCCCACCGTTGCGCCCTATCTTTTGCCGCAGGTGATCAAGACGCTGACCCGGCATTATCCCGGACTGGAGGCGCGCCCGCGCGAAGCGGTAACGCAGAAGCTCATCGAAGACCTTCTCGAAGCCCGGCTGGACATGGCAATCGTCGCGCTGCCCGTTTCGGAACCCGCGCTGGAAGAAGTGCCGCTGTTTTCGGAGGAATTCATTCTGGTGCGGCCGATGGAGGATGCGGGCATGCCGGTGCCGAGCGCCGACAAGCTGGGTGAAATGCGCCTGCTATTGCTGGAGGAAGGCCATTGTTTCCGCAACCAGGCGCTTTCCTTCTGCAGCACGACCAATGCGCCGCCGCGCGTGCTGATGGAGGGCTCTTCGCTCTCCACCCTCGTGCAGATGGTCGGCGCCGGCATCGGCGTCACGCTCATTCCGCAGATGGCCGTCGATATGGAGACAAGGCAATCCACCGTCTCTGTGTTCCGGCTGGCGGAACCGCGCCCGTCGCGCACCATCGGCATCGTCTGGCGCAAGAGCAATCCGCTCTCGGCGCAATTCAGCCATATCGCCGAAATCGTCCGCGAATGCGGCCTACTGAAACTCGGTCTTGCGGCATAGGTCCTGGGCTCGGACTGTCGCGCGCGCCGTAACGCGCGCGATCTGCAACGATAGCGGCTGCCCTATCGCGACGCGGCCTTCGCGGGTCTGTCGGTCCATTCGGGTGGCGCACCGAACTTGTCAGCCACCATGCCCTGCAGGCCGCGCGACCGGCCATAGGCATCGCATTCGACATATTTCGGCTTTCCACCCAGGGCGGACCGGATTCGATGGCCGGAGGGGATAGAGAGGTTCAGCCCGTCGGAGACCTTGCCTGTCACCAGAATGCGCGAGAAGTAGTTGGAGAAATCGGCGGCAAGCTCGTAGGCATCCCCGATTTCCGAGACGCGGGCGTTACCCGTGATGGAATTCGCGCCCTTCGACCAGACGGCTGCGGCGCGCTGGACGCCGGTGCTGTCCACCGCTTCCGCCTCGACAGCGAGGCCGCCAAGCCCGAATGGAAGACGCGGCACGCTGACCGGCAGGACGAAGTTGCTGCCGAGCGTCACGGCCGTCGATACCCCGGCCATGGTCTTGTCGGTCGGCACCAGATCGGTGATGACCGTGCGCACCGTCATGTCCGCCGGCTGGCCCAGCGCGGCAATCCGGTATTTATCGCTGAGCGCGACGCAGATGGCCCGATCCAGCGCATTCGAAACAAGGACACGGTCCTTTTCCGATGTGACCCGTGAAGAGGCCGCAAAGGAGAAGGTGGTCGGCACGATGGCGACGGTCTTGACCCCGGCCAGTCCGTTAGCGTCCACGAAGGTGCGCGATTTGGTGAACTTGCCCTTGACCGGGCTGAGTTGCGCATAGGAGGTCAGCGTACCGCCTTCCTTGAGCGGCACGGACGTGCAGCCGGACATGATGATGGCAAAGGGCAAGGTGGCGAAGGCGACGCCGCGACTGCGGGAGGCCCTGTCGCCGGAAGCCCGGGCAAACAGACTGCACTGTTGTTTCACTGCACGTACTCCAGTTGGCATGGTTGATCCTGTGCCCCACACGGTACGACAGCGAAAATTGCGGCAACATTACAATTGCCCGCCCCTGAAAGCGCGCGCAACGCAGGATCAGAAACGTAACCGGAAGGTGCTTCCGAAGGCGTTGCTGTCCAGAAAGATTCGCCCGTTATGGTTGGCGACGATCTGCTTGACGAGGCTGAGGCCAAGGCCCGCCCCGGTGCTGCGCGGCGTAACGCGATAAAAGGGCTCGAAAATCCGTTCCCGCTGATCTTCGGCTATCCCCTGTCCCTCATCGGAAACCGCGATCTCGCCACTGGCGAGAATCGAGACGTGGATCATCCCCCTGTTCCCGCCATGGTCTATGGCGTTGCGCACGATGTTGCTGATGGCGCGCGGCAGGGTGAACGGGTTGCCCAGTATTTCATATCGCGCGACCTGCGTTTCGAAGGAGATATCGTAGCCCGCCGCAAGCGCGAGCGGCGCGAGATCGGCAACGACGGTGCGCGCCGTCTCGACGAGGTCCAGCGTTTCGCGCCGGTCGTTCACCTGATCGTTTCTTTCGAAGGCGAGAAGCTGCTCCGTGGTCTCCCCAAGCCGCGCGACATCCTCCATCAGGCGTTGCTGCTCCGGTCCCGGCAAGCCCTCTATCCGGGTCTGCATGATCGCAATCGGCGTTCTCAGCTCATGCGCCGCATCGATGAGAAAACGCTGCCGCGCCCGAAACTGCTCTTCAAGCCGTTCGAGGATGCCGTTGAAGGCAAGGATCAGGGGCACCACCTCCCGCGGCACATCCTCGACCGGAAGCTTCGAGCCCGGCCGGCGCGGATCGATCTCGGGAGCCTTTTTGACGACGGAACTGAGGCCGGCAAGCGCCTCGCGCACGATGCGGGGAACCGAGAAGAACACGGCGGGCAAGATGACAGCCAGGAGGGGAACGTAAATCTTGTAGGTTCCGGCAAGGAGCGTCAAAAATTGCCCCCTCATATGCGTGGTTCCGCCGAACATGACCCTTACAGACCCCCCCTTCGTCTCCATGCTTTCAACCAGGGCGACCTCGGAGATGCCCTTTCCTCCGCGAATATCGGCATCCGTCAGCAAATGCAGATACGGCGACAATTCCTCATAAACGGCGGGCACGGCGCCATAGCTCGCCACCCGCCCGTCCAGCGTGGAAGCCACGAACCAGAGCGTTGAGTTCTCCGCCTTCAAGGCCTGCAATGCCGGGCCATCGGTAACGACCAATCCTTTTTGCGGATCGAGCGAAAGCGACTCATCAAGTGTCGCCGACAGGTCGTCCCAGAGCGCAATATTGGGCGAAAGCATCGTCATGCCGTAAAAGCAGAGGCCGATGATGACCACGGCAATCATGGCGGAGACGACGACGCTGAGCTGCCAGCTCAATTTCCACCACAAGGACGAGTTGGAGGTGCCCTGCGCTTTCATGCCTCTTCCTTCAACAGATAACCGATGCCGCGAATATTATGGACGCCAACGCCTGCGGAGGCATCGAGCAGGCGTTTTCGCAGCCGCGATATATGCGCGTCGAGCGCATTGGACTGGATCTCTTCCTCGTAATTGTAGACGGCCGCTTCAAGCGTGGAACGCAGCACGGATTTGCCCTTGCGTTTCGCCAGCGCAACGAGAACCGCAAGCTCGCGCCTTGGCAGATCGAAGGGAACGGAATTGATCGTGACGCTGAGATGAAGCGGATCGATGACGATGCGGCCGGCTGTGATCTCGGCGGGTGCAAGGTTTGCCGGCCTTCTCAGAACCGCACGCACCCGCGCCAGCAGCTCACCGACGAGAAACGGCTTGCCGAGATAGTCGTCGGCGCCGCCATCCAGCCCGGCGATGCGGTCTTCCGGTTCGTTCAATGCCGTCAACAAAATGATCGGCGTGTCGATACCGGCGTGACGCAGCTGCGGAATGAAGGCAAGTCCCTCCCCGTCCGGCAGGCGGCGATCAAGCAGGATGGCGTCATAGACGTGCTGGCGCGTCAACTCCATCGCATCGCCGAGCCACATCGTATGGTCGATGACGATACCCTGCCTGCCGAGCGTCGCCGCCAGCGCATCCGCCATTGCCTTTTCGTCTTCGATCAACAGAAGTCTCATGCGTCACCGTCCCTTCGCATTCCCTTGTCTGCCAGAAAGGTTGCGGCAGTATTGCGGCAAAGAAGCCGCCGGAGCATTTCCAACCCGGTGCAAGGCGGTTTCCCCTCCGAAAAAGGCGTAAAAACAGGGCGATGAAACATCAGACCCTGCTGTTTAAGCAGCTGCGTTCGCAAGGGTAATGCTGCTGCAATTATGGACGCCTATCCAGATGCCATACGCCTCAAGAGAGGCAATGCGACCGCCTGAGCTGCGGTCCCGGTATGGAAAGGATTTCAGCATGTGGGTGAAGAGAACCATCAAGGCGGGGATCGCGCTTGCAGGTTGCGTTCTCGTTGTCACCGCTCTCGATCCGGCGCGCGGCAGCGTCGATGCGAATGAGCGTGTCAAAGGCATCGTGAACGGGCTCGTCGAAACCGCTTCGATGAGCCCGGCAGGCACTCCGTTCGAACTGACGGCCACTGAAACGGCGAAGATCGGCACGCGCCCGATGGTGGAGCGGCTTGGCATCAGCGGCGAGCTTCAGCCGATCACCCGCGTGGTGATCCGCGCCCGTGAAGCCGGCAAGATCGTCGAGATGAATGTCCGCGACGGAGACACGGTGCAGGCGGGCAAGCTGCTCGTGCGTTTCGAAACCGACGAGCTGCAATCGACGCTTTTGCTGCGGCAGAGCGACCGGGACGCGGCCGAGGCCGAGCTGATGCTGGCAATGCAGGCCCTGACGAGAACCGAACAGCTTGCCCTGAAAAACATCGCTTCGGCAGAACAGCTCGACAAGGCGAAAAGCGATGTCGCGGTGAAGACGGCTAGGCTCCAGAGCCTTTCGGCGCAGGCGGATATTGCCCGCCTCGCCCTTCGCAATGCCGAAATCCGCGCGCCCTTCGGTGGCACCGTCACCCGGCGGCTGGCCGAGGCGGGATCGCGTGTCGGCGCGGATGGCGAGCTTCTCACGCTGGTCGATACCAGCGTGCTGGAGGCGAAGGTTCTTGTCGCCACGCGCGATGTTCCGCGCGTCGCCCTCGGTCAGACGGCGGAACTGAAGATTGACGGCCTTGGCGGCCAGATCGTCAAAGGCACGGTCGACCGCATCAGCCCGGTTGCCGAAGACGGCACCCGCTTCGTCGCCGTCTATCTGCGGCTTGCCAATCGTGACGGCAGCCTGTGGGGCGGAATGTTCGCCAGCGGATCGATCCTGCTGCGCGAGAAAAACGATGCGCTCGTCGTTCCCGCCATCGCGCTGCGCAAGGATGAGACAGGTTACCATGTGCTCAAGGTGCAGGACGGCCATCTTCGCCGCCAGACGGTCACGGTGGGAGCGCGCTGGAACGGCGGCAGCCTGATCGAGATTGCCGCCGGGCTGAAGGATGGCGAGACCATCCTGACCGCGCCGCTTCCCGAATTGCAGCCCGATATGGCCGTCACCGTCGACAAGGCAGGCTGAAATGTTCTTGACCCGCATATCCGTTACCCATCCCGTTTTCGCCACCATGATGATGGTCGCGCTTCTGGTCATGGGCGCTTTCTCCCTGCAACGGCTTGGGCTGGACCAATATCCCAATGTCGACGTTCCCGTGGTGGTGGTCGTCACCTCTTATCCCGGCGCGACGCCGGAGACGGTGGAAACCGAGGTGACACGCCCGGTCGAGGATGCGCTGAACGCCATTGGCGGTCTCGATGAGGTCACCTCCACCTCCTATGAGGGGCGCTCCGTCGTCGTCGCGAAATTCAAGCTCGAGGTGCGCAGTTCGGCCGCCGCGCAGGAGGTGCGCGACAAGATCGCCGCCATCGAGGCGAATTTTCCCGAAGATGCCAAAAAGCCGGTCATATCGAGGTTCGACCCCGCCGCCGAGCCGATCCTGTCGGTGGCGATCAGTTCGACGTCGCTCGATGTGCCCGCCCTCACCAGCCTTGCCGACCAGAAGGTGGTGCGGCAGTTGACGACGGTTGCCGGCGTCGGCCAGGCAACGCTGGTCGGCGCCCGCAAACGGCAGATCGATGTGGCAATCGACGAGACGCGCATGCGCGCCCTCGGGATCGGCATCAACGAGGTGGTGAATGCGCTGCGCACCGGCAACAACAACAGCCCGGCCGGAAGCGTCGTCGACCCCGTCTCCGAACGCACGATCCAGGTGCAGGGGCGTATCGAGGAGCCGCAGGCGCTGCTGGATATGGTGGTGGCAAGGCGCGGCGGCGCGGCCATTGCGCTTCGCGATGTCGCAACGCTTTCCGAAGGGGCAGCCGATGCCGAAAACCGCGCCCTTTATAATGGCCAGACGGCGCTGGCGATCGACATCGTCAAGGTTCAGGACGCCAATACGGTTCAGGTCGCGACGGATGTGAGGAAGCGCCTCGATGCGCTCAACGCCGAGCTTGCCCCACAGAACGTGCAATTGCGCATCGTCACGGATGCGTCGATACCGATCCGCGAATCCGTCAACCAGGTACAGACGACGCTGATCGAAGGTGCGGCGCTCGCCGTCGCCATCGTCTTCCTGTTCCTCAATTCCTGGCGCAGCACGGTGATTACCGGGCTGACATTGCCGATAGCAATCATCGGCACGCTCGCGGTGATCCATTTCCTCGGCTTCACGCTCAATACGCTCAGCCTGCTGGCGCTGACGCTTTCCATCGGCATTCTGGTGGATGACGCCATCGTGGTGCGCGAAAACATCACCCGCCATCTCCACATGGGCAAATCCCACCTGCGCGCGGCACTCGACGGCACCAATGAAATCGGGCTTGCGGTAATCGCAACAACGGCGACCATCGTGGCAGTCTTCCTGCCGGTCGCCTTCATGGACGGCATTGTCGGCCGGTTTTTCTATGAATTCGGCGTCACCGTTTCCGCCGCCGTCCTGATCTCGCTCTTCGTCGCCTTCACGCTCGACCCGATGTTATCAAGCGTCTGGTACGATCCGGACGCCCAGCCCGATGCGAAGCGCGGGCCGGTAGGCCACCTGATCGCCCGTTTCGACCGCGGCTTCGAATGGATGGCCGGGCAATATCGCCGGGCCATCGGCTGGACCCTGCGGCACCGGCTCGTCACCCTGCTTGTCACGTCGGGCATCTTTATCGGCAGCCTGTTCATGGTGCCGCTGGTCGGCACGGAGTTCGTTCCGAATGCCGATGAGGGCCGCTTTCAGGTCAATATTACCGCGCCGGTCGGCTCCTCGCTGGATTATACGACAACGAAGGTGCGGCAGGTCGAAAAGGCGCTGAAGGAATTTCCGGAAGTCGAGACGCTCTATTCCACCGTCAATACCGGCGGCGCCGCCGGTAAGCATCGGGCCACCATATTGGTGGGGCTGGTGCCGCTCGACATGCGGAGCCGAACCCCGCTCTCCCTTGCCGAACCGGTTCGCAAACGCCTGTCAGCCATACCCGGCATAGAGATTACGATCCTGCAGAATGGCCTTGGCGGCGGCGAAAGCCCGGTGCAGCTCAGCATCCTCGGCGACGACCGGGCGGTCCTCGAAAAAATCGCCACCGGTCTGGTCGAAGACATGAAGAAAATCCCCGGCCTCGTGGATGTGACCTCCAGCGCCAGGGATGTGACCTCCATTCTTTCGGTCCGCCTGAAGCCTGCGGCGGCGAGCGATCTCGGCATTGCCCGCTCCGATCTTGCCGCGGCCCTTTCCCCCCTTATCGGCGGCGAGGATGTGTCGAAATGGACGGATGCGGACGGCAACAGCTACGATATCGTCATCCGCCTGCCCGTCGAGCGGCGGTCCGACGCGGCAGGTCTCGGTGAATTGATGATCGCGACCAGCCGCACGGCCGCGAACGGCGCACCGCTGATGGTGCGTCTCGATCAGGTTGCCGATATCGGCATCATGCCGGCCCCCGCCGAAATCCGCCGTATCGACAATCGCCGCGAGATACTGGTTTCGGCCAATATCGCCGGCCGCACGCTTGGCGACGTGACGGAGACGTTGCAGGGCCTGACAGCCGGTCGTGACCTGCCGAACGGCTATCGCATCCGCTTCGGCGGTGACGCCGAAACCATGCAGGAGACCATCGGCCACATGGTCACGGCGCTTACCATGGCCGTTATCTTCATCTACATCGTGCTCGCCTCGCAATTCGGCAGTTTCATGCAACCGCTCGCCATCATGGCGTCCCTGCCACTTTCGCTTGTCGGCGTCCTCATCGGGCTGATGGTGGCCGGCAGTACGATCAACATGTTCTCGCTGATCGGCTTCATCATGCTGATGGGCCTCGTGACCAAAAACGGCATCCTGCTGGTCGATTTCGCCAATCGTGAGCGGCGGCGTGGGCTATCGCTGAACGCGGCGCTGGAAAATGCCGGCGTCATCCGCTTCCGCCCGATCATCATGACGACACTGGCGATGATCTTCGGCATGATCCCGCTCGGTCTGGCCGTCAGCGGTGGCGGCGCGCAGCGTGCGCCGATGGCCCATGCGGTGGTTGGGGGCCTCATCAGTTCCACGCTGCTGACCCTGATCGTGGTGCCGACCATCCTGTCCTATATAGACAGCATCGTCAGGCGTTTTACCCGCCTGTTGCCGAAAGCGCCGGATGAAACGGGGCATTCGAACCATCCGGCGCAACCTTCCCAAAAGCAGCCGGCCTGAAAAGGCCGGTTTTGCATCCATGGAGTTGCCGTCACCTCAGCAGGAGAATGGCGGCCGGGCCCGCCAGAAGCACGGCGAGGACGATGATGGGATGGAGATAACGCAATAAAAAGCGGAGAACGGGACGACATGGTTTCATGCAACGGCACCTGACGGCAAACATCAGGCAAGGTTGGAGATGGCCCATTGCGGCGGCATTACAGTCTTGACCACAGGAGCGGATGCCGGACGGGTGCGGTTACGGCCTCTCGCTGCCCTGACGCTTCTTTTTGCCCTTCGGGCGAAAATCGACAAGAAGCGACTTCAGTTCGATATCGCGAACGCGCCTTGCCGCCTCATCCGGGCGCACCCATTCCAGCAGGCGTTCACCGCGTTCCTTGAAACTGGTTTCCGCCTCCGTCACCTCTATCTGGAACACATCGACCATGCAGGGAACGACATCGCCATTGTCGAGCATCTTGAGATAGGTATAGCGGCCAACCGCATTCTTTTTCACCCGGCCGCGCACGCCCGCCTCCTCCCACGCCTCGATTGCCGCCGCCTCGTGCGGCTTCTTGCGTTTCATCGGCCAGCCGCGCGGAATGATCCAGCGTCCGCTGGTACGGGACGTGACGAGGAGGATTTCGACATCCTCGCCATTGCCGGCATAACGGAAGCAAAGCGCGGCATATTGCTGCCGGAAAGCGCCGGTGAAGAGCTTTTCCGGAACCGCAGCAAGCTGCTGGAGCAATGTCAGTGCACGAGCCGGGCGGGTTTTCCGGCTTTTCTTGGTGGGTTTCATATCCGTTGATAGTGCTGATTTTCCGGGTTGCATCAATGCCCCGCGTGCATTTATGACAGTTTTATGACAATCACCCCCCACAACTAATAAAGCGCCATTGAGGGCCAATTCGCATGATGAGTATTTTTCGCAAGCTGATGCCGCGCGAGGACCGTTTCTTCGACATGTTCAGCAAACATTCCGAAACCGTCATCAAAGCGGCCGAGGCCCTTGACCAACTTTTGAGCGGCATCGACGTCGAGAAGAACTGCGACCTCATCGTCGCCCTCGAACATCAGGCGGACGACATCACCCGCGAGGTGCTACTCGCCGTCAGGCGCAGCTTCATCACCCCCTTCGACCGCGGCGACATCAAGGATCTCATCCAGTCGATGGATGACGCCATCGACATGATGCACAAGACCGTCAAGACCATCCGTCTTTTCGAGCAAACGGAATTCGATCCGCTGATGAAGGAAATGGGTCATGAGATCGTGCGCGCAGCCGGCCTCATCGCGGAAGCCATTCCGCTTCTCAACAAGGTCGGCACGAATGCGCATCGCCTGTCATCCATCGCCGAAGAGGTGACCCGCGTTGAAGGCCGCTCCGACGAACTTCACGATCAGGGTCTCAAGGACCTCTTCCGCCGCCACGGCGCAAGCGGCAATGCCATGGCCTATATGATCGGCAGCGAGATCTACGGCGAACTCGAAAAGGTCGTCGACCGTTTCGAGGATGTGGCCAACGAGATCAGCGGCATCGTTATCGAGAACGTCTGATGGATGTCGCACTTGCCCTGCCGCTGCTAATCGGCCTTATCGCCATCGCGCTGTTCTTCGATTTTCTGAACGGTCTGCACGATGCCGCCAATTCCATCGCCACCATCGTCTCCACCCGCGTGCTGCGCCCGCAATATGCGGTCGCCTGGGCGGCCTTCTTCAACTTCATCGCCTTCCTGTTCTTCGGCCTGCATGTGGCCGAAACGCTCGGCACCGGCATCATCGATCCGGCCATCGTATCGCCGCAGGTGATCTTCGCGGCGCTGATCGGCGCCATCGTCTGGAACATCGTCACCTGGATTTTCGGCATTCCCTCCAGCTCGTCGCATGCGCTGATCGGCGGGCTCGTCGGTGCTGGATTTGCGAAGGTGGGTTTCAATTCCATCGTCTGGTCGGGCCTGCTGAAAACCGTGGGCGCCATCTTCATGTCGCCGGCCATCGGCTTCTTCCTCGCCCTGCTTCTGGTGCTCACCGTCTCCTGGCTGTTCGTGCGGCAAACGCCCTTTGCCGTGGACCGCACCTTCCGCGTGATGCAGTTCATCTCCGCCTCGCTTTATTCGCTGGGACACGGCGGCAACGACGCGCAGAAGACCATGGGCATCATTGCCGTGTTGCTCTTCAGCCAGGGACATCTCGGCGAGAGCTTCTACGTGCCCTTCTGGGTGGTGATTTCCTGCCAGTCGGCCATGGCGCTCGGCACGCTGTTCGGCGGCTGGCGTATCGTCCATACGATGGGATCGAAGATCACCCGGCTCAATCCGATGCAGGGTTTCTGCGCCGAAACCGGCGGTGCGCTGACGCTGTTCGGTGCGACGTGGCTCGGCATTCCGGTCTCGACCACCCACACGATCACCGGCGCCATCGTCGGCGTCGGCGCGGCCCGCCGCGTCTCGGCGGTGCGCTGGGGCCTTGCCGGCAATATCGTCATCGCCTGGATCGTGACCATGCCCGCGGCTGCGCTGATCTCCGCCGCGGTTTACGGGCTGACGTCGCTGTTCGGCTGATAGGTTCAGCCCTGCCCCGATTTGCCGCTCCTCCCGGAACAAAAGCCACCCCGTGGCTGTTGTTCCGGGGGACCAATGCGGATCGCGGACATGGCACGGCAGGTTTTCTGGAAGGGTTATCTCAAGCTGTCGCTGGTGACGGCTTCCGTCTCGCTGACGCCCGCGACGACGGAAGGCAACAAATACACCTTCCACATCCTCAATCGCAAAACCGGCAACCGCGTCGAAAGCCGTTATGTCGACAGCATCACCCACCGACCGGTCGCCGCCAAAAACCAGGTAAAAGGTTTTCCCCGCGCCGAGGACGATTACGTTCTGCTGGAGGATGACGAGATCGATGCGGTGGCGCTGGAAAGCACCCGCACCATCGATATCAAGACCTTCGTGCCGAAAGGATCGATCGACTGGATCTGGTACGACCGTCCGCATTTTCTGCGCCCGGAAGACAAGATCGGCACCGAAGCCTTCAGCGTCATTCGCGAGGCCATGAAGGTGAACGATGTTTTCGGTATTGCGCGCCTCGTAATCTACCGTCGTGAAAGGGCTGTGCTCCTCGAACCGTCGGGGAAAGGCATCATCCTTTGGACGCTGCATTATGGCGAAGAGGTGCGCGAAAGCATCGACGCGCTGGAGCCGAAGATGAAAATCGACCGGCCGCTGCTGGACGCCATGGAAAAACGCATCGGCAAACAGGTGACGGGTTGGAAACCGGCTTTGGTGCAGGACCCCATTCAGAAGAAGATCAAGTCCCTGCTGAAGACCAAGGGCGAGGAGGTCTCCTCCTCGAAAAAGAAAACCGGCACGAAGGCACGCACCGGTGGCAATGTCATCAACATCATGGATGCCCTGAAGAAAAGCCTTGCTTCCGAAAAGAGAAGTTGAGGCTCGATGCCTTCAGCGGGCCTTTTTCGGAAGCGGCTCGGCAGCAGCAAAAAATCCATCCCACGGGTCTTTTTTCAGCGCGGAAAGACGCGCGCCGATATTGTTGACGGTGAAATGGGCCGGGCCGATCTCGGCGGTGAGTTCCGACCATTCGAGGGGTGCTGAAATGGCGGCTCCCGGCCGGGCACGTGTTGAATAGGCCGCAACCGCCGTATTGCCCCTGCCATTGCGCAGATAGTCGATGAAAATGCGGCCCTGCCGTTTCGCCTTGGTGGCGACGGAGAGATATTTCTCCGGCTCGGCCTTCGACATATCCGCCGCCATGGCCTTGGCGAAGGCTTTTACCGGGGCCCAGCCCGCCTGCGGCTTCAGGGGTGCGACAACATGCAGGCCCTTGCCGCCGGAGGTCTTGACGAAAGCGGCAAGCCCGGCTTCTTCGAAACGCCGCTTCAGCTCCAGCGCCGCTTCGATCACCTCTTCCCATGCCACATCCTCGCCGGGGTCGATATCCATGGTGATCATGTCCGGCTTTTCCCAATTGGCGGTGGTCGCGCCCCAGGGGTGGATTTCGAGCGCGGCTGATTGCACGAGCGCCATCAGGCCATCGAAATCGGTGATGCGGATCAGCGGTTCTCCGCCCTTGTCCTTGGGATCCTTGATTTGCTCGACGGCCTTGTTGATGCCGCGCCAGGCATGTTTCTGGAAAAATCGCTGCCCCTCTATGCCCTCCGGGCAGCGCAACAATGCCAGCGGCCGGTTGACGACAAAGGGCGCCATGTGCCGCCAGACCTGCGCATAATAATCGGCAAGCCCCTCCTTCGTCACGCCGTCCTCCGGCCAATAAAGCCGGTCCGGATGGGTGAACTTGATCTTCGATTGCGGCGCCTGGGTATCGGACACGGCCTTCTCCTCGCGTTCGATTTCTGCTGCGGGCTTGTCTTCGCGCAGCCCCCGGAAGGAGGCGTGACGCAGATTGCCATCTCCAGACCATGCACGAAACTCCACTTCAGCGACCAGTTCCGGCTTGACGAAATGAAGATCGCGGCGGGCAAGCGCGGTGAGTTTCTCACCGAACGGGCTTTCCTTGCGCTCCAGCGGCTTCAGCCGGCCAAGCAGCATCTCCGCCACTTCGCCCGTATAGCCTGTCCCGACACGGCCGACATGGCGCAGCTTGCCATTTTCATAAACGCCGAGCGCCAGCGATCCGATGGCATGGTCCGATGTCGAGGAGACGGTATAACCGCCGATGACGAATTCCTGTCGCATCGAGCATTTGGATTTTACCCATTCGCCCTTGCGGCCCGAAACATATTTGCTGTTCCTGACTTTGGAAATGACGCCCTCGAGGCTGAGCCGGCAGGCATGGTCCAGAACAAGCGCGCCACTTTCTTCGAAATGCTGGCTGTAACGGAGATGAGGGTCGCCCGCCGGCAGCAGCTTTTCGAGCAGCGCCTTTCGCTCGCTCAATGCCGCACCGCGCAGATCGCTGCCATCGAGATAAAGAAGGTCGAAGGCATAGAATACGAAGCGGTCGCTGCGCCCTTCGCTCAGATCCTGCTGCAAGGCGGAGAAATCGGAGGCGCCGTTATCCCGTTCGATGACGATTTCGCCATCGATCAACACCGTTTCCACCGGTAGCGCCGTGAGCGCTCCTGTCACGGCCCGGCCGAATTTCTCCGTCCAGTCCAGCCCGCTGCGGGTCAGCAGTTGAAGTTTGCCCTGATCGACGCGCGCCTGCAGGCGGTAACCGTCGAATTTGATTTCATGCAGCCAGCGAGAACCATCCGGCGGTTTAGGCTTGAGCGTGGCGAGCGCCGGCGGCACGAAGGATGGCATAGCCAGTTTGCGTGCGCCTTTGGGCAGCGCATGAGCCTGTTTCCTGCCTGAGGCAGAAGCGACGGTCTTTTTCGACACCGTTTTGGAGTTCCAGGTATCCTTCGGTTTGGCTGCAACTTCCTCGACACTGCGCCCGGTCTTTACGGATTCCGGCCGTTCTTCGAGAATATCCGCGCCGCCCTTATGCCTCGCCTCCTCGTCATCGCCCTTGATAAGCAGCCAGTTCTCCCGGCTTTCTCCGGGCTTTCCATGCATGCGTACCAGATGCCATCGGCCTTTGAGCTTTTCGCCGTCCAGTTCGAATTCCAGATGGCCTTTGCGATAACCTTTCCGGGCGTCACCGATCGGCTGCCAGGTGCCGCGATCCCAGACGATCACGGTGCCCCCGCCATATTGTCCTTTCGGGATGACGCCCTCGAAATCGCCATAGCTGAGCGGATGGTCCTCGACATGCACGGCAAGGCGCTTGTCCTCGGGATCGAGGCTCGGGCCGCGCGTCACCGCCCAGCTTTTCAGCACCCCGTCCATTTCCAGCCGAAAATCATAATGCAGACGGCGGGCATCGTGTTTCTGTATCACGAAGCTCGATCCCTGCTGTTCGGCCGTCGTCCCTTTTGGCTCCGGCGTCTTGTCGAAACTGCGCTTGGCGTTATAGGTCTGCAATCCCATGGATCAGCTCGCTTTCCGGGAAGCCTTGCGGCCTGCCGCTGTCGCCTTTTTCCCGGCTCCCGCCCCGGCGCTGCGGCGCAGGGCCTCCTTGAGATCGATGATATTGTCCTCCCGGTGCGGCGGCTGTTTCGCGATTTCCCGCCCCTCGATCTTGGCTTTCACCAGCTCCGCCAGCGCATCGTTATAACGGTCGCTATAGTCCGCCGGATCGAAGGCGCCGGCGCGCTTTTCGATGATGTGGCCGGCAAGTTCCAGCATTTCCTCGTCGAACTCGATATCAGGGATCGACTTGAAGACGGTGGTTTGAGAGCGCACCTCATAACTGAAATTCAACGTCGTCGCGACGAGAGCCTTGCCGCTCGGGCGGACAAGGAGAACGCGATTGCGGCGGAAAAGCACCGCCTCGCCGAGCGCGACGACATTCTCATCTTCCATTGCCCTGGCAAGAAGCGTCAGCGCCTCTTCGCCGTCCTCCCCGCTCGGCGCGAGATAATAGGACTTGTCGAAATAAAGCTTGTCGATCTCGTCACAGGGCAGGAAGTGCCTGATGCGGATGACCTTGTCGCTTTCCGGCATCAGCTTCGCAATCTCGTCTCCCTCGATGACGATGTGGTCGCCATTGTCGAGTTCGTATCCCTTGACCTGATCTTCGCGGAGCACCGCGTCGCCGGTGTCGCTGTCGACATATTGCCGCTCGACGCGGTGGCCGGTCTTGCAGTTGACGATATTGAAAGAGATTTTCTCCGCCGAGGTCAGTGCGGAATAAAGGCCGACTTCGCAGTTGAAATCGGCAAAGGCCAGATGGCCTCTCCAGCTCGCTCTCCGGTTCATGTCCGTCGTCCCTCGTCATCGCTGCGGGAGGACATGTCTCCGCGTCGGCCCTTGGCCAGAATGCGCTCGATGGCCGGCACATCCGCCTCCGCCAGAACCGGCACCGGGTCGGACGCCATGGCTTCCAGCACCTCCGGCGACAGCCCGCCATTGCGGATAACCCACTCCATCGCCTCGCGGGTTTGCCGCTCCGCTTTCAGCTGCGCATAAAGCGCCAGTATCAGCCGGTCGCGGACATCGAAGCTCTTCAAGCTACTGTCTGAACGTTCTGCCTGCCGTTTCATCTCGAAATCCTCAAAGGCCCATCCGGCATCGGCGGACATCGCCTCAGGCAATGCCCCTGCCGCCGGTGACGCCATAAACCTCGCCATTGATGAAGCTCGCATCCTGTGACGCCAGCAGCACGTAAACGGGCGCCAGTTCCACCGGCTGTCCCGGGCGGCCGAAATCGCTGTCCTTGCCGAAATTCCTCACCTTCTCGTCCGGCTGGCCGCCGCTCGGCTGAAGCACCGTCCAGAACGGGCCGGGGGCGACGGAATTGGCGCGCACACCCTTTTCGATAAGCTGCTTTGCGAGCGCTTTCGTATAGGCAACGATGCCGGCTTTCGTGGTGGCGTAGTCCAGCAGGATGGCGGAGGGCTCATAAGCCTGTATCGACGCTGTGGTGATTACCGACGAGCCCGGCTTGAGGTGGGGAACCGCCGCCTGCGCTATCCAGTGCAGTGCGTAGAGATTGGTCTTCATGGTAAGATCGAAATCGACTGTCGATAACTCGTCGACGCTTTCTCGATATTGCTGCCTTGCCGCGTTGACGACCAGAATGTCCAGCCCGTTGAGATCGCCGGCCGCTTTCTCGACCAGTTCGCGGCACCAGGCCTCGTTGGTAATATCGCCGGGCAGCGCGACCGCCACGCGGCCCTCCGCCTCAATCAGCGCCACGACCTCCTCGGCGTCGGATTCCTCTTCCGGCAGATAGGAGATCGCCACATCAGCACCTTCCCTCGCAAAGGCGATGGCGACCGCGCGGCCGATACCTGAATCGCCGCCGGTAATCAGCGCCTTGCGACCGGCAAGCTTGCCGGTGCCCTTATAGCTTTTTTCGCCGTGATCGGGGAAAGGCGTCATATTCGTCACCAGACCCGGCATCTCCTGAGTCGGGGTCGAAAAGGGCGGGCGCGGATATTGGCTGCGTGGATCCTGAGGCTCGAGGCGGTCTGTCATCGCGGTCTCTCCCATCGATAGAGGTACATCCGAGGCGCGTTCAGGACAGGCAATCGAACTATCCCGTCATGCTGATCGCCGGTGTCGCCGAGGCAACCGCGGCATGGACGCGCCATACGCAACCCTAACGATCTGCCGTCGCTCTCGTTCCATCGGATGTGGGAAAGGCGGGGCGACGACGTCCTGCGCCGTCGCCTCTTTTATCAAACGGAATGTTTCTTCCGTGTGGTGGCGCTGACGACCTGAGCGGGCGCGACATCCGGTTTGCCGAAGAGATAACCCTGCGCCTGCGCGCAGCCCTCGTCGACCACCATGCGATATTGCGCATCCGTTTCAATTCCCTCCGCCGTCACCGGCAGATCGAGGCTGCGGCCGAGGCCGATCACCGCACGCACGATGGCGCGGGCATTGTCATCGTCGCTCATGGCGGCGATGAAGCTGCGGTCGATCTTGATCTTGTCGAAGGGGAAGCTTTGCAGGTTGCTGAGCGAGGAATAACCCGTGCCGAAATCGTCCATGACGATGGCGACGCCGAGCGCCTTCAACTGGTTGAGGATGATCAGCGTCGCCTTGCGGTCCTTCAAAAGCGCGGCTTCGGTGATTTCCAGTTCCAGCCGGTTGGGCGAAAGCCCGGTCTGCATCAGCACGGTGCAGACGACATGGCCGAGATTGGCCAGCGAAAACTGCAATGGCGAAACGTTCACCGCGACCTTCAGATGCGGCGCCCAGCCGGCCGCCTGACGGCAGGCCTCGCGCAGCACCCATTCGCCGAGCGAGATGATGATGCCGCTCTCTTCGGCAATCGGAATGAAGACATCCGGCGGCACCACGCCCCGTGTCGGGTGCTGCCAGCGCACCAGCGCCTCGTAACCCACGACCTGGCCACATTCGACCGAAAGGACCGGCTGATAATTCAACAGCAGCTCGTTGCGATTGATGGCAAGCCGCAGATCCGTCTCTAACTGGCGGCGCTCGCGCGCCTCCTGATCCATCACCGGATCGTAGAAGGCCAATATGCCGCGCCCGCCCATCTTGGCGCGGTAGAGCGCCAGATCGGCGGCGTGCATGATGCTTTCATGGTCCTTCCCGTCCCGCGGGAAGACGGCGATGCCGATGCTGACGCCAACGGAGGTCGGATCATTGGCAACATTCATCTTCAGCGCGAACATGCCAAGGATCGTCTCGGCCAGCAGGCGCGCCTCTTCCGCCCTGGTGTGCCGGGCAGTCAGGATGACGAATTCATCGCCGCCGAGACGGGCGACCACATCGCCTGCCCTTGCGCATTCATCCAGAATGGCGGCGACCTTCTTCAGGACGCGATCCCCCTCGGCATGGCCGAATATGTCGTTGACCGCCTTGAACCGGTCGAGGTCGAGCGCCAGCAGCGCGAATTCGTCCTCCTCATCGCAATGCTCGATCTGCTGGTGAAGACGGGTCTGGAACATGGTGCGGTTGGAAAGGCCCGTCAGGACGTCGTGGCGGGCGAGGTATTCGATTTCCCGCTGCGCTTCGCGCTTTTCCGTCAGGTCGCGAATGGCCATCACCTCGCAGGGGCGGCCGCGATATTCGATCGTGCGCACGCCGAGCTCGAATATCTGCGCCTGCCCGGCGCGCTCGCGCACCGCCTCCACCGGTGCATGGCGCGGCAGATAGGCGGGTTGCCCGTCGATGGCCTTGAAGAGATCGTCGGGGTTTTGTCCGACCAGCGACGTTTCCTCCCGGCCCAGAAGCCCGGCAAAGCGGGTGTTAAGCTCCACGATCCGCCCATCGCGGACGACGGCGAGACCATCGAGCGTCGCATCCACAAGACCCTTGAGATCGACAAGGTAACGATCCACAAGAGCGGCGGCGGCAGTGGTGGACAGGATCAGGAACGTGACGCCGGAAATGGCGCAGATCATGATCAGCCGGGCGACATTGTCGGGATCGGGCCCGGATACGGACGGATCCGGCGAAAGCACCGTGGCCGACATGGTCGTGAAATGCAGCGCGCAGATCGCGAAGATCGCCGATCCGGCCGGCGCGGCGACGCGCTGCCAGGAGCCGAGGCGGCGAAAAAGGAAAAAGGCGAGGAGAAAAGACGCCCAGGCAACCGCAAAACCACCCAGCACCGGCCCCCACCGATAGCTGATCGTGGCGGCGACATCCATTCCCGCCATGCCGACGAAATGCATGACGGCAACCGAGAGCGTGACCAGCGTGCCGACGATCGCCGGGCTGTAAGCGGCCTGCGAGCGGCTGGTGAGCGCCAGCCAGAAACCGAAAACCGCAAGAACCGCCGAAAGAGCCGTGAAAGCGAAATCATAACCGATCGGGACCGCGCCCTTATAGGCGAGCATGGCGACGAAATGCGTGGCCCAGACGCTCAGTCCCGCAGCAAAGGCCGCGACCAGCACCCAATAGGGCTTGCGGCCAGCCGGACTTTCCTCCGCACGCAATAAAAGATGAAAAAAAGCAAACATGCCAAGCAGGCAGATAACAGCCGCAAGAAGCACGACCGCCCGGTCGTGTTGTACGACAACGCATTCCAGAACCGTGAACATGACGCACTCTCCCAGCCTCTGAAGAACCGCTCACGGTGGCACTATGGGAGTGGTTTATTTATAAATCTCTAATGCAACTAATGATAAATGTAACGATCTGTTCTGCAACGTACAGAAAGGAACGGGCCGCACGCGGCAGCCCGTAAGCTTTTTTTTCGCGCGCGGCTCGACCCGGACTATAGGAAAGGCCGTTTATTTCCAGCTTCGATAATCGGCTGCGGTACATCCGAAAGGCGCAGGGCCATCGGAGAAACGCTCCTGCAGACGGGCGCATCCCCACTCGTTAATTGCTGCGGGCATCATGTTGTTGAGGTCCATGCCGGGCGAGTTGAACTGCGACGGGGCGCTGGTGACGTACCACAGCCAGTAACCGATAACCGCGACGACGATGACGGCCACGATGGCAACGAAAGTCCCCAGTCTGCGCAGGAGGCCCGGCCCTTTGCCAATCGTCGCACCCGGAGCCGAGGCGCCCTCCGGCGTCTGGTTCGCAAGCATCGGGGCAAGCGATGCGAGGGCCTCCGCCCTTTCCTGCTCCGATAGCTCGATCCGCTCCAGCCGATCATCGAGCAGAACCGGCAGCGCGGTCTTGCCGTGCCAGACCGCCAACGCAACATCGTGTTTTCCGTTATGACCAACGACGACCGGGATTCGCCCCCTCTCCAGATGGGTGAAGGACTGCCGCTTGGTCTTATCTTCTCTGACCGTATCGGCATAGGTGACGAAGAGACGACTGCGTTTTTCGGCAACCGCCGTCAGCGCCACCGGAATGACGGTCAACGGTGCGGGTTTGCGCAGCTGCAGGCGAACCCGCAGGACCCGGATAAGCGTGAACAGCATCGCCAAACTGCCGAAGCCGAGCAGGGCAACGAACACGCCAAGCGTGATGATGCGGTTCCAAAGCATGTCGAGGCCCAGCGAAATCGTAGCGAGTTCCGGGTTCTTCGCGGAGATGACCAGTCCGGTTTCATAATCGCCGGAATGGAAATCGACGAACATGACCTCGACATCCTTCTTGTAGCTCACGCCCGCATGGTCATAGGAAAGATCGGCCTCACAGGTCGTGAAGATCGCCTTGCGCGTCTTGCAGCTACCGCTGATATCGCCGTTTTCAATCTCCAGCGGATCTTTGCTGATCTGATAGTCGCGCAATATGCCCGGACCTTCGGCGACGAGCATGACGACCGTGATTACCAGAAGCACCGGAATGGAAAAATAATAGGCTGCCGGCACCGAAATGACGCCACGTTTGAGGCTCAGCGGCCGCGACGGAAGTTTTATCTGTGCAAGGTTCATGGTCGTCAACGCATTCTTCGGGAGGTGGGTGAGCGGAGTTCACGACTCTCGCCCGACGGAAGGAATAGTCATCGGACGATCTAACCCGATGAAGTCCTTGAGAAAACCCCCGAAATTCCGGGATAACGACGATAATCCACCGCATCGGCCGGGCTTCCCGCCTGGCCGCGAATAAAAAACGGGCGGTAAAACCGCCCGTCAGGTTTTCGGAGGCTGTGGTTTGCCCTTAGTCCTTCGTGACCTTTTCCAGCCGGGTCGTCTGACTGGGATGCCCCACATAATCCTTCACGCGCGCATTCAGCACGATCGGCTCAAACCTCTCGAACATCGGCAGCACGGCCGGCTTCTGGGCGACGAACATTTCCTGCATCTGGGTGTAGATTTCCCCGCGCTTCTTGGCGTCCGGCTCCAGCGAAGCCTTTGCCGTGAGCGCCGTCAGTTCCGGAATGTCCCAGGCCGAGCGCCAGACAAAATTGCCGGCATTGTTGGCGGCCAGCGAATTGTCGGGGTTGCTGGAAAACTGCTCCATCGAGCCCAGCACATTCGGCATATAGGCGCCCGTCTGCGGAATGAGCAGATCGAAATCCCGCGCGCGGTGGGCGGCGATCACGTCCGAACCGTTACCCTGCTGGATGTTGACCTTGATGCCGATCTGGCTGAGTGAGGCCTGGATCGCGGTGGCGAGATCGATGCGCGGCGTCTGCGCGATCGTCTTCAGATTAAGCGTGAAGCCGTTCTCATAACCGGCCTCCTTGAGGAGGGCCTTCGCCTTCTCCACATCGAGCTTCCAGTCCGGGCTCGGAATGGCGTATTCGAAGTTTTCCGGCACCGGCACCGTACGTGCCCGGCCATAAGGACCCATGATGGTCTTTTCCATGCCCTTGTAGTCGATGCCATAGGCAATCGCTTCGCGGACCTTGGGGTTGGACAAGGGCTCCTTACCGGCATTCATGGACAGGACGTAGAAGCCGCCCGTCGGCACGCGCTGGATCTGGAAGCCTTCCTTGTTGTTGAAGATTGCAAGGTCGGCAGCCGTCAGCGCACTGGCGATGTCGATATCGCCGCGCTCCAGCATCAGGCGCTCCACCTGGCTTTCCGGCACATGCCGCACGATGACGCGGCGCATTTTCGGGCTGCCGGCCACATAATTCTTGTTGGCCTCGAGGATGATGATCTCATTCGGCGACCAGCGATTGAGCGTAAAGGGACCGGAACCGGCGGAATTGGTTCTCAGCCAGCCATTGCCCCAGTCGCCATTGCTTTCATGCGTCTTGAGCTCCTTGCTGTCGACGACGCTGGCGATGACCATGGCCAGACGGTAAAGAAGCAGCTCGGACGTCGTTTCGCCGGAAAGATCGATGCGTACCGTTTTTTCATCCGGCGCGCTCACCAGCTTGTCGACATTATCAGCATTATAACCAACGCGCTTGAGGTTGGCTGCGGCCGCCTGGTTCATCTTCAACAGCCGGCTGAGCGAATAGACGACATCTGCCGAGGTTACCGGATTGCCCGAGGCGAAATTAGCCTCGCGAAGATGGAAGGTGATGCCCTTGTCATCTATCTCCCAGCGCTCGGCAAGCTGCGGTGAAACCTTGCCCGAACCATCGACCGAAATCAGACGGTCATAGAGGTTGGACATGATTTCGTTGGCTTTTCCTTCGGTGGCCTGATGCGGATCAAGCGACAGCACCTGAGCCAGCGAGGTTCCGATGACAAGCTGGTCATTCGGTGTTTTGGCCACGGCCGGCGCTGCCTGCACCAGCATGGCGCCAAGGGCCGTGGTGAATGCGAGACGGATCAATGATTTTCTCATACCTGCTCCTCCTACAGATCGGTAATTCATGTTTGTGAAAAAGCCCGCGACGCAGCGGGGCGTCGCGGGCCAGAACGGTCAAAGATGTTTATTATCAAGCGCTTCTATCAAGGCGGCGATGTAGCCGTAGCAGAAGGCGAAAGCGACACCGACGGCATCGCGCCCGGCAATCGTCGGCACATGGTCTGGCATGATCATGTAGCGATAGCCGAGTTCGTGATAGAGTTTCAGCGAACGCACCATGTCCATGTCGCCCTCATCGGGGAATGTCTCCATGAAGGAGAGTTTGCCGCCGCTGATATTGCGGAAATGGACGTTGAAGATCTTGTCGCGACTGCCGAACCACCTGATAATGTCGTCGATTTCCTCGCGCGGATTGTCGAGCATCTCGCCGATCGACCCCTGGCAGAAATTCAGGCCATGATAGGGGCTCTCGCGCATCTGCACGAATTTCTTCAGCCCTTCGACCGTGCCGAGAACACGGGTGACGCCCCTGTAACCCGGCGGGGTATAGGGGTCATGCGGATGGCATGCCAGGCGCACGCGGTTGCTTTCGGCCACCGGCACCACACGCTCGAGGAAGTAATCGATGCGTTCCCAGTTCTCGTCTTCGGAAAGAACGCCCGCGAGACCCGGCGCTGCATCATGGTCCGCCTTGTCCCAGCGCCAGGCTTCATTGAGCGAGCCGCCGCGGCCGCGCTCCATTTCGGTGCGCGGAATGCCGATGAGGTTGAGATTGTATTTCGCGGCAGGGATTCCGGCCCTGGCGATATTCTCTATCATCGTGCAGACGGCATCGATCTGCCGGTCGCGATCAGGGCCGGCAAGCAGGATATCGGGATACGACGCCTGTTCGATGGGCCGCGACGGCAGCGGCAATTGCACCATATCGAGAACGAGGCCAAAGCTTTCGACCTTGTCACGGTGGCGCTCAAAGTCCTCGAAAGTCCAGCTCGCGGGCTTTCCGGGCGGATCCGCGTTGATATTTTTGACGCCGAGCTGCGCCCAAACCTTAAAATCCTCGTCATCGCGCGCAGCAACCTGGGTGCCGACATACATCGATTCTCTCCTCTCTCCATGCAAGTCATCATATGACATCGCATGAAATAAGATGAGTGTCGAGATGCTATTGCGCTTCTGATAGCAACCTGTATCGGCGCTGGCTCGCAAGCATATGTTCGCGCATGGCTTTTCGCGCCGCTTCCGGATCCTGTTCGACGATGGCGCGCAGGATTGCCTCGTGCTCGGCCTGCACTTTGCGAAGATAATTCGCATCGCCGGTTTCCGGCAGCGTCGGGAACTGCCCGCGCGGTATGGAGCGCGAGCCGAACTGACGCAGAGCCTCCAGATAAAAGCGGTTATTCGTGGCAATGGCGATAGCCGTATGAAACTCGTAGTCGGCATCGACGGTGGTTTCACGCGCATCGATGGCGCGGGCCATTTTCCGGTGCGCCGCAGAGATTGCGGCCTCCTGCTGGGCTGTGCGGCGATAGGCGGCGATTGCCGCCGCCTCCCCTTCCGTCGCAAGTCGGAACTCCAGCATTTCCAGCGTTTCCGCAATGGTTCCGACTTCGGATTGCGTCAGTTTAACGCCCGCCCATTCACTGGCATTGCTGACGAAAACCCCCTTGCCCTGGATGGGAACGACATAGCCGGCGGAACGCAAATCCGCGATCGCCTCGCGAACCACGGTGCGGCTCACGCCGTAGCTGCGTTCAAGCTCCGGTTCGGTGGGAAGTTGATCGCCGTTTTTCAGTTTTCCACTGCGAATTTCTGCGCTGAGATTATCGATGATCTGTTGTGCCCGCCTCTCCCGCGGCCTCGCTTTGTCGCCCATCATGCCACTCTTCCCTCTTGCAGAATACGAATCCCTTCGCTACTCATATTATGACATTGCCGCACATCATATGTTTTCATGTTAGCTCATGGAGGAGTTGGGATGAAGTACCATCAAGAGTTTTTGCAAAGGAGAATTGCGCGTCTGCGGCGAGCAGTGCGCAATGCCCCGGCCGCTGACGGCGTTCTCACAGGGAAGTGCGGCCAGCAATGACGGAAATCTCACTGCGCGGGCTTGGACATCGTTTTCTGCAACTGATCGTCAGCCTCTTCATCCTGCTCTGCATCACCTTCATCATCGGCCGGGTCATGCCGAGTGATCCTGTCGGGGCAATCGTCGGCGAACTTGCCGATCCCAAGGCCTATGAGGCCATGCGAGCTCGGTTGGGGCTCGACCTGCCGCTTTACCAGCAATTCTTCATCTATCTGCGCGGCCTGCTGCATGGCGATTTCGGCATTGCGATCCTGACCGGCAACCCCGTTACCCGCGATCTGGCGCAGGCTTTCCCCGCCACTTTCGAACTCGCCACGCTGGCGATCATCATCTCGACAGTCGTCGGCGTCCCACTCGGTCTAGCCGCCGCCCTCTTCCGCGACACCTTCATCGACAAGTTCGCGCGCGTTTTTGCGCTGGTGGGACATTCGATACCGGTCTTCTGGTTCGGCATCGTCGGGCTGGTGATTTTCTACGCGAACCTCAACCTTGTCGCCGGCCCCGGTCGGGTCGACGTCTTCTACGAAGGCCTCGTGGAGCCGAAAACGGGATTGATGCTCGTAGACACCCTCCTTGCGGGCGAGACGGAAATCTTCTGGAATGCGCTTGGACACATTATCCTGCCGGCTATAATCCTCGCCTATATGGCCATGGCCTATATTACCCGCATGACGAGGGCCTTCACCCTCGAACAGCTCAGCCAGGATTATGTCATCGCGGCACGGGCCAAGGGTGTCAGCCCCGCGCGCACCATAACCCGCCATGTGCTGCCCAACATCGCCGTGCAGCTCATCACCGTTCTGGCGATCTCCTATGGCAACCTGCTGGAAGGCGCCGTGGTCACGGAGATCGTCTTCTCCTGGCCCGGCATCGGCCAATACATGACGAACGCGCTGCTCATCGGCGACATGAATGCGATTCTGGCCGCCACGATCGTCATCGGCTTCATTTTCATGTTACTCAACTTCCTCGCCGATCTGGCCTACACCACGCTCGATCCCCGTACACGGGAGGCCGTACGATGACCGATATCGCGCACAACAATACCGTTGATCGTCCCAGCGCCCTGTCGCGTATCTCGACCACCACCGCGCGGACACTTCGAAAGCTCGCGGATGAACCACTTGGAATGTTCGGCTTCGCCATTCTGGCCATTCTGGTTCTGGTCGCAATCTTTGCTCCGCTCATCGCGCCCTACGATCCTGCGCGTCAGGCTCTGGAAAACGCGCTTCAACCACCCAGCTGGACACATCTGGCCGGAACCGACGAATTCGGCCGCGACATTTTCAGCCGGCTTGTTTACGGCACCCGCATCACCATCCAGACGGTACTCTCGGTCTCGGTCATCGTCGGTCCTATCGGCCTTGCCATTGGCGTGATGGCCGGTTTCTTCGGCGGGCGAACCGACGCGATCCTGATGCGCGCAACCGATATCGTCCTGTCCTTCCCCTCGCTTGTGCTGGCGCTTGCCTTTGCGGCCGCCATGGGCGCCGGCCTCGGTACGGCGATCATCGCCATCTCGCTGACGGCATGGCCGCCGATTGCGCGTCTTGCCCGGGCGGAAGCGCTTGTCGTGCGCAATACAGACTACGTCGCCGCCGCCCGTCTCTATGGCGCCTCGCCGCTGCGCATCCTGTTTCTATACATTGCGCCGATGTGCATTCCCTCGGTCATCGTTCGCCTGACGCTCAACATGGCCGGCATCATCCTGACGGCCGCTTCACTCGGCTTTCTCGGTCTGGGAGCCCAGCCGCCGCTACCGGAATGGGGCGCGATGATCTCCAGCGGCCGTAAGTTCATGCTCGACTACTGGTGGGTCGCCGTCATGCCCGGCATCGCCATCCTGCTGACGAGCCTTGCCTTCAACATCGCCGGCGATACGCTGCGCGACCTCCTGGATCCGCGTCATGCCCGTTCCTGATAGCTCCCCCATTCTTTCGGTCCGCGACCTCAATGTCCGTTTCGGCCGCAACACCATTCCGGCCGTGTCCAACGTCAATTTCGATGTCGGGCGCGAAAGGGTCGGCATCGTCGGTGAGTCCGGCTCGGGAAAATCCACCACCGGCCGGGCCGCCATGCGGCTCCTGCCGAAAAGCGCCACGGTGACGGCGGAGCGGATGGATTTCCTGTCCGAACCGCTGCTCGAAAAATCCGAGCGCCAGATGGGCGCGATCCGCGGCAGCGAGATGGCGCTTATCATGCAGGACCCGCGTTATTCGCTCAATCCGGTCCTGCCGATTGGAAAGCAGGTGGCGGAGGCCGCCGAACTGCATCTGGCGCTGACCGGAAAGGCGGCGAGAGGTGCAGCGCGCGACATGTTGCTGCGCGTGCGCATCAACGATCCCGACCGCGTGATGGCGCTTTATCCGCACCAGATATCGGGCGGCATGGGGCAGCGTGTGATGATCGCCATGATGCTGCTCGCCAAGCCGAAGCTGGTCATTGCCGACGAACCGACCTCGGCCCTCGACGTCAGCGTCCGCAAGGATGTGCTTTTGCTTCTGGACGAGATGGTCCGCGAGAATAATTCCGGCCTGATCCTCATCAGCCATGACATCCGCATGGTCGCGGCCTTCTGTGAGCGCGTGCTGGTCATGTATGGCGGGCGCGTCGTGGAAACGCTGACGAAGCTGGAGGATGCGCAACATCCCTATACGCGGGGTTTGATCGCGGCGATGCCCGATCCCCGCAATCCGGTGCGGCGTCTCAAGGTGCTGGACCGTCAGGCTATCGATGCGGAGGTGATGCGATGATCACGGTAGACAAGCTCGACGTCGTCTACGGCGCAAAGGAAAACCGCAATCACGTCGTGCGCGGCGTCAGCCTCACGGTCAACAAAGGTGAAACGCTCGGCATCGTCGGTGAGAGCGGCTGCGGCAAGTCGACCTTGCTGCGGTCGCTGGCGGGGCTGGAGGCCGGCTGGACCGGCTCCATCAGCTTTAACGGCAAACCGGTCGGCAAGACCCGCAGTCGCGACGAACTGAAACTGGCGCAGATGGTGTTTCAGGACCCCTACGGTTCGCTGCACCCGCGCCACCGCATCGGCCGGGCGCTCGCCGAACCGATCCGCGCCATGGGACTTGGCGATGGCTGGTCGAAAGTGCCTGCCGCCCTGCAGCAGGTGGGCTTGCCCGCACATTTCGCCGAGCGCTTCCCGCATGAACTTTCCGGCGGCCAGCGCCAGCGCGTGGCAATCGCCCGCGCGCTGATCCTCGAACCGCCGATCCTGCTGCTCGACGAGCCGACATCCGCGCTCGACGTCTCCATCCAGGCCGAAATCCTGAACCTGCTTGCCGACCAGCGCGAAGAACGCGACCTCACCTTCGTTCTCGTCAGCCATGACCTCGCGGTGATTGCCCACATGTGCGACCGCGTGCTGGTCATGCAGAACGGCGATTTTGTCGATGAGCTGACCAAGGCCGATCTTGAAGCGGGCATTACCCATTCGGCCTATTCAGGCGAGCTGTTCGAAAGCAGTTTCCTGTAACGATCACCCCCACAACACTCACACCGGGCGACCCATCCACGGCCGCCCGCCTTCTCCCGTGGCGCGATTTCGGGGATTTCGCGGGCGACCTTTTGGGCCGATAAATTTCACCACCGACTGCGCTCGAACCACCGGAACAATGCGTTCAGCATTTGTTCTGGATTGCTGTTTGAGTCTTTGCTAATCATTGCGACGACAGGGCAGACAATGGCCGGACATTCCGACGACTGCCATCTCTGAACAAGGTTCTCACCCGTGGGGACAGGCAGGTTATCTAAGGATTGCTGGCATGGCGGTTGCCTATCTGGAAAAGCTCAACGAACAGCAACGCAAGGCGGTGGAACATGGCGTTGGGCTGGCAGACGGGCACACGGCCGGGCCGCTGCTGATCATCGCCGGGGCCGGTTCGGGCAAGACCAACACGCTCGCCCACCGTGTTGCGCATCTGATCGTGAATGGCGCCGATCCCCGCCGCATACTGCTGATGACGTTTTCCAGACGTGCCGCCACGGAAATGTCGCGGCGGGTCGAGCGTATCTGCAAACACGTTATCGGGGCGAATTCGGCAATCATGACAGACGCGCTGGCCTGGTCCGGCACGTTTCACGGCATCGGCGCGCGTCTGTTGCGCATCTATGCCGAGCAGATCGGGCTCAACATCGATTTCACCATCCACGACCGCGAGGATAGCGCCGACCTGATGAACCTCGCCCGGCACGAGCTGGGTTTTTCCAAAACCGAAAGCCGCTTTCCAACGAAGGGTACGTGTCTTGCGATCTATTCGCGTGTGGTGAATTCCCAGACGCCGCTCAAGGAGATATTGCGCCAGCATTATCCCTGGGTCGCCAACTGGGAGAGCGAACTCAAGGAACTGTTTGCAGCCTATGTGGAGGCCAAGCAGGTCCAGAACGTGCTCGATTACGACGATCTCCTGCTCTACTGGGCCCAAATGGTCAGCGACCCCGTTCTGGCGGACGATATCGGCAACCGCTTCGACCATGTGATGGTCGACGAATATCAGGATACCAACCGGCTTCAGGCCTCGGTGCTGATGGCGCTGAAGCCCGGTGGCCGCGGGTTGACCGTGGTGGGTGACGATGCGCAGTCGATCTATTCCTTCCGGGCGGCGACGGTGCGAAACATCCTCGATTTTCCGGCGTCCTTCAGCCCTGCTGCCGACATCATCACGCTAGACCGCAACTATCGCTCGACGCAGCCGATCCTTGCGGCCGCCAACGGCGTCATCGATCTGGCGCGCGAGCGGTTCACCAAGAACCTCTGGACCGAGCGGCAGTCGCTGGAGCGCCCGAAACTCGTGACGGTGAAGGACGAGACCGAACAGGCGAATTTCATCATCGACCAGATCCTCGCCAACCGCGAAACCGGCATGACGCTGAAACAGCAGGCCGTGCTGTTCCGCACCTCCAGCCATAGCGGCACGCTCGAGGTGGAACTGACCCGCCGCAACATCCCCTTCGTCAAGTTTGGCGGTCTGAAATTCCTGGACAGCGCCCATGTGAAGGACATGCTGGCCGTGTTGCGCTTCGCGCAGAACCCGCGCGACCGCGTCGCCGGCTTTCGGCTGCTGCAGATGCTGCCCGGCATCGGACCGAAGAAGGCCGGCAATATTCTCGATGCGATTGCGACAGACCCCGAGCCGCTGCTTGCCCTTGCCGAAATTCCGCCTCCGCCGAAGACGGGCGACGACTGGACAGCCTTCACGCAAATGCTGGTGGGCCTGCGACAGGCGCCGAACGACTGGCCGGGCCAGATCGGGCAGGCGCGACTGTGGTACGAACCCCATCTCGAGCGCATCCACGAGGATGCGGACACCCGCAAGGCCGATTTGCTGCAGCTCGAGCAGATCGCCGGCGGCTACCCCTCACGCGAGCGCTTTTTGACCGAGCTGACGCTCGATCCGCCGGACGCCACCAGCGATCAGGCCGGCGTGCCGCTGCTTGACGAGGACTACCTCAGCCTCTCCACCATCCATTCGGCAAAAGGCCAGGAGTGGCGTTCCGTCTTTATCCTGAATGTGGTCGATGGCTGCATTCCCTCCGATCTCGGGGTCGGCACCACCCAGGAGCTGGAGGAAGAACGCCGGCTGCTTTATGTCGCCATGACGCGCGCCAAGGACAGCCTGTCACTTATCACACCGCAACGCTTCTTCACCGGCGGGCAGAACCAGCAGGGCGACAGGCATGTTTACGCCGCAAGAACCCGCTTCATCCCGGCGACATTGCTGCAATTCTTCGAAACGATGACTTGGCCACTGGTATCGGCTGCCGCTTCCGAACGCAGCGCGCAGCAGATCCGCATCGATGTGGGTGCGCGGATGCGCGCCATGTGGAAATAAAAAGCGGGGCGTTCACCCCGCTCTCATGACTGGCGATTGTTTTCCGCTCGACGCCGTTGTCAGAACTTCACGCTGGCCGTGAGGCTGACATTGAAGGGCTCGCCCACGGCATTGGCATAGCTGGTGGAGCCGATGGACGAGGTGTAATAGGTCTTGTCGAAGATGTTCTTCAGATTGAGCTGCAGCGTCACCGGCTTTTCGAACTGAAGCGTGTAAGTGGCGAAGGCGTCGAAGACCGCATAGCCCGGCAGATTATAGGAATTGTCGTTGATGCCGGCGCGCTCACCCACCGCCCGGACGCCGCCGCCGATGCGCAGCGTATTGCCGTTCGGACCGACCTCGCCGACATCGTAGGCAAAGAAGAGCGAGCCGGTGTGGCGCGTCACATTCGGCAGGCGCTTGCCGGCATAGGTGGGATCCTCAAGCACCAGCGCATCCGTATAGGCATAGCTTGCGATGAGATCGAGATCGTCGGTCAGGCTGCCGGCAATATCGACCTCCACACCGCGCGAACGGACGAGGCCGGCGGCCTTCACCGTCGAGACGCCGCCGACATCTTCCGAATAGGCGACATTGCGCTTGCGGGCGTTGAACAGGGCGATATTGGCGTTGAGGCCGGCGAAAAGATCGAACTTCGCACCCACTTCGTAGGAGATGCCCTCTTCCGGATCGAGCCCGCCATAATAGGCGCCGATGGATGATTGCGGGCGGAAGGTTTTGGCCACATTGGCATAAAGCGAGGCATTCGGAGTGAGCTTGTAAACCAGACCGGCATTGGGAATGAGTTCGCCGCCATCCTTCTCGGTATTGACGACGAAGGGACGACCCTTGCCGGCATAGATGTCGTAATACTGGTAACGCAAACCGCCGACCGCGATCCATTGATCGTTAAGATGCAGGGCGTCCTGCATATAGATCGAGGCGGTGGAAAGCTCTTCCGTCTGGTCGCTGTCGACCGCTCTCACCGTGGTGCAGACCGGCAAGCGGCCATAGACGGGATTATTGACGTTGAAATTCGTGGAATTCGCGCATCGCAGCATGTCGGTGCGCAGGGTATCGCTGTAGTCATAGGACGCACCGAACAGCAGGTCGTTGCGCAGCCCGCCGATTTCGGCCTCGCCCGTCAGATCCGCCCGCACCGCGTGATTGTAGATCGTCGAATATTGCGTCGCATCGGCCCGTCGCGTTACCTGCCCCGTGCGGGAATTATAGCCCATCACGCGCGCCTGATTGTCCGAATATTCGTTGCGGCTATAGGCGTAATTCAGCGACAGCTTCCAGTCATCGGAGAGTTGGCGGTCTATGGCGATGCTCGCCAGATCGGATTTACCGTCGGTGATGTTATAGGCTTCATCGAGGCGCAGGCGGCGGCTGACATTGATCGCCCTGCCGGTCGCCGGATCGAAGATCGTGCCGCGATCGAACGGCACGCTGTAATCCTCATGCATGTAGGAAACCGTAATATCGGTGTCCTCGCCGCTCCATTTCAGCGAAGGCGCGATCAGCCAGTTCTTCTTCTCACCGAAATTACGCCAGTAATCGCTGTTTTCCCCCTCGCCGATCAGGCGATAGGAAAAATCCGTGCCCGCAATCGGGCCGGTGACATCGAAACCGCCCGATGTACCGTACTTACCCGCACCATAAGCGGAAAAGCGCGAATAGGCCTCCGCCGTGAATGTATCCTCGGGCTTCTTCGTCACGACATTCACCATGCCGCCCGGATCGAGAATGCCGTAAAGCGTGGAGGCAGGCCCCTTCAGCACTTCCACCCGCTCGACCGTATCGTTGAAGGAGTGCGGCAAGGCCGTCTTCAGCCCGTTGACGAGGATGGAGCCGTCGCGATTATCGCCGAAACCACGGCGGATGACGGCATCTTGCGTACCGCCCAGCGTATTTGCCTGGGTGACGCCGCTGACATTGGCCAGCGCTTCGTCCAGCGAGCGCGCCTGCTGGTCGCGCAGCACCTCGGCCGTCACCACATTGACCGATTGCGGAATATCGAGGATCGGTGTTTCGGTACGTGTCGCCGTGCCCGTCGTCACCGGCTGATAACCGCGCGCACCTTTTTTGACATCGGCATTGACGGTTATGGTTTCGAGCACGGTCGTCCCGTCAGCATTTTTCTTCGGTGCCGCACTCTCCTGCGCATAAGCAGGCAGGGCGACCCCGGCCAGAAGAAACGCCAGCAGCGCCCGCGAGCGCACCCCAATGATCATCGAACCGTCATGCATCGTATCTTGTCCCCGGCTGTCCCAAATCGTCATCGCGACGATGCACCGCTCTTTCAATTGATGAATGTAGTAGTCAACTTTATTTCCGCTTCAGCGCGGCAAAACGTCGGTACTGAAGGTCGCATTCGCACTTCTTGGCGTGTCATTTCAGCCCATGACAGCCGCTTTTTGTTCAAATCGACCGGCAAAAACCGCATTTTTGAACGCTATATACTTGACTACTACAGTCATCAATAATTCTGGTGGCAACGCATTCAGACGGTGACGAATTTGAACGACGGCATGAGACCCATAAGCATGGATAGAGGCCTTGCGGCGCAGGCAATCGAGCTTGCCTACGGCGACACGCCGGTGCTTGCGGACATGTCCATCGATGTCGCACCGAACCGCTTCACCGTTCTGCTTGGCCCGAACGGCTCCGGAAAATCCACGCTTCTCAGCGCGCTTGCCCGCCTGCACCGGCCCGCGCGGGGCCATATTCTTCTCAACGGTAGCGATATCTTCCGCCACCCGACCAAGGAGGTGGCGAAAAAGCTCGGGATGCTGGCGCAGCAGAACCATACGCCGGAAGGGCTTTCGGTTTTCGATCTCGTCTCCCGCGGCCGTTACCCGCATCAGGGATTTCTGAAGCAATGGAGCGAGGAAGACGCCCGCGCAGTGGAACAGGCGCTTTCCGTAACCGGCATGTCCGAACTGGCGGAAAGACCAGTCGACAGCCTTTCAGGCGGCCAGCGCCAGCGCGCCTGGATCGCCATGGCGCTGGCCCAGCAGACGGATATAATTCTTCTCGACGAACCGACGACCTTTCTCGATCTGCACCACCAGATAGAGGTGCTGGACATGCTGGCCGGCCTCGTCACCCGCCACAACCGTACGATCGTGGCGGTGCTCCACGACATCAATCTTGCCCTGCAATATGCCGATCACCTGATTTTCCTGAAGGACGGGCGGCTGCGGCACCGGCTGGAAACGGCAGCGGCGTGCGATGCCAGCATCATTGCCGATGTCTTCGACATGGCAGTTGCCCAACTCACACATCCGGTGACGGCGCGGCCGGTATTTCTTCCCCTGCCCGGACGGGCCGGCGCTGTATGATGCCCAACGGAACCAGCGGACGCACCCTTGCCCTTAGAGAGCGAGCCTATGGCCGCACATTTGCAGCAGCACTTCTCCTGCTGCTCATCATGCTGCTTCTGGTGCTGGCGCATATGGCCACCGGCCCGCGCCCCATCGCGCCGCACGTTCTGCACGACCTGATATCCGCTTATGACGCCCGCGATTTCGACCAGCAGGTTTTGATGCGCCTGCGCCTGCCGCGTCTGCTGGCTGCGATGCAGGCCGGGGCCTGCCTTGGAACAGCGGGGCTTCTGCTGCAAACCCTGCTTCGAAATCCGCTCGCCGAACCGCATATTCTGGGCTTGAATGCCGGGGCAAGCCTTGCCGTCGTTCTGGCTACAGTGATGCCGCTCGGGCTGATCGCAATGCCGCTGTTCCGCCCACTGCTTGCGGCAACGGGCGCGGGCATCAGCTTCTCGCTCGTGCTTCTCTTGGCTTCCGCCGGTCGGCAGGGGCTGACACCGGGAAAACTCGTTTTTTGCGGCATTGCGCTTTCCACGCTTGCCGGAACCATCACCTCCGCCATCCTCATTCTCAATGAGGAAACATTGCAGCAGATGCGTTTCTGGCTGGTGGGCGATACAGCGGGTGTTTCCATGGCAACCATCGCCGCCGCCCTGCCAGCAGCCGCAATCGCGCTTATCCTCGCTTTCGCCGTCGCCCCCCGGCTCGATCTTCTTGGGCTGGGCGAGAGCGCAGCCGCAGCGCTCGGCGTTCCGATCCGTTCGACCCGGCTTCTGGCGCTTGTCTCCATATCACTGCTCTGCGGCGCGGCCATCGCCGTCGTCGGTCCCATCGGCTTCGTCGGCCTGGTAGTGCCGCCGCTCGTCGCACGCCTGAAAACGGGGCGGCTTCTGCTTGCCATACCCATCGCAGCACTCGGCGGCGCAGTCCTCCTGATCGCCGCCGATCTTGCCGCCCGCCTCATTCTCCTGCCGAAAGAACTGCCCACCGGCGCGATGACCGGCCTTGTCGGCGCGCCGGTCTTTCTCTGGCTGGTGCGCAGGGTGCTGAAATGAGCCGTTACCGGGTTCTCCGACTGGGGCGCTTTTCCGTCCGTTTCATGCCGTCGCGGCTCATCATTCTGCTGGCGCTTTTCCTCTGCCTCATGCTTGTCGCCCTCTGGTCGCTCACCGCCGGCAGCCGGAATATTCCCGCCTCCGCCCTGTGGTCGCTTGTCACCGCAACCAACACCGATGCCGCCATGACCGACGCACTCGTGGTTCTCGACTTCCGGCTCTCGCGTCTGGCGCTTGCGATGGTGGCCGGGGCCATGCTCGGCATCGCCGGCGCCATCATGCAGGCTACGACCCGCAACGGCCTTGCCGATCCCGGCCTGCTCGGCGTGCGCGAAGGCGCATCCCTTGCCGTGCTGGGCTGCCTGTTCCTGCTGCCTTTCCTGCCGGTCATGTTGCGCCCCGTTGCGGGCATTGCCGGCGGCATGGCAAGTGCCGTAATCGTTCTGATGCTCTCCGGCACCACCTCGCGCCTGCGCTTCGTGCTGACCGGCATCGGCTTTTCATGGTTTTTATCAGCTTTGCTGCTTATCCTCATGGCATCGCTCGATATTCGCAATTTGCAGACAGCGATGATCTGGATGGCTGGCAACCTGCAGGGCGCAAGCTGGACTGCCGTTTCAATCCTCTCCGTCATCCTCGTCATCGCCCTTGGCCTTTTGCTCCTGACGGCGCGCGCCGCCGACGTGCAGGCGCTCGGCGATCATGCGGCGACGGCGCTTGGCGTCCATGGCCGTCTCCTTTCGGTGCTTCACGTCACGCTTGCCGTCACCCTCACCGCATCCTGCGTTTCCTTCACCGGCAGCATCGGTTTTGTCGGCCTGATCGGGCCGCATATCGCCCGGCTTCTGTTGCCCGGCAGCTCCTATCCCGGGCTTGTCATGGGCGCAGGCCTGACGGGCGCAACGCTGGTCGCCGCGTCCGATACCATCGCCCGAACCGCCTTTTCACCTCTGGAGCTGCCGACCGGCCTCGTTCTTTCCGCCGTCGGCGCACCCACGCTGCTCGCTCTTCTCTGGTTTCACCGGCATCGCCTATAGGTCCCCCATGCGCAAAACACTTCTCGCCCTTCTCCCGGCAACCGCTTTTCTCCTCGGCACAGCCACGGCTCAAGCCGAAGAGACCAGCCGAAGCTTTACCGACGATCTCGGCCGCAGCGTTTCCATTCCGGCAAAACCGAAACGCATCGTGACGCTGCACGATATCGACCTCACCATTCCGCTGCTCGAACTGGGCGTGACGCCGGTGGGCAGCCACGGCCGCATGGGAGCGGACGGCAAACCCTATCTGCGCTCCAGCGCCATTCTGACCGGTGTTGATTTCGACAATAGCGACATCGCCTATATCGGCTCCATCAATGCCGATCTGGAAGCTATTATCGCCCTCAAGCCCGATCTCATCCTGACCGAGCCTGACCGCCCCACCCCCGTTGAAAAACTGGCGCAGATTGCCCCCACCGTCGCCATCGACAATACCAAGGACGGCGCGCCACATATTTACAAGGTGCTGGCCGAACTGACCGGCACTCAGGAGCGGCTGGCCGTGCTGGACCGGCGCTACCGCGCGCAGATCGAAGCGCTGAAGGCATCGGTCGATACAGGCGCCATAACGGTTTCGGTGTTCCAGCCGCTCAACGGCAAGATCAGCGTCTACCATACCTATCGGGCGCTCGGGCGGGTGCTGTGGGATGCGGGGTTTCGTTTCCCCGCCATCATCGACGCCATTCCGGATGGCGACCGCATCGAGATCAGCGCCGAACGCCTGCCGGAACTCGATGCCGATATCATCTTCGATCCCTATCGCTCCGATACCGGCGCGTCGCCGCAGGCGGAAATCGACATGATGGAAGCCGTGATGCCGGGTTTCTGCAATTTTCTTGAGGCCTGCCGCAACGGCCGTTACATCCTCCTGCCGCGCGAAGAAGCGATTTCCAACTCCTATGCCGCGCTCAGCCTCATGGTCTCTGCCGTCCAGTCCCATTTAACGGTGCGGCCCGCGCACGAAAAGTGACGGCAATGACCACTACGGATAAAAGCGCTTGCCTCCCGGCTCGGCGCGCTGCTAATTCGTGAAGAAGAGTAGAAAACTCAGCTTCATGGAAGAATTCATGCCGGCTGGCGAAACGCATATATCAAGGCTTCGGCGCATCGACCGTTTCGGAGAGCAGCTGCGCAAGCGCCGCGACCGCCTGTCGCCGGGCCTGCTTGCCGTTGCCGAATATATTGACGGCCACCGCCATGCCGTTCTCGCCAAATCGGCGCTGGAAATCGGCTTCGAGACCAATACATCCGATGCGACCGTCATCCGCGCCATACAGGCGCTCGGCTTCCAGGGGCTGGTCGATCTCAAGGAAACGCTGGAGGCCTATCTGGGTGTGACGGATTCGCCCGTCGAAAAAATGGCGGCGACGACAAAATCCATATCCGGCAACTGCGATGCAGCGATAGATTTCGTGCTCGACAATCAGAAAAACACGCTGGAGATGCTTTCAAGCGCAGAAAACCGCGAAGCCATGGCGGCGGCCGTGCGGCTTCTCTCGCAAGCACGCGGCATCGGCGTGCTCGGCATCGGCGCCTCCGGCATCATCGCCACCTATGCGGCAAGGCTGTTCCAACGCTCGGGCGTGCATTCCTATGCGCTCAACGCCACCGGCATCGCGCTTGCCGAACAGTTGCTCGAGCTTGAAAACGGCCACGTCCTCATCATGCTCCTGCACGGCCGCGCCCACCGCGAAGCCCAAACCGCCATAGCCGAGGCCGGCCGCCTCGACATCCCGATCATCATGCTGCTCGGCCAGGAAGACAGCGTGCTCAAAAAACACGCCAACGCCAGCCTCTTCCTGCCCCGCGCCAAAAACGAAGGCGTGGCGCTCCACGCCCCCGCCTTCATCGCCATGGAAACCATGGCCCTTGCCCTCTCCGCCGCCTGCCCCGAGCGAAGCCTTGAGACGCTCGAGCGGCTGGTGGAACTGAGGACGTCGATCAGGCCGCATAAGCGGACCTAATCCTCCTTCGATCGGCGACATCGGGAAACCAACGTTTGAGGTTCAGGCAGTTGCGTCAAAAGCGCAAACGCGCATATCTATCTACCGAACTCGGATAAAAGTGGAGATAGTCCAAATGACAATAAAGCGCTGCAATGTCCTACCACTAATAAATCGAGAGCATATATGAAGGATAAGGTTGTTCCTATTCTTCTCGCCGGTGGCGTTGGATCTCGCCTTTGGCCGGTGTCCAGAGATAATCTACCTAAGCAATTCCAGCCCCTCGCGGGATCAGTTTCAACTTACCAAGAAACGTTGAAACTAGTGGCCGATGCGAACATTTATCGCTCGCCCGTTATCGTTACCAACGAGCGCCTGGGAACGCTGGCAAAAACTCAAGCGGAAGCAGTTGAGCAACAGGTCAGTATTGTGCTCGAGCCTGTGCAAAGGGACAGCGCCGCAGCGGTCGCAGTCGCAGCACTCGTAGTCGAGGAGCGCGCACCTGGTTCAATCGTTCTTGTGCTGGCAACAGATCACATCATCTGGGACCAAGAAAGATTCTCCGATTGTGTCGTGTCCGGCATTGACGCGGCAAGATCAGGAAAAATCGTGGTCTTCGGACTTGAGCCGGCTGAACCGCGGACAAACTACGCCTACATCAAACCCGGACAATCCCTTGAGGGATTTGCAGACGTTGCGAGCGTCGAAGCCTTTGTTGAAAAACCCAACGCCGAACTCGCCCTAGACTACATGCGGAAGGGCTTTTTGTGGAATTCCGGCAACTACTTGTTCAGGTCAGACATAATTATATCCGAATTTGGCAAATATGCTCCGGACATTCTAACGTCCGCCAGAAATTCATTGCAAAAATCAAAATATGATGGTGAATTCATTCAAATTGACAAAGTACAATTCGAGTCATCCCCCAAAAAATCACTGGATGTTGCTTTAATAGAGCATTCAAATGCCGTCGCTGTGGTTACCGGCAGATTTCGTTGGTCGGATATAGGATCCTGGGACACAATTTGGACAGCGCTACCCAAAGATGAAAACGGAAATGTAGTGATGGGAACCGCGACAGTCTATGACTCGGCAGGATGCCTGATACATTCACAAGGAGTACACACCTCTATAATAGGTCTCGAGAACATAATCACGATTTCAACGCCAGACGAGGTATTGGTGGTAGCCAAGGATAGAGCTCAGGACGTCAAACAGCTTGTGGACAAATTGAAGGAAAAATCACCGATTAAATAGCAGATGCATCCAAACGCATCAAAGCGTGTTATGGCGGTTTTTTCTATATGGGGAATATCGCTCCGTGTGCGCGAGTTTTCAAAGGAAAAAGAACAGGCGCAAATTTTCTGCCCGTAGGGACCGAGCTCTTCTGTTTCCCCTACGCGTGTCAGTGCGGAGTAGAATGGCGTGACGTCTAGAAGGAGTGGTTAGTGCTGATATCTTATGCGCAGAACGGTGAAGATATTCTACTGTGGAGAGCATTGAATCAAATTGCCGTAGGCTTCTATGTCGACGTCGGAGCGAACGATCCGGAAGAGGACTCCGTTACCAAGCTTTTTTATGACAAGGGTTGGCGAGGAATCAATATCGAGCCCTCCTCCGAGGTTTTTGGCCGTTTGAATGCAGCTCGACCACGCGATATCAACCTACAATGTCTTGTCGGCGCGGAAGATAGTGAGCAGACGTTTTATGAAACGACGACAAGGGGATGGGGAACTTCTGCAAGTGACGTGGGAGAAGAATATGTCGGTCGGGGTTTGGCGAAGCGGGTTACGCTGCAACAAAGATCACTAAATTCTATACTTTCGGATTACTGGGATCGCGAAATTCATTTTTTGAAAATAGACGTTGAAGGGGCCGAGGGCGAGGTTTTGCAGGGCCTTGACTTGCAACGTTTCAAGCCCTGGATACTCGTTGTCGAAGCCCTGGACCCAATCTTTCATCTTCCGAGAACAGAGGGATGGGAAGAAAACGTTCTTTCTCACGGGTATAAGAAAGTCTTCTTCGACGGGCTCAACAATTATTATCTGCACGAAACTCATTCCGACCTGGAGCAGTCTCTATCGACGCCAGCGAATGTTCTGGACAACTACCAGATAAGCTCTCTGTCCAAATGGATTTCCAAATCCCAATCGCAAGACGAAGAAATCAGAAGCCTGGCTTCACGTCTGGACGCAGGGATCATCGAAAATTCTCAATTGACCGCGGAAAATTCTCGGCTAACCGAAAAGGCCGATCAACTAAATGCGTTGATTGCCCGCCACAGAACTGATTTCTCCGGCGATGTGCCGGAAAAAACCGTCCGTCTTAAAATAGCGATCCCCGACACTGAGGGAGAGGACGACACAAAGCTCTACGTCACCGTTCATAGAGAAAATGGCATCGTTGGTGTCGAGCCGATCAAATTCAAGCTTCGCGATATCTGGCCGCGATCCGTTAAACGTGCTGTCCATGCGACATGGGATCCCTTCCGAGATTCCATTCGCCAAGGGAAAATCATTCCCAGCCGCAAAATCTGGCCAGCACCTTTCAAAAGCGCTTTTCACGCAACTTGGGACCCAGCGAGAGATTTTATTCGTTACGGACGATACAATCGCGTTCTAGTCTCAAGCCGTAAAATCTGGCCACGACCGGTCAAACATGCATTTCATGCAACATGGGATCCAATAAGAGATTTCGTGCGTGATGGGCAATTGGACGAAATACTCGTTACCAGCCGTAAAATTTGGCCTCGACCAATCAAGCGCGCCTTCCATACTGCCTGGGATCCGATAAAAAAACATCTGAAAAAATCGGCTGTAGAAAAGACGATGGCGGTAGCACCTATGCGCCGCTCGAGGACTTTCAAATCGATAACCCAACGAAATGAAGCCGTCATTTTTCTATTTGTAGGCCAAACGGTAAACTGCAACATCAATACTGGCGTTCAGCGTGTTGTGCGTGGCCTGGCATCCGGCCTTATCCGGGCAGGAAAAACCGTTCGGTTCATCAAATGGGATGAGGCGACCGCCCAATGCGTCCTCATCAATCGGAAAGAACGAGAAACCCTCGCGCTTTGGGAAGGCCCACCGATCACACCCTCTGAAGAAACATTCTATGAAAGAGACAGCCAGACGATCGTCCTCTTGAATGAAACAGAGTTTCAGCAAGGATGGTTGATCATACCTGAAGTGTTGCATTTGCACACTGATGAGGACTTGGCGCTTAACATCACGTTCTGGGCGCATCGTAACAACCTTAAGGTCGGTTCAATCTTCTACGATGCGATACCGTTGAAAAGTCCGGAATGGGCACACATTGCGCCGGCGCATCAACGATATATGTCTCACTTGCGCCTGTCCGACGCCGTTTGGCCTATCTCAAACTGGTCAGGAACCGATCTTCTTGCGTTCTGGAAAACCTATGACAAGGCAGACGCCGGCACGCTTCCAGTGTGTGAACCATTGGCTTTGCCGGGGTCGTCTTCGAGCCATGTCCGGGTATCGGACCGATCACCCTCGGATGAACGGTTGATCGCATGCATCGGTACGATTGAACCCAGAAAAAACCAGCTTGCCCTGGTTGAAGCTTTTCGCACCTACAAACAACAGAACCCGGAAAGTCCCTGGAGACTTGTCCTCGTCGGTAATCTTCATCCTCTATGCGCCCCGCAAATCAACGCGGCTGTGAAGGACGGGATTATTGAGCACCATGGGCATGTCTCGGAACATGCTCTTTCGGAACTGTACTCCAAATGTGCATTCACAGTGTTCCCCTCGAAAGAGGAAGGTTTTGGCCTGCCTATTCTGGAAAGTCTCTGGTATGGTAAGCCCTGTATATGCGCGAATTTCGGTGCAATGGCTGAAGTAGCGCAGGGAGGAGGTTGTGTAACCATCGACGTTACCAGCCCGAAGAAGATAGGCGGTGCCCTTAAGAAGCTTATTGAAAATCAAGAGCTTCGGCAAAAACTCATAGATGAGGCCGTCAGCCGGGAAATTTCCAACTGGGACCAATACGCAGCGGGCATTCTGAACAACATAGCACGCTTTGCTGTTCCGTGGGCCCAAAGAGGCAAGGTGTTTTTCTGGGTCGACTCGACAGTCTCATTCCCCAAAAACACCGGAATACAACGCGTTACACGACAGCTTGCGCGTGCTCTTTGTGAAAATGGGGCCGATGTCGTGCCGGTAAAATGGGATGTCACAGCCAGAAAGTTCATACCTGCAAATGCTGACGACCTGACGCATCTGGCTGAGTGGAACGGCCCCAAAGTCAGTGACTGGGGGGAATGGGAAGAACCGCAGGGAGTGGAATACGGCTGGTTCATCATGCCCGAATTGCCGCTAAACTTCTCGCCCGACGATCAGATGGCTATTCTAAAAACCGCGCAAAACGGCGGATTGAAAGCAGCCGCAGTTTTTTATGACGCCATCCCGTGGAAAATGACGGAGATCTATCCGGAGCACTATGCCCAGGCCCACGCCGCATACATGAGGGTACTGGCGGCATATGACGCCGTTCTCCCGATTTCAAATCATAGCGCGCAGGATTTTCTATCGTTTCTGGGGGCAGACATGGAACGCCCATCCGGGATAGATTTCCGGGTGCGCCCAATATTGCTGCCAAATGAGTTCCCGGAAACGCCCCGTGTGAAACAGGTTGTGCCTCCGCAAACCTCCGCGGACGCAAGCCTGACCATTTTGAGTGTCGGAACCATAGAACCGCGGAAAAACCATCTCAAACTTGTTGAAGCCTTTAAACTGGCTCGAACGCATGCCCCCTGCCCCCTCCGACTCGTTATAGTTGGGCGTGAGGATACGAGCACGTATGGTGACAAGTTCAGAGAAGCGATCGATGGTCAAACGGATATTGTCTGGGATCAGGATGCCAACGATCAAAAGTTGCACCAGCTTCTGACCGAGTGTGACTTTACAGTGTATCCTTCGATTGAAGAAGGCTATGGCCTTCCCATTGTTGAAAGCCTTTGGCTCGGAAAGCCCTGCATATGTGCCAATTCCGGTGCAATGGCTGAGGTGGCCAATGCAGGATGCTTGACAGTGGATGTCAGCGACGAGCAGAAAATTGCCGACGCAATCGTCGAAATGTGTGACCCTGAGACGAGGGACAGGCTTGCAGCCGAAGCAATCACTTCACCTGTCACGAGCTGGAGAGATTATGCATTCAATGTAGCAAAACAACTCGCTGACATATGCGTACCTCCGTCCCTGGCGGAAGCCTCTGATGCACGCGAAATTTCGAAGCGGACCAGCGCTATGCTTTTGAAGCCGCGCCCCAAGCTTTCTATTTGCATAAGCACATATAACAGGGCGGAATGGCTGGCGGTCAACCTCAAGAACTGGGCACTGCTCTACCCCGAGCCTCTGAAGGGTGTTGAATTCTTTGTCTGCGACAACACCTCAACCGATCACACACCCGAAGTGGTGCAGCCCTATTTGTCTCGGCCCGACTTTACCTATCGCCGCAACCCCGAGAATGTGGGCATGCTCGGTAATCTTCGCGTTACGGCAAACCACGCCAATGGTGAATACATCTGGATTCTCGGCGACGACGATCTGATATATCCCGATGCCGTGGAGCGAGTTCTCGCTGCAATTGATAAAGAGCCAGATATCGGGCTCGTCTATCTGAATTATGCCTATACGCATCTCGAAGACGCGCGAAAAATTACAGATTTTGAAGAGTTTTTCCAAAACTCGACGCCAATTGTGCCACCAGAGGATGACAGGATCGGACTGATCAAGGATATTTGTACGCGTAATGAAAATTTCTTTACCGCCATTTACACCTTGGTTTTCCGACGGGATCACGCAATCAATGCGTACTCGCAAAACACCGATGGCAGACCATTCTCGTCCATGTTGACAGCTATTCCGACCACTTTTTATGTCCTCAATCACATGATGGATACAAGAGGTGTGTGGTTGGGAAAACCGGCACTCGTCGTCAATCTCAACGTTTCGTGGATGAAATATGCGCCCCTATGGATTCTTGAGCGCATCCCGGAAGTTTACGAAGTAGCGGAATGGAGAGGCGCAGATAGCGGCGAGATGGATCGCTGGCGAGTCCATACTCTTCCAGGAGCAAAACACTTTTTTACAGAAATCCTCACGAATGACCCACTTGACAACGGGGCATATTTCGATCCACAGCGCTTTGTTAGGCGTTTCAAGCACTTACAAGAATTCAAACAGATGCGTGCAGAATTGGTTGAAACCTATACAACCGCATCTTCCAACAATGTACCGTGTGCATCCAAGCCCGTTTCCACGGTATTTGCACACAATATCAGAAATGCATGAAGGAGCTTAGAATGACAGCGTATAGCGAAATCGATAAATGCCGAGTGGGGGGACAAAAGGATTTAGTATCCGTATTAAACCTCGGCGAACAAGCTCTGACAGGCGTTTTTCCGGCAACGAAAGAAGAAGAAGTAACAAAAGGTCCGTTGGAGCTGGTATGGAGCCCTTCCAGTGGTTTGCTTCAATTAAAGCATTCCTACGACTCCTCGGAGATGTATGGTGACAACTATGGTTATCGTTCGGGCCTGAACCAATCGATGGTAGACCATCTGGGTGCGAAGGTCGCCTATCTTGAGCGTCTCGCATCGCCGGCCCCCGGTGAGGTAATCCTCGATATCGGCAGCAATGACTGCACAACGTTGAAAGCCTATTCAACGCCTGGTCTAAAGCGTTTCGGCATTGATCCAACCGCCGGCAAGTTTGCGTCTTTCTATCCGGAGGAAATTCGCTTTGTTCCGGAGTTTTTTAGCGCTCAGGCTTATAAGACACTGACGGATCGTCCGGCTAAGATTATCACTTCCATCGCAATGTTTTACGATCTGGAAGATCCGATAAAGTTCGCTCGGGAGATCGAACAGGTTCTGGCAGACGATGGGATATGGCATTTCGAACAAAGCTATATGCCATCGATGCTGCGCTTGAATTCTTACGACACCATCTGCCACGAGCACATTGAGTATTACTCTCTCCAGGTTGTTGAAAAGATTCTTTCGGCTGCCGGCCTTCGCGTCATTGACGTTGTCATGAACAGCGTGAACGGTGGCAGTTTCGCAGTGACGGCTGGCAAGATTTCCAACAAGACGCTGAAACGAAATGATGCGGTTATCAACTGGCTTCTTGAACAAGAAGACAAGATGGGGCTATCCACACCGCGTCCTTATCGCGATTTTGAGGAGCGAGTTTTCCGCCATCGCGATGATTTGAGTCGCCTTATTCGTAGCCTGGTCGCCGATGGGAAAACGGTCTTGGGATACGGCGCTTCTACGAAAGGAAATGTAGTCCTTCAGTTCTGCGGCCTCACTTCCAAGGAAATTCCGGCCATTGCGGAAGTAAATAAAGAGAAGTTCGGTAAATTTACTCCGGGCACACATATACCGATCATCTCCGAAGCAGAGGCAAGAGCGATGAAGCCAGACTACTTCCTCGTTCTACCCTGGCATTTCAAGGACAGCATTCTTCGTCGCGAGAAGCAGTATCTAACCGACGGAGGAAAATTTATTTTCCCCTTCCCCGAAGTTGAAATCATATAAAATAAACTATTCGGGTTACGATCAAAATCTTCCCTCCTCGTATAGGAGGGAAGATTTAGCGAGGGCGCACTGAAATTGCCCTATGCTTTCCCGGCGGCAGTCTTTTTGAAAAACCCGCTTAAAAAAGCAATTGCGAAAGCTCAATAATCGCATTCTCAGGCTCCGATCGAACGATCGTCATATTGTGGAGTTCCCCCCACTAAGCCACATCGCATCCGCTTGTGCATATCTATGCGGCATTCCGTCCGCCGGGTTGCATTGTCTCCCCAGCATGGCTAACGCGTTTAAGCGAGTTGGAGACTAATGCATTGAAAGAATATCGATATCTAAATTTATCGGCAGCGTCACTTTTTGTCGTCGTTCTTTTCGTCGGCTTGCCAACTCTGATTTATGGCCCGAATGAACGCGAGTTCAGTTATCCATTCGCAAACATCCTTATAGAGTTCGCGTTGCCGGCGTTTATTTCGCTGGTTGTAGTAGGGCTTCCCTTCTTCATACTTCCCCACCGGTCAGCCAAAATTTGGTCGTGTATCCTGGCTGTCTGCGCCACGTACGCCTGGGCGCACGGAACTTTTCAGACAGTAAATTTTGGAGACCTGGATGCGGCTGGGTGGACCGTCGATATCCTGCCATCCCGAGTGATAGCTGATGCAGTGGCATCAATGATCATTGCGCTATTTGTTTATTATATATGTTGGAAACGCCCTAGAGTGATGACGATGATATTTTCCGTCTTCATCCTCCAGATGGGATGGCAAGCGGTTTCGATTTCTCATTCGTATGTGAGCATCCACGGTAAAGATGTGGAGAGTCTCGGATCCTTTCATCGCGAGAAAAACGTGCTCGTGGTGCTTCTTGATTCACTTCAATCGGACGTCTTTGAATCCATTCTAGAAAAAGACCGTGCACTGCAGGAAAAATTTGAAGGGTTCACTTTTTATCCGAATACCGTTGGGGCCGCACCCACGACATATCTTTCAATGCCGACCATCCATTCAGGCCTGACATTTGATCCGGCAAGCAGGCTTTCCGATTTTTTCCAGCGTGCAGTTGGAGAGCAATCGTTCCTTTCTAAACTAATCGACAATGGGTATGACGGTATCCTGGTCAATCCAATCACGACCGTTTGTCCCCGAGATGTAAGATGTGAGACTGCAAAGGCTCTGCTCGGTGGTGATCCAACGGCTCTCCGGATGGAAGCAGCTCGTGTGTTCGATCTGGCAATCTTCCGTATCGCACCTCTAGCTTTTAAGCGCACGACATATAACGACGGTGCCTGGCTCACGCAAAAGTGGCTCTTCGGAGAAACTTCTGTTCAGCGCGCTGTCGAAGGAAATGATCTTCTGCGGGAAATGGTTTCCAGCGTCGCGGTATCATCACCAAAGCCAACTGTTAAATTCCTCCATCTTTTTAGCACACATCCGCCTTACGTCATCAACGATGCATGCATGTATTTGGGCAAGGAACAGCCAATCAATAGGGACGTTGCCGAGGGCCAGGCCCACTGCGCTCTGCGCAATTTAGGCTCTCTCCTTGATCGGATGAAATCTGAAGAGGTATACGACAACACTGTACTCGTGGTCATGTCTGATCATGGAAGTGTTTACTCGATCCCGAGCCGTCGCCCATCAGAAGGTTCAATCGCACTATTGGTCGGCGCGGCCAACCCAACGCTGGCGATCAAACCTCTGCAGGCTCGAGGTGAAATGCGGAATGACGTCAAGGACGCACATATCGGTGATTTGGCCCGGTCAATATGTGACGTGACCGGTGACTGTACGACCAGCAACGGCGTTGCGCTCGGGCATGATGTCGCTCCGCGAACTCGTATCTACAACGAATATCAGTGGGAACATCGCTTCTGGTACTTGGAATCGATACCTGGCCTCAGGAGGTATATGGTTTCCGGTAACATGTTTTCACACACATCTTGGTCTGATTCACGCGCTCTCCAGCGCGGAAACACGATAGGCAATGTCGGTGATGCCAATTGTCCCTGTGTCGCGACGGGATGGGGTGAGCCGGAAGAATGGGGAGTCTGGTCGATTTCTCAACGACCATATGTCACAATTCGTATTGCAGATGATGGACAGCCCTCATCTCTGAAAATTTCGATGACAGGATTTGTCTCATCAAAAATCCTGCCGGAGCAGATCGTATCGATTTACAAGAACGGTGAATACTTAACTCAGGTACGTTTTACACCCGAGGCGAATGTTCGCGATCTGTCGGTGCCAGTTGAGGCAGGAGAGTCCGTTGTAGGCTTGGAGTTTCGTCCATCAAACGTCAGGTCGCCCCTTGAGTTGGGGATGTCGGTGGATGACCGAAAACTCGGTGTTGGCATCCGCTCCATTTCGCTGACCGACTAGGGGAAAATTCCCCAATTTACTTGCGGCTGTGGATTGACCTCTGGGCAATAACCCTTCGTTGCGATTGTGTGACAGTTTGGTGACAGACACCTTTAACCCTGGGCGGTAAACTCCGGCATGATCAACACCGAGAGGGTTATTCCGTGAAAATCGTAACGTTTCCATGCGTCATCTGTCTTTTCTTGATGTCGCTTACCAGCAACGCCCATGCCTATTTGGACCCGGGTACCGGTAGCATTGTATTGCAGGCAATACTCGGGGGCGCAGCTGTCGCACTCGCGACAGGATCGATATATCTTCAACGGGTGAAATCGTTTTTTACCGGAAAGAAGCCTGACCAGACAGAAGACGACAGATAATCAAATGGTCGATGTTTTCATTGGTGAGGGCTCGCAAGTGCCTGGTTCGTTTCGGGATCCGGCAGGACACGTTTTCGAGCTCAACGGACGTTTATACCGTACAGTAACTGAATTCGGCGCCAGCGGCTACGAGGCCGCGCGCGATGCGCAGATATTTCAAGACTTGTCAGAAAAGGGATGGCTGGTCCCTATTCTCAAGGAGTGCCCAGGTGGTGGCACCGACAGATATACGCTGGAGATCGAGCGTCTGCAGTGGATCACATATCCCTATGAATGGTCGTTCGAGTTGCTGAAGGCAGCGGCGGTGTTTCATATCGATCTGCATCTCTATCTTCTGCAACGTGACTTCACATTGACGGACGCGACAGCATACAATGTGCAATTTCGAGGTGTTACTCCCGTCTTTATTGACCATCTCTCTATCCGCCCCTACCGCGATGGAGAATTTTGGAGTGCACATCGCCAGTTCTGCGAGCAATTCCTCAATCCCTTGCTTCTCCGTGCTTATGTCGGCCGTCCCCATAACGCATGGTACCGGGGCTCGATGGAGGGTGTGTCAGTAGCGGATATGGCAGCGATACTTCCGACGCGCAGGAAGCTTTCTTGGAACACGCTAACTAACGTTGTACTGCAAAATCGCTTTCAGTCAGGAACATCTGGTGATGCGACGAAGATTTCCATCGCCGGGAAAAAGTTGCCAAAGCAGGCCTTTGTTGGGATGCTTCGACAACTACGAAAGTGGATTTCATCGCTTGTTCCCGGGGATAAGCGGAAGACCGTATGGGCGGATTACTCCCTCACCAATACGTACAACGATGCTGAACGCGAAGCGAAGCATCAATTTGTCTCGGCATATGTCGCGGATTCGCAGCCACGTTCGGTTATCGATCTAGGCTGCAACACCGGAGAATATTCTGAACGGGCGTTAACAGCGGGCGCCCGAAGCGTGATTGGGTTTGATTTCGATGTGCAAGCGATTGATCAGGCCTATCATACGGCACTGAAGAAGAAACTCAGTTTCACGCCACTATTTCTCGACGCCCGCAACCCGTCACCCAATCAGGGCTGGATGAATCAAGAACGGAGCAGCTTTAGTCAGCGCTTCCGTGCAGATGGAGTTTTGGCTCTGGCATTTGAACACCATCTTGCGATCGCGCATAATGTCCCTTTGGCATCCTTTATCGAATGGCTGCTGTCCATTGCGCCCACAGGTGTAGTCGAATTTGTTCCAAAATCAGATCCAACAGTTCAGAAGATGCTGGCGCTGAGAGAGGACATCTTTCCAGACTACGATGCGGATAACTTTGATAGCTTGCTTAGACAGCAGGCGCGGATAATCCGAAAACAAGTGGTGTCCCATTCAGGACGGACTCTGTTCCAGTTCAGCCAATCGCCGTGAACTATGCCAAATGAAAAGCGCACGCAACCACCTCTCTTGAAAGTGTGGTCTTGTTTGAATTGCGCCGATCATTCATTTGAACGAACCGATTATGCAGCAGAAAATTCCACTTCTGCCGCTGATCTGATCCATTCAAACTGAACAGGCGTTGGCTGGAGTTTTTTTGCGCGCGAGGGAAACCTCGAAAAACTCTAGCCAACCCGACCAACTCCAAAAAAGCAGATCACACACAGGCAGCACCAAGCCAAAAGTGTACTACCCAAACCAGAGCTACAATTACAAAAACCTGTCAGCTAGGAGACGTTCAGCCAAACCATTTTTCCCGTACACGTATGTCGCTATCGTAGCCTGCGCAATCCTGTCACGACCATTTGCGCCAGCGCGGAAGAAAACGGCATCCCCCCAACCAAGACGCTCTTTAAAATTCTGCCCCACGTAAGCGTATCGGCACTCCGCAGTGAAGTCGACAAACGTAAAGCCATGTTCCCTTAGAAATAGCTCAACATCGGAAAAGAGAGGTTGATCCTTGTAAATCGGAGCAAACTCCACCTCGCAATGAATAACATTCGTACGCTCTAAAATTTCCGTGCCGCCCTTCAGGGCTCGCAACTCCATCCCCTGGATATCCAATTTCAGAAAATCGACGACGGGCACATCGCGCAAAACATTGTCCAGTGTCGAGGTCGAAACAGGTTGAGCGTCAACCGTTTCAAGCGTCTCTAAATGCTCTAGGTGGGCATTAAGGTCACTGTTGAGGGGTAATAATGACGAAGTCGCATCATCATTATTAATATAGAATGTCTGTGAGCTTCCATCTCCGATAAAATCGGGAAAAAGCTGCAACTCGGGATCATCCGCCATCATTTCAGCGCGTCTATGCTCCAGAGGCTCAAAACCAATACACCTATGCGATATTCCTGATTTTCGAAGAGGAGTATAGATATGTTCCTCACTCGCCAGCTTTTGGGCACCCACATCGACAATCACGAGTTCACGATCCAGGGTGGGAAGCTCTATAGGCATCGGCCGTGTTTGCTGTGCTTGGCGACGCTGATACTCCGCACTTCCAACCAGCGCCGTGACGACCTCAGACAATCCGTCCTGCTGGGCGACGGCAGTAAAATGCTGAAGGCCGGCAATATCCGGTGCACGACCAAGCAAACCGTGATACAACGCCGCCACATAAGAACTCACATCCACAGAAACCTCCAACATCAAATCAATCTGCCAAATAAAAAGAACGAACTTCTTTAGTTTACGGCTTTACCAGCAAGCCCCAAAATATTAAGCAAGTCGCTACATACCTCCTCCCAATTGCGCATCTTCGCAGTGGAAATACTCTTTTCCAACTCCTGGAGGCGCTGAGGATCCCTGATAAGGCGACGACAAGCAGCAGCAATACTCTCAATCGAAGCCGCATCACAATATTCGACATACTCGCCACCAACCTCCGGCAGAGAGCTATTATTGGCAACGACTGCCGTTTTCCCATAGGAAAGCGCCTCTCCGACGGGCAATCCCCAACCCTCGTAAAGACTTGCCATAATCGAGAATTTGCAGTTCCTGTATAGGAACGCCAACTCAGCGTCGCTGGGCGCTTCGACTACCTGAATCCAACCATCGAGATTACCCGAACCTTTCAGGAAATTTTCGAACGCCTCAATGTGCCAGCCCTTTCTACCGGCGAACACAAGCCGTGGAAGGTCGTAGTTCCCTTCTTGGAGCAAGCGCTGCCAACTCTGAGCGATGCGCCATACATTTTTCCGTGCCTCAATTGTTCCGGCACATAGAACATAGGGAACAGTCGCCACATTACGCACATCGTCAGAAATTTCGGCCACTTCATACAGCCACGGATACGCATCCTTGTTAACCCGTGTGGACATAGGCCCTAGGGCTGTGGGAGAGATTTTTTTGTCTATTCCCTGCTGTACCAAGGACAAGACTTCGACCTCACGTTCGAAACCGTACTTAGCCAAAAAATCCTGTAGATCCTTTTTCGTAGCATTACTGATACAGAGGTATTTCGAGGTGTACTCGACGCTGTTTGCAAGCCATTTATGAAAGATGAGAGGCATCATCCCATGGGTCGTCTGCGGCAGCAAAATGGGAATCAGATCATAGACAAGCGTATAGCATATTACGCCTTTTTCCTTGGCGGCGGAAAATGTTCTTTCATGTAAAGGCAGCCACGAACTATCGAGATTGACCAAGGCATCTCCAGGACGACACATGGCCAGAAAACTCTTTCTTACCGTGTCCCTCCGAGCCTTTCCATCCTTGGGAAAGCGCATTTCCAGCCAACGCTCAGGCGTTATGTTGTATCTGAGAAACGAGCTCTTCGAGCCAAGGAAAGCCAGGATATCCAGTCTCGTTCGATGGAAGTAATATTTCGCAGCGCTCGACTTATATTTTGAAATTACATCAATATCTGCCGCACTCTTTGATTTTCCAATATTCAAAGCACCTCGAAGCGCCCGTGGGTCATCGAAATTAGCGACGTCAAAATCGTCGAAAGATACGCAAACGTATTTTTTTCCCACGCCTTCGTGGAAGCACAAATAAAACTCCGCGTCCGACGCCCTGTTTCCAAGCTCCGTTATTATATTTACGAGAACTCGTTGAATTCCGGAGTATCGATCTATTTTCGAAACATACGACACAAGGCTGGATATATCGAAAAATACGCGCATTCTTTCACTGCCACTAGACATAATGTCCCCAAAATCATCTTGGAATCGAAGTAAAATTCCCCTACAGCAAAATCACTTCTTTGTCGCTTGGTGCTTTCCATGGAGGAAATTTAAGGTCCCCTCTTTCAGGCAAGTAAAGAGCATAAGACCAACTCGCCTGAAAGCTTTACAGCCTTCAGAGTATAAATGGCAACGCGCAAACCTCAAAATTCAATGAGACTTGCGGTGACTGCAGGGCGACACCGGTTCTTTTTTCGATTAACGCAGCCAATCCAAGATCCATGTATTTGGAGCGCATATCAATCCAATCGATCTCGTGACTGGCCTGAGCTTAGTCACTCGCTCGCCAATAATCCAAAACCGAACGTAGCGTTGTTTCCCAGGGAATTTGCGGCGACCATTGGAGAAGATGACCAGCTTTGGCCGAACTCCCTGCCACATAGCTCACTTCACTCGCTCGCATTCGAGCAGGATCTTCCAAGACTTGAATCTTGACCTGGGACATTGCCAGCAGACTGTCTAGAATATCTCCAATTCGGCGCGCGGTTCCGGAGGATAGATTTAAGATCACGCCGTCCTTAAATCTCTCTGGAGGCAGAAGGGCCGCCGCCACATAAGCTGAGACTATATCTCTGACATCCGTAAAATCACGCTGCGCTTCAAGATTCCCAACCTTGATGATCGGCAGTTGCAAACCTTTTTCAATCCGCGCAATTTGCGCCGCGAAACCCGAGACTACGAAGTTTTCCGCCTGCCCCGGCCCGGTATGGTTAAATGGTCGAAATCGAACAGCATTCAGTCCACTTTTCGACATCTGGCCAATGAAGAGATCTGCCGCCGCTTTTGACGTTGCATAGACATTTGTCGGAGCAAGTAACGTTTCCTCGTCCAAAGGCTTTGTCGCACCGATAAAGCTGCTCCCATAAACCTCGGACGACCCGATATTTATGAACAGGGCTTCAGGACAAAATTTGCGAACACTACATGCCAGCGCAATCGTTCCGTTAAGATTGACGGCAAATGTCTGTTTCGGAGAAGCAGAGGCTTCCAATACATGAGAGACCGCAGCCAAATGTATAACCACGGTCGGTCGCCAGGTCTCTATAACGTGTGCGACAGCCTCTTCGTCTTCAATGTCCAACGCAATTGAGACCTCAGTTCCTTGTGACTGAGCGGCAACGTCATTTCCACCTCCCTTGAAGGTGGAAATTATCTGAGCGGCCGACGGGAGGACTTTTTGTAATTCCTCCCGCAGCCAACGTCCAACAAATCCATTCGCGCCCGTTATCAAGATACGGGGATTAGAGACAGAATTTTGCTGCGCCATATTCACTTCGAAAGCCGACTGATATCCGCATCAACCATTTCACAAATCATTTCTTCAAGCGTGATTGTGGCTTCCCAACCAAGCTTCTCTTTTGCTTTCTTGGGATTACCAAGAAGTACGTCAACCTCAGCCGGGCGGAACAGCTCCGGATCGATTACGAGATAATCATCAACATTCAGCCCAACGTGCCCGAAAGCGATCTTGCACATATCTCGAACGGTAACCGTGCGCCCTGTTGCAACAACATAATCATCCGGGATTTCCTGCTGCAACATCAGCCACATTGCACGGACATAGTCCTTGGAGTGACCCCAGTCACGCTTCGCATCAATGTTGCCGAGGCGTAGCTCGTCGCGAAGCCCCAACTTAATTCTGGCCACGCCGTCTGTAACCTTCCGGGTTACGAATTCGATCCCACGCAGCGGCGATTCATGATTGAACAGAATACCACTGGAGGCGTGCAAACCGAAACTCTCACGATAGTTTACCGTCATCCAGTGCGCGTAAAGCTTCGCAACAGCATAAGGGGAACGCGGATAAAACGGCGTCGTCTCGTTCTGCATCGCCTCCTGAATGAGGCCATACATCTCAGAAGAGGAAGCCTGATAAAAGCGCGCACCCGGCGCCTCAAGTCTCGTCGCCTCCAACATGTTTGCACAACCGATGCCGGTCACCTGCCCTGTCAGCAGCGGCTGGTTCCAGGAAGACTTCACAAATGATTGCGCACCCAGATTGTATATTTCGTCGGGCTGCACTTCACGCATAATCCGAATTATGCTGGAGAGATCTGTAAGATTTCCATCAATAAAACGAACATGCCTGTCGATATTCAGCCACTTCAGCCTAGTATCATTGACATCTGCGGTACTGGAGCGGCGCACCAAGCCGTATACTTCATAACCCTTCTCCAGCAAAAACTGCGAAAGATAGGCTCCATCTTGGCCAGTTAATCCGGTTACCAACGCCTTTTTCATATTCCACCTGTAATCTAATCAACCCAGATCTTCTGGTCATCCTGCGTTACATGCCAGCACGAATTCCAAAAAATGCGCAGACAGCAACCTCTTCTATGATATTTGTCGGTATTTACCGAGTCCTTTTCTCTGAACGCACAGATATCCGTTGCCAACGCGATATCCGAAACGCTTCAAGTCGCTAAAAGCGTATTTTTCACTCCTGAAAGTATTTCAGATGCGACATTGTGCCATGTCCGCATAGAGGGTTTCCGTTCAGCGATCTCAAGACGCAAAGCTTCGTACTCTGCGTGATTCCCCAACAACTCACCCAAAACATCCGCCAACTCATCTGGCTTTTCCGGGTCGAAATAGCGCGCCAGATCGCCCCCCGCCTCTCTCAGCGCCGGAACGTCCGCGGCCAGTGCAGGTGTTCCGCACCATAATGCCTCGCTTATGGGCAAGCCCCATCCTTCCATCCGACTGGGGAGAACAAGCGCAAATGCACGCTTATACAATTCCGCCAGTTCGGCCTGGTTCGGGTTGAGTACGAAATGAAATTTTGTGGACAGGGGCAGAAATCGCTTATTCTTTAGAAATTTCTCCACACGTTTGCGTCTCGCACCAGCCAATACGAGATTGGGGACATCCATTCCCCGCTCGTGAAGGGACATCATGGCCTCAACTACGCATTCCAGATTTTTCCTGCCATTATAGATTCCCACGCATAAGATGTAACGTCCGGACGGCCCGCGCTTCTCTATAGGCTCCGAGGTCGGGCGCAACTCGTTGCAAAGCGGCACGGCAATGACCTTTGATACAGGCGGCAACACGCCTTTCTCCGAAAAATGCAAAACCTCTCGAGCTGTGAATTCCGAATTCGTGAGAATGAGTGACGATGCTTTAATCGCCACCTGATTGTCGTGCAGAAAATTCTTCGGGAAAGAGAATTGATTCCTGTGCGTGAAGTCATGCAACGGGATCATGTCGTGCAGAAGTGGGACAAAGATCACGTTTGTTCCACGCGCTTCAAGGGCGGCCAGATAGTCGGACATAATCTTCGGCCTGCCCAAGGAGATCAGCACATGACCGGAGAGATCGACTTCCTTAGCCGAACCATCCGGGACCGTAGCCCATCGCCGTCGGTTTCTGAAATCGACGACCTTTCGAATTGCCCAATAAACGGAAGATTTGACGGGATTATTGTTGAAGAGGCTTTGGCGCAGCCGAAGGGGAGTAGCCGAAGGAGGAAGATTGTGGTCCAGCACGCCGGTCGGCGACGCGTCTCCAACCCTCGGGAAAACTTCAAAAAAACGACCATGATACGGAGAATATATGACGTATCGGACTCTGGAATCCAATTTTGTCAGTTCGTAAGCGACCTCCATCACAGTTCTGGAGATACCATAATATTTAAATTTTACGCCTGAATTTAAAAAAAGCTCGGAAAGATCGAAAAAAACTTCAGTCATCTTGCAGACATATCCTCATGCCCCACCAAGTGGCAGTTGACGCCGATGCAGCGTTACTAAATCACCCACATCGGGGACACGCCCCGCTTTAAACCCTTAACTTCTGGCGCGGGGCGGAGAGATGTGCGCGGCTTATACAGGTGGTTCTGAACCCTTGTCAAATGCGCTCATCACCCGTGAAAACTTCGGCAGTCATCGGTTCATCAAGCAAAAATTGGGTTGTTTCTATTCGCTGTGGAAAGCTCTATCCGGCATTTGAAGCGTCACCTCACGTTCGATATCACGAAAGTTAAGGGGCGATAGAAAGTTGAGAGGTTTCATTTTGAACACATACGCTCGAAAGATCACGCCGGTTCTTCTTGCCGGCGGTGCCGGTTCGCGGCTTTGGCCGGTATCGCGCGATCAGTTGCCCAAGCAGTTTCAGCCGCTGGTCG
>NZ_JBNWCK010000006.1:0-308389 GCF_053522465.1 Agrobacterium sp. 22-214-1 | reverse complement strand
AAACTGCGCAAACCAGTCGACCGGCTGGAAACCGAAGAAGCGGGAAAGATCGGCAAGCACGCCGTAACCGGGATGCATGATCATGTTCTTCCACACCAAAGCTGCGACAGGCGGCATGACGAAGAAGGGCGAGATGATCATGATGCGCACGATGCCCTGGCCGAAAATGTCATTGTCGAGCAGGAGCGCAATGGCGATGCCGCCAACCACCGTGATCAACAGCACGCCGCCGACGATCAAAAGCGTGTTCCAGATCGACTGGAAGAAGGCCGGATCGGTGTAGAAATACTGGTAATTGAACAGACCGGCGAAGCTGACATTGGCCGGGTTGAGGAGATTGTAGTTCTGGAACGAGAACCAAAGCGTCATCGCCAGAGGCACGATCATCCACACCAGCAACAACAGCACCGATGGCGCTAGCATGACCCGCGCTAATCCGCTTGTGTTTCGGGTTGCCATTGCACTCACCTCCCCTTGGGCCTGGGCGTCACGACATGCGCCCGGCATATCCGGAAGAACCGGCTCATTCTTGTTTTGATTTGAAGGGCTTAAACGCCGCCGTACAGACCGGCGGCTTGCCGTCCCCAAGGTTCGCTGCCCGGCATTGGCGCCGGACAGCGATCTTCGGGAGGATTACTTGATGTAACCGGCGCGGGTCATTTCACGCGTCGCTGTCGACTGAGCGCCCGCAAGCGCATCGTCAACGCTGGACTGACCGGCAACGACCGCCGAGAACAGCTGACCGACCGTGGTGCCGAGCGCCTGGAATTCAGGGATCGCCACGAACTGGCCGCCGGTGTAAGGCACGGGCTTTACGGTCGGCTTGGTGATGTCAGCGGCATCCATCGCGGCAAGCGTCGGCTTGGCGAAGGCGGCGGCCTTTTCATACTCGGCATTCTTGTAAAGCGAGGTGCGGGTGCCCGGAGGCACGTTTGCCCAGCCTTCCTTGGACGCGACGAGCTCGGTATATTCCTTGCTGGTCGCCCAGGAGATGAACTTCTCGGCCGCTTCCGCCTTCTGCGAGCTCTTCGGGATCGCGAGGTTCCACGACCACAGCCAGTTGCCGTGGTTCTTCAGCTCGCCATGGGTCGGGAAGATGGCGTAACCGACCTTGTCGGCAACGGTGGAATCCTTCGGGTTTGAAACGAAGGAAGCAGCGACCGTAGCGTCGATCCACATGCCGCATTTGCCCTGCTGGAACAGCGTCAGGTTTTCGTTGAAGCCGTTGGAGGATGCACCGGACGGGCCGGCATCCTTCATCAGATCGACGTAGAACTGCAGCGAGCTCTTCCATTCCGGCTGATCGAACTGCGGTTTCCAGTTTTCATCGAACCAGCGGCCGCCGAAGGAATTGGTGAGCGCGCTGATGAAGGCCATGTTTTCGCCCCAGCCGGCCTTGCCGCGCAGGCAGATGCCGTTGATATCGGCCTTGCGGTCGGTGATCTTGCGGGCGGCGTCGCCGATGAATTCCCAGGTCGGGCTATCGGGCATCTTCAGGCCGGCTTTTTCGAACAGGTCCTTGCGATACATGATCATGGCGGATTCGCCATAGAAGGGCGCGGCGTAAAGCTTGCCTTCGCTGGAGAGACCGCCGCGGATCGCCGGCAGCAGATCGTCGACGTCATATTTGTCGCCGAGCTTCTCGAGCGGCAGCAACCAGCCCTGCTTGGCCCAGATCGGCACTTCGTAGTTACCGATGGTCATGATGTCGTATTGGCCGCCATTGGTGGCGATATCGGTCGTCACGCGCTCACGCAGGACGTTTTCTTCAAGCGTCACCCACTCGACCTTGATGTCGGGGTTCTTGGTGGTGAAGTCCGAGGTCAGACCCTGCATGCGGATCATGTCGCCGTTGTTCACGGTCGCGATGGTCAGCGTCTCGGCGGAAGCAAGGGTCGAAAAGGCGAGTGCCGAGCATGCGCCCAGCAAAATGGTCTTCAATGTCATATCTTCCTCCCAGAAGAAAAATGATGAGCATTCGCTTTGCTCTAGGGCATTTACTCACCTCATTGGCAAAAAAGTCAAGCGACATCCTGTGCTGCGACGCACATGGAAAAACCAAGCCATTGATTTTATGTGTTTAATTTTTGCTCAGTGAGTGAGCAAATATTCGCTCGTGACTTCGTCGGTGATGAGGCCGTTCAGCAGACCGCCCCTCAGCGCCGCCAGAATCGAGGCGTTCTTGCGTGCGCCCTGCGCCATGCCGATGACGGTGCAGGTGTCTCTTGAAGGGATGGGAACGGAGGCGACGCGCTCGTTGACGGAATGCTCGAGAATGCGGCCATTGGCATCATACATCCAGCCGCAAATCTCGCCGACGGCACCGCTGGCCATCAACGCCTTCATCTCATCCACGCCGAGGAAACCATCGACGCAGAGCGGTGCGTTTTCGCCAAGTTCGCCGACACCGACGAAGGTGACATTGGCCGCAGAACCCAGCGCCAGCGTGGAGCGCACCATGGACTGGTCGTGCAGCAATTCGCGCTCTTCCGCAGAAGAGCACAGGACCGGCAGCGGCATTGGGAAATGCCGCGCCTTGATGGCATCGGCCATGCTGAAGATGACGTTATAATAGGCGGCCGAGCCATCCGGTCCGATATTGCCCGTCAGCGACACGATGCGGTGCTGCGGGCACTCCATCGGCGGCAGCTGGTCGACAGCGGCCTTCAAGGTACGGCCGGTGCCGATGGCGAGCACGATGGGATCGGCATTTTTCAGCCAGCGCTCGATTTCCGCCGCGCCGGCTTCGGCAATGCCGACAGTCGAAGAGACGCCGGCCGGATCGCTCGGCACCACCTCGATATATTTCAGGTCGAATTTTTCCTTGAGGCGTTCAGCTTTTTCGAGACAGGCGGCGATGGGGTGATCGAGCCGGACCTTGATCAACCGCTCGGCGACGGCAAGCGACACAAGCCGCTGCGCCGATTGCCGGGAAATGCCCATGGCGGCGGCGATCTCATCCTGCGTGCGGCCCGCGACATAATAAAGCCAGCCGGCACGGGCCGCATCGTCCAGCCGTCCATGTGCGTCGTTTCGTCTGGCCATGCCGCTGCCCTTTGAGAATTATGCTTGCGCATTTGCTGGCATTTTTTTGCGTCGGCTGTCAAACGGCGGATGGGCGGAAAGACTATACGGCGCGAAAATCGGCGGATGAGGAAAGGTGACTGACGGCTTATACGTCCGTGTCGTTATTTTTCCGTCATTCCGGCCTTGAGCCGGAATCCAGCCACGGCGCGTCTGCGCCGTGAGAAGAGTCTCTTGCGATCAAGGACTTGATCGCGCTGGACCCCGGATCAAGTCCGGGGTGACGATGCTGGGTTTATGCCCGTACCCTCAATCACGCCGCTTCCTGCACCAGATGCCCTGCGGAAACCTCACGGTAATGGCGCTGCGGCGGCACGTAGTCCACTGGCCGGATCGGGCTTTTGATCTCGTCGGTCGCCATGTTGCGCCGGATCTGCCGCCGCGCCGGGTCCGGCACCGGAACGGCGGACATGAGCTTTTTCGTATAGGGATGCTGCGGATTGTCGAAAACCGCCGCACGCGGGCCGATTTCCACGATCTCGCCGAGATACATCACCGCCACACGATGGCTGACGCGCTCCACCACCGCCATGTCATGGCTGATGAACAGGAAGGCGAGGTTGAGGCTCTGTTGCAGGTCGAGCAGCAGGTTGCAGACCTGCGCCTTGATGGAAACATCGAGCGCCGAGACCGCCTCGTCGGCAACGATGACCTTGGGATCGAGCATCAGCGAGCGGGCAATGGCGATGCGCTGGCGCTGACCGCCGGAAAATTCATGCGGGAAGCGCCGCATCATATCCGGGCTCAAGCCCACCTTTTCCAGAAGATCGGCCGCCTTTTCGCGGGCCTGCTGCTTGGTTCCGAGGCGATGCTCGATAAAGGGCTCCATGATTGCGGTGCCGATGCTCATGCGCGGATCGAGCGAGGCGAAAGGGTCCTGGAAGATCATCTGCACGCTGCGGCGCATGGTGCGCAGCGTCGTCTTGTCGAGCTTCAGCACCTCGTAGCCATCGAGCATGACATTGCCGGATGTCGGCTCGATCAGCCGGGTGATGGAGCGGCCCGTGGTGGACTTGCCGCAGCCCGATTCGCCCACGAGAGACAGGGTTTCGCCCTCGGCGAGATCGAAGGAGACCTTTTCCACCGCATGCACGGCCCCGGATTTGCGGCCGAAAAAGCCGGTGCGGATATCGAAACGGGTGGTGAGGTCCTTGACCGAAAGAATGGGCGTGCGGCCGCCGGAGACCGTGTCCTTCACCTCCGCAACGGGCTGGCTTTCGCCGGTCTTGATATCGATGATCGGGAAACGGGCCGGCAGCACCCTCTCCTTCATCGAGCCAAGCTTCGGCACCGCCGAAAGCAGCGCCCGCGTATAAGGGTGGCGGCCGCGATGGAAGATGTCGTCGGTGGTGCCGGTTTCCACCACATCGCCGCGGAACATGACGATGGTGCGGTCCGAGACTTCCGCCACCACGCCCATATCATGGGTGATGAACAGGACCGACATGCCCTCCTCTTCCTGCAGCGTCTTGATGAGGTCGAGAATCTGGCCCTGAATGGTGACGTCGAGCGCCGTTGTCGGCTCGTCGGCGATCAGCAATTTTGGTTTGGAGGCGAGCGCCATGGCGATCATCACGCGCTGGCGCATGCCGCCGGAAAACTGGTGCGGATAATCGTCGAAACGGTTCTTCGCATTGGGAATGCGGACTTTTTCCAGAAGCCGGATGACCTCGGCCTTTGCGGCAGAGGAGGAAATATCCTGATGCACGGTCAGCGCTTCGGCGATCTGCTTGCCGATCGGGAAGATCGGGTTGAGGCTGGTCATCGGCTCCTGGAAGATCATCGAAATGTCCTTGCCGCGAACCTTGCGCATCTCCTCTTCCGGCAGCGCCAGCAGGTCGCGCCCGCCGAGCATGACCTTGCCTTCGATCCGGCTCGTCTTTTTATCGAGCAGCCGCATGATGGAGAGCGAGGTGACGCTTTTGCCGGAGCCGCTCTCGCCGACGATCGCCACCGTTTCGCGCGGCGCGATCTCGAAACTCATATTGCGGACCACGGATTTCCAGCCGCCATCGACGCGGAAGGATGTGGTGAGATTTTGAACCGATAAAACCGGGCTTACCGAACCGCCGGTCTGTTCCATGGACGTCGCCGCCAAAAGCATGCCGATCTCCTGAAAAGCAAAAGGCGGCCATGAAGGCCGCCGGATGTCTTACGCAGCAAGTGCGGTTTCGGCCATCGAAACCCAGTAGCTGATGCCGTAAGGCAGCGCATCGTCGTTGAAATCATAAGCCGCATTGTGCAGCCCGGCAGTATCGCCATTGCCGATGAAAATGAAGGCGCCGGGGCGCGCTTCCAGCATGTAGGAGAAATCCTCGGCCCCCATATGCGGGTTGGGATTGGTGTTGACGGCGTTCGCACCGGCCACGCCCATGGCCACACCGGTCGCGAATTCGGTCTCGTCACTGTGGTTAAAGGTGACGGGATAACCGCGATGATATTTCACCTCCACGGTGGCGCCATGCGCCATGGCGGTGGCGGTCGCCACTTCCTTCAGGCGCTTTTCGGCAAAATCGCGGGTTTCCGGTAGCAGCGTGCGCACCGTTCCCGTCAGCGTCACTGCACCGGGAATGACATTGACGGCCGTGCCGCCATGGGTGGTGGCGACGGTGACGACCAGCGATTTCAGCGGATCCGTCTCCCGCGAGACGATGGATTGCAGGGCGATGATGACATGCGCCGAGGTCAGCACCGGATCGATGGAAAGATGCGGGGCGGCCGCATGGCTGCCCTTGCCGGTGATGACGATTTCGAAACTATCCGCCGCCGCCATGGTCGATCCCTTGCGGATGGCGAAATTGCCGACCGGAATGCCCGGCTCGTTATGCATGCCATAGACCTGTGAAATGCCGAATTTCTCCATCATGCCGTCGTTCAGCATGGCGAGCGCGCCAGCGCCGCCCTCTTCCGCCGGCTGGAAGATCACCGCCACGGAGCCCTTGAAATTGCGGGTCTCGGCCAGATATTGCGCCGCACCCAGAAGCATGGCGGTGTGCCCGTCATGACCGCAGGAATGGGCCTTGCCCGGCGTCTTCGAAGCCCAGGGCTTGCCGCTCGTCTCAAGGATCGGCAGCGCGTCCATGTCGGAGCGGAAACCGATGGTCGGGCCATCCCCGTGCCGGCCCTTGATGATGCCGACCACGCCGGTCTTGCCGATGCCGGTCTCGACCACGTCGCAGCCGAAGGATTTGAGTTTTTCGGCCACGAATTTCGATGTTTCGAAGACATCGTAGAGCAGTTCCGGGTGTTCATGCAGATGGCGCCTCCAGCCGGCAACTTCTTCCTGCATTTCAGCCACACGGTTCAATATCGGCATTCTCTTTTTCCCTTTTTTTGTTCCCCGCCGGGTTGTCGGACGCCATATTGCGTTTGGAATTTCTCGTTTTGCAAGCATGAAATTTGCTGCATGAGCGAAAAATAGGCCCAAAACTGAATGGCTCAATTTTTGTTCATCAAAGAAACATTGGGACTTGCTTTTCAAAAAAACTGACAATAGCATCATCGGGAATGGAGGAATATTCCTTAGCAAAGTCAAATACTTAGAATAAAAGACCTTGCACATGACGACGGGAAAAGCGTCAAACATTCAAATAGATAAAATCCAAAAAGGGGAAAACGACAATGAAGAAGCGCAGCGTTCTCTTTGCCAGCACGGTGGCGGCCATGGCCCTGGCAGGCTCTGCCGCCCATGCCGAGCGTGGCAGTGACGGCGAACTGAAAATCCTGTTCTGGCAGGCCGTATCGACACTTAATCCTTATCTTTCCGGTGGCACGAAGGAAGTCTACAGCTCGTCCATGGTGATTGAGCCGCTGGCGCGCTACGACGAAAAGGGCGAGCTGGTGCCGATGCTGGTCACCGAAATTCCGACGATCGACAATGGCGGCGTCGCGAAGGATTTGCTCAGCATGACCTGGAAGCTGAAAAGCGACGTGAAATGGTCGGATGGCACGCCGCTCACCGCCGAGGACGTTATTTTCACCTGGAAATATTGCACCGCACCGGATGGCGGCTGCGCGCAGGCGGCGCAATATGAGGGCGTGAAGAATGTCGAGGCCGTCGACGCCCACACCGTCAAGGTCAGCTTCACCGAACCGAAACCCTACCCCTATTCCGCATTCGTCGGCGCACAATCGCCGGTCATCCAGAAGAAGCAGTTTGAAAAATGCGTCGGCGCTGCCGCACCCGGCTGCACATCCGCCAATTTCGGTCCCATCGGCACCGGCCCCTTCGTGGTCAAGGATTTCAAGCCGAATGACGTGATCAGCTTCGTCGCCAACACCAATTACCGCGACCCCGCCAAGCCCGCCTTCGCCACGGCGACCCTGAAGGGCGGCGGCGATGCCGCTTCCGCCGCACGCGCCGTGCTGGAAACCGGCGAGTTCGACTATGCCTGGAACATGCAGGTGGAGCCGGAAATCCTCGCCACCATGGTGGCTGCCGGGAAAGGCAAGCTTGAGACAGCCTTCGGCACCCAGGTCGAGCGTATCAATCTTAACTGGTACAATGCCGATCCTTCGCTGGGCGACAAGCGCTCAACCAAGCAGGCCGGCCCGCACCCGGCCCTTTCCGATCCCGCCGTGCGCCGTGCATTGTCGCTCGCCATCGACCGCGATGTCATCGACGAAGCGGGTTATGGCGAAGCGGGCAAGCCGACCTGCAACATCGTGCCGGCTCCGGAAGCCGTCGCTTCCACCAAGAATGACAGCTGGTGCCTGAAGCAGGATGTGGAAGGGGCAAACAAGCTGCTGGACGATGCCGGCTGGGTGAAGGGCGCCGATGGCATCCGCGCCAAGGATGGCGTGAAGCTCTCCTTCCTCTACCAGACCTCCACCAACTCGGTTCGCCAGGCCACGCAGGAACTGGTGAAGGACATGTGGTCGCAGATCGGCGTTGCCTCCGAACTACGCAATGTCAGCGCCTCGGTCTTCTTCGGCGGCGACCCGGCAAGCCCGGATACCTTCCAGAAATTTTATGCCGACGTCGAAATGTACACCAACAATTTCGACGGCACGGACCCGGAAAAATATCTGGCGGAATGGCTGTGCGACAAGATCCCGGCCCCGGAAAACGGCTGGCAGGGCCAGAATATTCCGCGTTATTGCAACCCGGAATTCGACAAGCTGGTGGGTGAACTCTCCAAGACCGCCGAGCTTGCCAAGCGCGCGGAGATTTCAAAGCAGCTGAACGACATGCTGACGGAGGAAGGCGCGCATATTCCGCTCATCCACCGCGGCAGCGTTTCCTCGCATTCGCTGACGCTGGAAGGCGTTCGCATGAATGCCTGGGATTCGGAACTCTGGAACGTCGCGGACTGGTCCCGCAAGAAGTAACACGCGGATGCGCCGGCTTCTCCCCCCGGAGAGGCCGGCCTTCTGCATGCCCCTGGACCATGATCTGAAGACACATTTGCCGCGTTAAGGCGAAAACGCTCCCAATTTTCGTCCTGTCGCGCTCTGGGTCTGGAGAGTTTCAGATGTTTACCTTTACGCTCCGGCGGCTAGCCTTTGCCGTACCGACGCTGCTCGTCATCAGCTTCGTCATCTTCGCGCTGCTCGATCTTGCGCCGAACGACCCGACCGGTGACCTGCCGCTCACCATCCCGCCGGAAGTGCGTGAGCAAATCCGCGCCTCGCTCGGCCTCGACCAGCCCTTCTTCATCCGCTACCTGATGTGGCTGCAGCAATTCTTCATCAACGAACCGCTGAACCTCATTGAAAGGCTGACCGGCTGGCAGATCGGCGATGGCAGCCGCATGCGGGTACTCTCCTGGGCGACACGCAGCCCGGTGGTCGATCTCGTCATTCAGCGCATGCCGCAGACACTGTGGGTGGTGGGCCTCGCCTATCTCTTCGGTGCGCTGCTGGCCATCCCGATCGGCGTCATTTCCGCCTATAAGCAATATTCGATCTTCGACCAGATCGGCACCTTCGTTTCGATGGTCGGTTATTCGGTGCCCACCTTCTTTACCGGCGTGCTGCTGGTGGTCATCTTCAGCTCTTACCTGCAATGGTTCCCTTCCGTTTATGACACCAACCTTCAGGTGACCGACTGGGGAAGTTTCGTGGCGCAGGTGAAGCAGATGTTCCTGCCGGTGCTGGTGCTGACGCTCTACAATGTCTCGCAGATCAGCCGCTTCGTGCGCGCCTCGATGCTCGACAATCTGCATCAGGATTATGTGCGCACCGCACGCGCCAAGGGCGTGAAGGAAAAATCCGTGCTGCTCATCCACGTGCTGCGCAACAGCCTGATCCCGGTGGTGACCGTGATTGCGCTCGGCGTGCCGACCATCTTCTCCGGCGCCATCATCACCGAGCAAATCTTCCGCGTGAACGGGCTTGGCCAATTGCTGATCACCGCCGTTCAGGGTGCGGATATTCCGCTGGTGCAGACGCTCACCTTCATTTTCGCGGTGCTTATCGTGCTCTTCAACCTGATTGCCGACGTGCTATACGGCATTCTCGACCCGAGGATCCGCTATGACTGACGCCACGATCGCAGCGCCGACGGTTGCGGCCACCCCCACACAATCCGCCCTTGCCGATATCTGGAAACAGTTCCGCGTTCACAAGGGCGGCGTGGCGGGCCTCTTCGTCTTCGTCTTCATCCTGCTGGCGGTCTATGTCGGCCCCTATATCCACACCGTTGCGCCCAACGCCATCAATGTGAAGGCGCGCAACCAGTGGCCGTCGCTCGCGCATCCTTTCGGCACCGATAATCTCGGCAAGGACATGCTGGCGCAGGTTCTGGCCGGCGGGCGCATCTCGCTTGCCGTCGGCATCACCGCCATGTTGCTGGCGCTGTTTCTCGGAACGCTGGTGGGCGTGCTGTCTGGCTATTTCCGCAGGCTCGACGGCCCGCTGATGCGGCTGACCGACCTGTTCCTGGCGCTACCGCTCTTGCCGCTGCTGCTCGTCATCCTGATGCTGTTTCGCGATACGCTGCGCGCCGCCTTCGGACCGGAAACCGGCATCTTCATCCTGATCGTGTTCGTGATCGGGATAACCAGCTGGATGCATACGGCCCGTATCGTGCGCGGCGACGTGCTGACGATCAAAAGCCAGGAATTCATCATGGCGGCGAAATCGAGCGGCATGCGCGAATACCGCATCATCCTCAGGCATATATTGCCGAATGTGCTGAGCTCGATCATGGTCTCGGCCACGCTCGGCATTGCCGCCGCCATCATCACGGAATCCGCGCTCTCCTTCCTCGGCCTCGGCTTCCCCTCCGATTTTCCGACCTGGGGACGGCTGCTGTTCGACGGCGCCAACTTCCTGCAACTGACGCCCTCGCGCGTTTTGTGGCCCGGGCTGGCGATTTCGCTGACGGTTCTGAGTGTGAATTACATTGGCGATGCCGTGCGCGATGCGCTTGATCCAAGGGCGCTGAAGAGTTGAGAAGAATGCGAGAGAGGGGAATCGTGGAACCATTCCCACGTCATCCTCGGGCTTGTCCCGAGGATCTAATCACGTCGAAAAAAACGATACGTCGGCAGATCCTCGGGACAAGCCCGAGGATGACGTCGAGTGTACTGTGACCGCCTAGTGGTAATTCACCTGCTCCGCATCGAGAATGCTGTCCGCATCCAGCGCCGCAATCGGAATATCGCTGCGTGCCGGAATATCGCCGGAAAGCTGAAGCGCCAGATAACGCCCGCAGCAAACCCGCAGGAACGAGGTGAAATTGCCAAGATCGTGCCCGGCATCGATCGATTCATTATAAAGCTTGGCGATAAGCTGCACGCTGTTCATGCCGTCGCGCCGCGCGATCTCGTCCAGCGTCGCCCAGAAGAAATTCTCGAGCCGCACGCTGGTGACCATGCCATCGATCCTGAGCGACCGCGTATGGCTCTCCCAAAGCGTCGGGTCTGCCTTGATGAAAAGCTTGCACATGGTTTCCTCCCTCACCACGCCTGAAAGATAGGCGGAAAACGGGGCCGGAAAAAGCCCCGTTTCGCCGGCCTTATTTGCCGAGCACGGCCATGAATTGCGAAAGCCAGGCCGGATGCGCCGGCCATGCGGGCGCCGTCACCAGCTTGCCATCGGTAACCGCCGCATCGATGGCGATATCGGCATAGGTGCCGCCAGCCAGTTCCACCTCCGGGCGGCAGGCGGGATAGGCCGAGCAGGTGCGGCCCTTCAGGACACCCGCAGCCGCGAGCAATTGCGCACCATGGCAGACGGCGGCCACCGGCTTGTCGGCCTCGAAGAAATGTTTCACCGCCGAAAGCACATCCGCGTTGAGCCGCAGATATTCCGGCGCACGGCCGCCGGGAATGACCAGCGCATCATAATCCGCAACCTTGATATCGGCGAAGGTGGCGTTGAGCGCGAAATTATGGCCGCGTTTTTCCGAATAGGTCTGGTCGCCCTCGAAATCGTGGATGGCCGTGGCAATGGTCTGGCCCGCCTTCTTGCCGGGGCAGACGGCGTGCACCGTGTGGCCGACCGCGAGCAGCGTCTGGAACGGCACCATGGTCTCATAATCCTCGGCGAAATCGCCGGCGATCATCAAAATCTTCTTTGGCATGTCTGCTCCTCCCGTTTTCGAATGCCTTTGGGCACCCTAACAGGCAGGATCGAGATGCGGGTATTATGGCAATACTACAGGGCCGATAAACGTGGATCAGCGGGCCTGCGGCGGCTGCGGCCAGCGTCTTACACCGCCGCCCCAATTCTCGAAGGCCTTTGAAAGCTTCAGCACGAACAGATCCTCGTAACGCGGCCCGACGATCTGCAAGCCGATGGGCATTCCCGATCTGGAGAAGCCGCAATTGATCGAGGATGCCGGCTGTTCCGACATGTTCCACGGCACCGTGAAGGCGATATGCTCGAAGGGGAGTTCGGGATCATTGGTGGGCGAGGCCCAGTCGGCCGGATAGGACACGATGGGATTGACGGGTGAAATCACCGCATCAACGGACTGCATCAACCGCCCGCAAACCTTACGCATTTCCATGGTCTGGTTGAAACCGAAAACGGCGCGCGAACCGGAAATATCCGCCCCCTTCTGCGCCCATTCATGAATATAGGGAAGGATCGCGGCGCGACGGTCCGCGCTCAGCGCCGCCATGTCGCCCCAGAACTTCGCCCGCCAGAAATCGTCCAGCCCATCCAGCATTTCCCGCGTCAGCACCGGCTCGACCGGGATGACGATGGCGCCGGCAGCCTCGAACAGTTTCGCGGCGGAGAGCACGGCGTCCCGCACCTCTTCGTCCAGCGGCAGGCCGCAGCCGGCATCCAGCATCAGGCCGATTTTCAGGCCCTTTACATTAATATCGAGGTTCATCCAGTTGATATCGTTGGGCGGCAGCGAGGTGCCGTCGCGCCAGTCGGGCCGCGAAAGCGTCGCCATGGCATAGGCGGCGTCGGCAACAGTGCGGGTCATCGGTCCGGCGCAGCGGCCGGTATAATAGGGATCGACCGGGATGCGGCCCTGGCTTGGCTTGAAACCGAACAGGCCGGTCCACCCCGCCGGCAGCCGCACCGAGCCGCCAATATCCGTGCCGATATGCAGCGTGCCATAACCCGCAGCTCCGGCCGAGGCCGCACCGGCGCTGGAGCCGCCGGGGTTCTGGGTGGGGTCCCACGGATTGCGGCTGAGCTTGTGGAAACTGGAAAGGCCGGAGGAGAGCATGCCGTAATCCGGGCAGGTGGTCTTGGCGTAAATAATCGCGCCATCCTCACGGCAGCGGGCGGCCACCGGCGCGTCCTCAACCGCGGGCACCAGTTCCACCGCTTTGGTGCCAAGCGGCACCGGATGGCCTTTCGTGGCGATCAATTCCTTCAGCGAGACCGGAATGCCATCGAGGGGCCCGAGCGTTTCGCCCTTTTGCCAACGTTCCGTCGAGGCCAGCGCCTGCCTGCGTGCATCTTCCGGATCATAGGCGTAAAGCGCATTCACCACCGGTTCGAAAGCATCGATACGCGCTTCCACCGCCTGCCAATATTCCGATGGCGAAAGCTTCTTATCCCGGTAAAGCGCCAGGATTTCGAGCGTGTTGAGGTCTATGAGATCGGTCATGGCATCGTCTCGTCAGAAAAACAGGAAATAAGGGCGACAGCTTTTTTGAGCGGTCAGCTGGTATCGCGCGGGTCCAGCAGATCGCGCAGGCCATCGCCGAGAAGATTGAGACCGAAGACGGCGAGCGCAATCGCAAGGCCGGGCATGATGGCGAGCCAGGGCGCCGTGCCGAGATAGGTCTGGGCATCGGCCAGCATCCGCCCCCAGGTGGCGGCGGGCGGCGGCATGCCGAGACCGAGGAAAGAAAGGCCAGCTTCCGTCAATATCGCAAGACCGAGCTGGATCGTCACCTGCACGATGATCTGGTTGGAAATATTCGGCACGATGTGGAAAAGCGTGATCTTGGCGCGGTTCTGGCCGATGCTGGTGGCGGCGGTGACATATTCCCGCGACCATATCTGCAACGCCGCCCCCAGCGTCAGCCGGGCAAAGACCGGCACCATGAAGGTGGCGATGGCGATGATGGCGGTAAAACGTCCCGTGCCGATGAAAGCGCCGAGCATCATCGCCGACAGGATGGGCGGCACGGCGAAGATGATGTCGCAGATGCGCATGACCACGGTTTCGGTGAAACCGCGCAGCGCCGCAACCGCAACGCCGATGGTCGTGCCGATAAATGCGCCGATGGCGACCGCGGCTATGGAGGTCGACAGCGAGTTCCACGCGCCGGCCATCAGCATGGACAGCACGTCGCGGCCGAAATGGTCCGTGCCGAGGCCGCCATAAACGAAGGGCGATTTCAGCTTCTGGACGATCTGCATCTTGGTGGGGGACACCGGCGTCCAGACCAGCGACAGCAGGGCGACTGCGACCAGAAAGACCGTGACGGCGATGCCGACGGCAAAGGCGGGGCGGCGGCGGATCAATCGCATCATCGCGCACCTGCCCGCAGTCTTGGATCGATGAAGAGATAGGCGATATCGACCACGAAATTCATGACGATCACCAGCGCCGAGAAAAACAGCACGACGGATTGCATGACGACGATATCGCGCTGGGTCAGCGCCTGATAGGCAAGCCGCCCGAGACCCGGCAGGTTGAAGACGTTTTCCACCAGCACCGCGCCGGCAATGAGGAAGGTGAATTGCAGGCCGACCATGGTGACGACAGGGATCATCGCATTCGGCACCGCATGCCGCCACAGCGCCACCCGCTCGCTCAGGCCCTTGGCTCGGGCAGTGCGCACGAAATCCTCATTCATCACTTCAAGCACGGCGGAGCGGCAGACGCGTGTAAGAACTCCGGCCTGCGATAGCGCCAGCGCGACCGCCGGGAGGATAAGCGCCGTGAGACCCGCTGAAAAGCTCGGCGTCCAGCCGGGAAAACCGCCTGATGGCATCCAGCCGAGCGTGGTGGAAAAGACGATGATGAGCAGCAGGCCGACCCAGAAACCGGGCACGGCAATGCCCACATGCGAAAACAGCCCGGCCGCAAAATCCAGCGCCCCGTTGCGGCTCCTCGCCGCCGCCACGCCGAGCGGAATGGCAATGGCCACCGAAAGGCAGACGGCCAGCAGCGCAAGCGGCAGGGTAACGGCCAGCCGCTCCAGGATCAGCCCCGCCACCGGCACGCCATAGGTATAGGATTGCCCGAGATCGCCCCGGAACACGCCGGCCAGCCAGTGGAGATAACGCAGCGGCAGCGGCTGATCGAGGCCCATCTGCTTCTGCAGCGCCGCGAGTGTATCGGGGCTCGCCGAGGTTCCGAGCATGATGGCGGCAGGATCGCCCGGCAGCAGGCCCATGACGACATAGATGATGAGGGAAACGGCAAACAGGGTGATGACGAGGCTTAAAAGACGCCGGATGAGGACGGCTAACATCTGGCATCTTCTCCTTGCTTTGTTTCGCCTGCGGTCGAAGGTCCAGTTATCTCTCTCCCGTCATTCCGGCCCTGAGCCGGAATCCAGCCGACGCGCGTCTGCGCGGCGGAGAGAGCCCTTTCAGCCCAAGGACTTGGGCTGGCTGGATGCCGGATCATCCTCGGGCTCGACCCGGGGACCGGCATGACGGAAGAAACGGCTATCGACAAACGTCACTCTTCCCAATGCACATCCGTCAGCACATTCGAGGGAATGGGCTCGTTTTCCCAAAGCCCCTTCACCTTCTTGTCCCAGACACCGAGTTTCGGCATGACGAAAAGGAAGAGAGCCGGCACGTCCTCGGCGAGGATTTTCTGGGCTTCGCCATAGAGTTTTTCCTGCTCGCCGGCATCCGCCGTCTTTTCGACATTCGCCACGACCTCGTTGAAGGCCGGGTTCTTGTAATTGAAATAATAGGGATCGCGCGCGTAGATATCGATATCCATCGGCTCCGCATGGGCAACGATGGTCATGTCGTAATCCGCGCCTTTGAGAACATCCGCCACCCACTTCGCCGGAAACTCGGTGGTCTCGATGGTCATGGTCACGCCGAGTTCGGCAAACATCGCCTGCAGGATTTGTGAGGTGCGCTGGGCATAGGCCATTTGCGGGGCCTTGATGGTGAAGTTGAAACCATCCGGATAACCGGCTTCGGCAAGCAGCGCCTTGGCCTTGTCGATATCAAAGGGGTGAACGCCCGTTGTATCGATATAGCCGCGGTCATTCGGGGTGTAATGGCTGCCGATGGCCGTGCCGAAGCCGGACCAGGCGCCTTCAATGACAGTACCGCGATCCACCGCCATCATCAGCGCCTGACGCACGCGCTTGTCGTCAAAGGGCTTGCGGGCATTGTTCATGCCGGCCACGACCTTCAACTCGGTATTGCCAACGAAGGTGCCGAGGCGCGCGTCGCCATCGAAGGAGGTCATCAGTTCCGGTGCGCCGAATTCCGGGAAGGCATCGATATCGCCGGATTTCAGCGCCGCGGCCTGCGCCTGCGGGTCGGAGACGAAACGGAAGGTCGCTTTCTCCAGCTTCACCGCCACGGCCTTGTCCCAATAGGCGTCGCTCTTCTGCAGCTCGACCTTGTCGCCCTTGGCCCAGGCCACGAATTTGAACGGGCCGGTGCCGATTGGCGTGGTGCGGTTATTCTCCGCGCTTTTCGGCGCCACCATCACGGAGGCCGGCCAGCCGAGCCAGTAGAGAAGGCTGCCGGCCGGCTGCTTCAGCTTCAGCACCAGCGTTGCGGCATCCGGCGTCTCGATACTGTCGATGGCGGCGAAGAAGCGTTTCTGCGGATTGACCGAGCTTTCGCCACGCGCCCGATCCAGCGAAAATTTCGCGACAGAGGAATCGAAGGTCTCGCCATCATGGAAGGTCACGCCCTTGCGCAGCTTGAACGTATAGGTCTTGCCATCAGGGGAAATTTCCCAGCTTTCGGCAAGCTGCGGCTTTACCTTGCCTTCGCGGTCGATCTTCACCAGACCTTCGAAGACATTCTGCCAGGTGACCTGGCCGATGGCGACGGGGGCGGCAATGGTCGGATCGAGGCCGGCCGGCTCGACGGCCATGCCAAGCGTCAGCGCGGTTTTCGGCGCGGCTTCGGCAACCGTTGCCGAAAGCGGCAGCCAGAGCGCCGTGCCCAAGGCAAGGGTCAGCGCGGTACGGCGCGAAAGCGTTGCCGCCTGCGAAAGATAAGTGCGTGGCATCATTGTCCCCTGTCTGGCGGCCGGGGCATTTTTGCCCTCGGAAGACCGCCCGTTGCAAAAAGAGTGTCATGTTGCAGGCGCACACACAATCTCGATTTTTGTGTGCTCCGTGTAGCTGAAATGGCTACACGGAAATGCAGATGGAAATCAACCTTCCGGGCGGAAAGACCAAACCGCCCCGCTTATCCCGCCGTCGCCTCGCGCATGAAACGCTCGATGAAATCGGCGAGCTTGGAGGCGGCGAAGGACAATTGCCGGTCGGGCGCAACGCAGAGATCGATCTGGGTGTGGATGCCCTTCTTGCCGGAGAGCGGAACGGCGACCATCTGGCCGCTGCGGATTTCCCGCGCCACCGAGAGCGCCGGCAAAAGCGTGGCGGCGGCGTGGCCCAGCACCAGTTCCTTCAGCATTTCCAAAGAGCTGGTGATGAAGACGGGATCAAGCTCGATGCCCGCATCGGCAAACAGCGTGTCGAAGGCCTGACGCGCGGCAAAACTCTTGTCCGGCAGGGCGAGCGGCAGGCTGGCCAGCTCTTTGAGCGAGACTTCCGGCTGGGCGGCGAGCGCATGGCCGGCCGGGAAGATCGCATCGTAGCTGATGCGGGTGCGCGAGCGCACTTTTACGCCGGAAAGCTTCGGCGCGAACAGGCTGACGACTAGATCCGCTTCCGCCGCACCCAACGCCTCCATTGCCTGCCGGGCGCTGGTAATATGCACCTCGAAGCGCAGCTTCGGATATTTCAGGCTGAACTGCGCCAGCACGGGCGCCAAAAGGTTCGCCACCGTCGCGCCATTGGCATAGACCGTGACCCGGCCGCGCTGAAGCCCCTTCAGATCGTCGATGAGCTGATGAACATGGTCGAGTTCCCGCAACGTCTTGCCGGCGCGGGCGGCGAGCAGCTCTCCCGCAGCCGTCAGCTTCACGCCGCGGCTGGAACGCTCCACCAGCGGCGAGCCGAAATAATATTCGAGGTTCTCGATCTGCCGGCTCACCGCTGTCGGTGCCACATTCAGGTTTTCCGCCGCGGCGCGCATGGAATTGGTGCGGACCAGTTCGTCGAAATACATCAATGCGCGCAGTTGCATGGTCTGGATACCCTGTTTTGGCCGACACCGTCCGTCATGCCGGGCTTGACCCGGCATCCAGCGCGATCAAGTCCTTGATCGCAATAGAGTCTCTGACCGCGCAGACGCGCGGTCGCTGGATTCCGGCTCAAGGCCGGAATGACGGAAGATGTCATTTGACCCGACTATAGCGGCACCTCAAGCGCGCTTGAAGCCCTCGCTCGCCACCAGCAGCTGCCTTGTATAATCCGCACTGAATTCCCGGCTTTCCAGCGCCTCGGCTTCCAGCATTTCCACCACCTTGCCGCTTTTCATCACCGCAAGGCGATCGCACATATGGCTGATGACGCCGAGATCGTGGCTGACCATGACGAAGGTGAGATTGCGGTCCTTGCGGGCCTGTTCCAGCAGGTTGAGGATTTCCGCCTGAATGGAGGCGTCGAGCGCCGAGGTCGGCTCATCCAGCAGCAGGATTTTCGGCTCGACGATCAGCGCACGCGCAATGGCGATGCGCTGGCGCTGGCCGCCGGAAAGCTGGTGCGAATACCGGAAGCGGAAGCCGGAACCGAGACCGACTTCATCCAGTGCGCGGGCAATGCGCTTTTCGCGATTGTCGAGACCGTGGATGACCAGCGGTTCGAGCAGCAGCGCATCCACCGTCTGGCGCGGGTGAAGCGAGCCATAGGGGTCCTGAAACACCATCTGCACATCGCTATAAAAGCTCTTGTCGCGGTGCTTGCCGGAATAGGAGCGCCCGGCGACCATCAAGGAGCCTTCATCAAAATGGTTGAGGCCGGCAATGGCGCGCAGCAGTGTCGATTTGCCGGAACCGGATTCGCCGACAATGCCGAAAGATTCACCCTCGGCCACATCGATGCTGACGCTGTCGAGCGCGATGTAGCCGTCGAAATCGACCACCATGTCGCGAACGGAAAGAACTGAACTCATGCGCGCCACTCCGGCTTGCGTTCCAGAACCGGCAGCGGATGCCGGTGGCCGCCAATCTCCGGCAGGCAGTTCAGCAGGCCCTGCGTATAGGGGTGTTTCGCTTCCTTCAGATTGGCGGAAGACAGCTCTTCCACCACCTTGCCGGCATACATGACGAGAACACGGTCGCAGAAAGACGAGACGAGGCGCAGATCGTGGCTGACGAAAATCAGCCCCATGCCGCGGTCGCGCACCAGCTTGTCGAGAATGTCGAGCACTTCGAGCTGCACCGTCACATCGAGCGCCGAAGTCGGTTCGTCGGCGATCAACAGTTCCGGGCCGCAGACCAGCATCATGGCGATCATGACACGCTGGCCCATGCCGCCGGAAACCTCGTGCGGGTAAAGATCGAAGACGCGTTCCGGGTCGCGTATCTGCACGGCTTCGAGCATGGCGAGCGTGCGCTGGCGCGCCTCGCTGCCGCCGATCTTTTCATGGGTGCGCAGGGTTTCCATGATCTGGCGGCCGATGGTCATGACCGGGTTCAGCGAATATTTCGGGTCCTGCAGGATCATGGCCATGCGCTTGCCGCGCATGATCCGCCGCTCTTTTGCAGACGCCTTGAGCAGATCGATGTCGCCGAAGCGCAGCGCATCCGCCTCGATACGCGCATTTTTCGGCGTCAGCCCCATGATGGCGCGGCCTGTCTGCGATTTTCCGGAGCCGGATTCGCCGACGATGCCGAGACGCTCGCGCCCGAGCGTGAAGGACACGCCGCGCACCGCCTCCACGAGCCCGGTGCGGGTGGGAAAGGACACGCGGAGATTCTCTACGGTCAGAAGCGGCGCGCTCATTGGCCCGCCTCCTTGGGGTCCAGCGCATCGCGCAGGCCATCGCCCAGCAGGTTGAAACCGAGGCTGACGATGAGGATCGCCACGCCGGGCATGGCCGCGACCCACCATTGATCGAGGATGAAGCGGCGACCCGAAGCGATCATCGCGCCCCATTCCGGCAGCGGCGGCTGTGCGCCGAGACCGAGGAAGCCGAGACCGGCGGCAGTGAGGATGATGCCGGCCATATCCAGCGTCACGCGCACGATGAGCGACGACAGGCAGAGCGGCATTACGTGCTTCAGCACGATACGGAAGGGCGACGCGCCCATGAGCTTGACCGCGGCGATGAAATCGGAATTGCGGAAGGTCATGGTTTCGGCGCGCGCGATGCGCGCATAGGGCGGCCATGAGGTGAGCGCGATGGCGAGCACCGCGTTTTCGATGCCCGGCCCAAGCGCCGCGACCAGCGCCAGCGCCAGAACGAGCTTCGGAAAGGCAAGGAAGATATCGGTGATGCGCATCAGCACCGCATCCACCCAGCCGCCGGCATAACCGGAAACCGTGCCGACGATGAGGCCGACGGGGGCCGCGATGATGGCGACCAGCAGAACCACGAACAGCGTCAGCCGCGAACCGTGGATGAGGCGCGAGAGAATATCGCGGCCCTGATCGTCGGTGCCCAGCAGATAACCTTCCGTGCCGGGCGGCAACAGCCGTGCATTGCGCAGATCGCCCTGCACCGGGTTATGCGGGGCCAGAACATCGGCAAACAGCGCCACGAACAGCAGCGCGATGATGATGGCCAGCCCGAGCAGCGCCAGACGGTTTTCCGAAAAGCGCCGCCAGATGACATAGGCGCGGCCAAGCCGCGCCTGCTTGCGCGAGGCCGGCCGGTCGGAGAGCAGCCATTCGCGACTATAGGGTTTGATCGTATCGGTCGAAAGGGTCATCGGCTGCGCGTCCTTGGATCGAGCGTCCGGTAAAGCAGATCGGAGAAGAGATTGATGCCGACGAAGATGGCGCCGATCACGATGGTGCCACCAAGAACGGCATTCATATCCGCATTCTGCAGGGAATTGGTAATGTAGAGGCCAAGCCCCGGCCAGGCGAAGATGGTTTCGGTCAGCACCGAACCTTCGAGCAGACCGGCATAGGAGAGCGCAATCACCGTCACCAGCGGCACGGCGGCGTTGCGCAGCGCGTGGAACCAGATGATGCGGGTTTCCGAAAGCCCCTTGGCGCGGGCCGCAACGATATATTCCTGGCTAAGCTCGTTCAGCATGAAGGAGCGCGTCATGCGGCTGATATAGGCCAGCGAAAAATAGCCGAGCAGAGAGGCTGGCAGGATGATGTGGCGGAACAGGTCCCACAACACGTCCCATTGCCGCTGCCAGATCGCGTCGATCAGGAAGAAGCCCGTGACCGGCGTGAAGGTGAATTCATAGACGATATCCATGCGGCCGGGATAGGCGACCCATTGCAGCCGGGCGTAAAACACCAGCAGCGCCAGCAGGCCGAGCCAGAAGATCGGCACGGAGTAACCGATGAGGCCGATGACGCGCACCACCTGGTCGGCAAAGCTGCCACGCTTGACGGCGGCAAGCACGCCGAGCGGAATGCCGAAGACGGCGCCGATGATGGTGCCGAGCGTGGCAAGCTCGATGGTGGCCGGGAACACCCGCTTGATATCCTCCATCACCGGATTGGTGGTGAGGACGGAGGTGCCGAAATCGCCCGATAGCGCCTGCTTCAGATAAAGAAAGAACTGCTGCCAGAGCGGCAAGTTGAGGCCGAGCTGCTCACGCACCCGCTCGACCACATGCGCAGGCGCACGGTCGCCGACGATCGCCAGTGCGGGATCGATCGGCACCACGCGGCCAATGAAGAATGTGACCGCCATCAGCCCCAGAAAGGTGGTGATGACGGTGACGGCGAAGCCGAGAACGGCTTTCACGCGGGCATTGGCACGGCGTTTGCCGTGCCTCGCCCTGCTGTTGCTTTCAACCATGCTCAAGAGACCGATCCTTCCGGATCATTCCTTGGAAATGGTGTAGACGAAGTTGGTGTCGAAGCTCGGTCCGAGCTTCAGGCCCTTCAGCTTGGCGGAATATCCCGCCACTTCCGTCTGCTGGAAGATGATGACGAAGGGACCCTTCGCCAGAACTTCCTTCTGCAGGTTTTCATAGATGGCGGCGCGCTTGGCGCTGTCCTTCTCCAGAAGCGCCGACTGGGTTTCCTTGGTCAGATCGGGAACGTCCCAGGCATTGCGCCAGGCGAGCGTCTTGTTCTTGCCCTCGTCGGAATTGTCGTAGTTGATGGTGAAGGTTTCCGCATTCGAGTTCGGGTCGAAATAGTCCGAACCCCACTGGCCAATGTAGATATCATGCGTGCGGGCGCGATATTTGGTCAGCGTCTGCTTGCCGTCGCCGGGGATGATTTCCAGCTTGATGCCGGCCTGCGCCAGCGTCTGCTGCACGCTTTCGGCAATGCCGGTCACCGGCTGGGTGTTGCGCACATCCATGGACACGGTAAAGCCGTCCTTCAGGCCGCCCTTGGCGAGAAGCTCCTTCGCCTTGGCGACGTCCAGCTTGTAGGGGTTCTCGTCAAGCGCGCCGAGCTGGCCCTTCGGCAGGAAGGTCTGGTGAACTTCGCCGATGCCCTTGATGATCGTCGCGCCGATGGCATCGTAGTCGACCAGATATTTGAAGGCTTCGATGACCTCGGGCTTCTTCAGGTTCTCGTTCTTCTGGTTGAGGCTGAAATAATAGACGGTGCCCTTCGGCGCGGAGGTGACGGCAAGGCCTTCCTTCTTGGAAACGGCTTCCATGTCGCCCGGCTCGAGGTTGCGGGCCACATCGATATCGCCGTTTTCAAGCGCCAGGCGCTGGCCCGAGCTTTCCTTCATGTGGCGATAGACCACACGCTTCAGCTTCGGCTTCTCGCCGTAATAATTCGGGTTGGCCTCGAGGATGACCGCTTCATTGGCCTTCCAACCGAGGATTTTGTAAGGGCCGGAACCGGCATAACCGGTCTTCAGGAACTCGTTGCCGAAATCGGTATCGTATTTGTAATCGGCGCTCGGCGTAACCGACTTGGCCTTTTCCGTCACGAATTTCTTGTCGACCACCGAAGCGACGGTTGCGGTCAGCACGTTCAGCACGAAGCTCGGCGCATAGGGCTTGTCGACCGTCAGAACGAAGGTGTTCGCATCCGCAGCCTTCGCCTTTTCGGTGACGTTATCACCGCTGAGACCGAACTGGGTCAGCAGGAATGCCGGCGACTTGTCGAGCTTCACGGCGCGTTCGAAGGAGAAGGCCACATCATCGGCCGTGACCGGATTGCCGGAGGCGAATTTCAGGCCGGATTTCAGCTTGAATGTATAAGTCAGGCCGTCCTCGGAGGTCGTCCAGCTTTCGGCCAGATCGCCGATCACCTTGGACGTGTCGTTGAGATCGATGGAAACCAGCTTGCTGTAGGTGTTGCCGGTGACTTCGGCGGCGGAAAGTTCGAAAGCCTCGCCCGGATCGAGCGTGATGATGTCATCGATGGCGAAACCTTCGACCAGCGTATCGGCCGGCGTTGCGGCAAAAGCATGGGGCGCGGCCAGCATCATCAGCGACAAAGCGGCGCTGGTGCTCAGAATACGCATGGATTTGTTGAGCGATTTGATCATAGGATCTCCCCTTTTGTTATAAGCTTGATTTGGTTCGCTTCAGCTCTTCTCAGGCCGCCTCGTGCCAGGCCTGAGACAAAACACGCAGCCAGTTTTCCCGGCATATTTTAGCAAGTTCTCCATCACCGTAGCCCGCCGATTTCAGCGCCGCAACCAGATTGTGATTGCCGCTCGCATCGGCAACGCCGACGGGTATCGTCGCGCCGTCGAAGTCCGATCCCAGCGCCACGCAATCGATGCCCATGCGCTCCACCATGTAATCGATATGGCGCACCATGTCGGAAAGCGGCGTATCGGCAATGTCGCGCGCATCCGCGCGCAGCATGGTCACGGCATAATTAAGCCCCACCAGCCCGCCGCTTTCCCTGATGGCATCCATCTGCTTGTCGGTGAGATTGCGGGCCACCGGGGTAAGCGCATGCGCATTGGAATGGCTGGCGATCAGCGGCTGGTTGGTGGTCTTCGCCACATCCCAGAAGCCTTTTTCGGTGATATGCGCGAGATCGATGAGAATGCCGAGCCTGTTGCATTCCTTCACCAGCGCAAAACCGGCGTCGGTGAGGCCGGGCGCCGTATCGGGAGACATGGGATAAGAGAAAGGAACGCCATGGCCGAAGATATTGTGCCGGCTCCAGACCGGGCCGAGCGAGCGCAGGCCGGCGGCGTAAAACACCTCCAGCGCATCGAGATCGCCCCCGATCGCCTCGCAGCCTTCCATATGCAGCACGGCGGCGAAGATATCCTCGGCAAAGGCCTTGCGGATATCGGCCGTGGAGCGGCAAAGCCGCCACGCGCCGGCGCGGTCCAGCCTCAGCGCAATCGCCGCCTTTTCCATGGCGATATCGAGCGAGGGCTGCCGCTCCAGTGGGGAGGCGAGCGGCGTGTTGTAATGGCCGCTTTCATCCGGTTCCTGAAGGATGAGATCGCCGGAGGGAATATAGATCGCGCAGATGCCGCCGCCGAGGCCGCCTGCCCTCGCACGCGGGCCATCTATATGGCCTTCGCGTGTGCCGTTCCTGAATTCGGCCACCGGATCGGCGCCGGCCTTGCTGTTGCGCCACAACCTAAGCAGCACATCATTATGACCGTCGAACACTGCGTGCATGGGAAGAAATTCCAGTCATCGGAAAGAACAAAACGGGGGCGGGCAGACGCCGGGATGACACCGCGCGAAAGCAAACCGGCGCATAGTTCGCCGACCGCTATTGTCTGTCGGGGGCGATCTTAGGACGATCTCTTCGAGCTTCGCAAGACACAAATTAGGCAGCGGTGAAATTATCACCACTTGCCTTTTGCCGGAATTTGCGCTTCGTCAGGCGCGCCAGCCGCCTTCCGCTTTCGTGAGCAGCGGCGTTGAAAAAACACCCCTCACCCGCTCCGGCCACTCCGGCCCGAAAGCGGCGATTTTTTCCCGCCAGCGATCCGATTGCAGCATGGCCGCGCCGATGACGGCGGGCCGAATGCCGGAGGCGGCGAGAAGCGAAAGACCTGCTATGATGGAGCTGCCGCTGGAGATGACATCATCCACCAGCGCCACCCGCCGGTTCTCGATGAGCGGCAGCATGCGCGGATCGATATAGAGCCGTTTTTCCTGCCTTGTGGTGATGGAGGACATCGGCACCGACAATTCCTCCAGATACCAGAATTTGCGCGAGGTGCCGAGCGGCACGTAACGGGAATGGCCGAGATGCCGGGCAACGGCGGCGGCGAGCGTCAGTCCCAGCGTCGGCAGGCCGATGACGACATCGGGCTTGAAGGGAAGAAGCTGTGCGGCGAGATCGGCCGCCAGCGCCTCGAGCACCTCAAAAGAGGCCTGATTGACGATGAGCGAGGCGAGCGCATGTTCGCCATCCGCCAGCGGCCTTATCGGCAGACATATCTGCCTTCCATCATCCAGCGCCGCTGGAAAGAAGGCGGAATGCGGGCCTGCCGTTTCGAAGCTGCGGCGCGGATGGATCTCCTGCCAGAACTCATGCGGCGCGGCGGGAGAATGGGCGGCAGGCGATGCGGATGACGGCATCGGTTTTTCCTTTCAGAACCGGGATGGCGCAAGGCGGAGGCGGTTTTCAGCCGCGCCAATCCCGTTCGGCAGATTAGTCATTTTAGCAACCACAGAGACGCTGCGGGTTCATTTCATTGGCTTTTTCCGCTACACACTTTTGCTGGAAATGCTCTAGAAGAGAAAAAAGCAACAGGCATTCGGATGAACCCACCTATGACGCGGGTTTTTCCCATATTCAAGGACAAGCTGCCCATGAGACTGCTGGACCGCATCGGCGAGGACCTGCCATTCCTGACGGAGCTTCGCCACGACCTGCACGCGCATCCCGAACTGGGTTTTGAAGAGGAAAGAACCAGCGCCATCGTCGCCGATCTTCTCGAGCGTGCCGGGCTGAAGGTGCATCGCGGTCTCGGCGGCACCGGCGTGGTCGCCACGCTGCAGGTGGGCAACGGCACCCGCAGCATCGGCCTGCGCGCCGATATGGATGCGCTTGCCATGCCGGAAGTTCCCGACCGGCCCTATAAATCGAAATTTCCCGGAAAAATGCATGCCTGCGGCCATGACGGCCACACCGCCATGCTGCTGGGTGCTGCGCGTTACCTCGCAAAGACCCGCGATTTTTCCGGCACCGTGCATTTCATTTTCCAGCCGGCGGAAGAAGGCCGCGGCGGCGCGAAAAAAATGGTGGAGGACGGGCTTTTCACCCTGTTTCCCTGCGATGCGGTCTATGGCCTGCATAATATGCCGGGGCTCGGCATCGACGAAATGGCAGTGGTGGAAGGCCCGCAGCTCGCCTCTTCCGATAGCTGGCGCGTGACGTTCAAAGGCATTGGCACCCACGGCGCCAAGCCGCATCTCGGCCGCGATCCGGTAACGGCGGCGGGCACCTTCCTCGCCTCGCTGCAAACCATCGTCGGCCGCGTCGTCGATCCGCTGCAACCCGCCGTGGTCAGCGCCTGTTCGGTGCAGGCGGGCGACCCGAAGGCGCTCAACGTCATTCCCGATCTCGTCGAAATCGGCGGCACGGCGCGCGCTTATGCGGCTGACGTGCGCGACCAGCTCGAAGCGGAAATCGGCAGGCTGGCGAAGGGCACGGCGGCAATGTTCGGCATCGAGGCGCATTACGAATTCATCCGCCGGATTCCACCCGTCATCAACGAGGCGGATGCGACGAAACGGGCGCTGCGCGCCGCAAGAACCGTCTTCGGCAACCGGACCCGCAACGCCTTCCCGCCCTCGACCGCCGGCGACGATTTTGCCTTCTTCGCGGGCGAAGCGCCCGGCTGCTACGTCTGGCTGGGCAACGGCCCGGCGGTGGATGGCGCGCTGCACCACAACACCTCCTACGACTTCAACGATGCGGCCATCGTGCCGGGCGTGGCGTTCTGGGCGACGCTGGTGGAGCAGGAACTGGCGGCGGAGTGACGGCGACGCCCTCAGACGATCCGGGCACCGGGGCGAGCGAGGCTGGCTAAAATTCCGGCAAGCGCGCAGCCGGCGGTAATCGCCATGATGCCGGGCCAGCCGGCATGGATCCAGAACCAGCCGCCGACCCAGCCGGTGATGCTCGCTCCGCAATAATAAAACAGCAGATAAAGCGCGGAAGCATGGCTTTTGGCGGCGCCCGCATTGGCCCCCACTCCGCTGCTGGCAGCCGAATGCCCGATGAAAAATCCGACGGTTATCGCCGCAATCCCCGCCACGATGAGGATGATGCTTGAGGCGAATGTGAGCAGGATACCGGCAAGAATGGTGGAAAAGGCAACCACCAGCATGATCCGTCGGCTGAACCGGTCGACCAGCGCGCCGCCATAGGAGGACGCGACGATACCCAGGGCAAAGGTCAGGAAAATCATGCTGACGGCGGTGCGGCCCAATTCGTAAGGCGGCGCGACGAGGCGAAAGGCGCAATAGTTGAAAACGGTGGTGAACACGCTCGTCAGCATCGCGCCCAGGAAATAGAACCGCCGAAGTTCCGGGTTTCCAAGATGTTGCACCCATATTCTCAGATGATTTTTAAGCGGCATGTGCTGCGGCCGGAAATTCCGCGAGGGCGGAAGCAGCAGCAGGAAGCCGATGGCCGCGAGGATGCAGACCGCCCCCAGCGCATACATTGCCACCTGCCAGGAGGTATAGGCGGACACCAGCCCCATGCCGACACGCCCCGCCATGGAGCCGAAGGCCGTGCCGCCGACATAAAGCCCCATCGCCTTGCCGAGGCTGGAAGGTTCGATCTCCTCGGCAAGATAAGCCATGGCGACAGCCGGAACGCCGCCGAGCACGAAGCCTTCCAGCGCACGGGCGGCAAGCAGCCATGCCCAGCCTTGCGTGCTTGCCGCAATGATATTGGCGATGGCCGCCAGCATCATCGAAACGAACATCAGATTTCTGCGGGTGAAGAGCTGGGCAAAGGCGCCGCTGAGAAGAATGGCGAAGGCAAGCGTTCCCGTCGTCAGCGACAAAGCGAGCGATGCGGTTGCAGGGTTGATGCCGAATTCCGCCGGAAATTCCGGCAAGAGCGGCTGCACGCAATAGATCAGCGAAAAGCTGGCGAAGCCCGCGAGGAAAAGCGCCCAGCTCGCCCGGCGAAACTGGCGGCTTCCCTGCCGTATCCAGAGCACATCCGACGGCTCCTCCGTCATGACGATCGGCGGGGTGAAATCCTGTTTTTTGAGCTGGCGCATCGGGTTTGTCCTTTTCGCTCCCAGCTATAGCGCAGCTCCGTCTTTCATTCTAATATATGGAAGGCGTTCCAATCATATCTGGATCTAATATCATGGAACTCAGGCACATCCGCTATTTTCTGGCCATCGCCAATGAAGGCAGTTTTACGCGGGCGGCAGAACATCTGGGAATCGCGCAGCCGCCGCTCAGCCAGCAGATAAAGGTTCTGGAACAGGAAATCGGCGTTCGGCTCTTCCGGCGTCTCGCACATGGCGCGGAACTGACACCGGCGGGCCATGCCTTTCGTGCTGCGGTGACCCATATTCCGCATCAGGTGGGCGAAGGTGTCCGGCTCGCACGCAGGGCGGCGGCCGGCGAAACCGGCATTCTGAGAATAGGCGTTACCGGCACGGCGGCGCTCAACCCTCTGGTTCCGGCCTGCATCCGCACCTACAGACGCCAATATCCCGACGTGGAACTTCAGGTGATGGAGGCTGCTGCCCTGGCGTTGACGCCGGCTCTCCTCGAAGATCGGCTGGACGTGGCGCTTTTGCGCCCTTCTCAATTCGATCCCGATACATTGCTCGAGGAAGTGCTCACCGACGAACCGCTTCTGGTCGCCCTGCCGGCATCCCATCCGCTCGCGCGGCGCGGCACCGCCATAGACCTGATGGAATTGCGCGACGACCCTTTCATTCTGACGCCACGCAACGTCGGCACCAGCCTTCACGATGCATCGATAAAAGCCTGCCAGGAGGCCGGTTTCACGCCGCGCCTCGGGCCGGCGGCACCGCAAATCGCCTCGATATTGTCGCTGGTCGCGGCCGAACTCGGAGTTTCCCTCCTTCCGGAATCCGTCGCGCAGGTCAAAATGCAGAACATCGTCCTATTACCCTCCAGCGGCCCGCCGCCGCGGCTTTCCATATCGCTCGCCTATCGGCGCGGAACGACATCGCCGGTGGTGAAGAATTTCGTGTTGGCGGCGCGCATTGCCGCGCGCGAAACACAGACGCCTGATGAGCCCACCGTCGAATAAACCGCAGCCCGCAGATGCGGGCCGCCGCTATTCGAGAACGGCAATCACCGGGCTTTCCATCACCCTGCCCGTCAACACATCGGCAATGCCCATATCCGTCTGGTGCGGGCCGATATTGCAGGCGAGCGTGGCGCCGAAGCAGGCCTTGAAGACGAGATAGGGCGGCTGCCATTCCACCACCCTGCCGACGGCTTCGCGCAATTCTTCGAAAGCCTTTGCCACGTCTTCAAGCGGGGCATCGGAAACGAGGCCGGAAAGCGGCAACGGGAGAAGTGCGGTCACCTTGCCTTCGGAAGCGACAGCCATGCCGCCGCCGGCCTTTATCACCGCATTGGCGGCGAGCGCCATGTCGTCTTCATTACCGCCGAAAACGGTGAGGTTGTGGCTGTCATGCGAGACGGTGGTGGCGAAGGCGCCGTTCCAGTTTCCCCAGCCGGTGAGGAAGCCGGTTCTGGTGATCGGCTCGGCCATGCCGTGGCGATGGGTGACGGAAATCATCGTCGCACCTTCGGGCGGAACGACGAAACCATCCTTCACCTCGGCTTCCGCCTCGCCCCATTGCGTGAAGCGCGGGCGGTCGATGGTGGCGAGGCGCACCTTCGCGCCTTCGCAGGCAACCCGGAAATCATCGGCTACGCGCAGTGGCAGCTTCATCGAGCCTTCGAGCGCCGCCGCATCGCAGGCCGGAACGTCGACGAGCATGTGCCCGCCTTCCGCAACCGCCCTGCCCCCGGCCAAAACGTGGCGGGCGGCAAAACCGCTCAGATCCTCAAAGACGACGATATCGGCGCGACGGCCGGCGGCGATGAGGCCGAGATCGGCACGGCCGAGCCTTTGCGCGGCATTGAGCGTTGCGGCGCGCAGCGCCCATTCGGGCTTCAGGCCATAACGGACAAGGCGGCGCACCACGTCGTCAAGCCCACCGCCCCGCAGCAGGTCATCCGGGAAGACGTCGTCCGTACAGAGTGTCACCGTCTGCGGCAGGTGGCCGAGCGTATTCAGCGCTTCCACGAATTCCGGCAGCAGGTGATCGTGCGAGCCGCGCAGCTCGATGGTCATTCCTGCCCGCAGTTTCGTCATCAGGTCTTCGCCCGAGACCAGCTCGTGATCGGAAGAAACGCCAGCCGCCATGAAGGCGTTGAGATCGGCGCCCTTCAGGCCGCGTGCATGGCCGCAGACCAGCTTTTCCGAGGCAAGCCCGGCCTGCACGATACCGCTCATGCGCGGATCGCGCTCGATGACGCCGCGCATGTTCATGATTTCCGCGACACCGCCGACCTGCGGCCATGACAGGATATCGGCAAGAATGGCGGCATCGAAATCCGCCCCGCCGCGCTCCAGCCCCGGTGCGGAAGGCACGCAGGAAGGCGCGAGCAGAATGGCGCGCAGGGGCAGGTTTTCGATTGATTTCGCCGCCCAGCGCACCCCTTCCACACCATGCACATTGCCGAATTCATGCGGGTCCCAGACGATGGTGGTGACGCCACGGGCGACCACGGCCGCCGCATAAGCGGCCGGTGTGACCATCGAGCTTTCGATATGCATATGTGTGTCGATGAGGCCGGGCGAGACATAGGCGCCTGCCGCATCGATGATCCGTGCAGCGTCGCTCCGGCTTGCCCGCTCGTGCACGCTGGCGATCAGCGGGCCGACGATGCCGATATCGGCGGCGCGAAGCTCTCCCGTCACCACATCCACCAATGTTCCACCGGTGATGAGAACATCGAAAGGCGCATCGCCGCGTGCGGCGGCGACCGCGCGGCTGCGCAGCGCATCATCGGTGAGATCGGCAGGCTCGTGTGTCGAAGAGTTCACGTTCATCGGGCGGCCTCCCGGCGCAGCGCCTCGAGAATCGCCGTCTTCGCACCTTCGGCATCCACCGTTTCGGCGAAATGCGCGTTGAAGGCTTTCGCTTTCTGAGCGCGCGTCTCGACCACAGTTCGCCCGCGCGTCAGCGTCGCCTGAAGCTCGACATCGATCCGCGCATGACGCCAACCGATGAGACCGGAGGCGAATGCGACGCCGGCCACGGGATCGTAAAGCGCCATGGCGGCTCTGCCACGGCTGGTGGCGATGCCGATGAAACCTTCCAGCAGATCGGCAATCAGCCCGGCGTTTTTACCACCGGCATTGCGGATCGGCAGCACATCGGCCGGCGAGGCGGTGACTTTGCGGCAGGCGTCCAGATCGACCATGCGCAACGGCAGGCCGTGGGAGAGCACGATGGCCAGCGCTTCCGGATCGGCAAAGGCGTTGAATTCGGCCGAGGCCGTGTGGTTGCCGCTGGTCACGCCGCCGCCCATCCAGGTCAGATCGGAAATTTTTGCGGCAAGATCGGGCCGGGCAAGGCACAGGGCGGCAATATTGGTGAGCGGTCCGAGTGCGAGAATGCGCTTCTCGCCTTCCCCCTCCAGCCAGCCGCAGAGCGCGGCAAAGGCATCGCTGTTCGGCAGGGCCGGCGCATCCGGCAGGCTTTGGCCGACGGTCGGAATGCCGTTATCGCCCAAAATGCATTGCGCGGTTTCGAGCGCACCCAGCACCGGCATGGCGCGGCCCTGATGGATCGGCATCGACCAGCCGAAGGCGGCAACGGCGCCGGCGGCATTGCGGCAGACCGCCTGAAGCGTCGCATTGCCGAAGACCAGCGAAATGCCGTCAATGGCAAGGCCCGACGATTGCACCACCATGATGGCGGCGATGTCGTCGAAGCCCATATCGGTATCGATCCATACACCCATGGTCAGTTGAACACCTTGAGGCTTGCCGCCTTTTCGACCGGCAGGTCGAAGGCGAGCGTATCGCCGATTGTGTGGGAGGTCAGGGCGGCGTCCGTTTCCGCCTTGATGGGGCCGAGCGGCGTATCGAGCAGATATTCGCGGCTGTTGCCGGCAAAGGAGGTGCCGCGCACGGTTCCCTGGAAAGGACCTGAACCGAGGGTGACCATGCGCGGCCGCCAGGCCAGTCCGGATGCTGAAGGGACTGGTCCGGGAAGCGGTGTCGTGCCGTTTGCGGTTTTGAGCGCGCCGCCTTCCAGCGCGAAGATGTTTTCAAAGCCGACGAAATCCGCCACGAAGGACGAAACCGGCGCGTTGTAGATATCTTCCGGCGTGCCGATCTGCTCAATCTTGCCGCCCTTCATGACGACAATACGGTCGGCGAGCGCCAAAGCCTCGATCTGGTCATGGGTGACGAAGATCATCGTCACGCCGGTCTCCTTCTGCACGCGCTGCAATTCGGTACGCATTTCGAGCCTGAGACGCGCATCCAGGTTGGAGAGCGGCTCATCGAGCAGGAGCACCTTCGGTTCCATGACCATGGAGCGCGCCAGCGCCACGCGCTGCTGCTGGCCGCCGGAAAGCTCCGCAGGCTTGCGCGAGGCGAAGCTGGACAAGCCCACCGATTTCAGGCCGGAGGCGACCTTGTCTTCCAGCGCCTTGCCGTTCATGCCCTTGAGCTTCAGGCCGAAAGCGACGTTTTCGTAAACCGTCAGATGCGGGAAGAGCGCATAGGACTGGAACACCAGCCCGACGGCACGCTTGTTCGCGGCCACCCGGGTAATGTCTGCCCCATCGAGATCGATGCGCCCGCCCGCCACCGGCATCAGCCCGGCAATGGCGCGCATCGTCGTGGTCTTGCCGCAACCGGAAGGCCCGAGAAGCGCGAGTAGCTCGCCCTTGCGGATATCGAGATCGAGGTCCTTGACGGCGACATTGCCACCATAGGCGAGCGAAACTTTTTTGAGCGAAAGGTAATTTGCGTCAGACATAACGGGAGAACCCCAGAAAACGTTCGGCCATGAAGACGATGCCGATGGAAAGGAAGGCGAGCAGCGAGGAGAGTGCGGCAACGGAAGGATCGAAGACGATTTCCATGTAACCCAGCATATCGATGGGCAGCGTGCGAACGCCGGGGCCGGACAGGAACAGCGACACGGGCACCTGGTTGAAGCTCGTCACGAAACCGAGAATGAAGGCTGAGAGAATGCCGCCGCGAATATTCGGCAGCACCACGCGGAAAAACGCCCCGACCCGTGATGAGCCAAGCAGCACCGCCGCCTCCTCGATATCGGAACGCAGATTGTTGAGGCTGGCCGACACCACCCGCACGGCATAGGGCAGGATGAGCGCGGTGTGGGCGAGGAACAAAGCAAGCGTGATGCCGATGCCGAAGGGCACGACGAAATAACGCAGCAGCGCGAGACCGACGATGATGCCGGGCACGATGATCGGCGCGGAAACGATGGTGCGCACCGTCTCTGCAAAAGGCAGCTTGTAGCGCGACATGGCGTAAGAAGCGGGAATGCCGAGGATGAGCGCCGCAAACGTGCCGCCGATGGCAAGGAACATCGACATGGCAAAGCTTTCGCGAAAACTTTCCACGGTGAAGACCTTGGCGATCCACTTCAGCGAAAAACCCTGCGGCGGAAAGGCGAGCGTATCGCCGGCCGAAAACGAGGCCGCGACGATGATGAGGAACGGCCCGATCAGGAAACCGACGACAAGAAGAAGCGTGAGCGGAATGAAGAGCTGCCGGGTCATTTCTTGTTCCTTGCGGTGGCGATGCGCTTCAGCAGGATATTGGCGGCAAAGCTCATGACGATCAGGATGAAGGCGATGACGCTGGCGGAGACGAAATTGTTGGAAACCGTCACCTGCTGATAAAGCAGGGTTTCCAGCATCAACACCTTCGAGCCGCCGAGAATGGCGGGCGTGATATAGGCCGTCAGCGAACCGGTGAAGACCAGCGTGCCGCCGACGACCAGCCCTTCCTTGGTGAGCGGCAGGATGACCTTCCAGAACACTTGAAACCAGCTTGCGCCGAGAACGCGGGCAGCCGCAATCGTATCCTTCGGCATATTCTCAAGCGCGCTGATGAGCGAGATGATCATCAATGGCAGGAACAATTGCAGAAGGCCGATGAAGACGGCCGTTTCGGAAAACAGGATACGGATCGGCCCGTCGCTGAGGCCGATGGCCTGCAGCGCCTGATTGACGATGCCGGTTCGACCCAGAATGACGATCCAGGCATAGGTGCGGGCGACCGGCGAAATCATCAGCGGCAGCACGACCAGATTGACGACGTGCCCCTTCGCGCCCTGCGACAGGTTGACGATAGCGAAGGCCGCCGCATAACCCACCACCGCCGAGACGATGGTGACAAGCGCGCCGAGCTTCAGGGTGCGCAGGAAAACCGTCTGGTTCAGCGGATCGGTGAAGAAATCGGCGTAAGCCGCCAATGTCCAGCCATCGGCGGTGCGAAAACCCTCCGACAGCAGGATGAAGACCGGCACAAGAAAGACCGCCGCCGCGAAAATTGCGGCGGGCAAGGCAAGCGCCAGCGCTTCGGCCCGGTTCTGAAACATGGGTTTATTCCCTGAACGGCAGCGGCGGTGTGCACCGGCTGTGGTTGGAGTTTGGCGAATGCAGCAAGAGTTGAGGCCGATCACCACCTCCCTCATTCCTGTGCTTGTCACAGGAATCCAGCCAGCCCAAGTCTTTGGGCTGAAAAGACTCATCCCGCCACGCAGACGCGTGTCGGCTGGATTCCTGTGACAAGCACAGGAATGAGGGAGTGTGTGGTGGGCCAAAACACGAAATCATTGAGCTTGGTGCCATTGGGTTCGCCAGACGCGCCGGCCTACGATCAAAATAGTGGAAAAGCGGTCAGGGGACGACCGAACCGCTTTTCCGGGAATGGAGCCGCCCTGACGGACGTTTGGGTGCCCCATTCCAAACGGTGAAGGACTTACTGACCGACCTTGGAATTCCACTCCGACAGCCACTTGTCGCGGTTATCGAGCGTCACGTCGGAAGGAATGAGCTGCAGGCTTTTTGCGGTTTCGTCGCCATAGGTGATGTTGTTCGCCACCTCGTCGGAAACCTTGACTTCCCTGTTGGTCGGGCTGTCCACCAGCTTTTCGGCCAGCGCCTTCTGAACGTCGGTCGAGAGCCAGAAATCCATGAACTGCAACGCGAGTTCCTCGTTCTTCGTGCCCTTCGGCACCACGAGCACGTTCATGCCGCCGGTCTGGCCTTCCTTGGGTGTTGCCCAGGCGAGCGGCAGGTCGAGCTTGGTGAAAGGCGCCCAGGAGAAGCGGCCGATGGGCGCTGCCCAGATTTCTTCCTGCTGCATCAACTGCACCAGCTGCGAGGATTTGACGTAGAAAGTGACGATATCGTCCTTCTTTTCGCCCACGGCCTCGATGGCGCCGGAAAGATCGGGCGTGTCCTTGCCGATGGCCTTGCCGAGCATGTAAAGCGCCGGCGGGCCCTGGTTGGTGGTGACATTCGGGAAGGCGACGTGGTCGACAATGCCGTCCTTCAGAAGATCGGCCCAGCTATCGATCTTCATCTTGTCGGTGCGGTAAACGATGGAGGTGGCGTAGAAATTGACGCCGACGCTCATGCCGTCGCCATTCGGATCCTTGGCGATATCATAGAGCTTTTCGATATTCGGAACCTTGGACGCGTCGATCTTCTGGATCAGGTCCTTGCGGGTGGCCGACAGCGCATCCGCCATGGAAACGATGGCGAGATCGACCACCGGATTGGCCTTGTTCGCCTCCATCTTGGCCAGACGCTCGACGCTGTTGCCGGTCTCGACAACCAGCTTGCAGCCGCATTGCTTTTCGAACGGCGTATAGACCAGCTCCTTGAATTCGTCCTGCGCGAAGGCGTAGACGGAGATGGTCAGCGTCTTGTCCTGCGCCTGCGCGGCGCCCATCGTCAACATCAGGGCGGCGCCCGATGCAAGAATGATCTTTTTCATGGTGTGAGTTCTCCTGCTGTCGTTTTTTTGGCTTCAATCGCATCATGCTTTGCCTTGCCGGTGGAGCCGCGCATGATCAGCGCCATCGGTACTTTCGAGATGTCCGCCGTCACATCGACGGCGACGCCGTTTTCGCCCGCGCCATCTATCGCGCGCAGCAGCGCGCCGACGGCGAGATCGGCGATACGGCCCATATCCATGCGCATGGTCGACAAGGGCGGAGTGACCACGGCGGAAAAGATGAGATCGTCGAAGCCGGTGACACTGGCCTCTTCCGGCACCTCGATGCCCTCGCGCTGCAATTCGGTGAGCACGCGCAGCGCATGCAGATCGGATACGGCGGCAAAGGCGGTGAAACCTTCGGCAACCTTCTCTGCAAGACCAAGCCGGCAACCCGCGCCGCCCGCCTGTTCAATGGCGTCCACCCAGAGCGTCTGCGTCACGCACGCCTTGCCAAGACCATCGCGAATACCGCCGAGACGGTCGTTCTGCACGTTGGAATCGCGGTTCTTGCCCACCAGCACCACCTTGCGATGGCCAAGCCCGGCCAGATATTCGCCCACCTGCCGGCCGCCATCCCAATGGTCGGCGGCGACCGTGTTGCCGGGCGTCGAGGGGCTGTCGATCACCGCGACGGGACAATCGACATCGGCAATGCGCGTGCCGCGGCGGGGAACGATGACCATGCCATCCACACCGCGCTCGATCAGCCGGTTGATCGCATCCGTCTGCATGGCGATCTCACCGCGCGAGTCGGCGATCAGCACGCCGTAACCGGCAGTGACGGCCGCCTTTTCGATCGCCTGCGCGATCTGCGGAAAGAGAGGATTGGCAATATCCGGCAGAACCAGCCCCAGAACACCGCTTCTGCCGGTGCGAAGCGCCCTGCCCGCCGAACTCGGCACATAGCCCAGCTCGCTTGCCGTCTTGCGAATGCGCTCCACCAGCTCCGGCGAAACCCGACCCTTGCCCGACAGCGCATTGGACACGGTTGCCGCCGACACGCCGAGTGCCGCTGCTATCGCGCTCAGATTGGTGGCAGGCCGTGAAGACGCCATGATGGTCCGGAAGGGCTGATTAAACGTTTAATCACGATAATCGAGCAAGGCCGCCCTGTCGAGTCCGGCGGAGGGCAAAATCGGCGAAAACCCGGGCATAAAGTCTAACTGCCCGAAAAAAGTGCGATTATTTTTGCGAGGCTTCGCTGTTCACTGCGCGGTATGCCTCCACCTGCCGCACCAGCCAATCGCGAAACAGCACGACCGGCACGTGATTGGCGCGCGAAAGCGGTGCCACGGCATAATAGGAGCTGGGGCTTCTGGCCTGATGATCGAAGGCCTTTACCAGTTGCTTCGATTTCAGTTCGTTATCGATCAGGAAAAGCGGCATCAACGCCACTCCAAGCCCGGCGATGCAGGCCTGCGCCACGCTGGAAAACTGCTCGAAGCGCATGCCCTGCGGCAAGGCGAGCGACAGGCCGAGGCTTTCGAACCAGTGACCCCATGCGCCCGGCCGCGAGGCCATGTGCAACAGTGGCAGGGCGGCGATATCCTCTCCCTTTTCCACGGGATGGGCGCTGAGGAATTGCGGGCTGCACACCGGCGCGACCATCTCATGCATGAGAAAGGTGCTTTCCGCCCCCGGCCAATCGGCCTGGCCGATATGGATCGCCATATCCAGCTGCTCACGCTCAAAGTCGAATTGGCCGATGCGGGTGGCGAAATTGATGGTGATTTCGGGGTGGTTCGCCACGAAATCCGGGATACGCGGCAGAAGCCAGCGGGTGCCGAAGGTGGGCAACATGGCAAGGTTCAAGGTATTGCCATGCGTTTTGGTCATGATCTGCAGTGAGGCGGAGCGTATCTCGCCAAGGGCGGAGGCGATGGATTTTGCATAGGCACGGCCTTCCGCCGTCAGCGCCACGCCGCGTGCGCCGCGTTCGAACAGGCGCACGCCAAGCTGTTCTTCCAGTGACATAACCTGCCGGCTGATCGCCCCCTGCGTCAGGGCAAGCTCATCGGCGGCGGCGGAAAAGCTGCCGAGCCGGGCCACGGAATCGAAGGCGGCGAGCGCACTGGTGGAGGGCAGGAGTTTGCGGCTGAGAGACGTCATGAGCCATTACTATATGTAATGCAAAAATGAGTAAACATGGCTTGTGCCGACTGGCTCGAATACCAATAATCCGGCCAGCAAATCCGGAGGCATCACGTGAGCGAACACGCAGCATTCAATTGGCAGGACCCTTTTCTGCTCGAAGACCAACTGACCGACGACGAGCGGATGATCCGCGACGCCGCCGCCGCCTTCGGCAAATCGGAACTCCTGCCGCGTGTCTCCGAGGCCTATCTCTCCGAAACAACCGAACCGGAACTGTTCCGCCTGATGGGCCGCACCGGCCTGCTCGGCGTCACCCTGCCGGAAGAATATGGCGCGGCCAATGCCAGCTATGTGGCTTACGGCCTCGTCGCCCGCGAGGTGGAGCGGATCGACAGCGGTTACCGCTCGATGATGAGCGTGCAGTCCTCGCTCGTCATCCATCCGATCTTCGCCTATGGCTCTGACGAGCAGAAGAAGAAATACCTGCCCGGCCTCGTCTCGGGCGAGTTGATCGGCTGTTTCGGCCTCACCGAGCCGGATGCCGGTTCCGATCCCGGCGGCATGAAGACCCGCGCCGAAAAGATCGCCGGCGGCTATCGCCTGCGCGGTTCGAAAATGTGGATTTCCAATGCTCCAATCGCCGATGTCTTCGTCGTCTGGGCGAAATCGGAAGCCCATGACAACCAGATCAGGGGCTTCGTGCTGGAAAAGGGCATGAAGGGCCTCTCCGCTCCCAAGATCGGCGGCAAGCTTTCGCTGCGCGCCTCCATCACCGGCGAGATCGTTCTGGACGGTGTGGAAGTGGGCGAAGACGCGCTGCTGCCCAATGTTTCCGGCCTGAAAGGCCCGTTCGGCTGCCTCAACCGCGCCCGTTACGGCATTTCCTGGGGTGTGATGGGAGCTGCCGAAGATTGCTGGTTCCGCGCCCTGCAATATGGTCTCGACCGCAAGCAGTTCGGCAAGCCGCTGGCCGGCATGCAGCTTTACCAGAAGAAGCTCGCCGACATGCAGACCGAAATCGCGCTCGGCCTTCAGGCATCGCTCCGCGTCGGCCGGCTGATGGACCAGCACAAGATGGCGCCGGAAATGATCTCCATCATCAAGCGCAACAATTGCGGCAAGGCGCTGGATATCGCCCGCCAGGCCCGCGACATGCATGGCGGCAACGGCATCCAGATCGAATATCACGTCATGCGCCACGCCCAGAACCTTGAGACGGTCAACACCTATGAGGGCACGCACGACGTCCACGCGCTGATCCTCGGCCGGGCGCAGACGGGCATTCAGGCGTTTTTCTGAGGCTTATGGACCGGAGCGGGGACGGCGTCGGTCATAGTAAACGGCGACATTTCTTCTCACCGTCATTCCGGCCTTGAGCCGGAATCCAGCCGACGCGCGTCCGCGTGGCGGGAAGACTCCTTTCAGCCCAAGGACTTGGGCTGGCTGGATTCCGGCTCAAGGCCGGAATGACGGAGGGAGAATGCATGACGCCCCGGCGAATGTGAGCCAGCGCTCTGAGCCAAGCTCAAATCGTATCATCGGGAGCGATCCCCCCCTGAAACAGAAAGGCCTTCGAAGATCACTTCGAAGGCCTTTTGCTTTTCAAATCCGGCAATCGCTCAGAACGTGCCGCGAATACCGACGCCAAACATGCGCGGTTCGGTCATGCTCGCCTCAATGCCCGACGCGCCGATACCGCGGGTCAGCATCTTGTAGGTCGGCGCGCGTTCGTCGAACACATTCTTGACGTAGGCATAGAGCTCGAGCTGTTCCTGGAACTTGTAGCTCGCGCGTATATCCGCAATTGTATAGGGCTTGATCGCATAGGCCGAAGTGTTGGCCGTATCCGAGAAATAGCCATCCAGATGACGCACCTGACCTGAAACCGTGAACTTGTCGGTCACATCCCAACTTGCGCCAACGGTGAACATGTAACCCGGAGACTTGGCGAACTCCTTGCCGGCATAGGCGGCATTGCTGGAAATCTCGTCGATTTCGGTTTTCAATACGCCGGCACTGGCCTTGAGCGTCAGATTGTCGAGAACCTGATAGTCAGCTCCGATTTCCAAACCATAGGCATGAGCCTCTTCGGCGTTGATCGTATAGGTTTCGGTCACGCCCGAGGAGACAAACACCGGAATGCTGAACTGCGCATCCTGCATGTCCATATAGAACAGGTTGCCGTTGACCGTCAGCGTGTCGTCCAGAAGGTTCGCCCGCGTGAACAGCTCGTAGTTCCAGATCGTTTCCTTGTCGAAATTGCGCCACTTGCTGGTTGTCAGATCGAAGGCCACGCCGCCGGGATTGTAACCCCTGCTGATCATGCCGCCGACCGTCCAGTCGTCAGTCACGGCGTAAGCAAGAGAGACCTTCGGCAGAATTTCCGAGAAGGTTTCGTCGTAGTTCACCGAACTTCTTCCGGCGCCCAACGCCCTGAAGCCGACGCGCTGAATCTGGTCCCGCTGATACCGCAGACCGCCGGTCAGGGTCCACTGATCGGTCAGGCGATAGCTCAGCTCGCTGAAGAGACCGAAATTATCCTTGGTATCGTCGAAAAGAGACGTTCCGTTGAGAAGGAGTTTTTCGTCGGTCTGGGTGTGAGCATAATAAAGACCGACAACGCCGCTCAGCGTATCTTCCTGATCGCCGAAAGTTACGCGCGTTTCGTTGGAGGTATTTTTCTGATCGACGTCGGCGTCGCCGGTATTGGGGATACCCACCCTTCGCTTGGTATCGGCAGCGGAAAATTGCGTCTGGTTGAATACTTTCACACCGTTCTCGAAGTCATAGTTGATGTCGAGAATGACGGTGTTGGTGTGCTGTTTGAAACTCGGTTTCGTGGCGGTCGTGTGCGTGAGATCCTCGTAACGACCGAAAGCCGCCTCCGATGTCGGGCGGTTGGAGTTATTGTAGGAATAGGTCAACTTGGTCGAAAGGCCGGGAATTTCCGCAGGTTCCCACAAGAGCTTGAAGCGGCCGTTGAACTCCTTGAAGTCCTGGTCCGTGCCGCTGCGTGCAAAGCTCGGATTGATATAGTCGATGAAAGTATCGCGGCCGGAATAATCGATCGCCATGCGCGCCGCCAGCTCGTCTTCGATCAGCGGCCCCGAAAGCGCGAATGAAGCCCGCTTCTGGTGATAATTGCCGATTTCCGCCTGATAGCTGGCTTCGGGCGTAAAGGTCGGGTCCTTGGTGTTGACGAGGATCGCGCCGGCAATGGCGTTGGCGCCCTGCGAGGTGGTCTGCGGGCCGCGGAATACCTCGATGCTTTCGACATCCCAGATGGAGCTCGCGCCATAGATGAACTCGTTATAACCGAGATAGTGGCCGTCGACATTGATCGTCGCGCGCGGCACCGTGCCGGTGAAGAAGGCGATGGAGCCGGTATTCGGTCCCTGCGTGTCCTGTCCGCGAATGATCGGGGCGCTGACATTGTCGGTGTAAACGACGTTCGGAATATCCTTGATCGCTTCCGATACGGTCGGGTCGCCGGTCTTTTCCTTTTTGATTTTATCCCCGGATATGACCGAGACGGACGACGCCGTGTTCTTCATGTCGCGCGCCACTTTTTCACCGGTCACGACGATCGGCTTCAGGACGGTGGTGCCCGCCGCCGTCGCCTGCTGATCCTGACCGAGAACCGGCGTCACAAACATTGTCGCCAGCGTCAGAGCGCTGACCCCGCTCATCAAACGACCGCTAGAGCTAAACCCCATCACACACCCCTAATAAACATGAGTATTAAAGTCATATTCAAGTAACGGAAGCGTTATCCGTTTCGCAATAGAGAATGCGTTCTGTATTGCGGACGAAAAGGCTTCCGTAACGGGATGTGCCATATTTACAACAAAGTTTACCGACCGCCGTTTGCGCACCCGCAGCGTTTCGAAAGGGAACAGCATGGTTCCGTCCGCAGAAATCGATTCCGATTTCCGGCCCGATGCGTTAGGCATGCTCAACAAAACGGGGGGAACGCGCTTGAACGCCATGGATGACGATTCGCACAATCTGCCGGAAAACGAGGGCGAAAAGCGCTCTGCCCTCATTCAATCGGTATCGATAGCGGCACGTTTCCTCAATCTTCTCGCCAGATCGGACAGCGCGCTGGCACTTGGCGAACTGGCCAAACGCGCCGGCACCGGCCGCTCCACCGCGCATCGCTACATGCAAAGCCTCGTGCGGGAGGGGCTGGTGATACAGGACCCCGCAAGCGGCAGTTACGATCTCGGACCTGCCGCGCTCGGAATAGGCATCAGCGCGCTCAGGCGAATCAATCCGGTCGAAACCGCCGGCCGCCAGATGAATGCGCTTGCCTCCAGGATCGGCGCCAGCTGCGGCGTGGCGATCTGGACCGAACGCGGCCCGACCGTGGTGCGATGGGCGAGAAGCGCCAGCTTTTCCATCAGCACCGTGGCGCTCGGCGATGTTCTGCCGCTGGACAACAGCGCCTGCGGGCTGGTTTTTCAGGCCTACCTGCCGCCGGACAGGATAGCCGCCGTGCGCAAGCTGCAACCGGCCGCCTTTCGCGGCTCCCGTCCCGATGCCGGCATTCTGGAAACCATTCGTGAGGTCGGCGGCGCGGAACTCAATGAACATCTGTTCTCCGCCCTGACGGGCAAGGCGGCGCCGGTTTTCGACGCCCAGGGCGAACTCTGTTGTGTCGTCACCACCGTATCCTTCGTGGCCACCGCCGAGACCGAACGGCATTTTTCCCGGCTGATCGAAGCCGCCGGACAGGCGACGGCCGAATCCGGCGGAGCGTAAGCCTATTTGGCCAGATGCTCCGCAAAGGTGCGGCCGGAATAAGCCGTGCGGAACAGCCCGGCATCGGCGAGCTTCGGCAACAGCCGCTCCAGCACCAGCCGCATGGACGCCACCGAACCGCCGGGCACCGCGACGAAACCGTCGATAGCACCGGCAGCCGCCCATTCGCGGATGGCCTCAAGGGCATCTTCAACAGTGCCGATGATCTGCCAATGGCCCGACCCCATCACTTCCGGACGCCGCAATAATTCCGCAACACTCAGCGTCTCCCGCTCGATCAGCCGGCGCAGCAGGCCGGCATGGGTGCGGCTTCTCGGTGTCTCCGGCGGCGGCGGCAGGTCGGAGGCGGTAACGATCCGCGTGAGCGGCCAGTCCGCGAGATCAAGACCCGTCATATCGCGGATGGAGGCAAAGGCGCGGGCGCGGTTGGCGCGGGCATGGGTCTCCGCGAAGAGTTCCAGCGCCTCCCTGCCGGTCTCCGCGAGATAGAGGCTGAGGCCCGGCATCAGCTTCACGCCGTCGGGGTCTCGGCCATGCCCCTCGGCACGCCGCCGCAAATCCGCCCTGAGTTCGATGGCCGCCTGCATATCCGGCGTCGAGGCAAAGACGGCGTCGGCCACCGACGAGGCGAAATCACGGCCCTCGGGAGAGGCGCCCGCCTGCACCAGCGGAATGCGGCTGGCGTGGGACGGCAGGTTGAGCGGGCCTTTGACGCTGAAATGCCTGCCCTCATGCGCCACCGGCCGCACCAGTGAGGAATCCGCGAACCGACCGCTTTCCCGGTCGAGTTTGATAGCTTCGTTCGGAAAACTCGCCCATAGCGCTTTCACCACCTGCGTGAATTCGGCGGCGCGCTCGTAGCGTTCCTGCGGCGAAGGCATCTCTTTCAGGCCGAAATTTTCGTGCCCCTCAAGCGCCGTGACGATATTCCACCCCGCCCTGCCATTGCTCAGCCAGTTCAGCGATTGGATCTGGCGGGCCACCACATAGGGCGGCAGAAATGTGGTCGAAACGGTGGACAACAGCCCGACATGGCTGGTTTCCCGCGCAATGGCCGCAAGAAGCATGGTCGGATCCATGCTGGCAAATCCGCCGCCGGTCTCAAGTCCCTCGGTGCGCAGAAAAAGCGTATCCGGCCGAAACACGAAATCCACATGCGCGGCCTCCGCACGCTGCGCCAGATCGACGAAATAGTCGCTGGAAAACACCCCGTTTATATCGCTGTCCGCGCGCCGCCATGCCTCGCCGCTGAGCCAGGTTGGGGCCAGCGACATGCCGACATGAAGCTTGGCTGCGACTGACATGATGCACCTCAACTGAAATAACCGGCAAGAAATCCGCACGTTGAATCGGCAAATTTCGATTTGTGGAGAGTTTTACTATAGTTTAGTGTCGCTTCAAGACCACACCGTCGCGCCTGCCGGAAAGAAATGCTTTTTCCACGGGTTCGATATTTAAATTCAAATACTTATAACGACCGTGCGGCGTCTCGACGCATGGGCGCATGAATAACAGGAGTTGTATCCGGTGCTTGACGCCACGGACCTTCACGCCAGCTATGGACATGTTCCCGTCTTGCGGGGGCTTTCCGCCCGTTTCCGATCCGGCCGCGTCACCGCGCTGGTAGGCCCCAATGGCTGCGGCAAGTCGACGCTGTTGAAGACCATCATGGGTTTCGTGCCTTTGTCATCGGGGGCAATAAGGCTCGGTGAGCGTTCGATCAGCGAGATCGGACGCCGCGAACTGGCGCGGCGCATCGCCTATCTGCCGCAGGAGTGCCATTGCCCTGACTATATGACGCTCGGCGAGCTGATCGAGCTTGCCGGTTACGCCCGTTACGGCCTTGCGGGCGGCCCCACCGAACGCGACCGCGCGCTTTTTGCCGAGGCGCTGAAGACCGTCGGGCTGGAAGACAAGGCGAAAGCGCAGGTCAACACGCTTTCAGGCGGCCAGCGCCAGCGCGCCTTCATCGCCATGGTGCTGGCGCAGGATACGGACGTGATCCTGATGGACGAGCCGGTCAATCATCTCGACATGAAATATCAATATGCCGTTCTCGGCCTCGTGCGCGAACTGACGGACAGGCATGGCAAGACCGTCATCGTCGTGCTGCACGATCTCAACCTTGCCTCCACTTTCGCCGATGATGTCATCATGCTGAAAGCCGGGCGGGTTCTGGCGTCCGGGCCGGTGGAAAGAACGGTCACACCCGAAAATGTCGCCGAGGTCTTCGATCTCGAAGCGGATATCTTCTCCCGGCAGGGGCGGCTCATCTGCGTGCCCCGGCTGGAGCGGCAGGAACAGGCCATTCCGGCATGACCCCGAAAATAACGCTGATTTTCGCCCCCGCGCTGCTGCTGGCCGCCATCCTCGCCATCAATCTGCTGGTAATGTCCGGCGACATGCCGCCTGCCGAAATCCTGGCGACGCTCTGGCGCGGCGAGGCCGACAGCTATGAGCAGTCGGTGCTTCTCTATCAGCAAATCCCACGCGCGCTGATTGCGATCTATGTGGGGGCGACGACGGCCGTCAGCGGTTGTGTGCTGCAGGGGCTTGCGCGCAATCCCCTCGCCTCGCCCTCCACCCTGGGGCTGAATGCCGGCGCGACGCTTTTTGTGATTGCCGGCGCGCTGGTGTTCGATTTCTCTCCGGAAGTACAGGGCCTTGCCGCGCTCGCGGGCGCCGGCTTCGGTTTTGCCGCCTGCTTCGTCGTCGCGCGTCTCGCCGGGCGGGCGAACGATCCGCGCGGCCTGTCGCTCATCCTTTCCGGCGCGCTGGTTTCCATGCTGCTGATCGGCGTGACCAACGCCCTGCTTCTCTCCAACCCCACACGCCGCGCCGAGTTCCTGAGCTGGGTGGGCGGCAATATCAACCACGTCTATGCCGAGCGCCTGTTCGATTTCTGGTGGATCGGCGCAATTGCGCTCGTCATGTTGTGGGCGGTCGCCAGGCCGCTGACGCTGGTTCTGCTGGGCGCGGAAAAGGCCGCCTCCGCCGGTGTGAATGTCACGCGCATTTCCCGGATCGCGCTCTTCGCCACCATGCTGGCCTCGGGTTCGGCGGTGGCGATCTGCGGCCCCATCGGCTTCGTCGGCCTCATCGTGCCGCATATGATCCGGCCCCTGGTCGGGGTGAACTTCACGCTTGCCCTGCCGGCCTCCGCGCTGGTCGGCGCGGGCCTCTGCGTGCTGGCCGATCTTGGCGCGCAAACCCTGTTTGCGCCCTATGTGGTCAATACCGGGCTGTTCATGGATCTGCTCGGCGGCCTCGTCTTCATCGTCATCGTCAAGCGCTTCTATCTGTCGCCTTCGGCGAGGGGGCTGTCATGAAGGGGGCTTTCATGAAACGGCATTTCGCCACCGACGGCAAAGCGGTGCTGCGGCTGCCGAGCGGCCTGCAGATCGGCATCGGCAATCTGAAGGCCGGCCTTGCGCTGATGGTGCTGGCGCTGGCGCTCGCTGCCCTGTCCGTCAGCCTCGGCAATACCGAAACGGGCCTCGCCGATCTCCTGCGCGGATTGGTGGGCGGGCATCTCGGCGACGATCAGGCCTATGCGCTGTGGACGGTGCGGCTGCCGCGTATCCTCATCGGTTTCATGGCCGGCTGGAGCGTGGCGCTGGCAGGCGCCATGCTGCAATCCGTGGCCCGCAATCCGCTCGCCGATCCCGGCCTGTTCGGTCTGAGCCAGGGGTCGATGACCACCATCATGCTGCTTCTGGTGCTGGTGCCGGCCGCACCCAAGACCCTGGTGGCGCTCGCTGCCGTCGGCGGCGGTCTGGCCGTCGCCTTCCTTCTCATCGCCCTCGTCGGACGGGAACGCTCGAGCGGCCTTGCCATATTGCTGATGGGCATCGCAATTGAATCGGCGCTTTCCTCCGTTTCCTCCGTGCTTCTGCTCTACACGCCGGCCGAAACCTCGCTGTCGCTGGCCGACTGGATGGCGGGTTCGCTGTTTCAGGCAAGCTGGTCGACCATCCTCGTTTTCGCGCCCCTCTTTGGCGCAAGCCTTGTGGGCATTTTTCTCATCGGCCGGGCGCTCGCGGTCTTCGATCTCGGCAATGAAATGGCCATGGCGCTCGGCGAAACCGTCAGGCATTCCCGCCCGCTCGTCATTGTTTTTGCGGTCATCCTCAGCGCCTCCTCCGTTACCGCCGTCGGCCCGCTCACCTTCCTCGGCGTTATCGCCCCGCATCTGGCCACCTTCGTTTCGCCCGCCGTCGGCCGCGCCAGGCTTTTCCTGTCTGGGCTTACCGGCGGCATTCTGGTCGTCACCGCCGATACGCTGTCACGCGGGCTGGTGGCCGATACGCCGATGCCGATCGGCCTTGCGCTGACGCTGATCGGCGTGCCGCTTTTCATCCTCACGCTGCGCCTTCAGGCGCTGCGCAGAACCAATAGCCACTGAAGACATCGAATAAAGGGAATGCCATGCGAATTGCCATCCTCATCGCCGCACTTCTGGCCGCCGGAACGAGCCTCGCCGCCGAGCGCAGCGTGACCGATGCCGCCGGCCGCACCGTCTCCGTTCCGGAAAAGCCGCAGCGCATCGTCGTCATGCACGAGCCGCTGCTCGGCGTGCCGCTGATGGATCTCGACGCCAATGTGGTCGGCGCCTATGGCCGCAACAGCGACGGCAAATTCGCCACCGCCGTCGATTTCGTCGACACCGTTCTCGGTGAGGGCCGCACGAAACCGAAGGGTTTCGGCGCGGTCGGCCAGATCGACCTTGAAAAACTGCGGGCGCTGCAACCGGACCTGATCGTCGCCACGGAAATGGATGGCGGCAAGGCCGAACAGCTCTCCACCGTCGCCCCCGTCTATCTGCAAAAGGTCAGCACCGGCCATGCCTATGGTTTCAGCGTCGAAGAAAACCTTGCCGCCCTGGTCGGGCGAAGCGATGTCTTTGCCGAGCGCCGGAAGACCTATGACACGAAGCTCGCCGCCGTCAAAAAGACGCTGGGCGACGATATCAAGGGCAAAACCTATCTCGCGATCCTGTTGACCGACCAGATCAATGCGGTGGGCGACATGTCCGGCGCGGTGCAGGCATTGGAGGATCTGGGTTATACCCGCCTGAAGATCGACAACGCCGCCTCTTCGGGCGGCATGGGCTCGACCCTGATGATGCCGCTGAGCGCCGATGCCTTCGGCAAGCTCAATCCCGATCTGCTGGTGGTGATGAACAGCTATACCAGCCCCGCCCGCGGTGAGGCCGGAACGCGCGCCGCCCTTGAAAAGATCATTCCCGGCTGGGAGCGTTTCGTAAAACCGGCGCGCGAGAAAAGGATCGTTTTCCTCGATTCCACCAGGGTCACGACGCCTTCCATTCCGAGCGCCCTGCACACATTGAATGAGGTGGAAAGCTGGGCAGGCCGCCGCTGAACGGCTTTATCCAAAGCCAATCTCGGCACGATTTATGTGCCGGGTATAAACTTGAGTTTTTGGAGAAAGTTATATTGCCGGGGCCGAAACCGCCTGTTATGGTTCGCGCATCTTGACGCAACGACGCCGGAATATCGCGCCGGATGAGATTCCCAACGCGCGATCGTCCGGCACGCCGATCCGGGACAGCGAGACCGCCGAACCCGTCGGCGATATCCCAGGAAAGACAATAGCATGAGCATGCCAGAAACCATGGATTCCCCCATTCCGGACCGCACTCCCAAACGCCATCGCCACGCCGTCGCGCTGCGCGCGCTCAATGTCGCGCGCGTCGAAAAGCTCAGCCGGTCCATGGTCCGCATCGTCCTGACCGGGCCGGAACTGGAGGGTTTTGCGAGCCTCGGTTTCGACGACCACGTCAAGATGTTCTTTGCCCAGCCCGGCGAAACCGAGCCGAGCCTGCCGGTGATCGGCCCGAACGGCATTGAATTCCCGGAAGGCGCGCCGCGCCCGCTGGCGCGCGACTACACACCACGCAGCTTCGACGCCGAAAAGGGCGAGCTCGCCATCGATTTCGCCACCCATCACGATGGCCCCGCCAGCAACTGGGCGAAAGCCGCCAAAGCGGGTGACAAAGCGTGGATCGCCGGTCCGCGCGGCTCCTTCACCGTTCCCTTCACCTACGACTGGCACCTGCTGATTGCCGACGATACCGGCCTACCCGCGCTGGCGCGGCGGCTGGAGGAAATGCCTGAGGGCACCCGAGTCGTGGCGTTGATCGAGGTCGAGACGGATGCCGACCGGCTGGAGCTCACGACGAAGGCGGATGCGTCTATCGTCTGGGTGACGCAGAAGACGGAAAACGGAACCGACCACGACCCGCTGGCGGGCGCGCTGCGCAAGCTCGACCTGCCGAAGGGCGATTTCTTCAGCTGGGTCGCCTGCGAATCGAAGGCTGCAAAGGAGGTTCGCGCCCTTCTGGTCGAAGAATTCGGCGCCAACCCCAAATGGACTCGCGCTTCCGGTTACTGGCGGCGCGGCGCCAGCGGCGTTCACGATCATTTCGATGAGTGAACCGGCAATCGCGGCGGACGCCATGCCGAAGGCGGAAACGATGATGACGGAACTCAAGGCCCTTATCGCCAGGGTTCTCGACGATGAAGTGCGCGACATCGAACCGGGGGACAACCTGTTCGGTCGCGGGCTTCATTCGCTAGCCCTCATGCGGCTGATGCCACCGCTTTCACAGCTTGCCGGGACACGGCTCGATTATGAGGATCTGGCCCGGCAGCCCACGCTTGCCGCCTGGCAGGCGCTCATCGAACGGTCGCGCGCGGGACATTGATCCCACGACACAGCATTTTTCGCGCCGGAGCGCGATTCCCGAATATTTCCAAGGAGAGGACCATGGCAGCAGACAATACGCGTATGCTCGCACGTCGCATCGAAGAAACTTTCGACAGGGGAGATGCAGCCCCGCCCAGCCAATACGAAGAACGGGTCTGGTTCGAGCAGTTTCAGGATCCCGATCAGGTCTTCCGCGCCCTTCTCGCCTATCGCATCGGTGAAGAGTGCGATCTGCTGCGCCTGACCTCGGCGCTGAAGACGCTTTGCGAAGTCTGGCCCGAACTTCGTGCACGCTTTGCCTTCGGCGAGGACGGCACGCTTGCCAAGAGCATCGAGGCCCCGTCCGCATCCGTCGTGCAACTGCTGCATGTTCCATCGGCAGGCGAGGCCCTGACCCTGCTGCACGACCTGCAGGCAAGGCCCTTCGATGCCGAGACCGACCCGCCGTTTCAGGCCGTCGTACTTTTGAGCGAGGGAGAAATCCTGCTGGCATTTCTGGTCCACGGCCTGCTCGGCGAAGTCCTCTCGCCGCAAATCCTGCTGGAAGGCATTACGGCGGCCTATGCCGGTGAGACACCGAAACCGCTTTCACCGCGCGCGGTCGAAAGTAACAGTGTCGACCCGCTTCCACTCGGCTGGCTGCAACGTCCGGCCTCCGGCTCGACCGTCGTGGCGCTGCGGCAAAACGGGATCGACAGGCCGGCGAGCCACAGCCACGGCGTCGATCTTCCCGCCACCCTGCTCGGCCTCAACAGCTCCACGGCGACGAATGCGCTTCTGGCCCGCGCCGGATCGCGTTTTGCCCTTTTCCTCGCGAAAACCGGCGGTCCCGAGACAGTAACCCTGCGCCTGCAGCCCGGCGTCGGCGCTGCGATGCCGATGTCAGCCGAGGCTGTGGCACGGGTAGCGATCTCCCGCGACCAAACGCCCGAACAGGCTGAAAAAGCCGTATTGTCCGGTCTGGAGCAGCGAAACGACAATGAAGGCGGAACCACCATCTTCACGCTGCAGGCGCTTGCGACACCCGTTCAGGCCATATCGGAGCATGGGCTCCAGTTCGAGCACCTGCCCCTGCCCTCCCTGCAATCCGGTCTCGGCCTGACGCTTGCCGCCGGTCCGACAACCGCCGGCGATATCCGCCTCGAATTGACGGGCGGAAGGGAGACATCGCCACATGCGACGGCCTTCCTGCTGGAGCGCTTCGTCAGCCATCTCGAAGGCGGGGCTGATTTTTCCGGCATCGTCCCTCAAAACGCCGTGGCGGCACCGCAGCAGGCGGCCCTTTCGAGCGCTGCTTCCGGTGAGAGCGACGACGACACCGTCGCAACGATCCTTGCGGAATTCCGTGAAGCGCTCGTTTCGCCCGACATGGGGCCGGATGACGATTTCTTCGATTTCGGCGGCCATTCGTTGATTGCGACGCGCATCATCGGACGCCTTCTCAGCAATTACGGCATCGAGCTGCGCTTCAACGACCTGTTCAGCTACCCGACCGCCGCCTCGCTCGCAAAACAGGCGACCCGGCTCGAAACCGCAGCACCCGCGCAGGCTGAGGCGACCGCGAGCGGCTCGCTCACCGCACCGCTTTCGCTGGCGCAGATGTCGCTCTGGAAGGCCTATGCCGCCTTCGGTTTCGGCGAAATCTTCAACATTCCCTTCGCGCTCGATTTCCTCGATCCCGTGGATGAGAATGCCTTCGAATGCGCCTTCCTCGATATCATCGAGCGCCATCCCGGCCTGCGCACCCATTTCTACGTCGAAGACGATACGGTTCTGCAGAAGATCGTGCCGATGCACGATCTGCCCGGTTACAAATGGTTCTGGACCAGCGAAGAAAGCGAAGGTGTGGACCGGCACGCGGAGGCCGGCTGGCGGTTCGATCTTGCGCATGAACTGCCGATGCGGCTGCGCTTCCTAAAGGATGCGCAGACCGGCCGCCAGGTGCTTTCCTTCCTCTTCCATCACATCGTGCTCGACGAATGGTCGGTGAACCTGATGATGGACGAGCTGACCGAGGCCTACCGGGCAAGGGCGGCGGGCAAGGCTCCGGTCTTTGCCACCAAGCCGGCGCCCTTCCATGAATTTGCGAGAAAACAGGTCGCATCAGGCGTCAATGCCGACCACCTTGCCTATTGGACCGATATGCTGCGGGATGCGCCGAAAGGCCTTACCCTTAACGGACAGGATGGCACGCCGCACGAGGCATCGCAGGACGAAGCACCGGCGGGCGGCTGGATCGAGTTCAAGCTGGAAAAACATGTCAGCGACGGGCTTTACGCCATTGCCAAGCAGAACAGCGCCTCGCTGTTCAACGTGGTCTATGCTGCCATCGCCGCATCGCTGCGCCATCTCGGCGGGTTGAGCGATCTCGTGGTCGGCACCTCGGCTTCGGGCCGCACCGATAGCGGTTTTTTCGATACGATCGGTTATTTCACCACGGTTGTCGCCCATCGCGTGCGTTTCGGTGAGACCATGACCGTCGGCGACCTGATTTCTTCGGTGAAGAACACCATCAACGGCTCGCTGGAACATAGCGAAATCCCGATCGATCTCGTCGAGGAAGCGCTGGGCATGACGCCCGGCCGCGACCATCTGTTCGAGGTCTTCATCCAGATCCACGCCAAGAACAAGCTTAACGGCACCGTTGCCGGGCCGGATGGCAAGCCGGTGGAGTTTCGCCAGATCGATCCCGACAAGCATGAATCCATGCTGGGGCTGCAATTCGAGGTGATGGAAGAGACGATCGGCGGCGAGCGCTCCATTCGCGTGCTGATGAGCTACCGTTCGGACCGCTACGGCCCTGACGATGTCGAGCGGCTGCGCGAGACCACCAGCGGCGTCTTCTGCCGCTTTGCCGAAGCCGGCGCTTCGAGCCGCGTGCTGACAACGCTCGCCTGAGCTGGACTTGGGGAAGGAAAACCCGGCTTCGCCTTAGCGGAGCCGGGTTCAATTTGTTGGCAAAATCCTGAAAGCCCTCCTACGTCATGCTCGGGCCTGTCCCGAGCATCTGCAGCCCCTCGACTTATTGGACGTGATTAGATCCTCGGCACAAGGCCGAGGATGACGTAGAGTATCGGGTAAGCGTTATCGGCCTTCCCTTCAAACCGCCAGACGGAATGCCGTGGACGCCTCAGCCGCCGCAAGCGTCAGCGCATCCTCGCGCAGCATCGCATCGAGGAACGATGGAAGTTCCTCGCGGTAACGGGCGAAATCCGCCGCTTGCGTCAGTGCTGAATCCGCATCGATATGCAGGTTCAGCTCGCTGCCGTCATCTTCGCCACGGAAGGTCAGGTTGAACCCGTCGCCGGGACCGTTGGCAAGGATGTGCCTGATAACGGTAAGCCCGGCAAAGACCGGCGCGCTGAAGGGCAGGACATTGATGAGCGGCGAGAAGAAGAAGCGCCGGCCCTTCGGGATTTCCCGGTCGGCGGCGATCTGCTCGATGCGGTAGCGGCCATGCAGGCGCTGCTTTCGCAGATTGGCGGCGTTGCGCGTCAGAAATGCGCCGAGGCTCTCGCCCGGCTCGATGGTGAGATGGAAGGGCAAAATATTGACGAGCATGGCCGGCATATGCGCGCCGACGCTGCCCCAGCGGCTCATGAAGGGTAGCCACAAGGTCAGCACATCGCGGTCCGGCCGGGGCAGGACACGGTGGAGATAAAGGCCGGAAAGCAGCACCAGAAGGTCCGGCCAGCCGATCTCCATTGCGCCCGCCACCTGTTGCAACCGCGTGCTGAAACCCTGCGGCAAGGCCGCGTCCGTATGCAGGCCGCCGCCGCCATAATCCTCGCAATCCTTGTCCAGCACCGGCAGATCGGCGGGTGCGGCAAGATAGGCCGCCCAGAAATCGCGGTCCTTTTCAAAACGCCGGCTTTGCTTGTAGGCATCCTCTTCGGCAAGGAAATCGCCGAAGGGGTGGAAATCCGGACCCGCTTCGCCCTTGCCGCAATAGTGCCCGTAAAGCTGACCGCAGCGCTGCTCGACCAGCGTCAGGCCATAACCATCAACGACGATATGATGGGCGCGGATATACCAGAGGTAACGATCATCGGCGATACGGTAGAGCAGCTGCGCCGAAAGCCTGTCGGTTCTGAGATCGAGCCTTGCTTCCACATCCGCGTTCATGCGCCGCAGCGCCTCTTCCACAGGGGCGGAATCGCCGCGGAGATCGACAAGCTCCACCACCGGGGCATGGCTTGGGTCGCAGCATTGCTGCGGCGTCTCGCCATCATCGCCGATGCGGAAACGGATCGACAGGACTTCGGATTCGCGCACGGTGCGTTTGATCGCCTCGATGAGCGCGCTTTCATTCACCGCACCGGAAAGATCGATGTAATGGGCGACGGTGGAAACCGGCTCGTCGGGATGGAAGGAAAACTCCTCCCAGAAATCGAGTTGCGGCTGCGTCAGTGGAAGCCAGCCGCCGGCAGGATCGATATGCGCCATCTGTTTTTCCTTGCACAATTTCCGTTATCGGGCGCGAAGTGCCGCCCGAAATGATTGGGTTCACGCCGCCCGGGCGGCCAGGAGCGAAGTCACCTGTCTGGCGTTGCGGCACCGCAGAAGCTGCTGCGGTGTGAGCTCCACGCCGAAGGCAGTGCGGATTTCAGCCGAGACGGTTTTCAGATGCGAAGGCAGAAGACCGAGCGCCAGCAGGTCGCTGTTCGCATCCACATTCGCCGGTTTTTTACCCAGCACGCCGAGATAGATATCCAGCACCCGGCGGTCGCCCTGATCGACGGCGGGAGCCGCAGGGGCGGAGATTTTTGCCGGTTCCGCAGCACCGGTCAGCAATTCGCGGGCGCGACGGCGATCCGGCTTGCCATTGGCCGAGAGCGGCAGATCGTCGACCTTGAGAAACCGGCCGGGCACATGCGATTCCGGCAGATGCTGGCGGGCAAAATTGCGCAGATCGGCGGTCGAGAGTTCAAGGCCCGGTGCAACGACGTACAGCACGCCGATGGCCGCCTCGCCCTTTTGTTCGACGCCGTAATCCACCACCAGAACCCGCTGGATGGAAGGATGGCGGATAAGCTCGTTTTCCACATCCGGCAGCGAAACGCGCACGCCGCGCACCTTGACGTAACCATTGACGCGGCTGGCAAACATGATCTTGCCATCAGGCCGGTAACGGCCCCGGTCTCCGGTGCGGAAGGCACGCACAGGGTTTCCTTCCGGATCTTTGACCGTCACGAAATCCGTCTGGGTAATCGCGCCATCCTCGAGATAGCCGATTGCCACATTCACGCCGGCCGTATGGATGCGGCCAACAACACCGGCCGGGCAATGGCCGCCCTGATCGTTGAGGACGAAATAACGATTGGCGGGCAACGGGTGGCCATAGGGCACGGCCGCCACATCTTCGGCAACAATCTTGTGCCAGATGCTCCAGATCGTCGTTTCAGTCGGCCCGCCAAGCGATATCAGCCGCAGGCCGGGCTTCAATCTGCGAAGCTCTTCGACGATCATCGGCTTGATGTAATCGCCGCCCTGCGCGACGAGCCGCAGCGAGGCAAGCTGGTCGCCACGGCGGCAGGAGAGAAGCATTTCGAGGATGGCTGGCACCGAGCACCAGAGCGTGACGCCATGTTCGGCCACCAGCTCGTTCCAGCGCACAGCATCCTTTTCCTCGCCCGGTTCCGGCAACACCAGGGTCGCTCCCGCGACGAGCGCGCCGAAAACATCGAAGACGGACATGTCGTGATGCAGCGGCGTGACGGAGATGAACACATCGCCATCCGTCACCGCCCATTCCGCAAGCGTGCTGCCGATGACATTGGCCGTGGCGCGGTTGGAAAGCACGACGCATTTCGGTTTGCCTGTCGTGCCGGAGGTATAGAGATAATAGGCAGGCTCTTCGCTTTGGGAAAGCGCCGCCACCTCCGCCATGGTAACGGGTGCGCCGGCCGGTGCGGGCGCGGACAGAAGCGCCGCCGGATCGACAGCGTCGAAGCCCTGCGGAACGCTGCGGGCGACGACGATCGCCGGGCGGCAATTGGTCAGCAGATAGCGCAGGCGATCTTCCGGCGAGCCGGCATCGACCGGCACCCAGACTGCACCCATCAGCGCTGCAGCGAGCGTGATGGCCGTATGTTCCGGGCTGCGCGGCAGGCACACGGCCACGACATCGCCACGGCCGATGCCGCGCGCCCTGAGGCCCGCCATCGCTCCTGCCACCATCTGACCGAGTTCGCCATAGGCAATACGCCGCTTGCCGCTGACGAGCGCCGTGCGCGACGGGTCGCCCTCGAAAAGATGGCCGGCGATCCGTTCCAGAAATGGCGGGCAGACGAAGTTTCCTTCGTCGCCGTTCAGCCAGTAGTGGGACAGGTCGACAATATCGCGTGCGTTGAAGGAGAAAGCGCCGCTATTGGCGATCCCGGCAATCGCGCGTTCGATGGCGGCGAGAATATCCGCCACCGTCGCCGCATCGATCGCCTGTTCGGCATAGTCGATATCGAGCACGAGATCGCCCTGCGGATTCTGCGAAAAGCGGAAATCCAGCGCCACCTGTGGCGTCTGGGTAAGCCCGCCGGTCCATTGCATCGTCGATTCGGATGAAAGCGTCGGCCAGGTCAGACCGTTGGTGATCACCACCGGCAAGGCGAGCCCGCCCGGATTGGCATTGAGAAGCACACGATTGAGATCGATACCCGAAAAGGCGAGATGGTTCAGCCCTTCCAGCACATCCGTCTGGAGGCCTGCCGCCCGCTCCGCAAAGCTATTCCTGGCCGCATCCCATTGAATGGCGATGAAGCTGGAGCGGTTGGCGAAGGCGCCTTCCACCTGCGGCGCGACGGGAATGCCGACGACGAGCGCGCCTTCGTTGAGCCAGAGCGAGAGCACATCAAGGATAACGGCCGTCAGCGCCGAATTCTTGAACAGCCGCTCTTTCGCACCGATGCGTGAAAAGGCGGTGAAACGCTGTTTTTCGACAGTCAGGCTCTGGCGGCTGTAACGCGAGGTGGGAATGGTTTCGAGCGGTGCTTTCCACGGCAGTTGCGAGGGCACCTCAGCATCTTTCAACTTTTCAGCCCAATAGGCGGCATCCCCGGCACGGGCCGCTGAGATATCCTCCTTCGGCGTTCCGGTCGTAGCAGCGGCTTCCGGCGGCACGACACCATCGAAGAGTTCCGCCGCGAGGCTGGCAATGGCCCGCCCATCAAGGATAAGCGCGTCAAAACGCAGGAAGACCACGATCTTATGCCCCGTCGGCCCTGCATCCGGCATAAGAAACACAGTGACCTGCCATGGCGAGGCTGCGAGATCGAAATGTGCATGGGAAAAATCCCGTCGCACCGCGTCGATCCTTACCTCGGCTTGCGGAAGAGACAGGGCCGAAAGATCGACGAGATCGAGATTGATCTTCGGCTCTTCGGAGACCATCTGCACCAGCCGTCGCTCATCGATGCGGGTGCGCAGGCTTTCATGTCTCGCGACCATCGCGGCAAGCCGCGACCGCAGCAGTTCCGGGTCGATATCGCCGCGATATTCGCGGAACTCCTGCATGGCCACGCCGCTCAGCGGCAGATGGGTGCCGCGCCCGAGCAGATAGGCCTGTTGCAGGGGTGAGAGGGGACGTTCCATGGGCTTTCCTTTTGCCTCGGCTGCCGTTTCCGACCGCTGCGCGACCAAACGCTCCACGCTTTCGCAAGCGAGATCGGGGCTTTCCGCGATCCGGCGAAGAAGAGCGACGTAGGTTTCGAACAAGGCGCGCAGCCAGCGCTCCGGCAGCGCATCGAGCCGCACATCCCAGTTGATCAGCAGACCGCCATCCACCGCCGCCACCTGCGCATCCAGCGCCACCCCCGGCCCCTGCGAGACGGTGTGGACCATCGAACCGAACACCCGCCCGACCCGTTCCGAAAACAGCTCCCCGCCCGGAAGATCGACCCCGGCGGTGAAAACCACCGGCGAGGTCTGCAAACCACCGCGCTGGCGGGAGAGATCGCGCATGACGCTGACGCCCGGATAGGACTGGTGTGCGAGAAGCCCGTTCATTTCATCGAACAGCCGACCAAGCAACGCCTCGAGCGTTTCTTCAGGCCTGATGTCGACGCCGAGCACGAGCACGTTGGAAAACTCGCCGACGATCTCATCGACCCTTTCCACCAGCGGCGCGCGCCAGAAACCCGGCACGGAAAGCCGGAATTTTTCCGCCCTCGACGCCTGAGACAGCGCCAATGCGAAAACACCGAGCAGAAGGGTCGATGTCGTCACGGAAAAACGCCGCGCTGTCCGCTCCAGACTGCCGCGCTCCGCCGCAGAAAGCAGCGTGGCGAGCCGATCCGTGTGAACGGCGCGCACGGTGTCATCGGACAGAAACGGCAGCGGCGGCGCGTCCGGAACATCGGCAAGCCGTTTCCGCCACCACAGCCGGTCCCTTTCGCGCAGGCCCCTCAAGTCCGGATCGGACATGAGACGTTCCGCCCAGTCGAAAAACGACGGGGTCACTGATTCGAGAGTCCGGGTTTCGTCTACGCCTGACGCCGTCTCGTAAAAGCGGGCAAGGTCTTCCATCACGATCCGCACGCTGGCCGGATCGACGGCCAGCATGTCTGTGTCCACATGCAGACGGCAACGCCCTTCCGGCAACAGGCTGAGCGAGATCGCCGCCGGTGCGGCAACGCGAAGATCGGCCCGTCGATGGCTCCATTCCTCGCGCTTCGCCTCAAGACGGCGTGCAAGCGCCTCCGAATCGAGCGCGGCCATGTCCTCCACATCGAGGCGGAGCGGCCGGCCGGCAGGATCGACGGACTGATGGCCTTCAGCATCGATCCTGAGGCTCAGCATGGGGTGACGCCGGCAGAGCCTTTCCACGGCAACGGCCAGTTTTTCCGCATCCACCGCCTGTCCGTCGAATTCGAGGTAGAGATGCGGCGTAACTTTCCCGAGTATTCCATCCGCCTCGCGGCCGACCCAATAGGCCACCTGCATGGGGGTTAAATTTAGCATGTGAATTTGAACCGGTTGACAAAACATGATTAGCATACTCAAGTATAAGCCATCGTCAACCACTCGCACAGGAGGCATCCCATGAAAACGGGAGCACTCAGGACGAATGACGTCGAATCCGACGAAACTACTGAATTTAATAGAGAATTTCTATTTACTTCCGGCAGCGGGCAATTGCGCGCCAAGGGCATTCGCGAAAAGATAACGATTCCCGCCCGGGGCGGCGAAGACATTGCCAGCCCGCTGCAGCAGGCACTGGCCGGCGCCTTCGAGCGTGCGCAGCGGGAGGGACAGGAGAACCCCATCGCCATCGGCGCGATCCCCTTCGATGTCAGCGAACCTTCATGCCTGTATATTCCATACAACTATGAATGGAATTCCAAGGATGCGGAGCCGATCGTCGCCGATTCGGCCATGCCCGCACTTGTCGGACAGAACAGCTTGCCGGACGAGAGCGGTTTCAAACACGCCGTCGAACATGCCATCGTCAATTTCCGCCATTCCGAAGTCCGCAAGGCGGTGCTTTCCGTCATGCGTGAACTGACTTTCGCCTCCGAGGTCAATGTCGAAAGATTGCTGGCGAGCCTCGCCAAACAGAACCGCGAAGGTTACCAGTTCCGCATCCCGCTGCCCGATGGCGGCGACCTGATCGGCGTCAGCCCGGAACTTCTGATTCGCAAGCAGGGAGAGAAAATCATCTCGAACCCGCTGGCGGGATCGGCAAAACGCATGGTCGATCCGGCGGCGGACAAGGCCAATGCGGATCGGCTCTCGGCTTCGGAAAAGGACCATTACGAGCATAGCCTCGTCATCGAGGATATCCGCTCGCTGCTTTCGCCGGTCTGCGCGGAACTCGATGTTCCCGAAAAACCCTCCCTCATCAACACGGCGGCACTCTGGCATCTTTCGACCCGCATCGAAGGCCGTCTCGCCGATCCGGAAACCAATGCGCTGCAGCTTGCCTGCCTGCTGCACCCGACGCCAGCCGTCTGCGGCTTCCCCACCGAGCGCGCCCATCGCCTCATCCGCTTCGTCGAGCCTTTCGAGCGCGGCCTCTTCACCGGCATGGTCGGCTGGACGGATTCGCAAGGAAACGGCGAATGGGTGGTGACCATCCGTTGCGGCACCGTGCAGCGGGAAACCGTGCGGCTCTTTGCCGGCGCGGGCATCGTGGAAGCCTCGGAGCCCGAATCCGAATGGGCCGAGGTGCAGACCAAGCTCAAGACCATGCTGAACGCCTGCGGTCTTGCGGCCTAATTTTTCCAGGGACAAACCATGACAATCGAATTCCAACGCTGGCCCGAGGATTTCGTTCGCCGATACCGCGAACGTGGCTACTGGATCGACCGGCCGCTGAGCGGCATTCTCGCCGAACAGGTGGAGCGCCGGCCGGACGCCGCAGCGCTGATCTGCGGCGACCGTCGTTTCAGCTATGCCGATCTCGACCGGCAATCCTCCAATCTGGCCGGACATCTCTCCGCCGCAGGCATCGGCAGGGGTGATACGGCGCTGGTGCAATTGCCGAACATAGCCGAGTTCTATCTCGTCTTTTTCGCGCTCATCAAAATCGGCGCCGCCCCCGTCAATGCGCTTTTCAGCCATCGCCGGCTGGAAATGACCTCCTATGCGGAGCAGATCGCGCCGAAGCTGGTGATCGCCTCGCGCAGCCACGAGCTTTTCGCCGATGACACATTTGTGGAGGCGCTGAAGGCGGTCTCTCCAAAGCTTGCCGTAACCCTGCTGCTCGGCGAAACCGATCCGCAGCGAAGCCTGGAGCAGAAGCTGGCCGCCCCGGCCGAAAATCCACCGGCTTACGCCCCTTCCGCCGCCGATGAGGTGGCGCTGTTCCAGCTTTCCGGCGGCAGCACCGGAACGCCGAAACTGATCCCCCGGACGCATAACGACTACGACTACAGCGCCCGGGCCAGCGCGGAGATTTGCGAACTTTCGCCGCAGACCCGCTTCCTCTGCGCCATTCCGGTGGCGCATAATTACCCGATGAGTTCGCCCGGCGCGCTCGGTGTATTCCACGCCGGCGGTACCGTGGTGATGGCCGCCAATCCGGAGCCGCTTGCCTGCTTCGATCTGATCGAAAAACACGGCGTCGATATCGTGCCGCTGGTGCCGCCGGCGGTGGCGCTGTGGCTGCAGGCGGCTCCCGCCCATCGCGAACGGCTGAAGTCGCTGAAGCTCCTGCAGGTCGGCGGCGCAAGCTTCGCCGAGGCTTTGGCCCGCCAGGTGCCGGAAGTGCTGGGCTGCGATCTGCAGCAGGTCTTCGGCATGGCGGAAGGTCTGGTGAACTACACCCGCTTCGGTGATCCCGACCATATCGTCTTCACCACGCAAGGCCGGCCGATCAGCCCGGATGACGAAATCCGCATCGTTGATGAGGACGGCAACGACGTGCCCGAGGGCGAAGCCGGCATGCTGGCGACCCGTGGTCCTTATACATTCCGGGGCTATTACCGCGCCCCCGAACACAGCGCCCGGGTCTTCGACGAGGATGGCTTCTATTATTCCGGCGACGTCGTGCAGCGCACGCCCGAAGGTTATCTCCGGGTCGTTGGCCGGGTGAAGGACCAGATCAATCGCGGCGGAGAAAAGGTCGCCTCGGAAGAGGTGGAAAACCTGATCCTGCGGCATCCGGATGTGACGCACGCGGCGCTTGTGGCGATGCAGGACGAACTTCTCGGCGAAAAAAGCTGCGTCTTCGTCGTGTCGCGCAATCCCGCGCTCAAGGCGCCAGCCATCCGCCAGCATCTCGCCGGTCTCGGCGTCGCGGACTACAAGCTGCCGGACCGTGTGCGCTTCATCGAGGCCATGCCGCTCACCGCCGTCGGCAAGATCGACAAGAAGCGCCTGCGCGACCTGCTGACGGCCCCCGTCGCCATCAGCGCCTGACAAGCAGCGCCAATCGAAAGGGACGCTCAAAAAAGGGCGTCCCCAATTCCAAAGATTACGCGCCGCCCGAGCCGGCGCAGCAAAAAACCGAGGTCATCATGACGATCCCCACCATTTCCGACTATCCGATGCCGGTCGCCGCGAACTTTCCGGCCAACAAGACAAAATGGCAGCCCGATGCGAAACGCGCCGTACTGCTCATCCACGACATGCAGCGTTATTTCCTGCGGTTTTACGAGGCCGACGGCAAGCTGATGACCGCCCTCATCGACAATCTCGCCAAGGTGAAGGCATGGGCCGTAGAGAACGGCGTGCCGGTCATCTATACCGCCCAGCCGCATAACCAGCCGCCGGGCGACCGCGCGCTCCTGAACGACATGTGGGGGCCGGGTCTCACCGTCGTCGATCCGGAATTGCAGAAGGTGGTCGACAAGCTCGCGCCGACGCCCGACGACGTGGTTTTGACCAAATGGCGCTACAGCGCCTTCCAGCGTTCCGACCTTGCTGAGCGCATGAAAGGCTGGGGCCGCGACCAGATCATCGTCGGCGGCGTTTACGCCCATATCGGCTGCATGATGACGGCGGTGGAAGCCTTCATGAAGGATATTCAGCCCTTCATGATCGGTGACGGTGTCGCCGATTTTTCCGAGGCCGAACACCGCATGGCGCTGCAATATGTGGCGACGCGCTGCGGCGTGGTGATCGACACCGCAAGCCTTGTCGGCGCAGGCGAGGCCACCGGCACCCGCGAATGGCTGAAAGCCCGCGTCCTGCAGATGGTGGAGGATGAAAGCGATATCGACCCCGATGAGAACCTCATCTTCTACGGACTGGATTCACTGCAGGTGATGAAGCTTGCCGGCGAGCTGAAGGAACGCGGTGTCACCGTCGGCTTCGATGAGCTTGCGCGTGTGCCGACACTCTCCGCCTGGTGGGCGCTGATCGAAGAAAAGCGGCTCGCAGCCTGAGCGGACGGACAAGATGACGCAACAGAGATTTACCGGACGGCGTGTGCTGGTGACGGGCACGGCCCAGGGCATCGGCCGCCGCATCGCCGAACGTTTCATCGAGGAAGGGGCCGAGGTCATCGGCCTCGACCTTCTGGCCGACACGGCGGACGCCCCCTTCCGCCAGATCGCACTCGACATCACCGATGCGGCGGCAGTGGAGACGACCTGCAAGGCGATCGAGAGCGAATGGGGTGGGCTCGATATTCTGGTCAATGCCGCCGGCATTTTGCGGCTCGGCGACAGCGAAAGCCTGACGCCGGCGGACTGGAAGGCCTGCATGGACGTCAACGCCGCCGGGCCATTCTACATGCTGCGGCAATGGAGCGGCACCTTCAAGCGGCAGCGGCGCGGCGCCATCGTCAATGTCGGCTCCAATGCCGCCGTCGTGCCGCGCATCGGCATGATGGCCTATTGCGCTTCCAAGGCGGCGCTGGTCAGCCTCAGCCATTGCGCCGCCCTTGAGCTTGCGCCCTATGGCGTGCGCTGCAATGTCGTTTCACCCGGCTCCACCGATACGCCGATGCTCGCCGGCATGCTGAGCGATCCTTCCGGCAAGGACCGGCTGGTCGCCGGCCTGCCCGAGCAGTTCAAGCTCGGCATCCCGCTCGGCAAGATCGCGAGGCCGGACGATATCGCCGATACGGTGCTGTTCCTCGCCTCCGATCAGGCCGGCCATGTGACGATGCAGCAGATCGTCGTCGATGGCGGCGCGACGCTTGCGGCCTGAACGGGAGCGGGAGGGCGAAAAGCGTGAGCGGTTTCGCCATCCCGCTCACATCATGATCTAGGCCGCTGGATGAAGGTGACGGACATGGCCATTGCAACGGCGTTTCATCGCGAAGCCGTCTCCGGCGATCCACCGGAGGCCATCTGGCCTTGGCCGGACGACAGCGGCGATTGCCATTGCCTCACCCTTCGTTACAGCGCCGATGAGGGTTGCGGCGGCGAGGTCCCTCCCTTGCCGCCGCAGCTTTTACACGCACTGCCCAAACGCAAGGCGGAGTTCATCGCCGGGCGCAGATGCGCGGCCGAGGCCATCCGCCGCCTCACCGGCCGCTCCACCTTTCCCGGCATGGGTGAGGACCGCGCGCCCCTCTGGCCCGAAGGCGTGATCGGCGCGATTTCCCACAGCCACGAGCGGGCGATTGCCCTTGCCGGCTCTTCCGGGCGGTTCCGCGGCATCGGCATCGATATTGAAAGGCTTCTGAATGAAGAGGAGGCCTGCGATATCGCCACGCAGGCCCTGACGGCGAATGAACGCCACAGCCTCGGCAACGCCATAGACCCCTTCATGACCGGTCTGATTTTTTCGGCCAAGGAAAGCCTGTTCAAGGCGCTTTATCCGACAGTGAAACGGTTTTTCTTTTTCGAGGCGGCGGAATTATCCGGCTTCGACGACAACGGCTCGGCCTCGCTGCGGCTGACCGCCGACATAGGCGGCGAATGGCGCAGGGGAACGGAGATTCCCTTCCGCTTCTGCCGCTTCGACGGCTTTCTTGTCACCCGCATCCTGATCCGGCGCTGACGAAAAAAGCCGCCCCGGCGCGGGGAAAATGACCGCCGATACTGCCCTTTCCGTCATCCGCATGAAATATTGGGACGGTAGGCACCTTGCTGGAATGATTCCAAACAAGCAACGGTGGAGACAGACTATGACCGACATCGATACGAGCAAATTGTCCTGGGACGAGTGGGACGAACTGCAGAACCCGCCGCCGGCCGAAACCGATTTCGACCGCGTCGTCGAAACCGCGATTTCCCGCCGCGGCTTTCTGGGCGGCGTGCTTGCCTTCGGTTCGGCCGCGGCCGCCATGGGCACGCTCGGCAACCTGATGAGCAGCACCTCGGCCGAAGCGCAGGAAGCCGCCGTCGGCCGTTTCCCCTTCAAGCCGGTTGCCGCCGCCACCGACAACACCATCCATGTCCCGGAAGGTTATAACTGGAAGCCGCTGGCGAAATGGGGCCAGCCGCTGTTCTCCAACGTTCCCGATCTCGACCCCGCCAAGGGCGTCAGCGTTGAAAACTCCGACAAGGTCTTCGGCGAAAACACCGACGGCATGGAACTCTTCGTGGTCGGCAGCCACCAGCTGATCGCCGTCAACCATGAATATGTGAACCCCGAAGTCAACCTTCCGCACGCTGAGAAAGGCAATCCGAAGACGGCCGACGACGTGAAAATCCTGCAGAACATGCAGGGCGTCACCGTCATGGAAGTCGCGGAAGACAAGGACGGCTGGAAGATCGTTCTCGACAGCCCCTTCAACCGCCGTATCCACCACAACACGCCAATGAAGCTTTCCGGCCCGGCCGCAGGCTCCGATCTCGTCAAGACCGCCGCCGACCCGAAGGGTGTCGACTGTCTCGGGACCTTCAACAATTGCGGCGCCGGCCGCACGCCCTGGGGCACCTACCTCACCTGCGAAGAAAACTTCAACGGCTATTTCGGCACCACCGATGCCGCCTTCAAGCTGCCTGACGATTACAAGCGTTACGGCATCGTCGCCGAAACCCGCTACGCCTATGAGAAGTTCGACGAGCGTTTCGACGTCGCCAAGAACCCCAACGAACCGCGCCGCGCCGGTTACGTGGTCGAGATCGATCCTTCGAACGCCTCCTCCACCCCGATCAAGCGCACCGCGCTTGGCCGCATCAAGCACGAAAACGCCGCCGTGGTCATCGCCCGCGATGGCCGTGTCGTCGTTTACATGGGTGACGACGAGCGTGGCGAATTCCTCTATAAATTCGTCTCCAACGGCATTTACGTGCCGGGCGGCGACACCTCGAAGCTGCTCGACGAAGGCACGCTTTACGTCGCGAAGTTCGCCGATGACGGCGCCGGCGAATGGCTCGCCCTGACGCCTGAAACCACCGGAATGAAGATGGACGAAATCTGCGTCTTCACCCGTCAGGCCGCCTCCAAGGTCGGCGCAACGACCATGGACCGCCCGGAATGGGTCGCCATCAACCCGGTCGCCATCGAAGCCTATTGCGCGCTGACCAACAACAGCCGTCGCGGCGAAATGAAGGACGGCAAGCTGCGCGCCAATGCCGGCGGCGACGCCATGGCAATCAATGCCGCCAACCCGCGCGAAAAGAACGAATACGGCCAGATCGTGCGCTGGTATCCGGAAAATGACGACCATGCGGACGGCAAGTTCAAGTGGGACCTGTTCTGCATGGCCGGCAACCCTTCCGTCCACAAGGACGCCTATGCGGGTTCTTCGAACATCAACGAAGGCAACATGTTCAATTCGCCTGACGGCATGATGTTCGATAGCACCGGTCTGCTCTGGATCCAGACCGATGGCGAGGACACCAATGAAGGCAACTTCGCCGGCCAGGGCAACAACCAGATGCTGGCGGGCGACCCGGCCACCGGCCGTATCGAGCGCTTCCTCACCGCCCCGAAGGGTTCCGAAGTCACCGGCCAGACATGGTCCGGCGACAAGCGCACCCACTTCGTCGGCATCCAGCACCCCGACGCTCCCTTCCCGGATGGCGAAGGCAAGCTGCCGCGCTCGACCGTCATCGCCATCAAGCGCGATGACAATGTGAAGATCGGCTAAGCCATAGACATATTGGCAACCGGATCGCCGCGACAGCCGCGATCCGGTTGCACTGACGAAAACGCCGTGCGCCCGAAGGGATGCACGGCGTTTTGTTCTTCAGGCGATCAGAACACGTTCCGGTGCACATCCGTCATCGCACGCCGCAGGTCGTCGACGGCGGAGGCCGTCGGCCCCGGCTGGTCGTTGAGCGCTGGCGGCATTTTCCAGCCGGGGTCTATGCCTTCCATATTGGGCAATTCATGGGCGATGCCTTTATGGCAATCGATGCAGGTGGCCTTGCCCGTCAGCAGATATTTGGAATGGATATCGGCGGCGCGCTGCGTCTGTTTGGTAAAGTCCATGGCGGCGGAGGAATGGCAGTTGCGGCATTCCAGGCTGTCATTGGCCTTCAGGCGCGACCATTCGTGCTGGGCAAGCTCCAGCCGCTTGTCGAGGAACTTCTTGCGCGTATCGATGGTGCCGAAAATCTTGCCCCAGACCTCCTTCGAGGCCTGCATCTTGCGGGCGATCTTGTCCGTCCACTCATGCGGCACATGGCAATCCGGACAGGAGGCGCGCACACCGGAGCGGTTGGAGAAATGCACCGTCCGCGTCAGTTCCTCATAAACATTCGCGCGCATCTCATGGCAGGAAATGCAGAAGGCTTCCTTGTTGGTCATTTCGAGCGCGGTGTTGAAGGCGCCCCAGAACATGACTCCGCCGACGAAACCGCCAAGGGTGAGGAAGGCGAGGCTGAGCGTGCCGGCCGGCGTCGTCAGAACCGCCCAGAGCCAAACGAGAAGTTTTTTCACACGGGCGATCATCATTCGCTACCCGCCGGTTTGACGCCCATCTCGCTCATGTCCTGAAAGGTGTTGGGCACGAGCGGCCGTGTGTCGGCCTGCGGCACATGGCAGGCGGTGCAGAAATAACGGCGCGGCGAAACATCCGCCAGCATCTGGCCTTCGCGCGTCATGTAGTGGGTGACGCTGATCATCGGCGCGCCGGAATCCTGCGTGAATTCGCGCTTGTGACAGGAGAGACAGCGGTTGGCATTGACCGAAAGCTGGTAACCGTCGATCGAATGCGGGATGACCGGCGGCTGTTCGGGATAGGCGCGCATGCGCCTGAAATCGTCGATCACCCATTTCGGCAGGGGTTTCGCAGGTTCGGTCTGCATGGCATCGCCGCGCGGACCGGACAATTCCGGCACCATCTGCGCAACGGCCCCCGTCGCCACCGTCGCAACGACGAAAGCGGCGATCATCCATCCGTGTTTCCTGATCATGCGACCGGCTCTATCTTGACTGCGCATTTCTTGAAATCCGTCTGCTTGGAGATGGGATCGGTTGCGTCGAGCGTCACCTTGTTGATGAGCTGGCTGGCATCGAACCAGGGAACGAAGATGACACCGGGCGGCATGCGGTTGCGGCCGCGCGTTTCCACGCGGGAGCGTATTTCGCCACGGCGCGAGACGATGCGGATTTCCGCGCCCTGATTGAGCCCGCGCTTGCGCGCATCGTCGGCATTCATGAAACAGCGGGCGCCGGGAAAGGCCTTGTAGAGTTCCGGCACACGCATGGTCATGGAGCCGGAATGCCAGTGCTCCAGCACGCGACCCGTCACCAGCCAGGTATCGAATTCCGCATCCGGGGATTCCGCCGGCGGCTCGTAGGGCACGGCGATGATGACCGCCTTGCCGTCCTTGTTGCCGTAGAATTTCACGCCCTCGCCCGGTTTGACATAGGGGTCGTAACCTTCGCGGTAACGCCACAGCGTTTCCTTGCCATCCACCACCGGCCAGCGCATGCCGCGCACCTCGTGATAGGCATCGTAAGGCGCCAGATCGTGGCCGTGGCCGCGCCCGAAGGCGGCATATTCCTCGAAGAGACCCTTTTGCAGATAGAAGCCGAAGTGTTTTGCTTCCTGGTTCTCGTATTCGCCGTTGATCTCGCTTAACGGGAACTTGCCGACATCGCTGTCCTTGAAGAGCACCTCGTACAGCGTCTTGCCGCGATAGGCGGGATTGGCGTCCAGTATCTCCGCCGGCCACACCTCATCCGTGGTGAAGCGCTTGGAGAACTCCACCAGCTGCCAGAGGTCGGAACGCGCCTCGCCCGACGCCTCCACCAGCTGGTGCCAGACATGGGTGCGCCGCTCGGCATTGCCGTAGGCCCCCTCCTTCTCCACCCACATGGCGGCGGGCAGGATGAGGTCAGCGCTCATGGCCGTGATGGTCGGATAGGCATCCGAAACAACGATGAAATTTTCCGGGTTGCGATAGCCCTGATAGGTCTCGTTCTTGGTGTTGGGACCGGCTTGGACGTTATTATTGACCTGCACCCAGTAGAAATTCAGCTTGCCGTCATGCAGCATGCGGTCCTGCTGCACGGCGTGATAACCCGGCTTTTCCGGGATGATGCCGTGCGGGATGCGCCAGATTTCCTCGGCATGTTTGCGGTGTTCCGGGTTGGTCACCGTCATGTCGGCCGGCAGGCGATGGGCGAAGGTGCCCACCTCGCGCGCCGTGCCGCAGGCCGAGGGCTGGCCGGTGAGCGAGAACGGGCTGTTGCCCGGCTCGGAAATCTTTCCGGTCAAAAGATGGATATTGTAGACCATCTGGTTGGCCCAGACGCCGCGCACATGCTGGTTGAAACCCATGGTCCAGAGCGACATGACCTTGCGGTTGGGGTCGGCATAAAGCTCGGCCAGCTCCTCCAGGAAGCCGGCTTCCACGCCGGTCATGGCGGCGGTCTTTTCCAGCGTGTATTCGGAGACGAATTCCTTGAAGGTCTCGAAATCGATCGCTTCGGTCTTGGTCGGATCGGCGGAATTGGCGGCATTTACCTCCACCGGATTGTCGGGCCGCAGGCCATAACCGATATCGGTGACACCGCGCACGAATTTCGTGTGGTTCTTCACGAAGTCTTCGTTGACGCGCCCGGTCTTGATGATGTGGTTGGCAATGTAATTGAGGATGACGAGATCCGTACCCGGCTTGAAGACCATCGGAATATCGGCAAGGTCCATGCTGCGATGGGTGAAGGTCGAAAGCACCGCCACCTTCACATGGTCGAAGCCCAGACGCCGGTCGGCAATGCGCGTCCACAGAATGGGATGCATCTCCGCCATGTTCGAACCCCAGAGCACGAAGGCATCGGCATGCTCGAAATCATCGTAACAGCCCATCGGCTCGTCCATGCCGAAGGTGCGCATGAAGGCGTAAGCGGCGGACGCCATGCAGTGGCGGGCATTGGGATCGAGATTGTTGGAACGGAAACCGGCGCGCATCAGCTTGGTCGCGGCATAACCTTCGAAGATCGTCCACTGGCCGGAGCCGAACATGCCCACGGCCGTCGGCCCCTTCTCCTTCAGCACCCGCTTGCACTGCTGCGCCATTACGTGGAAGGCCTCATCCCAGCTCACCGGCTCGAACTCGCCGTCCTTGGCGTAGACGCCGCCTTTTTTGCGCAGAAGCGGGGTTTGCAGGCGGTCCTTGCCATACATGATCTTGGACAAGAAATAGCCCTTGATGCAGTTGAGGCCGCGATTGACCTCCGCCTGCATGTCGCCATGGGTGGCGACGACCTTGCCTTCCTTGACGCCGACCATGACGCCGCAGCCCGTGCCGCAGAAACGACAGGGCGCCTTGGACCACTTGATCTGCAATGCGGAAACCCCGCCCGGCACCGGCTGGGCAGCGGCCGGTAGCGCAATACCCGCCGTTGCCGCCGCAATGCCGGCGGCATGGGCCTTCAATAGATCACGCCGCGTCAGTTCGCTGCTCATCGCCGCTTGTCTCCTCTGTGTCGACGTGTTCGAAAACCATGTTGGCGGCAATCACACCGTCGAGTGTCGAAATATAAGTGAGCGTATCGCCCAGCATGCCGGTGCTCGTGCCGTCTATGACGATGACGATCTTGCCGTTGCCCTCGCCATGAACCTCGACATTGTCGAGCTTTAAAAGCGTTGCCAGCACGGCGTCCCGCATCTGCGGCATCACCGCCACCACGGCGCTTGAAACATGATACCGGCCTGTATTTTCAGGCATATTGCATCTCCGTGGCTCTATCTTTGATCTCGATCACACTGGCGGGACAGACGGACACGCAGGCCCCGCAACCGGTGCAGGCATCTTCCAGCAGTTCCGGAACGAAGGGGCCGCCGCGCCGGGGCCGAAACCGGATAGCCTCGGTCGGACAGGCATCGCGGCAGGCCTGACAATCGATATTGCCGAAGGCGAGACACCCCTCACCGATCGCCATGACATGATCGAAGCGCTGCGCCGCGGGGGCGGCAAAGACAGGCTCGGGACAGGCCTCCGCGCATTTGCCGCAGAAGGTGCATTCCGCAGCGGAGAAATCCACGCAAGGCAGACCGTCCGCCATGGCAATGATGCCGGTGGGACAGGCCTCGACGCATTTTGCACAACCGCTGCACGCGGCGAGGTCGCTCAACGCGACCCCGGGGGGACAGATGCGTGGTCTATTTTTTTGCCCGCCGCGCAGGAAATCGCGCCGGCTGAGAGAGACTTCCATCATCATCTCGCCCTCAATGTCCGGGCGGCCCCGGCGGGCCGTAAATGATCTGGAACATCCAGACAATAAAACCATAGGCTCCGACAAATCCGACCGCCAGAATGGGCCAGATTCCAAAGGCCAGAACGGCGAAGGTCACAAGTTCCCTCGTCCGGCTCGGCTTTTCATCTGCGTGTTGAGGCGCGACTATTTTAGGCATATTCGCGGTTCCCTATTCGGTTGGAGTTATAATCGACCAAAAAGAAAATATGTTCAACCACTTGATTTTATTGATTATTTATTAAAACTAACATTCATCAATACCCCTCCTCCAAGCCACTGATTTCACATTGTGCTTTTGCCGAAAAAATAAACAAATTCGTCAGAACAGTGATGTCGGCGCAGCGGGGCAAGGTCTGTCTCATCCGCATGCCCCCGCCTCATCGATGCCAGGCGAGCGCATGAAAGGCAGAAAGCCCTGCAACCAGACCCCGAAACTCGCCGCCCACAAAACGGCGCTGAGGCCATGGTGATAGGGCGATAATGTCGCGGCAAAATCGAATTCCGGCAGGATGCGGACCAGACCGGCCATCGCCATCAGAACGGCGGCCGCATGCGTCTGCCATGGCAGATACGTCAGATTGCGGCCCGTATGCCGCAGCCCGGCAATGATGAAGACGGCCATGATGGCGCATCCCAGCGCCCCGACCGACAGCAGATGCAGCCCTGCGGCGGGCGTGACGGGAAAACCGAGCCGTGTCGCGCCGAGCGCCAGAAAACCCGCGCCCGCAAAGGCGTTGCCGAGGCCAAGCAACAGCACCTCGGTCTTGAAGGCGGCACGCCCGATGAACCATTCGGCCAACCGGTCGAAAAAGGCGGCCCCGGCCGCAAGCGAAAGCCAGGCGCAGACATCGCTTTGCGGAAAGAAAAGTTTCGCCGCCATGTAAAGCGTCACCATGGCGCCCGCCATATGCTGGCGGCCGGGATGCGGCCGGTAAGGCGTGGTCTCGCCACCCGGATCGAGCGCCAGATTGATGACGACCACATTGATACGCGCGGCGGAAAGTGAAAACAGCACGGTGAAAATGCACAGCGCCGCTTCCAGAAAGCGGGATGCAAGTTCGAGATCGCCGCTCCACCAGGCATAACGCACACCCGCTTCAGCCGCCGTAAACAGAAGAAGCCAGATAAGGAACGCCAGGTGCTTCGCCGTGCGCCGCGCCAGCATCGCCCTGCCGATGAGAACAGAGAGCGCGAGCAGAAAGGCGAGATCGAAAAAACCTGCAAACAGGCTCCCTGCCTCCATCCCGAGAAAGCCGATAAGGCGGCCCGGCAACCAGAGACCGGCAAGATGAAGCAGCGTTCGTCCCTGCGTCGGCTTCGTATCCGTCCATTCCGGCACCGCCGAGCCAAGAAAACCGGCAAGCGCCATGCCATAAGTGCCGAAGATCATTTCATGGGCGTGCCATTGCGATGCAGGCACCGCATCGGCGAAAGGCAGGGCATAACCACCGATGACGATCCACAGGAAGGGCCAGCTCGCACCGTGCAGGGCGGCCAGAGGGAAAAACAGCCGCAAGGCTTCGGAAAGGATGGGGGGCTGCCTCATCGTACCCGCTCCTTTGCTGAAAATAATTCGGCGAAGGCCGGGCTCTCGGACAGGCGTTCCGCTTCGTCGAAAACCGCACGCGCCATGCGCCGGCCCGGCGAACCCGCGGGCTCATGCGCGGCAATGACTCGGCCATCGACGCCGGAGAGCACGATCAGCCTGTCGGCAACCAGCAACGCCTCATGAAGATCATGGGTGACGAGAAGGGTGGAAAAACCGCGCCGGCGGGCGGCGCTCACCAGAAGCTCCTGCAAATGACGGCGCAGGCCGACATCGACGGCGCTGAAGGGCTCATCCAGAAACAGCATGTCCGGCTCCACGGCGAGCGCCCGCGCAACGCCGGCGCGCTGGCGCATGCCGCCGGAGAGTTCCACCGGATATTTACCGAAATCCGCCGCCTCCAGACCGACTTCCAGCGCAAAACGGCCCGCCCTTTCGCGCCGCTCCCGTTTCGGCATGCCGGCCGCCGCAAGGCCGTAGGCGATGTTGTCGATAAGCGTCATCCACGGCAGCAGCCTCGGCTCCTGAAACACCAGCCCCTGCCGGCGATAATGGCGGTGCACGCGGCCGCGAACAGGATCGATGATACCAGCCGCGATCTGCAAAATCGTCGTCTTGCCGCTGCCGGAGGGGCCGAGCAGCGCCACGGTTTCCCCCGGCGCTATGCCGAGATTGAAATTCTCGAACAGGCTGCGGCCGAGAAAGGCGTGGCCGACATGTTCGAAGCGCAGGATGGAACGGTCGCTCATCGTTTGACACCCCATGGTAGCCCGGCGGCGCGCCAGCGTTCCAGCGCCTCGCGCAGCAGATGCAGCAGGCCGTAATCGGTCAGCAGCGCCAGCGCGACGGTGATGGTGAGCCAGGCGCTGACCTGTGCGATGTCGAACAGCGCGCGTGCGGTGGCCAGTTCGCCGCCAATGCCGCCGGAATTCGAAAGGAGCTCGGCCATGACGGTTACTTTCCACGCGCTTCCGGCCGTCGTCGTCCAGGCCGGGAAGAGGTAGGAGAGCACATGCGGCATGGTGACGGTGCGCAGCCGGTAAAACCATGGAGCGCCGAAGGCCTGCGCCATCACCTCCAGCTGACGGTCCCGCTTGGCGACACCTTCCAGCGCACCGGCAAAGGACACGGGAGCCGAGGCGATGATGACGGTCATGACAGCCGTGCCCCCCGACGAGCCGAACCAGATGAGCGCAAGCACGATCCAGCCGATGGGCGGCACGCCGAGCAGAACGGTGACGACAGGCTTCATCAACCGCATGGCCGCGAAAGAATAGCCCGCCAGCACGCCCGCCACCGTGCCGATGCCGGCGGCGATGGCAAAGCCGGTCAGGGCCCTGACGGCGCTCTGCGACAGGATGGCGAAGAAATTCGGTCGTGCCGCCAGAAGCCCCATTGTCGCGAAGGTCTCCCCGGGCGAAGGCAGGATGAAGGAGCCATAAATCTCATGCCCGGCCTGCCAGGCGGCGAGAAAACAGAAAATGCCTGAAAGCCCGGCCCAGCCCGCCCAAAGATAGCGGCCCATCCAGCCAAGACTTTCGAGAATGCGGTTCATGCCTGCTACACCAGATAAAACCCGTCATCCGGCCGCCGGCCGCCGATGATTGCCGGGTCGGCCTTGGCAAGCTCATCGTAGAAAGCCTCGAGATCGGCGCGCGCAGCGCTCGCCTTCAGGGCGCACAGATGACTTGTCGGGAAGGAGGCAGCGATGATTTCCGGCGGAAAACCCAAGGCATCGGCGGCCGCAGCGGCCGCCATCTTCGGATCGGCCGCAGCGCTGGCAAGCGCCGTCTCCATGGCGCCCTGCAAAGCCTCGATGCCGGCCCTGCCTAGTTTTTGCTGGACCGGCGATGTCAAGGCGAGGCCAGCCTGCGGAATTTCAGCCTTGCCCGCCACCTTCGCCCATTCCCGCTGGATATCGATGGTGCGATGGACGGTCATGAAAAAAGACTTCGCCTTGATGAGCACGGCGGTCGCGGCCGGCTCGCTCAGCAGGGCGGCATCCACCCGGCCCGTCAGCAGCAATTGCACGGCTTCCGGCGGCGAAGCGGCATATTCCAGCGTGATGTCGCCGGGCTTCAGGCCGTTTTCGGCAACAAGGCGGCGCAGCACGAAATCGGGCATGTCGTTCTTGAACGGCAAAGCGAGGGTCTTGCCGGAAAGGCTCTGCAGGGAGTTCAACGTCCCGTCTTTCGAAACGATATAGAGCAGGCCCGTGGTCAGCACGTTCAACAGCCCGAGGCCGAGACCGCGATTGTGGAGATTGGCGACGCCGTAGCTCGGCATCACCACCGCCCCCATGGAGCCGGAGGCGACGGCGGCGCGCATTTCATCCGGCGTTTTCCAGGCTTTGAAGACCGCTCCGGGTGCGACATCCTTCAGGAACCCACCCTTTACCGCATGGGCCAGCACGGCGGAGGGCGCGGCCGGAGGGCCATAAAAGGTGAGCGGCGCTTCCGCCTTCGCAACATGTGGTACGGCAAGTGTCGCGACCGCGAGCCCGGAAAAGGCTGAAAGAGCCTGACGACGGGTGAGATGGGCCATGGTCCTGATCCTTTCGCGCCGGAAGCGCCATGATGCGCGTGACGCCCGCTCAGACCTGTCTTCCGGTCCCGTCGCGTCACCACCCCGGAAATGACATTTTGCAAGCGCCTGCTCTTTGCGCAGGATCAAACAGGGCCGAAAACAGGGATTTATTCACCCTTCTTGAGTGAAAGCGCGTCCCGCAGGAGTCGCGAGCCCTCCTGAGCGGCGGCGGCGATATCGAGAAACATCAGGCTTGCGGTTTCAACCACACCTTCATCCACCTTGTCGTCTTCGGCGAAATCGCAGAGCATCTCGGTCAGGAGCGCGATCTTGCGCCGCTCCTCGCGGGCGGCGGCCAGAAGCTTGACGATATTGCGCTGGCGCTCGAAATCCTCGAGTTCGCGCAGCGCCTCGTGCACCCTGTCGCGGCAGCCGCAATCAAGCGCGCTCTGCAAGACAATGTCGCGCACCAGATGGATTGCCGCCGCGATATCCGCTCCGCCCGGTGCCGCTGCGGGCAGCGTTTGCTCACTTTGCCCGTTCGTCGTCATGCATTCACCCCATGCGCCGTGTTGCGGGCACGGGCGATCCAGGCCGCCCCTTCCTGCCCGTGGTGAAAACCATTGGAAAAGGGCACGTCCGGATAGATTTGCTCGAGACGTGCAAGACCGTCCTCCGCCTCCCGCCTGCCGGCCAGAACATCATCATGGATTTGCGCCACCGCGACCATGTCGCAGTCCTGCGGCGACAGCCGGAAGCGGGAAATGCCGGCAGAGGCCAGATCCTCCAATTCGCCAAGCAGCGACTGGCAGGTGTGCGACACTGTCTGCACGCCGTTCAGCGCCAGAAACGACTGCCGGTCGAGCGTGCGTACCGGCAATCCATCCGGATCGTCCCCGCAGACGAACTGGCAATTATCCTTGATATTGCCCTTGGCGCGGGCATGGGCGCAGCGCGCCGAAATGGCGAGCGGCAGGCGGCCGAAGGCGAAGATTTCGTAGTCCACATCAGGCGCCTCCGCCACGATGCGCTCCACCGAGGTCATCGGCAGTTCCGGCGGCAGGCATATGGCGCTCGCGCCGCGAGACGACAGCAACCGCGCGGTCGCGGCATTATAAACATTCACCATCGGCCCGACGACATGTTGCATGCCGTGCAGCATGCCTAGCGCGGAAAGATCGTTCGCCTCGACCGGATAGGGACTGTCGGCGATCAGGCCGCGCAGGTGGCGGCTTTCCCGCTCCAGCGTCACCAGCGAAAGCGTCGAGAGGATCACCTGTTTTCCCGCACTCTCCAGCCGCTCGATCACCTCCGCCAGATGTGGCTCGGTGAAATGAAACCGTTTGGAGCAGACGGTTTCACCAAGATAGACATGGCTGACGGGCGCTTCATCGGCGATACGGAAATAGAAATCGCGCCATTTCTCCCCCTGCCAGAGATAGAGGACCGGGCCGAGGGCCAATGTGGCTTTTGCGGGTTTTGCCATCGCCGTCATCTCCAGCGTTTCTCATAAGCACCGACGGTGGTGCGCTGCCCTTCGCTCAGGAGCCGGAGGCGGGAAAGCAGTCTGCCGCGCTCCTCAGCACCGGCGGCAAGCGCCCGGTGCAGGGTGGAAACCACTTCCGCCACATAGGCCTTGCCGCGCTGGCGGCCCTCGATCTTCAGCGCGCTGACGCCCGCCTCGCGCAAGGCATCGATCTGGTCCATCACGTCAAGCGACACCGGATCCTCGAAGGCATAGGACCTGTCATCCGCGATCTCGAAACGGCCCTTGCACAGCGTGGGGTAACCGGCCGCCTCGCCGGCCGGAAAACGGTTGATGGTGTATTCGCCGAGTTCCGATACCAGCTCCTGCCCGTCCTGCCGGTAACGCACATGGCTGGCCGGTGAGCAGACGCCGTTCATGTTGGGTGACTTGCCTGTGGCGTAGGAGGATAGCGAGCAGCGCCCCTCCGCCATGACGCAGAGACCGCCGAACACGAAGATTTCGATCTCGCAGCGGATTTGCCGCGCCAGCCGGGCGATGTCGGCAATGGTCAGCGTGCGCGGCAGCACCACACGTTTCGCGCCGAAGGCATCGACGAGGAAATTCACAGCGTCCGCATTGGAGGCGGAGGCCTGCACGGAGACGTGGATACGCTGCTGCGGATGATGTTCCGCCACATGCGCCATCAGACCGAAATCGGCAAGGATAAGCGCATCCGCCCCCGCCTTCACGGCATCGGCCGCACCGCGATACCAGATATCCTCACTACCGGCGCGCATGAAGGTGTTGAGCGCCACGAAGGTCTGGACACCGCGCTTTTTCGCGTAAACGATGGCCTCGGCGAGCTCCTCGCGGGAAAAATTAAGGCCGGGGAAATTGCGGGCATTGGTTTCATCCCGAAAACCGCAATAGACCGCATCCGCCCCGGCATCCACGGCCTCGCGGAAGGCGGCAGGCGTTCCCGCAGGACAGATCAGTTCCATGCCTCACCTCCCCGTGTTTCGGATAGAACATGGCCGCGCAGGCGGTTCGCAAGACCCGTTACCATTGGCGCGAAAGGTCCGGCAAATGCACCGAGATCGCGCGGCAGATCGATACCGCTGTCATCGAGCGCATTGCGCAGCGCCAGCATCGCCTCCATATCGCCGGTGACGCTGAGATCGCGCGAGAAGAACAGCGCATCGGCATCCTGCCGCCCCTCCATCAACGCAAGCAGCATGAAGAGCGGTCCCTCGACCGCCGCATCCGTCTTGGGCAGGCGGGCCTTGCGGCTGACGGTGATGGCGGGACCTGCCGGCTCGACCAAGAAGGCAAAGGGGAGATCGACGGGCAGAAAGGCGTAGCGCTTGCCACGATGTTCGCCGAGCCGGACGAACATATCCGGATGCCGCTTCATGATCTGCGCCAGCATCGCCGCCGTCGCTCGCTGCACCACGGCAATGGGCAGGAAATTCATGGGGCGGGCGATGGCAGCGGGAAATGGTCTCATGAAAGGTCCTGTCGGCTCAGTTGGGGCGGCAACCTAACCGCAGCGCGCGGATGGCGGTTTGAGCGAACGCAAAGACAGGGAAATTTTCGGGTGCGCCTTCACAAAAGCCGCTATAAATCATTCACTTGCCAAGCTAGGGAGGCCGCCCGTGTCCGATTTAAGGGTCAAAAGGATTTACGAACCCGCCAGCGACGATGACGGCGCGCGCATTCTGGTAGACCGGCTGTGGCCGCGCGGCATGAGCAAGGAAAACGCAAAGCTCTCCCTGTGGATGAAGGAAATCGCGCCCAGCAACGAATTGCGCAAGAACTTCTCCCATATGCCGTCCCGCTTTGAGGAATTCACCCGGCATTATCATGAGGAGCTGGCCGCCAATCCCGATGCCGTGGCGCACATGAAGGAGCTGATGGCGAAGGGCCGGGTCACGCTGCTTTATGCCGCCCACGATACCGAACACAACCACGCCCTGGTTCTCGCCGAATATCTTCGTTCGCACTGAGCCGCATTTGCGGCAGCGCAAGGACATGCCGCACTGGCGCCTGCAAACAGGCGGCATGAGAGACGAAGCAACAGAAACGAGACCCGTCCGCACCGCCGATCTGCACGGTTTCATCCGGCTGCTGGAGGAGCGTGGGCAGCTGCGGCGAATTCGCCAACCGGTATCGCTGGTGCATGAAATCACCGAAATCCACCGCCGCGTGCTCGCCGATGGCGGGCCGGCACTGCTGTTCGAGCGACCTGTCGACCATGAAGGCAAGGTGCGGGACATGCCGCTGCTTGCCAATCTTTTCGGCACGCGGCAGCGCATCGAATGGGGGCTGGGGCTTGAGACCGGCGACCTGCCTGCACTTGGACGAAAGCTCGCCGAATTGCGCGAGCCGCAGCCGCCGAAATCCATGGCCGATGCATGGGGTAAGCTGCCTTTGCTGAAGGCCGCACTATCCATGCGGCCACGCAACGTCTCGCGCGCGCCGGTGCAGGAAAAGGTAGTGACGGGTGATGCGGTCGATCTTGCCTGCCTGCCGGTGCAATGGTGCTGGCCGGGCGAGCCGGCCCCGCTCATCACATGGCCGCTGGTTATCACCCGTTCGCCTGACGATCCCGACGATATCAATGTCGGCATCTACCGCATGCAGGTGTTGGGACCGGACAGGGTGATCATGCGCTGGCTGGCGCATCGCGGCGGGGCGCATCACCACCGGCTGTGGCAGGCGCGCGGGCTGGATATGCCCGTAACAGTCGCCATCGGCACTGATCCCGCCACCATTCTTTCCGCCGTCATGCCGCTTCCCGAACATATCAGCGAGCTTGGTTTTTCCGGCCTGCTGCGCGGCTCGAAAAGCCGCATCGCAAAGGCATTGACGGTGCCAATGCCGGTGCCCGCCAATGCCGAGATCGTGCTGGAAGGTACTGTTTCGGCCACAGAAACGGCAATGGAAGGCCCCTATGGCGACCACACCGGCTACTATAATTCGGTCGAAGCCTTTCCGATCATGACGTTGTCGGCCATCACCATGCGCCGCGACCCGATCTATCTTTCCACCTATACCGGCCGGCCGCCGGATGAGCCCTCGGTTCTCGGCGAAGCCATGCTCGAGATTTTCCTGCCGCTCGTGAAGAGGCAGTTTGCGGAAATCGTCGATCTGTGGATGCCGCCGGAGGCCTGTTCCTACCGCGTCATGGTCGCCTCCATCGACAAGCGTTATCCCGGTCAGGCAAAGCGGGTGATGATGGGCCTGTGGTCGATGCTGCCGCAGTTCAGCTATGTGAAGCTCATCATTCTGGTCGATCCCGATATTGATGTCCGCAGCTGGGCGGATGTCGTCTGGGCGCTTTCCACCCGTTTCGACGCCTCGCGCGATACAACGATCATCAACGATACGCCGATCGATTATCTCGACTTCGCCTCGCCGAAAACCGGCCTCGGTGGTAAGATGGGTCTGGACGCCACCCGCAAGCTGCCGCCGGAGACGGAGCGCGAATGGGGCCGCGTGCTATCCATGACGCCTGACTTGATCGCGAAAGTGGATCTGATGTGGCGCGATCTCGGCCTTGGAGAACAGCCATGAGCCCGTGCCGTGTGGTGGTCGGCGTCACCGGTGCCTCGGGTGCCGGAATAGCGCTGCGCATCGTCGAGCGCCTCGCCGCGATGGAAAGCGTCGAAATCCATCTCGTCCTGTCGCAATCCGCCAGACGCACCGTGTTGCATGAGGAAGGTGCTGAAGCCATGGGACGGATGTTTTCGCTCGCCAGCGTCAATCATGCCGTCGACGATATCGGCGCGGCAATTGCCAGCGGCTCTTTCCTGACGGCCGGCATGATCGTCGCCCCCTGCTCGATGCGGACGCTCGCGGCCATTGCAACCGGGCTTTCGGACAATCTCCTTACCCGCGCCGCCGATGTGCATCTGAAGGAGCGCCGGAAACTTGTGCTGATGGCGCGCGAGACGCCGCTGCATCTTATCCATCTGCGCAACATGTGCACGGTGACGGAGGCTGGCGCCATCGTCATGCCGCCGGTGCCGGCCTTCTACCACAGGCCGCAAAGCGTCGACGATATTGTCGACCAGCTCGCCGCCCGCGCCATCGATCAGCTCGGCATCGCTTCCGCGCCACAAGCGCCGATATGGCAGCCGCATATGGTGAAGGCGCCCTAAGCGATCAGAGATAGGCCATGGGGTCCGCGCCGAAAAGCATGGCATGGCCGCCGGCCAGCAGCCACCACGCCGTCAACCCCATCAGCGCCGCGGCAAGCAGCATCGGCCCATCGACGGCGATGCGGGTTTTGCCTGTGAGAGCCGCCGCGAAGGGAATCGTAGCGCTTCCGGCAGCCGCCAAGTTCCACGCATTCCCCAGCCTTTTCCGGGCGCGTTTCTCGGTCATGGCCATTCCGCCGAGCGAAAACAGCGCAAAGCCGCCGAACAGGATGACGGAGCGCAGATCGCCATTCGGCACGACATGGCCAAGCGACCAGAACAGAAAACCGATAAGCACCGGATGGCGGGTGATGCGGACAATGGCCCCCGGCTCCTGCCCTTGCCGCACGGAAATGGAAAGCGGATTGGCGCTGAGAAGGCCGGCCAGCACGAAAAACAGGCCAATCGGCGCTGCCAGAAAGGTGACATGCGCCTGCCAGGGCGCGACATCCCAAAGCGGAATATAATCGACCGACAGCGCGGCATAAAACACCCAGCCCAGCGTCAGAAGCGAGACGACGGAATAAGCCCCGAAATAGGCGGGCCGGCCGATCGCCGCAATCAACCGGCCGCGCACGGCAGGGACGGCGGGAATGGAATGCAGCGCCACGAAAAGCGAAAGAGCGGCGACAAGTTCAAGCATGCGACTGTCTTCTCATTGGTTCAGGAACAGCACCGACGCGATCGCCACGGAGGCAAGCACGGCGGAAACCGCGCCCATGCGCTGCAAAACTCCCATACGGTACAACAGCACCGCAAAGCCAATGATAACAGGGGTTGCGACAATCAGCCCGACCTGCGCGTCGTTCATGGGAAGCTCCATTTTTGAGAGTTGCGCTTTGTCATGACAATAGGACTTTGCGCGCTCCCTTCTTTGACCGACCGCAAAGAAGCGGGGTTTGAGGACGCCTAAGCGTGGCTTGCTGTTTTACAATTACGGACAAGGCCATGGCGATCAATACGGAAGAGGAAAGCGGAAACCTGCTTTTGTGGATTCTGGTCTGGAGCGAACTTGCCGCTTTCGGCGCGCTGACCGGCGCCTTCATCATTGCCTTCACCCTCAATCCCGAGGCCTTCGCCGCCGCGCGCCAACATCTGCAGCCACAACTTGCCGGCCTCAACACACTGATTTTGCTGGCGAGCGGTTGGCAGGCGGCCGTTGCGGCCAGTCGCCACACCGCGCTGCCGGGCAGAAGGCGGGCGCTCGCGCTTGCCGGCCTGCTGGGTTTCGCTTTCGTCGGCGTAAAACTCTATGAATACTCCACCGAAATCGCATTCGCGTCCGATCCCGCCTATGGCGCTTTCTTTGAGCTTTATTTCCTGCTCACCGGCTTCCACCTGCTGCATGTGGTCTTCGTGGCCGTGCTGCTGTTTCTCGTCGCAGTCTTTCCCAAAAACGAGAACGTCACGCTGGTGACAACGCTGTGGCATATCATCGATCTGGTCTGGATCGTCATTTTTCCCGTTATTTATCTGGTTTGACATCATGATCCACCGCACCTCCCGCCAGCTTGCGAGAAGTTTTGCAGCACTCGCCATTCTCGTTCTCGCCGGCACAGCCGTCGTGACATCGTGGAAAGCGGCGCTTCTGCCACCGGTCGCCGCCGCCTGCCTGATGCTGCTTTTCGCGCTCATGAAATCCAGACGCGTCATCGACGATTTTCTGGGCTTTCGCGAAGAGCGTGGCCTGCTGCGCACGGCACTTCTGGCATGGCCGGCCATCTTTGCCGCCGCAGCCCTGTTGCGGGCGTTCCTGCAGGGCATTTTCTCGCTCTGAAAAAGCGGACCACACCACCTCTCCACTTGTTTGCCAAATGGCAAAGAACGCCGGCGGCCAGCGGCTAGAAAGGGGCGAGACCCGAAGCCTGCCGGCAAATTCCGGCAAGAGGGTTCGATCAAGCCAGTCCGCATAAGCGGTCTTCCGGATGGAAAGGACCATTGGCATGGCAGAACGCCTGACCAAAACAGGAGCGCGAAACGTCTTTTACGGCGGCTCCATCTTCTTCTTCGCCATATTCGTCGGGCTGACGGCCCATAGCCATTATTACATGCGCACCACCTCGACGGATGAAAGCACGCTGACCGAAAGCGTCGCGCGCGGCAAGCATGTGTGGGAGAAAAATTCCTGCATCAACTGTCACACGCTGCTCGGCGAAGGCGCCTATTTCGCGCCCGAACTCGGCAATGTCTGGAAGCGCTATGGCGGCGTGGAAGACAAGGAAGCGGCGCGCGATTCCATCAAGGCGTGGATGGCCGCCCAGCCCACCGGCATCGAAGGCCGCCGCCAGATGCCGCAGTTCAATCTCACCGAACAGGAACTCGATGATCTCGTCGACTTCCTCGAATGGACGAGCCGGATCAAGACGCAGAACTGGCCGCCGAACGATGCGGGTTGAGGCTGACGGCAAGGAGATGACGAGATGAAATACCAGACGCAAAAAGTCGCCATGCTGTATTTTTACGGCGCAATCGGGCTGTTCGTGGCGCAGATCCTGTTCGGCGTCGTCGCCGCGACGATCTACGTGCTGCCCAATACGCTTTCCGAGCTTCTGCCCTTCAACATCGTGCGCATGATCCACACCAATGCACTGGTCGTGTGGCTGTTAATGGGCTTCATGGGCTCGACCTTCTATCTTCTGCCGGAAGAAACGGAAACCGAGCTTTACAGCCCCAAACTCGCCATCGCGCAGTTCTGGATCTTCCTGGTGGCCGCCGCCGTCGCCGTGGTCGGCTATATGTTCCGCATCCATGAAGGCCGCGAATTCCTCGAACAGCCCTTCGCCATCAAGGTCGGCATCGTGCTTGTCGTTTTGATGTTCCTGTTCAACATCACCATGACGGCGCTGAAGGGCCGCAAGACCACGGTTATCAACATCCTGCTCTTCGGTCTCTGGGGTCTGGCGATCTTCTTCCTTTTCGCCTTCTACAACCCCATGAACCTCGCGCTCGACAAGATGTACTGGTGGTACGTCATCCATCTTTGGGTGGAAGGTGTGTGGGAACTGATCATGGCCTCGATCCTCGCCTTCCTGATGATCAAGCTCAACGGCATCGACCGCGAAGTGGTGGAAAAATGGCTCTATGTCATCGTCGGCCTTGCCCTCTTCTCGGGCATCCTCGGCACCGGCCACCACTATTACTGGATCGGTGCACCGGGTTACTGGCAGTGGATCGGTTCGCTGTTCTCGACGCTGGAAGTGGCCCCCTTCTTCACCATGGTCATCTTCACCTTCGTCATGACCTGGAAGGCCGGCCGCAAGCATGAGAACCGCGCAGCGCTTCTGTGGTCGATCGGCTGCTCGGTCATGGCCTTCTTCGGGGCCGGCGTCTGGGGTTTCCTGCACACGCTGTCTTCGGTGAACTATTACAGCCACGGCACGCAGCTGACAGCCGCTCACGGGCACCTCGCCTTCTTCGGCGCCTATGTGATGCTGAACCTCGCCATGATGGCCTATGCCGTGCCGGAAATGAAGAAACGTGCGCCCTACAACCAGTGGCTTTCGATGACGAGCTTCTGGGTCATGTGCACGGCCATGTCGGTGATGACCTTCGCGCTGACCTTCGCCGGCGTGGTGCAAATCCAGCTTCAGCGGGTCATGGGCGAAAGCTTCATGGATGTGCAGGACCAGCTGGCGATCTTCTACTGGATCCGCCTCGGCTCCGGTTTCGCGGTTCTCATTTCGGCGACCATGTTCATCTGGGCAATCCTGGTCCCGGGCAAAGAAAAACAGGGTGACGTTGCCCGCCTCGTGCAACCCGCCGAATGAGAAAACGGACCGGCTCTCCTTTTCCCCCGGAGAGCCGGTTCCTTATCAACAAACATGGAGATGACCATGAACACGATATTCCGCCCCGCGCCGCAGCCTCTGCCGGACACGCCGTTCTACACCCCGCTTGGCAATGAATGCACGCTGTTCGAAAGCGCCTGGGTGCGGCAATTGCCGCTGCTGCTGAAAGGCCCGACAGGTTGCGGCAAGACCCGTTTCGTCAGCCATATGGCGGCGAAACTCGGCCTGCCGCTTTCCACCGTTTCATGCCACGACGACCTCGCCGCCGCCGATCTGACCGGCCGTTACCTGCTGAAAGGCGGCGAAACCGTGTGGATGGACGGCCCGCTGACGCGATCCGTGCGCCAGGGCGGCATATGTTACCTCGATGAGATTGTGGAAGCGCGCAAGGATGTGGCTGTCGTGCTGCATCCGCTCACCGACGACCGTCGCATCCTGCCGCTGGAGCGCACCGGTGAGGTGCTGGAAGCACCCTCCGGCTTCATGCTCGTCGTTTCCTATAATCCCGGATACCAGAACCTTTTAAAAAGCCTGAAGCCCAGCACCCGCCAGCGTTTCGTCGCCATTGAATTCGATTTTCTGCCCAAGGAGCAGGAAATCGCCGTCGTTTCGCATGAAAGCGGGCTGGATGCGCGCGACGTCGAGCCGCTCGTTGATCTTGCCCACCGGCTGCGCGGCCTGAAGGGCCATGACCTTGAGGAAGGCGTCTCCACCCGTCTGCTCGTTTATTGCGCCAGCCTCATCGATACCGGCCTTCCCGCCCGTCAGGCCGTGCGCGCGACCATGATCGAACCGCTGACCGACGAGCCGGATGTGAAGGCCGCGCTGCATGAAGTCGCGGATGCGATCATTCGATAGGCGCTTTGATATCCACACCGGATTGCGCGGCCCCGCGCGTTCCGGGTCCGATGCCATGAGGATAAACCATGCTGGACTTTCTGGAACTGGAAGAAACCGTCGGCCGCGCCTGGCACAGGCTGATCGGCGAAACCGGCACATGGCCGCGCTTCCCGGATCATGCCGTGAAGCTGGAAGATATGCAGGCCGTGCTGGCCATATGTTTCCGCGGTTTTGGCGGTGAACATGCGGTGCAGATCGCGCCGGCCCGCGCCCGCACCTCCAGCCACCGGCTGAGGCTGCGCCAGCGCATGGGTCTTGGCGAAGAGAAGCTCGCCCAGCCAGGACGCGATCATGCCACGCTGATGCTGCCGCCGGTGCTCGATCTGTTTCCCGACCGGCGTCTCAACCGCGATCTTTATCTCTGGCTCGCCGCCGCCATGGCGATGATGCCGCTTGAACCAGTCATGGCCGCCGACCCGCTTCGCAACGATCTTGCCCGGCTCGACCGCGCCGCAGAACTGGCAAAAGCCGTCATCCATGCCTTCCCCGGAATGAAGGCCCGTTATCGCCGGCTTTGCGCCGCCATGCTCGCGGTGCGGCAGAAACGGCCGCTGCCGCAGGCGGAGCAGCAGGTGGAACAACGGGTGCTTTCCATGCTCGCCGATGCGGCAGGGATCGACGGCCATGCGCCACCCGCCGGCTTTCCGGCCAAGGCGCCGCCGCGCTACCTGCCGATGTTGCCGGTGCCGCTATGGCCGGACACGCTGCTGCGCGAAACATCCGAGGCCAGGCAGAGCGAAGACCAGCCGGCAGCGGGCGCCGCGCCGCAGGGCGCGGAAGCGGCCCGCCATATCGCCGTGCGCGAAAAGACCGAGAACCGCCAGACCGAACGCAGCCCCTTCATCCTCAACCGTTTCGAAAAAATCCTCGCCATGGCCGAGATGGTCAATGTCGACCGGCCGGGTGACGATAGCGACGATGCCGATGGCAGCGCGGCGGACGAGCTTGACGATATGACGCTGGGTGAAAGAAAGGGGCGTCCTTCCGCCCGCTTCCGCTTCGATCTCGACCTGCCGCCCGAAGCACTGAACCATACCGCGCTGACGGCAGAGCTCACCTATCCCGAATGGGATTATCGCAGCAGCAGCTATCTCACCGATCATTGCCGGGTCATCGCCGGTCCGGCGAAAGACGCGGAGACGGCACCGGAACCCGGCCCGGACACCAAAAGCCTCATCCGCCGGGTCAGGCGGCAATTCGAGGTGCTGCGGCCACGCCACGAGATGCTGCGCGCCCAGCTTGACGGCAACGATCTCGATCTTGACGCGGTGGTTCGCGCCAGAAGCGATATCGCCGCCGGCGGACAGGGCAGCGACCGCATTCATATGGCAAGCCGCCCACAGGCGCATGATCTTGCCGTAACAATCCTCGTCGACGTGTCGCTATCGACCGATGCGTGGTTCGACAATCGCCGGGTTCTCGATGTGGAGAAGGAAGCCTTGCTGGTGCTTGCCCACGGGCTTTCCGCCTGCGGCGACAGTCACTCCATCCTGACCTTCACCTCCCGCCGCCGTTCCTGGGTGCGGGTGGAAACGGTGAAGGATTTCGATGAGCCGATGGGCCACGCTGTCGAGCGGCGCATCGCGGCGCTGAAACCCGGCTTCTACACCCGCATCGGCCCCGCCATCCGCCACGCCAGCGCCAAGCTGCATGACAGGCCGGAGCGGCGCAAGCTGCTTCTGCTGCTGACGGACGGGAAGCCGAACGATGTCGATCATTATGAGGGCCGCTTCGCCATAGAGGACAGCCGCCGCGCGGTTTCCGAGGCGCGGCGCTCGGGCGTCAGCGTCTTCGGCGTAACGGTCGACAGCAAGGCGCAATCCTATATTCCGGCCATGTTCGGCCAGAACGGTTATGCCATCGTCAACAGGATCGCCAAGCTGCCATCGGCGCTGCCGGCGATCTATCGCAACCTTGCCGGGTGACGCATATAACGCAGACGGACCTGACGAATCTCAGGTTTGTTTGCGCAGCGACAATGTCTCCCGACCGCCCGGCAGATAGGTTTTTCCAGTCCGCCGGCCGGCCGCACCGCCGGACATCATTCCATCCGCGGCCATGGAGCCCGCCTATGTCCGAAGCCCAAACCGCAACCAATATCGATGTGCGCATCATTCCGCATGGCGAACGCCATCCGCGCATTTTTGGTGCGCTCAGCGCATTGAATGAGGGGCAATCGCTGCAGATCACCAGCGATCACGATCCCCGTCCGCTGCTTTACCAGCTCGCCACCAATTTCCCTGGCCAGTTCGGTTGGGAATATCTCGAACAGGGTCCGGAAGTCTGGCGCCTCGATATCGGCCGGCTTGAAGAACAGGCCGAAGGTTCCGAGGACGATATGTCCGGCTGCGAATGCTGCTGCGGATCCGAACATTGACCCCTGCCCCGGCCGCGTGGTGAAAAGACCTCTGGCGGCCGGCCTTTGCCGCCGCCAGCCGACAGATGAGGTGATGCAATGACGGAAATGATCAGGGAACTCGATGTCCGTCCGCTTTTGCAGAGCGGCGGCGAGCCCTTTCCGGCCATCATGGAAGCCGTGGCCGGGCTTGCTCCCGGTGAGGCGCTGCGATTATACGCCACCTTCCGGCCCGTCCCGCTGTTCAAGGTGATGGCCGAGCGCGGTTTCGACCATAAGGTCAGGGAAATCAGCGGCGGTGACTGGGAAGTGCTGTTTACGCCGCAATCCACTGAGACCGAACAGATTTCCGTGTCACCGGCGCTTGCGGGTAATGCCGAGGAGCCGCAGATATGGCCCGATCCGGTCGTCTATCTCGATCTGAGCGACGAGACGACCGAAGGCCAGGCGAGCCGCACTCTTGCCGCACTTGACCGTCTTCCGCCGGGTGCCGTGATCTTCGTGCTGATGCCGCAGGAACCGACCTTTCTTTACCCGGACCTTCTGGCCAGGGGCCACCAATGGGCCGGCAATTTCGACGAGGCGCGCACGGCGTTTCGCATCTTCATCCGCGCCGGTGCCGGCGCGCATTAAGCCAGAAATCAAATCCCCAGAAAACGAAACGCCCCGGAAATTGCTTCCGGGGCGTTTCGTTTTAGCGGCGTCGCAAGCAATCTAGGCTTTCAGCGGTTTGCGCTCGCGCATCAGGATCGGCCCATATTCAACGCAGAAGAGGCCGAAACCCACGATCCAGAAGAGCGCCGAGCAGGCATAAAGATGCATCATCGCACCGGGGAAGAACTCGGCTGCCGGTCTCAGCAGCGCGCAGGCGATCAGCGCCGCATAAGCGGCAATGGTGACCCTGCTGGCCGCGAGCTTGCGTCCGGTATGGCCAAGGCTCGCTCTCGTCATGACAGCAAGCATCATGCAGCCGATAACGCCGACGGTGAAGACATGCAGGACGGAGCGTGTGTCCATGACGTCAAGAGCCGCCAGCGCTATGGTGATGAAACCGACGGGAATGAAGGCATAGGCCACATGCAGCACCACCAGCACCTGCTCCGGCCATGTCGTCCAGCCGCGCCAGCGGATCAGACGCACGGCGTGCATGAACGCGGCCAGAAGCGCCGTTGGCACCGCCACGATGCTCTCGGGCTCTATCGTCCAGACGGCCAGCGCAACGATGCCAGTGAGGATGGCGGCGGTATCGAAGCCGTTATAGGGCACGGGGAAATCCGTGCGGCCGAAACGGTTCAGCCAGTTGCGGGTAAAACTCGGCACGATGCGGCCGCCGACGATGATGACAAGAACCGTATAGGCCGAGACCGCGAGGCGGGTTGCCATCTGGCTCAGGTCGCCTTCGATCGCCGCCACATGGAAAACGATGTTGGCGATGGAAAGCGCCAGTAGCCCGCCCAGCACTTTCAGGTCTTTCCATTTGCGCCCGGCAATGACCTCGCGCGCGCAGATCGTGAGAAGTGCCGGCAGGAAAAGCCCATCCACGGCTGCGGCGGTGACCACGCCTACCTGATCCGGCACAAGCAGGAAAAGCCGGCCGGCGCACCAGAGCGCAAACAGCCACACCAAAGGTTTGCCCGATACCGGCAGCCGCCCCGTCCAGTTCGGCACGGCCGTTAAGAGGAAGCCCGCCAGCACCGCCGAAGCGAAACCGAACAGCATCTCATGGGCATGCCAGTTCGGTGCGCCGTAATCCCCGCCGAGGTCGATGAAGCCGGAAAGGGCTGCGATCCACAACAGCATCGCCACGATGGCCCAGAGGGCGCCGCCGAGGAAAAACGGCCGGAAGCCGTAAGAAAAGATAACCGGGCCGGTGCGCGCCAGCCCTCGTGGAATGCCGCCCTTCGGCCGGCTGCGCCCTTGGGTGAGAACGGTTTCGCTGCCACTCATTATAATGCTCCTTGCTTGGTCTTGACATATGTCTAGACCCAAGCCCGTCCGGCTTCTTTGCGAACAGGCAAAGAGGCGGTGCGACGCTTCCTCACCGGCCTTCAGCCGCCTGCCAAAATGTCGCAGGGTGCCGAAAGCGAAGTTTGCTCCATCTCAAATTGTATTTCCGCCCCTCCGCTACAAATGCTGTGACAGAGCGAAACATGCTCTGCCCTAAGAGGGATAGGAGAAGAATGATGACGGAAACCTTCCACATCACACGGCGTAATATTCTCGCAGGCGCAGCATTTGCAGGGGCTATAGCTCCCGTCATCATGCCATCGGCAGCGAGCGCGGCAGAGGAAAAGAAGGCCGCAGCCAAGCCATTGACGAGCGCAGAGATTGCAGCGCTACCTCGCGTAAAAGTTGATCTCGTCAAACCGCCCTTCGTGCACGCCCACACGCAGAAAGCCGAAGGTGGACCGAAGATCGTCGAGTTCACGCTGACGATCAAAGAGCAGAAGATGATCCTCGATGACAAGGGCACCGAGGTCCACGCCATGACCTTCAACGGCTCGGTTCCCGGGCCTCTGATGGTGGTGCATCAGGACGACTATGTCGAACTGACCCTCATCAACCCCGATAGCAACGAGCTGCAGCACAATATCGATTTCCACTCGGCCACCGGCGCGCTTGGCGGCGGCGGGCTCACCATCGTCAACCCCGGTGAAAAGGCGATCCTGCGCTTCAAGGCCACCAAGGCCGGCGTCTTCGTCTATCACTGCGCACCTCCCGGCATGGTGCCCTGGCACGTCACCTCGGGCATGAATGGCGCGATCATGGTACTGCCGCGAGAGGGCCTGACGGACGGCCACGGCAAGGAGCTTGTTTATGACAAGGTCTATTATGTCGGCGAGCAGGACTTCTACATTCCCCGCGACGAGAACGGCAATTTCAAGAAATATGAAAGCGCCGGCGACGCCATGGCCGACACGCTGGAGGTGATGCGCAAGCTGACGCCGAGCCACATCGTCTTCAACGGCGCAGTCGGCGCCCTGACCGGGGAACACGCCCTTCAGGCCGCCGTTGGCGAGAAGGTGCTGATCGTCCATTCGCAGGCAAACCGCGATACCCGCCCGCACCTCATCGGCGGCCACGGCGATTATGTCTGGGCGACGGGCAAGTTCCGCAACCCGCCGGATCTCGACCAGGAAACCTGGTTCATTCCCGGCGGCACGGCGGGCGCGGCCTTCTATACCTTCGAGCAGCCCGGCATCTACGCTTATGTCAACCACAACCTCATTGAAGCTTTCGAGCTAGGCGCGGCCGCGCACTTCAAGGTGACGGGTGAGTGGAACAACAACCTGATGCAGGCGGTGCTCGCCCCCTCGAGCATCTGACACAAACGGGAGCGCGCCGCCGCCAGCGGTCGCGGCGCGCTCCCCCTTCTGCTATGCGGCCTGAAAGCAGGTCCGAACTTTAGCGTCTTCTTGACGCAGGCAGGTTCCCATGGGCATTCCCGGCAACAACCATTTCCCAAATGCCGTCTCGCTTCTTTTGCCGCTCTCGCTTGCAACGCTTCTGGCAACGGCCATCGGTTTTCAGTCCGGGATCATCCGCAGCGGCGCCGATCCACGCGCCGCCATAATCGCTCCGCAGGTCATCACCGTGCCCGCGGGACATTTCACCTATCGGGCGGAGGGAGAATATTTCCGAAACGGTTATGCCGTCGATGGCCCGATGGTCGACGTGGCGATGCGGCAAAATCTGACGATCATGAAATATCAGGTATCGAGTGCGGATTATGCACGCTGCGTGGCGGAAGGCGGCTGTCAGCAGCCGGAACCCGGCTTTGCCGCTCCGGTCGGCGGCGCGATACCGGCAACCGGCATCAGCCAGGACGACGCCCGCGCTTATGCGGCGTGGCTGAGCGAACGGACAGGCACTGTCTGGCGCCTGCCGAGCGACGCTGAACTGGCCTTCGCCGCCGGGTCGCTTTTCCCGGATGAGACGCTCGGTGTGGCTGGGGATAGTGAAAACCCCGCTTTGCGCTGGCTGGCGGATTACGAGCGGCAGACCAGCCGCAAGGCCTCGGGCAACCCCGTTCCGCAATCTTATGGCAGCTTCGGCGAAAACGAATATGGCCTTGCCGATTTCGGCGGCAATGTCTGGGAATGGACCTCCAGCTGCAGCCACCGTGTGACGCTCGGCACGGATGGCGAGGTAGTCGACACCGTCGCCTCCTGCGGCATTCCCGTCGCTTCGGGAAAACACCGGGCGGCGATGAGCGCCTTCGTCAAAAACCCGAAAAGCGGCGGCTGCGCCGTCGGCGTGCCGCCGGACAATCTGGGTTTCCGGCTGGTGAGGGATACGCGCTGGTATGCGCCGCTTCTCGAAAAGCTTCGCGCAACCGCTCTATTTTCTTGATAATCGTCAATAAAAACAATCGGTTGATTCATATCATTTGATCTTCTTCGACCCGTGATAGTGCTGTATTGTGAGGATACAGAAGAGGCCGACACCCGGGTGCCCATTGCGGGAACCAGGGCGGCGGCCAATCACCGGAGAGGGTGCAAGTGAAGATTGACCGAAGCGTCATCCGGTCGCTGGCCTTGTTTGCCAAGATGGCCGACGATGAGCTGGACGGGCTGCTGACCCACGCCACATCCCGGCTGGTGCCGCCGGGCGAAGCCATTTTCGAGCAGGGCCAATCGGCCACGCATTTCTTTCTGCTCATCCACGGCCGCCTGAAGGTGACGCAGGTGACCCATGACGGCCAGCAGATCATCGTGCGCGTGGTGCATCCCGGCGATCTCTTCGGTTTTGCCCGGGCGCTGCAACGGTCCGATTATCCCGGCACCGCCACGACCGCTGCCGAAAGCGTCATACTCTCTTGGCAGACGGACCTCTGGCCGCAATTCGTCGAACAGAACCCACATCTTGCCGTTTCCGCCATGCAGACCATCGGCCAGCGCCTCGAGGAAGCCCATACGCGCATCCGCGAAATGTCGACGCAGGAGGTGGAGCGCCGGGTAGCCCACGCCGTGCTGCGCCTTTCGCAACAGGCGGGACGTAAAGAGGTGGACGGCATCCGCATTGACTTTCCAATCTCGCGACAGGATATAGCCGAAATGACCGGCACGACACTGCACACCGTTTCCCGCATCCTCAGCAGTTGGGAGAGCAAGGGGCTGGTGCAGGGCGGACGGCAGAAGCTTCTGGTCTGCAATCTGCCGGGCCTCGCGCAGCTGGCGGAGGGCGAAGTGAGCCAGGTGTAGCGCGCAGGCGCCTGACCTTCGCCAGGAGTTTTACTTCCACCGGGCAGCCGTGCTGCTCTCACTCAGCCGGCTTCGAAGCGGCGCTTTCGATATAGGCGATGAGATTGTCCAGATCTTCCGGCTTGCTGATGCCGGCCAGCGCCATCTTGTTGCCGGGTATTTTCTTCTTGGGCGCGCTCAGGAAATCCCGCAATTCTTCCGGTGTCCAGACAAGGCCGTCCTCGCCCGCTTTTTTCATCGCAGCCGAATAAGTATAGTCAGGCACGCCGCCTGCCGCACGGCCAATGATACCGTTAAGCTGCGGGCCGACCCTGTTTTTCGCGCCCTCGCCAATGGCGTGACAGGCGGAACAGCGCTTGAACACCGCCTCCCCCTTGGCAACATCGCCCTCCGAAAGAGCGGGAACGGTGCTTGCGATCAGCATAGCCGCCGCGATGATTACTGTCTTGCGCATCGTGTCATCCTTGTCTTGCCGCTTGAGTGTGGCCCGTCTGCAAATGCGGACGGGCCAACAGTTCTCTCTTCAGGTCGTGCCCCAGGCGGGCGTGCCCTTCTTGTAGGGAACGCGATCTTCGAAACCGCCGGGAATCTCGTCGTAGACGAGAACTTCCGTGGCCCCGATCTTCGAGGTGAAGAAGCCGAGCAGCGTCAACTGCTTGACCAGCGTGAAGGCGTGCGGCTTTGCAGGCGTCTGTTCCGCCTTGGCCTGCTTGTCCAGCGCGGCAAGCAGCGCCTGCCGCTGTTCCGGCGTCAGCTCCAGAAAGGCCTTTTTGTGTTCGGCCTGACTGCGCTTGTCGATGTCGGAAATCGCCGAAAGGAAAAGTGTCCGCTGTTCGTCGGTATAACAATCGGCCGCATAGACGGCCATGAAGGCACCCACTTCGGCATCCTTCGCCCCCGGCGTGGAGGTGCGCGGAATGATGGTTTCCGCCACCTCGTCCAGAAAGCGGATTTCCTCCGGGGTGAAGACGTGGGTAGCGCCGGCGGGCTTGGCAGCGTTTTCGGCAGCCGTGAGGACATCCGCGCCGATCAGCGGAAGGCCGGTGGCAATGGCTATCAGTTTCAGCAGTTCGCGTCTGTTCATCACAGGTTCCCCTTCTTGCGTTCGGAAACGGCAAAATCGGCGGCACGCGCCGTCAGCGCCATATAGGTCAGGGACGGGTTGACGCAGGAGGCCGAAGTCATGCAGGCGCCATCGGTGACAAATACGTTGGGCGCATCCCAGACCTGGTTGTTGCCGTTGAGGACGGAGGTTTTCGGGTCGCGGCCCATGCGGGCCGTTCCCATTTCGTGAATACCCATACCGGGGGCGTAACTGCCCCGCGAGGGCTTGACGTTCTTGATGCCGACCGCCTCGAACATTTCGACGGCGTCATTGACCATGTCTTCGCGCATGTCGAGTTCGTTCTGCTTCATCTCGACATTCATGGAGAGGACCGGCAGGCCCCATTTGTCCTTCTTGTCATGATCGAGCTTCACGCGGTTGTCGTGATAGGGCAGCATTTCTCCGAAGGCGGTCATGCCGATGGTCCAGCCGCCCGGATCCGTCAGGGCCTCCTTGTAGTCGGCACCGATATTGAGTTCGGCGATCTCCCGTTCCCAGCGCGAACGGCTGGCGGAGCCCTGATACCCGAAACCGCGCAGATATTTACGCTTGTCGTCACCGGTATTGCGGAAACGTGGAATGTAGAAGCCCGCCGGACGACGGCCCTTGAAATAGAAGTCCTCGAAACCTTCCACCTGGCCTGTCGCGCCCATGCGGAAATGGTGATCCATCACGTTGTGGCCGAGTTCGCCCGAGCTGCTGCCGAGACCGCCTTCCCAGACATCAGTGGCAGAATTCATCAGCACCCATGTCGAGTTCAGCGTCGAGGCGTTGAGGAAGATGATGTCGGCGGTGTATTCGTAGGTCAGATTGGTTTCAGCATCGATGATCTCGACGCCGCGCGCCTTTTTCTTGTCCTTGTCGTAAAGGATTTCCTTGACGATGGAGAAAGGCCTGAGCGTCAGATTGCCGGTGGCGACCGCCGCAGGCAGGGTCGAGGCCTGCGTGCTGAAATAGCCGCCGAAGGGACAGCCCAGCCGACACTTGTTGCGGAACTGACAGCGCGTACGCTCCTGATCGGGAAGTTCCTGGGTGATGTTGGCGCAGCGTGAATTGATGAGGTGGCGCGTGCCCTTGAACGCCTTTTTCAGCCGGCTGGCCACATCCTGTTCCACGAAATTGAGCGGAATGGGCGGCAGGAACTCACCATCGGGGAGAATATCCAGGCCCTCGCGGCTGCCGGAAATGCCTGCGAAGCGCTCGACATAGTCATACCATGGAGAAACATCCTCATAGCGGATGGGCCAATCAACGGCGATACCGTCTTTCGCATTGGCCTCGAAATCGGTCTGCGACCAGCGATAGGTCTGGCGGCCCCAGAGCAGCGAGCGACCGCCGACATGGTAACCACGGAACCAGTCGAAGCGCTTTTCCTCGACATAGGGCGTTTCCTGCTCGTCGGCCCACATGCCGAGCGTTGCTTCTTCTAGCAGGTAATCGCGGCTGAGAACGGGGTATTTCGCCTTCATCTCCTGCGTGGCGCGGTTGCGATGGGGGTAATCCCAGGCTTCCTTGTCGGCATTCTGATAGTCGGTTATGTGCTCGATATTACGGCCGCGCTCCAGCATCAGGACCTTCAGGCCCTTTTGCGTAAGTTCCTTTGCGGCCCAGCCTCCACTGATGCCCGAGCCGACAACAATCGCATCATAATGATTGTTTGCCATGATAACTCCTCCGATGTGAGCTTGGAAAAAACGACAGGGCAACGCGCCTCCCGTCGCGACGCGGCGGAAACTGGTCATGCGTCTGTCGAACCTCATGCTCCCCGCCGAAACCGGCCGCCGGGGAGCGGTTCTGGTTTCACTGGCAGTGTTTACTGAATGGTCGGAAGGCGTTCATTGAGGAACGCGTTGCCCTTGGTCACCACCGCTTCGGCATCGAGCGGAAGATCGTGCTCAAGGATGAACCATTTTGCGCCGGCATGTTTGGCCGCCGGCAGAATTGTCTTCCAGTCGAGAACGCCGGTGCCGAGTGTGGCGAAGCCACGCTCGTTTTCCGCCGTGCCGGCCGGTGCATTGTCCTTGGCGTGGATGGCGAAAACCTTGCCCTTCAACGTGCCGAGGAATTCGGCAGGATCATTGCCGCTGCGCGCCACCCAGGCGACATCGACTTCGGCCTGCAGCTTCGGGCCTGCCGCATCGAGCAAAAGCTCAAGCGCCGTCTTGCCGTCGAATTCGACCATCTCGAAGTCGTGGTTGTGATAGGCCATGGAGAGGCCCGCCGCGGAAAGCTTGTCCGCGTAACCGCCAAGCTCCTTGCCGAAGGCGGTCCAGCCGGCAGCGTCCTTCGGGCGGTCTTCCGGCTTCAGGAACGGCACGGTCACGACCGGGTTGCCGACAGCCTTCTGCTCGGTGATGACCGCATCGAGATTGCCGCGCAGCTTGTCGATCGGCACATGCGAGGAAATGACCTTGATCTTGTGCTTTTCCAGCAATGTGTTCAGTTCGCCGGCGCTGACCTTCTGCATATCCACGGTTTCCACGGCGGAAACGCCGGCGCGGTTGAGAATGGCAAGCTGCTCCTCCAGCGTTCCGGAATTGCGCAGCGTGTACATCTGCGCGGCAATCGGCAGCACCTTGCTGTCATCGGCAAAAACCGGATTTGCGAAACCGGCCGCCAATCCGACGACGAATGCCATGCCAGCGAATTTTGACTTGAACGTTTTCAAACGCGTAACTCCCTTTCCGTTTGATCAATATGACGACACGCGTGCCCTCGCCTTTCCCGGCCGTCTGGCCGGGTCATGCCGGGCACCGCCTCCTGTGCCCTGCGTCGTCCGTGCCCGATATTGGGCGAGCTAGATGTCGATCCCGACCCAGGACGAGGTCCGACTGGACCGGACGGCCGCATCGATGAATGCGAGACCCGCAAGGCCGTCCTCTATGCCGGGATAAATCACCTCCCCGGCGGCTGTCTTTCCCTCCCTTTTTGCGATGATTGCATCTGCGGCTTCACGGTAGATCGTCGCAAAACCCTCGAGATATCCCTCCGGGTGCCCTGACGGCACACGGCTGACGCGGTTGGCGGCATCGCCTGCACCCGCGCCATTGCGCGTGATCAGCCGCTTCGGCTCGCCGTAAGGCGTGAACCACAGCTCATCCGGCACCCGGTGGTGCCATTCAAGCCCGCCTTTATCGCCATATACCCGGAGCGACAGCGCGTTTTCGTTGCCGACGGCGATCTGGCTCGCCCAGAGCATGCCTTTCGCGCCGCTTGCATAACGAAGCAGAATATTGGCGCTGTCATCCAGCTGCCTGCCCGGAACGAACGACGTCAGATCGGCATAAAGGCTTGTCGGGATTTCGCCCGTGACGAAGGCAGCGGCGTTGAAAGCGTGCGTGCCGATATCACCGATTGCGCCGCCAGCGCCGGAACGGCTGGGGTCGGTGCGCCATTCCGCACCCTTTGCCCCGGTCTTTTCAACGGCTTCGGTCAGCCAGTCCTGCGCATATTCGGCCTGAACGTGGCGCAGCTTGCCGATGGATCCATCAGCGATCATCTCGCGCATCTGCCGCAACATCGCGTAGCCGGTGTAATTATGCGTCAGGACGAACAGGCTGTCGGATGCCCTGACGATCTCGGCCAGCGCCTTCGCTTCCTCCAGCGTCGCGGTCACCGGCTTGTCGCAGATGACGTGGATGCCGGCTTCGAGAAAGGCCTTGGACGGGGCGAAATGCAGATGGTTCGGCGTGACGATGGCGACCGCCTCGATACCGTCCTCGCGTCCAGCCTCAGACGCCGCCATTTCCTCAAACGAGACGTAGGAACGCTCGGGGGCAATACCGAGCAAGGTTGCCGAAGCGGCAGCGCGTGCCGGGTCGGAAGAAAGCGCGCCGGCCACCAGTTCGTAACGGTCATCCAGCCGGGCCGCGATGCGATGCACCGCCCCGATAAAGGCGCCCTGACCGCCGCCGACCATGCCGAGACGAATACGGCGGCTATCGAATTTTGCTATCGTGGAGGACATGAAGTTTCCTTTCAGAGACCGAGAAGGCGACGATTGGCGGCATCATCGACACCGCTTTTGGCGAAATCGTCGAAAGCCCGCTCGGTCACGCGGATGATGTGGTTTTCAATGAAGCCAGCGCCTTCGCGCGCGCCGTCTTCCGGGTGTTTCAGCGCGCATTCCCACTCCAGCACCGCCCAGCCGTCGAAATCATATTGAGTGAGCTTGGAGAACACCGCGCCGAAATCGACATGCCCGTCGCCCAGCGAGCGGAAACGACCCGGCCGGTCGACCCAGCCTTGATAACCGCCATAAACGCCGGAACGGCCGGTCGGATTGAACTCGGCATCCTTCACGTGAAAGGCGCGGATGCGCTCGTGGTAGATGTCGATGAAATCGAGATAATCCATCGCCTGAAGGACGAAGTGGGAGGGATCGTAGAGGATGTTGGCGCGCGAGTGGTTACCGGTGGCTTCGAGAAAACGCTCGAAGGTGATGCCGTCATGCAGATCTTCGCCCGGATGCAGTTCGTAGCAGAGATCGACGCCATTCTCCTCGAATGTATCGAGAATGGGCGTCCAGCGCTTGCCCAGCTCCGCAAAGGCCAGTTCGACGAGGCCCGCCGGGCGCTGCGGCCATGGGTAAACGAAGGGCCAGGCAAGTGCGCCGGAGAAGGTGGCATGGCTCTTGAGGCCGAGATGCTGCGAGGCTTTCGCCGCATATTTCAGCTGGTTGACCGCCCATTCCTGCCGCGCCTGCGGTTTTCCACGCAGTTCGGTAGGTGCAAAACCGTCGAACATTTCGTCATAGGCCGGGTGAACGGCGACGAGCTGACCCTGAATATGGGTCGAAAGCTCGGTGATCTCGATACCCATTTCCGCCAGACGACCCTTGATATCGTCGCAATAGGTCTTGGAGGCAGCGGCTTTTTCAAGATCGAAGAGCCTAGGATCGGTCGGCACCTGAATGCCCTTGTAACCGAGGGAAGCCGCCCATTGACCGAGATTGTCGAGCGTGTCGAAGGGGGCCTTGTCCCCGACAAATTGCGCGAGGAAAATCGCCGGGCCTTTGATCGTCTTCATGTCCTTACACTCCTTGCATTCACAGTCTGGCCGCTACCGATGCGGCGGGCGGCAGGGCGCGACCGAGCCGCGCACCACCAGTTCCGTATCCAGCACGATGGTTTCAGCCGTGCGTTTTCCGTTCAGGCGATCCACCATCAGCGCCATGGCCCTGCGGCCCATTTCCTGGCGGGGCTGACGCACCGTGGTCAGCGGCGGCTCGAAAGCATTGGCGAAAATGATATCGTCGAAGCCGATGACGGAGACATCGGCCGGAACCGAAACGCCACGCGCACGCAATTCGCTGATCGCGCCAATCGCCATCTGGTCGCTCGATGCGAAGATTGCGGTAAAGGCAATGCCGCCTTCGAGAAGGCTGCCAATTGCCTGACGTCCGGCCTCGATGCTGTAATCGCCCGTCACGACAAGTTCGTCGGTATAAGCGATGCCGGCTTCGGCAAGTGCCGCGCGATAACCATCGAAACGCTCCTGCGCCAGACTTTCCGGGACCGGACCGGCCAGATGCACGATCCTTTGATGTCCCGCCTCGATGAGGTGGCGCATGGCGTTTTTGGAGGCGGCGCGGTTGTCCACCTTGACGGTCGGCAGCGCGAGGCCGGGCACCGTTTCCGACGCGATCACAATCGGCGGCAGCGCATCGCCCTGTTCGAGAAGCTCGGCGGGAAACTGGCCGGTCATCAGGATCAGGCCGTCGGCATGTTTCTGGCGCACCATGTCGATATGGGTCGCCACGCGATTCTCGTCGTTGCGGGCGTCGCCCATCAGCACCTTGAAGCCCGCTTCGCCCGCCGCTTCCTCAACGCCTTTGTAGATTTCGAGATAAAACGGGTTGCCGATATCGCGAACGAGAAGGATGACGGTATTGTTGGATTGGCGGCGGAAGCTTGCCGCCTGCGCATTGGGAACGAAGTTGGCCTGCCGGACGGCGTCGAAAACCTTCTTTCGGGTTTCCGGGCGAACCTTGTCGGGTTGCTGCAGCGCCCGCGATACGGTCGCGATGGAAACGCCCGCGAGAGCTGCCACTTCCCTGATATTCGAACCTTGGTCTTTGCTCATCTGTCACACACGCAACTGCTTTTGGCGGCCATAAAGCAGCATCAGCGCTAGCAACGTGACACCGAATATGATCTGCCGTGCCCATACATCGAGGTTGAGCGTTATCAGTACGCTTTGCAGAATGGTGAGCGCAACTGCCCCGGCCATGGTTCCGACATATCCGCCCGCGCCGCCGGCAAGCGATGTGCCGCCGATGACGACCGCGATGATCGACGGAAGCACATATTGGTCGCCGACGGAGATGAAGGAGGTGCCGGTGTAACCGATCACGCACACCCCGGTCAGCCCGGCAAACAGGCCGGAAAGACCATAAAGCAACGTGCGGATCAAAGAGACGGGTAATCCGGTGAGCGTCGCCGCCCGCTCATTGGAGCCGATGGCGTAGATGGCGAAACCGAAGGCCGTGCGGCGCAGGACGAACAGCATGATTGCGGCGATGCCCAGCCAGACGAAGAGTACGCCGGGGATGCCAAAAATGAGCGGCCGGTTGATGAAACCTGCCAGCAGGGGTGCTGCCGCGCCCGACGGAACACCCTGCGAATAAACGACCAATCCGCCCTGGATCACCGCCGTCATACCAAGGGTCATCACCAGCGGCGGAATGCGCACGAAGGTGATGCCGAGGCCATTGATGAGGCCGATCAGGAAAGGAATGCCGCCGGCAACGAGAATGGCAAGCGGAATGCCGGCATTCTGGCCGTTCATCATATTGCCGGCAAGGACGGCGCCGAGCGAGATCATCGCGCCGACGGAAAGATCGATGCCTTCGCGTCCGCCTAGGATGACGAGGTTCTGACCCGCCGCGACGATGCCGAGAATGGCGGCAATCGTCAGCAGCCGCACGATCTGGGACCCTTGCGCGAAGCCGGGCGACAACAATTCGCCGACCAGCAGCAGGAAGACCGATGCGCCAATGGCGATGGTCAGGGGATCGGTTAGGAGGGTTTTGATTTGCAAGCCGGGATTGGTCATATCAACGCCTCGTCACCAGAACGCCGCCGGCCAGCGCCGTCAGCACGATCAAACCCTGCACCAGCGTCTGGTACTCGAAGGGCAGCCCCGCAAAGAAAATCACATTACCGATCATGCCGAGCACCAGTGCGCCGGCAATCGACCCTGTCGAGCTGCCGAAACCGCCCGAAAGTGCGGTGCCGCCCAGAACCACGGCCGAGATGGAGGACAGCGCCAGACTTGCGCCGAGCAACGGATCGCCCGAGGCCGTCTCCCCCGTCAGGCACAGCGCCGCCAGCGCCGAGAACAGACCGGAGATCATATATGCGCCGATGCGGATGCCCGAAAGGCGCAGACCCGTCTGGAAGGCCCCGGTGCGATTGCCGCCGACGGCCAACAGGTGCGTATGAAACGGAATACGCGACACGATGAGGGTGAAGGCGATGCCCCCAATCAGCACCCACAGCACGAAGGGCAAGCCGATGAAGCTGCCGGAATAGGTCTGCCAATAGGCCTCCGGCACCGGAAGACCCGCCTGCGGCAGAACCCAGATCGCCAGCCCGGCGAAGATAATGCCGGTTGCGAAGGTGGTGACGATCGGCTGAAAGCGCAGGCCGGATATGAAGAGGCCATTGACCAGTCCGCAGAGCAGCCCAACCGCCGCACCCGCCGCCATGCCGGCGAAGACGGCCCCCGTCGTGCCGCCGAGTGCTGCGATGACGCTGACGGTGACGACATTCGCGAGCGCCACGATGCTGCCGACCGACAGATCGATATCGCCCGCCAGAATGACATAGGTCTGGCCAATGGCGACCAGGATCAGCGGCAGAAACGTCGTCAGGTTCGATTGCAGCACGGAAGGCTGAACGAAGGAAGGCTGCAGAAACGTGTTCACGGCGATGAGAAGCGCCAGTACGACGAGGGTGATGACCCATGGCTGCCTGCGCAGAAAACCGGAGGCGCTCATGCGGCATCTCCATAAGCGGCGCGGGTCATGTTTACGGATGTCATGTCGGCTCCGGTCAGTTCCGCAGAAATGCGTCCACCGTTGAACACAAGAATACGGTCGGCATATTCGAGGATTTCCGCATCCTCCGAGGAATAAAGAAGGATGGTCGCGCCAGCATCGGCCTGCTGCCGCATCAGGGCGAAGAGATCCGCTTTCGCGCCAAGATCGATGCCCTTGGTCGGATCGTCGAGCAGCAGCAGTTTCGGTGCTGTGGCGAGCCAGCGGGAGATGAAAATCTTCTGCTGGTTGCCGCCCGAAAGCGTGCCGATCGGCATATCGAGGCCGGCGAACTTCGTCTTCATGTCGTTCGCGACCTTCTGCACGCGCGGCTTCAGAGTCGCGGGACGGACCAGCCGCATCTTTTCACGCACCATCAGCGCCGCGACGAGATTTTCGAAGATCGACCGGCCCTGAAGGGAAGCGTCACGGCCACGGTCGCCAGAGACATAGGCAAAACCACTATGAACCGCCTGCGAAGGCTTGCCGATGGTGATTTCACGACCCTCAAACCGGATTTGGCCGGCAGCAAATGGGTTGGCGCCGAAAAGGCCCTTCAGCAAGGCCGACTGGCCCTGCCCCTGCAGGCCGGCCAGACCGACGATTTCGCCCGGATAGGCTTCCAGAGAGACACCGCGAACGCCTTCACCTGCAACATCCGCCAGCTTCAGGCTCGGCGCAGCAGCCGAACGCCCGTTCTGACGGGCAGGAGCGGCCCGAACATCGCCGACCATGTCGTGCACGACGGCTTCACGGGTGGTGGCTGCGGTGTCGAGTTCGGAAATCGTCGCACCGTTGCGCATGACGGTGATGCGGTCGCAGACGGCGAAAACCTCGTCGAGGCGGTGGGAAATCATGATGGTCGAGATACCGTCCGCCTTCTTGGCCCGGAGTATCTCGAAAAAGCGCTGGGACTGGCGGCCATCGAGCGCCGCCGTCGCCTCGTCCATGATCATCAGGCTGGCATTCTGCGCGAAGACCTTGAGGATTTCGACGAGCTGGCGCTGATCCGGCGGCAGATTGCCAACGATTGCGTCCGGCTCCAGCCCTTCGCCAGCCACACCATCAAACAGCGCGATCAGTCTGGCCGCTTCGGCCTTCAGCACCTTGCCGTCGACAAAGATGCCGCGTTTCGGCTCGCGGCCGAGAAAGATATTATCGGCGACCGAAAGCTGCGGAATGAGGCTGAGTTCCTGATAAAACAGGGCGATGCCGGCATTTTCGGCATCCCGCGGGCTTTTGAAGCGCACTTCCGCACCGTTGAACCGGATCGTGCCGCTGGTCGGCGCGACCGCGCCCGCAACGATCTTGCAAAGCGTGCTCTTGCCGCAGCCATTGGCGCCCAGCAATGCGTGAATTTCACCGCGACCAACCGTCAGCCTGCCGTCGGAAAGCGCGCGCACCGCGCCAAAATTCTTCGTTATGCCGGCCGCTTCCAAAGCGTTCGCCATCGCATGTCCCCGAATAATGCTTGTCACAGGCGGCCGGCCAAGGCCCGGTCCGCGCTCGAAATTCTGGTTCGGGCCGGCGCTTGTCGCCGACCCGAAACGGCTCTTACTTGAAGAACTCGCCGGCCTGTTCCGGCGTCACGGTCGCCGTGACGGACCAGTAGCCCGGCTTGCCATCGGCAGCCTTGATGTTGTCGGCAAGGTTGTCATTGCTGACGAAGGGGATCGGAATATAGATGGCGTTACCATAGGTGCCGCCGAAGACGCCGTCCTTGAATTCCTTGCCCTGCAGCTTCAGGACAGCGACGTTGAGCGCGCTGGCCATGACGCCGGGAGGATTGACCGAAGCGCCGGAATTGAACTTTTCCTTTTCCCAGCGGGTCATGAAGTCCTTGCGGATTTCACCGGTCGCGGCAATGTCCTTGGTCTTGCCGGCGGCTTCGATGGCGCGCCATGCGCCGTCCGCCATGCCGTCCTGAACCCACACACCGCTGATATCGGGATAGGTGGCGAGCAGGTTCTGCATGGCCTGCTGGCCCTGCGCCTGATCCCAGCTCGCATTGGCTTCGTTCAGCACCTTGATGTCAGGATATTTCTTGAACACTTCGCGATAACCGGCGACGCGGGCTTCGTTGGCGGGGTTGCCGGCGATGCCGTTGATGGCGACGACGCTTCCCTTGCCCTTCAGCGCATCCGCAAGCCATTGCGCGGATTGCGCCGCCCATGCCTTCTGGTCGATGCCGACATAGAGCGCATCCTTCGAGGACACTTCGGCGTCGGTTGCGATGACGAGAATATTGCGCGCCTTGGCCTGCGCGAAGATCGGATCGAAGGCCGTCGGGCTGCCGGGGTTGATGAGGATCGCATCGACGCCCTGGTTCATGAAATTGCGGATATGGCCGATCTGCCCCTGCACATCGACATTGCCGCTCTGAACGACAACCTCAACCTTGACGCCCTTTTCGCCCCACGCTTTCGCGGCAGCCTGAGCCTCTTCTATCATCTGCGTGCGCCATTCGCTGCCGACGAAAGAATTGGAAAGACCGATCTTGAAGCTCTGCTCCCGGGCATGCGCCGACGTGCCCGCCGCCAGCACCATCGCGGCAGCAGCCATCAAATGTCTAAACATGAAATTTGCTCCTCCAAGCACGGTTTTTAACTAATGAAACCGTTTACATCGGCGAATGTAACCGTTTTCATTAATGAGTCAATCCCGAGAATAATTTTTATCGCAGGATGTGGAACGGTGGCGGATGAGCAGTTCCTACCTACGGAAAAGGCTTGAAAAATCGAGACATGGGCCAAAACCAACGCGGCACGGAGCTTCGGAAAACGCCCTTGGCCGACAGATCATGTCGATTTTCATTTCACTGTGGACAATGGGAGGATTCCCGCTTCAAATCGCCTCGAGTCAGCAATCGGGAGAACGACCAATGGAAATATTGCGCGCAGGAACACGGGCATCGGCGAAAGGCCCCGAGGCATGGTTCACGGGGCAGGTCCGCATCGATTCCCTCTTCAACCCCTTTGATGCCGAGCGGGTTCAGGGCGCTCAGGTCACCTTCGAACCCGGCGCCCGCACCGCCTGGCACACCCATCCCCTCGGCCAGACCCTGATTGTGGTCTCCGGCCTCGGACGCGCGCAGCGCGAAGGCGGCCCGGTGGAGGAAATCCGTCCCGGCGATACCGTCTGGTTCGCACCGGGCGAAAGGCACTGGCACGGGGCCGCACCTGATATCGCCATGACCCATATTGCACTTCAGGAGGTCAAGGACGGCAAGGTTGTGGACTGGATGGAACAGGTGACGGATGACCAGTATGGCGGCTGACGCGGATGTGCCGGCGTGGCGACCGGCGACGAAACATCCGCAACCAATCGGGGGGCCTGCAAACCGCGACGCTACAAAAGCCGTCGCCGCAGCAGGGCCTCCAGCCATTCCGCAAACACCTGCAGCCGCCGCGACAGATGCTGGCGGTGGGCATAAAGCAACGTCATCGGCATTGGCTCGGCCCGATGGGCTGGCATGACCTCGATGAGTTCGCCGCTCTCCAGATGCAGCCTGACGTCGTAAGCCGGTATCTGGATCAAGCCGAGACCGGCAAGACAACAGGCGATATAGGCCTCGGCATTGTTGACGGCGACGCGGCCGCGCATGGAAAGCGAATGCAGCGTCTCGCCTTCGACCCACTCCCAGTTTTCCACCCGCCCGCTGGACGGCGACGCGTAATTGACCGCCCAGTGGCGGGAAAGATCGTGGGGCGTTTTCGGCGTTCCGTGACGCGCGAGATAAGAGGGGCTTGCGACATTGATCAGCGGCAGCTTGCCGATCGGCCGCGCGATCAGGCCGGAATCGCTGAGCGGTCCGACACGCAGCACGCAATCGATATTGTCTTCCACCAGATCGACGGCGCGGTCGGTAACGCCGAGGCCTATGTCGATCTGCGGATAAAGATCGAGAAATTCCGGGAGTGCCGGTGCGATGACCAGCCGCCCGATCCGGCCCGGCACGTCGATCCGCAACCGGCCCGAAGGCTGCGCCGCCGTCTGCCGAAAGAGATTTTCCGCATCTTCGACATCGGCGATCAGCCGCTGGCAGCGCTCGTAAAAGGCCGAGCCATCCTCGGTTGGCGAGACCTTGCGCGTCGTGCGGTTCAGCAGCCGCGCACCGACACGCCCTTCCAGTTCCTGCACCGCCGCCGAAACGGAAGAGCGCGGTATGCCGAGCGTATCGGCGGCCCGCGTGAAACTCGCGCAGTCAACGACGCGTGTGAAGATGCGGAACAGGTCGATACGGTCCAACCGAAAACACCCTATTGTGCGGATTTTCTGACAAGTTATGTCAGAATAAGTGCCTTTATCACGCAATGCTAGACGATATCCTGCTGCAACGAAAGCGGCCACCAGCGTGGCCGAGCACGGCAAAAGGAGGCCGACCCATGACAGACCATTCCCTCAAGGGCAAAACCGTCATCATCGCCGGCGGCGCGAAAAATCTCGGTGGATTGATTGCCCGCGATTTTGCCGGCCAAGGCGCCCGCGCCATCGCCATCCATTACAACAGCGCCGCAACCAGGGCCGATGCCGAGGCAACCGTGGCCGCCGTGAAGGCGGCCGGCGCTGAGGCCGTCGCCCTTCAGGCCGATCTCACCACGGCAAGTGCGGTCGAAAAGCTGTTTGCCGATGCCGTCGCCGCCATCGGCCGCCCGGATATTGCCATCAACACCGTCGGCAAGGTGCTGAAAAAGCCGATCCTCGACACGTCCGAAGCCGAATATGACGAAATGACTGCCGTTAACGCCAAGTCGGCCTTCTTTTTCCTCCAGCAGGCCGGACGCCATGTCAGCGATAACGGCAAGATCTGCACCCTCGTGACATCGCTCCTGGGCGCTTTCACGCCGTTTTACGCCAGCTATGCCGGCACCAAGGCCCCGGTGGAACATTTCACCCGTGCAGCCGCCAAGGAATTTGGCGAACGCGGCATATCCGTGACGGCAATCGGTCCCGGACCGATGGACACACCATTCTTCTACGGTCAGGAAACGCCGGAGGCGCAGGCCTATCACAAGAGCGCCGCCGCTCTTTCCGGCTTCTCGAAAACCGGTCTCACCGATATCGAGGACATCGTTCCCTATATCCGCTTTCTCGTCACGGATGGCTGGTGGATGACCGGCCAGACCATTCTGGTCAATGGCGGTTACACCACGAAATAGTCGCTGCCGGATGACACAGCGGCTCAGGCCGCCGGCTCCTTCCGGGGCACAAAACCGCGATGCCAAAAATATCGAACGCCATATGGCTGAATGATATATGCCGGTGTAAAACCCCCTCATCCTGTTGATGGAAACTTTGGGGGTATCGGATGAATTCCGGGCGTCGTGGCGTTCTCGCATTTCTGGGCGGCCTTATGCTGGCAAGGCCGTCTCTCGGCGCAGCAACGGGCAAGCCGGCGGCCTTTGCTGAATCCCGTTCCGAATACAAACCCCGGCACATCCTCTGTTTTCTTGGCGCGGAAAATGGGCTGGCGGCGCTGCAGAAGAGCGCCCGCGCCGCCATCGATGATTTTGCGCCCGATTTCAGTCTCGACGAGGATTATTCACAGGATGAGGCGGACGACCGAATGGAACGTTCGTTCAATGTCTGTTGGGATCGCGTCGACCCCGATGCCTACCAGCCGGAGGATGAGGAAGCCGTCGCCGGACACGGCTCGGTTCTTTATGTGCTCAGCCCGTCCATGGATGCCGAAACAGCGGTGAAGACATCCGCAAAGGCCCTCGGATTCGTACAGCACATGCTCGATCACGGCGCTGTCGCCGTGAAGGGTGAAAGTGCGGGCGTCGCCCATGGCGCAAGGCGCTGGAAGCAGCTTTACGAGCAGTCGCGCGGCGAGGCGGCCGCCGATGACGGGATGGCGCTTGCCAGAACCTGCCGTCTGGCTTTCGCACGCCGCCCCATAGGAGACGATGCCGAAGGCATGACGAGCGTCGGATTTCACCTGATCGGCTTGCCCGATGTGCAGGTGCGCTTCACCAAAAAAGACGAGGACCAGCCATCGACGAACGCCGAACAGCTGACGATAGCTGCCTTGATAGATGATATCGCCGAGCAAATGGCGCGTGAAGGCGTTGAAGCCACCCTGAAGGGCCGTGGCGCCTCCCTCTCAGACGACACACGGTATGAGGAAGACGAATATAAATTCAATCCTTTCGGCGTCGTGAGCGTTGACGGCCTCAAGCTTTAACGCCCGCCTGCGGCCTTATGGGGCGGGATCGCTCTCGCCGGCCACCAGAAGCATGGGCCACACGCAATGGCGGGCCTGATCGGGGTAAAAGGGTGCGTAGGCCGGCATGGTCGATAACAGCGTCTGGGCCACCGTCACGCCGAGATCATGCAGGGACATGCGGAAACTGGTCAGCCGCGGTTCCAGAAACTGGCCGCGCGGGCCATCGCGGAAGCCGATGACGGCGAGATCGCGCCCCGGTTTCAGGCCCACTTCCGCAAGCCGCCGATAAAGACCGACCGCCATCAGTTCGTAGATCAGCACGATCGCCGTTGGCCGGGGCCGCATCTGCAGCCACTCGCTGGCGGCGTGATAACCGCCCTGCTCGCTCGATTTCGCACGGATGACCAGCGAGGAATCGTAAGCGATGCCATTGTCTTCCAGCGCGCGCCTGTACCCTTCCAGAAAAACATAACCGAGATTGATATCGCTGTCGGGCACCGCCACCGCAATCGAACGATGACCGGCAGCGGCAAGGCGGTCGACCGCATTTTTCGCGACGCCCTCGAAATCGAGATCGATCCAGGCGTGAGTGTCGCTGGAAGCGGTGCGTCCGAGCGCTACGAAAGGCAGCCGGGTCTGCTTCAGGAAATCCACACGTTTGTCGATCCGCCGCGTCGCGGAAATGATCATCGCATCCACCATGCGGCGCGCCACCATGCGCTTCAGATATTCATCCGGATCCTCTTCCCCCGGACAGGGCAGAACGATGAGATCGAGATTATGTCCGGAAAACACGCTTTGCAGACCGTCCGTCACACCCAGGAAGAAGTTGTCGGAGTTCTCCACGGTCTGCGCGTCGCTGCCGGTCATCAGGCCGATGACATTGGTGGTTCCCTGCCTGAGGCTACGGCCGGACTGGTTGGCGACATAACCCAGCTTTTCCGCCGCTTCCAGAACGCGCCGCCGCGTTTCTTCGTTTACATCCGGCTTGCCGTTCAGGGCACGGGAAACAGTGCCTATCGATATCTCCAGATAATCGGCAAGCTGACGAATTCCTTTCATGCACTCCCCCTCCCAGGCCCGGCGCGCAATCGACGCGCCCCTTAACGGTCTTGACATATCTAACATCATCGGCATAGTCTCGTAAACGTTTACGACGCTCTGCGCAAAGAGGAGTTTGCGAAAGAGTCCGGGGAGATGAGATGACATTCAATGCCGTTTTATGCGGGTGCGGAGCCATGGCCAAAGGCTGGCTGCGCGCCATTCAATCCACGCCGGAAATCGCCGGCGCGATCAGGATCGCCGGGCTGGTCGACCTGAACGAGAACACGGCCCGCGCGCTTGCCGAAGAATTCGCCCTCACCGACGCGGTCATCGGCACGGATCTGCGCGAGGTTCTCGCTAAAACGAAATCCGACATCCTTTTTGATATCGTCATCCCGCAGGCGCGCTTCGCCGTGGTTGAGGCCGGTCTTGAGGCCGGGTGCCATGTGCTCAGCGAAAAGCCGCTTGCCGCCTCGATGGAGGAAGCCGCCACGCTGGTAGAACTGGCGAAAAAAGCCGGAAAAATTCATGCCGTGGTGCAAAACCGACGATTTGTGGCGGGTATCCGGCGGCTGCGCCGCGCGGTGGAAGACGGCGTCATCGGCAATTTGACGGCCATCCATTGCGATTTCTTCCTTGGGCCGCATTTCGGCGGCTTCCGCGAGGAGATGAAGAACGTCCTGCTTCTCGACATGGCGATCCACACCTTCGATGCGGCCCGTTTCGTCGCCAATGAAAAACCCCTCTCCGTCTTCTGCGTGGAAAAGAACCCGGCCGGCTCATGGTATGCCCATGGCGCAAGCGCCAACGCCATTTTCGAGTTCTCGAATGATGTCGTCTTCACCTATCGCGGTTCATGGTGCGCCGAAGGCGAGCGGACCAGCTGGGAAGCGCGCTGGCGACTGATCGGCTCGAAGGGCATGATCCTCTGGGACGGGGAAGACAATTTCTCCGCCTCCGTGGCCGGCGACGAACAGGGGCTTCTGCGCGGCTTTAAGACCGTAAACGTTTCCGAAACCGTTTCCGAGAAGGACACGCGCGGCCATGCCAGCGTCATTCTCTCGTTCCTAGAGTCCATCCGCACGGGTGAGATGCCGGAAACGGCCTCCTTCGACAACATCAACAGCCTTGCCATGGTGATCGGCGCGATTGAAAGCGCCCGCCTCGGCCAGCGTGTTTCCATTGCAGCATAAGGACTGAAAGACGTGAGCAATCCGGCAACATCCATCCGCATCGGCACCATGGTCAGCGCCACCAAGGGACAGGCCGCCGAACGCATCGGCCAGATCGCCGATCTCGGCTTTGAAAGCTTCGAGCCCTTCTTCTGGCAGACCACCAACGGTCAGGACCTTGCCGAACTCGGCAAGCGCTGCCGCGAGGCGATTGGCGAGCGCGACATCACCATCAGCACGCTCGGCATGTTCGGCAATCCGCTGGAGGAAACCGACATCGACCTTGAGACATTGCAGGGCTGGAAAGACTGCATCGACAATGCCCACCATTTCGGCGCGACCTGCGTTGCGGGGTTCACCGGCCGGCTGCGCGGCAAACCGCTGCCGGAAAGCCTGCCCCGATACAGGCAAATCTGGAGCGAGCTTGCAAAACGCGCCGCCGACAAGGGCGTGAAGATCGCCTTTGAAAACTGCGCCATGGACGGCAACTGGCAGACCGGCGACTGGAACATCGCGCACAATCCCGACGCATGGGAACTGATCTTCAACGAAACGCCGGACGAGCATATCGGCATCGAATGGGAACCCTGCCATCAGATGGTCTATCTGATCGACCCACTGCCGCAGATCCGCAAATGGGCGGACAAGATTTTTCATGTGCACGGCAAGGACGCGACCATCCGCTGGGATGTCATTCGCGAGCACGGCATTTTCGGCAAGGAAAAATTCGTCTTCATGCGCACGCCGGGCTTCGGCGACAGCAACTGGACGGACATTATTTCCGAACTGCGCCTCGCCGGCTGGTCTGGCTCCATCGACATCGAGGGCTGGCATGACCCCGTCTATCGCGACGCGCTGGAAATGACGGGCCAGGTGCATGGCCTGAACTATCTGAAAAAATGCCGCGGCGGCGATTTCGTCGTCGATCCGACATAACGGAAGCCTTTTGGGAGAAGGTTTTCGAAAATTGCAGAGACGATAACCAAGAGGAGGAGATTATGGGTATCGCGAAATGCATGATGGCCGGCGCGTTTATGCTGGCGGGCGTATCCGCCGGCGCTATTGCGGCGCAGGCAGAAGATGTGACGTTGACCCTCTGGTCGCTGGATCGCGATATCCAGCCGGCGCCGAACCTCATCAAGGAGTTCAACGCGCTCAATAACGGCATCAAGATCGAATACCGGCAATTGCAGTTCGATGATGTGGTGAGCGAATCCATGCGCGCCTATTCCACCGGCAATGCGCCCGACATCATCGCCATCGACAACCCCAACCACGCCATGTTCGCCGCACGCGGCGCCTTTCTCGATGTGACCGACATGATCGCCAAGTCGGATGTCATCAAGACGGAGAATTATTTTCCGGGACCGCTGAAATCGGTGATGTGGGACGGCAAATATTTCGGCGTGCCGAAGGCGACGAATACGATTGCGCTTTATTACAACAAGGACCTGTTCAAGGCCGCAGGCCTCGATGCAGCAAAACCGCCGCAGACCTGGGACGAGCTGGTGGAAGTGGCCCGCAAGCTGACCGACCCCTCGAAGAATATTTACGGCATCAGCTTCAGCGCCAAGGCGAATGAGGAAGGCACCTTCCAGTTCCTGCCCTGGGCGCAGATGGCAGGCGCGACCTACAAGAACATCAATACCGAGGGTGCCGTCAAAGCACTCGAGACGTGGAAGCTGATGCTGGATGAAAAGCTGGCATCGCCGGATACGCTGACGCGCAGCCAGTGGGATTCCACCGCCACCTTCAACGCCGGCAATGCCGCCATGGTCATTTCCGGCCCATGGGAAATCGACCGCATGCTGAAGGACGCCAAATTCGACTGGGGTGTTGCTTTGCTGCCGGTTCCCACGCCCGACGCCCCCCGGTCTTCGGCCATGGGTGACTATAACTGGGCGATCTTCTCCAAGACGAAACATCCGGAAGAGGCCTTCAAGGCAATCGAGTTCTTCGCCTCTAAGGACAAGGACATGTTCAAGAACTTCGGCCAGTTGCCGGCGCGCTCGGATATTCCGGTTCCGCCTACCGGCAATGCGTTGAAGGATGAGGCGCTGAAGACCTTCGTGGAACAGCTGAAATATGCGCAGCCGCGCGGCCCCTCGCCGGAATGGCCGAAGATTTCCAAGGCGATTCAAGATGCCATCCAGGGTGCGCTTTCGGGTCAGATGACGCCGAAAGCCGCGCTCGACCAGGCCGCTGAAAAGATAAAGCTGGTCGAAGGCTGATCCGGGCGGGCGGCCGGGTTTCTCCGGCCTCCACCCAGGGGGTTCCTCCCGGTGGGGCTGCCTGCCGCGACAAGCGGCGGCGGCCCCGACTGGAGCTTGCGAGGATGTTTCATGAAAAAACTGTTTTCCAGCGTCAGTGACGGTCGCGGTTTCGATATCGTCCTTGTCGCCTTTCCTTTGGGCTTCCTGTTCGTCATGGCGGGGCTGCCGCTCATTTACAACATCGTCATGAGCTTTCAGGAAGTCGACATGTTCAGCCTGGGCACCTTCGTGCGCCCCTTCGTCGGCTTCAAGAATTATATAGATCTGTTCCGGCAGCCGGAAACATTGCCGATCCTTTTCAACACCGTCACCTTTGTTGTGGCCTCGATTGCCGGGCAATTCGCCATCGGCTTCGGTCTGGCGTTGTTCTTCTGGGTCAATTTTCCCGGCGCCACCTGGCTGCGCGGCCTTTTTCTCGTGTCCTGGGTCATGCCCGGCCTCGTGGTGGGCGCGATCTGGAACTGGATTCTCTCGGGCGATTTCGGCGTGTTGAATTTCTTCCTGCGGGAAAGCGGCCTGATATCGGGCAATATCTTCTGGCGTTCGGATGCGAATTTTTCGCTCTGGGCGGTCGTCATCGCCAATATCTGGCTCGGCACCTCCTTCAACATGATCCTGCTTTCCGTCGGCCTCGCCTCCATTCCCGGCGACCTCTACGAAGCCGCGGAGCTGGACGGCGCCAATGCCTGGCAGCGCTTCCACACCATCACCCTGCCGATGATGCGCTCCACCATCGGTGCAATCGTCTCGCTCGGGCTGATCTTTACGCTGCAGCAATTCGATCTTTTCGCCGCCATTACCGATGGCGGACCGAACAACAGCTCCAACGTGGCGCAATATTGGGCCTGGGACCTGTCCTTCCGGCAATATGATTTCGGCAAGGGCGCCACGATCTCCGTCATCATGATCGTTTTCGTCATGCTGGCCTCCATCGTTTATGTGCGCTCCACACGGCATGAGGTGCGCGGATGAGCATCACGACCCGCAACTGCCTGATGCTGGCCATCGCCATCGTGCTCGCCATCATCTACCTTTTCCCGCTTTACTGGATGTATCTGACCTCGCTCAAAAGCGGCTCGGAAATGTTCGCCAATCCGCCCGCCTTCTGGCCCACGGACCCGCAATGGCAGACCTATGCCTATGTCTGGAACAGCCGCAACATGGGCAGATACCTGTGGAATTCGGTGCTGATCGCTTCGAGCGCGGTGCTGCTGATCACCATTCTCGGCGTCGGCTGCGCCTATGTGCTGGCGCGCTATCGCAATGTCTGGGTGGATATCGGCCTGTTCCTCATCCTCATGCTGCAGGTTCTGCCGGCATCGCTGATGATCACGCCGATCTTCGTCGGCTTCTCGCAATTCGGGCTTCTCGATTATCCGCGCCTGTCGGTCATCCTCGCCATTGCAGCGAAAAGCATGCCCTTCTTCGTGGTGCTTGTGCGCGCCACCTTCATGGCCGTGCCGCAGGAACTGGAAGAGGCCGCACTTGTGGATGGCAACTCCCGGGCCGGCGCGTTTTTCAACATAGTGCTGCCGCTTGCCAGAAACGGCATCCTCGTCAGCGCCATCCTCATCTTCATGCAGGCCTTCGGTGAGTTCGTCTATTCGAAATCGATGATCCAGGCGGCCGAATTGCAGCCGGCGAGTGTCGGCCTCAATTCCTTCATGGGCCCCAACACCAGCGAATGGAACAACATCATGGCCTATGCGACCATGTATGTGACGCCCATTCTCGCCCTCTTCATTCTCTTGCAGCGCCGCATCGTATCCGGCCTGACATCGGGAGCGCTCAAATGACCCTTCAGATCGAACTTTCCGGCGTCAACAAATATTACGGCGCCTTTCATGCGCTGAAGAACATCAACCTTTCCATCGAGAAGGGCACCTTCGTCGCGCTTGTCGGCCCCTCCGGGTGCGGCAAATCCACCCTTCTGCGCTCGCTCGCCGGGCTGGAAACCATATCGGCCGGCGACATGCGCATTGCCGGCACGCTCATGAACGGCGTGCCGCCGCGCAAGCGCGACGTGGCCATGGTGTTCCAGTCCTATGCGCTCTACCCGCATATGACCGTGGAGGAAAATCTCACCTATTCGCTGCGTATGCGCGGCGTGGCCAAGGCCGAGGCCCGAAAGGCGGCGGAAGAAGTTGCCGCCACAACAGGTCTTTCAAAGCTGATGAAGCGTTATCCCCGCGAACTCTCCGGCGGCCAGCGCCAGCGTGTGGCCATGAGCCGGGCGATCATCCGCAACCCGCAGGCGTTTCTGTTCGATGAGCCGCTTTCCAATCTCGATGCGGCGCTACGCGTCCACATGCGAAAGGAAATCCGCGCGCTGCACGATCGCCTGCATGCCACTTCGGTCTACGTCACCCACGACCAGATCGAAGCGATGACCATGGCCGATCATGTCGTCGTCATGCGCGATGGCGTGATCGAGCAGCAGGGCACGCCGCTGGAACTATACGACAGCCCGGTCAATCGTTTCGTTGCGGGCTTCATCGGCTCGCCGGCCATGAATTTCATTCCGGCGACCGTCAGCCCGGATGGCGCGTCGCTTCAGCTCAGGTTCGGCGAAGGCGAGCCGCAGCAATCGATCGGGAATCCGACCTCCCTGCCGCCCGGCAAAGATGTGATCGTCGGCATCAGGCCGGAACATATCCGGCCGGCCGCAGCAGCCGGAGCGACATTGGCGCTGCCGGTTTCCGCGGTGGAAACGACCGGTTCGGCGACCTTCCTCACGACGGGAACCTCCACCGAACTGGTCATCGCGGTGCAGGGACGCAGCGCAGTCAAGGCCGGTGAAACGATCGGCCTCGACATCGACCCGTCCGATATGCATTTGTTCGATGCGGAAACAGGCATCGGCCTCCTGTCCCGCTGAGCGGCGGTTTTGCCGGCTGTTTCCTCCGCCGGCAAACACGAAGCGTGGAGTCGAATGACCATGAACGGGAAAACAGCGTTCCTTATCGGCGCGGCCATCCTCATCGGTCTTGTCATCATCCAGCTCAAGGATGTCCACATCGCCATCGGGGAACGCGCCATGGGAGGCTATGACGGTTCGAGCAACCCGGAAGCGGCCTCCCGCGCCGAGCGGGAAGCAAAGGAGGCCGCCGCGCGTGCCGAGGCCGCGGCAAGCGCGCTGGAGCCACAAAACTGACCCGACAGTCTCCCGCCTTTCAATGCGCGGCGTCGATCATGGCAATCCAGCCGGCGGCCCGGCGGGCAGCATCCGCAAGCACGGGTTTCGGCGCCTTGTACCATTCGTTCTCCGGCAATTCGCGTTTCAGGCGAACGAAGCCTATGGCGTCATCCAGCGTCGGAAACTCCATTGGCAACGTGAGATGCAGGAAAAGCGCAACGACGGCGACGGAACGCGAACGTCCGCCCCGGCAATTGATGAGCACGTTGCCACGCTCCCGCCGGGGATAGGAGGGCTTGTCGGGCAATATCTGCTCCAGCGCCGCTCGCAGGATATAATGGGCCGCAACCATCTGGGTATCGGGATTTCCGCTCCCGTCGATCAGGCCGATCTTGTAGTAGCGGATTTCGCCCGGCCCATAGACGCTGCCTTCGTGGTCGGAAACGACCTGTGACTGCTCCACGAAATTGAAATCCAGATTGACGGCGCAATTGACGACGGTGGTAATGCCGTTCTGGCGTAGAAGATTGAGGTCGCTCGCCCCCTCCTTGCCGGAAATGAAGAGATCGACGCCGTAAAGCGGATGCTGCTCATAGATGCGGCTGAGCTTCGGCAGCTCGCCTGTTTCCTGCTCTCGGAATGGGGTCGGTCGCGATTGCGGCATGTCATGTCTCCATCGGCGTCTATACGGCCGCCGTCATCTATTGCGTCTTCAGGCCTTCGCGGCCGACTGGTTCAGTTGCATCGCTGCATTGGCGATGCGGCTTTCGGATATGGATCGCGCCACCCGCTGCAATGTCGGATAGCTGGCCCCCTCACCCGTGGCGATATAGCCCGGGCAAAGGAAATCGGCGGAACCTTCCGCCACCTTTCCGAGGGTCAGCGGCTCATAGGTTCCACCGGCGTTTTTGAGGATGAGAATGGCTGCTGCCACATCCCAGGCATTGACGCCGAAACCGGCGGCCGCATCCGTCCAGCCGGCCGCGACATGGGCAATGCTGAGCGCAGCGCTGCCGGGCCGGCGCAATGTCGAAAAGGTCTCAGTGAGAGTCCCGAAATTGGCGAGCGCCGCTTCCCGCCCATCCAGCCGGAAATCGCGCGAGACGGGATAGCCTGTGATGAGCGTCGCCCGCGTCTCATCTGCAACGCTGCGGGAATGCAGCCTTTCGCCATCAAGATAGGAGGTTTTGAGATCGGCGGAAAACATCTGGTCTGCCACAGGATCGTAAACCACGCCGGCGACGACTTCTCCGCCTATGACGGCAGCGATCGACACGCACCAGAAAGCAAGGCCGCGGGCGAAATTTGCCGTGCCGTCGATGGGGTCGACATACCATTGCACCTCACCGCTACCGATCTGGCCGCCCTCCTCGCCCATGATCGCCGAATTGGGCTCCCGTTCGCGAATGACGGCGCGGATGGCAGCCTCGGCGCGCTTGTCATGGATGGTCACGATATCGTGGAGATCGACCTTGTAGTCCACCGCCATATCCGACCGAAACGCCGCCAGCAACGGATCGCGCACGGCACGCGCCGCTGTTTCCGCGATCTTCATCAACCGCACAGAGCGGGAAAACGCATCCTCGTCTCCAGGTTTCCGTTCGCTCAATGAGGTCTGCATCGGCATGTCCAGTCCGTTCGTTCGCAAAAGGGAGGAGGCGGCGCGGCACGGGCCGCGCCAGCCGGGGTTATTTCGTATAGTTGACGCGCCAGAAATCCTGCCATTCCTCGCGGCGGTCGAAATCATCGAGACCGGTGGCGGAATCGTAGCCCATCAGCCGGTCGGCGACCTTCATCAGCCCCGAAGGCTCGTCATCCGGCATCTTGATGTCGGTATTGGTCGGCAGCTTGCCGTCCTTCATCTGCGGGGCGATGCCCTCTTCCGTCAGGACGTAATGGATAAAGAGCTTGGCAGTGTTCGGGCTTCTGGTCTTGGAGGCCATCAGGCCGAGCTTGATATAGGTCCAGCCGACCCAGGGATCGAGATCGGTGCAGAGGCCGAGCTTGTAGCCCTTGTCGGCATTGTCGCGAAATTTGGCCGAACTCAGCAGGCCGAAGAAGGGCTGCTTCTGACCCGGCGCGCCCACCGCCTCCGCCACCGGGTCGTCACCATCGGTGGCGAGCGGACCATTCGCGGCCAGCGCCTTGATCCAGGCGGCTGCCGCGCCCTTTTCCTCCATCTGCTTGCCGGAATGGGCCTTGTAGGCTGCCGCCACCTTTTCATTGCCGTGGGCTTCAAGCTGGTTGAACCAGTCCGTATAGGTGCTCTTGCTGAGCGGATCGACCATGGCGACCTTGCCTTTCCATTTCGGCTCGGTCAGTTCCCAGATATTCGTCACCGGGCATTTGTCATAGGCTTCGGTATTATAGGCCCAGACATTGGCATTGGTGGAAATGGCCAGCGGGTTTTGAAACTGCGCCGGGATTTTCGAGACCATGTCGCCCGGCAGATAATTCTCGACGAAACCTGCCGGCAGAAGCTGGGCGAGCGCCGAAGGCGCATCGGTGATCAGCACTACATCGCCCTGCACATTGTTCGACTGGCTTTCGCGGATGATCATCTCCAGCTGGCTATTGGCGGAAACCTTCACTCCCGTCGCCTTCAGCCCGTATTTGGCGCTGAATTTATCGGCCATCTCAACGATCTTGCCAGTGCTGTCATAGATGTTGATCGGCTTCTCCTGCTTCGCAGCCGCAAGAACAGCATCGAGATCGAAAGTCTCTTCAGCCGCCGCGGTCAATGCGGAAACGCCCATAATCGCTGCAGCTGCGGCCATGGCCGAGGCGGTCCTCAAATTGGTTCTTCGCATCGCTTCCCCTCCCAAGGAAAAGACAGGCGGGCTCGCACCCGCCTTCCGTTTATTTTTTGTAGTTCACACGCCAGAAATCCTGCCAGCCTTCGCGCTTGTCGAGGTCGTCGGCCGCCGTTGCGGCGTCGAAAGCCATCAGCTCATCGAGATGATTGGCGACCTTCGAGGGCTCATCCGCCGGCAGGGCAATTTTCATATTGCCGGAGAGCTTGCCGTCAGCGGTCTGCGGTGCGATGCCTTCTTCCGTCATCAGGTAATGCAGGAAAAGCTTCGCCGCATTCGGGCTTTTCGTTTGCCCGGCAATCAGCCCGAAACCGGGATAAAGAAAGCCGGAAAAGGGCTTTACGCCGCTGCAAAGACCGAGCTTCAGCCCCTTGGCCTCGTTGTCACGATACTTCGCCACCGAAGTGATGACGAAGAAGGGATCGGCCTGCCCCGGCGCACCCGCCGCATCCGCCACCGAACTCGAATCCGTCAGCAGCGGCGCATTTTCGGCAAAGGCTTTCACCCAGGCCGCCGTTGCGCTTTTTTCGCCCGTCTCCAGCTTCTTGCCGTAAAGGTCCTCATAGGCCCTGGCGACATCGGCATCGTGATGGGTTTCGATCTGGTTGAACCAGTCGGCATAAAGCGGCTTGTCGAAGAGATCGAGCATGGCAAGCTTGCCCTTCCACTTCGGCTCCGTCAGCTGCCAGATGTTGGTGACCGGGCATGTGTCGTATTTCTCGGTATTGTAGGTCCAGACATGCGGGTCCGAGACGACCACGAGCGGATCGCGCAGCTTTTGCGGAATATCGCCTTCGAGATCCGGCGGCGTCCAGCTGGTGGCGATGCCTTCCGGCAGAAGCTCGCCCATGGCGGAGGCGACATCGGTTGCCACGCTGACATCGCCGACGACATTGCCCGCCCGATGTTCGCGGATCATCAACTCGACCTGCGTTGCCTCGTTCACCTTCTTGCCGCTCGCCTGCACGCCGTATTTGGCGGTGAAGGCCTCTGCCGTATCGATGATCTTGCCGGTCACCGCATAAACCGTGATCGGCTTTTCCTTCTTCGCGGCGTCGATGAGCGCATCGAGATTGAAGGCATCCTGCGCATGGGCGGCCCCGCTGAGCGCCAGCGAAAAGCCGAGGCAAAGTGCGGAGGCGGTCCTGCGCCGCCTGCGCTCATTGCCATTCTTGTTCTGAGTAGTGATCGTCACCAGATGGTCCCCCCGTTATTTTTTGTAGTTCACACGCCAGAAGTCCTGCCAGGTTTCACGCGCATCCCAGTCTTCAAGGCTGGTCGCCATGCTGTAGGGCAGAATGTCATCGAGAACGGCGCCGATACCCGACGGCTCATCCGCAGGCAGGCTCACCTCTTTGTTGGTCGACATCTTGCCGTCGATCGCCTGCGGCGCGATGCCTTCGGCGGTCATGATGTAATGAATGAAGAGCTTCGCCGCATTCGGGCTGTTCGTGCCCTTGGTGATCAGCCCGACACCCGGATAGAGCCAGCCGACCCAGGGTTTCAGCTCCTTGCAGAGGCCGAGTTTCATGCCCTTCTCGACATTGTCGCGGAACTTCGCCGAGCTGATGAGGCCCATGAAGGGCTCCTTCTGGCCGGGAGCGCCAACGGCTTCGGCAGCGGCCGCATCGGCGTCGGTCAGCAGCGGAGCGTTGGCGGCGAGCGCCTTCACCCAGGCCGCAGTCGCGCTCTTTTCCCCGGTTTCGAGGTCCTTGCCGTAAAGCGCCTTATAGGCCGCCTTCACCTCGCCGTCGCCGTGGCTGGCCATCTGGTTGAACCAGTCGACATAGGAGGCCTTGCCCAGCGGATCCTGCATCGCCACCTTGCCCTTCCACTTCGGGTCGGTCAGTTCCCAGATGTTGGAAACGGGGCATTTGTCGAAAAGCTCGCTGTTATAGGCCCAGACATTGGCGCTGGTGACGACGGTAAGCGGGTCCTGATATTCCGGGGGAATATTGCCGGCCATATCCGGCGGCAGCCAGCTTTCGACGAAACCGAGCGGAATAAGCTGCGCCATCGCCGCAGGCGCATCGCTGATGATAGAGACATCGCCCTGAATATTGTTGGCGCGCGCCTCGCGGATGATCATTTCCAGTTGGGCCGAAGCCTTCACCTTCGCGCCCTCTGCGCCGACACCATATTTTGCCGCGAAGTTCTTCGCCATTTCGACGATCTTGCCCGTGCTGTCATAGACGGTGATCGGCTTTTCCTTTTTCGCCGCCTCGATCAGGGCATTGAGGTCGAAAGGTTCTCCCGCCTTCGCCGCGCCGCCAAGCGTTGCGGCGATCGCCGTTGCGCATAACAGCCGGCTCAGGCCCGTCATTGTCCGCTTCATACTGCTTCTCCTTCAGCCGTCTCGGCGGCGTTTTCAGTTGTAGGTGCTGTTGCGCAGAACGGCGTCCGCCTCGGTGATGCGCTGCCCCCTCACGTCAAAGGCGTGCAGGGCCTCCGGCGGCACGTGGAAAAACACGCGGTCGCCGCTGTCGATACGCGGCAGGGAATGGGTGGTCAGGAACAACGTGTGGTTCTCGCTTCTGAGTTCGAGAATCCAGCTGCCGCCGGTCGGCAGCACGCCGGTCACCGTCATTTCGCCGGAGAAGCTGCCCTGCGGCACATCCTCGGGCTTCATCGCATAACCCATCGCCTCTGGCCTCATGCCGATCGAGGCGATGCCGCGCAGTTGTGGATAACGCGTTGCGAAATAGGCTTCCGCCCTGTCGGCTATATCCGACACGCCGGGCTGGCCGAAGGTCAGGATATTGATCGGCGGGCTTCCCACGAATTCGGCGACGAAACGATTGGCCGGACGGTCATAGATATCGTTCGGCGTGCCCATCTGCTGCAGCGTGCCCTCGTTCATGACGGCGATGGTGGTGGCGAGCGTCATGGCTTCCCACTGGTCATGTGTCACGAAGACGATGGTGGTCTTGAACTCCTTGTGCAGCCGCTTCAGCTCGGCGCGCATTTCCAGCCGCAGCCGGGCATCCAGATTGGAGAGCGGCTCATCGAGAAGCAGAACGCCCGGATTGACCGCGAGCATGCGGGCGAGCGCCACGCGCTGCTGCTGTCCGCCGGAAAGCTGCGACGGATAGCGGTCGCGATATTTGGCGATATCGAGCGCCTGCATGACGCGCTCCACCCGTGCTTCGCGCTCCGCTTTCGGCAGCTTGCGCAGGCGCAGGCCGAAATCCGTGTTGCGCTCGATGGTCAGATGCGGCCACAGAGCGTAGCTCTGGAAGACCAGGCCCATTTCACGCTTTTCCGGCGGCACGAAGATGCCTTCGGTAACGGAATCGATCACCCGGTCGCCGACGCGAATTTCCCCGCCGGAGAGGTTTTCAAGGCCGGCGATCATACGCAGCGTCGTGGTCTTGCCGCAGCCGGAAGGGCCGAGCAGACACATGAACTCGCCGTCGCGAATTTCGAGATCGAGATCGGAAACCGCATTTGCGGAATTCACACCGTAGTTTTTCTGCGCACCGCGCAGGTTGATGGTAGGCATCAGCTTCCAAGTCCTTCTGCAAGATTTGTGCGGGTCAGCTTCTGGGCCAACAGCGTGCCGAAATAGGCGATGGCGGCGATGATCAGCACCACGGCGTTGGCGGCCTGCGTGTAGTGGTAATCGACCAGCCGCAGCGAATAGGTGGTCAGAACATCCGTGCTCGGCACGGCCAGGATCACGAAGAGGCTCAAGCCCTTGATGCCCGAAATGAAGGGCAGGAGAACCCCGGTCACCAGCGATCCCTTCTGGATCGGAATGACGATGGAGATCATGCGGCGGAACCAGCCCGCGCCGGCGATCTGGGCCGCCTCTTCGGGATCCTTTCCAAGCTGCGTCATGGCCGAAATGCCGGCGCGCGAGGCATAGGGCATCTGGTCGGCGATCAGCGCGAGGATGAGAATCGTCACCGTGCCATAAAGCGCCGGCATCGGCCCGCGCGGAACGGCAAAGAGCGACAGATAGGCGGCGGCAAAAGCGATGCCGGGCACGAGATAAGGCAGGAACGTCACCTGTCGCAGATAGACCGACAGGGCCCGCACCGGCGTGCGGATGACGACATAACCGACAAGCAGGCCGAGAATACCCGATGTGAGCGAGGCAAGACCGACGATCATCATCGTGTTTTTCGCGGCTGCCCACAGATCGGGGCTCAGGAGCACGCCAGTCTGCAAAGCCACCGTGTTGAGATTGCTGCCGATCCAGTAATCGAGCGTGAAGTTCTCGAACGTGAAGCGGGCCGGCATTTTCATGACGGTCGAGAGCGCCAGTGTCAGAAGCGGCAGACCGACGCTGAGGATGAAGATGGCGGCCGCAAAGCCGGTTGCCGGAAGCCGCATCCTGCCGAGGCGGTTTTGCCGGTTCATCGAGCCCTTCGAACCGATGGTCACGAAACGGCGGGCTTCGCGAACGAGCCGGGCGTCGATCATGAGCGTGATGATGCCGATGAGCATGATCGAGGCCGCAACGACGCCGGCAACGCCGGTCTGGCGCGAAGCAATGCTGCGGAACAGCGAGGTGGACAGGACCTCGAACTTCACGGGCAGCCCGAGAACATAGGGCACGCCAAACTCGCCGAGGCACTTCGCGAAGATCAGCACCATGGAAGAAAGCAGCGCCGGGCGCATCAGCGGCAGGATGACCTGCAACGCCACCTGATAACGATGGGCGCCGAGAATGCGGGCGGAATCTTCAAGCTGCGAGTCGAAGCGGCGAAGCGCCGAGCCGAACAGCAGGATGACGAAAGGCGTGTAGTGCAGGGCAAGGATAATGGTGATCGGGAAACGCCCATAAGCCACCCAATCCGGCGGAGTGAGGCCTATCGCCTCGAACCAGCCGGGCTGACCGCCAACGGTGCGATTTTTAAACAGCGTCGTCCAGGCAAGCGCAAAGGTCCAGGCCGGCAGCATATAGGGCACGATCAAGGCGGTGGCGAACCAGCGACGGCCGAACATGTCCGTCCGGCTGATAAGCCAGGCGAGCACGGTGCCGATGACGAGCGAAAGCGCAATCGCCCCGAATGCCACGGTCAGCGTATTGAAGAGCGGACGCCAGAAAAGATCCGATGCGACGGGCGAAAAAAACGCCCTGTCGAGATAATAAAGCGTGAGATCGCCGACATCCTTGCCGAGACGCCGTTCGTGGCCGAACTGGACGCGGACGGCGTCGAGAATGATCGAAATGATCGGAACGACGATCAGATAGGTGAAAAGCAGCGCCGTCAGGACGCCGATCAGCGTCGTCGGTTCCCTGAGCGCGACCTTGAGACGATACCGCCAGGCCTGCCATGCCGAAGGCGCGGTCGCCGGGGGACTTCCCAGCGCCTCCGCCTTCGTCGATTCGCTTAAAAGAGCCATTATCTCTCCCCATATGGCCACGCAATTGCCGCCACACGCCGGCAAGCACCCGCCTTCGCGCGACCCGCGGAACAGGCGGCGCGTGCGTTGACCTTCAGCAATGCGTCAATGCTTCACAAGCGGGCGTCCAGCCCACAAATAACGATGATCCAGCTCCTCCCGAAAACATCGCCGGCAAGGCCGATGTAGAATAAAAATTCCATATCTTCCTTGACCTTGGAATGCATGATCCGTCTTAAAAAACATTTTGTCAATGAAAAAATGCACACGTGATCACTAACTTATTTATTTGTTTTAAAATGGTTTTTTGTCACAAAACTGTAATTTTTGAACGAGCTTGCGTGGGAAATGTTTTTCCCCTGCATGGCGACAATGGAACGGATGAGACATTTTCCTGGAATGCGGGCGGCCTTTTCTCAGCGTGGCCGAGCACAGGTGAAAAATTTCAATTGGAATAGCCGACATCATATGGCCTGTGATATCAGGCATAGGATTTCGCAACGGGGGAGTTGAATGGCGAGAGGGTTCGTGACGGCCGAAGAAGTGGCGAAAAAGGCCGGGGTTTCGCGCTCCGCCGTCTCGCGCACCTTCACACCCGGCGGCAGCGTATCGAAGACCGTCCGGCGCAAGGTACTGAAAGCCGCGCAGGAACTCGGCTACCGCGTCAACCGGCTGGCGCAGGGCCTCAACAATGACCGCTCCAACCTCATCGGGGTCGTCGGCGCCAACCTCGGCTCCCCCTTCATTTCAAAGCAGCTCGATCTCCTTAGCATCGGCCTTCTGCGTCGTGGCCTGCAATGCCTGCTGCTGAATGCGGCGGATGCCCGCAAGGACATTGCGCCGCTGATCGAGCTTCTCTTCGAATTCCGTGCGCAGGCCATCGTCGTGCTCTCCGGCGAACCGCCGGCCTCGATCGTCGATGAATGCATCGCCAATGGCGTGCGGCTCATTCTCATCAATCAGCGTCTTGATCGCACCGATACGAATATGGTGCTGAGCGACGATTCCCGCGGCGCCGATCTTGCCGCCATGCGGCTTGTGGAAGCGAAATGCAAAAAGGTCGCGGTCATTTCCAGCGGCAGCCAGACGCCGGCACAGTTGCGCCGCGCCGCCGCCTTTACCCAGCGCATGACCATCGAAGGCATCGAGGTCATTCCATGGTCCGGCGGGCCGACGAGCTATGACAGCGGTTATCAGGCCGGCTGCGAGTTGCTATCCGACAAGACGATAGACGGCGCTTTCTGCGTGACCGATCTGCTGGCGCTCGGTTTCATGGACGCCGCGCGGCTGGAAATGGGCCGCCGGGTGCCGGAAGACATCTCGATTGTCGGCTTCGACGATATTCCGCAGGCGGGCTGGAAAAGCTACCAGCTGACCACCGTTGCCCAATCCTTCGACGCATTGACCGAGAAGGTTTTAACCGCGCTCGATAGCGATGAGCCGGAAACCCGGCTTCAGGTCGTACCCGTTTCCATGGTCGAGCGTATCACCGCGCGCTAGAGCAAATGCATTCCGGGCATAAGCCGTCACGCGGCTTTACCATATCCCCTAACCGACCTGCTTGATGCGGCTTTCGATAAGAAGGCCGCTTTCATCGAGGATCGGATGGGCGACGGCGGCAATATGGGCGTTGATGCGTTTCAGATCGCGCAACATGTCGAGATGCACCGAGCTGGTCTGAATGCTATCAGCCCGCCCGTCGCGCAGGCGCTGGAGATGGCGCTCCGACGACTGCTTTTCGAGGCGCCGCACATCTTCCTTCACCTCCACCAGCCGGCGTGCAAGCGCGGCATTGCGGGTTGCGAAGACGGATTGCGCCATGCGGATATTGTCGAGAGTGACAGTAAAAAGACGCTCAAGCTCGCTCTTGCCATCATCGGAAAACCGCAGTCCGAGATCGATCTTCTTGGCGATTTCCGGGCGGATGCCTTTCTCGATGATATCGCCGATATGTTCGAGATTGATGGCATATTCGACGATATCCATCGCACGCCTCTGGTCTTTCCCGCTCAAGCCGTCCTGCCCCACCTTCGAGACATAGACCTTTATGTCGTGCTGTAGCCGGTCGACCCGGCCTTCCAGCGCGCTGATATCATTGAGTTTCGCAACGTCGCTGTCACGCATGGCTTCGCCCGCCTGCCGCAGCATGCGCTCGATCAGATCGCCGACCAGCAGGACCTCGCGGCTCGCGCCGGCAAGGGCGGCAACCGGCTGATCGAGATCGTGGCTGTCGAGATAGCTGCGATGGCTTTCGCTTTTCTCTTTTTCCGGAAACAGCGCCGTCGTTACCCGCAGCAACAGCGGCGAGAGCGGCCAGGCGATGGCGGCGACGGCCAGGTTGAAGAAAAGATGCGCATCGACCGCAAGATTGGCGTGCGAGAAAGGCGACATCTCCAGCAGCGCAGCGCCATATCCGGCAAGAGGCAGCGCCGCGAGACAGCCGATTGCCCTGACGATGAGGTTGCCGACGGCCACCCGGCGCGCTGCAACCGGTGCTCTCAGCGTCGCCAGCACCGGCGGCACCGCGCCGCCGAGATTGGCGCCGAGCACCAGAACGATCACGAGGCTCGTTTCAACGCCGCCGCTTGCGGCAAGCGACAGAATGAGAACGACAATCGCCAGACTGGAGGAGGCGAGCGCGGCCAATACGGCGGAGAAGATCAGCGCCACCGGCCAGGCATTGCCGAGCATGCCGATGAAGAGACCGAGCGCCGGCGATTGCCTTATGGGATCTGTCGCAGCCGAAAGAAGATGCAGCGAAAGCAGCATCAGGCCGACACCGGCGAGCGCCGCACCGGCTCCCTGCCGTTGCACCGATTTTCCGCGTGACAGGACAACACCGGCAAGGATGAGCATCGGCGACAGCCAGCCAAGCCCAAGCGCCACAATCCAGGCGGTCATCGCCGTGCCGACATTGGCCCCCAGCAGCACGATCTGCGCCATGGCCGGCGCGATGAGGTCCTTTTCGACGAAGGAGGCGACCATCAAGGCCGTAGCGGTCGAACTCTGCAGGGCGATTGTCGCCACGAGACCGGCGATGAAAGAACGAAACCCGCCCCGCGTGCCGGCCGCAAGGCCGATGCGAAGCCGGGCGCCGAAGGCGCGCGACATTCCGTCCTTGATTTGCCCAAGGCCGAAAAGCAGCAGCGCCACTGCGCCGAACAGATTGATGCTGACCACGACAGATTCCATCGGATCACCCCGCTTGTCATCCTCGCCGCCGGTCCGGGCTCAGACCCAGCATGGCGGCCACGCTTGTTGCAAACACCTCAGGTCAAACCGCAACCCGTTCACGCGGCGGTGCGAGCCCAAGCTCCAGATCGCGCGGGCTGCCTTCGGCACGCTCGAGAAACAGGCCGAGGGCTCCGAAGAAGATTTCGAGAAAGCTTTCGACCGAACCATTGTGACGATCCGGCTCCCGGCCGAAGCGCTCCGCCAGCGTTCGATAAAGGGAAAGCCGTTGCGGCGCGATATGCGGCAGTGCCAGACCTGCGCCCTGGCGCAGGCAATACCAGTCGGCAATCAGCTCGAATATCGGCAGGTCCAAGGACAGGACAGCAGCATCAGACGAGGAAAGGCCTTCTTCTCCAAGCAGATCGAGAACCTCCCGAACGCTTTTATCGGCGATTGCCGTGACGACCTCGGCCGGCCATTCCCTGGGGAAATAACGGTGCCTGATCAGCGCCCGCTTGTGGCCCAGCAGAAATTCACCGTAATTGCCGGCGGCAAAAGCCCGGTCGTTCGCCTCGCCTGCCAGTGCGGTTTCCTTTGCATAGCCATCGCAAATGCGGCCATTGACCGGCAGCGCGGCCATCTCCACCGTCTCGACAAGGATTGCCTGCCGCGACGGGTGGACGACCTTGAAGGCGGGCGGAAAGGCGACGAGCGACGGCACGGCGATATTGGTGAGCGAGTTTTCGCCTTCCCCGCGCCGGGTTACGCCTTCTACGTGCAGGTGCCCGCTGAAATGAACGGCAAGCCCGGCCTGTAACAGCGCATCCTCCACCGCCTTGCGCGGCGTGCGGCGCACGACATTGGTTTCACCGAACAGGGTGCCTTCCGCACCGCTTGCGCCATCGAAAGGATCGAGCGCCGGATAGTGGGAAAAGCCGAGCAATGTCTTGCCGTGCAGCTCCGCCCTGCGGCGCACATCAGCGATCCAGTCGATGAGGAAGGGCTTGCAGCGCAAAAGCGCATTCCAGCCACCGGAGGTGCTGTCGATAAAAGCCGCCTCCTCGCCCGCTTCGAACTCACCATCAAGCGGCTCGAAAATATTGGCGTCGATCATCAGTAGCCACAGACCCGGCTCCGGCTCGACCAGATAGGAGGCATCCATCAGGCGGTAGACATTGCGCCCATCGGGTGAGCGCACCGCGTACAGCCGGTCCTCCGGCGCATCGGAAACACCGAAGGGTGTTTCCCAATGCAGATAATCCGGCTGGCGGAAATAACCGAAAGCCGCCATCGGGCCAAGGCCCACGGGATAACCTTCGCAATACATCCCGTCGCTAACGACGACGCGCTCACCGGCCCGCCGCGCATCGCTTGAAACGGAAAGGCATTTGCCGTTTTCCGTCAAGAACTCCTTGGTATGGTGCCGGCCGCGCGGTCCGAAAATATCGTGGTTTCCGGGCAATGCGTAGAAGGCCGTGCCGTGGGCGTCGCTGTGGCGTTGCAGGATGTTCTTCAGCGTTTCAGTCGTCACCCGCTGGCCATCATCGGTATAGTCGCCAAGCAGCACCACATGGCGAATGCCGCGCTGCCGCACCTCTTCCAGCGCCGCATGCAATGCATCGGCGCTTTCGTTGAAAACCCGGGTGGATTCACGCGTATCCGACCAGCTGCGCATGGTGATGCGCTGGCCATCGATTTCGATGCCGGGAAATCCGAAATCGGCTGCCGTGTCATGGAAATGCGCGTCTGCGATGACGGCAACGGAGGGAAGCATGCGTGTCAGCATGGTTGGGCGGTCTTTCTGCCCTCGACCATGTCGATCCAGTCGGAAGCACGGCGGGCGGCGGCGTAAAGCATGGGTTTCGGCGTCTCGAACCATTCGTCAGGCCGCAATTCCCGTTTCGTACGGATCACGGCCAGCGCATCGTCGAGGGTCGGATAGAGATCCGGCTGCTGCTTATGCAGGAAAAGCGCCACCAGTGAGACGGAACGGCTGCGGCCGCTGCGGCAATTGACGAGCACATTGCCGCCATCGGCAAAGGGATAGGTTTCCCGCTTCGGCATGGTCTGGCGAAGCGCGCCGTCGAGAATGTAATAGGCGCCCAGCATCATGGTGTCGGGGCTGCCCTCGCCATCGATAAGACCGAGCTTGTAATAACGGATATCGCCATAACCCACGGCGCGCCTGTCGCCCTTTTCCGCCACCGCCTGCACGAGATTGATATCCAGATTGACGGCGCAATTGACGACGGTGGTGATGCCATGCCGGCGCAGGAGCCCGAGATCGCTCGCACCATCGCTGCCGCCAATGTAAAGCGCGGCATTGTGCGGGCCGAGCCCTTCCGCAATCAGGCTGATTGCGGGCCGGGCATAAACGGGTCCATCCATTTCATTCCTCCACATGCATGAAGCACGAGCCCCCCTCTGCAAAAGGGCCTCCGCCATGAATCACGCCGATACCGCCCGCGGACGATCCGACAGCTGCCGCGCGGGCAGCGCTATATTCGATGCCTGGCTGACGCCTTTGGCAACACCGGCTGCTGCGGCCAGCACCGGCCCGCCCTCCCGAAGACTGCCGATCTCCAGAAAAGGGCACACATCGCCGCCAGCTTCGCTGACGAGTAGCAGCCCCGCAAGACAATCCCATGAATTCATGTGCAATTCGAGATAGCCATCGGAACGGCCATCAGCCACATAGGCAAGCGCCAGCGCGCCGGAGCCGGCACGGCGGACATTGGCGCCCATATCGAGCAGGTTCCTGACGACATCGAGATAGGTCGCATTCGCGATACGGGTGGACCACCCCATCTCGATCGAAGCCGCATCGAAGCGCTCCGTTTCCGCAGTCCGGATCGGTTGCCCGTTGCGCGTCGCTCCCTCGCCGCGGCGGGCGAAATAAAGCTCGCCAAGAGCGGGATTATAGATCGCCCCGATTTCGGTCTGGCCGTTTTCGACATAGGCGATGGAGATGCAGAAATGCGGAATGCCACGGGCAAAATTGGCGGTGCCGTCGATGGGATCCACGACCCAGACGCGCTCACCGATCTCGCCGCCGCCCTCTTCCCCGAAAAAACTGTCTTCCGGGAAAGCAGCCATGATCGCGCCGCGAATATGCGCTTCGGAGGCAGCATCCGTCACCGTCAGAAAATCCTGCGGCCCCTTCATCGAAAAGCTGCGCGTAGCCTCGCCCTGAAAACCTTTCAGCACCAGCTCCCCGGCGGAAAGAATAACGCTGCGGCACAATTCGGCACGCGCCGCCAATGTATCGGGATAGTGGATCGAATCCATGCGCAAGAACCATTTCTCAAAGTTTGAACACGCGTTCATATTGCACGCGCGTTCAAAATTTTCAAGGGGCATCGAAAGGGAGCTAATGAACATTGGAAGCGGGCGGGCCGATCATGCCAATTCAATGGATTCGCCGCAACTCATGGCATGAAGCAAAGGGTTGCTTCACCACTAACAATATCCTCGTAGGAAACGTTTAATAAGGAAAACATTGGAATGTTGCGAAGCGAAGCGCCTGCATCTTGCGGTTGATGCAGTTGTCTGTCGGTTAACCCTGTGTATTTCCAATGATGTAACGGGAATTATGTTACAAATGACGTTCTGTACTTGAAGAGCCATGAATGAAAATACTGACCGCCACACAAAAACTGCAGGACTTCATGTCCGTCCGGTCCGACAATCCTGATCTGCTGAAAGCACAGTACCGCGCTTTCACCCGACAGATGCCGATGATGTATTTCATCCTGCTTTCAAGCACATGGGCGCTTGCCGTGACGCATATGCGATTGGCGCCGCCTTGGCTCACCGTTGGAGTTCCCGCCCTCTTCACACTCGGCTGCACACTCAGGGTCGCCTTCTGGTGGAGGACGCGCGGCATGGATCCCGAACCGCGGGTGGCGCATGCAGCCCTTCGACGCACCAATCGCCTCGCTGCCGGCATCGCCATGGCATTCACGCTCTGGTCTTTCCTGCTGGTGCCCTATGGGGATGCCTATACGCAATCCCACGTCGCCTTCTACATGGCGATTACCGTCATTTCCTGCATTTTCTGTCTGATGTATGTGCGCTCGGCCGCCTTCACGGTGACGCTCATCGTCAATGGCGCCTTCATCGCCTTTTTTCTGGCGTCGCAGCAACCGACCTTTGTTGCCATCGCCATCAACGTTTTGCTGGTCTGCACCGGCATGATGTCCATTCTGCTGACCAACTACCGCAATTTCGAGCGCATGGTCATTTCACAACAGCGCACGGAAGCGCTCAGCAACGAAAACCTGCTGCTTGCCAATATCGACAGCCTGACGGAACTGCCCAACCGCCGCGCCTTTTTCGCCCATCTTGAGGCCGAGCTCGAAAAAGCCAGGGCCAACGGAACCCGGCTGGCGCTGGGTGTCATCGATCTGGACGGGTTCAAGCCCGTCAACGATCTTTACGGACACTCCGTGGGAGACAGGCTGCTTGTCAATGTCAGCAAACGCCTCACCGCCAATCTGAAAGCCAGCAGGGCCTTTCGGCTGGGCGGTGACGAATTCGCCATCGTCGCCCCGATCATACCGGATGACGCGCAACTCGTCGCAAATGCCAATGCGATCTCCGAGCAGTTGAGGGCGCCTTACCATATGCCGGAAGGCACCGTGCATGTTTCCGCTTCCATGGGAATTGCCGTGTTTCCGAACCTCGCCTCCACGCTTGAACAGCTTTTCGACAGGGCGGATTATGCCCTTTACCACGCCAAGAAAACCCGGCGTGGCGATGCCGTTCTGTTCGATGCGGAGCACGAAAAGCAGATCAATATCGAAGCCCGCGTCGAGCACCTGCTCAAGCAGCGGGATATGGAAAACGAGCTTTCGGTCGTGTTCCAGCCGATTGTCGATATACGCGACGGAAGGACGGCAGGGTTCGAAGCGCTGGCGCGCTGGCACAGCCCGGTTCTCGGGCATGTGCCGCCTTGCCAGTTCTTCCCCATCGCCGAGCGAGCCGGTATCGTCGGTTCGCTGACGCGGCCGCTTCTCAAGATGGCGCTCGCCTCCGCCGCCAAATGGGAACCCTCCCTGCGCCTGTCGTTCAACCTTTCGGCCCAGGACCTCAATTCCCATGAGGGCGTGCTTTCCCTGCTCGGCATCATCGAAAACAGCAGCTTCGATGCACGACGGCTGGACCTTGAAATTACCGAGACGGCTTTTGCCCATGATTTCGAACAGGTGAGGCAATCGGTCGAAATGCTGCGCCGTCTCGGCTGCGGCATATCGCTGGACGATTTCGGCACCGGCTATTCCAGCCTGACGCGACTGCATGCATTGCCGCTGACCAAGATCAAGATCGACCGCAGCTTCGTCACGGATCTGCACGAAAAACCGGCCAGCTACAAAATCGTAAAATCCCTTCTCACCCTCAGCCGCGACATGGGACTGGAATGCGTGGTGGAAGGGGTGGAAACACCAGCCGAGCTCACCGCACTCGAAGGCCTCGGCGCCACGCTGGTGCAGGGCTATATCTATGCGCCGCCTCTTCGGGAAGAGGATGTCGGTGCGTTTCTTTCGGGCCAGGCGAGTCCCAAACATCGCACCAAATCCATAGCTCTCAAAAATCCAAACAAGGCTTGGCGGTAAGCTCCGATGCCCTCTCCGAGTAAAACTTCCCCAGCGCCGGAATAGGCATCACCGATGAGCCAACCTGAGTCAGGGATACATCAAGCGCCAAAGAGATGATACGTGCCTCATAAAGGAGATGCAGCCCTATTGCAGCGTCCCGGTGACCCATGTGTCTCGGTATTGTGGTTCACCGCTGTAGTTGTCGGGGAGGGGGAATGCTCATGCCATTTCCCTCCCGGTCCACGTTGCTGCGATTTTAGGCGGCCTCAGGCAGACCCGACAGAAAACTAATCTTGTCCAAACTGCATGCTTACCTCAGCTGCCGCACCAATAACATTCGAAGCCTTCGGAAGCTCGCAACTCAGAGATCTGGGTGTTCTATCCGCTCCCAAGCCGCACCATCGAAGCGGAAAACATCTTTCGATGCGACGACCCAAAGCACGTCTTCGGTCACCTGCGCAAAAAACGGACCATTGTCCATAGATTCGTTATCATCACGATTGCTCAAGCGCGGAAGAGGAGGATCAAATCTGCCAAAACTTCCTGTCTTGGGATCATACTCATAAAGACCGCCGGGACGAACGCTCGCCGCCATGACGAGTTTTTCCCGATACGGAGTGATCATGTGAAAGAGATTATGCTGCTGCCGTAATGCGACAGGCGAAAATCCCCGTGTGTGACTTCCGTGTATGAGGACACCTTCTCTCCCACATATCCAGACACTGTCAGGATTCTCGATGTAAATTCCGGTCAAAGCGGCTACCGGAATTGGAATTTTCAGTTCGTGCAACTCATGACCATCCCAGAAACAAAGGACCGGTTTGGTACCGGGCCCCTCCTCCCCGCAAAGATAGATGGCTTCTTCCGACAACCCGTTTATGTCAAAGAACAGTATATCGCGGGAGGCTGGATTGAGGGCCGACCGAGTGACCCATTCCTGCCATTCCGGAGAAAGAAATTCCGGCTCTTTTTCAGGCTTTGCTTCTTCCTGCGCATTCGGGTTCAGCAGCAATCTGTCAGTCAGGAGGCGCCAATCATTGCTTCCCTTGCGAACATAGATTTGCCCCCCCTCTCCGCAGGCATATAGGTGTTGCCCGATCTCGCGGATGCGAGTGAGACGCCCATAGCCTTTCGAATCTTCACTCCAACTACCGGCTCCCTGAATTTTCTCTTGAAAATTCTCCTTCCAGTAGGTGTGATAAACGTCACCCTCCGACGACAGCAAAACGAAATAACCATCTGGCGTAGCATGCTCAGCGCTATGATACACAGTCATGCTTTGAATATGGAAACCGAAGTCGGAATACGTCCAGTCCTGCGGCGGCACGTCGTCACGATCATACCGGTAAAATCGGCCATCAGGATCGAAAGGTTCAGCATTGTCTCTCGTTGCGACAACGGCGAGCGTTTTGCCCGACCTCGCATATGCTCTCGTAAAATCGATAGGCAGCTTGGTTTTCATGGTTTTCTGGTCGCTCCTTCAACAGCTCCAGACTTCAAAGCCGATATGGTTTCTTCAGGAAGGGGAGGGTATTGTTTAGCTCGTAAAAGCTGGAAGGGATTTTTTCCAGTATATTGGGTCGTCAGGGCTGCCATAATCTCTTTTGCACAATCGGGCCTCACACTTATCATAGCCTGGGCCGACGCCTGAACTACTTTATGCAAGGGTGCCGTGAAAGGTGGCGTTGAATTTCTACCGGCATTTTCGATCGCCTTGTCCGCCAGATGACCACCCCAGTGCTCGGTTTGCTCTACCCGGGCATTGCCGATAACACATATAGCCATACCATCATTAAGGCTGGGCATATTCGGAATACGCTTATCGGCCTCCTCTCTTGCACCATAACGAAGCGTCCAGTCCGGAACTATATGGTGAGCCTGCATGCCGTACTGACCGCAGACGTTCTTCATCTTGCCGTAACGGTCGACCTGACACTTCTTGCGGTATTCGTCCCGATCGGAGACACGTACGGTTTCGCTCTGGGGTAATGCCTGCGGTCGAGTTTCTGGTTCCTCAAGCACTCGCTGCCGATGTCGACGGAGCTCCTCCATCGCCCAATCCCGCATCTCCCAGCTGTCGTGTCCGGCGTCGACACCCTCGTCGAACATTTCTTTGATCCGCCGCTCCTGATCGTCCCGTGGGACGACGTCAGACAGATTTGCACCATTATCGGGGATAAGGACGCTTGATAATATCCCGATGACATTTAGGCGGCGGGCCCAAATGCCCACCCTCGCGAGACGGCCAACTTTTGCAAGATCGCTCACAACCCTGTGAGGCGGGGTACGATACCACTGAGGCGCTCGGGCAGGTCCCGGGGTTATCACCCTTCCCGGACCACGAGGAACAGTCTGGGGGACAGTCGGCCTTGTTGCGGGCATTCCCCCGCGAAGTGCTTGCGCAGAGTTTTGAGCAGCCCCAGTCGTCGCTGCGGCAGCCGATCCCGCATAAGCGTATTTCTCGCCCTCTTTAAACGGCTCGGGCGACGCATCGCTCATAACCCGGCCTTCGTCCGACCCGTCCTGCCATCGGAGCGATCCCCGCACCGGATCATCGTCCTTGGGAGGATCATAGGTCTGCGTGCTGCGGACGAAGATCGCCTCACCCTGGGTATTCCTGCTGTTCATATAAAAACGATCGAGGTGGCGAATGACATGCGAGCCTTCGGCACGCACCTGATCAGCGTGCCCGATGGGTTCGCAGATGCTTTCCACCGTGCCGGATTTTACCCCCTTGCGGCTGCCCGGCGCGTCGCCGTGCACATGTGTCGTACACGAACGCATCACCATTGCCTTTTTGCCCGTGAAGAGAACGGAGGGCGTGTAGTTTTTATCATGGCCGCAGAAATCCACGACCGGATAGGGAATGGGCACCACCGATGAGCCAACGGGTGTCAGGCATACATCCGGAGCCAAAGAGACGATACGCGCCTCGTCGATGTCGCGCAGTCCCTCACGCGGCGTCTTCGTGGCCCATGTGTCAGGATATTGCGGTTCACCGATATAGTTGTCGCCAGGGATACTCATGCTGTCTCCCTCTCGGTCAGAGCCGCTTCGGTTTCGGGCGACTTCAGACGAACGCGCGTCAGGGTAAGTTTTGTTTCACCGGCATCGGGAAGAGGAAACCTGATGCGCCAGGTCAGAAGCACCCGTCCGTCATTGCGCCAGTCGAATTGCACGCCGTCGAGCTTCAGCACATGCCATTCATCGCGATCTTCGCGAGAGCAATGGACACCGAGGGTAAGGCCAGGCAACGAGCCTTTCGCGACCGGATGCTCAGAACTGAGGTTAACAAGCTCGTAGTTCTCGTCACCCTTGAGGTGAGGCGTCGCAATGAGATCAGGATGAGCGGCCTGCCAGAAGCGTGGATCAAAATCACGCGGCAAGAGGGGATGCCTCTCCTCCCGCCAACCATCGTCATAAGTTCCGGAATATTGCTGACGGAACTGCCACCATGGCGAAACGAGCCCAAATCCTTGCGGTTCCGGCGGGCTGCGCCAATCGGGATGCTCACCGACGGTAGCGATCTGCGGAGCTGGAACAGGCCCGGCGTCGGCAGGCATCTCAAGATTGACGATGCCGCACCCAAGCGGGTTTCGGCGCTCCACGTCAATCGGTGTTTCCGTCCCGGCGTCACCTGTGCCAGGGATCGCGCCGCCATAAGCGTTGCGCCAGCATATGGCCACGCTTCTAGCCGGTTCAGGATCGCTCAGTTTCCAATCCGCTATGACACGTTTGGCTTCCCTGGCGGAAAAACCTGCCCATTTCTCCTTAACGACAGGCTGCCAGAAGCGTCTGCCGAAAACCTCGATTTGCTTGAAAATTCCGCCAACGCGGATGGAGGCACGCCAGGATTTCTCCGGCTCGCCGCTCGCAGACCACGCATTCCCGAGAAAGGTTATATCCGTCCCGGGCTTGTCCGGGGTAAGATCGCTTTGGCGCAGGAGGACGGTCTGGTGCGGATCGCCCTCATAGGCGTCCTCCCACTGAAAACTTTCCTGCTCGGCTGCGATATCCAGAGAACCGCCCTGGGCATGCATGAATGTTGCACGCACGGAGACGATACAATCGAGCCCTCCTTCGGCATCGAACTGACGGAAAGCCATGGCGGGAAACGGCAGGCGGTTCTGAAGTTCCAAGGCCCGGCCTCCGTCAGTTCAGATCGATCGGCTTGCCGCGAAGCTGAAAATGATCCGTCGCCACGAAGTTGAAGGTCTTGCCAAGAATGATGACCTCGCCATTCGCCTTCATGATGAATTTGGAATCGCCGCATTCGATGACGAACTCTTCACCGACTGCAATCTTCTTGAACTTTCCGACGCTTTCCAGCGACGTCTGGCCGACATTCGTAACCTTGCTGACCCCGATCTGCTCAGCCCGCGCCACCCCGACGCTGTCGGATTTGAACGTGCTGACGATCGTGTTCATGATGCCCGGCAGCGGAAACAATCCCGAAGCATCGGAACCCACGCCCGAGCCGGAGCCGGCAAGCGCCGTACCCGCATCTGCACGCGGGCTCGGGCCGGAAACGACGCCCTCACGCGAGGAAAGACCGCCTGCGCCGAGGAAGCCGAGTGCGGATGAGGCGAGCGTGGTGGCGAAGGCCGCAACGCCCGGGCCACCGCCGCCGGCGATCTGGGCGGCCTGCGAAAGCAGCCCCGCCGTCTGACCGGAGAGCGCCTGCACGCCGGCCATGGCCATCATCGCCATCGGTCCCGTGCCGCCGACGACGGTGTTTACCGAGCCGCCGATCTCGTGTTTCTGGTTGCCGGAAACTTCCACCGCGCGGTTGCCGCCGACCGAGGCGACCTCATGCCGGTCGATGCGCTTGGTCCGGTCATTCAGAACCCGCGTCGTCTGGTCCTTCTGGGCGTGGAAGAACTGGTTCTCCTTGCCGGCCTCATCCTCGAAGGTGATTTCGTTGAAACCGTCGCCCTTGTGGCTGTTGGAACGCAGCACCATGCGTGTCTTGTTGGCCGGCAGGTCATAAGGCACGGAATTGGCCGGATTGTTGACCACGCCGATGACCAGCGGCTTATCCGGGTCGCCATCGACAAACGCGACCATGACTTCCATGCCGATGCGCGGAATGACCTGCGCACCCCATGTGCCGCCGCCCCATGCCTGGCTGACCCGCACCCAGCACGTATCCGTGCCATCCTTCTTCGCCTTGCGGTCCCACGGGAACCACAGCTTGATGCGGCCATATTGGTCAGGATGGATTTCCTCGCCCTCGGGGCCGGCGACGATCGCCACCTGCGTGCCTTCGATGCGCGGGCGTTTTGTCGACCGGTGCGGCGTCAGCGGCACGCGGGCGGGGATTGCCTCGAAGTGATTGCGATATTCCGGCTCGTTGCCATTAGTCTCGTAGGAGAGGTCGACGATGCTGTGGCTTGCCCTGATGATCACATGCTCTTCATAGGCGTGTTCGGGATGGGCGACCTCGTAAGGCGTGAAGCGGCGCCCGGCCTCCAGAATGCGCGAGGTCGACGAACCGAAAACCCGGTCGTGATCGGCTTCGATGGACTGGGTGCGCAGTTTTTGCGCCCGCTCCGCCTCTTCCACCGTCTTGATGCGGGCCGGATATTCGTAAAGCTCGCGCTTCGTCGCATCCGGCATTTGCACCAGCGACGGCGTCATCGTGCCCGGCACCATGCCCGGCGTCTCGAAATTCCAGTCGGCGCCCGCACGCTGGCCCGAGACATAGGAAAAGCGGCGCGCCCAGTCGTTAATGTGGTTGCGATCCGAAGACCCCTGCGCCAGACGCACCGTCCCCTCCCCCTGGGCGGCCGGCGACGGCCCAAGCCAACCGCTGGCGCTATCGGCCACATGCAGCTTGTGGGAACCATCCTCATGGCTGAACCAGTAAAACAGGCCGTCCTCTTCGAAACGGCGGGTGAGATAATCGAGATCGGTCTCGTTAAACTGTACACTATAGTGCTGTGCAGGCGGCGGCGAAATGATGCCTGACGTGTCGGGAGCGGGAATGCCGTGTTCGGAAAACAGCGTCTCGACGACCTCCACCGCCGTCTTGTCCATCCAGATACGGCAATCCGACCGGCGCGACAGCAGCCACATTTGCGGGCGGATCGTCAGCGCATAGGAGCGCATGCCGCGTGTGATCGGCGGGCCCTCATGCAGCTCCGTCACCAGGCCGTTGAAGGGGCGGCGAACACCGCCGCCATGGCCGTCGCCCTGGCTTATCTCGATGGAGATATCGACCAGCCGTCCGATCAGTTCTTCGGGCTTGACCGCTTCCTTCTTGGCCCGCACGGTCAGGCGAATGTCGAAGAGCTGCGATACGCCCTCCTCGACCGTCAGGCGCTCCGGCAGAAGCTGGTCTTCGCCGAGTGGCGAAGACACCTTCAGAACGCGGCTCGCCTGAACGAAATCGGAAAAAGACGGCTGGTCGTTCATGGGATACTCCTAATCAGGACCCGCGGCTGGACTGCAGGGGCCAGAACCAGATCGTTTCCGAATTGTAGTAGCAGGCCGAAGCGCATTGGGTGGCTTCGGAGCCGCCCCGCACAAGATCGATATGACCGCCGCCGGTGTAGCCGGGGATATTGTTGAACGCCACGACACCGTTGCGGGCGCCGATGCCGTTGCGCGCCGTCGCGGGGGTGAAAGGTTCGGGTTCGCCAAGATAGCTCGTCCGCTTCATCAGGCTGGCAAGGCGGCGCATGTTCACCTCTATGCCCTTACCGGCATAGGGGCCCTTCTGGATGCGGTGCGAGGCGGGCACGATGTTGATGCCCGACTTCACGAAAGCGATGCTGACGCGGATGGCGCACGTATTGTGATAGTTCGGATTGCCGATGAAATCGTCCCAGCCGATTTCCGTGAACAGATCACGCTGGCTGAGATAGTTCGGATGCGACGGGTCGCTGCTCGGATAATTCTTATAGAGAGTGTCAAAGTTAACACGCATGGTTCGTCCCACTAGTTACTTTTCTGCTCACAGGGAAAGGAGACCTTGAGCGCCTCCCGCACGAGAGTGGCTGCCTGTTCATCCAGTTTTTCCGCAGGAAGATCGCCGAGATAGGTGTAGATCCGGTCGGTGAGTTCATGGGGCGCCACGGCACCCGCACCGCACCAGTCCGATCCGCTTGTCAGATCGGCCACACCGGCGATATAGGCGCTCGATTTTGCGACGGAAACCAGCCGCCGCATTTCCGGATCAGACACTTCCGGGGCAAGTTTGCCCTCGATGGCCTGCTTGAGTTCGGCACCGGAGAATATCCATGTCCGTTCCTCGGCACCCGCCGGCGAAAGACCGGACAGAGCCAGAACAACCGGCACGGAAACAAAAAACGCATATAGGGAGCGCATGAAAAACCCGCCTCGTCCAACGTGGATGAGAAACATCACGACGTGAGCTGCAAAACTGCAATGAAAACGTTCCGGTGCCGGCAAATACCGGCACCGGGTCGCGTCGCTATCAAGCGGCCTTCGTCGTCGCCAGATCGTAAGAGGCGATCATCGGAGACTGCGGCGAGTTGTTGTCGTCGAACGGCGTGTACTTCACTTCCATCTTGGTGAAGTTGAGCTTGATGGTTTCCACCGGACGGTCACCGCTGGAATCCACCGAGTAGCTGGCGATGAGTGTGTTCGTCAGCAGATACTCGATATAGGTGTTGCCCGGATTGCCCGTGGTCACCAGATGGATGGTTGCGAGCTTGCCAGTGCGGCCAGCGCAGGCTTCCTGGAAAAGCTTGGTGGAAGAAGAATCGCTAACCTTGGTCAGAATGACTTCCGAAATGGTCGGTTCGGATGCTTCGCGGTTTGCAGCAGAACCGGCAGACGTGTTCATGTTGCGCGCTACGTTCCAGTGAATGGCTTCGATGTCCATCCACTTGCGGTGTTCCTCATGCGTGGCGTCGCCCTGGATACCGTCAATCTGCAGATAAATTGGCATGCTGTAAGCTCCTGTAGCTGAAATGACCTCTTGCTTCGAGGCCGCGTTACCCTTCGTTTAATGCCGCATGCGTCGGGTAGCCCCATCCGACGCGGCAACTTCATCCACCCCACCCTCTTCGGGCGCGGCGAATTCATCTGTTTCCCCAGCCGCTTCGGCACGAATGCCGAACCTGTTTTCACCAAAATCGACAACGATCTTGCCCACGCGTTCTCCCGCGATGACTTTTTCGAGGAAAAAGCTGGAAAGAGGCGGCAGGAGATCCTTGCCGATCATGATTTCGATGGCGCGTGCGCCAATTTCACTTGCACCGGCGCGCGCCACCAACGCGTCACGCGCGGCATCGGAAAGGGTCAGGTCGGCGCCGTATGTTGCGAGCACGCGTTCCCTGATCTTGCCGATCTGCATATCCACGATCCTTGCAAGTTCTTCCGCACCGAGCGGCATGAAGGGCAGAATGATCGTGCGCCCGAGGAATGCGGGCTTGAACTGTCTGGTCAGCTCCGGCATCAGCAGCGCTTCCAGCGCCTCGCCTTCCGGCATCGTATCCGGATCGGCGGAGAGCGCGGCCAGCAGTTCCGAACCGGTATTGGCCGTCATGAAGATCGTGGTGTTCTTGAAATCGACGTCGCGGCCTTCGCCATCGCGAAGGACGCCCTTGTCGAACACCTGATAGAAAATATCCTGGACGCCAGGATGGGCCTTGTCGATCTCATCGAGAAGGAGAACGCCGAACGGCCGGCGGCGCACCGCTTCCGTCAACACGCCGCCTTCGCCGAAACCGACATAACCGGGCGGCGAACCGAGAAGCAGCGAAACCTTGTGCTCCTCCTTGAACTCCGACATGTTGATCGTCGTCAGATGGCTGTTACCGCCATAGAGCAGATCGGCCAGCGACAGCGCCGTCTCGGTCTTGCCCGTTCCGGACATGCCGACGAGGAAGAACACGGCGGGCGGGCGACGCGGATCGGACAATCCGGCACGGGCGGTGCGCATGGCATCGGCAATGCGGGTAATTGCAGCATCCTGCCCCACGACCCGCTGGCGCATGCGCGCATCCAATGTGCGCGCGCTCTCGATCTGGTCGGTCAGAAGTTTACCGAGCGGAATACCGGTCCAGCGCGATACGACGGATGCAATCGCTTCACGATCGACCACCGTCGGCACGAGTCTTTCGGCATTTGCCGGTTTGGTCTCAGCCGCAGGCCGCAGGCGCGACACATTCGACGCGCCGGTTTCAACGGGCTGCTCTTCGCTGAGTTCAGCCATTTCCGCATCGTAACGGCCGCGCAGATCGTCGATCCCGCTCTCCAGCTTCTCGGCTTCGTCGCGTATCGATTGGATACGGCTTTGCATCTCGTCATCCTGCGGTTCACGCAGAAGCCAGTTCAACTCATCGGTCAGAAGACGCCGCTCACTTTCCATGGCGCGCAGCCGTTCCGGCAGGGTCTGCCGCGCCAGCGAAACGGCGGCCGCGGCCGTATCGAGAAGGCTGACGGCCTTGTCCGGCAATTGCCGCGCCGGCATGTAACGCGCCGATAATTGCACCGCCGCCACAATCGCCTCGTCACGGACGATAACGTTATGATGGTTGACGAAGCTGTCGGCGACACCGCGCAACATGCGGATCGCTGTCGTCTCGTCCGGCTCGCGCACATGCACGGGCTGGAAACGACGCGTCAGCGCCGCATCCTTTTCGAAATATTTCTTGTATTCGCTCCAGGTCGTGGCCGCGACGGTGCGCACTTCGCCGCGCGCCAAAGCGGGCTTGAGAATATTGGCCGCATCGCCCTGTCCGGCTGCACCGCCGGCGCCGACAAGGCCATGCGCCTCGTCGATGAACAGGATGACCGGCTCGGCCGAGCGTTTTACCGCATCGATCACGCCATGAAGACGACGCTCAAATTCGCCCTTCACGCCGGCACCGGCCTGCAGCAGCGAAATATCGAGGTTCAGCAAGCGGACGTTGCGCAATTTTTCCGGCACATTTCCGGAAGCGATTTCCAGCGCCAGCGCTTCGGCGACCGCCGTTTTGCCGACACCGGCCTCACCCACCAGAATGGGATTGTTCTGACGACGGCGCGTAAGAATATCAACGAGTTGGCGCAGTTCATCATCGCGCCCGATCACCGGATCGACCTTGCCGTTCCGGGCGTCGGCGGTCATGTCCTGGGTGTAAAGGCGCAGAAAATCGTTCTGGCCGGCGGCCGGCGCGGTACCCGCCGTCGCGGAAGGAACCTCTCTTCCGCTGCTGTCTTCAACCGAACTGCGAAGGCGTTCGAGAGCCGCGCGATCCATCGCCTTCAGCGACGGAAATGCCGAGCGGACGAAAGAGCGGAGCGAGGTTTCCTCGTCCATCGCCAGAAGCAGATCGCAAAGCGTCACGCGGTCGCGCCCGGCCTCCAGCGACGCGAGAACCCATGCCTCGCGACCCGCCGTCAGAATGTTCTGGGAGAGCGACAAAGCCTCTCCATCGCCGATAACGGCCTCTTCCAGGCTGCGGCCGATTTCCGCCTGCAATACCGGAAGTGGAATTTTTAATTCCTCGAATGTTTTCGCATAGATACCGGCATCTACAACCGCCAGCAGCCAATGCGGGATATCCACGTACCTGTGCCCCATACGCACCGCAACGGAAGCCGCTGCTTCAAGCGTGACGCGCAGGTCAGGCTCAAGCGCTTCAACGAGGCGATTGAGATCGATATGCGACATGCAATGAGCCTCCTGCCCGGGTTCATTCCACAACGTGACGTGGAATAACTATGATGATGAAACCGGGTTGTCCACCCCGAAGTTTATTTTTTATCGGGTTAGATTAGGCAGTAGACGCCACAATTTAGACATATTTTGAATAAGTCTGTCTGAGGAATAGCCTTACGTAAGGGAAGTAACTGCAAAAAATCCATTACTATTTTCTGGGGATAGACTGCTCTTGAACGCGCCGCATGTTAAAAGAGATATAGAATTTTTTGGAGATTGCGGAGAAAACATCCGCAACGATTCAAGAACGCGTGAAATATACTATAGAATTAAGGATGAAAGAAACCAGGCACGCACAGAAGAGCGTGCCGCGTCCCCACAGGATAACTTAAAGATCTCCAGTAGCTGGGACAGTGTCAGCAATCTTGGATTGCAGATTATATATTCCGAAAGCAAGGACATAGAAATATTGGCGTGGCTTGCCGAAGCAAGCCTGCGGCTGCGCGGCTTTCCTGGACTGCGAGAAATCTATGAGCTTTGCGGCGATCTTTTTTACAACCACTGGGACTCATTGCGCTCTATCAGCGACGATAATGATGAGGAAAAATTTGCACCTTTTGCGGGATTGAACGGCATCGGCACCGAGGGAACGCTTGTGCAGCCGCTCCGGCTTGCGCCGCTGATCCCCGGAGGGAAATTTGGAGAGCACAGCCTCTGGGATTTCCAGCTGGCGCAGCGGCCCAACGAGAGCAAACGGCGCGAAGAACTGTATCGGCTGGCGTCGGAAGCAGGCGTTGCCGCCATGTCTTCCCATCTGGCCGAGGTCAACGCCTGCCTCTCCAGCTTCGACGCCATCATGGCGGTTCTTTCCGAACGCTGCGGCCAGTCCGCACCCCCCAGCTCCAACATCCGCAACACGCTCATCGAAGCTGCTGCGGCCATTCGCACGCTGGGCGGGCGCGAGCAGGAGCCAGCCCCGGTCGAGCAGGCGGCAGCCGCGATTCCTGGAACCAACGACAACGGACAACCGGCGGCACGAACAGCCGCGACGTCACCGGAGGGCATATCTTCACGCGATGAAGCGTTTGAAACTCTTCTTTCGGTTGCGCGTTACTTTCGCCGAACCGAACCGCATTCGCCGATCTCGCTCTCCATCGAAACGCTGGTTCGCAGGGGGCGCATGGATTTTTCCGAACTGCTGGCGGAGCTTTTGCCCGAAGCACAGGCCCGCAATGCAGTTCTGACGGCCGCCGGGATCAAACCCGACGGAGACAACAACGGAAAATAACGAGGCAAGGGACGGAAACCCCGTCCCCTCACAGTCAGCCATGCCAAGGGGCATCAAGGAGGTTGAAATGGCAAGTGTACACGAAAAGCTGGAACGGGTTCGCAAGCCCCGCGTCCACATCAAATACGAAGTCGAAACCGAAGGCGCGATGGTGGTCAAGGAGCTGCCCTTCGTCGTCGGCGTTCTCGGCGATTTCTCGGGCAATCCGACCCAGCCGCTGAAGCCGTTCGGCGAGCGCAAGTTCGTTCAGATCGACCGCGACAATTTCGATGAGGTGATGCGTCGCATGACGCCTGGCCTCAACATTGCCGTTGCCAACACGCTGCAGAAAGACGGCACGGACATGCAGGTCAACCTGAAGTTCGAAAGCATGGACGATTTCGAACCCGGCGCCGTCGTGCAGCAGGTTCCTGCCCTCAAGGCGCTTCTGGACGCCCGCAACGAGCTGCGCGACCTGCTTTCCAAGGCCGACCGTTCGGAAGATCTGGAACGGATGCTGGAAGATATTCTGCAGAACAAGACCGATCTCGCAACGCTGGTTTCCGAACTCAAGGAAAAGAACGGCGCGAGCAAATAATCGCCTGTGCGGAGGAAAACCTCCCCGAACGGCCCCGATTGCGGGGCTTCAACTGTTCAAGCGGCATTTTTTCAAAGCCGCATGTGGAAGGACTGAAACATGAGCGCTGAAAGCCTGCTGAAAAACGAAGCACAGGCAACGACCGCCGAAGATCAGGGACTGCTGTCCAAGGTGGTTGCCGCAACCCGTCAGACCGAACCGGACCGCGCGCAAAATCTTCTGCGCACGCTGACAGACCAGGCGCTGAAGGGAACGGTCAAATACGACCGCAACCTCACCGTCACCCTCAACCACGCCATTGCCGAACTGGACCGGACGATTTCCGAACAGCTCGCCGCCATCATGCAGGCGCCGGAATTCGCCAAGCTCGAAGGCACCTGGCGCGGGCTCAACTATCTCGTCAAGAATTCCGAAACGAGCGTCAACCTGAAGATCCGCGTCATGAATGCCGGCAAGCGGGAACTGGCGCGCGATCTGGAAAAGGCCGTGGAATTCGATCAGTCGCGCCTCTTCAAGGCGATCTACGAAGACGAATTCGGCACACCCGGCGGCGAACCGCTCGGCGCGATCATCGGCGATTACGAATTCGACAATTCCTTCGATGACGTGCAGCTGCTGCAGGGCGTCTCATCGATTGCGGCGGCGGCTTTCGCGCCGTTCATCTCGGCGGCAAGCCCGCAGATGTTCGGCTTCGAGGACTATCGCGATCTCGCCCGTCCGCGCGATCTCGAGAAGATCTTCGATACGGTCGAATACGCCAAGTGGCGCAGCTTCCGCGAAAGCGACGATTCCCGTTTCGTCACGCTCGCTTTGCCGCGCGTTCTGGCGCGCATGCCCTATGGCCCGAAAACCAACCCGATTGACGATTTCGCCTATGACGAAACCAGGGGTGCGGTGAATGGCGACCTGCAGCATGACGAATATTGCTGGATGAACGCCGCCTATGTCATGGGAACGAAGCTGACCGACGCTTTTGCAAAGAGCGGCTGGTGCACGGCGATCCGCGGTGCGGAAAATGGCGGCCGGGTGGAAAATCTGCCCATGCACGTCTTCTCCAGCGATGACGGCGATCTCGATCTGAAATGCCCGACGGAAGTGGGCATTACCGACCGCCGCGACGCCGAACTGGGCAAGCTCGGCTTCCTGCCGCTCTGCCACTACAAGAACACGGATTATGCGGTGTTCTTCGGTGCCCAGACCGCGCACAAGCCGAAGCTTTACGACAAGCCGGAAGCAACGGCCAACGCCGCCGTTTCGGCCCGCCTGCCCTATATCATGGCCACGTCGCGCTTCGCGCATTACCTCAAGGTGATGGGCCGCGACAAGATCGGCTCCTTCATGGAGGCGTCCGATTGCGAAGTCTGGCTCAACCGCTGGATCGCCAACTACGTCAACGCCAATGACGAGGCGGGCGAGGAAAGCCGGGCGAAATATCCGCTGCGCGACGCCAAGGTGACCGTCCAGGAAGTGCCGGGCAAACCCGGCGCCTATAATGCGGTCGCATGGATGCGGCCCTGGTTGCAGATGGAAGAACTGACGACCTCGCTGCGCATGGTCGCCCGTATTCCGTCCAAGAACTGAACCCGGACCGGGGTGGTCCGCCACCCCGGCCCCGTTCGTCACCCGGAGCCCGCTCATGGCGCATCAGTCCTTTCCGGACGCCCGCATTTTCGCCGACCAGCTCATCGCCCTCATCGACGATGCGCTGACCGGCCAGGTGAACGCCATTCTCCATCACCCTGATTTTCAAGCGATGGAAGCGAGATGGCGCGGGCTTGCCATGGTCGTTCGCGAGGCTGGTCGCGGCGCCGACGTCAAGGTGAAGCTGCTGAATGCCAGCTGGCGCGATCTTGCCCGCAACACGGAACGCGCCACCGACTTCGACCAGAGCCATCTTTTCGAAGTCGTCTATAATCGCGAATTCGGCATGCCGGGCGGCGAGCCGGTCGGCCTGTTGATCGGCGACTACGCCTTTTCCCCCGATGATCTTCAGGGCGCCGATTCCATCACGACGCTGTCGCAGATCGGCATGGTGGCTGCGGCCGCCTTCTGCCCCTTCGTCGCGGCGGCGGCACCTTCCGCCGTCGGCCTGCAGGACTTCGCCGAACTCAGCCGGGTTCACGATTTTTCCTCGCTGAAGCAGGATAAATCGCGGCTGCGGTGGAATGCGCTTCGCGCACGCGATGATTCCCGCTTTGTCGGCCTTGTCGCGCCGCGCGTTTTGCTGCGCTCGCCCTACAGGCCCTATGTGCGGGCGCGCGATGACGGCTTTCCATTCCGCGAGCATGTGGCGGAAAGCGGCGAGACCCTGCTGTGGGGCAATGCCGCCTTCGCCTTTGCAACGGTGGTGGTGCGCAATTTCGTCGATTCCGGCTGGTTTGCGGATCTGCGCGGTGTGACGCAGGACGCGGTGGATGGCGGCATGCTCTCTTCCCGGCAATTGCCGCCGCTCGATCTCGGCATCGAAAGCAACGGCCTTTCCGCACAGCCGCCCGTCGAGGCGCATCTGACGACCGGACAGGAACAGCAATTTTCCGATCTCGGCATCGTGCCCGTCTCCACCACCTATCTGTCCGGCATGGCGATCTTCAACGCCAACCAGTCCCTGCATGCACCCGGCCATTATTCCAGCGAAGCGGCAAGACAGAACGCCCGCCTCGCGGCCATGCTGCAATATGTGCTGTGCGCCTCCCGGTTCTCGCATTACCTCAAGGTCATCATGCGCGACGATATTGGCCAGCTGAGCGATGCCTCGACGATAGAGCGCAAGCTGGAAGGCTGGCTTTCCTCCTACACGCTCGGCAATGACGATGCCGAAGCGGCGCTGCGCACGCGCTACCCGCTGCGCTCCGCCGGGATCAACGTCTTCGAGGTTCCCGGCAAGCCCGGAACATTCTCCTGCACCGTGCGCCTTCAGCCGCATTTCCAGCTCGATGACGTCTCCACGAGCTTCCACCTCATTGCCGAAACCATGATGCCGCCCGCCGCCGCATCCCGGTCTCAGGCCGAGCCGCAAAGGATACCCGCATGACGCTGCGCGACGATATTTCCCGCCTTCTCGACGATGACCGGCTGCAGGACGCGATCGGGCTTGCGCGCGAACACGTCAAAACGAAGCCAACCGACAAGGATGGCCGCCATTTCTACATCGACCTGCTGGTCCTTGCCGGCGACTATGAGAAGGCCGATGCGCAATGCAATCTGGCCGCAACATTCTCGCCGCAGGAAAGCGTCGGCTTTTCTCTCTTTCGCCATCAGCTGCGCGCCATGGCCGCACGCAATGCGTGGTTCGAAACCGGCGCGGTGCCGGATTTCCCCGGCGGTCCGTCCGAACTCGATCAGCTGGCCATCCGGGCGAATATCGCTGCACGCAGCGGCGACGCGGATGCCGCCAGAACCGCACTGGCTGAACTCGATGAAAAACGCGGCAATGTACCAATCGGCCGCAACGGCAAGAGCGCCGGCGATATTCGCGATCTGGACGACCGGATTCCGCATGCGCTGGAGGTGCTGACCAATGGCGGCCGCTACCTCTGGATCGATTACGGTCGCATAGAAAGCCTCGCCATCGACCCCATGAGCCGCCCGCGCGACCTCGCTTTCCGCGGGGCTGAGCTGACGTTACGCGACGGCGCGGTCGCATCCGTGCTGCTTCCGGCGATCTATCACGGCGCCAAGGACGATGTCAGCCTCCTCCTCGGCCGGGAAACCCGATGGAACGAGGATGACCAGCCTCTGGCAACCGGGCAAGGCCAGCGCTGCCTGCTGATTGGCGACGATGTGGTGCCGTTCCACGAGATCGGTTCCCTTTCCGCCGCCTCCGACGATGAAAGGCAGATCGCCCGTGGTTGATCCGCTCGAGCAATATCGCACGCGGCAGAGAACGCTGTCGCGCTCCGTTCTGGACCGGCTGCTCGATGACGCGCCGGATGCGGAAACGGATATGCTCGTCAGCCTGAAGGATCAGGCGCGCGAGATGCGCGAGGTGATCCGCCGCGATCTCGAGGCATTGCTCAATACCCGCCGTAACCCCGCCGGCCCGCCGGCAGCTCTGAAAGAGCTTACCGACGCGTTGGTGAGCTATGGCGTGGACGGCATTCTTTCGGCCAATCTGGTAACGGATGCCTCCAAGGCGCGGCTCGCACGCAGCATCGAGCGGCGGATTTCCCTGTTCGAAACCCGCCTTGGCGATGTGCATGTGACGATCCTGAAAAACCGCACGGATGGCGACCGGGCGCTTCGCATGCGCATACAGGCAAGCTTCCGCCTTCAGGAAGGCATGCCGCCGATCAGCTTCGAATCCCGGATCGATCCGTCAACGCAGCGTTTCCTGGTGGAGGCGACGAATGGCTGACGGCTTTCTCGAAAAATACAATGACGAACTCTTCGCGCTCCGAAAACGCGCATCGCGTTTTGCGGCGGCGTTTCCGAAGATCGCCGGCAGGCTGCGCATGACGGGCGATGTCGCCGACGATCCGCATGTCGAACGGCTGATCCAGAGCTTCGCCTATTCCGCCGCCCGTGTGCGCCAGAAGCTGGACGACGAATTTCCCGAACTGTCCGACAGCCTCTTGGAAACGCTCTACCCGCATTATCTTGCGCCGATCCCGTCCATGAGCGTGGTTCAGTTCACCCCAAGCACGGCGCTCGCAACCGTGCAGACACTTCCCCGGCACAGTGAAATCCTTGCCGAGCCGGTGGGTGGTGAAAGCTGCCGTTTTCGCACCACGCAGGCGGTGGAAATCGCGCCGCTGCAAATCGCAGCTGCAACGCTTTCCGGCCAGCCGATCGACGCGCCTTTTTCGGCCTCGTTTACCGGCGCCGCCAGCTGCCTACGGCTTTCGCTGCGCAGCACGGCGCCGCGCGGCGGCACCTTCCCGGAAATGGGCCTGACGAAGCTTCAGATTTTTCTGTCCGCCGCATGGCAGCAGGCCACGGCGCTTTACGAGCTTTTGACCAACCATTGCGTGGGCATGGCGCTTGCGCGGCACGCCGAGGACAAGGAAGCCGTCTTCCTGCCCGCCGGCAATCTCACGCCATCGGGTTATACGCGCGATCAGGCCATGTTGCCCTATCCGGCCAACAGTTTTGACGGATACCGGCTTCTCACCGAATTCTTCGCGCTGCCGCAGAAATTTCTCTTTCTCGATATCGACGGGCTACAAAAATGGAGCGGCGGCGATTGCGAACTTTACATCTATCTGGATGCAGCGGACACGCAGCTTGAGCGCATGGTGTCGGTCCGGGATTTCGTGCTGAACGCCTCGCCGGTCATCAACCTGTTCAAACAAAGCTGCGAACCGCTCAGCCTCGATGGCACGTGCACGGAATACCGGCTGCTGCCGGATGCACGGCGGCAGCGGACCCGCGAAATCTATGCCGTCGAGAATGTTCAACTGACCAGCCGTTCCGGACAGACGGAAAAGACCTCCCCGTTCTTCGGCCGCACCCAGCGCAACAACGGTGCAAACGTTTTCTGGCAGATACAGCGCCGTTTCGATGACGACGGTTCTTCCGATACGGACATCGCCTTCGTGGATCAGAAGCGCGGACCGCTGGGACCGCTCGACATGGTGGCGAGCATCGATACGCTGTGCATCAATCGCGAGTTGCCAAGCCAGCTCCCCTTTGGCGGCGGCCACCCCTTCCTGCAGCTTTCGACCGGCAACGAGGCGGTGAAATCCATCCATGCGTTGATGCCGCCGACGGCGGCGATCCGCGTCAACGAACGCTCCGCGCGTGAATGGCGGCTGATCTCGCATCTCCTCCTCAACCATCTCTCCCTCACCGACAGCGGCGGCGCGCCGCTGAAGGACATTCTCTCGCTCTATTCCTTCAGGGACAGCCCGGAAACCCGGCAGCTCGTGGAGGCGATCAGCAATGTCGAGGCGCAGAATTCCCATGCCCGGATCGGCTCGGCGATGGTGCCGGGAACGGACATCACCGTGGAGTTCGATCCCGCGCTGATCGCGCGGCCTGCCGCATTTGTTTTCGCCAATGTCCTCAATCATTTCTTCGGGCTCTACACCTCGATCAACAGCTTCACACGGCTGACGGCGACGATGCGCGGCCACTCCAAACCGATCGCCCGCTGGCCAGCCCGCGCGGCAGACCGGCCGCTGCTCTAGGAGACCGGGATGGAACAGCAGACGCCAACCATGAAAGACCGGCAGGCGGCGCTTCTCAGCGACGATCCCGGCCGCTTTGAGCCCGCCACCGCGTTTCGCGTCGCCCAACTCGTTTCGGCGGATGACGGGATTGTCGTCGGCGCGCATGGCGGAACACAGCCGACCCCGCTGGCGATCAGCGGTTTCAACCGCAAACGCGGCCAGGCCGAACTGAAATCCGCCTTCGCGCCCATTGTCGGGCCGCTCGGTTCGCTGCCGCCGGCCTATGGCGAATTGCTGCAGCGGGAAGAGCGCAATCGCTCCGGTGCGTTGGCAAGCTTCTTCAATCTGTTCGCGGCAAGGTTCAGCGAACTGTTCGTATCCGCGACGGAAAAATACCGCCTCGCAAGGGGATTACGCTGGTCGGCCGAGCAGAGGGAGAACGGTTTTCGCAAAACCCTGCTTGCACTCACCGGGTTCCGCACAGCCGGTCTGGTGGAAAAGGCAGGCGTGAGCGAAGATGCGCTTCTGCGGTTCAGCGGCCTTCTGGCTGGCCGCAACCGCAATGTTTCGGCCCTGACCTCCATGCTTTGCGAATTCACGGGACTTCCGGTCAATGTCGAACAGTTTCGCCGGCGATGGGTGGCTTTGCCGCTTCACGAACAAAGCCAGCTCGGACAGGCATCCGGGCTGAGGCTCGGACAGAACACGACGGCGGGAAGCGCTGTCGAAGATATGAGCGGCGGTTTCCGGATCGTGATCGGTCCCGTCGCCTATGCGGATTATCTCGCCCTGACGCCCGGATCGAAGCGGCTTGCGGAGATATTTTCGCTGACACGCCTGTTCGTTGGAAGCGCATTGCATTTCGATGTGCAGGTGATCCTGAAAAAGGAGGACATTCCCTTTTGCCGCCTCGGCCAGTCCGATGCCCCCGCCCGCCTCGGCTGGAATAGCTGGGTTCGCGTGGCGCCCGCAGAAAAAGACAGCGCCGATGCTGTAGTGACCGAGCGCGAAGGCTCGGCGGTTTCCGCGTGAGGGCATGGATATGAAGCTTGCACTCAAGGACACACGAAATATCGGAGCCGCAAGAGCCAGTCAGTGGAGCTTCGAGCGCGGCCGCCGCGTCATCGGCCGGTCTCGCGATTGCGACTGGCAGATCGATGACAATGAGCGGCGCGTTTCCAAGCTACACTGCACGCTCAGCCGCGATGGCGAAGGTTTTACGATCCTTGACCAGAGCGCGAACGGCACGCTGGTCGATGGCCGCCTGCTGCTGGAAGGCGAAAGCGCGCGTCTCCGCGACGGTTCGCAAATCAACATTGGCGGGCAGGTTTTTCAGGTCGCCATCAGCGGCGATGCCGAGCTGGATTTTTCCGATCCCGACGCATCCCTGCGAATGAGTGACGAGCCGCTGACCATTTCGGCGATCCTTGCCGACATCGCCCCGAACGGCCGTTCGGCCGGCGGCGTGATGGGCAATACCGCCTCCGCCGACGACTGGTCCGAAACATGGCGCGAGGGCGCGAAGCGGAAGGCGAAATCCATTTCCCGAAATGTCGAGATCGGCTGGAGCGAACCGCCCGCGGCGCGCGGAATAGGCGCCGTTCTGCCTGATAACTGGGACGAGGAGCCGGTTGCAAGCAGCGAGCACGAACATACCGACGCACTGAACACGCCGGTGATGATCTCTCGTCCGGTTTCGGCCTCAGGTAACGAGGATTTCGACAGCGTTTTCCCGGAAACGGGCGAAGACCTGACCCTGGAGAACGCATCGGCTACTGACGCTTCGACCGCGCAGGAGATCGGCGATCTTCTGACCGCGCTGGAGCAGGAAAGCGCAGATTGTCTGGCCATTCTCGACATTGAAGGCGAGCGCGCCGGCCACGGTTCGTCAGCCTCCCTGAGCGAGCGGGTGGAAACGCTCATCCGCCAGCAGCGGCGGCTCGCCGCCTCTCTTGAAACCCTTATCCACGGCTGCACGCAAAAACTCGAGCCGAGGCTTCTCGAAGCCTCCGTCGATGCCGGTAACGATCTTCGTGCCAAAATCGAGCGCCGCGACTGGCAGGGGCTGATCATGAAGACCGACTACTGGTCCACTTACAAAAAGCAATTTGAGGAAAACGGCCGTCCATTGCCGGTCAGGCAGTTCCTGCAGCGGGCAGCGCGCGGTGAGGCCGCGCCCACGCAGGAACCTGACGCGATAACGGCCGATGCAAAGGGGGTAAACAACCACGATGAGACATGAGAACCGTGTTGCCTGGAGCGAGGGCATGTTTCTTCGCGTTCAGCATTTTCAGCAATCCGACCGCTGGACCGAACGGCTGGTGCGCAACACCACGCGCAACCTCTCGCCTTACCCGTGGGGCATCGCCGAAATCGGCGTGGACCGCAGCGCGCTGTCGATAGGGCAATTCGCCCTGTCGAACCTGCGCGGCGTTCTTCCCGATGGAACGCCTTTCGAGGCGCCGGAGGATTCCGACCTGCCGCCGCCGCTCGATCTCGACGAGAGCGTCAAGAACGCCGTTATCTATCTCGCCCTGCCGGCCCGGCAGCCGGGCAAGGCCGACATGTCCGCCAGCGGCCGCAACGATGCGAACAATGTGCGCTTCACCGCCTCCAGCTATGAGGTCTCCGACACCAATATCGAGACGGATTTCGTGGCCCCCATCGATGTCGGCCGTCTCAGCCTGAAATTCCTGAAAACCGGCGACGATCTTTCCGGTTACGATCTCATCGGTCTTGCAAGGGTCATCGAGGTCCGCTCCGACCGTGCGGTCATTCTGGACCCGGATTTCATTCCTCCGAGCCTCAGCTGCGCGGCGGCGTCCCGCCTCAACGAATTGCTGACGGAGCTTCTGGGGATCGTGCGCCACCGCGCCCAGGCGATTGCCGAACGCATCGGCGATCCGACGATCAGGGGAACGGCGGAAGTGGGCGATTATTTCCTGCTGCAAATCCTCAACCGGGCCGATCCGCTGCTGGCGCATCGCTGCGCCAACGCCACGCGTTTTCACCCCATCCGCTTTTACGAAGACTGCATCCAGCTTGCCGGCGAGCTTGCAACCTTCACCACGGACAAAAAACGCGCGACGGATTTCCCGCCCTATCGGCACGAGGACTTGAAAGCCACCTTCGGGGCGGTTTTCGACGATCTGCGCACATCGCTGTCAGCGGTCCTGGAACAGGCGGCCGTTGCGATCGAACTGGTGGAGCGCCGCCACGGCGTCCGCGTCGGCACCATCCACGACCGCACGCTGCTGCGCGATGCCGGCTTCGTGCTTGCCGTGCGCGCGGACATGGCCGCCGAAGACATTCGCCGCCGCCTGCCGGCACAGATCAAGGTGGGGCCGGTGGAGCGGATTTCCGAACTGGTCAATGTGGCGCTGCCCGGCATTCCCGTGCGCTCCCTGCCGGTCCTGCCGCGGCAATTGCCCTATCGGTCCGGCACCGTCTATTTCGAGATCGACACGCAATCACCCCTCTGGAAGCAGCTTGAGACCTCCGGCGCGATTGCCCTGCATCTGGCGGGCGAGTTCCCCGGGCTTGAGATGGAAATGTGGGCGTTACGCGAATGAGCAAGGAAAACCCCTCCTCCTGGCAGGATTTGCCGACGGTGGTCGAAATCACCGAGGAAAGCCGCCGACGCAACCAGAACGCCCGCAACATGGCGGCGATCCTCGAAGACATTGTCGAGACCGACGGGCCGGCCGGGCGAGCGAAGGCAAGCGCGGCCGCCATGCCGGTCGATCAGCTGCTCTCCGGTTTCCATTTCGGCGGCGGCGATGTGCCGACGCTCGTGCAATCGGCCGCTCCCCTTCTCAACCTCGCGCATCTCCTGCGCTTCAGCGATGCGGAGCCGGATCCCGATCAGCTTCGCCGCGCCTGCATTGAGGCGATCACCCGCTACGAACGCGATCTCGCTTCCGCCCGCATCAGCCCCGAGCGGGCAAGGGCGGCGCATTATGTCGTCTGCGCCACGGTCGATGATGTGGTTCTGAGCAAACCCTGGGGCGTGCGGGCAGGCTGGGCGCGCTCCGGCCTTGTCTCCACCTTCCACAACGATGTTACCGGCGGCGACCGGGTTTTCGACATTCTCGACCATTTCCATCAGTCGCCCGGCGCCAGCAAGGATTTGCTGCTGCTGATCTATCTGTGCCTGTCGCTGGCTTTCGAAGGGCGCACCCGCGTTTCGCCAAAGGGTGCGCTGGAGCTTTCGCGCATCCGCGACAGCCTCTACAAGACGCTGATCGGCCAATACGGCACCTTCGAACGGGAGCTTTCGCCGCACTGGAAAGGCGTGGAAGCCCGTCATACGCCATTGCGCACGATGGCCGCGCTGTGGACCCTGCTGTCCCTGATGGCGCTTGCCTTCGCGCTTGGTTATCTCTTCTTCACGCTGTCGCTCAACAACGCATCCGATGTCACTTTCGAGAGGCTCGCCCATTTGCCGCCGAACGAGACGCCGAGCGTCTTGATCGCAAGCCCGCCCCAGCCACCGACGCAGGTCGAAACGCCCAAGGTCGTGGAACAGCCGAAGCCGGTGGAGCCACGGCAACCCTCCCGGCTTGAAAAGCTGATGGCCTTCCTTCAGCCGGAAGTCGAAAAGAAGCTAGTCACACTGGCGGATGTAAACGGGCGGCTGCGCATTCGCATCAACAATTCGGGCCTGTTCTCCACCGGCAGCGCCGATGTCAGCCCGCAGTTCCGCGATCTCATCCAGCGTATCGGCGGCGCGCTTGCGGCTGAAAAATTCCGCGCCGTCGTCATCGGCTATACCGATACCGTGCCGATCAAGACGGTGGAATTTCCATCGAACTGGCACCTTTCCGAAGCCCGCGCCAAGGCGGTCGGGGACATTCTTTCACAATTCACCGGCCCGGAAGCGATCCTGACGGAAGGCCGTGCCGACAGCGACCCGATCGCCGACAACAAAACGGAGGAAGGCCGCCAGATCAACCGCAGAACGGAAATCATGGTCCTGACCAATCCCGATGAAAAACTGAGCGACGCCGGCATTCTCTCGCCGACCATCCAGAACAGTTCGGGACAGCAGCCGCAAGAGGCACAGCCATGAATCCATTGAGCTATTTTTATACGATCCGATCCTATGTCGAGAGCTATGCCGCTCTCATCGGCCGCCGTTTCCTGTCGCTATTGTGGGTGGTCGCGCTCTGCATCGTCATCTGGTTTTACGGCTATCTGGTCGCGCTGGGCGATTTCAAGCCATTGGGAACGACGCAAGCCCGGCTCATCGCCATCGGCATCGTTCTCGCCGTATGGCTGATCTATATCGCCGTCACCATCTATCGCGGCCGCAAGCAGGACAAGGAACTCGTCGACAGTATCGAGCGCGAAGCCCTGGCCAACCGTCAGGCCGAAGTCGGCGAGATCCAGATGCGTCTCAAGGAAGCGCTGGCGCTGCTGCGACGGGTCACGAAAAAGCGTTTCGGTTATATTTACGACCTTCCCTGGTACGTGATTTTCGGCGCACCCGGCTCCGGCAAGACGACGGCGCTCACCAATTCCGGCCTGCAATTTCCGCTTGGCGATGCGCTCGGCGAAAACGCGGTAAAGGGCATTGGCGGCACACGCAACTGCAACTGGTGGTTCGCCGATGAGGCGATATTGATCGACACCGCCGGCCGCTACACCACACAGGACGACCTCGATGGCTCATCCAAAGCCGGCTGGGAAGGATTCCTCGGCCTTCTGAGACGCTATCGCCGGTTGCAGCCGATCAACGGCGCGCTGGTGACATTGTCCATCCCCGATCTTCTCACCCGCGATCCCGAGGAACAACGGCAGGAACTGCGCTCCATCCGCCAGAGGCTTTCGGAACTGGACGAATATCTGCATGCCCGCGTCCCGGTCTATATCGTGCTGACCAAGGCCGATCTGCTGCATGGTTTCGTCGAATTCTTCGACGGTTTCAACAAGACCGACCGCCAGCAGGTATGGGGCACCACCTTCAAGCTGGATGAGAGCCATACCGCCGAGAACCTGCCGCAACGCCTGACGGAAGAGTTCGAACTGCTGCAACAGCGGGTCGATGCGATGCTGATCGAGCGCCTGCAGCAGGAGCAGAATGCCGAGACGCGCGGCCGCATCTTCCGTTTCCCCGCCGAACTTGCGCGGTTGAAAGACCGGCTCCATGAGGCCCTGACCGAACTTTGCGCCCGGTCTCCGCTCATCGAAGCGCCGCTTTTGCGTGGCGTTTATCTCGCTTCGGGAACGCAGCCGGAAACGGAAAGGGCTCCCGCAGCGGCCAGAACCCGCCGAAGCTACTTCCTGTCGCGGCTGTTCAAGGATGTCATCTTCCCCGAAGCCGCGCTGGTGATGCGCGACAAGCGCCTTTCCGGCCGGCAATTGCTGGTGCGGCGCATCGCCTATGGTGTTTCGGCCGCCGCGGTCGCCATCGTCTTCACCGGCTGGATTTTCACCTATTTCGCCAATACGCAGGCGCTTGCCGAAGCGGATCGTAAACTTGGCGCTTATGAACAGCTCGTTCAGGGCATTCCCGTGCGCGATGTTTCCGACGCCGATTTTCTCCGCATCCTTCCGGCGCTCGACAATCTGCGCGATGTCAATTCCGGCTTTGCCCGCGAGAGAGTGTGGAATGTCAGCTTCGGGCTCGATCAGGAAGACAAGATCGCCGGACGGCAGCGTGACGCCTATCAGCGCGCGCTCAACGCCCTGTTCCTGCCGCGCATGATCGTGCAGCTCCAGAAACAGCTCAAGGACGAAAAGGACGTCACGCGCACCTTCAATTCGCTGAAGCTCTATGGAATGCTCGGCGGCATGGGTGCGCTGGACCCCGATTTCCTGACCGTGCAGACACAGCAGATGTTCGCATCCCTCTATCCCGGCGATGGACGGGCGGCGGCGAGAGAAGCGCTCGACCAGCATGCGAAAGCGCTGGCAGACGGCGTGCTCGCCCCGATTGAGCTAGACGCACGGCTCATCGCAACTGCCCGTGAAACCATCCGCAACCAGGCTGTCGGCACGCGCGCCTATGATATTCTCGCCGGTCTTCCGCAGGCGCGGGAACTGATGGAATGGACACCCGCCGCGGCCTTCGGCCCGCTGGGAGAGCGCGCCTTCGAGCGGCGCAGCAAAGCGCCGATGGCGGAAGGCATCGAAGGTCTTTTCACGGCGGAGGGATATCGCAGCGTCGTTATTCCGCAGGTCGCCCATGCGGCCCGTATCGCACTTTCCGAAGGATGGGTGCGCGGTTCCGATGATGCACTCCGTGGCGCAACGGTCGAACAGGTGGCGCAGGCCGCGCTGCAAATCTATTTCGACCGTTTCGAGAAAAAATGGGCCGATACGCTGGCCGACCTTCGGGTCAAGCCGTCCCAGACCCTTGGCGACGCCGTGGAAACAACCCGCGCGCTTGCCAATGAACGCAATATCGTGGTGGAGGCTGCGAGATCGATCGCGGAGGCGACCGATCTGCGCCCCGGAGCAAACCCCGCCGCCCTCGCCTCCGCCGCTGAAGGCGACGCGACCGCAGCCGTTCTGGCCGCCACGGTAAACGCGGCCGATCCCTATGCGAGACTGCGCGACATGCTGGCGGCGAAAGGCGCGGCCACAACGGGCGAGCAGGCCAATGGCGGCAAGGCCGGAGGTTCGCCATCGGAACAGTTGCTCGCGCATTTCAAGATGCTGAACGAGCAGCTTGCCCGCTCGGCAACCACCTCCGACGAAGTCGCCAAGGTGTTCGACGTAGATAGCCAACTCACCAAGGCCAATCAGGATCTGTTGCAGCAGGCCCGTGAGTTGCCGGCGCCCCTCGATGTGTGGGTGGCGGGCGTGGCGGCGGATGTCGGATCGCTTGCGGTCAAATCCGCCCGCAGCCGCATTGCCGAACTCTGGGCGGCCGATGCGGCATCGCTGTGCTCTTCCATCGTGACCGGGCGTTATCCTTTCGACAGGTCGTCTTCCCGCGATGTCGCCATCGCGGATTTCACCCGTCTCTTCGGGCCGACCGGGGTTTTCCAGTCCTTCTTCAAACAGCGAATGGAAGCCTTTGTCGACGAGACCACCAACCCCTGGAGCTGGAAAGGCACTTTCGGCGCCGCCGGCATTCCAAGCAGCGCCGTCGCTCAGTTCGAGAATGCCGACAAGATTTCGCGTGCCTTTTTTCCGAATGGCAGCGAGACGCCGGCGGTGTCGATCAATGTCAAACCCGTTTCGCTCACCAATGCCTCCAGCGCGGTGATGCTGGAAATCGAAGGCGAGCGGGTGGTTTATTATCACGGGCCCATTCAGGCGAAATCGATCACCTGGCCGTCGCGTGAAAACACGGCGAGCCTGTCGCGCATCGCTTTCCAGCCGGGCGGCTGGCAGCAGGCGAAAACCGAAAACGGCGACTGGTCGCCATTCCGGCTGTTCGATGGCGCCGATATCGAAAACCAGTCGGGCGACCTGCTGCGGGTGCGATTTGCGAATGGCGGACAGGCTGCCGAATTCGATATTCAGTTCGGCTCAGTTCTCAACCCGTTCAGGCTGGACGCCATCGCCGGCTTTGCCTGCCCCGCGCAATTTTAGCGGCGGGGCGGCGCACCGTTTTTTTAAGGAGGGGATCTATGATGAAAGCAACGACAAAAAGCACCGCGGTCAATAACGACTGATGGCCAATCAGGCATCGAGGCCCGCGGAGACCGCAGCGGAAAGTGATCGCATCGGTTTCTTCGGCAAGGTCCCCAGCCATGGCGACTTCATCTCCGACGGGCTTGAACGGGAGCTGATCGGGACATTTGACGACTGGATGCGATCCGGCCTGCATGCCTGCGCAGACCTGTTTTCGGGCCGATGGCCCGAAATATTCACCTCATCGCCGCCCATACGCTTCATCATCGAAAGCGGGATATGGGGAAACTGCGCCTATGCCGGCGTGCTGGTGCCCAGTGCAGACCGGGTGGGGCGCAAATATCCGCTTGCCATTATTGCCCAGCTCAATAGCTTCCGGAAACATCCGAGAACACTTTATCTCGACGACACCTGGTTCATGGCCGCCGAGGCGCTGGCCGAAACATCCATGACGGGCGATTTCGACATGTCCCGGTTTAACACCTCCGTTAAAAAACTGCGCCTGCCGAAACCACGGGAAGAGGATGACGCGCCGGAAATGGTGCGCAGCCACACACCGACCAGCCTCTGGTGGCGCATCGATCCCGTCAGCCGCCGCGCCCGCGGTCTCAAATTCGACGGCAAACCGAAAGCTTCCGATTTCCTGCGCCTCTTCAGCGACATGGCAGGCAAGGGCGAAGAGAACGGCTCGACACCCGTACAGACGCAGGAAAGTTCGAGACAAAAAACTCCGCCCGTGATGACGCCCGCGCCCGCACCGCCAACGGAACAGCCGTCACCGGTCATCTATAGCTATGCCACGCACCCCGGAACACGGCTCTCCCTGAACGCGGATTCGCTCTTCGTTTCCCAGACCCCTGCCCTCTTCGCCATAGCAGATGGACAGGGCGACACGCACAGCGCCGTGGAAGCCGCACGTCTGGCCACAAATATTCTTGCCGAGACGCCCGATGCCGAAAGCCCCGAGGTGATGGCGCAGCAGATCAGGGGAAAGCTCGGCACCGTCAACAGCCTGCTTCTTTCCCGGCAAACCATGGGCGCTGACGGCAGGCCGATGGCAAGCGTCATCATTGCCTCCATTATCGGCCGAAGGTTGAGCGTCCTGTGGTCCGGCGACGCGCGCGCCTATCTCCTGAAAAACGGAACCATGCATCAGCTTTCGCGCGATCACGTCGTTGTCGGCATGAAAAGGCAGCTTTCGCAATGTGTCGGCCTTTCCCAGCAGTTCCGCCCGGACATCGTCGGGGAAGACTGGGGTTCGCAGGACAGGCTGCTCCTGTGCAGCTATCCGCTGGTACAAATCCTGAAGGAGCGGGCCATTGCCGAGATTGTCGGCGACACCCCGATCAAGGATTGCGCCAGCGCCCTGATCCAGGAAGCATTGATCGAGGACGCACGCGAGAATGTCAGCGCCATCGTGATTGGAAACCGGCTTGAGCAAGGGTAAACAATCCGGCGATGGGCCTGCCTACCCGCAGGTTGCCGAGCGCTTTTCCGATCTGTGGCAAACCATCCGCCATGACGGCACGCGGGAAAGGCCTGCCGAAGAACAGAAAGACCTGATCGATCAGGTCAGAAATGCGCTGGATCGGCAAATCTCGCATTTTTCCGATGCGAAACCCGGCTGGATCGCCGACAGTTTTGCCCTTGAACGGATCGCCTACGAAAGCGAAAACACGCTGCTGCTGCAAGTGCGGCACCGCGATCTCGGCTCCCTTCATGCCCTGAAAACCACACCACCGGCGTTGAGAAACGACGCGGCGCTGCTGCAAAGATTACGCGAGGAGGCGCAGGTCGGCCTGACGCTACGCCATCCGTGTCTGGTGGAAACATCGGCGCTGCTGAGACTGGCCGATGGCCGGCCGGGCCTGTTGCAGCCATGGTTTTCGCAATCATTGGCGTCGCTTGCATCGCAGACGCCGGTTACCGCGCCGCAGGCGATTACAATCCTTCGCCGCCTGCTGGAAGGGCTGAGCGCCATACATGCACGGGGGTACGTCCATTGCGATGTAACGCCAGCCAATATTCTGCTGGAGGACGGCGATTTCGAAACGGGCAGGCTTGGCGATTTCGGCATTGCGCTGGAGATCGGCCAAAAACACGCGGACCGAGGCATGAGCTTTGCCGCCTCGCGCGAATTTGCAGCACCTGAACGGATGCGGGACGCAACCGCAAAGCCGGATCAGGATATATTCTCCGTGGGGCGGCTCGCCCGGCGGCTTAGCGCTACGGATGAGATACTAACAACGCAAAGGCTGACGGATTTTGCGGACGCCTGTTGCCGGGACGAACCCGCGTCGCGACCGCCATCGGCGATGGAAGCGCTACAGCTTCTGTAGCGCCTCATTGGTCAGTTGCCGCTGCCGGGAAGCGGTGCTGCCGCCGTCGGCACGCTCTTCTGGAACACGGTCAGGAGCTTGGCCGAATCCACCAGCGGCGCGTTGCTGGCATAGAGCACGTCGCCCTTCTGCATCTGGAAGAGCTGCATGAGCGCAATGCTGGAAGCATCGCGCATATTGACGTGATAAATCACCGGCCGCATGGTCGTGGCCGTCGCGACCGGGCCTTTCGCGCCCGATGCAGCTGCCGACGGCACTTGAATGATCTCGTTGCGGAAGACATAGACATTGCGCGCGTCCGCACGGTCATCCAGCAATCCGCCGGCGCGGCCAACAGCCTGCGCGAGGGTCAGTTTTCCGGCTTCGAACTGGAATTCGCCGGCGCTTTTGAAAGCGCCGAGCGCGGTGTAGCTCGCCACATCGCCATCGATCATGATCTGATCGTCCGGCGACAGGCGGATATTCTGGCGGTCTTCCCGCATGACGCGGTCAAGCGGCGCACTGGCCCTGTGCGAGCCACGAACGACGGTAACGGTGGCAGCGCCCGGAGCGACAGTCGGACCGCCGGCCTGATTGAGCGCGTCGAGCACCCGCTCCTGACGGGCTGTGAGCGTTATTTTTCCGGGGTTTTTCACCGCGCCGCTAAGCATGACGGCGCTTGTCGGCTTGTCGACGACGGTGACGACCGCCTGCGGGTTCACGGCCGATCCCTTGAGCCCGGCAACGACCTGCGATTGCAGCCCCTCAGGCGTCGAATCCACCACCCTTTGTTTGCCGACGAAGGGGATATTCACCGATCCGCTCTGATCCACCGTAAAGCGTCCGAGATTGAGCGTCTTGCTTTGCGTCGGGGAGAAAAGCCCGTCTTCGCCCGTATCCAGCACGGTGATGTCGATCACGTCGCCGCGACGCAACCTCTGGGCGTTGTAACCGGTGTTGCGAAGTGCTGTGAGGCCGGGACCGGAGGCATTCTGCAGGCCTCCGGCGGAAACCGTGGCCGCCGGCGCATTCGCCAGCTCAATGACGGGGATTTTTTCGTTGGTTCGAGGGAAAGTCGCAGATCGGATATTGCCTGCGGTCGGTCCGTCAGATGGCTTTGCACATGCGCTCAAAAGAGCCACCAGCAAAACCGCCCCCAACTTTTTCATCCCTCATCCCCTTGATGATTCAACCTGACGCAGAGATAACATCCAGACACGTCATCGCAACAACTTTAGCGGTTGCAATTTAGCGAAAACTTGTCTTCCGGAGAAAAGGTGTGACCATTCCGCAACCTTTTCGGAACCGCCTGCCGCAAACCCCAACAATGTACCGATGAGAAATGACCGGTCCTCACAGACTGGCGCCGGCCGGCGACATTCAATGGAACGGTTTTGCAGTCGAGGAGTTTGTTTTCTGCAAACCAAGACAGGAGCAAGAACAATGGATCACACCAATCACGTACGCCTGGTTGAAACCGAACTGACGCCGTCCGTTCTTGAAGGCGCCACCGTTTATGGTGCAGACGATCACAAGGTCGGCAAGGTCGATCATGTCCACGGCGTCGGGGCAGGCAGCACCGCCATCATCGATGTCGGCGGCTTTCTTGGTATCGGCGCAAAGCCGGTCGCAGTACCGCTCAGCGATCTTGATTTCATGCGGGATGAGGACGGCGATGTCCACGCGGTCACTTCATGGACCAAGGACCAGCTGAAAGAAATGCCCGAGCATCGTCATTAATAGCATTGTCATTCACTAGGAGGAGCGCCCAGCTGTTTGCCGGGCGTTCTTTATTTTCGGGCAGGTGCTTGCGCATCAGACCCCCGCGCAGATCAAACGGCGAGGAAACCGCCATCGACCGGCAATACGGCTCCGGAAATCATGCGGCTGTCATCCGACAGAAGCAGCGCGATGCTCTGAGCCACTTCTTCCGCTTCGGCGAACCGGTTGAGCGGATGGCGAACCATCATCGGCTGGCTTTTCGCCGGGTCGTTCCATGCTTCTGCGGCCAGTTCGGTGAGGGTGATGGTCGGTGCAACCGCGTTGACGCGGATACCGTGCGGGCCAAGCTCCTTGGCAAGAACGCGGGTTGCCCCTTCCAGCCCGGCCTTGGACGCCGCGTAGCAGAGGTGATCCTGAAAACCGCGGTGACCAGCGATGGAAGTGATGTTGACGATGGCGCCGCCGCCACCATTCGCCACGCGGGCGCGGGCAAATTCCTGACATGTAACCAAAGCCGCGCGCAGATTGATGCCGAGAACAGCTTCATAACCCGCATCGCTCATATCCAGCACGCTTTCGAGCACGTTGATGCCGGCGCTGTTGATCAGGAAATCGCAGGGGCCGGCTTCCTTCATGGCGGCGCGGGTGGCCGCGACATCGGCAAGATCGACGCGGATCGAACGGCCGCCGATTTCGCTTTTCAGGCTGTCGAGATCGGACTGGGTGCGGCTGATCGCCACCACTTCCGCACCGCGCGCGGCCATCAGGCGGGCGCAGGCGCGGCCGATGCCTTTGCCTGCGCCGGTGATGATGACGGATTTTCCGGAAAACTGCATGGAATCCTCTTTATTTTGCGGCCATGACGGCCGGATGATCTAAACTTTTGACAGCGCTCAGGAATGGCTGGCGGCACGAATGGCGCGCGCGGCATTTTGCAGCGCCAGAAATGCGTCGTAACGGGACTGGTGCACCCGCTGAAAAGCGGGATCGGGTGCGGAACTGCTGGCGATGCGGGACATGGCCGGCATCGCGGCGATAAGATCCGGATAGGCTCCTGCGGCAACCGCACCCAGCATGGCCGAGCCGAGAAGCACAGGCTCCTCGCATTCAGTCAGCTCCACGGGAAGCCCCGTCGCGTCCGCCAGCAGCTGCCGGGCAAGCGGATGCGCACCCGCCCCGCCGCTGACGCTGATGGTTTCCACCGGCGCGCCGTTGCGGGCCTGTGTTTCGAGGATCTGGCGAAGCCCGTAACCGAGGCCGAGAAGCCCCGCCACATAAAGCGCGACGAGGGAATCCACGCCCGTCTCCATGCCGTAACCGGCGATGACGGCGCGGGCATGGGGATCGGCAAAGGGCGCGCGGTTACCGAGAAATTCCGGCACCACGTGAAAATCCTCGGCGATCTTTGCGGCAGCGGAAGCGGATGCGGCAAGATTGAGCGCCCGGTCAGCGAGCCATACCGGCAATGCTTTATCTTCCTTAGCGGCAAGCGCCTTCGCCTCTGCATAGGCCGGGTGCAGTTGCACGAGATAATCGATGGCCGCGCCGGCGGCAGACTGGCCGCCTTCATTGAGCCATGCCCCGGGAACCATGGCGGAATAATAAGGACCCCATACCCCCGGCACGAAGGCGGGTTCAGCGGTGGTCGTCATCGTGCAGGACGAAGTGCCGAAAACGTAACCGAGGCACCGCGACGCATTGCCGCCCGCAGCCACCGTGCCGACGCCGCCGGCATGGGCGTCGATCAGACCTGCCGCAACCGCAGTGCCCGCAACCAGACCCATGGCTGTTGCCGCGTCTTTCGTCAAACCGTTACCCAGCGCCGTGCCGGGATGGACGACACTTTGACCGATGCGGCGAAAACCCTGTTCGGCGAGATCGCCAAGCCCGATGCGGGTGAAATACTCCGCATCCCAACGGTTCTCATGGGCCAGATAAGTCCATTTGCAGGTCACCGTGCAGGCGGAGCGATCAAGCGCGCCGGAGGCCTTCCACGTCAGAAAATCCGTGAGGTCGAAGAAGTGCTCGGCCCGGGCATAGATGTCGGGCCTGTTTTCGCTGAGCCACAGCAGTTTCGGCGTCTGCATTTCCGGGGAAATACGGCCGCCGACATATTTCAGCACGGCGTGTTCGCCGGCATTGATGCGCTCCGCCTGTTCGACGGCGCGGTGATCCATCCAGACGATGATATCCCGCTCGGGATGATCGGGTGCGCCAACCGGCAGGGTCTCATCTTCCGGTCCACGCACCACCAGCGAGCAGGTGGCATCGAAACCGATACCGGCGACCTCGGCGGGGTCGATGCCGGCGCGGGAAACGCTTTCCCGAACGCTGTCGCAAACGGCCTGCCATACTTCGCCGCTCGATTGTTCGGCAATGCCGCCATCCTCGCGATGCATGCCGATCGGGCGTTTGGCGGTGGCGAGAAGCTTTCCTGCGACATCGAAGACACCGGCGCGCGCCGAACCGGTCCCGACATCGACGCCAATCAGATAGGAAGCCATTTGCGATACTCCTCGGAGCGGATCATCCGGTGCTTGAACAGGGTTGAGCGGCGAGACCTTTTCCGGTTGCCCCGCCGCTCCGAAGATTTTTAAACGCGGTCGAAGTTGGTCGGCAAGACCAGCATGTCGCGGATGGTGACCGTCCGCTTGCGCGTCAGCATGTAGACAACGGCATCGGCCACTTCGCTCGCATCGATGAGGCTGCCCGATTCCTTGGCCTTGCGGAGATTTTCCTCCGGCCAGTCCGCCAGAAGTGCGGAAACAACCGGGCCGGGAGACACCTGCGCGACACGCACGCCGTGCGGGATCATCTGGCGGCGCATGCCCTGCACGAAGCTGGTGATCGCCCATTTCGAGCCCGAATAGACCGGCTCCCAATAGGTCGGGAAGTGGCCGGCAATCGAGCAGGTGACGACGATATCGCCGGTCTTGCGCTCCGACATATGCGGCACGACGGCATGGACGTTCTTCATGACGGCGTTGACGTTGAGGTTCAGCATCTTGTCGATGGCTTCGGGCGTCGTCTCGGTGAGATCGCCGCCGATATAGGTGCCGGCATTGCAATAGAGAATGTCGATATGATCGACCTTCCCGAGGATTTCGGGGATCATGGCGTTGCAGCTGTCGGCATCCAGAAGGTTTGTCACCTGCGGGATGGCGCGCTCGCCGAGCTTGGCGGCCAGATCATTCAAGGCTTTCTCGTTCCAGTCGACCATGACCACGGTTGCGCCCTGCTCCAGCAGCGCTTCGGTGGTGGCAAGCCCGATGCCGGATGCGGCGCCGGTGATGACCGCGATCTTGCCTTGCAGCGATTCAGACATTTAATTCTCCTGCGTTTATGAAGATGTTTCCGGGCCGGCTCAGCGCCATTCGCGCCCGATATAGATGGCCAGCAGAATGATGCCGCCCTTGATGACATCCTGCAGATAGGGGTTGATGCCCATCAGGTTGAGGCCGTTATTGAGAATACCGAGCAACACCGCACCGATGAGCGTGCCGAGGATGAGGCCCCTGCCGCCGGCAATCGCCGTGCCGCCGAGAACGACCGCTGCGATGGCATCCAGTTCGAAGCCGACGCCGGCATTCGGCTGACCGCTCATCAGGCGACCGGTAAGGATGAGGGCCGCAAGCGCTGCGGTGACACCCGAAATGCCGTAGACGGCAAGCTTGACGCGCTGCGTCTTCACACCCGAAAGACGGGCAGCCAGTTCGTTTCCACCGAGCGCATAGACATGGCGGCCGAAAGCCGTGCGCTGCAACAGCACCCAGGCGATGGCATAAATCACCACCATGATGACGACCGGTACCGGAACGACACCGATACGGCCGACGCCGAACCAGGAAATCCAGCTCGGAATGCCGCTGACCGGATAACCGCCGGAATAGATGAGGCCGAGGCCACGCGCCATGCCCATGGTGGCGAGCGTGACAATGATCGCCGGCATCTTGCCCCAGGCAACGAGCGCGCCGTTGAAAATGCCGATGCCGAGACCGATGAAAAGGCCAGCGGGCAAAGCAACCGCGGGAGACAGGCCGGTATTCACCATAAGCCCGGCCGACAGCGTGCCGACAAGCGCCATGACCGCACCGACCGACAGATCGATGCCGCCGGTGAGGATGACGAAGGTCATGCCGACGGCCAGAATGCCGACGACGGAAACCTGCCGCAGCACGTTCATGATGTTGTTGAGGCTGAAGAAATTGTCGCTCGCAAGCCCCATCAGGATCGACACGACAATCAGGCCCGCCAGAGGCAGGGCAAGCGGCGAACGCAGCATGGCGCTGAGACTGAAGCCGCCCGTTTTCGCGGCAGTGCCGGTATTTGCATCAAGCGACATGTTCAACTCTCCCGGTGGTGGCGTTTGTCATTATTGTTTCTGAATTGATGTCTTCGCCCTCGACCGTGGCGACGATGCCGCCGGATCGGAAAACGCAGACCCTGTCGGACATGCCGATCACTTCCGGCAGCTCCGAGGAGATCATGATGATCGAATGGCCTTTGGCGGCGAATTCGCGCATCAGCGAATAAATTTCCGCCTTTGCGCCGACATCGATGCCGCGTGTCGGCTCATCGAAGATCAGCACGCGCATGTCATGATTGAGCCAGCGGGCAATGACGATCTTTTGCTGGTTGCCGCCGGACAGGGTATCGACACGGGCATAAGGCCCTTGCGCCTTCACCTGCACCTGCGCCATGGCCTTCGTCGTATGCTCCAGTTCCTTCTTGAGATCGAGGAACCAGTGGGCCTTGCGGTATTTGCGATAATTGTTGAGCGAAATATTCTGCAGGATGGAGAAGCTGGTGATCAGCCCCTCCTCCTTGCGGCTTTCCGGCAAAAGGCCGATGCCGCGCATCAGCGCATCATCGGGGCCGGAAAAACGCGTCTCCACACCATCGAGCTTGATCTTGCGACGCGAGGCTGAATGCGCCCCGAGCATGGCGAGAACAGTTTCCGTACGGCCCGAGCCGACAAGCCCGGCAAAACCAAGGATTTCGCCCTTGCGCAGCGCGAAACGCGAGACAGGACCGCCCTTCTTCAATTGCAGCTCTTCCACTTCGATCACCTTTGCGGCGGAAGGATCAAGTTGCGGCTTGGGCGGGAAGCTGGCTTCGATGCGCCGGCCGACCATCATCTCCACCAGCCGATCATTATCGACCTCCGAGGTCAGGCACGAGCCGATCAACTCGCCATCGCGCAGAACGGTAATGCGGTCGCAGATCTCGAATATTTCTTCGAGGTGGTGCGAAATGAAGATGATTGCCACGCCCTGACGGCGCAACTCACGCATGACCTTGAACAGATGTTCGGTCTCGGAAGGCGTCAGCGTGGCGGTCGGCTCGTCGAGCACGAGAATGCGGGCATCAAGCGACAGCGCCTTGGCGATTTCGACAAATTGCTGCTGGGCGACGGACAGGCGATGCACCGGCACGTCCAGCGGAACATCCACGGCGAGCCGGCCCATGATTTCCGCTGCGCGCTTGCGCATGGCACCCTTGTTCAAAAGGCGCAGCGGCCCGCGGATCTCGCGGGCAAGGAACATGTTTTCAACGGCATTGAGATAAGGGATCAGGCTGAATTCCTGAAACACGATGCCGACGCCGGCGGCAATCGCCTCATCGTAATTGGCGAAGCGGCGATCCGTGCCGTCGATGCGGATCGTTCCCTCGGATGGCTGCAAAATGCCGCACAGGATTTTCATCAGCGTCGACTTGCCGGCGCCGTTTTCGCCCAGAAGCGCATGCACCTCACCGGCGCGCGCCTCAAGGTCGACGCCGCGCAGGACTTCGATCTTGCCAAAGCTTTTTCTTATTCCATTCAGTTCCAGCATTTCACCCTCCTCAATGGTCGGGATTTAACCCCGCCCCCATACTAGATGGGGACGGGGCCTGGGAGGAGTTCTTACCAGCTGAACTCGCCGGCGTTCTTGCTGTCGACGACCATAACGTCGATCGGGACTTCCTTCGGCACGACGCGAGCGCCCCACTTCTGGGCGAGCGCCATGGCAAGGCCGACGCGAACCTGGTCACGCGGGAACTGCGCGGTGGTTTCGATGAAAGGGCCACCCTCGGCAATCGCCTTCACAGCTTCCGGAGCACCGTCGACCGAGGTCAGCTTGATGTCCTTGCCGGAACCCTGGATCGCAGCCAGAGCGCCCATCGCACCGCCGTCATTCACCGAGAAGATACCGGCGAGGTTCGGACGCGACTGGATCATGTTTTCAACGACGCCGAGAGCAACGGAGCGGTCCTGACGGCCGTTCTGCGTGTCGACCAGCTTGATCTCGGGGAATTCGGCGAGAGCCGCCTTGCAGCCTTCGACGCGCTGCAGGATCGGCACGACCGGAATGCCGTCGAGAATGGCGACTTCACCCTTGCCGCCGAGCGCGTCACCGAGATGCTTGCACGACTTGTAACCCGCGTCACGGTTCTTCGAGCCGACGAAGGTGTCGACCGGGCCGTTGGCGTTGGCGTCGACAGCAACGACGATTACGCCGGCAGCCTTGGCGGCGTGAACGGCGGCTTCGATGCCGGCGCTGTCGGTCGGGTTGAGAAGCAGAATGTCGATCTTCTGCTGCAGCATGTCTTCGACGTCAGAAATCTGCTTGGCCACATCGTGGCCGGCATCGGTCACGACAACGTCGGCGCCGATGCTTGCTGCGGCTTCCTTCAGCGCTTCCTGCATCGACACGAAATAGGGGTTGTTCAGCTCCTGGAAGGTCATGCCGATCTTCAGCTTTTCCTGCGCCAGCGCCGGAGCGGCCATCATTGCAATTGCGGCTGTCGCCATCAGAAACTTGGATTTCATTTTCATCTCACTCTTCCTCCCATTAGGAAAGTTGGGGCAACAAGACCCCGTTTCCGGACAGCCCTCTGCCCGAATTCTAAAAAATCGGCGATGTGTCGCTGGTTTAATCCGCCATGACCGCTGCCTTCTGGGCTGCGAATACGGTGCGGAACCTCGACGGCGACATTCCCTTCAATTTCAGGAAATGCCGGTTGAAATTCGAAAGATTGGAGAAGCCCACATCGTAGCAGACCTCCGCCACCTTGACCTCCTGATCCGCCAGCAGCATCTGGCAGGCAAGATCGATGCGTAACTGATTGCGATACCGCACCAGCGTCGTTCCCGTGTGGCGCTTGAAGGCGCGGGAAAACGCGCTCGGGCTCTGGCCCACCATGTCGGCGAGGTCGATTTCCTCGACCTGTTCGGTCAGATGCTGGCGCAGATGCGACAGCGCGCGGTTGATGCCGCTGTCGCCGATGCCGGTCAGGTCCAGCTCATAGCTCAGGCTCGCCAGCACCTCGGAAGACGGCGCGTTGACCAGCAGATCGAGAATTTCCCAGAAAAGCGCCAGACGCGTCAGCCCCTGCGCCTCGATCAGCCGAAGGATCAGCGGACGAACGCGATCGCTTGTCTCATCGTCGAACAGAATGCCGCGGCGGCTGCGGTCCAGCAGCGCACGCACCACCTCCATCTCGGACATGGAGGTGCAGGCATCCTCGATGAAAGCCTCCGGAAACTGGATCACGAGAGAGCGTGTCGGCACGATTTCGTCCGGCTCGATCTCGCTGATCCAGTTCTGGGGGAGATTGGGACCGGTCATGATGAGCTGACCGGGGCCGAAACGGCCGACGAAATCACCGATATAAAACGTGCCTGACGTGGCGACGACCAGATGGATTTCGTATTCGGGATGATAATGCCAGCGCACGGTGCGGAACGGATAGCCATGCCGCCAGGCGGCGAAGGATTCGCCCTTGCGGATGTGCACCAGTTCCAGATCGGGCTGCATCATGGTTCCTCCCATCAGTCGCGTCCGCCGTATTTGCGGACAGGAGCCATTTCCTCTTTATGGCTCGTCCCCGGCGTTGATGAGGAGCATATGGCGGGCGGCTGCGGTACATCCACATCACGCCGAAGAAATTGCCGATACTTTTTTGACTCTTTTTTGTCGAAAATTGAAGAGTCGCCCGAAAGGGCTGACCATAAACGCGGCGATGGGGCCGATTTTTCCGCTCAATTTGGCGTGATGCGCTCAAACAATGCGCAACCGGAAGCGATTTTCGTTGAAATTTTGACGTGTAGCCTGCCGGATGCCGGCAGGCTACACTCATACTTTTCCGCAACGTCTTTGCCGCTCAATCATCAGCGGCTGGCTTCTTTCGTTACTGCGGCATCACGATCTGCAGTTTCACATCCGTTTCCCGTGCTTCAACCGCACGGTCGAAACCGGCAATGCTGTCTTCAAAGGGAATTGTCGCGGAAATCAGCGGCTTCAGGTCGACCTTGCCGGAGGCGATGAGCGCAACTGCCCGGTCGTAAACATTGGCATAACGGAAAACCGTTTCAACCCGCAGTTCCTTGGCCTGCAGGCCGACAATATCGACCGGAACCGGATCGACAGGCATGCCGACCAGCACGATCGCGCCGCCCGGCCGCGCCAGCTTCGCCATGCCGAGCACGGCGGGTGCTGCGCCCGAGCATTCGAAGACGATATCGCAGCCCCAGCCGTCGGTCGCCGCCGAGACGGCCTCGGCAAGATTGCGTTCGCGGATGTTGACGGTTTCGATGCCATCATAGGCACCGATGATATCGAGCTTCGGCTGGGCGAGGTCGGCAACGATGACCTTGGCGCAACCGCCGGCAAGTGCTGCCAGCGCCACCATCATGCCGATCGGACCTGCCCCGGTGACGACAGCGATATCGCCCGGCTGGATACGAGCCCGGAGCGCCGCCTGCATGCCGATGGCGAAGGGTTCGACCATGGCGCCTTCGGCGAAGGACACATTGTCGGGCAGCTTGTAAGTGAAGGCGGCGGGATGAATGACCTCAGGCGTCAGGCAGCCATGGATCGGCGGCGTCGCCCAGAAGCGGACAGCCGGGTCGACATTGTAGATGCCGAGCTTGGAGGCGCGCGATGTGGGATCGGGTATGCCGGGCTCCATGCAGACGCGGTCGCCCACCTTCAGATGCGTCACCTCGTCGCCGGTTTCGATCACCGTTCCAGACGCTTCATGGCCCAGCACCATCGGCGCGTTGACGACGAAATGACCGATCTTGCCATGGGTGTAATAATGGACGTCCGAGCCGCAGATGCCGACCGTGTGGGTGCGGATGCGCACATCCCTGGGCCCGAGTTCAGCGGATCCTGCTCCACCCGGAATATCAAAATCCCTGAGCGAGAGCTTGCCTTTTTCTTCCAGCACCAGTGCCTTCATCTCATCCTCCGTGGTTTGCGATACGTCTGGCAGCGAATTCAGTGAGCGTGATGGCGTGCAACCCCGGCAAAAGTAAACAGAAATCGGCCAGATCCGCCGGTTTTTCTTCACTCCGGAAAAACTGTATCGGACAGCCCGCGATTTCTCATCATCCGCGGCGCGACACGATCCTTAAGAGGCAGGAAAACCGGCATGATTCGTCCGCCCATTTCGCGATCATCGCGTGCTTGAAAGCCTCTGGGACCGGTAAACCCGTTCGCTCACATTTTTTCGCCGGGCAACACGCTTGCCTGCCTCACCCACTCCACGAACTGCGCTTCATCGAACGCATCCTCGCGGATATCGAGGTAACGGACTTTCGGATGTTTGGAGGTGCCGGGCGGCAAAGGCTGCAAGGATGCACCGTTAAGGAAGGTCACCTTGATATATTTCGTGAAGCAGTGAAGGCTGAGGAACCAGATGTCGTCCTCCATGCCGTAAAAGGGCGAATTCCACTTCACAGCCTTGCGCACACCGGGCACGACACCTTGGATCAGCCGGTCGATACGGCCACCGACCGCGCTTTTCCAACCCGGCATGGCGGCGATATAGGCCTGCACCGGGGTGTCGCCATATCCTTTTGCAATCTGAGGATTGCCGCCCGACAGAAGCTTCTGCGTCGCAACCGATGGCTCGCTTCCGGAGACTTTGTCTGACTTCTTGCCGACCATCACCTTGGCCTCATGGGTATCACAACAAGTGCTACCGATAGCATGAGCTGTGTCTATTCCAGATATTTCTACACATTTTCCGTGATGATCGCCTCGCCGACCCGGAATAACAGATCGGCAGCTGCGGGTCAGTCTTTCCTGACCCGCAATCCCTCCAGAAAGGTCCGGAAACTATCGACAGCCCGTTTCGAGGTCGTTTCCGGGTCGTCGGAATTGGCTATCCATTGGGCGGCGCTGCTGCTCGCCGCATTGATGAAGCGGGCGCATGCCTCCGGATCGATGTCGCCGATGGTGCCTTCTTCCCGGAGCGCATCCAGGCTTCGGGCGACAGCCGAGATACAGCCATTGGCATTGGGCCAGCGCGACGGATCGCCGAGCACAGCCGGCCCGTCACGAAACATGATCCGCTGGATTTCCGGTTCGAGAGCCATGCGCACATAACCGACATTCTCCTCGACAAAACCCTCCCATCGGGTCGCGGCCCTCGAGGAGATGTCGCAGAGCCTCTTCGTCATCTCCGCATCGATCTCGGCCACAACCGCCAGCAACAGGCCTTTCTTGTCGCCGAAATGGTGATAGAGCGCGCCACGGGTGAGACCAGCTTCGGCGGTGAAGTCGTCCATCGACGCTTCCGCATAACCGATGCTGCCAAAGGCCTTGCGGCCGGCAGCCAGAAGCTTCGCCCGCGTCTCGGCAATCATTTCACTGCGAGGTTTGCGCATTTCTTCTCCATTTTCCACATACGACGCGTATATTAGTTGACATACGCGTCGTATGCAATTATCTCATTCACATACGCCACGTATGTATGTGGTGGACACCCTTAGAACAAGGTGCATCCCGATGTCTAATCCATACAGAGAAATTTTCCGGGCTCCAGGCGCAAAAGGCTTTTCCGCCGCCGGTTTCTTCGCCCGCCTTCCCATTGCCATGGCCCCGATCGGCATCGTCGCCATGCTTTCCCAGACTCATGGCGAATATTGGCTGGCCGGCGCCGTCTCGGCAACCTTCGCATTGACCAATGCCGCCCTCTCCCCGCAAATCTCCCGGCTGGTGGACCGCAAGGGGCAGAGCAAGGTCCTCATCCCCGCCACCATCGTCTCGGTCATCGCCTTTGCGGCGCTGATTACCGCGACAAATCAGAGATGGCCCGCCTGGACGCTGTTCCTTTCCGCCTTCCTCGCCGCCGCCATGCCGAGCATTCCCGCCATGATGCGCGCCCGCTGGACGGAAATCTTCCGCGACCGGCCGGAGCTGAACACCGCCTTCGCCTTCGAATCCGCCGCCGACGAACTTGTCTACATCTCCGGCGCCTCGCTTTCCGTTGGCCTTGCGGTTTCGCTCTTTCCGGAAGCGGGCATGATGATCAGCACCACCTTCCTGGCGCTCGGCACCTTTGCCTTCCTCCTGCAACGCTCGACCGAGCCCAAGGTGCGGCCGGTTGAAAGCGGCCGCCGGCAGCGTTCGGCCATCTTCCTGCGCCCGGTCCAGATCATCACGCTTGCGTTGATCTTCGTCGGCTCCACTTTCGCAACGGCCGAGGTAAGCGCCGTCGCAATCACCAAGGCGCTTGGTCAACCGGAAGCCGCCAGCCTCGTCATCGGCGTCTATGCCATCGGCTCCTTCGTGGTCGGCCTCATTCTCGGCGCGCTCAACCCCAAAATGCCACTGCAACGGCAATTGCTGATCGCCGTCAGCGTGCTTGCACTCACCGCCCTGCCGCTGCTTGTGGCCAACACCTCGGTAGCACTTCTCGCTTTCGCCGTTTTCCTCAGCGGCGTTGCAATCTCGCCGATCTTCATCACCTCATTCGGCCTGATCGAGCGCCGCGTGCCGGAATCGATGCTGACGGAAGGCGTGACATGGGTGATGACCGGCATCGGTATCGGCATGGCCCTCGGCGCCTTCGTCTCCGGCTGGGTGATCGACAATTTCGGCCCGGATAACGGTTTCTGGGTGTCCGTCGCCGCAAGCCTTTCGACAGTCGCCATCATCGCGCTCGGCCAGCGCAGCCTCTCCGGAGATCGCGGACGGTCGGATATGGAGGCCGTGGCGCAACCCGCCGAATAACAGCCTTTGCTTGTAGTCCGCCTCCTTCATCGCGGTAATTGATATATACGGAGGAAAGGTCACAGACTAATCCATAGTACAGCGACTGTTTTACTTTACCGTCGCCCCGCAAGCATGATACCGGCAACATCAACGGCCGATGATATCATGCCTGCGGGGCGATCCTGCTTATCGAAGCCGTCGCTTCGCATATTCTCGAATTCGGCACCGATTGCACATAATCGACCGACGGCTGCATCGTTCGACACGCCGACCGTCCGTTCACCGGGCAGGCACGGGGTCGATTACCGGAAGGCAAGGCTCTTGAGTTGGGATCTGCAGGAATTGTTCCGGCTATATGCGAAGGGCATTGTCAGGTCCCTGCGCAGCAGGGGCATCGATCCTGAAACGGCATCCGATCTGGCGCAGGATGCGTTTTTGAAGGTGCTTGCCTCACCGCCGCCGGCAAGTGCCGCTTCCCACAATCCCAAATCCTATCTCTATACGGTGGCGCGCAATCTCAGCATCGATCATTATCGCCGCGAACGCAGTCTCCGCCGTGTCGACCTGCCGCAAAATGCCTTCGATGCCATCATCGATCCGTCGCCATCGGCCGAAACCATCGTCTATGACCGCCAGCGGCTGCAACTGGTGGAACAGGCGCTTTCGGAACTGCCGCGGCGGGTGCGCGAAGCCTTCCAGCTGCACCGGATGGGCGGCCTGACGATCAGCGAAGTTGCGCAGAAGCTCGGAATGTCCACCACCCGCACCTGGGTTTTGATCCGCGACGCCTATGAACACATAGAGGATCGCCTGAACGGTCTGTAGAGGACGGGAACCGTCGTCTTGCCCTAGATATCGCCGTTTAATCGCCAGCCTGCGCATTAAACTTCTTTCATTCGGAAATATGCGGCCTCTCATTCGTATATATCAAAGGCTGTGACATTGTCCGGTCTCCGGCAATCCTGAAAGGCTCCCTATGAACGAAGTGTCGGAAGAACGGCGCCTGTTTCGTGAAGCTGCGGATATTGCCATTCGCCTGCAGAACGATCCCGGCAATCCCGTCGCCATTGAAACGGCACGCGCGTGGATCGAGCGCGGACCGGCCCATGCCGCCGCCTGGGCGAAGGTCGCCGCAATCCACGGCATGACCGGCCAGATTCTGGCCGAGGAGGCCCGTTCCTCGCAAAAGGGCTTCGACCCCAACCGGCGTCTTCTGCTTGTCGGAGGCGTGCTCTGTCTCGGTGCGGCGGCAGGCGGTTCGGTGCTGGCACCCTATGTGACGTTACGCGCCCGCGCCGACTACCTGACCTCGACGGCCGAGATCAGAGAAATTCTCCTCGAGGACGGCAGCATGGTCACGCTTGGACCGGACAGCGCAATCGCCATCGATTTCGGTGAGCGGGCAAGACGGGTAAACCTCCTCGCCGGCATGGCCTATTTCGATGTCATACCCGATGCCTCGCGCCCCTTCTCCGTCGCCTACGGACCGTTGACCGCCACGGCGCTCGGGACTGCTTTCGACGTTTCAGGCGACGATCTCTCCATCTCCGTCTCCGTCGATCATGGGCTAGTTCTGGCCACATCGCCCGATCTGCCTTCTCCCGAGGGAGAGAAACTGGCGGCAGGCGACTGGCTGACCTACGACCAGGCATCGCGCCGTATGGATCGCGGCGTCAGGGAGGCTTCGGAAATCGCGGCATGGCGCACGGGCATGCTCATTGCCGAGAAGGAGACGGTCGCGGCGGTGGTCAATCGCATCGCCCGCTGGCAAAAAGGCAAGGTGGTCATCGCCACCCCTGCCCTGAAAAACAACGTCGTCAGCGGCGTCTTCGATCTTGCCGACCCCATCCGCGCGCTCGATGCGGTGGTGCGGCCATTCGGCGGAAAGGTGCGGGCCGTCACGCCGTTTTTGACCGTTATTTCCTCCATCTAAGAAAACTTGAGAAAAAGAGGAAAATTTTCGAACGCCATTCGTATTGTCCTCAGAGAACCCGTCGCCAGCATAGGCCGGCCGGTCTCCGGGGACAGATTTAATGGAGTGGCTTTCACATGGGGAATGAGTTCTCATCGGCTCATAAGGGTACAAACAGGGGTCGTAAGGGTCGTGGCGCGCTGTTTTTCGCCTTTCTGGCGACGACCACGGCGCTCGCCGCCGGCATCGCGGCACAGCCGGCCTTTGCGCAGGCGGTTTATTCGGTTCCGGCCGGCCCGCTGAACAAATCGCTGGCAACCTTCGGAAAACTGTCGGGAACGCAGATTTCCTACGATGCCTCGATTGCACGCGGAAAACTTTCGCAGGGCGTCAGCCGCGCGACAACCCGCGAGCAGGCTATCGTGGAGCTTCTGCGCGGCACCGGCCTCGTTTATTCCTTCACCGACGCCACCTCCGTCGTCATCGCCGCGCCGGTCAGCGCGGCAAGTGCTGCGGCAGCCGGAAACTCCACCCTTCTCGCACCCATTACGGTTCAGGGCACGCGTGGCGCATCCGTATTGCAGCAGGACGGGCTGGCGCAGGATGGCTACCGCACGGAAACCCTGTCCTCTCTCGGCCTGCTCGGACAGACAGCCATTCGCGATACGCCGTTTTCCGTCACCGTCGCGCCGAGGGAGCTGATCCAGAATATCCAGGCGCAATCCCCGGAAGACATCTACCGCGTCCTGCCGACCATCCGCAGCCAGACGCCGCAGATGTCCGGCTGGGCGCCGATGGCCAATATTCGCGGCTTCACCACCTATGACACCGCCGAAGACGGCTTCCGCCGCTCCTACAGCCACGCGACGGTGCTGGAAGACAAGGAACGCACCGAGGTTCTTTCCGGCCTTTCGGGCTTTCTCTATGGCGCGGCCTCGCCGGCCGGCATGATCAACTATGTCTACAAGCGCCCGACGCAGGAACGTTTGAACAGCGTGACGGTCGGCAATTACGGCGGCGCGCAGGCCTTCGTCCATGGCGATTTCGGCGGCCGCATCGATCCGGAGGGCGACATGGGTTATCGCCTCAATATCGTCCGTTCGGCGGGAGACACGGCCATCGACGACCAGAATGTCGACCGCTTTCTGGCAAGCGGCGCTTTCGACTGGAACATTACCGACCGTCTGAAGCTCGAACTCAATGCGTCCTACAGCAAATACAAGCTGGACGCCGCCAACTCTTACTGGGCTTTCGCAGACGGTGTGCTGCATGGCGATGCGCCCGACGCCAGCAGGAACTGGAGCCAGCCCTGGATTCACGACGAAATCGAGAAAAAACGATACTCGGCCAAGCTCACCTACGATGTGAACGACGCCATTACCCTGCGCGGCGGATATATGCGGGAATATATCGACCGGCCGGTTCAGGATCATACGATGAATCTTGTCCAGTCCGCGGAGGAATATTCCCAGATCGCAATTCGCTCCGGCAGGACAAAAAACGTCTTCGACGCTGCGAATATTTTCGCGGACGTCTCCTTCGACACCGGCGCGGTCTCCCACAAGCTGACCGCCGGCTATTACATGTATCAGGGCAAGGACTGGGGTACGACTTACAACCCCAATACCGGCTGGCAGCCGTCTTTCCCCCTGTCTTCTCCACGGCATATTGCCGAGCCGACTTTCCCGCCAAACACCGGCACGCTCTACAAGTCCGGCTATGTGCGCAATCATAACTTCGTCGTCGGCGACCAGATCGAATTCGACGAACAATGGTCGGCCCTCGTCGGCGCCAATTACAGCATGATCCAGAGCCAGTCGCTGGACAGCAGCGGCGCCCGCTCCGCACCGGATTACGATGAAGCAAGGCTCTCGCCCTCAGCCTCGCTGCTGTTCAAGCCGGTGGAGGCGGTGACGCTCTACGGCAGCTATATCGAAGGCCTCGAGCAGGGCGGCGTCGCGCCGGACACGGCCGCAAATAGCGGGCAGATTCTCGCCCCCATGGTCAGCAAGCAGAAGGAAATCGGCATCAAGGGCGATGTCGGCGACATGCTGCTGACGGCGGCGCTGTTCGACATCTCCAAGGCCTACGAACTGACGACGGATGCCAATGTCTACACGCAGGACGGCCGCCAGCGCCATCGCGGCATCGAGTTCACGGCGACCGGCAAGGTGACGGATGACCTTACCATTCTCGGCGGCGTGACATTCCTCGACGCCAAGGTTGAAGGTGGAACCTATGACGGCAAGCGCCCCATGAACGTCGCCAATGTTCTGGCCAAGGTCTATGCCGAATATGAGGTTCCCACCGTCGAAGGTCTCTTCCTGACCGGCGGCCTCTATTACACCGGCAAACAATGGGCGACATCCGAAAACAACGACCGCCTTTCCTCCTATGTCACCGCCGATCTCGGATTGCGTTACACCACCGAAAACTTCGGCAATCCGCTGACATTCCGGCTGAATGTCAGCAACATCACCGATGAGAACTACTGGCAGAACAGCTATTATCTCGGAGCCCCGAGAACCGTCTCCTTCTCGGTTCAGGCGAAATTCTGATGATGCTGCGCAGTTCCCTGTCCCGCAGAGCGCTGCTTTGCGGGACAGGTGCTTTTTTCCTTACAAACCGACCGTCATCGGCCGCCCGTTCCGGCGGCATCGTCGCCATGGACTGGGTGAGCGGGCAGAACCTGCTGGCGCTTGGCGTGCAGCCCGCAGCCATGCCGGAACTGGAACGTTATGGCAGTCTCGTCGTCGAACCGGCGCTGTCGCCCTCGGTCGCCGAGCTTGGATTGCGGTCCGAGCCCAATCTGGAACTTGTGGACTATCTTCGGCCAAGCCTCATCCTGCACAGCGACGATTTCACCATGGCTGCCGGCCGGCTTGCCGCCATCGCCCCCACCCACCTTTTCGATTCCGGCGTCACTGCGGGCGAGAACCATTTAATCAGTGGCAGGAACGCTCTCATCGCGCTCGCCGCGCGGATCGGCGATCCCGGCCGGTTTGGCGCGTTTCAGGAAAGTTTCGACGCGGAGATGCAGCAGGCACGCGCACGGCTCTCCGCCTATGACGGACGGCCTCTGCTGTTGGCGACGGTCATAGATGGCAGGCGACTGCTGGTTTTCGGCAGGAACAGCCTTTTCCAGAATGTTCTCGATCAATTCGGCATCGAGAACGCCTGGGATGGTTACACCTCGCAATACGGTCATACGACAGTGACGGCCGACCAGCTTTCCCGCCATCCGCAGGCGCGGCTTCTGTGCATCGGCGATACCAGCAGCGAGAAGCTGGATACGCTTCTCAACGCGCCGGTCATCAAAAGCCTGCCCTTCATTCGCGAAAACCGGTTGGTGCGTATCAGGGACGTGCTGTTTTACGGCGGATTGCCGCCGGCAAAACGTTTCGCCCGCCTCGTTTCCGCAGCCCTTGCCGGTGAGGCATCGCCATGAAGAGGACGGCGAACATATCCGCGATCGTCGTCACATCGCTCGCCATCGTCTGCACGGGCCTTGCCGGCTTCAACCTGTTCCTGCGCATGCCCGATGGGACGCCGCTTGCAGCCCTGTTTTTTCCCGATCCCGACATGACGGCACAGGTGCTGCTGCACAATACCTTGCTGCCGAGGATCGTGGTGGCGCTGATGACCGGCGCGACGCTCGGCCTTGTCGGGGCGATCCTGCAAAACATTCTGCGCAATCCGCTTGCCGAGCCGGCGACGCTCGGCATTTCGGCCGGTTCCTATCTGCTGCTTGCCATTGCCACGCTCTGGTTCCCGCAATGGATGGGCGCACAGGAATGGATCGCCTTTGCGGGCGCGGCGCTGTCGCTTCTGGCGATCCTTGCACTCTCCTGGCGCAAGGGCCTGTCGCCCGTGACGGTGACGCTGGCGGGCATGATCGTCAGCCTCTATTGCGGTGCTGCGAGCGCCGTTTTGGTGCTGTTCAACCATGATTTTCTCGTCAGCATCTTTTTATGGGGTGCTGGATATCTCAATCAGCAGGACTGGAGCGCTGTCTCCTTTCTGGCCCCCCGTCTCGCCGTGCTCGTCCTTGCAGTTGCGCTGCTTCTTCGCCCCCTGACGATCATGACGCTTGAGGACGCCAATGCAAAAAGCCTCGGCCTGTCGCTTGCCGCCTACCGCCTGCTGACGCTGGTGGTAGCGGCGGCCTTGACGGCGGTGGTCACCGCCTCCGTCGGCATCATCAGCTTTATCGGCCTTGCCGCCCCCGCGCTCGCGCGCGCCTGCGGCGCAAGGCGAATGGCGGCGCAGCTCGGTTATTCGGCAGCACTTGGCGCGTTGCTGCTGACCTTGACCGACCAGATCGTCCTGTTTTTTCCCGTCACCTATCGATTGTTCCCGACCGCCGCCGTCACCGCTCTTCTCGGTGCGCCGCTGATGTTCGCGCTGATCCAGCGGCTGAAGATGCCGGCCCCGCCGCAGCCGGGCGCGCAGCCGGCGGCAGCGCGCCTTGCCTCGCCCATTCCGGCTTTGCTCGGTCTCATCGCCATTCTCTGCGTCGCCGCCGGCGTCGCACTCGCCGTCGGGAAAAACACGGAGGGCTGGTTTTTATCGGGACTTTACGATCTGCATGGTCTCGGCTGGCGCTGGCCGAGGGCGCTTGCCGCCTTCAGCGGCGGGGCCATGCTCGCACTCGCCGGCGCCATTCTGCAACGTGTCACCGGCAATACCATGGCATCGCCGGAGGTGCTGGGTGTCTCGTCAGGGGCGATGCTCGGCGTCATTCTGGTTCTTCTCACCCTTGCCGCCCCCACCCGTGGCGCGCAAATCCTCGCGGGTGCGGCGGGTTCGCTGACGGTTTTGCTGCTGATGCTGACCCTGTCGCGCAAGCCGGGTTTTTCCGGCGACCGGCTGCTGCTGATCGGCATTGCGCTCAGTTCCGTCTCCGGTTTCGTCATGGCGGTATTGATGACATCACAGGACCCGAGGCTCGGTCAGCTTCTCGCCTGGCTTTCCGGCTCCACCTATGCGGTCGCGCCCGGTGAAGCCGTCATGGCGGCGGTCCTGCTTTCTGTTGGGCTTGCTTTGACCCCCTTCATTCGCCGCTGGCTGGAAGTGCTGCCGCTTGGCGAAGATATCGCCCGAAATACCGGCGTCTCTGTCGTGGCGAGCCGTAACGGTCTCTACTCGCTTTCCGCCATTCTCACCGCAAGCGCGACGATCCTCGTCGGACCCTTGAGTTTCGCCGGCCTGATGGGGCCGCATCTGGCGCGGCTTGCGGGTTTCCAGCGCGCCGGCACGCAATTGCCGGCGGCGGCGCTGATCGGCGGACTTATCCTGCTCATCGCCGACTGGCTGGGGCGCAACCTCATCTTCCCGTTTCAGATACCCGCGGGCCTCCTGGCGACGGTGGTTGGCGGGCCGTTTTTGCTTGTACTTATCGGAAGGCGCGCATGACCATATTCGCGGATGACAGTTTCAGGATTCTGACAGTGGTCGACAGCCAGCGCCTCGCCCCCTTCATGCAGCGCCTGCGCTTTACCGGCACCGGGCTTCACCGTTTCAATACGCTGAAAAACCTCCATGTCAGGCTTTATTTCTCAAAGCAGAACAAGAGCTTCGACTGCAATCTGCCCGCCACGAAAAATGCTGCGGAACACGCAGATGCCTTCGCTGTCCGTTATTACACGATCCGGGCGATAGACCCCGATAGCGGCTTTATCGATATCGATTTCGTTCTGCATGAGGATGCGGGGCCGGGATGTTCCTTTGCCCGGAATGCGCGTCCCGGCGTGCTTTGCGGCATGTCCGGCCCGTGCGGACTGGGAATGAAGTCGGCAAAAAACTATCTGCTGGCCGGGGATGAAACGGCCTTACCCGCCATTGCCCGCATCTGCGAGAACCTGCCCGGGGATGTTAACGGCCAGATTTTCCTTCGGGCCGAGAATTGCCGATATGACATCGTCGCACCGCCCGGCATGCAAATATACTGGTTACCGCGCTCGACGGTATCACCCGCGAAATTCATCGAACATGTTGGCGGTGCGGCGATGGAGACAGCCGCTTCCACCAGCGATTATTTCCTGTGGCTCGCCAATGCGTTCTCCCAATGGCAGGACTTTCGGGACAAGTTGTCGGTCCTGTCCAAGAAACGTTATCTCAACGCCTGTTACTGGCGGGACGACATGACGACGAGCCACTGAGAAAGGACGCGAATTACGGTTCCGCAAGAACGCGCATTCAGCCCATGCGTTCGGACACATGTTCTCCGGGAGACGCGGGAAAGACGACCGTCCTGTTTCCGTTCAGGAAGACCCGGTGATGAATATGGGCGTGGATGGCCCGCGCAAGAACCTGGCTTTCCACATCCCGCCCGAGGCTGACATAATCCATCGCGCTCTGGGCATGGGTCACGCGGATCGTATCCTGCTCGATGATCGGCCCTTCATCGAGATCGGCGGTGACGTAATGGGCGGTCGCGCCGATCAGCCGCACGCCGCGCTCATAGGCCTGTTTGTAGGGATTGGCGCCCTTGAAAGACGGTAGGAAAGAATGGTGGATGTTGATGATGCGGCCTGACATTTCCTGACACAGCCGGTCCGACAGGACCTGCATGTAGCGCGCCAGCACCACGAGCTCCGCTCCGGTATCCTGCACCACCTGCAGGATCGCGGCTTCCGCCTCGGGCTTCGTTTCCGGCGTGACGCGGATGTGATGGAAGGGAATATCCTCGTTCACCACCTGCTTCTGATAATCCAGATGATTGGAGATCACGGCGACGATCTCGACCGGCAGCGCACCGATGCGGGAACGATAGAGCAGATCGTTCAGGCAATGACCGAAGCGCGAGACCATGATGACGACCTTCGTCTTTCGCGAAAGGTCATGAATATCATAATCCATATCGAAATCGGCCGCGACGGGACCGAAGCCGTCAAGCAGTGCATCGCGTCCCGATCCCTGTTCGGAAACGAAGCTCAACCGCATGAAGAAACGGCCCGTCTCCTGGTCGGTGAATTGCGAACTGTCGTTGATGTTGCAGCCGGACCGGGCGAGATAACCGGATACGGCGGCGACGATGCCGCTGCGCGCCGGGCAAGCGACTTTCATGATATAGGTGGTCAAATCCTGCTCCCCCTTGATGGATCAGCACTCCGGCAGGTTGACGGCGATGCCGCCCTGCGAGGTTTCTTTGTATTTCACATGCATGTCGCGGCCGGTCTCGCGCATCACGGTGATGCAATTGTCGAGCGGCATGAAATGGGTGCCGTCGCCACGCAGCGAAAGGCTGGCCGCCGAGACGGCCTTGATGGCGCCCAGCGCATTGCGTTCGATGCAGGGAACCTGAACGAGCCCGGCCGCCGGATCGCAGGTCATGCCGAGATGATGCTCCAGTGCGATTTCAGCGGCGTTTTCCACCTGCGCGTTGCTGCCGCCCAGAACCGCGCAAAGCCCGGCCGCCGCCATGGCCGCCGCCGAACCCACCTCGCCCTGGCAGCCGACTTCCGCCCCCGAAATCGAGGCATTGTGTTTGATGAGACCGCCGATTGCCGCCGCCACCAACAGAAGGTCGCGGATGCCTTCGCGGTGCGCACCGACGCAATGGTCGAGATAATAGCGCGCCACCGCCGGCACCACGCCCGCAGCACCATTGGTGGGAGAGGTGACGACGCGCCCGCCGGCGGCGTTTTCCTCATTCACCGCCATGGCGTAAACGCTCATCCAGTCATTGGCCTGATGCGGCTGGGTGAGGTTCAGCCCGCGCTCGGATTGCAATTGCGCATGGATAGCCTTCGCCCGGCGCTTCACTTTCAGCCCGCCGGGCAGGATTCCCTCCTGCGTCAGGCCCCGCTCGATGCAGCTTTCCATCACCTCCCAGACGCGGTCCAGCCTCGCATCCAGTTCCGGCCCGTAAACAACCTCTTCATTCGCCCGCTTCATCTGAGCGATGGTCTTGCCCGATGCGCGGCCCATGCGCAGCATTTCCGCCGCCGAGCTGAAAGGATAGGGCACCGGCTGCTGCTTGCCGGCGCTCAATCCCCCGGCCGACCTTTGAAGCTCCGTTTCGGTGACGACGAAGCCGCCGCCAATCGAATAATAGACCTCCCGGTGATAGGTGTTGCCCTGACGGTCGCAGGCAATGAGGACCAGCCCGTTGGCATGGCCGGGAAGCGGCGGGCCATAGTCGAAGACCAGATCCCTGTCCGGATCGAACCGCAGCGCCGGCAGCCCCTCGGGCTCGACGAGGCCGGTCCTGCGCACTTCCGCCTCGATCTCCTCCACCCGGTCGGGATCGAGCGTGTCGGGCTTCAGCCCGCACAGGCCGAGAATGACCGCGCGATCCGTCGCGTGGCCCTTGCCGGTGAAGGCGAGTGAGCCATGCAGGCTCGCCCGCAGGCCGAACAGGTCTCCGGCCCCCGGGAACTTGTCGCCGCCGCGCAGATCGTCAAGAAACCGGGCGGCCGCGACCATGGGTCCCATCGTATGAGAGGACGATGGGCCGATGCCGATCTTGAATATATCGAAGACCGACAGAAACATTTACGAACCGTAGATTGGGAAGGCGTCGCAAAGCGCTGCGACCTGCGCCCGCACGTCGGCCTCGATTGCGGCGTCACCCTCGGCATTCGCCGCCAGCGCATCGATGACACGCAGGATCAGCGCACCGATCTGTTCGAATTCGGCGACGCCAAAGCCGCGTGTGGTGCCGGCGGAGCTGCCGAGCCGGATACCCGAGGTGACGAAGGGCTTTTCCGGATCGTTGGGAATGGCGTTCTTGTTGCAGGTGAGCCCCGCCCGCTCCAGCGCGATTTCAGCGATCTTGCCGGTCACGCCTTTCGGGCGCAGATCGACCAGCACCATATGGCTGTCGGTTCCGCCCGAGACGATCCCCAGACCGCCCTTCGTCAGCACTTTGGCCAAGGCTTGCGCATTGGCGATGACCTGACCGGCGTAATCCGCGAAGTCCGGGCGCAGCGCCTCACCGAAAGCCACGGCCTTGGCGGCGATGACGTGCATCAGCGGACCGCCCTGATTGCCGGGGAAGACCGCCGAATTGAGCTTTTTGGCGAGATCGGCATCGTTGGTGAGGATCACGCCGCCGCGCGGACCGCGAAGGGTCTTGTGGGTGGTGGAGGTGACGACATGGGCGTGCGGCACGGGGTTCGGATATTTGCCACCGGCGATCAGCCCGGCATAGTGGGCCATATCGACCATCAGATAAGCGCCGACTTCGTCGGCTATTCTGCGGAAGCCGGCGAAATCGATCTGACGCGGATAGGCCGATGCGCCCGCCACGATCAGCTTCGGTTTCGTCTCCAGCGCCCGTGCCCGCACCTTCTCCATATCGATCAGATGGGTTTCGGCGTCGACCTCATAGGAGACGACATCGAACCATTTGCCCGACATGGTGACCGGCGAACCGTGCGTCAGGTGGCCGCCATGGGCCAGCGAAAGCCCCATGATCCGGTCGCCGGGCTGAAGCAGCGCCAGAAACACCGCCTGATTGGCCTGCGCGCCGGAATGCGGCTGCACATTGGCGAATTCCGCACCGAAGAGCTGCTTCAGCCGGTCGATGGCGACCGCCTCGACCTTATCGACGAATTCGCAGCCGCCGTAATAACGCTTGCCGGGATAGCCCTCGGCATATTTGTTGGTCAGCACCGAGCCTTGCGCCGCCAGAACATCGGCGGAAACGATGTTTTCCGAAGCGATCAGCTCGATCTGCGTCTTCTGGCGATCGAGTTCCTCGGCGATGGCGTCGGCGATCACCGTGTCCGAAACGGTATTATGCGACAGTCGGTTGAGCATTGTTTCCTCCTTCGAGATCAGGCGATGTCCGCCGCAAGTTCCTTGCAGCCGGTTTCAAGCAGATGGCCAAGATGCGATACGAAACTGTTCCAGATATCCATGCGAAAACGGTTTTCCGCATCGCGCCAGAGCACCACGCTGACGCCGTCGAAAATCGTCCGGCGTCCCTCGCCAACGGCAATCGTGTCAATGTCGCGGGCGCAGCCCAGCGTCAGCAATTCGGCGGCCTGCGGGCCTTCGATCAGGAGCGTCACTTCTCGTCCGGAAATATCGACGAGACTATGCGGATGGCTGGCGTAAACACCTGCGCAGGCCGCGATCAGCCCGTCGACCGCACCTATCGCCGTAAGAATGGTCCATTCATCGGGACCGAGGCGCAGGACTTCGATGTCGCCTGATGCGGCGCGGAGGCCGATCCGGTCCGGCAGAGTAAGGCCAAGGGCGGCGTTGAGCGGGGCGAGATCGCCGCGCATGCGCAGCGACAGCCGCGCCTGCGCGGCCAGAATGCTGACCCGGGCTGCTTTGCTCTCGGCCAGCGTGCCGGGAACGGGGGAGGAAACGCGCATGTTCATTGTCATCTCCTAGAGCATTTCCAGTAAAGGCGAATTCGCCTTTGCGTCCGGAAAATGCGCAAAAACAAAGAGTTATAGCATATCTGGCGAACTTGTGTTCGCCGGATATGCGCTAGTCAAATCTTCAGGCGGGTATTTTCGGGATCGACAAAGACCATCCCGGTGATTTTCGCGGCAATGGTGCGGTCCAGCATGGGAATATAAACGGTCTCGCCCATCCGCTCATGGCCGCCCTCAACCAGCGCCAGCGCAATCGGCTGGCCTGCGGCATCCGAGTGATAGGAGGAGGTGACGTGACCCACCATTTTCATCGGGATCGGCTGTTTCGGATCGAAGACGATCTGCGCCCCCTCTTCCAGCTTCGAGCGGTCCTCCGTCAGAAGACCGACGAGGTGACGGCGGCCCTTGGCGACGAGATCGGGGCGGGCAAGGCCGCGCTTGCCGACGAAATCCGGCTTGTTCTTGCCAACGGCCCAGCCCATCGCCGCATCATAGGGCGTAACCGTGCCGTCCGTGTCCTGGCCGACGATGATGTAACCCTTTTCGGCGCGCAACACATGCATGGTTTCCGTGCCGTAAGGCGTGATGCCATATTGCTGGCCGGCCTCCCACAGGATTTCCCAGAGCTTGCGGCCGAGCGGCGCCGGCACATTGACCTCGAAGCCGATTTCGCCGGTAAACGACACCCGGAATAGCCGCGCCGGCATGCCGGCCACGGTGCATTCCACGCAGGACATATGCGGGAAAGCCTCTTCCGTCAGTTCGACACCTTCCACCAGCGGCGTAAGCAGCTTTGCCGCGTTCGGGCCGTTCAGCGCAATGGTCGACCACTGTTCGGTGGTCGAGGTCAGCCAGACATTGAGATCGGGCCATTCGGTCTGGAGGTAATCCTCCATCATGTTCAGCACGCGGGCGGCGCCGCCGGTCGTGGTGGTGACATGGAAACGGTCCTCGGTCATGCGGCCGATAACGCCATCGTCGCGAATGAAGCCGTCATCGCCGAGCAGCAGGCCATAACGGCAGCGGCTGGCAGCGAGTTTCGTCCAGGGATTGGTATACATGCGGTTCATGAACTCGACCGCATCGGGACCGACCACTTCGATCTTGCCGAGCGTCGAGGCATCGAAAATACCCACGCTCTGACGCACCGCCCGGCATTCACGCCCGACCGCCGCATCCATGTCTTCGCCCGGTTTCGGGAAATACCAGGCGCGACGCCATTGCCCAACCGGCTCATAAACCGCGCCATGCTCCTCAGCCCAACCGTCGATCTGTGTCTTGCGCGTCACTTCGAAATGCGCGCCGCGGTGATAACCCGCAAACGCTCCGAAGGTCGTTGGCGTATAGGGCGGACGGAAGGTGGTCAGCCCCACCTGCGGCTGGCGCTTGCCCAGCGCTTCTGCCGCGATGTTGAGACCGTTGATGTTGGACATCTTGCCCTGATCGGTCGCCATGCCGTTGGTGGTGTAGCGCTTGACATGCTCGATGGAGCGCATGCCCTCACGCACGGCGAGCCTCAGATCCTTGGCGGTCACATCGTTCTGGTAATCCACGAAGGCCTTGGCCTTGCCGGCATCGCGGTCGCTCGGCAGTTCCGTGTGCGAGACGCCGCTGCCGGTACGGTCATGTTCCACCGCATGGCTGGAACTATTGGCGGCCTTGCCGAGTGCGGCGGCGACTTCGCGACCCCGTTCCGCACCGTCCTTCAACGCGGCCTCGATGCCCCACAGCCCTCGCCCGGCCCCGGCAATCACGCAATCCTCGTTAGTGAGGGCAGGAAGGAACGTAGTCCGCTCGTCGTCCCAGGCGATCTTGCCCTGCGTATGCGAAAAGAGATGCAGCGACGGCGTCCAGCCGCCCGACATCAGCACGGCGTCGCAGGCAATCTCCTGTCCCGCACCGACCGACGCGCCATTGACCGCATTGACCCGGACGGACTTGACCCGCAGGCGGCCCGAGGTCGCCGTGACCGTATGCGACAGCTTGACCGGAATGCCGAGCGCGCGCGCTTCGTTCACCAGTTCCTCGCGCACCTTGGCGCGGGTATCGACAATGGCCTGAACGCGCGCGCCCGCGCCGTGAAGATCGAAGGCCGCATACCAGGCGCTGTCATGGCTCGTCACCACCACCGGCCGGTTGCCGACCTTGACGCCGTAACGGTTGAGATAGGTCTGGGCAGCGCCCGCCAGCATCACGCCCGGCCGGTCGTTGCCGTGGAAGACCAGCGGCTTTTCCAGCGCGCCCTGCGCCAGCACCACCTGGCGCGCCCGAACGCGCCACAGGCGCTCGCGCGGCGTATCCTTCGGCACGGTTTCCAGATGGTCGGTCAGCTTTTCGCAGAGGCCGATCATGTTCTGGTGGTAATAGGCAATCGCCGTCGTGCGGGTCATGACCCTGACGCCGTGCTCCTTCAGCGCCTTCAGCTCATCCGCCAGCCAGTTCCATGCGGGCTTGCCGTCGATCTTCGCCTGCGGCTCCGACAGCAGCGTGCCACCGGCTTCGGCATTTTCATCAACCAGCACGACCTTCAGACCATCGACCGCCGCTGCGCGCGCTGCCGCGAGACCGGCAGGACCGGCGCCGACGATCAGCACATCGCAATGCAGGTTGCGCGAGGCATAAGTGTCGGGGTCCTCCTCCGTCGGCGAAACGCCGAGACCCGCAGCCGCGCGGATGAAAGGCTCGTAGACCTTGTTCCAGAAGCTCTTCGGCCACATGAAGGTCTTGTAATAGAAGCCCGCCGAAAACAGCATATAGGCCATGTCGTTGACCGCGCCGATATCGAATTTCAGGCTCGGATATTTGTTCTGCGAGGTGGTTTCCAGCCCGTTCCAGATTTCCTGCACCGTGGCGCGGGTGTTCGGCTCGAAACGTCCGGCGCTGCGGCGGGTGCCGATCAGCGCATTCGGCTCCTCGGAACCCGCCGCCACCGGGCCGCGCGGGCGGTGGTATTTGAACGAGCGGCCCATCAGATGCACGCCATTGGCGAGAAGCGCGGAGGCAACCGTATCGCCCTTCACACCGCGATAGGTCTTGCCGTCGAAGGTGAAGCTCACGGAGCGGGCGGCATCCACACGGCCACGGCCGGAAACGCGATAGGAGTTCATTTCGACACCTCGGAACTGGCTGGTGCACGGGTCAGGGAAGAAAGTTCAGGACGCGGCTCGCCCGCCCGATAGGTCGTGAGGAAACGATCGCTCACCGTATCACGCACGGCGTTGAAGAAGCGCCCGCAACCATGCAGGTGTCGCCAGCGCTCGAAATGCGGACCTTTCACGTTTTCGCGGATGAACAGGAATTCTTCCCATTGTTCATCGGTCTGCGACGAGGGATCGGCCGCGCGGGTAATATGGGCCTGCCCGGCATAGGTGAATTCGGCTTCCGGCAGTGTTTCGTTGCAATAGGGGCAGCGGATCAGCAGCATGGTTCTATCCTCAGTGCGCCACGGCTGCGGCGGCGGCCTCGTCGATCAGACGGCCGGAACGGAAACGTTCCAGCGTGAACGGCGCGTTGATCGGGTGCGGTTCGTTTTTGGCGATGGTCCAGGCGAAGGTATGCGCAGCGCCGGGCGTTGCCTTGAAACCGCCCGTACCCCAGCCGCAATTGACGTAAAGGCCGGCAACCGGCGTCTTGCCGAGAATGGCCGAGCGATCCGGCGTCACATCGACGATGCCGCCCCATTTACGCAGCATCCGCATGCGGTTGAAGATCGGGAAGATTTCGACGATGGCCGCGATCGTATGCTCGATCAGCGGCAGGCCGCCGCGCTGCGAATAGGACGTATATTGGTCCGTACCCGAACCGATGACCAGTTCGCCTTTGTCGGACTGGCTGATATAGGCGTGAACCGCGTTCGACATGACCACGCAGGGGAAGATCGGCTTGATCGGCTCCGACACCAGCGCCTGCAACGGATAGCTTTCCAGCGGCAGGCGAACGCCGGCCGTATCCATGACGACCGAGGTGTGGCCGGCGGCCGAAACCGCGACCTTCTTCGCCTTGATGAAGCCCCTCGCCGTCTCGACGCCCGCGACGGAGCCGTCGGCATTGCGGCGAATGGCCGTGACCGGGCAGTTCTGGATGATATCGACGCCGCGGGCGGCGGCACCGCGCGCATAACCCCAGGCGACAGCATCATGGCGGGCCGTGCCGGCCCGTTCCTGAAGCGCGCCGCCCATGACCGGATAGCGGGCATTCGGCGCAATGCTGAGCGGCGGGCAATAGTCCTTGCACTCTTCCGGGGTGAGCCAGCGATTATCGACGCCGTTCAAACGGTTGGAATGGATATGGCGCTTGAAGCTCTGCACGTCATGGACGTTATGCGCCAGCATCAGCACGCCGCGCCTTGAATACATGACGTTGTAATTCAGCTCCTGGCTCAAGTTCTCCCACAGATCGACGGCGTGATCGTAAAGACGGGCGCTCTCGTCATAGAGATAGTTCGAGCGGATGATCGTGGTGTTGCGGCCGGTATTGCCGCCGCCCAGCCAGCCCTTGTCGATGACGGCGACATTGGTGATGCCGTGCTGGCTGGCCAGATAATAGGCAGCGCCCAGACCATGGCCGCCGGCGCCGACGATGACCACGTCATATTCGGCTTTCGGCTGACTGTCGGGCCATTGCTCGTCCCAGTTCTTGTGGCCGGTCAGGGCATTCCGCAAAAGATTGAAGGCATTAAAACGCGTCATGAGCGGACCCGATGGTTGGAAAATCTCGTGTCGCAAAAGCTAGGAGCATTTACCGCGCGCCGGCTGGACAATCGCGTCTGTTTGCATGAATATTTGCGTCATGACCTCACACCGCGCCAGAAAACGCCTCAGCGTCGCCTTCCTGCTTGCCGACCGCTTCACGCTGTCGGCCTTCGCGAATTTCGTCGATGTGCTGCGTCTTGCGGCCGATGAGGCGGACCGTTCACGGCCTATCCTGTGCGAATGGTCGGTGCTCTCGGCAACCATGAGCAGCGTGCAGTCGAGCTGCGGCGTGAAGGTGCAGCCGGATACGCGGCTGATGGACGCCGGGCACTACGACTATATCGTCGTTGTCGGCGGCTTGATCAGCGATCACAGCGCCCTGCCGCAGGAGGCGCTGCGCTTCCTGAAAGAGCGGGCGGCGGCGGGCGTTCCCATCGTCGGGCTGTGCACCGGCGTTTTCATCCTGCACGAGGCCGGCCTGCTCGACGGTTATCGCTGCTGCGTGAGCTGGTTCCACCGCCAGGACTTTCTCGACCGTTTCGATACCGTCCAGATGATCTCCGACCAGATTTTCGTCATCGACCGCGACCGGCTGACCTGTTCCGGCGGCCACGGCGCCGCGCATCTGGCAGCCTTCCTCGTCGAGCGTCATGTCGGCCAGTCCGCCGCCATCAAAAGCCTCAACATCATGATGATCGACAGCGCGCTGAGTGGCGAAAAGCCTCAACCCGGCCAGCAGAGCGCACGCAAGGCCAACGATCCCCTCGTCAAAAAAGCAATCCTGCGGATGCAGCAGAATATCGAGGTTCCGAGAACCGTGCTGGAACTGGCGAATGATCTCGGCCTTGGCCGCCGCAGCCTCGAACGGCGTTTCCTGAACGACCTCAGCGCAACGCCTTCGAAGGTCTATCTCGAGCTTCGGCTGGATCGCGCTTTGTCGCTCCTGCGCACGACGCGTGACAGTATCACCCAGATTGCGCTCGCCACCGGTTTTTGCGATGCGCCGCACTTTTCCCGCACGCTACGAGCCGAGCGCGGTTTCACCCCCAGCGAATATCGCAAGACTCAGGCCGGCCACGTCGCAACCGACGAGGAATTCGCCGTCGGCGTGCTGCTTCCACAATCCTGAACATCCTTCGGTCACCGGTGTGAACAAGCCTTCTACCGCACGGCAGGGGGTGCAACGGGACAGAATCGCCGAGCTTTCGCAAACAATGAGCATTCCTTAAAGCGCAATATATTCAATCTATTGCGCGTCTTCAGATGCGCGAATTTTCCAAAATGAATAATTTTCTTATAAGCAATGTATAACTAAATTATACAATTTCATTGACTCATTCCATAACCCGTGCCAGCTTTTCATCGTCGACACGAATGGAATGCGCCCGCACCGGTTTGGGCAGGAGGTTTGAATGAAGAACGGCAAGAATGGCTTGTACGAAGATATCAAGCACCAGATTCTGACGATGGAACTCGACCCCGACCAGGATCTGGATGAGGTGAGCCTCGGCGCGCGCTATGGCCTTTCGCGCACCCCTGTCCGGGAAATCTTCCGCCGTCTCGAGGGTGAAGGTTATATCGATATCCGCGCCAATCGCGGTGCGCGCGTCATTCCGATGAACCATCAGACGCTGCGGCACTTCTTTCTCGTCGCCCCGATGATCTATGCCGCGATCGGCCGCCTCGCCGTGCAGAATTTCCGGCCGAAACAGCTGGGTGAACTGAAGGACACGCAGGAACGATTCCGCAAGGCGAGCGCAACGGGCGATGCTCCGTCCATGGTGGTGGAAAACAACCATTTCCACGCACTGATCGGCGACATGTCCGGGAATGTCTATCTTCAGGCAAGCCTCGGCCGCCTGCTGATCGATCACGCCCGCATCGGTCACACCTTTTACCGGCCCCGCAACGATGACATGCGCGAGCGCCTGAAACTCGCCGTCGAGCACCATGACGGCTTCATCGCCGCGATTGAAAAGCATGACGAGGACGCCGTCGTCGATCTGGTCTTCGAACATTGGGAATTGTCGCGCGAGAACATGGAAATGTTCATCGCACCACAGGGAATGAAGGCGGATGCCCTCGTCGAGGTGCCCGTTGCAGCGATGGAGAAATCGTCTTGAAGTTCGAAGGCATATATACCCCGGCGATCACGCCGCTCGGGCCGGAAGGAGAGATCGACCGTGACGGTTTTGCAGCCGTTCTGGAACAGCTGATCGAAGCGAAGGTGCATGGCATCATCGTCGGCGGCTCCACGGGCGAATATTACGCGCAGACGGCGCAGGAGCGCTTCGATCTGGCAGCTTACGCAAAGGATGTGATCGGCACACGGCTGCCGCTGATCGTCGGCACCGGGGCCACGCGCACCGAGGATTCCATTGAATATGCCAGGGCCGCAAAGGACATCGGGGCCGACGCCATTCTCGTCTCCTCCCCGCCCTACGCCCTGCCGACGGAGCGCGAAAATGCCGTTCACGCCCTTGCCGTCGACCGCGCCGCCAACCTGCCGATCATGCTCTACAACTACCCCGCCCGCATGGGTGTGATGATGGGCGAGGACTATTTCGCCCGCGTCGGCAAGTCGAGAAATGTCGTCGCCATCAAGGAAAGCTCCGGCGACATGGGCAATCTGCACCGCCTCGCTCGCAAGTTCCCGCATATTGCGCTGTCCTGCGGCTGGGACGACCAGGCGCTGGAATTCTTCGCCTGGGGCGCGCGGAGCTGGGTCTGTGCGGGCTCGAATTTCCTGCCGCGCGAACATGTGGCGCTCTATGAGGCCTGCGTTCTGGAAAAGAACTTCGACAAGGGCCGCGCGATCATGACCGCGATGCTGCCGCTGATGGATTTTCTCGAATGCGGAAAATTCGTGCAATCCATCAAGCACGGCTGCGAGATCATCGGCCTGAAGGCCGGTCCCGTCCGCGCGCCGCTCAGGCCGCTAAACTCCGAGGAAAAACGCACTCTCCAGACTGTCGTCGCCACCTTGAAGCGCACGGTCGCCCAGATCACGTCGGGAGCCAATCATGCATGAACCTTTGACCGCCGCCGAATACCGGGCGATTGCCGCCGATCTTCAATTGCCCGCCAACGCCTTCATCGACGGCGCTTTCGTGCCGGCCAAATCCGGCAAGACATTTGTCTCGACCAACCCCGCCACCGGCGAAAAGCTCGCCGATATCGCGGCCTGTGACGCAAGCGATGTCGACTACGCAGTCGCAAAAGCGCGGGAAGCCTTCGAAGACGGCCGCTGGCGTCAGCTCGCACCTGCGGAGCGCAAGGAAATCCTCCTGGAATTCGCCAAGCTGCTTGAGCGCAACAGGCACGAACTGGCGGTCATGGAAAGCCTCGACAGCGGCAAGCCGATCCGCGAGTGCCAGACGGTCGACGTTCCCGATACGATCCATACCATTCGCTGGCATGCCGAGCTGATCGACAAGCTTTACGACAATACCGCCCCGGTCAGCGGCAACGCTCTTGCCATGATCGTGCGCGAACCCGTCGGCGTCGTCGGCTGTGTCCTGCCCTGGAACTTCCCGCTGCTGATGCTGGCATGGAAGATCGGCCCGGCGCTTGCCTCCGGCTGCTCGGTCATCGTCAAGCCGGCTGCGGAAACGACGCTGACGACTTTGCGTGTCGCCGAACTGGCCCATGAGGCTGGCATTCCCGCCGGCGTCTTCAACGTCGTCACCGGCGGCGGCAAGGAGGTCGGCGAGCCGATCGGCATGCATATGGATGTCGACATGGTGGCCTTCACCGGCTCGACACCGACCGGCCGACGGTTCCTGCGTTATGCCGCCGATTCCAACCTCAAGCGCGTCGTGCTCGAATGCGGCGGCAAGAACCCGGCGGTGGTGCTGGACGATGCCGAAGACCTCGATCTCGTTGCCGAACAAGTCGTCAACGGCGCATTCTGGAACATGGGCGAGAATTGCTCGGCCTCCTCGCGGCTGATCGTCGATGCGAAAATCAAGGACGAGCTGCTCCAGCGGATCGGCGCTTATATGCGCGAATGGAAGATGGGCGACCCGCTCGACCCGGAAAACCGTGTCGGATCGCTGGTCAGCAAGGCCCATTTCGACAAGGTCCACTCCTTCCTCGACGACGTGAAGACCGAAAAGCTTGCCATCGTTCACGGCGGCAAGACCGAGAAGGGCATCTTCATCGAACCCACGGTCGTCGATGACGTCACGCCGTCCAGCCGTCTTTTCCAGGAAGAAATCTTCGGCCCGATCCTGTCGGTGACGAGTTTCAACACGCTCGCCGAGGCGGTGGCTCTTGCCAACGACATCAATTATGGCCTTGCGGCCTCCGTCTATACCGCAAGCCTGCGCAAGGCGATCCGGCTGTCGCGCGACATCCGCGCCGGCATCGTAACCGTCAACTGCTTCGGAGAGGGCGATGCCACGACGCCTTTCGGCGGTTACAAGGAATCCGGTTTCGGCGGGCGCGACAAGTCGATTTTCGCGCACGACAATTATTGCGAACTCAAGACGATCTGGATCGACATATCGGATCGTTCGGTGGACGAGACGGTCAGATGACGAGCCGGTCCGTCAAACGTTTGCCGGTCGAAAACGGCATCTCGGGCTGGGAGGCGATCAGCAAACGTTCCTTCCCGGTCCGCAGCCTGGAAGGCGACGTCACGGCGGACTGGTTGATCATCGGCGCGGGCTTTGCCGGTCTTTCCGCCGCCCGCCGTCTGCTGGAGCTTTGCCCCGGCGACAGGATCGTCATTCTCGATGCGAGCGAGGTGGGCAAAGGAACCTCGGGCCGCAATTCGGGCTTCATGATCGACGTCCCGCACAATCTCGCATCCGGTGAATATTCGAGCGGCGCTGCCGATGCCACCAAAGTCGAGATGGAACAGAACCGCTCGGCGATAAAATTCGCCGCCGGGGCCGCCGCGGAATACGGAATGTCGCACCAGACATTCGATCCGGCCGGAAAGATAAATGCCGCCGCAACCGCACGCGGCATGAAGCTCAATGAAAGTTTCGGCCTGTCGCTGAAAAACGCCGGCGAGAAGCACAGTTTCCTCGACGCCGCGCAGATGCGCGCGCTGACCGGATCGGATTATTACCTCGGCGGGCTCTATACGCCGGGCGCAGTGCTGATCCAGCCGGCGGACTATATCCGCGAATTCGCCGCCGGCCTTTCGCGCAGGGTGGACCTGTTCGAACATTCGCCGGTGAGCGCCCTGAAACGTGAGGGCGGCGTGTGGACCGCCATGTGCCCACGCGGCAGCGTCACCGCTCCGAAGGTCGTTCTCGGGGTCAATGGGCACATCGATGATTTCGGCCATTTCCAGGGCCGGCTGATGCACATCTTCGCCTATGCCTCGATGACGGCGCCGTTTCCTGCGGAGGATTTCGGCCGCAAGACTTCCGGACACGACAATTGGGCGCTGCTTCCCGCCGACGCCATGGGGGCGACCGTCAGGAAGGTCACCTCCGGCGGCCAGTCGCGCATCGCAATCCGCACGAAATATACCTACGACACCACCCTTTCGCTTACAGAGCAGCGGCTCTCGAAGATGGTGGACGCGCATCGGCGCTCGCTCGACGCCCGCTTTCCCGGTCTCAAGGGCATAGCGTTCGAGCATAGCTGGGCCGGGCGCATCTGCCTCAGCCGCAACCACGTGCCCGCTTTCGGCGAGATCGAGGAAGGGCTTTTTTCCGCCTGCTGCGAAAATGGTCTCGGCACGGTGAAAAGCACACTCGCCGGCATGATGGCGGCGGAACTGGCGACCGGCAACACCTCCCGGCATCTTCAGGAATACATGGATCACCCTCAGCCGTCCCGGCTGCCGCCGGAACCGTTCGCGTGGCTGGGAATCAATTCGGTGATCCGTTTGCAGGAATTGCGTGCAGGCCGCGAGGGATGAACCCTCCCGCGCAATGGGAAGACCGGGCCGGCGTCGGGTCTTCGAATAAGAATGGGAACAAAAACTAGGAGATACACAATGAAGACTTTATGGAAGGCGCTTTGCGCGGCCGCGATGGTCGGCATGACGGCATTCTCCGCTCACGCGGAAGAAAAGACCATTACCATGGGTACGATGTCCTGGGAGGATCTTACACCCATCACCGGAATTACCAAAAAAGTGCTGGAGGATTCCGGCTATACCGTCAAGGTTGTGCCCTTCTCCGAATGGGGCATCGCCTATGCCGCGCTGACGAAGGGCGATATCAAGCTTCTGGTCTCGCAGACCGATTATATCGCCCAGGACTACTGGGATAAAAACAAGCGGCGGCTGGAAAAAATCTCGCCCGTATCGCACGGCCTCTTCCAGGGCATCGCTGTGCCGAAATACGTGCCCATCGACTCCATCGATCAATTGAACGACAATGCCGACAAGTTCGGCGGCAAGATCGTCGGCATCGAACCCGGTTCCGGTCTGATGCGTGACACCGGCAATGCCGTCAAGAGTTACGGCCTGAAGCTCCAGCTCGTCGAAGGCAGCACCGCCGCGATGACCGCCGCGCTCAAGTCGGCGGTCGACCGCAAAGAATGGATCGCCGTCACGATCTGGGAACCGTCGTGGATGATGCAGCGATACGACGTCAAGTACCTGAAGGATCCGAAGGCCGTGTTCCCGCCGCCGCAGAGCTATTACTGGATCGGTCAGAAAGGCTTCTCTGCGGAATATCCGCATGCCCGCGAAGTGATCGCCAGCGTCTATGTGCCGCTTGCCGATATCACCGCGATCAACGCCGCGGTCAATGACGGCAAGACGATGGATCAGGCGGTCAAGGACTGGACCGACAGCCACGCCGATCTTCTGAAGCGCTGGGAAAACATCAAGAGCGAATGACCTTGAACGTGCGGGCCGCCAGGGTGGCCCGCACCTGGATTTCCAAAACTTGAAGGCCGGCCCGAGCAGGCCCGTGGGGAACGCAATGGATGCTATGATGAATGATTCCAACGAAGTGTTGGTTGATTGCCAGAACGTCTGGAAGATTTTCGGCGCGCGTGCTCAGGCCGCCGTCAAGGCCGTCTCCGAACGCGGATTGTCGAAGAAGCAGGTATTGGAGGATTTCGACTGTGTCGTCGGCGTCTCCGACGCCAGCCTTCAGGTTCGCCGTGGCGAAATCTTCTGCATCATGGGGCTTTCCGGCAGCGGCAAATCGACATTGATCCGGCTTCTCAACCGCCTCATCGAGCCGAGCGTCGGCAAAATCACCGTGAAGGGCAAGGATATCGCCCGGCTGAATGCCGCCGAACTGCGTGAATTGCGCGCCCGCAACATCGCCATGGTCTTCCAGAGCGTGGCGCTTTTGCCCCACCGCACCGTGCTTGAGAATGCCAGCTTCAGCCTCGAGGTTCGCGGCGTCGCGAAGGACGAGCGCAACCGCGTGGCGCGCGCCGCCCTTGAGAAAGTCGGGCTGGGGGACTGGACGTCGCGCTATCCCTCCGAACTGTCGGGCGGCATGCAGCAGCGTGTCGGCCTTGCCCGTGCGCTCGCCGCCGATCCCGAGATCATTCTCATGGACGAGCCGTTCAGCGCGCTTGACCCCCTTATCCGCCGCCAATTGCAGGACGAATTCCGGCAGCTGACGAAATCGCTCGGCAAATCCGCCGTTTTCATCACCCATGACCTTGAGGAAGCCATCCGCATCGGCGACCGCATCGCCATCATGAAGGACGGCGTCATCGTGCAGGTCGGCACCGCCGAGGATATCGTCACCAAACCCGCCGATGACTATGTCGCCGATTTCGTGGCGGGCATCTCCAGAATCCATCTGGTGAAGGCGCATTCGGTCATGCAGCCGGTCACCGAATTTGCGGCCTCCCGGCCCCACTGCGATATTGGCACGCTGCTCCGGGCCTCGCCGGAAGCCGATATCGGCGCGCTGATCGATCTCACCATGCAGTCCGATCAGGATGCGGTTGCGGTGGTCGAGAACGATGCCGTGATTGGTGTCGTCACGACACGCGGCTTGCTGCGCGGCGTCGCCGGAACGCCCGGCGAAGAATTCACGGCGGCTTAGGCGGAGGGATGGTCATGGACACCTCGATCATCACGGACCGTTTCGACACCTGGACGGAAGATGCGCTTGGCTGGATCGGCGATAACGGCGAAGGGCTGTTCGATTTCGCCAGCCGGTTGCTGGAGGGCAGCTATGACGGCATCCTCTGGTTTCTCCAGCTTGCCCCACCGGTCGTCATCGCACTTGTCGCGGCACTGCTCGGCTGGCGGCTGATCAACCTGACAGCCGGCATTCTTGCCGGCGTCGCGCTGCTGTTTTGCGCGACCATGGGACTGTGGACCGAAACCATGAGCACGCTGGCGCTCGTCGCCACGGCGACAATTCTCGCGCTTCTGGTCGGAATACCGGTCGGCATCCTCGCGGGCTTCGCCAAATCGCTGGACAGGGTGCTGGAACCCGTCCTCGACCTGATCCAGACCATGCCGCCTTACATCTACCTTCTGCCCGCGATCGCGCTTCTGGGATATGGGCCGGCGACTGCGCTCATCGCCACCTTCATCGTCGCCATGCCGCCCGCCATTCGGCTGACCTCGCTCGGCATCCGCATGACGCCCCGGGAATTCATCGAACTGGGTCACGCAAGCGGATTGACGCCCTGGCAGATGTTCACGAAAATCCGCCTGCCATTCGCCATTCCAAGCGTCATGGCCGGTATCAATCAGAGCCTGATGATGGCCTTCGGCATGGTCGTCATTGCCGGCATCGTCGGCTCCGGCGGCCTTGGTGAGACGATCTACGGGGCCGTGCGCACGCTCGATATCGCCACCTCCATCAATGCCGCAATCGCCATCGTCATTTTGACCATGGTGCTGGATCGGCTCACGCAAAGCGCGGCCCGCCGCGTCAAGGTAGGTGCAAGATGAATTTCGACATGCTCCGATTTTCACCGGGCACCTATCTCGCGCCCACCGTGGACTGGCTGAACACCAATTTTCATCCGTTCTTCGCAGCGGTGACCAACATCATCGAAACGGTTCTCGGCGCAATCGAAGCCGCACTGCTCTATCCGCCCGCCTTTGCCCTGATCGCCGTAGCGACCGTGCTTGCCTTCTTCTTCATCAATATGAAGGCCGCGATGGTGACGGTGCTGACGCTGGCATTCTGCTTCTTCGCGGGCCTGTGGACAGAATCGATGCAGACGCTCGCTCTGGTGACCGTGGCCGTCGCCATTTCGGTGTCAATCGCATTCCCGCTCGGCATTCTGGCATCGCGCTACAAGCGGTTCGAAACACTCATTCGTCCGGTGCTCGACATCATGCAGACCGTGCCGCCATGGGTCTATCTGATCCCGGCCGTCATGATCTTCAGTCTCGGCCGCGTTCCCGCGATCATCGCGACCATCGTCTACGGGGTTCCGCCGATGCTGCGCCTCACGACGCTCGCCTTCAACCAGGTGCCCAAGGACCTTCTGGAACTTGGGCAGGCGACGGGCGCATCGCCGCGCTCCATCCTGTTCAAGATCGAAATCCCATCCGCGACGCCCACGCTTCTGGTCGGCCTCAACCAGTGCATTCTGCTTTCCCTGGCCATGGTCGTGCTGGCGGGGCTTGTCGGGGCCGGAGGGCTCGGCGCCGAAGTCACGCGCGGATTGACCCGCATGGAAATGGGTCCGGGCCTGAGGGCAGGACTTGCCATCGTCGCCATCGCCATTTTCCTCGACCGCCTTTCCAGAGGTGCGTTGCAGGGCCGCCGGGCATCGGCGCAGGAAAACGGCGCGAACTGAGGAAAGAATCCATGCGCCACAGCTTTTTCTGCATCGATTCCCACACCTGCGGAAACCCCGTTCGCCTCGTTGCCGGCGGCGGGCCGCTGCTGCCGCATCTTCCAATAGCCGCGCGCCGCGAAATATTCGTTCGCGACCATGACTGGGTCCGGCAGGCGCTGATGTTCGAACCTCGCGGCCATGATGTGATGTCGGGCGCGATCATCTATCCGGCCCACCGGCAGGATTGCGATTTCGCGGTGATATTCATCGAGGTCAGCGGATGCCTGCCGATGTGCGGCGCCGGCACCATCGGGCTCGTGACGGCGGCAATCGAGGAGGGTCTGGTGACCCCGAAAGTACCGGGCAGACTGTCGATAGAGACGCCCGCGGGACGGGTCGACATTCAATACGAGAAGCCCGGAGAATTCGTCGAATCCGTCCGCATGTTCAATGTCGCGAGCTACCTTCATGCCGCCGATGTGGAGGTTGAGGTTCCCGGCCTCGGCAGGCTCCTTGTCGATATCGCCTATGGCGGCAATTATTATGCGGTGGTCGAGCCGCAAGCCGCCTGGGCCGGTCTCGACGGCATGTCGGCCAGCGATATTGTCGATCTCAGCCGCAAGCTGCGCAGCGCGCTTTCGCCTATTTGCAATCCGGTCCATCCTCAGGATGAGAGAATAAGTGGTGTGCATCATGCCATCTGGTGCGACCAACCGGTTTCAACAGATGCAGATGGGCGCGGCGCGGTGTTTTACGGAGACAAGGCCATCGACCGGTCACCCGGCGGCACGGGCACTTCGGCCCGCATGGCGCAGCTCCACGGCAAGGGCCGCCTTAAAGCCGGGGAGAAATTTCGTCAGGAAAGCCTGATCGGCACGATCTTCGAAGGCAGGATCGAGCAGGAGACGGAGATCGGCAGCTTCAGGGGCATCGTCCCGAGCGTTTCAGGCTGGGCGCGGATCACCGGGCACAACACGATATTCGTGGATGACCGCGACCCGCTGGCCCACGGATTTCAGATCGGTTGAGGAGTGCTTCGGTCATGGTGGATATCGGTCGCATCGGCATCGTCGGAGGCGCTGGATGGCTCGGAACCGCGATAGCTAAGGCGCTCGTTTGCTCCGGCATGCTATCCGCCGACCGGTTGACCTGCTCTTTCCGGCACAGCAAGCCAGCAGAGCCGCTGGACTGCCGCTGGACGCAGGATAACGGGGAGTTGGTAGACAATTCCGATATCGTCATCCTTTCGGTGCGGCCGCAGGATTGGAGCGCGGTCGAGATCAATGCCACCGGAAAACTGGTGGTTTCCGTGATGGCCGGCGTGACGGTCGACAATATCAGGGAAAGAACCGGTTCCGCACGCGTCGCACGGGCTCTGCCGAACGCTGCAGCGGAAATCGGTTTGCCTATACGCCTTTCTTCGTTGCATCGTCTGAAACAGGCGATGCGGAGACTGTCGGCACGCTATTCCGCAGCTGCGGTGAAGTGGACCTTGTGGGCCGGGAGTCGGATATCGACTATTTTACCGCCATGTCCGGATCGGGCGCGGCATTTCCCGCCTTGCTGGCGGAAGCGATGATGAATGATGCAATCGCCCGGGGCATACCGCCAGTCGTGGCCCGCCGCGCCGCACAGCAGGTCATGATTGGAGCAGGACGGCTCCAGGAACGGGATGGCACGTCTCCCGACGAAACGGTGACGTCATTTGTTGACTACAAGGGGACAACGGCCGCCGGCATTCTGGCGATGCGCAGGGCGGGCTTCGCCAATGTGGTCGAGGCTGGATTGGATGCCGCCTTTCGAAAGGCAAAGGCGCTTTCCGTTCAGTGATTTCAGTGCATTGCTTGGGCGGCGCGCTTCCAATGGGAAATGCGCGCCGCACTTGTCCGGCCAATTTGTTCTATTGCGGCAGGCTCAATTTGGCCATGCGGCCGCCATCGACACTCCAGACCTGCCCCGTTACGAAAGACGATTCCGATGACGCCAACCATGCGACAAGGCTTGCGACTTCTTCCGGCTTGCCGGTGCGGCCGACGAGATGGATGTTGCCGATGGAGCGCCTGAAACCGGCCGGATCAGGCATGCTTTCGATGAAATCGATGTTTAGATCCGTGTCGATCCAGCCCGGCGCGACGGCATTGCAGCGAATGCCCTCCGCTCCGTGATCGACGGCAACGGCGCGGGTCAGGCCATGCAGGCCGGCCTTGGAGGCGCAATATGCGGCATGTTTCGGATTGGAACCCAGCCCCTCGATGGAACCGATATTCACGATCGTTCCCTTTGTAGCCCGCAGATGCGGCAGGGCAGCCTTGATGAGCATGAAGGGCGTGGTCAAATTGACGGTCAGGTTGCGGGTCCAGTCTTCGAGAGACATTTCCTCGACAGGCGCCTCCTGCATCATCCCGGCATTGTTGATGAGGACATCGAGCCTGCCGGACTGGTCGATGATGGTTTTCACGGCAGCGGAAGCCGCCGCCGGATCGGCGAAATCCACGGGAAGGCCCTCAAACTCCCGATCTTCGCCCCGTTGCGCCGTGAAAACCCGGGCGCCTTCTTCGCGCAGCCTGCTGGCAATCGCCCGGCCGATGCCGCTGCGTCCGCCTGTCACCAGAGCGACTTTTCCATTAAAACGGGTCATCCTACCGGCTTTCCTCCATTTACCTCGACCAGAGCGCCGCACATGTAACGCGCAGCGTCGGAGGCGAGAAAGGTGATGACATCGGCAATATCCTCGGGTTCCGCGATCCGCCCCAGCGGTACGGTTTTTCCGAGTTCGGCAACGGCCGTATCGGGGTCGAAGCCTCTCTTGATGAATCCGGTACGCAACATCGGCGTGTTGACCTCATTGGGACACACCGCATTCACCCGGATATTCTGATGTGCATGGTCCATGCCCATGCACTGGGTAAGGGACGCGATCGCCGCCTTGGTCATGCAATAGACCGCATGGTTCGGTCCCGGACGCACACCCCAGCAGGACGACACGTTAACGATTGCGCCGCCGCCTCTCGCAGCCATGATCGGAATAGCGGCACGGCAGACGCGGAACGGGGCCTCGACATTGACGCCGACCGATAGCGACCAATCGGCATCGGTCGTTTCCGTCACCGCACCTCTTGTGATGACACCGGCATTGTTGATGACGATATCGAGCGCGCCGAGTGCATCGAAGGCCGCCTGCGCCAATCCGTCTGCGTAAGCCGGGTCCAGCAGATCGCCCTCCAGATAGGCGTCGGCCTCAAGCCCGGCGAGGCTTCGATCCGCCACCGCCACGCGAGCGCCTTCCGACCGCAGCTGGCGCACCACGGCCGCCCCGATGCCGCCGGCAGCGCCGGTCACCAACGCGGATTTTCCCTGAAAACGTGTCATTCTCATCCTTTGTGTTCATTCGGTTGGCGATCAAATAGTCAGGGCGCTGTGCTGTACCGGACCGAATTCGACCGGCCCCAGTGGGTGAAGCTTCGCACAGCGTTTTTCCTGCAGGTAGCTATATTTCGAGCTTCACAAACCCGATCGGTCTGGAGCAGCAGGCAAGAATGTAGTCATCGGCGATATCCTCGTCGGTGATACCGCCATTATGCACCATATGCACCTGCCCCTCGATCTTGCGGACCTTGCAGGTGCCGCACAGGCCCATGGTGCATCCCGACGGGATTATCAGACCTGCCGCCCGCGCGGCGATCAGGATCGTATCGGTCTCTGCACAATGGGTCGAAATACCGGACAGGCTGAATTCGATCTCCGCCTGGTTCCTGTCGTCCGGGACGACATCCACCGGGACCGCTTCCGCCTGCTGCGGGGCCGCCTGAAAACTCTCCTGATGATAGCGGTTCATATCGTAGCCGAGCCCGGCCAGCGCTTCGCGCACCGCCCGCATGAAAGGTTCGGGCCCGCAGCAGAAAACCTCCCGCTCCAGATAGTCCTGCGCCATCAGGCCCAGCATGACCTGATTGAAGAACCCGCGATACCCCGTCCACGGCTTGAAAGGATCGGTCTGTTCCACAACCCATTTCAGATCGATGCCGTTGACGCGCGAAGCCATATGCTCAAGCCGCTCGCGGAAGATGATCTCGGAAGGACGCCGTGCGCAATTGACGAAAACGATATCCGGTTCGCGCCCGGAATCGTAGAGATGCGTGGTCATGGACATCATCGGCGTAATGCCAGATCCGGCCGAAATGAACAGATACTTATCCGCCGGGTGATGCATGATCGAAAAGCGGCCCGCCGGTCCCGTGGCGCGCAGCCGTACGCCGGGACGCAGATTGTCGAACATCCATCGCGTTCCGATGGAATCCGCCTGCGCCTTGACGGTTACGGTGAGGCAGGTCGGCCGCGATGGCGAGGACGAGATCGTGTAGGTGCGGTAGACGCTGCCGCCTGGAACCGGCAATTCCAGCGTAACGAATTGCCCCGGATCGAAGCTGAACAGAGCGCCGGAGGGAGACTGGAACCCGAATGTCATCACATTCGGCGCTTCCGGAAGACAGGAGACGCATTCCAGCTCTTCCCTATCCGACCAGAAGGCAAGTCTGGGCTTGGTGACGGCGTCCATCCCTTCACTCCGCCGCCATCTGGAATGTCGTCAGGGAGCGTTCCAGAAAGTTCGCATACCAGTCGATGAACTGGATCACTCCGCTTTCCTGCGCGGGCGAATAGGGGCCGGGACGGTAGGCGGGAGAAAAAATTCCCTCCTGGTTGGTTTCGACGATCTCGCGGTCTTCGTCATTGGTGGCGATCCAGACTTCCGTCAGCCGCTTCAGATCGTAATCGACGCCCTCGACAGCATCCTTGTGAACGAGCCAGGTGGTCGTGACCTCGGTTTCCGTGGGGCTGATCGGCGCCACACGGAATGTCAGAGAATGATCCGGCAAGAAATGGTTCCAGGTCGAAGGATAGTGGAATACCAGCAGGGATCCGGCATCCGGGGCGGCGACCCGGCCGAGCTGCTTATCCACCGCGGCCTTGCCGTCCATGGTGTAGCTCAGCGCGCCTTCCTGCAGCGGCATTCGCGCTAGACGATATTGGCCCTCACCCGCCAGCAGAAACTGCGCCGGAGCACCGGAGGCCTCGCAACGGTCAAAATGGGCCTGAAGCCGTGCCGAGATGGAACCGTCGGCCGAAACGCCTGCAACTTCCGGATCGAGCGGGAAGGAGCGGCAGAGTGCGGGGTGGTTGCTGCTGCAATGGTAGCATTCGCGGTTGTTTTCCCAGACGAGCTTCCAGTTGCCTTTTTCAACGATGGTCGAGGTGTAAGCGACCTTGGCGTTCGAAAGATCATGGACCGCCAGATAGGGGCGCGCCAGCTCGGCGAAGGGCTCGAAGGCCGGCGGCGTGTCGGCGAGGCAGATGTAGACAAGCCCATCAAGGTTACGCAGGCTGACCGGTTTCAGCCCATGTTCTGACGGGTCAAAGCCGGGACCCATGTCGTTGGCCCAGAGAAGCTTGCCATCCAGTTCGTAGGTCCATTGATGATAAGGACAGACCAGTTTCGCCACCTGCCCCTCGCGCGCCTTGCAAATGATGGAGCCGCGATGACGACAGGAATTGTGAAAGGCGCGGATTTCGCCGTCGCGGGCTTTCACAATGACGACGTTGTAGGCGCCGACGCGCATTGTCACGTAATTGCCGGTTTTCACCAGCTGGCAGGCCGGGATCGCAAACAGCCACTCCTTGTAGAAGAGATGTTCGAGATCGAGATCATAGATCGATTGCGACGTATAGAAGGGTTGCTCCAGGGCATGGCCGGGCTTGCGGCGCGCGAGCAGCTCCTGTGCGGAAATAGGTGCGTTCATGGCGGTAGGTTCCCAACTTGTCTTTGTTCTGACCGTAAAAATCCCTCTCACCGCTGTTTTTGACAATAGCAATTATTTTCATGCTGATTTAGTTTAAGTAAACTCAGAACGTGGAGAGCCCTTCATGCCAAGGCCTTACGACTTATCCTCGATAACGGCCCTCGTCTGCTTCGAGGCGGCGGCGCGCAATCTGAGCTTCAAACAGGCGGCCGGGGAGATGAACGTCACGCCGGCGGCGATCAGCCATCAGATAAAGGCGCTCGAAAGCGATCTGGGGTGCCAGTTGTTCATCCGCCGCAGCAAGGGGGTGGAGCTGACCGAAAAAGGCGCCTTCCTGTTTGTCGCACTTCAGCGCGGTTTTGAGGCGATCTCGGACGTCGTCAGCGAGATAAGGGATCGTCCCGAGGCGGTCGATGTGACCATTCGGGCGACCACGGCGGTCAGTTCGCTTTGGCTCACGCCGAAAATATCCGCTTTCTGGAAGTTCCATCCCGCAATAACCATTGCGCAAATTGTCAGCGACGTTCCGGCGCAGGCGAACCGCTGCGATCTCAGCATTCACTACGGCAATCCGGAAGACGATCATTGCGAATATCGCAAGCTTTTCCAGGACAGCATCGTCGCGCTCGGAACCCCGCACTTCCTGGCGGAACACGCCATTTCCTCGATAAGGGATTTGCTCAAGGTTCCCCTGATCCATTCGAGCGGCGAGGAAACGAACTGGACAGGCTGGTCCGACTGGTTCCAGTCACTGGGTCTTTCCGCTCCGAAAGGTCGCAGCTTCTACGTCAACAATTATACAATCGCGCTTCAGAGCGCGCAGGACGACATCGGCGCAGTTCTGGGCTGGGACGGACTGGTCGGGAATCTGATGCAGAACGGTTCGCTGGTCCGGCTTGTGCCCGAGAGCATCGCCTCACCTGTGGCGTTTCATCTGAAAATTCACCCGCGCGCCTCCGCAAAGGCCCGGTTGTTCGCGGACTGGCTGGTCAGGAGCGCCTGAACGCCGGGTCTCAAGAACCGGCGCCCATGAAGGTCACCCGGGTAAGAGCCGTGTAGTTGGATTCCGAGGCCATCAGGGCTGCGAAGACGAGCACGAGAACCGGCGGAAGCAGGATGGCGTAGATCAGGACCAGCCGTTCCCAGGCCATGTGCATGAAAATCGCCATGATCAGCCCCGCCTTCAGGATCATGAACAGGATGATGAGAGACCATCTCGGATAGCTCTGAACGCCAAGATAATCGACCATATAGGAGAAGGCGCTGAGGACGAAAAGCAGTCCCCAGACCACCATGTAAAGTCTTATCGGATGCTGCTGTCCCTGTTGTGACTGTTGCTGTGCCATGATGCCATCCTCACTCACCACAGATAGAAGAATGCGAAGATAAAGACCCACACCAGATCCACGAAGTGCCAGTAAAGCCCGGTTATCTCGACGATCTCATATTGCCCCTTGCGGCTGGTGAAGAACCCCCGCCTTTCCTCATCGAAATCTCCCCGCCACACCTTGCGCGCGACGATGAGAAGAAACAGGACGCCGATGGAAACATGGGTGCCGTGAAAGCCCGTGATCATGAAGAAAGCCGAACCGAACTGCGCCGCACCCCACGGGTTTTCCCAGGGGCGAACGCCCTCCGCGATCAGCTTGCTCCATTCGAATGCCTGCATTCCCACGAATGTCGCGCCAAGCGCTGCCGTCGCCACCATCAGCGCGGCGGTTTTGCGACGGTCGCGGCGATAGGCGAAGTTGACGGCCATGGCCATCGTGCCGCTGCTGCTGATGAGAACAAAGGTCATGATGGCAATCAGGATCAGCGGAATGTGCCTGCCGGCAATCGTGAGCGCGAAAACCTCGCTCGGATTGGGCCAGGCCGCGGTTGCCGACATGCGCGCCGCCATATAGGCCAGCAGGAAACAGCCGAAAATGAAGATATCGCTCAGGATGAATATCCACATCATCGCCTTGCCCCAGGAGACGTTCTTGAACGCCCGCTGGTCCGATGACAGATCGGCGGCGACGCCGCGCAGTCCCGCCGGCCGCAGATGCGGATCACTTACCGGTCTTTCCTCCATGGATGCGGCCATGATCGACACTCCTCAGGTGACCAATTGACGGCAGAGATCGACGAAACTATTCGCCCAGCCGGCGAAAAGCGCAAAAAGGACCAGCCAGACGACCAGCATGAAATGCCAGTAGATGGCGCACAGCTCCACACTCAGGCGCATCCTTGCCGACAAGGGCTCGCTCCGGGCACGGATTGCGGTGCGTCCCAGCACGAAGAGCCCGCCCAATATATGCAGGCCGTGCAGGCCGGTGATCATGTAGAAGAAGCTGTTCGATGGGTTATCCGCCAGAATATAGCCTGCGGAGATGAGTTGCCGCCACGCCAGGAATTGACCGGCGACAAAGAAAACCGCCGTCGCAAAGGCTGTCACAAGAGCCGCATTCAGCCTGTCGCGATGATCTGGACGGGTTTCGGTTTTCGCCCATTGCAGCGCCAGACTGCTGGCGGCGAGCGCCGCGGTGTTCACCCATAACAGTCCGGGGATCGGGATACCCCACCAGTCGGCGCCGCCCATGCGGCCGAGATAGGCGCTGATGAGCAAGGTGAACAACGCGCCGACGACCGCCAGAAATATCCCAAGTCCGACTTTCGCAATCGTCGCCGACGATCCCTGCATCTGCGGCGCATCGCCTGCCAGACCGACTTCCAGCCAGGGCTTCGAAGCCAGCCGCTGCCGCGCCATCCACCAGCCGATGATGCCGGCGATCCCGGCCATGAAGACGAGGATGGCGCTCATGACAAGGCCCTTTCGGACGGCCCGGCCGCAGCCGGCTGGTTTTGCGGCAGGAAGTCCTCAGCCGCGCCGGGCACGCTGTAATCATACGGCCAGCGATAAACGACCGGCAGTTCCTTGCCCCAGTTGCCATGAACCGGCGGGGTCTGCGGCGTCTGCCATTCCAGTGTCGTGGCCCGCCACGGATTGCCGACCGCCTTTTTGCCCCAGCGCAGGCTCCACTCGAGATTGAACACGAATAGCAGTTGAGCCGCACCGACGATGAGCGCGGCCATGGTGATGAATATGTTCAACGTGTGCGCAGAATCTGGAATGAAGGCGGTTTCGCCCAGCTCGTAATAGCGGCGCGGCACACCCATCAGCCCGAGATAATGCATCGGGAAGAAGATGGCATAGGCACCGAGAAAGGTGATCCAGAAATGGACGTGCCCCATCGCCTCGTTCAGCATCCGGCCCGTGACTTTCGGATACCAGTGGTGAATCGCACCGAAGATCACCATGATCGGCGCGACCCCCATCACCATATGAAAATGGGCGACCACGAACATCGTATCCGAAAGCGGCACATCGACGACGACATTGCCGAGGAAGAGACCGGTCAATCCGCCATTGATGAATGTGACAATGAAGGCGAGCGCAAACAGCATCGGCAGGGTGAGATGGATATCGCCGCGCCAGAGCGTCAGCACCCAGTTATAGACCTTGATCGCCGTCGGCACGGCGATAATCAGCGTCGTGGTTGCAAAAAAGAACCCGAAATTCGGGTTCATGCCGCTGACATACATATGATGCGCCCAGACGACGAAGCTCAGCGCCGCGATGATGACGATCGCCCAGACCATCATGCGGTAGCCGAAGATATTCTTGCGCGCATGGGTGCTGATCAGATCCGAGACGATGCCGAAGGCGGGAAGTGCGACGATATAGACTTCCGGATGGCCGAAGAACCAGAACAGGTGCTGAAACAGGATGGGACTGCCGCCCTCCTGCTTCAATTGTTCGCCCATCTCCACGATGGCCGGCATGAAGAAGCTCGTGCCGAGCAGCCGGTCGAACAGCATCATGACGGCGGCGACGAAGAGCGCCGGGAAAGCGAGTAGCGCCATGGCGGTCGCCGTGAATATGCCCCATATCGTCAATGGCATGCGCATCAGCGTCATGCCCCGCGTGCGTCCCTGCAACACGGTGACGACGTAATTCAGCCCGCCCAAAGTAAAGCCGATGATGAACAGTATCAGCGATGACAGCATCAGGATGATGCCCCAGTCGCGCCCGCCCGGCGTTCCCGAAAGAAGCGCCTGCGGCGGATAGAGCGTCCAGCCGGCGCCCGTCGGCCCGCCGGGTGCGAAGAAACCGGCCACCAGCACAAGGACGGCGGAGAGGTAGAGCCAGTAGCTCAGCATATTGGCATAGGGAAACACCATGTCGCGCGCACCGAGCATCAGCGGGATCAGGTAGTTGCCGAAACCGCCGAGAAACAATGCCGTCAGCAGGTAGATCACCATGATCATGCCATGCATGGTGATGAACTGATAATAATGTTCCGCATCGATGAAGGAGAAATAGCCGGGAAAAGCGAGCTGCAGCCGCATCAGCCAGGAAAGCACCAGTGCCACCATGCCGATTGCGATGGCTGTCAGGAAATATTGAATGGCAATGATCTTGGCATCCTGGCTGAAGACATATTTCGTCCACCAGCTTTTCGGGTGATAAAGCTCGACGTCCTCGACTTCAGCGGGCTGAATGACCTGCCCGGCGCCGGATCCAATCTCGACCATGTTCCAACCTCCCTGTTCCCCCGATGCGGTCTTCCCTTCCAATATGCACGGCGCTTATCTGGCCGCCGGCGTTTCCGCCGAAGCCAGCAATTTCGAGAAAGTCGGCTGCTGCTGCAGCCAGGCTTGATAATCGGTCTCGGTATCGACGACGACGGTGCCACGCATCTGCGGATGGCCCACACCGCACAGTTCCGCGCAGAGAACCTCGAAGGTTCCCGTCCGGGTCGGCGTAAACCAGTAATAGGTGACCGAGCCGGGGATCATGTCCATCTTGGCCCGGAACTCCGGCACGTAGAAATCATGCACGACATCGACCGCGCGCAGCAGCATTTTCACCGGCCTGCCAGCGGGCAGATGCAACTCGCCGCCTTCAACGATGACATCGTCCATTCCCGCGGGATCGTTCCTGTTCAGGCCGAGCGGATTGCCGGGTCCAATAGCGCGCGTATCCGCCCGCCCGAGCCGTCCGTCCGCTCCCGGCAGCCGAAAACTCCATTGCCATTGCTGACCGACCACTTCCACTTCGCTCGCACCGTCCGGTACGGTCACGAACTGGTTCCATACGAAGAGGCCCGGCAGAAGCATTGCAGCCACCCCAACCCCGGTTCCGCCCGCCAGCCACCATTCCAGGCGCTTGTTTTCGGGCTCGTATGCCGCCCGATTTCCGGCGCGGTGCCTGAAGCGGAACACGCAATAGGCGACGAACAGCACGACGGCCGAGAAAACGAAGCCGGTGATCCAGAAAGTGATGATGATCGTATTGTCGATATAGCTCCAGTTCGAGGCTATCGGCGTCCACCACCACGGGCTCAAGAGGTGGAACAAGATCGATCCCACCACCAGCAGAACGAGAATCACAACGACAGCCATCGTCTCCTCCCGTGACCCGGCCACGAATACTTCTACAACCCCATCGCGAAGTATATTAGAATTATCTCATAAATTGATCGGGCGAGCAATTATCGTAGCCCCTGCGGCAGCGTCCCCTTCTTGTGCTACGGCCTCCGTCGGAAAGGCACTCTCGGAAAGCAGACAGATCGGAAGAAAACGATACCACATGGCATCTCCGCACTCTCCATGGTCATCCCACCCGTTGCGGCTCCCCTCAGCGGGGCCGCGACGGCAGGGAGGATGATCTACAGATAGATTTCCTCTATGAATTCAGGGCGTACGGCGTGGATAATCGGACACGATCAGTTTCCGATAAAGGTGCCAGGTCGCGTGGCCGAGGATGGGCATGACGACCGCGAGGCCGATAAATACCGGGATCGTACCGACGACGAGCAACGCCGCAACGATCAATCCCCAAAGCGCCACCGGAACCGGGTTGGCAAGCGTGGCGCGGATGCTCGCATCCACCGCCGCGACTGCGCCGACATCCCGGTCGAGCAGCAGCGGGAACGCCACCACCGTTGTCGCCAGCACGACGACCGCGAAAACGAAACCTGCCAGATTGCCCCAGATGATGAGGGAGAGACCTTGCGAAGTCGTCAATACGTCCGACAGAAAGGTGGAGAGCGAAACCGGACCGGTCGCATCGAAAGTCGCAGTGTAGATGCTCTGCGCAACAATCAACCAGACGACGAAAAGCACGAACAGCATGACGGCGACCGCGATGATCGACGGCAGGGCCGGAGAGTGACGAACCTCCAGTGCATGCCGCCAGGAGCTATCCAACCCCTGCTCACGTCGCCGACTGATTTCATAAAGTCCGATGGCCGCGATCGGACCAATCAGTGCAAAACCCGACATCAGCGGATAAATAACCGGCAGCAGGTTGGCGCCGGAACTCCACATCACCAGAAAAACACCGGCGATCGGATACATAAGACAGAGAAAAACATAGTGGGACGGCTTTTCTTTAAAGTCCTCAAGTCCCAGCTTCAACGCATCCACAATATCCGGGATGCCAATCTTGCGGACTTCCGGGCGGGCAAATTCACCACTCGCACCGGCCATGACATGGAATGCCGTCATAGCACTTCTCCTCCTGCGCCATGATCCGGCTGGCGGTACAGGAACGCTCGGTGACTTCTATCGACGCGTCAAACCGCAACCGGCTGTTTTGTAATTTATCAAATTCTGTCGCCTTTGTCGCCTGTTCTTTAAATTGGAGAAATCAGACACCCGCTGCCGGCACGGTCGACATAACCGCACTTGTGCAGGTTTTGGATCGTTGCCAGCTCCGTGCACTGTCTATGGCGCGTGCAAAGCGGGCATGGTCTTCGGCATCGACCGATCCGTCGGGCGCGAATATCTCGGCATCGCCTCGCAGGGCCGCGACATCGACGCCGCACAGTTCCGCCAGACCGAGCGCCGTCAACTCGCGCATGGCGGGCACGCAAATGGTTCGGCCGCTGGCGGCGGCCAGAAAGCGGGCGAAATAGCGGCTGTTCGACAAGCCGCCATCGATGGAGATCGTATCGCCTATGGGGGCGACGGCCGACGCCGCCTCGACCAACCGCGCCGTCAGCAGGGCAATGCCTTCCAGCACGGCGCGCACCATGTCACGCCGCTCGGTGGCGTGGTCCATGCCGATGAACAACGGCACGGCCTGCCTGTCCCAATAGGGCGCGGCAAGGCCCGAAAGGGCGGGCACGAAGACAAGGCCTCGGCGAATGGCCGACGGCCCCTCGAAACCGTCGAGTTCTGCATTTTCAGCATAGAGGCCGATCTTTTTCGCCCATTCGAGCGCCGCGCCGGCATCGTAGATCCCGCCTTCGATAGCGAAAACCGCAGGCGCCCCCTGCATTTGCCAGCCAATGGTCGGCAGAAGCTCTCCCGTCAACGGCCGCCCGTTACCGGCAACGGCCAGCAGAAAGGCTCCGGTTCCGAAGGTTATCTTGCAATCGCCGGCCTTGCGGCAGCCATGCCCATAAAGCGCTGCCTGCTGATCGACGATGGAAACGCGGATGGGCGTTCCCTCGACCGCGCCGAAGCCGCCATCGACAGGGCCGATTTTGGGCAGGCAATCCAGCGGCACGCCGTGAAGCGCGCCGAGTTCCGGGCTCCAGTCTCCGGTTGAGAGATCGAGCAGACCCGTGCGCGACGCTGTTGCAAGGTCGGTGCGGAAACAGCCCGTCAGCCGGTCCAGAAAAAACGCATCGGTGGTGCCCAGCCGCAAACGGCCTGCGGCGCATGCCTGCGCCACCGCCGGATTGTGCTTGACCAGCCAGGCCAGTTTGCTGGCCGAAAAATAGGGATCGAGCGGCAGCCCGCAAATATCTTTCGAACGATCCGTTGCCGAAGGCGGCAGGGTGGCCAGCGCTTCGGCGGTGCGGGCATCCTGCCAGACGATGACCGGCGACAGCGCCTCCCCGCTCACGGCGTCCCACGCCAGGCAACTCTCGCCCTGATTGGCGATGGCGATGGCATCCACCGGCCCGGCGGCAGCCAGCACTGCGCGGATGTTGCCCAGCAGTTCATCCGGATCATGTTCCACATGGCCGGCGGCCGGATAAAATTGTGCGTGACGCCGGCTGGCCACGACCTCCGCCGTGCCGCCATCGCTCACCACAAGGCACCGGGTCGATGTCGTTCCCTGATCGATCGCCGCGATGCGCATCAATTGGTCTCCCGAAAATGAAAGGCAATCTGCCCCGCTTCAAACGCCGCGCCGGGAATGGGCACCAGCACACGGCGTTCAGGGTGCCAACGGCCGGTCTTGCTCCACACGTCAGTTCCATCGAGATGCAGCGAAAGCCGGCCTTGAACGTGTCTGGTGAAACGAAGCTGAAAGTCGCGAAATGCTGGTCTGTCGAGCCCACCCGGCCGCAACATGGCGGGAACCGTCAGCTTGAGCGGATCGGCGAAGGTGACGGGCACCCCCGGTGCGCCGCACGGTTCCCGGGCGAGATCGTCAGCCACCGCCGCGCCAACCCGACGGCCTTCGCGAAACGCCCAGCCGCCCGTTTCCACGGCCCGCAAGACATTCCCGCCGGCGAAGAATATCGGATCGGTCATCCGTCCGTCCTGATCGATCAGCGGCCCGGCGCTGCCTACCGCAACATCCGCCGGGGATGCATTGAGAAGCGCTGCCTCCGGCGTGAACCGCCCGGTGAGCAGAACACCGTCGCATTGAACTGTCAGGATGCGACCATCCGCCAGACGGATATCGGCTTCTTCGACCCGCCCGCGCCCGCGAATATCCGTGAGTACCGCACCACAATGAAAGGGCACCCCGGCCAGTCGCGGAAACCATTGAAAAGGCGACCGCGCCAACGGGTGAGGCTCCGGCTCGATCATCGCCACCGGCCGGCCGCGATGCATCAGGCAGCTCAGAAGCGCGGAAAAGGAAACCAGTTCCGAACCGATGATAAGCGGCCGACGAAAGGGCATGATGCCGTGAAAGGCGACATAGGATTGCAGCGTGCCGGTGGTGACCACACCCACCGGCCGGTCGCCGGGTAATAGCCGCGCGGAGCGTGGTTTTTCCCGCGCGCCGGTCGCAAGCACGATACGCCGGGCCTTTAGCGTCTCGACGCCGCGCGCCGACGTCACCAGCAGCGCGCCATCCTGCCCGAGTTCCACCACGGAATGACCGGTGCGGATATCGACACCCGCATTCTGCGCCTGCCGCTGCAGGCGTTGCGCATAGGCCGGGCCGAAATAGACGCGTCCGAATTCACGCATGCCGAAGGGCGAATGCAGGCAATGCCGGGTCGCGCCGCCAAGGGCCGGCTCACGCTCGAGGATCATCACGCGGGCGATACCGCGCGCTTTCAGCTCCAGCGCCGCCGCCACACCCGCCGGGCCGCCGCCGACCACGATCACATCCGCACTCATCGGTCGTCTCCCTCGCGAACGGCAAGCGGAGCTGCCAGGCGGTCGCCCGTCATCGCGGCCAGCCGGGCGTTGCAATAAAAGCCCTGACAGCGACCCATGCCGGCGCGGGTGCGCCGCCGCAGCCCACCGAAATCGCCCGGCGGCACCGGGCTTAAAAAGGTCGCCTCGATCTCGCGGCGGGTGACGAGTTCGCAATGACAGACGATTTCGCCGTGATCGGCACGCTGCCAGTCCCGCTCGCAGGTTTCTGTCAGGTTGGGCATCGTCACGTCGGGAGCGGAGGGCGGTGAGACAAAATGCGTGCCGAAACCTTCGTGAAGCCTCAGCGCATGTTGCGCCAGACCGAGTGCGGCGCTGAGGCCCGTGGAGCGAATACCGCCGAGCGTGATCGCCCGCCGGTCCGGCCGGGCGGAAATGCGGTAATGCTTCTTTTCAGACGCCGGCCGCAGACCGGCATAAACGGCGGTCACGGAAACGGAAGCAAGCACCGGAACGATCTCCGCGCCGCGTTCCAGCAGTGCTTCCAGCATCGCCGTCTCGACCGTCGCGCACTCGCGGTCTTCCTGCTCTTCCGCTGTCGGGCCGACGAGAACATTACCGAAGGCGGTGGGGCACACCACGATGCCCTTGGTGATTTCGGTGGGAACGGGCAGGACGATGCGCGGCACATGCCGGCGGGCAGCCTTGTCCAGCACCACGAACTGCCCCTTGCGGGGCTTGATGGCGAAGTCGGGCGAAAGCCCCAGACGCGCATCGACGATATCGCCGAACAGCCCGGCGGCATTGACGACACTCGCGGCAAGGATAACGCCCGCCGTCGTCTCGATCCGCCACGCGCCGTCGAACGCACCGGACAGGACTTCCGCGTTGCGCACCAGCTGCGCGCCGAGCGCCACCGCCTGCGTGAGATAGCCGAGCGGCGCGGACCAAGGATCGATGATATGTTCGCCCGGGACGTCGAGCGCGGCGACAAGGCGGTCGGACAGGCCCGGCATGGTTTCACGGGCCTGCCCCGCTGTGAGAAGCTCAAGCCCGGCAATGCCGTTGCGCAGCCCCTGATCGGCTATCGCCTGCAGTTTTTCCGCTTCGTCCGGGTTCCAGGCGCAGACCAGCGCGCCTGTTTGGACGAGGCTGAGGCCCATCTGCCCATGAATGGAGAGATATTCCTCCCGGCCTGCCTTCACCAGTTCCAGTTCCAGACTGCCTTCCGGCGCATCGAAGCCGGTATGGAGGATGGCGCTATTGGCCTTGGAGGCGCCGGAGAGGATATCGGGGCCTTTTTCGATGACCACCACCTTCGCACCGGCCAGCGCGAAACGGCGGGCGACCGCGCAACCGACCACACCGGCGCCAATGACGGCGACATCAAATTCCGTGGAGGGGGTTTCAGCCATGGGCTTACCTTTGCCTTCGTCTTTCAAAGCGAAATCAACGGGCGCGACGGATCGCGCCGATGCAGCAGCGGCGTTCATAAACGGGAGTGAAATTGCGCCTGTGCCAGTAGGGGCAGCCAGCGCCAGCGGGCGGCCCCGCGACTTTATTTCACGAAAGTCTTGGTCAGGCCCGCCGTGCGGTCGACGATGAGGACGACGGCAAGGGTGAGCACGATCAAAAGAACGGAAATGGCCGCAACCAGCGGATCGGCCTGCGTTTCCACATGCTGATACATGGCGACGGGAAGCGTGGTGATGCGCGGGCCGGTGAGGAACAGCGAAATCACCGCTTCATCGAACGACACCAGAAAGGAAAGTGCCGCCGTCGCCACGACACCCGGCGCGATCATCGGCATGGTCACGCGTCGGAAAATCGTGAGCGGCGATGCCCCGAGCGTGGAGGCTGCCTCCTCGAAGATCAGCGGCAGGCCGGCAAGCGAGGTGGTGAGAACACGCAGCGCATAGGGCAGCACGATGATGAGATGCGCAATCACCAGACCGGTGAAGGTGCCGAGCAGGCCGGCACCGGCAAAGACGATCAGGATCGCGAGGCCGAGAACGATGGTCGGCAGAAGCAGCGGCGCGGTGAAGAAGGCGAGAAGCGCATCCGCACCGATCACCCGCATGCGAACGATGGCATAGGAGGCGGGCAGCGCTATCAGCATGGAGAGCGCGGTGACGATGATGGCGAGAAGGGTGCTGGTGCCCAGCGCTCCCATCATCTTGGAATTGTGCATGAGATCGACATACCAGCGCAGGCTCCAGCCGGAGGGCGGAAAGGTCATGTAGCTATCGGCCGAAAACGAGATCGGCACGACGAGAACCACGGGCGCCAGCAGAAAAAGGAACATGATGAAGGCGACGATTTTCAGCGCCAGCGGAGCGGGACGTTCTTCCATCTTCGATCTCCTTTTAAAGAATGGCCCGCAGAAGCCGGGAATAGAGCACCAGGGCAGCGCCGAAAATCACGAGGATGATCATCGACAGCGTCGCGGCGAGCGGCCAGTTGAGCGTCACGATGGCCTGATCGTAGATTTCCGTCGCCAGAAGGAAGACACGCCCGCCGCCAAGCAGCTTGGGGGTTATGAACGAACTGACGGCCAGAACGAAGGAAAGCAGGCAACCGAGGGCGACGCCGGGCATGGTAAGCGGCACGATGATCCGCCAGAATACTTTCCAGGGCGATGCGCCGAGCGTTTCCGCCGCCTCTTCGACACGCGGATCGAGGCTGCCGAAACCCGCCAGCAGCGCCAGGATCATATAGGGCATCAGGATTTCCGTAAGACCGATGACGACGCCGACCTTGTTGAACAGCAGCCGCACGCCGCTTTCGGCACCGAGCGCTAAGAGGATGTTGTTGATGAGGCCGTCATCGGCAAGGATCGCGATCCAGCCATAGGTGCGCACCACGGCCGAGGTGAGCAACGGCGAAATGACAAGCACCAGCAGCAGCGTCTTCCAGCGACCCTGCGCCCGGTGAAGATAAAGCGCGATGGGATAAGAGGCGATGAGTGTGAGAACCGTGATTAGAAGACTGGTCAGGATGCTCTGGCCGATCAGTTCGATATAAAAACCGTCGGTCAGGGTGGACGACCAGTTGTCGAGCGTGTGGGCTTGCCCGAGACCACCGCCGCCAAGGCTTTCACGGAAAGAAAGCAGGAGCAGGTTGAAGACGGGCATGACGAAGGCCAGCCCATTGACCGCAATGATCGGCCCGAGAAGAAGCGTTGCGAGAAACACCATGGAGGATGTGCGGCTGCCGGGAGCCGTGATCATGACCGCCGCTGTCATTGGCCTGCTCCGAAGACCAGCGTGTCCTCCACCCGCCAGACTAGGCTGACCGCGCTGCCCGCCGCCACGGGTGTTTCCCCGCCGGAAGTCGCGCGCTCCACCGACAATGTCTGTCCGCCCGCGGCGATCTCGTAGTGAAGGATATCGCCTGCATAATAGACATCGCGAACCTCACCGGCGATGCGATTGACCGGCGCTCCGTCGAAATCTGGTGCGGCGTCACCGGCAACCGTCATGGCCATGCGGTGCGGCCGTACCATAAGATCGATCGTGCCACTGTGCGAGCCGGGCGCACGCAATACCGCATCCCCGACCGTGATGTGATCGCCGACGGCGTTTCCGACCAGCCTGTTGGTGCGGCCGACGAAAGAGGCGACGAAAGCCGTTGCCGGGCGCTCGTAAAGATCATGCGGCGTGCCGAGCTGTTCCAGACGCCCGCCATTGAGGACCGCGACCTTGTCGCACATGCTGAGCGCCTCGACCTGATCATGGGTGACGAAGATGGACGTGATGCCGAGCTGTTTCTGGATGCGGCGGATTTCAGAGCGCATCTCGTCGCGCAGCTTGGCGTCGAGATTGGAAAGAGGCTCGTCGAACAGGAGAATGGAGGGCTGGATGACGAGTGCACGCGCCAGTGCGACACGCTGCTGCTGGCCGCCGGAAAGCTGGGCGGGCCGGCGATCCTCGCGCCCTTCCAGACGCACCATGGCAATCGCTTCGCGCGCACGCCGTTCCGCTTCGGCAGTCGGCACTTTGCGCATTTCAAGACCGAACATGACGTTCTTGAGAACCGTCATATGCGGGAAAAGCGCATAGCTCTGAAAAACGAGGCCGATATCGCGCTTATAGGGCGCAAGCTGCGTCACATCCTTGCCGTCGATCAGGATCGAACCTGACGTCACGGGTGCAAGGCCGGCAATCATGCGCAGCGACGTCGACTTGCCGCAGCCGGATGGACCGAGGAAGGCAACCAGTTCGCCCTTGGGAATCTCGAGATTGAGATTATCCACGGCGACCATGGTTTCGTAGCGCTTGGTCAATGAACGAATCGAGAGAAATCCTGGCTGCATGATGTCTGAAGTTCCCATTCTGGCTTTTTGCCTTTCTCCAGAACATGTCCCATCCCGGCGGGGTCGCGGACATGCCCTGTCCCTTGATCTATGCAATCGCGGCGGAAATTCACCTGCGCTCTGCGCGGCGCTTTCCCCATGCAGGCCTTCGGGCCACCCACCCCTCCATCGATCCCAACACCGACAGAGGAAATGAGCCGGGGCCCATGCCGTTTCCGCATCCGCCCGAAGGGGATGCGGAAGTCTTGCCATTTTTCACACCGGGCGTGAAAGCCTTAGCGGCTGAGCGGGATGACCTTGCGGCGCCAGTCCTGCGTGATCTGGTCACGAACCTTCGAGAGGCCGATCCAATCAACCGGGATGACCTTGTCCATCGCCTTGACGACCGTGCGATCGATGACATCCGGAGCCACCGTGGCCTTGGCGTTGGTCGGCGCGTAATACATGGCGGCGGTGAAGGCGGCCTGGGCTTCCGGGCTCAGCGCGTAATCGATGAACTTGCGGGCCGCCTCGGACGATGGGCCGCCCTTGACGAGGTTGAGCGTATTGATCTGCAGGATCGTGCCTTCCTTCGGAAGAACGACGTTCATCTTGCCCTTGGAACCGTCGGCATTGACCTGGCTGCGGGCATTCCAGCCCACGCCCAGCGACACCTGACCGTTGACGACAGTCGGATAGACTTCCGGCTTCGGTTCCCAGGTCTGGACGTTCGGCGCGACTTCCGCCATGGCATTGATGCCGGCGTCGATATTCTTGATGAAGTCGGTGCCGCCATTCATGTGGTCCATGATGATGGTCGTACCGATACCGACGATGTCAGGGGCGCTCAGCATGGCGATCTTACCTTTGAAGGCGCTGTCTTTCAGGGCGTTCCAGCTGTCCGGTGCGGTCTTGATTGCATCGGTATTGTAGATGAGAACGAGGTTGTCGAAGGTCACGCCGACACCGGCGACGCCTTCGAAGCGGGCGTTCGGATAGAGGTCGGCAACGTTCTTGGTAACGCTTTCATCGACCTTGTCGAACAGGCCTTCATCCGTGCCGGTCTTGGCGACGGAGACGTCCATCAGCGCGATATCGGATTGCGGAGCAGCTTTCTGCGCACGCAGCGAGCCGAGCATGGCGGCAGAACCCTGCTGCGGGAAATAGTCTACCTTGATATCCGGGTTGGCGGCCATGAAAGGCTCGATGACGGCCTTGGTGTAACGCTCCTGGAAAAGGCCGCTATAGCCGAGGAACGTCACGGTCTGCTGGGCGTGTGCCGGCAGGGCCGCCGCGCCAAGCATGAGAATCCCACTCAGAAGTATCGATTTCTTCATTGTCCTGTTCTCCTCTATTGTTATTGGGAGTGGCGAACGGGTCCGCCACCCGAAAGATTGTGTCAGGCGCTCAGCTTGGCCTGGACGAATTTGTTGGCGCCGGAAATATCCGGCAGCTTCTCGCCGTTGCGCAGGCGTTCCAGAAGCACGATCTCGGCTTCCTGCATGCCGATGGCGCGTTCCGCCATGGCACGGGCCTGGCTCGGATGAAGGGCGACAACACCGCTTTCATCGCACAGGATCGCATCGCCCGGATTGATCATCTGGCCGCCAACGCTGATCGGAACGTTGATCGCGCCTTCCAGACCAAGGATCTTGGTGGTGATCGGCGACGGGCCGCGGCACCACATGGGCATGTCGACCTTGGTGAACTCCGAGAAATCGGTCGCCGGGCCATCGACGACACCGGCTTTCACGCCCGCCATCTTCATGGTGTTGGTGATGACGCCGCCCCAGCAGGCGTGACGGGTATCACCGCAACGGTCGATGAGAACGATATCGCCCGGACGCACGAGTTGCGTCAGGTAGTGGAGCATGGTCGAATCCGCATTCGGGATGCGCAGCGTGACGGCGGTGCCCGCCACGCGCTTGCCCGGAAGAACGGCCCGGATTTCAGGATCGACGAAACCGGAATGAAGCACATGGCCGATCGTTGCGACTTCGACCTTTTCAAGAAGCTCGATGATGTCGGCGCCGATCTGTTCCGGCATGGGGTTGACGATAAACATTGGGTCTTTCTCCGATCAGAGAACGTGGTGGTTCGCCACCGGCACGTTGGCGCGCACCTTGGCCGAATAGTCGAAGTCGAGAGCGGCGCCGGCAGTCCCGACGGTGTCGGAGCATTGCGCGACGATGTGACCCCACGGATCGATGACCATGGAATGACCCCAGCAGGCCTTCTTGCCGCCCGCATGGGTGCCGATCTGGCCGACAGCGAGGAAATAGGTCTGGGTTTCGACAGCGCGGGCGCGGGCCAGCACTTCCCAATGGTCCTTGCCGGTCATCAGCGTGAAAGCGGCCGGTAGAACGATGACATCTGCACCCTTGTCCCGCAGGGCGCGGAACAGTTCCGGGAAGCGGATATCGTAGCAGATGCCGCAGCCGACCGTCCTGTCGCCAACCTTGTAGGTCACGACCTCTTCGCCACGGGCAACGGAATCGGATTCACGGTAGCTGATGCCGTTCGGCGTATCGACGTCGAACAGGTGAATTTTACGGTAACGGGCGATCTGTTTGCCGTCCGGTCCGAAAACGAGCGTCGAATTGTAAAAGCGGTTGCCTTCCTTCTCGACGATGGAACCGGCATGCAGCGTGATCGCGTGCTTTCTGGCCAGATCCGAAAGCAGCGAGTAAATCTCGCCGCCGGGGAATTCTTCCCCGCTCTCATGCATTTCCTGAGGATTATCTCCAAGAAATGCGAAGTATTCTGGAAGAACAACAAGATCAGGACTATCCGACTTGACTGCCTTCTCAATTAAATCGGCAGCAACCTTGAGGTTTTCTGCCTTGTCGTTCTGGGTATTCATTTGAACAAGTGAGACTTTCACGTTGCTCTCCTCTCATGTTGCGAGGAGAATTAAGAACGGGAACTGTTTTCCTGACAAACGGAAAAACTCTATCGAAACCCATAAGGTAAGCTTATAGATTAATCATTTTGCGATGCAGCATAAAATTTAAGCTGCGGCCGTCATCCATTGCGTGGTGGTTTCACTGACGATTTCCGTCGCCATGTCCGCAATGGCACGGGCAAGCGCGTTGTCGCCGCGTTCCTGATAAACCGTGTGGAAGGTAAGAGGCGGCACCGGCGGGGTGATGTCGAGAATACGCGCTTCGCCCGATTTGATGATGCCGTCCACCAAAACGCGCGGCAAGGCGCCCACCCCGACCGCCGTGGCCACAAGGCGCGTCATGATCGACAGCGAATTGGAATTGTAGATGCGGCTGTCGGACAGGCCATGGGAATCGAGAAGCGCGCGCAACGCCTGATGCGGTTGTGAGCCGGTCGAGAAGGTAAGAAGCGGAAAATGCGCGATATCTTCAAGCGTGACACCGGTTTCCGGCAGCGGCAATTCCACCGCGCCGACCCAACAGGATTCGAATGTACAGAGCGGTGAATTATAAATATCCGCAGCCATGATCGGCCCCATGATGAAACCGACATCCACCTCGCCGTTCTGAATGCGCTGCGAGAGTTTCAGGCTGGTATCGATGGTCAGGTCCAGACTGACACCGGGATATTGCTCGTTCACGCGGCGGATGAGAAGCGGCAGCCAGGCATAGACGATCGTATCGGCGGCACCGATCCGCACCGTACCCCTCAGCGCCTCGCGGTTACTGACGATCTGCCGGAACTCGCCGGTGAGGTTGACGATCTTTTCGGCATGTTGCAGCGCCAGACGACCGGCGGGCGTCAGGTTGACGCAGCGCACATCGCGCGTGAACAGCACGACACCGAGCTCCCGCTCCAAAGCGGCGATCCGGTTGGACACCGATGCTTGCGTTGTGTGCAAACGTTCCGCGGCTGCCGAAAAGCTGCTCAATCGGGCAGCCCAGAGAAAAGTTTCGAGGAATCGCGTATTCATGGGCTCAATCTTCTCGCATGGCTCCGCGATCCAGTTCCAAGTCTCTGGCTTCGTCTTGCCCTTGGCCTTTGTGGTTCAAGGGGCAGTATGTCCGATGCGCGCGCCCATAGGCAAGCGATCAAAGCCGGCGCCTCCCTTTCTCATGGGGATCGCGCCGGCCTCGTTTGCAGGGCGAGAGAATAGCCTTGAGGCGACGGGATGGCGGGAGCTAACAGACGCCCGCCATCCCTGCCCGGCTCTAGTGACCGCCCTTTGTGGCCGGCACCGGCGTGTTGAGAAGCTGCTGTTCCCAGAGATAGGCGATGCCGCTGCCGCCGAAGTGCTGGATGAGGATTTCGGTCAGCTCCTCGACATGCTCGGTGCGCGCCCAATCGCGCTGCCATTCGCCGGCCAGCGCCATCACGGTCATCGGGTTCGCACCGGCCGCGATCATGCGCTGGATGGCAACTTCGTGAGATTCCTTCGAAATCCCGCCCGACGCATCGGTGATCACGGTCACGTCCCAGCCTTCGCCGGCCGCCTGGATGACGGGCATTGCGACGCAAACCTCGGTCCACAGGCCGGCGATGATCAGTTGCTTGCGGCCGGTCGCCTTGACGACGTTCACCACATTCTCGTCCTGCCAGGTGTTCACCCAGGTGCGATCGATGACTTCCTGGCCGGGAAACACGTCGGTGATCTGCTTGAAGAGCAGTCCGCCGCGCGCCGCAATCACGCTGGTAAGAACGGTCGGAACATTGAAGGCTTTTGCCAGCTTCGCCAGTGCGGTCGTGAGGTTGACCACAGCCTGCGGATCGTGGCTGTTCAGGTTCGCGAGCTGATAGGGCTGATGATCGATCAGAACGAGGACGGAATCTTCAGGGCGGAGAAGTGAATCGAGGCCGTTACGAAAGGTCATGGGTTCATCCTATGTTGGCGGTTTATTGAAGCGCTTGCGCAAAGACATGCGCCCCTTCGGGCACTGCCGCGGGACGAAACTTGTCATTCCTGTTTATGATGCGGTAGTCCTTGTCAGCGCTGAGCTGTGTCGCAGAATGAGGAACGCTGAGTGGATATCGAAGATCTCCGGACATTCGTCGAAGTTGCAGATGCGGGAGGCGTCACTTCGGCCGCGCTGCGGCTCGGCATCTCCAAGTCGATGGTCAGCCGGCGGCTCTTGCGGCTTGAAGCCGAGCTTGGCGTCCAGCTTCTGGCCCGATCCACACGCGGCGCTTCCCTGACGGAGGCGGGAGCAACCTTCCGGGACTATGCGGCGAGGATTTCAGCCGAAATCGATGTGGCGAGGGAGACAATTCTTCCGGCTGGCGAGCTCTGCGGGCGTCTGCGGATTGCTGCGCCGCTTTCTTTCGGCCCGACGCATTTCGCACGGGTGATTGCGCAAATGGCGCGCCGCTATCCCCAACTCCAGATCCAGACCTGTTACACGGATCGTTTCGTGGATCTGATCGCAGAAGGGTATGATTGTGCGATCCGGGTCGGCCACCTTCAGGATTCCAACCTTGTCGCCAGACGTGTCGGCCCCCTCTACGGAAGTTTCGTCGCCAGCCCGGACTATATCAGGGCCCATGGCTCTCCGGAGACACCGGAAGAACTCGTCACCCATCAGGCTCTCATGCAGGGAACGGAAACCTGGCAGGTGATGGATGGAGACAGGGTGACAAGCATTCGTCCACAGGGACGTTTCAAGGCCGACAACGGGGCCGCCCTCGCCGTCGCCGCAGTCGCCGGTCTGGGGATCGCCGTGTTGCCCGACGATCTCATCAAGGATCATCTGGACTCGGGCGAGCTGGTCCGCGTCATGAAACGCTATCCGCCGCCGCCGGCGGGAATATTTGTCGTCAGACCGCCCGGCCAGCATCCGGCAAGAAAAATCCGGGTGCTGACCGAAATGCTGATCGAGTGCTTCGACCATGGCCCGGCGACGGCCTTCCGTTCCAATGCCGGGGGAAGCCCCCCGGCCGCCACCTGACCGGCACGTTTTCAAAACCGAGCGCGCTCTATCCGTCACTCAGCAATGGGCTTCGGGAGAACCAGATCGCCGACGGTGTATGTGTGAAACTCGCTCCTGGAGACGGTGTCCAGTTTCCGGAATTTTTCGACGAATTGCGGATCGGAAAAGAACTCGTCGACATTGCCGGTTCCCTGAATGGCCTCGACATTGACAACCGTCTCTCCGTCGGTGCTTTTCGCAAGGCTGCTCCAGAGAAACCCTTCTTTTCGTTCGGCAACATAGTGAACGACATCCTGAATAATGGCGAAGGCTTCGTCCTGCTTTCCCGGATGCGCATGAATGACGTTGACAACGAAGGTCGTGGGAGCGGGAGAGCCCGCAAAAGCTGCGATAGGTTTCGTTTCCATGAGTTATCTCCATTTGAAGCTCGAGCCATTTCGGCCGCGGCGACATCTGGATATCGGAAGCAAAATAGCGGATAAACGAGCTGCTATTCTTAACATACCGGATAAAAATTCCTTAATTGCGGCGTCATGGACAAACTCGGAACACTCGGCATATTCATTCAGGTGGCGGAAGCGGGAAGCTTCGTGGCCGCCGGGCATCGCCTCGGCATCTCCGGATCAGCCGTCGGAAAAGCCATTGCGCGTCTGGAGGAGGAGCTGGGCGTAAGACTGTTCAATCGCTCGACGCGCAGCATGGCCCTGACGGAGGACGGAAGTTTCTTCCTCGATACATGCCGGCGCATCCAGTCCGAATATGAGACCGTGCAGGCGCAACTGTCGAGATCGCAGGCCGTTCCGCGCGGGCAACTTCGAGTGAGCCTTCCGCTTGCGGGCATGCTTCTGATGCCGACGATATCCGCCTTCATGGAGGCGTATCCCGAAATCAGCCTCGACCTCGATTTTACCGATCGTCTGGTTGATGTCATCGAAGAGGGATTCGACGCCGTCATCCGAACGGGCGAGATCAGGGACACACGGCTGATGAGCCGCAAGCTCGGCACTTTCAGGCACAGCGTCGTGGCGGCGCCTGACTACCTCAAGGCGCATGGACGCCCGGAGATTCCGGAAGACCTTGTCCGGCACCGCTGTCTCCATCATCGCTTCGCCAATTCCGGAAAGCTTGAGCCGTGGCCGCTGGTTCGCGAAGGACACGAAATCAGGATCGATCTTCCGGTCGCCACCGTTGCGAGCACGCTGGAACCCCTGATCTACCTTGCGGAACGATCATTCGGGATAACATGTCTGCCCTCGTTCGCAGTAACATCCGAAATCGCTCAGGGGAAACTGGTATCGCTGCTCGACGACTACATGGCCGACACAGGGACTTTCCGCGTCCTCTGGCCGACCAATCGATATCTCTCTCCAAAAGTCAGAGCATTTGTAGACTATATGGCCGCCAATCTTTTCGCCCGGTGATCGCACCGACGGCAAGCGCTCAGTAAGCGCCGCGATAACGATCCCTAATAAAGACGGGAAGATCGTTTGACGGCGGCGTAAAAGGCACCTGATACATCAGGTCGCCGACAAAGCCGCGGTGATAGGTGCCATGATTGACGATATGCAGCACGATCTGCTCGCGGGTCATGACGCCTTCCCCTCCTCCGACAAATTCGAAATGAACGGCTTTCGCGAGATCTACGTCCGCCCAGGTGTCGACCATATCGACATACCAGCGGTCCATTTCCTGAACCGCTTCCCATAATTCGCCAATTGCGGGCGTATGGTCGGTGTTGCGGGCGGTGTAACCGTGTTTCTTTCCTTGTAGATGATGCCTGAAAATATCGTCCACCACATAAACATGGTTCAGCGTATGCACCATGTTTCCGAACCGCGTCGGCCTCTGCCGAAGGGCTTCACCTGCCGGCAGCTCCATCACGCTTCTGAACGTCAACCCGTTCGCCCAGGCCTTGTAGCGTACCAGCATTTTCAGGGTGTCCGTTGCCGAGGCGGTGGATGCGTGAATGGGGCTGAGCGGCGCAATATCCATGCTGAAACTCCTTCGTATTTCTGAATTTCAAAAACGATGATCGGATTGATCCGGCGCTGACGCCCCGGACCGGAGGCATTGGATGAGGATCAGCGTGCCGTGATCTTTTCCTGCAAGAGCCGGATGGCGAGATGCTGGATCAGAATGATCGTCTTGGCATCGCGAATATCGCCGCGGCCGATCATCCGCATCGCCTCGGGCAAGGCGATTTCCAGCACATCGATGTCTTCGCCCTCTTCCGCTGAACCGCCACCTGCCCCGACCTTATGTTTCTCGGCATATTCGCCGTAGAAAAAGGCGAGATATTCCGTGACCGATCCGGGGCTCATGTAGATATCGAACAGATGCGTAAGTTCGGAAACCTCATAACCGGTTTCCTCGATCAGTTCCGCACGCATTCGCGTCGCCGGGTCAGCGCCTTCCAGCAGCCCCGCCGGTGTCTCGATCAGCGATTCCAGACCGCCATTCAAAAGCACGGGCAACCGGAACTGGCGGGTCAGCAGGACATTGTCGCTTGCCGGATTGTACAACAGGCATGTCGCCCCGTTGCCGCGATCATATGCTTCCCGGGTCTGCCGTTGCCAGCTTCCGTCCCTCAGCTGAAGTTCATACTCATACTTGGTCAGCCGTCCCCAATCATCCGCCAATACGCGTTCGGAAATGGGGCGGTAAACACTGCTACTCATCAAATTCACCTCGTTTTCGTCTGTCTTTTCAAAGGCCTTGCAACCGGCCTTCGACATGCGTGCGCGTTTCGCCGCCAACCCATATCTGGCCGGCATCATCGCGGGTCAGGTAGATGCGGCCGTGGCGGCCAAGGCGCGTTCCCTGCGCCGCGACATAGTCTTCGTCAACCACGCCCGTCGCGAACAGCCATTGCGCCACCGAGGCGTTGAGGCTTCCGGTGACGGGGTCTTCGACGATGACGCCCAGATGATCGCTGAAGAAGGCGCGAACCTCAAAGGCGGTCTCGCCGCCTTGCGCATGAGGGCCAACCACACCGATATCGATACGGCCGGGCCAATTGCGGGACGGGTCGAGGCCAAGCACCTTTTCGGCCGATGCCAGCCTGATTCCCAGCCAGCCGGGACCATTATCGATCCAGGCGGCATCGATGATATCGCAAGCCTCGATCCTCAACAGCTGCCGCGCCTCTTCCAGTTCGGCCGGCGTCGGTGCGCCGGAACGGATAAGCGGCGGAGCGGCAAAACAAAGTCGCCCATGCGAGCGCCGGATCGTGACCAGTCCCGCACCGCACTCCTGAACAATGGCGGTTTGATTTTTTGCCATGCCGTTGGCCGAAAGCCAGGCATGGCAGCTGCCAAGTGTGGGATGCCCGGCAAAGGGCAACTCCCTGTCCAGCGAGAATATCCTGACCCGGTAATCAGCCTGCGGATGGGTGGGCCGCAGCAGGAAGGTGGTTTCGGAAAGGTTGAACCACCGCGTCAATCCCTGCATTTCATCCGTCGACAAAGCATCGGCGCCGATGACGACCGCCAGCGGATTGCCGGAAAGCGGCCCGGAGCCGAACACGTCGATCATGTGGATAGCAAAACTCATGACATGGCTCTTTCAGTTGGGATTGATCGGCAACACGGACGGCGAGGCTGTCAGCTCTGCGAGAGAAGCAATTTCAACCCCGCAACGGCAAATACCGCAGAAAGCACGGATTCGATCCAGCGCCGCAATCTGGTGTAGAGCGCAATCATCGAGGCGGTGGAAAAGAGAAGCGCATAGCTGCCGAATACGATGACGCCGAGAAGGGCGCAGCCGCCAATGATCGCCGGCAACATGCCCGCCGGCGCGTCCTCGCGAAACCCCAGCGACATGATCGCTATCCAGGCCATGATCGCCTTCGGATTTCCGATATGCATGAGGAGACCCTGCCGGTAGAGCGCCCGATAGGGCGGCGTCGCACGCCCGGTTTTCGTCCCCACAAGATCGGAGACCGGCTTCAGGGCCGACCTGCCCGCTCGAAAGGCCAGATACAGCAGGTAGACGCCGCCAAATATCTTGATGATGAAAAGCGCCTGGGCATAGGCGGCCAGCACGGCGGACATGCCCGTCGCCGCAAGGATCGCCCAGAAGAGCGAGCCGGTGATGACACCGGCCGCCAAAGCGAGGGCGGGCAGCCGGCCATCACGCATCGCCGTGCCCATGATCGCCATGTTGCTTGGCCCCGGGCTGGCGGTGGCGACGATATAGGTGCCGTAGACGAGGGCGATCTGGCTAACGATCATTCCGATTTCTCCAGAAGCAGGACACTTCCCCAGCACTATTGCTGGAGGTCTCCGCGATGAGCGATGTGGACCTTGTTGCCGTCAGGGTCACGCAGATAGGCGCCGAAATAGCCGTCTCCGTAATGCGGGCGTGGCCCCGGAACTCCTTCATCCGTGCCGCCATGCGAAAGGCCGCCGGCATAGGCCGTCTCCACCGCCTCTTTCGACGGCGCCAGAAAGGCGACCATGCCGCCGTTGCCGACCGTGGCCGGCTCGCCGTTGAAAGGACGATAGACATAAAAGCGGGGCAACGGGGAGTGTGCTGCCACCCAGCAAAGCGCCGCAGGCCCGCCATCCGGGGTAACGACCCGCCGCGTCAGGCCGAGCGGGACAAGCACGGCATCGTAGAAGCGTTCCGCCCGCTCAAGATCACGCGTTCCGACGGTTACATGGCTGAACATTCGATCCTCCAGGCGCCAGCATCATGGCCGATCGCCCGCCGTAAAGTGTGGATTTCAATCAGCGTCGTCATAGCCTATGTTACACTTGGTGTTTATTGAAATAGTGTAACGTGACACTTTTATCGAAGGTAAGGCCGTGCTGCTTCAATCCCCCTGGACTCCCCGTCTTGCAGATATTGAGGCGAATGCCGCAGAACGGCTGGTGCTTGCTCTTGCCGATGACATCATCGAGGGGCGGTTGACGGGCGGCGACCGTCTGCCCGCCCATCGCGATCTTGCATGGAAACTGGGGGTGGGGCTTGGCACGGTGACAAAAGCCTATTCAGTTCTCGAACGGCGCGGGCTGACACGCAGCGTCAAGGGACGGGGAACATTCGTGGCGCTTCAGGAGGCGCACAAGGATCGGCAGTTCGACCTCTCCTCCAATGCGCCGCCGGCCACGCTTAATGCCCGCATTCTGGCCAGGACGCTAACGGGGATCGCCCGCAGGATCGATGCGGATCACATCAATCTTTACGCCCCGCCCGCCGGACATCTGGAACACCGCCGCCTTCTCGCCCACTGGCTCGAAACGCTGGGCCTGACCGTCGATCCGTCACATCTGGTGCTGACAAGCGGCGCCCGCCAGGCGCTGGCGCTGGCCTTCGATCTCGCCTGCGGCCCGAAGGGCCTGCTCCTGACCGAACGGATCACCTATCCCGGCGCGATCGCACTGGCCCGGCGTAAAGGATACCGGATGCAGGGTGTTGAAATCGATGCCGAAGGCATGGTGCCGGAAGCGCTTGCCGCAGCGCTCGCCGGCACGACGTCACGTGACGGCACCGCAGTCTATCTGACGCCGACGCTGCATAATCCGACAACCGTCACCATGGGCGCAGCGCGGCGGCAGATCATTGCGGATATTTGCCGCCGGGCGGGCGTATGGATCATCGAGGACGGCGTTTATGCGGCATCGGCCGAGGCCTTGCCGCCGCTCGCCTCATTGGCTCCTGAAATCTCGTTTCATGTGAACGGGCTCTCCAAGTCGCTTGGTCCCGGCCTGCAGATCGGCGTGCTTGCATTGCCGGCAGGGCTGCACGACACCGCCGAAGACCTTCTGCAGGACATGCCGATGGCCCCATCCGCACTCTCCTGCGCGGTGGTTGAAGATTGGCTAACCTCCGGCATCATCTCGTCAATCCAGCGGGATTTACGCCACGAGGCCCGACGGCGCTCCAGCCTGGCTGTTTCACTGCTCGGCACGAACCAGCTTGGCTCGCATCCCGATGCATACAACGTCTGGCTGCCGATGGAACGCGACGCCGCCAATCGTTTCGCATTCGCAGCTGCGGCGATGCGTATCAAGTTGACCCTTCCCGAATCCATGCTGGTGAACCCCGACGATCAGGCGAGCGGTATTCGGCTCTGCCTCGGCGGCCCGTCATTCGACGATCTCACGGAGGCGCTGACGCTTCTGGCGGGGCTGCTGAAGCGTTGGCCTTGAGGCCATCGGCAAATAAACGGCAATACGAAAATTGCATGGAAGCGACCGTATATTATGAGTGATCACCCGCTTGTGCCGGACCAGAATGCGTGGACCCCCTGGAGCCCTGCCGAACTGTCCCAGCGACTGGACGGCGTATCGCGGCCATGGTGCGTTGTCGGCGGCTGGGCGCTCGATCTGTGGCAGGGGAGCAAGACGCGTGAGCATGACGATCTCGAATTCACGGTCCTGCGCGAAGATCTGAGTATCTTTTGCCGGAAACTGGGTGACATGGAGTTCTATACCGTCAACGATGGCATTATCGAACCGCTGCCGGCGGACCAGCACCCGGCTCCCGAGATTTTTCAAATATGGTGCTTCGATCGCCCTGCCGGGTGCTGGCGCGCCGATATGATGATCGAGCCGGGGACGAATGACACCTGGGTTTACAAGAGAAATCCGGAAATAACGCGGCCGCGGATCGAAATGGTGTCGCTGACCGCAGACGGCATCCCTTATCTCAATGCCTCCGCCGTGCTTCTGTTCAAGGCAAAGCACAGGCGCCCCAAGGACGAGGACGATTTCGCAAGAGCCCAGCCCAAATTACCTCTTTCGGAACGCCTTTGGCTGCGAGACTGCCTCGAGCGCCTGCACCCGGGTCACGGCTGGGTACGGGCGCTGCGCCTCCCGTAAGGCCCGCTTGCGGTTAAACCGTTCGCGAAACGCCAAAAGCGCCTCATTTTACGACTTTGATCGCCCAATGTTTAGTCAAACATCGCAGGCGCATCTGTTTTATGCAGCAGTACCTATCTAAACGGATAGGTACTGCGCTTTCAAACCAGCCATACTACCCACCCAAAAGAGTGAAGCCCCTATTCGCCTAAGCTCTTTCGTCCGGAGGCAAGCCGATGCACCGTAAGGCATCGGAACAAGCGGCGCAGTCACCGGAGGCTCGGCAAGCGTCGGATACGCAACTTCAGGCCTGGTTTTGCCCGCGTACGCAAGTCGTTGCGGTGCTGAAGGAGATATCGAGAATGCGTGACATTCATGTTCGTGTCGTATCCCCCATCGTAACGCGCGGCTTTCGCAAGCTGGCGGATCTCAAGGCGCTGGAATATCCCGGCATCAGCCTTTCCCACGCCGAAATAGCCACCGGGCCGGGCTCGATTGAAAGCGAGTTCGAGGCGGCGATGTCCGTTCCGGGCACCCTGCTTGAAATAGCCCGCGCCGAACGTGAAGGCGTCGATGCCGTCATCATCGACTGCATGGGCGATCCCGGCCTGCGCCCGGCCCGGGAGATTTCCGGCATGGTCGTTCTCGGGCCATGCCAAACCGGCATGCATGTTGCTTCCATGCTGGGACACAAATTCTCCGTCATTACCGTCATGCGCCGCCTGATCCCGTCTTTTGAAAATACCGCCGCCCTTAGTGGCCTTTCCAGCAAACTGGCCTCGGTGCGCAGTGTCGATATTCCCGTGCTGGAGCTCGAAACGGACCTTGCCGCCACCGCCCGCCGCCTCGTCGAGGAAGGCAGAAAGGCGGTGGAGGAAGATGGCGCGGAAGCCTTGATCTTCGGCTGCACCGGCCTGATGGGATGCGCCGCCGGCCTGCGTGAAGGGCTGCTTGCCGAGGGCATCGACGTTCCCGTCGTCGATCCCATCCCGACAGCCGTTTCCATTGCCGCCGGCCTCGTCCGCGCCGGTCTTTCCCAGAGCAAGACGACCTATCCGGCACCGCCGGAAAAGGAACTGATCGGCTACGACGCACTGCACAGAGCCATGTTGCCGCAAGCGGCCGAATGACGGGAGATCACGCAACATGGCGGTATCCGCAATGACGACAACCGACAAGCAGATGGACGGCCTGCCCCTCGCTCAGGTTTCGCCGGCGCGAAAGCGCTCGAGCGACGGTTTCGGCTTCTGGCTGCTCCTGCTGCCCGCGCTGATTTTTTTCATCGCCTTTTTCGTCGTGCCCACCGCCTCGCTTTTCGCCCTCGCCTTCAACAAATCGGTGGCCGGCGTCATCACATTGTCGAGCGCGATCACCTTCGACAATTTCGTTCGCATCTTCACCCGCGCCATCTATTACGAGGCCATCCTGCGTTCCGTCGGCATTGCCGCCGTGGTGGCGCTCGTCTGCCTGGTGCTCGGATATCCGCTTGCCTATGTCATCGCCAAAACGGTCAATCCCGGCCGTAACACCCTGCTGATGATCCTCGTATTATCGTCCATGCAGCTCGACATGGTCATCCGGCTCTATGGGCTGATGGTACTTCTGGGCGATAACGGTCTCATCAACGGCGCGCTCATCCGCATGGGTGTCATTTCGCAGCCGCTGCCGCTGATGTACAATATTTTCGGTGTCGTGGTCGGGCTGGTGCAGATCACGCTGCCTTTTATGATCCTCTCCCTGATCGGCATCATTAAATCCATCCATCCGGCGCTGGAAGAGGCGGCCAGATCGCTTGGCGCCTCCCGCACGAAGGCCTTCTTCTCCATCGTGCTGCCGCTTTCCATGCCGGGAATTCTGGCGGGCACGCTGCTGGTCTTTGCACTCGCCATTTCATCCTATGTCGTGCCGGCGCTGATGGGCGGCTGGAAGGTCATGGTCATGCCGATCCACATCTACCAGCAGGTGGCGGAAACCGGGCGCTGGCAATTCGGCGCGGCAATCGCCGTGGTCCTCTTCGTCACCAGCCTGATGGCGATCGCCGTCTATCACCGCGCTGCCATGCGCACCACGGGAGGGCGCAGCTGATGCGTGAGGAATCATCCATTCCGCTTGTTTTCAGGCTTCTGTCGGTCCTGACACTGACCGTCCTGCTGGTGCCGGTCATCATCGTCATCCTGTCCGGGCTGAATGCCGGCGATTACCTGACCTTTCCGCCGCAGGGTTTTTCCCTGCGTTGGGTCTATGCCTTCCTGACCTCACCGACCTTTCTGTCGGCCTATGGCGTTTCCTTCCTCGTCGCCGGCATCTCCACAGCGATTGCGACGATGCTCGGCACCATGGCGGCGCTTTTCCTGACACGGTCGTCGAGCCGTCTCGTCGCACCGCTGCGCGCCTTCTTCATGATGCCCATCGTCCTGCCGGGGGTGGTGCTTGGTCTTGCGCTTTATGTATTCTACGTCACCACCGGCATCGGGCTCGCACGGAGCATGACCGGGCTTATCATCGGCCACGTCATCGTCACCTGCCCCTTCGTCATCGCCACGGTCACCGCCGCCCTCGTCGGCTTCGACCGCAGCCTGGAAGAGGCGGCGCGCTCGCTCGGAGCCTCTCCCTTCACCGCTTTCCGCCTCGTGACGCTGAAGATTATTTCACCGGCCATTTCGGCGGGCACCATCTTCGCTTTCATCATTTCCTTCGGCCAGTTCGAGGTGACGCTCTTTCTCTCGACGCCAAACCTGCAGACGTTGCCGATGGCGATGTATGTGGCGCTACGCTACGCCTTCGAACCCACCGCGGCTGCGGCAGGCATCTTCGCCATCCTTCTCGTTGTCGTCTCGATGGTGGCGACCTCCAGGCTCATCAATCTGAAGCGCATTTTCGGCGGCTAGGGCTCCGCCGGACATTCAATGAAATACCCGTATCCATAGATTCAAAAACAAGGGGAACATGGACATGACAGGAATGACATTCGATCCCGGCCGCCGCAGGCTCCTCAAGATGGGTGCTGCAGCGGCAACCTTGCCGCTCTTCAACATCAACCATGCCTTCTCGCAGGACGTGACCTACGACGGTTCCGTTTTCGATGCCGGCGGGGCGGTGTTGCGGGTAGGCGAATGGGGCGGCCCCTGGGGCGAACTGGTGCACAAATATCTGCTGACCGACTTCGCGAAAGATTTCAACTGCAAGATCGAATATGATTCCACCTGGCCGTGGTTTCCGAAATTCGTCGCCAACGGGCCGAAGAAACCGCCGCTCGACATCACCAACTGGAACCTGCCGGAAATGTTCAAGACGGCGGCAGCGGGCGATTTCTTCCACACGATCGACGAAATCCTTCCCAATGTGCCGAACGGCAAAAATCTCTGGCCCTTCGCCACCTCGAACGGCGTCGGCGTCACCTGGGCCTTCAACCAGTATGTGCATGCCTACCGCACCGATCTCGTTACCCCGCCACCCACCAGCTTCAAGGACATGTGGAAGCCGGAATTCGCCGGCAAGCGCGGCACCTACATCACCTCCAACACCCTGCAGATGGACTTCTTCCTCGTCGCCTGCTCGCTATTCGGCAAGGATCAGTACGATCTCGACGCGGGTTACAAGGCGATGAAGGAATTGATGCCTGCCAAGATTTCGGATTTCACCGGCAACATGCAGACGCTGATGGATCGCGGCGAGGTAGTAATCGCCGTGCAGAGCGACGCCGAACCGATGCAGGCCCGCGACAAGGGCGCTCCCTTCGCCGTGATGTACTGGAAGGAACTTCAGCCGATCCTCACCCAGACCTACACGGTCAGCCGCTATTCCGAGCCGACCCAGAAGAAGCTGGCCTATGCGCTTCTCAACCGCGCGCTGGAGCCGTCCTTCATGACCAATATGGGCAAGGAATTCTACCTGCGCCCCACCGTCTCCAATGCCGTCCTGCCGGATAATCTCGTCAAGGCCGGTATCGTCAACAGCGCCGACGCCACCAAGGATTTCTGGCTGCCGGACTGGAAGGCCTATCTCGAAAACGAAGACGATATCGTCGAGACCGTGAACGAAATCTTCGCGGGATGACCCTCGCACCCGCAGAACGTCGTGGCCGGTCCCGCCGGCCACGCCCCAGAGAGAAAGGACAACGGAAGCCGATGTCGGATATTCAACTGAAAAGCCTCGTCAAATCCTATGGCGACAATGTCGCGGTCGCGGGCATCGATCTGCACATAGAGCAGGGCGAATTCTTCTCGCTGCTGGGACCTTCCGGCTGCGGCAAGTCCACGACATTGCGCATGATCGCCGGCTTCATCCGCCCATCGTCGGGGCAGATCCTGATCGGATCGGATGACGTCACCTATCTGCCGCCCGAAAAGCGCGACATCGGCATCGTCTTCCAGAATTATGCGATTTTTCCGCATATGAGCGTGGCGGAAAACATCGCCTTCGGCCTGAAGCTGCGAAAGAAATCCAGGGAGGAAATCGACAGCTCCGTCGCCTTCGCGTTACGCCAGGTCGGGCTGATGGGATATGAAAACCGCTATCAGCGCCAGCTTTCCGGTGGCGAGCAGCAGCGTGTGGCCCTTGCCCGCGTGCTGGTTACCGAACCGCGCATCCTGCTTCTCGACGAACCGCTTTCGGCGCTCGACAAATCGCTGCGGGAGGAAATGAAATACTGGATCAAGGATCTGCAAAAGAAGCTCGGCATCACCACCGTTTATGTGACCCACGATCAGGATGAGGCGCTCACCATGTCCGACCGCATCGGCGTGATGCAGAAGGCCAAAGTCGAGCAGGTGGGCACGCCGCAGGAAATCTACGAAAGGCCGAAGACGCTTTTCGTCACCACCTTCATCGGCCAGTCGAATGTCATCGACGCCACAGTGAGGGGCCGCCAAGGCGAAAGTCTGGTGGTCAGCTTCGGCGACACCGTGGCGCTGACACGTGTTCCCGCCGAAGACTTCGCCGATGGCAAAGCCGTCAAGCTCGTCGTCAGGCCGGAAAACATCATCATCGGCGAGGCCGGCACCGGCGTTCCGGCAACCGTCGTTTCGGAAACCTATCAGGGTGCGCTTGTCCGCTACCATCTTTCGGTCGGCGGACAGGATATCGTCGCCGAACGGCAGAACCAGTCCCATCTCGCCAGGCTGTCGCCCGGACAGGCGATCGGCGTGACGTGGGACCCGGAACGATCCGAAGTCTTGGTGGCCTGAGACCCGGCCACCGGAACCAGAAAATCGGGAAAGGATGCAATGTGCGGTGACCAGCCGCGCAGGCGCCCTTCCCTTGTCAATCGACAGGAGAAAGACATGCGTATTGGCATTGATGTGGGTGGCACGAATACCGACGCCGCCCTTATGGATGGGGCAGCGGTCATCGGCGCCTGCAAAAGCCCGACAACGGCCGATGTCGGCTCGGGCATCGTGGCGGTGTTGAACAAGCTTCTGGGCATGACGGGCGTATCCGTCTCGCAAATTCAGGCGGTGATGATCGGCACGACCCATTTCACCAATGCCGTGGTCGAGCGCAAGCGCCTGCTGGAAGTTGCCGCCATCCGCCTCGGCCTGCCGGCCACCAAGGGCCTGCCGCCGCTGACCGACTGGCCGAAGGACCTTGCCGACACGCTTGGCCGCCACACCTTCATGCTGCGCGGCGGACATGAATTCGACGGGCGCACCATCGCGCCTCTCGACGAAAAGGGATTGATGGAGGTTGCCGCCACCGTGCGCGAACGCGGTCTGAAGACGGCGGCCATCACCTCGGTTTTTTCACCGGTCACGCCGGAAATGGAGCTGCGCGCCGCCGAAATCCTGCGCGATGCCGTTCCGGATGTCGCCATCTCGCTCAGCCACGAAATCGGCAGGGTGGGTTTCCTCGAGCGTGAAAACGCCTCGATCATGAATGCCTCGCTGGCCGAGCTTTCCCGCAAGGTCGTCTCCTCCTTCCGCAGCGCGCTGAAGGAACTCGACATCAAGGCGCCCTTTTTCATCAGCCAGAACGACGGAACATTGATGTCTCCCGACTATGTCGAGCGTTATCCCGTCCTTACCTTCGCCTCCGGTCCCACCAATTCCATGCGCGGCGCTGCCATGCTGGCCGGTGTCAAGGAAGCCATGGTGGTAGATATTGGCGGTACGACATCGGATGTCGGCATGCTCGTGCACGGTTTTCCGCGAGAATCGGCGGTTGCGGTCGATATTGGCGGTGTGCGCACCAATTTCCGCATGCCGGATGTGCTGGCCATCGGGCTTGGCGGCGGCTCGCTGGTGCGTGACGAGGGTAAGCGCATCGGTCCCGATTCCGTCGGTTACGAGATCACCAGCAAGGCGCTGGTTTTCGGCGGCGATACCCTGACCACCACGGATATCGTCGTGGCGGCCGGGCTGGAGGATATTGGCGACCGATCCCGCGTTGCGCATATTCCCGCAAAAACCATCGAAAACGCGCTCGACACCATGCATCGCATGGTCGATGAGGCCGTGGATCGCATGAAAACCAGCGCCGATCCTCTTCCCGTCATTCTGGTGGGCGGCGGCTCAATTCTGGTCTCGCGCGATCTTCCTTCGGCGTCGAAGGTTTTAAGGCCGGAAAACGCCTCCGTCGCCAATGCCATCGGCGCGGCCATCGCACAGGTGGGCGGTGAGGTGGATCGCATCTTCTCGCTGGAAGGCACCTCTCGTGACGCCGTTCTGGCCAGCGCCAAGGCCGAGGCTTCTGAACGGGCGGTAAAGGCGGGGGCGACTGCAGCCTCCGTCAAGATCATGGATATCGAGGAAGTGCCGCTTGCCTATCTGCCCGGCAGCGCCACCCGCATCCGCGTCAAGGCGGTTGGCGACCTGGTGATCGGCTGAGGACATGGCGATGAAACTCACACGCGAACATCTTGCCGATCTAGCCGTTGGCGCGGCTTTTCTCGGAACCGGTGGCGGCGGCGACCCCTATGTCGGGCGCATGATGGTGCAGCAATGCCTGGACGAAAGCTGCGAGGTCGAGTTGATCGACCCCAGTGAATTGCCGGACGACAGCCTCGTCATCCCGACAGCCATGATGGGTGCGCCGACCGTGCTGGTGGAGAAAATCCCCTCCGGCGAAGAGGCCATCTTCTCGCTCCGTCGCCTTGAGAAACGGCTCGGCAAAAAAGCCGGCTACACCATGCCCATCGAGATAGGCGGCATCAATTCCACCATTCCGCTGGTCGTCGGCGCCCGGCTCGGTCTGCCCATCGTCGATGCCGATGGCATGGGGCGCGCCTTTCCGTTTCTGGAAATGGAGACATTCGGCGTTTACGGCATATCCGGCTCCCCCATGGCGGTGAGCAACGAGTGGGGCGATTGCGCGCTGATCGAAGCCGTCGATAACAGGCAGATGGAATGGCTCTCCCGCGCCGTCGCCATTCGCATGGGCGGCTGCGCCTATATTGCGGAATATGCCATGAGCGGCGCGGAGGTGAAGCGCACGGCCATTCCCAATACGCTGACACTGGCGATCCACATCGGCAAGGTGTTGCGCAAGGCGCAGGAGGACCACATCAATCCCATCGAGGCGCTTCTCGGTTTCCTGCCATCCACGCTTTACCGTTACGGCCGCGTCATCTTCAAGGGAAAGATCGTCGATGTGATGCGCGAAACCAAAGCCGGTTTCACCATTGGCCGCGCCCGCATCGAAGCCGTCGCGCCATTCACCTCGCAGATGGAAATCGAAATCCAGAACGAGAACCTGATCGCAAGGCAGGATGGCAGGGTAAAGGCCATTGTGCCGGACCTGATCTCGATCATGAACACGGAAACCGCCGAGCCAATCACCAGCGAAAACCTGCGTTACGGCCAGCGCGTCACCGTGGTCGCCGTCTCCGTGCCCGAGATCATGCGCACCCCGGAAGCGCTCAACGTGTTCGGCCCGGCCTGCTTCGGCCTGAAGGAACCCTTTACCTCCATCGAGGAGATCGACTGACATGGCAATCATCACGGAGCAGGACATAGACGATCTGGCCGTCGGCGCGGCCGTTCTCGGCACCGGCGGCGGCGGCGATCCCTATATCGGCAAACTTCTGGCCAAGGCCGCCATCGAAAAATACGGGCCGGTGGACCTGATCGCGCTCGACGCGGTGCCCGATGGCGCAGCCGTCGTCGCCTGTGGCGCAATGGGAGCGCCCACCATCCTCATCGAGAAAATCCCCTCCGGCGAAGAGGGCGACCTTGCCCTTGAGACCTATGAGGACCACACCGGCATCGATGTCGACGCCATCATTCCCTTCGAGGCGGGCGGCATCAATTCCATGATACCCATCGTGCTGGCGGCCAAAAAGCGCGTGCCCGTCATCGATGCGGACGGCATGGGCCGCGCCTTCCCGCAGCTTGAGATGGAAACCTTCAATGTCTACGGCGTGCCGGCAAGCCCCGTTGCGGTGGCGGACGAACGCGGCAACCGCGTGCTGATCGAGACCGAAGACGCCGCCAAGGCCGAGTGGCTGGCCCGCGGCGTGACCATCCGCATGGGCGGGCAGGCCTATATCGTCAATTACGGCATGGATGGCGAGACGGCAAAACGCGTTTCGGTACCAGCAACCATGTCGCTTGCCATCGGCATTGGCCGGACCCTGCGCGAGGCGGCCTCCGGGCACCACGATCCGGTGCGGGCGCTTGTCGATTTTTTCGCGGGCACGCATTACGGCCATGCCGAAATCATCACCTCCGGCAAGGTCTGCGATGTCGCCCGCAAGGAGGAAAACGGCTGGTCGGTGGGGATTGCCACCATCGAACCCTTCGACACCTCGAAACCGAAAGTCAAAATCCGCATCCAGAACGAAAACCTCGTCGCCGAGGAGGAAAGCGGCCGCGTGCTCGCGATCGTTCCCGATCTCATCACCGTGCTCGACATCGACACGGCCGAAGCCATCACCACCGAGAGGCTGCGTTATGGACAGCGCGTGAACGTGCTTGCCGTGCGTGTGCCGCCCATCATGCGCACGCCGGAAGCGCTTGCCGTCTTCGGTCCCGCCGCCTTCGGCCTGCCGCAAGCCTACCGGCCACTCGGCTCTTGACGAATGCCCGGCATCAGGCGCTGATAATGCCCTGCCCTTTCCGGATGCCATTCCGGCTGGGGCCGGTCGTTCAGTGACGAAAGAGGACCGATGCCAAGCCGTGTCTTGCGTGAAAAGCCGTTGCATGCCGTAAGAACCTTTACCGGCGCCGGGTTGCGCTTCAGCCCGCCGCGCATGCTTTTTTCAGGCATCGAAAGACCCTATCTGCTCTCCAAGCTGGCCGCAGGGCTTTCCAGACAGATCGTCGTTCTTCGCGCCCCGCCCGGTTTCGGCAAGACCGCCCTGATGAAAGCGGCCTATGAGCGTCTGGTGGACGGCACCCTCACTTTGCCGGGCATGCGCGATACGGCGGTTTCCCATTGTTCCTGGCTCAACGCGTCCGGAATTGCGTCCCCTGAGCGTTTCGTCGGTGAATTGCGTCAGTCGCTTGGCCTTGCCGCAATGGCGGACACGCAGGATGCGATGACGGACGCCATGGAAGCAGTGGCGCGGCGTGAGGGCCTGACCATTCTTTTCATCGACAATGTCGACGAAATCGACACCGGCAGCCGATACCGGCTTCTGGAGCAGCTCATTCTTTCCGCGCCCGATGCGCTCCGTATCGCCTGCTCGTCCTGTTCTCCCGCGCAATTGCCGCTTGCCCGGCTGAAGGCACGCGGGGTATTGACGGAGGTGACGGCGCGAGAACTCGAATTCGGGCGATCCGACCTGCGGCGGCTTCTGGCCCGCGGCGCGATGGCGGCGCTCGTCGATCCCCTGATGGAAATTACCCGTGGCTGGCCAGCGCTGGCGCAACTCGCCACCGGCATCATGACCGGAGGCCCGACGGAAGAAGAGCGGCGCCTGTTGCTCGCCGGGACCCATGCCGATTTGATGGACTACACGCGCGAAACCGTCATCAACCGGCTTTCTCCGGCGCTCCTGTCCACCCTGCGCCGATTGTCGCCTTTCTCGGAATTTCGTCTTGATCTCGCCTCCGACCTCGGTTTGCCCGGCTTGACGGAAGAGGATCTGGCCATGCTGGAGACCATGCATCCCATTATCGAAAACGGGCCGAATGGCTGGCTCTCCCTGCACCCCGTGCTTCGCACGTGCCTCGAACGGGACACCGCCTTCGTTTCGGAAACGGAAAAGAAGACGTTGCATCGCCAGGCCGCCCTCTGGTTTGCAACCCGCGCCCATCTGGAACGCGCCGTTTCCCACGCCGCCCAGAGCGGCGATTTCCATATGGCGGAAGAAATCATCGGCAAGGCCGGTGGCGTCGATATTTTCCTGCGGGCCGGGCATCAGGTGCTGGAGCACCTGATCGATAATTTTCCGCCGGAAATCCTGCATGCATCGCCCGGCCTGATGGTCTGTTATGCCGTGGTGCTCTCCAAGCGCGGCAATGCGGCGGCCGGGCGCGAACGGCTCGATATTCTGAAAGAAAACGGCGAATGGTCCGCTGCCGCACTTGCGGCCGTCGACCGTAGCGTCCTCGACCATATCGACAGCCTGATCGATGTTTATGAAGACCGCCGCATGAGCCCAGCCGAGGCGCAACGGCTGGAACGGGCCGCCGCCGCCCTGCCGCCGCATGCCACGTGGGAACTCGCCTGGCTCTTCAACCACCTCTGCATCATTTATACCCGGACCGGCGAGCTTGAGGAGGCGCGGCGGGCGGCGCTGAAGGCGCTCGGATATTACCGCGAGGAGAAAACGCCCTATGCCCAGGTCTTCATGCTCATCCACCTCGGCCTCGTCAGCACGCTGACCGGTGAATTTTCCGCAGCCCTGCAATTTTGCCGGGAGGCCGAGGAACTGGTGGAGCGGGTGCACTGGACGGACAGGAACCTGCTCGCCATCGTCCGCCTCGCGACTGCCGACGTGCTTTATCAACAGGGTGAAGTGCTTCATGTCGAGCAGACCCTGACGGAATGCGTGGAGCCGCTGATACGCGGCGAAAGCTGGGTCGACCTTTTCATGCGCCTGTTCTGGCTGCTGGCCCGCAGCCGTCTTCAGGTCAGCGGCTTCGACGCCGCCGCTGCCGCAATCGACAAGGCGGAGGAAGTGGCGGTGGAACGCAACCTGCCCCGCCTGAAGACCGCGGCTGCGATCATGCGTGTCGATCTGCTCGTCAGGGCCGGCATGATCGAGTCGGCGACGCAGGCGATGGAGCGGGCGGAAACCCTGAAACAGGCAGGCGGTCCCGGCAACTGGACCTGGCGCGAGGCCTATGATTTCGACATCGCCAGCGCCCGGTTCGCGCTTGCGCAGGGGCAGGCGCCGCAGGCGTTGCTAAGGCTCGAAGCCCTGATCCTTTCCGCCAAGGCGTCCGGCCGCGCCTATCACCGCATGCTGGCCGAAATCATGGCGGTACAGGCATCGTGGAAAGCGGGCCGACAACAACAGGCCTTCGCCTATCTGCAATCGGCCATCGCCCTTGCCCGCGCTCACGAGGCGACCCAGCTCTTTACCGATGAGGGGCACGATCTTGCCACCACATTGCGCGCCATCGTGCGCCGTTTCGGCCTGAAGGTATTCAGCCCGAACGCGGTGGAATTCATGAGCCGCATCGTCGGACACGGCCTTGGCCGCCAGCCACGTATGGTGATGCCGCTGGGCGGCAATGACGACGGCGCAACACATGCCGCCGGACTGCTGAGCGGGCGGGAAACCACCGTTTTGAAACTTCTCTCCGAAGGCCGCAGCAACAAGGAAATGGCCCGCGATCTTGGCCTTTCGGAAGCGACCGTGAAATTCCACCTGAAGAACATCTACGCGAAGCTTGGCGTCAGCCGGCGCGGCATGGCCGTCTCCGTCAGCAAACATCTCAAGCTGACCGACCGCGAATGACGCCGACATCGATATGCGATGTCGGCCGGCTCACATGAGGTTCGTAAATTGGACTATCCTTGAACCAGGTTGAGGCAAATGACGGTCCTGTCATCGCTGAATTCCGCCGTTGTCGAACCTTTGACGGACGGATACTCACGCAGCTTGTGAAAATCCGCCGCCTCGACACGCGCGAATTCCGCTTCCCAGGCCGCAACATCCGTCCCCGCCGGCAGGGACAAATAGCCGTCGGAGAATATTTCAACGCTCGAGAGCCCGTCTTTGGCGATGCGGACATCAACCGTCCCCTCCTGCATGACGGTTCCGCCATTCACCGAGGCGTAACCCAGTACATGCCCATGCCGGTTTGCGAATTGCGGCTGGACACGGATTCCACCCATCAGGAATTCCTCGACCGTTTCGATGTCGTTCTCAAGGCCGCTCATCCCGGCCGCGGCAATAACGACATTTTCCGCATCCCGTGCCGTCATGATGCCGTTTGCGACAGCCGAATGCAGGCCTGAGAAGATCGTCGCGCGCGTGCGCGCCTCGGCCGCATCGCCATCGCCGATGGCGGCGAGAAGCTGTTTGAACACGAATATACGCGCCGAAGTGCTTACCGTATCGATGAGCTTTGTGTGCTGAAACAGACGGGTACCATTGATCCTGACGCCGGAATCGCCCGCAAGCAGCAGGCGGAAGCTGTCGCCCATATCCGCCACGATCGCCAATGTGGTCGATGGCGGATGGCCGGCATTGATGCGCTGCGCCTCCTTTTTCAGGATATCGCTGATATTCTGAAAAAGCGCGGGCGCGGCGAGCGTTTCCAGCCTGCCGTCAAGGCTCATCTCAGCCACGGCATTGGCGGCGGCAAGGGCCGCGATGCGGCCGGAACTCAGCCCACCGTAACTTGCTCCGGTCGGGTCGGTCGCGCCGTCGAAAACGGCCAGGACCCGTCCGGGAATGAGAAGCGCCACATCGTCCCCCGGCTTTGCGGCGTTCTTGTATTTCGATTGCGAAAAGCTCGCGATATTCATCTTTCTGGTGTCCTTGCAGAGGGAGGCTGGCGGCGACACATGGGTCGCCGCTGCTGCAGTTTTGAATGATATTTGGATGGTTTCAGACGAAAGAGGCTTCCTTGTCTTCCGAAAGCCGGAAGACGACGAAGACGCAAAGTCCGGTGCTGACGAGAAGTAAGGTGGAAAGAGCCGCGGCCGTGCCGAACTCGCCGTCAATCACCTGAATATAGATCAGCACAGGCATCGTAATCGTCCGCGCCGTGTAAAGGATCAGCGTCGAGGACAATTCGTTGATGGCGGTGATGAAGCTCATCAAGGAACCGATGATGAGCCCCGGCAACATCAGCGGCACCGTCACCGATATGAACGTCTTTGCCGGCGAAGCGCCGAGATTGACCGCGGCCTCCTCGATGGAAGGCTTGATCTGCCGCAGGATCGAGGTCGTGGAGCGGACGCCGTAAGGCAGGCGGCGGATAAACACCAGCAGGATGATGATGAGTGCCGTGCCGGTAATGTCAAAAGGCGGATAACGGAACGTCGTGACGTAGCCGATCGCCATGACGACGCCGGGTATCAGATAGGGCACCATCAGCAGAAGATCGAGCGAGCCCGACACTGCATTGTCACGCCTGACCACGATGAAAGAGAGCAGGCCGGAAACGATGGCGATCAACACAACGGCGGCAATCGCAAAGGTGAAGCTGTTGGCAATCGCCTGCGGTGAATCGCGAAGAATGCGGGCATAGCTGTCCAACCCGAAACCGCCTGTGAAGACGGGGCCGTTCGTCGCGAGAAACGATGTGTAGATGACCGTAAGGGACGGCAGCATGGCGACAAAGACGACCAGATAGCAGAAACCGTGCACGATAAACGATTTTAGCGGGCGCATGGAGCGCTTTACCGGCCGGTTCGTCAATGAGCTGGCATAACGGCGCTTGGCGAGAATGTGCCGCTGCAACAGAAGTGCTGCCATGGAAATCGCAATCATCACCATGGAAATCGTGACTGCCATGGTCGGTGTGCCGGCCATTTCGGAGGTATATTGCGCATAGGCGATGGTCGAGAGCGTCCTGATGCCCTTACCGAGGATTGCCGGAGTTCCGAAGTCTGCGATGGACAATACGAAGCAGATGATCGCGCCGGTGCTGACTGCCGGAAAGACCAGCGGCAAGGTGATCTTGCGGAAACGTTCGAACGCCGTGCAGCCGAGGTTTTCCGCCGCATCCTCATAGGATTTGTTGATGGTGTTCAGCGCATTTTCCGTCATCAGGAAGATATAGGGAAAGAACTTGAGGCTGAAGACCATCACGATGCCCGGTATCCCGTAGATGGTCGGCAGTGAAATGCCGGCGAAAGACAGGAGATTGGTGACCGCACCGTTGGCACCGAACAGCATGATCCAGGCATAGGCGCCGATGAAGGGCGGCGCGCACAGAACCAGCACCGCGAAGGTGGCAATGAAGGTGCGGCCCTTGATGCGGTAACGCGAGGTGCAGAAGGCAAGCGGAATACCAAGCAGGCAGGCCCCCAACATGCCGAGCACGCCGATGACAAGCGTGTTCCACAATGCCACGGTATAAAAACGCCGCGTCAGCACCTGAACATAGTTGCCGAAACCGAAGTCACCCGTCTTGGCGTCGAAGAAGCTGATGAAGAACACGCTGAAAATGGGCAGGATCAAAAAGATTGCCAATATGACAACGGCAAATGCCGTCACGCTGGTCCAGAAGCCCGGCAGTCTCAGGCGGAAGCCGCCCGTGGTAGCGGTCGCGGTCATATCCGTCATGACAGGCGCTCCCCGGTAACGCCCTCACCGAAGAGCTTGGTATCGCCCGCAGCCCAGGAGAAAACCGTTTTCTGGCCGGGCTGAAGGGCGATGATATCGGGCGACGGCTTGGTGATCGCCTCGATTTCCTCTCCCGACGACAGCACCGCGGCAACATTCATCTCGCGGCCGGTGAAGCTGACCTGCCTTATGGTGACAGGCAGTTCGATGCGGCGTTCATCTTCGGTCGCAGGCGAGCCGACGGTAATCGCTTCGGGACGGATGGCGGCAACGACCGTTCGTTGCGGCGCAATGGCGTCGACCTGCGGCAGCCCCACACTGTGCCCGGAAATGGATATCTGCCCACCCGAACGATCCAGCGTCAGGAAGTTGTTTGCCCCCACGAAGGAGGCGACGAAACGGTTGGCGGGGTTGTTATAGACTTCCCAGGGCGCTGCGGCCTGCTGGATGACGCCGCCATACATCACGCAGACCAGATCGGACATGGCAAGCGCCTCCTCCTGATCGTGAGTCACATAAACCGTGGTAATGTTCATGGCCTGCTGGATTTCGCGCAGTTCGCGCCGCAGATCCACGCGCAGTTTCGCATCGAGGTTGGATAGGGGCTCGTCCATCAACAGCACTTTCGGATTGATGACGAGCGCACGCGCCAGGCCGACACGCTGCTGCTGACCGCCGGATAATTCATGCGGCATGCGCTTGGCGTAGGGAGCGAGCTGCACGATGTCGAGAATCTTGCCGACACGTTCGCGAATCTCGGTGGAAGATGCCTTGCGCTGCTTCAAACCGAAGGCGATGTTGTCGAATACGGAAATATGCGGGAAGACCGCATAATCCTGAAAGACCATGCCGACATCGCGCTTATGCGCAGGCACATGTTCGATCGCCTGTCTTTCGATGCTGATACTGCCGCTATCCTGCTGGTGAAACCCGGCGATCGTGCGCAGGAGGGTCGTCTTGCCGCATCCGCTCGGACCGAGGAGCGTAAAAAACGATCCCGAGGGGATGGAGATATTGATGTCGGAAAGGGCAACGACATCCCGGTAACTCTTCTTGATGCTGGTAATTTCCACGGCGGCCATGTGCTGCTCCATGACAGATCCTGCACGGCCCGTGACCACGCTGGACAAACGAAAAGCGAATTGTGAATGGGATAAAGGGGGACGGTCGCTTCTGCGCCGTCCCCGGCAATTATCTTACTGAACGTCGAGCAATGTCTCGTTCCACTTTTCCATCAGGCGCGCGCGGTTGTCCGCAGCCCATTTGAAATCGTATTTCGCGTCCGGAACATCGGACAGCGGAACGAGTGCCGGATTGGCGGGAACATCGGTTCGAACCGAGCGACGACCCGCCTTCACCACGATTTCCTGCGCTTCCTTGGAGACGATGAAATCGATGAAGGCCTTGCCATTGCCGGCATTCGGCGCTCCCTTCACGAGCGCCATGCCGTCAGGCGCGATTGCCGTACCCTCTTTCGGATAAACGATTTCGACCGGCGCGCTGCCGAGCTTGTAGCGCAGCGCGGCATCTTCTAGCGTAATGCCAACGGCCTGTTCGCCATCGTTGACGAAACGCGGCACCGCGCCTGAAGAGGTGGAAAGAACCGAGTTGCCGAGAATGCCGGTATAAATTTCCCAGCCTTTTTCCTCGCTGTCGAAATCCTGCAATACCGTCGCCATCTGAATATAGGCCGAGCCGGACTGGTCGGCGCGGGCCGACGAAATCAGGCCCTTATATTCCGGCTTTGCGAGATCGGCCCAGGACGTCGGAACGGGAGCGCCTTTCAGGGCCTCCTTATTGACGATAAAGGCCGTGACGACAGCCGTGAAAGGCACCCAGTTCGCGCTCGGTGAAAAGGCAGGGTTGATCGATGCAGCCTCAACCGGCTTGTATGGCTCGAAAAGGTCGGCGGAGAAATCGATAACCGTCCCGTCGACGCTCCAGATCACATCGCCCGCCGCTTTGCCGCTCTCCGCCTTGATGCGGTTCATCAGCTCACCGGACCCGGCTTTGACAAGCTCGACCTTGGTGCCGGTTTTCTTTTCGAACATGGGTAGCAATTCGTCCATGAGCTGCTGCGGGGCAGCGGAATAGACCACGACGGTACCTTCGGCATGAGCGAAAGCCGCGCTGGCAAGAAAAGTGGCGCCGGCAAAAAGGCGCGCGAAAATAGTGCATGATTTACGCATAAGGGGGCTCCGTTTTTTGTTCCCTGACAGACCGGCCCTGCGACATGATTTCTTTTTGATTTTGCCTGTCGCCACCCGCTGCCTATTATTTATTTTCTTTACGTAAATTAATTAGTCAAGCCGGAATTTATTTTGAATACGAAAATAAAATATCCTATTGAAAAAACACAATTTTTTATGATTTTCACTTACAACCCTTCAATCTCAACGACAGGTTTTCCGGCAAAACGAGGTGTACAATCGCGCGATTTGCGCTAATCATCCGGCGTAACTTCTCGCGGGGAGACTTGTTTGATCGATCTCGGCTACAATGAGCGGCGGCTGCTCGAGATTTTGCGCGGCAAGGGAGGCATGTCGCGTATCGAGCTGGCGCGGGAGATGGATGTTTCCGCACCGACCCTTACTCGCCTGACGGCCAATCTCCTGGAATCCGGCCTCATCGTCGAAGCGGAGGAGGCCCGCAATGACGGCAAACGGGGTAAACCCTCCACCGCCATCGAGATCAATCCGAACGGGCTTTTCACGCTGGGGGTCTACTTCAATCCAGACGATCTGCGTGTCTGCGTGGCCGATCTCAACGGCACGATAAGGCAGGAAATCAGATCGGAACTGGAAGGGCACAGTTTCGAGCATATTATGGCGATGGCCGAGGCATCCGCCCGGCAAGTGCTTGAAAAAGCGAAGATAAAAAAGAAAGATGTGCTGGGCTGCGGCATCAGCTTTCCCGGCCATTTCAAGCGGGATCGCGGCCATGTCTTTCGCATCAAGCAGTTCGAAAGCTGGCGCGATATCGACGTCGAAAAGGACTTCCAGCCCTATTTCGATTTCCCGGTCTTTCACGAAAATGACGGCAACACCGTCATTCTTTCCGAACTCTATTATGGTGCAGGCCGCAATATCCGAAATTTCGCGATGATCTGGCTGACATATGGCATCGGTGGCGCCCTGGTGGTGCAGCGCCATCTCTATCGCGGCACCAATGGCAATGCCGGCGAGTTCGGCGGGCTGTTTCCGAAGTCCCATCCCCGCCCATCGGGACAGGACCTGTGCGACACTCTGGCTGCTCAAGGCGTCGGCATTCGACGCCTGAAGGACATTGACGAAAGTTATGCCGACCATCCCGCCGTGGTGTCGTGGCTGGAGCGGGCAACGGATCAGCTTCGCCTTCTTTCATTGACGGTCGCCCGCACGATGGATCCGGCAGCCATCATTTTCGGTGGATCGCTGCCGGACTGGATTCTCGAACATATCGTGGGGCGTATCGGTTCTCTGGAAATACTCGGCGAAGATTTTTTCGTCGAGCCGCCGGAAATACGCAAATCGATCATGAGCGACCTGCCTCATCTGGGCGCCGCCAGCATACCGATCTACCGCGCCACCACGCCCAGCTATTATTCCGGGCGGGCGCTGAAAGGCTGGGCATGACATGCCATGGCCGGCAGAACTGTTTTCCCCATTGGCCTCCCTGTTGATGACGGGGGAAGCCGCTACCTGGATATGCGCCTCCGGAATTCCTCCGTGCCCTGCATGATCACCTCCACATCGAAACCGGAGAGCTTGCGCGCGATGTTACCGAAACCGAGGAGGCCGACACGACGGCCGATGAGTTCCTGCCCGACGAAACGGTCCCAGGCGCCACCACGCAAGGCGGCGGCGCCTATATGCATTCGGCAGCGGTTTCATTGGACGTCACGCTCCGGCGTGGCTGCCCCAAGCATAGGGAAACAGCCCGAAAGGCCCGCCAGAAGAGCCGCTACCGTGCGATCGCGCGGTTTTTGGCATTGTGAATATGCTGCTCCATCGCGGCGGCTGCAGCGGCTGGATCGCGTGAGGCGATCGCATCGAGAAGGTTCAGGTGACCGTACATCGTTGGCAAGACAAGCGGAGGATTGAGCTGCGTGTGTGCCTGGCGGATCAGCCGGATTTTTATGGCGTTCACACGGTAGATATTGGTGAGGATCGAATTCTGCAGGGAATCGCGAACCTCCAATGCATGTATCTAACATGTTAGTAAGGTTGCCAATGAGATTCAATCGCGGTCGAAGATGAAATTCGAAAATAGACCATTCAGGCTCGAGGCGACTGAAATGCCCGCGTGATCCGTCGCAGCACGGCGTTCGCGTGATCGCCGGTAACCGCGGAAATCATCACCACGTCCAGTTTTGAAAGCTGTGGGAGCAGGCCGTCCCTCACCTCCCGCAGACCGGCAGGCGCTACACTTCGCGCCAGCAGTGCGACGCCGATCCCGGCTTCGGCAGCCGCTCCCACCGCCGTTGCCCCGGTTCCGACGAATACCTCACGCCAGGCGATGTCCGCCGCTTCCAGCGCCCGAAGGGCCATGGCTCGCAAATTGCAGGGTTCCGGTTGAAGCACCAGCGGCACCGGCAGGTTCGACGGCAGATCGAAATCCGCGCTACAGTACCAGCCGAAGCTTTCCTGAAACAGCAACTCGCCATCGCGGCGAATGTCGTCATGCCGCAACACGACGATCGCATCGAGCGCGCCGGCATCGTAGAGTTCAAGCAGGGTCCTGGTGCCGGCGGTGCGCAGATGAAGCGTAACGCTCGTCTCACGCTCGCTGATCACCCGGAGTATCCGGGGCAAATCGGCCCCGATCAAATGATGCGTGAAACCGATCGCGAGACGGGTCGGCTCCTGCCCAAAGACATCGAGCGCACGCCGGCCGGCCGCGACATAAGCACGCGCGGGCTCCAGAAAGCGTTCGCCGGCGGCCGTCAAACGCACGCGGCGCGGCGTCCGTTCGACGAGGCGATGCCCCAGCATGTCCTCAAGCCGGCGCAGGCGCAACGATATCGCCGCCTGCGACGTGTTCATCACGCCTGCAACCCGTGTGAACGACTGCAATTCGGCAACGAGAAGAAAAGCCTCGACGGCCTCGGGATCCAATGAGCGCATGTTTTGCATAACAAGCTGTTATCGCTGAAATGCGCAAGCCCCTAATTCTATCGGGTTCTCACGAGCGCTATTGCACGAAAACTCTCGATAGGAGCTTTTCGTGTCTTCACAGATTTCCTCGACCTCGCCCACGCCCGTCGCCGACCGCCGGATCTGGGCAGTCCTTGCCGTCGCCGTCGCAACGCAAACCGCCGGCTCGTTCGTATCGCAGGGGATTTACATCCTCGTGCCCTTCTGGCGGGAAGCATTCGGTATCTCCCTCGCATCCGCATCACTGGCCGTGACGGTCATGAACGGTGTTCAGATCATGACGATGTTCACGCTCGGCCGCGCCATCGATATTCACGGCGAGCGCCGCATTGTCGGCATTGCCATGCTCGGCATGGCGCTCGCGATGGCCTGCGCGGCGTCATTCGCAAACAGTCTGCCCGCGCTGCTTTTGTGCATCGCGTTTCTGGGCGGCACCTATGCCGCTGTCCAACCGGGCGGCACACGGGCGATCATGCGCTGGTTCCCGCCTGCCAAACGCGGCATAGCGACAGGGTTTCGGCAGGCCGCGGTTCCTTTCGGAACGATGATCGCGGCCGCCCTCCTCCCGTTCATGGCGGTTCGTTACGGATGGCATGCAGCAGCGTGGCTCTGCGCCGGTGTTTCCGTCATGGGCGCCGCACTCTTCTGGGGTCTCTATCGCGAGGGAGGCGATGTGGCCGCAAAAACCGAGCGCCCGCTTCCCCTGGCAAAACTCGCCCGCGAGGTCGGGCAGAATCCGAGCTTCTGGCCCGTATTACGGCTTGGTATCGCCATGTCCGCGTTTCAATTCACCCTCACCGCACACGTCATCGGCTTCATGGCGGATGGATTGGGGCTTGGCCTCTTTGCCGCATCGTCCATGTTTGCCGCAACGCAGCTTGCGGGCATTCCTGGCCGGATTTTGTTGCCATGGCTCAGCGACCGCTTCCGGCCCGGCCTTCGCACGCAATCCTTCGGCCTGGTATCCGTCATTGCCGCAGGCGCTGCCGCAATCCTCGCGGCACTGCCCATCGGCGTTCCGACGTCGATTATCCTCATCGTGCTTGTCGTGCTGGGAATATTCGGGATCGGTTGGTTTCCACTTTATCTTCTTCAGATCGCCGAAAGCGCACCGAAAGGTTCAATAGCGTCGACGATCGCCTTCGCTTCCACGATCTGCCTGGGTGTCATGGCAATCGGCCCCTATATATTCGGCCTTCTGGTCGATCATCTCGGCTACGGGGCAGCATGGTTCGCACTGATCGTGCCGGTGGTCGTAACAGCACTGCCCCTCACAATCTCATCGCCGCGCCTGCCGAAAGCTCAGATCGGCTCTTCATAAAACGGGATAGGCGCGGCGGCAATCGAAGACATGAAAGTGACGGTAGCCTTCAGGAAAACCTATGCGGCTGCCGCCTCGGCACCCTGCTCGAAGTCGTGCAGGTGAAGAGCGATTTCAAAGCCCCGACGTTTCAGCCAATGGGCAACGACCCTCGCGCGGGCGCCCAGCAGGTCATCCACCAGAATGACCCGTGCGCCGCGCACGGCAATGGTGCGATAGGCGACACCGAGAAGCTGGCCGCCTTCCGAAGAAATCGAACCTTTAAGGTGGGAGGCTGCGAATTCTTCCGGTGTTCTCACGTCGAGAAAATAGGTCGTTCGCGCCGTGTCCCGCAGCCATGTCCCGGCCGTGGCGCGATCGATGAACTGCAGCCCGTCATCGCGGGAAAATGCCTCCAGACGCGTCTTCGCGATATTTTTCGCATCGTCGCTGGCGGGCGGATATGTCTGCGAGCGCCCCGTTTCCAGCTCAAACCCGTCGTCGGTCCAGCCGCGCGTGCCATCGTGCAAATAGCTGACATCGTTTTCAACACCGGCGTCGATCAAGGTCTGCGCGCCGAGGATAGCACGGGGAAGGCCCGCGCAGGAGACGACAACCCGTGTTTTGGGTGATGGCACGAGGTCGGAAAACCGCAGCAGAAGCTCGGCACCGGGTACGCCGATGGCGCCCGGCACATGTGCCTTTTCATATTCCGCTATGGTGCGGGTGTCGATCACGACAACATCTTCGCCGGCTTCCTGCCACGCCTTCAGTTCACGGGCAAAAACCACGGGCGTGTTCTTTTCACCCCGGACCTTCTGGACGAAAGGAACGCCGGGAATATCGAATGTCGGCAGGGCGTCGATGCCGCCGTCGATCCATGCCGGAATTCCTCCCCGCAGAAAATGGATATCGCTCCAGCCTCTGGCGGCCAGCCGTTCCGCCGCCTGCTCCGCGCTTCCCGTGCCATCGTCCACCAGAACGGTCCGCACGACGGGACGCGGAATGAAGCGGTCGATTTCCGCCTCCAGCCTTTCAGCCGGAAGGTTGGTCGCAAACAATGGAGAAGCATACCCCACCTCTTCTGCGGGGCGAATGTCGAGAACGGCAAGTTCCTTGCCATCTGTCAGCCACTCGATGAGACGGTCTTTGGTTACGGCATGTACGGACATTGCATATCCTCCTGACAAATTCTGGTTTTTCACATCGGGTTTCAAGCGGTCGGATCGAGCCATAGATCGCCGAAACTCCAGTTCAGCCCCTGCGCGCCGGTGACGTAGTTCCGGACGCGCCTGTGCGCCACGATCTGGCTTCCCGCCGCCACAAGATCGACGGAGGCGACGTCGTCATGGATGAGATGCTGGAACCTGCTCCAGGTCACCCAGCGCTTTTTCGGATCGGGCTCGATGGCCGCCGCCTCCAGAAGCGCATCCGCCTCTGGATTGGCGTAGTTGGCCGCGTTGGAAAAGGGCAGCCCGATCTTGAAATTCTTGCTCCAGTAAGCGCGCTGGATGCCGAGCGACGGATCGAAGGTGTTGGAAAGGGATTCCACGACCAGATCGAAGGCGCGGTCCGTGTAGACCGTCTTCAGATAGGTCGGCAGGTCGTATTTGCGGATTTCGACGGCAATGCCGATCTTTTCAAGCTGGCTGCGAAGGACGTCGGCAAAGCCGGGCGTCAGATAGGAATTATAGGTCAACCGCACGGGAAAACGCTTGCCGTCGTCCTTGCGGGGATATCCCGCCGCATCGAGCAATCTTTCCGCTTCCCGGGGATCATAGGCATGGGCCTTGACGGACGCATCATACCAGTTCGGCAGGGCGGTGCTGACGGGGCTCGGCGATACCTGCGCATAACCGAAGAGCGCCACATTGACGATTTCATCGAGATTGATCGCCTTCGCAATGGCCAGGCGGACGTCTTTCTTGCGGAAGATTTCATTATCGTAATTGAAAAACAGCTGCTGCTGCGGGCCCGCATAAGCATAGGTGTTCGTATCCAGAACGAGATCGGGGTTCTGCTTCAATCGCGCGAGATCCGCCAGCGGCACCGGGTTGTCGCCAATATCCACTTCTCCCGTTTCCAGCGCCACCGCCCGCGCGGCCGGATCGGTGATGATGCGCAGGATGATGCGATCGAGATAGGGTTTGCCGGCATCCCAATAGTCGGGATTTCGTTCGAAGATCAGATGGCTGCCCGGTGTCCATTCCGTCAACCTGAAAGGGCCGGTGCCAATCGCGGTCTGCAATGTCTGGCCATCGGCTGGCTTCAGCTTTTCGAAAATATGCTTGGGCACGATCGGCGATTCCGAACTCGATTGCGCGGCAATCAGAAATGGCGCCGGTTTGGACAGCACGATAATGGCGGTCAGGGGATCCGGCGTCTCCACCGCCTCGACGTTCTGATAGGTGATGCGGCCGCGCGGATGAGCTTCCTTCAGACGAAAAATCGAAAACGCGACGTCTTCCGAGGTGAAATCCCGACCATCGTGCCATTTCACATTTGGGCGAAGTTTGAACGTATAACGAAGATGGTCATCCGAAACGGACCATTCCGTTGCCAGCAGCGGCTGCGGCTTCAGGTCGAAATCGAATGTCAGAAGACCTTCAACGATCTTCGGGCCGATTGCCTGTCCGGTCCCCGATGAGGTGTTGATGGCGAAAAGCGCGTTGCCGGGATCGACACGATAGAGCAGCCTGAGCGTGCCGCCGGAGACGGGCCGGCCCGCGTCGCCATTCGCTGCGAATAGCGAACCCGGCAGGGCCGTTCCTGCCGTTGCCAGAAGAAGCATCCTGTTGAACTGGCGGCGTCCTATCGTCATGAAAATCCCCGTTTGAAAACGTCGTTTCGATGACGAAAGCATCAGGGCAAATCAGGGTTTCCATAAGAAGAAAATTCTTCTTTGCCGCCAAAGAAAACATTTGTTGCAGAATTCTATTTCAGCACGCATGCAAACACGCGCCAAAATTTGTGCCGAATTATCCATTTTGCCCAAATCCTCGTTGCTTCCCTGCGGCCGACGGCGAATGAGAGGAAATCGCACTGGTGTTTCGTTTTAAATTCCCATGGAAATGTTGTTTCACTGAAAAATCGGGATTGAGTAGGACATTGCTCGGCAGATGGGTCGGCGAAGCATATCAAATGATACACCTCACAGACTGTCCAATCCCCGCCATGGGCCCCGCGGTCCATCACCAGCATTACGGAGTTTCTTAGCGATGACTTTGACCAATCCGATTACCAAACTGGAAATACCGCAGCAGCGTGTTGAAGCCCGTTATGGAACGCAGGCCGATTTTTCGCCGCCTTTCTGGAACGACACCATTGACGCCTTGCTGAACCACCGCACCGCCCGCGCCTATCTGCCGAAAGCTCTGCCACAGGGCAGCCTGGAACTTCTGGTCGCAGCCGCGCAATCTGCACCCACATCGTCCAATCTTCAGGCGTGGAGCGTGGTAGCGGTTCAGGACAAGGAGCGAAAGGCACGTCTGGCGGGCTTCACGGGCGGCAACGCCCATATAAAGGATGCACCTGTTTTCCTCATCTGGCTTATCGACCTGAAGCGGCTGCGCACGGTCGCTTCAAACCAGGGAAACAAGGGCGAAGGGCTGGATTATCTGGAAAGCTTCCTGATCGGCGCCATCGATGCGGCGCTGGCAGCGCAGAATGCTGTTGCCGTAATTGATTCACTCGGCCTTGGCTCCTGCTATGTGGGCGGTATCCGCAACAGACCGGAGGACGTGTCGCGCGAACTGAACCTTCCCCCCGAGACGGTTGCCGTCTTTGGCCTGACGGTCGGTTATCCTGATCCGGCGGTGAAAACCGATGTCAAACCGCGCCTGTCGCAATCATCCATTCTGTTTCATGAAACCTATTCGGAACCGGCACGCGACGATCTCAATTCTTACGATGAGGTCCTGAAGGTGTTTCAGGAAAAACAGGGCCTGCCGCAAAACGGCTGGACGGCGCCCATCGCACAGCGTGTGGAGAACGCCGCCGCGCTGAAGGGCCGCGCGGAACTGAGCCAGACATTGCGTCGCCTCGGTTTCGGTATCAAATAAACTCCGTTGCGGCTGACGGTATCGAACGCAGACGCGCCACCGGCTCGGCAATGCCAAGCGCCGGCCAGGGGCAGCGCAATCTCTCCCGAAATCGCCGATTTCGGGAACTGATTTTCTATAAAATTAGTAGATATAGAATGACCGGTCTTCCTTTATACCGCTCGAAGGCCTTACGATCCGTTCCAGACTGCTTCTGAACCGCATCCCGCCACCGTCCTCAATCGCCGCCCGCACAGACCGCCGAACCAATCAATAACCGAAATCCTCCGGAAAATCCGGAGTGTAAAAGACAGGACGAGAAACGACAGATGCCACGTTACGTTATCATTGGCGCCGGCGCGGTGGGCGCGAGCCTTGCAGCGCAGTTCGCACTTTCCGGCATTGACTATGCGCTTTTCGGACGGGGCGCCCAGATCAGCCATATCAGGCAGCATGGCCTCACCTTCCAGCGCCCGGCGGAGACGCGGCAGATCGATCTGAAGGTTTTCGACCTGACGGATCTTCCGGAATTGACGCCGGACGATATCCTCCTGCTCACGGTGAAAGCTCAGGATGCCGTAAGCGCGCTCGCCTTCTGGTCCTGGCAAAGCGTCTCGAACACGACGACACCGGCAGCGGCAAACCTGCCTATCGTGACTTTTCAAAACGGACTGGCGACAGAAGCGAATGCCCTGAGAACATTTGCCCGGGTCTATGGTGCAAGCATTCTGACACCGGCGCGGTTCACCGAAACCGGCAAGGTGGTGGTGGGCGGCGAGCCGCAATTGGGCATCGTGACAGTCGGGCGCTTTCCGCTCGGACAGGATGACGTGACCGCACAGGTCACGGCGGACCTGAACAGGGCTGGATATCTTGCCGAGGCAAGCGACGACATCCGCCGCTGGAAAGGAGCAAAGCTCCTTCACAACGTTCGCAACGTCCTCGAACTTTTCGACGGTCCGGCCGATCTGAACGACAGGATCAGCGCGGCTCTGGTGGATGAGGCCCGCCATGTGCTGGACGCGGCGGGCTACACGCTAGCCTCGCCCTCCGAGCGAACCGTCGACATTTCGAACTGGCGGGTTGCGCCGAACAGCGGAATCCATCCGGGCCAGCAATCGACATGGCAGAGTTTCAGGCGCGGAGCCTCGAGCGAAGTGGATTTCCTCAACGGAGAAATCGTTCTGCTGGGCCGGCTTCACAATGTTCCGACGCCCTATAACGAAGCCGTTCAAACGCTTGCCGGAAAACTGGCGCATCAGGGCGGGTTTTCAAAGCCGCTGCCACTCGATGCGATCACGTCTCTCATCGCCGCCCCGGACCGGACGGCGCATGCCAATCCCGCCGCTTCTTCATGACCGGCGGCCTGTAGCAGTGCGATTTATCAAACGACAGTGTGAAACGATAATGCGAGAAGCCATATCAGACCATATCCTCACCGCCGCTGGCACACTCTTCTATCGCGAGGGCATCCGGGCCGTCGGCATAGATCGTATCATCGAAGAAGCGAATGTTGCGAAGGCGACGCTCTATCGGCATTTCCCGTCGAAGGATCATCTCGTTGCAGCCTATCTGGAGGCGCGTCACGAGCGGGTAATCCATTCGCTCCATAAAGTGCTGGATGCAGACATGGCTCCGAAGGAGCAGATCCGGTTGATCTTCGAGCAGCTCCACGAAAAGGCCGACAGCCCGGATTTTCGCGGCTGCGCCTTTGCTCTTGCGGTTGCGGAACATGGCGAATCCGAGCGCGTCGTGGTCGTTGCGCGCGCCCATAAGGCGAAGGTCAGAGACGTGTTTGCCGCTGTTCTGGCAAGAGCCGGCAGCACCGTGGAGATTGCCGCCGCCCATCTTTCGCTTCTCTACGAAGGGGCCTTAGCGACCGTTGCCGTCGGGCGCGATCCCAAAGCGGTGCTGATTGCGCGTGACTGTGCGCTCTCCGTCTTCGACACGGCCGCCTCCACCGATCAACCCAACTGAAAGCAGCAGACAATGACAAAGACGATCGATTATTTTTTCAGCATCGGCTCTCCCTGGGCCTTCATCGGTCTTGAACCGTTTGCTGCGCTGGCGAAAGAACAGGGCGCCACGATCCGCCCCCATGTCATTCCGCTGATCGAGGAAAACGGCGGCATTTATTCGCGAAACCGGCCGGAGGCCAGACGCGCCTACTGGATCAGGGATCTGAAGCGCTGGGCGGCATTGCGCGGAAAAGTGCTGAATTTCGACAATCGCGCCGCGCTCTCGGATCCCTCACCGGCCGGCCTGATGGTTGCCGCGGCCATCGAAACGGGCGAGGACTGGCTGAAGCTGGCAGTTGCGCTTCAGGAAGCCTTCTGGGTTCGCGGTGAAGACATCGGCAAGGCGGACGTCCGCCGGGCGATTGCGACAGCCGCAGGCTTTAATGCTGCAGCCCTCGATGAGCATGGCCAAAGCGATGCGGTTGCGGCATTGCAAAAGGCCAGCTTCGAAGCGGCCAGGACAGCCGGTGTGTTCGGGGTGCCGACCTATCGCTATCAGGATGAACTCTACTGGGGGCAGGACAGCCTTCCGTTCCTCGAGCGTCATCTCGGGGGCGAAAAGCTCGCCGCCTGATATCGCCGCCAGAAGGCGGAGACAGTCCCGGCGTTTTGCCGGGCGGGGCGCTTCGCCTTCGATGCAGATTCCCATGGAATTTTCTTATGCCTGACCTCCCACCTCCTCTCATCCAATCGTTGCGGAACCTCCTCGGGGAGCGTCTTTCAACGTCGCTGGCACTACGCGAGCAGCATGGGCGCGGCGAAGCGCATCATGCAGCCGCGTTTCCCGATGCGGTCGCTTTCGCCGAAACCACGTCGGAGGTATCCGAGATCGTGCGGCTATGTGCGGCGGAGGGGGTGCCCGTCATCGCTTTCGGCGCCGGCACTTCGCTTGAGGGACATTTGACGGCTGTCAATGGCGGGGTCTCCATCGACCTTTCACGCATGTCGAAGATAGCCCGTATCAGCATTGACGATCTGGATTGCACGGTTGAGGCTGGCGTAACCCGGGAGCAGTTGAACACATATCTGCGCGACATGGGATTGTTCTTTCCCATCGATCCCGGCGCGAACGCCTCGATTGGCGGCATGGCCGCAACCCGCGCTTCGGGCACCAATGCCGTCCGCTACGGAACGATGCGGGAAAACGTGCTCGGGCTGACCGTGGTGCTGCCGACCGGTCAGATTATCAGAACCGGCGGCCGCGCCAGAAAATCTTCCGCCGGATATGACCTGACGCGGCTGTTCGTGGGCTCGGAAGGAACGCTGGGGATCATCACCGAAGTAACGCTGCGTCTCTACGGAATTCCGGAAACCATCTCGGCCGCACTCTGCTCTTTCGAGAGCGTCGAACAGGCGGTGGCGGCTGCCATTCAGGTCGTGCAGCTTGGCATCCCGGTCGCCCGCATTGAGCTTATGGACCGTGGCCTGATCAGGGCCGTCAACACCTATTCCGGGCTGGACCTGAAGATCGAGGATACGTTGGCTTTCGAGTTTCATGGCTCGCCCGCCGGCGTTCAGGAGCAGGTCGACATGGTATCCGCCATCGTGGAGGAACATGGCGGCAAGGATTTCGAGTGGGCCAATGCGCCTGAAGAGCGCAACCGTCTCTGGAAAGCGAGGCATAATGCGTTTTATGCCGTCGTGTCACAGAGGCCAAACGCCAAAGGCTGGTCATCGGATGTCTGTGTTCCGGTCTCGCAGCTCAGCAACTGCATATTGAAGACCCGCGAACTTCTGCAGGATTGCAGCGTACCGGCGGCTATCCTCGGCCATGTCGGCGACGGCAATTATCATGTCGTCTTCGCGGTCGATCCCGACAATGCGGAAGAGCTCAGCGAAGTGGCGGCCATCAACAAGAAGATGGTGCGATATGCGCTGTCTGTCGGCGGCACCTCGACCGGAGAACATGGCGTCGGCACAGGGAAGATCGCTTATCTGCGCGAGGAACATGGCGACGCGGTCGATCTGATGGCGCTCATCAAACATGCGGTCGATCCTGCCGGTATCATGAATCCGGGGAAAATCCTGCCGAACTAGAATTGCCACTTTGCAGTCGATGATCGTGAGGCCATGCGATGAATTCCTTCAAAACTCACAGTTCCCACTGGGGGGCATTCTCCGGGCGGCTTGCAAATGGGCGACTGGAGATAGAGCCCCATCCCGGTGACCCGCATCCATCACCGCTGCTGGGCAATCTTCCGGCGATTGCCGACAGCCCCGTTCGTATCAAACGGCCTGCCGTTCGGCGGGGCTGGCTTGAACGCGAGACCGGCCACGCGCAGCGACGCGGCGCTGACGATTTCGTCGAGGTCAGCTGGGCCGAAGCAACGAAGCTGGTCGCGGATGAGCTGAGACGGGTCTATGACGATCATGGCCCGAGCGCGGTATTCGGCGGCTCCTATGGCTGGTCGAGCGCCGGCCGGTTTCATCACGCACAAAGCCAGATTCACCGCTTCTTGAATGTCCTTGGCGGATATGTCCGGTCCGTCAACACGTATAGTTCCGGCGCCGCCATGGTCATAATTCCCCATGTGCTTGGACCGTATGACAGCTTCGACCGCAAAAGCGTGACCTGGGATGCGATCGAACGCAGCAGCGAGCTGGTGCTTTCCTTCGGTGGGATGGCGATCAAGAATGCCGATGTCCACGGCGGAGGGATCAGCACGCACACCGTTCGGCAGAAACTGGCCGGCGCGAGCGCTCGCGGTGCGCATTTCACATTCGTCAGCCCCCTGGCGGACGATTTTCCCGCTGATGCGGGTGCCGAGTGGCTTCCCATTATTCCCGGTACGGACGTGGCGATGATGCTCGGGCTTGCGCACGTCCTAGCCACCGAAGGGCTGCACGACCGGACATTTCTGGAGCGTTACTCGGTTGGATATGACCGGTTCGAGAACTATCTTCTTGGCAGGGAGGATGGCCAGCACAAAAGCCCGGAATGGGCAGCCGCGATCTGCAACATCGACCCGGAGACGATCCGCAAGCTGGCGCGCAGGATGGCCGGTTCGAGAACGCTGATCACGGTCAGCCACTCTCTTCAACGGGCCGATTATGGCGAACAGCCGGTGTGGATGGGCATTGTCCTTGCCGCCATGCTTGGCCAGATCGGCCTGGACGGCGGCGGATTTTCATACTCCCTCGGCGCGTTGGGTAACATCGGCAAGAACCTGCTCGCCGTTCCTTTGCCAACGCTCCAGCAATTCAAGAACCCCGTGCCGGACTATATTCCCTGTGCACGCATCGCCGATATGCTGCTCAATCCCGGTGCCGAGTTCCATTACAACGGGCACACGCTTCGTTATCCCGATATCCGGCTTGTCTATTGGGCGGGCGGCAATCCATTTCACCATCACCAGGATATCAACCGGCTGCGGGCCGCTTTCCGGCGTCCCGAAACGATCATCGTCCACGAATCCGCCTGGACCTCCACCGCGCGACATGCCGATATCGTGCTGCCCGCCACGACCACGCTTGAGCGTGACGACATCGGCGCTGCCGATCGCGATCCCCTGATGATCGCGATGAAGCGGCTGATCGACCCCGTTGGCGAAGCACGCGACGATTATGAGATATTCGCCGGGATTGCGCGGGAACTTGGCAGGTTCGATGCCTTTACCGAAAACCGCAGCAGCGGAGAATGGCTCGCCTTCCTGTACGAGACGACCCGTCAGGCGCTTGCGGCGGGCGGCCACGACGCACCGGACTTTGAGACCTTCTGGAAGCGGGGAGAACTACTCCTTCCAGTCAAGCCAGACGACGGTGGCCCGGCGCGCGCTTTCCTTCGCGACCCCGGAACGAAGCCGCTGGCGACGCCGTCAGGAAAGATCGAGATTTTTTCAGAGACTGTCGAGGACTTCGGATATGATGACTGCAAAGGTCATCCTCGCTGGTATCCGCCAAGAATGGAGACGCCCGATGACGCCCGCCTCCATCCCCTGCATCTCGTCTGCAATCAGCCGTATCAACGTCTGCACAGCCAGCTGGACTATGGCGATTTCAGCCGTTCGACCAAGATCAGGGATCGGGAACCTGTCCGCATCCATCCGACCGACGCTTCGGCCCGTGGAATATCTGACGGCGACGTCGTCAGGCTTTTTAATGCGCGCGGCAGCTGTCTCGCTGGCGCCGTCATCAGTGAAGACGTCATGCCGGGTGTGATGCAGCTTGCCACCGGCGCTTGGTTCGAGCCACAGGATCCCGCGGTGGACAATTCCATCTGCATCCATGGAAATCCCAATATTCTGACCCGCGACATCGGCACTTCGAAACTGTCGCAGGGTTCGACCGGCCAGATCGCCAAGGTGGAGATTGAGCTTTTCACTGGCAACTTGCCACCCGTCAGGGTTTTCGAAGCCATGACATTTGCGCCGCGTAACAAAGCGTCTTCGTCGCCAGACCATCATCGACCACCGGAGCGCGACGGCAATTCAAGGGCGTCTGAAACGCCAATCCAAACAGTCGGCAAAATGGCGATAAAATAATTCACTAAATCGATAGAAAAAGAATAACCAGTCTTTCTCCCTCGCGCCCGGCTGCTAGTTTATGGGCAAGATAAACACGCAACGAGGGACCGCGTCATGACTGGAATATGTAGAAGCGGGCGCGCTCCTCAGCCAAGCGAACTCCCACGAGCCGCTCGCTAACCCTCGCGACGCCCAACCCGACTGCCCCATGAATTCAAGCATTCTCCCGCTCGGCTGAAAGGCCGGCGCGGCAAGGGTTTGACATGCCTGGTGCCAATGATGGCGGCCGCATGTGCGTCCGCAGGAGATGCCGAAATTGCAACGAAAAAACTTTGAACTTTTCAGGATCATACCATGACAAGACGTTCTTTCTCATTCTCCCTGTCGCGTCGCCGGCTGCTTTTCACGGCCTCTCTGGCAGTCTCCGCCTCGCTGTTTTTATCGACAGCGGCACCTCTGAGCGCAGTGGCGGCGGATACGCCGCGCGATGGCGGTGACATCACCTTTCTGATCGATTCACTGGGCGACACCTGGATCCCAAACAACAGCGCCATCTCCAGTTTCCAGGGCCACATCTGGGGGCATGTGACGGATAAGCTGCTTTACGTCGATGCGGAAGGCAAGGTCAGCCCATGGATCGCCGAACGCTGGGAGCAGAACGACACCGCAACGGAATTCACCCTTCATTTGAAGAGCGGCGTGACTTTCTCGGATGGCGAACCGCTGGATGCGAAGGCTGTCGTCGCCAATCTCGACATCTGGTATGCCGGCCGCAAGAACGAGGGGATCAACCCGATCGGCCTCTTCCCCAAGACCTACGATCACGCCGAGGCGGTCGATGCCACGACGGTCAAGGTATTCTTCAAGAAGCCCACGCTCGGTTTCATTCCAACCCTTGGCTATCACGGCTCCATCCTGATCTCTCCCAAGAGCATCGCGCAGCCTGCCAGCCAGCAGGCAGACCTCAGCAGGACCGCCGGCAGCGGACCTTACGTGGTGGAGTCCTGGAAAGAGGGCGACCATGTAACCCTCGTCAAGCGCAAGGATTATAATTGGGGCCCAGCCGCCGTCGGCCATACCGGACCCGCCTATCTCGATACCATCACCTACAAGCTGGTTTCGGAGCCATCCCTTCGCGTCGCTTCCGTTCAGTCCGGTCAGGCGGACGTCGCCTACAATGCCTCGCCCCAGGAACTGAAATCGCTGAAGGAAGAAGGCTTCACCGTCGCGACCCCGCGTTACCTCGGCTTCGTCAACGGCTGGGCGGTCAACACCAAGCTTCAACCCTATGATGACGTGAAGGTGCGCCAGGCGCTCCAGGCAGGCATCAACCGTCAGGAAATCATCGACACCGTCTATACGCAGGACTGGAAGCTTGCGACGTCGTTCATCCAGAGCAACGTCCCCGGCGCTACGGATCACAGCGATCTCCTCGCCTATAACCCGGACAAGTCGGAGAAGCTTCTGGACGAAGCCGGATGGGTCAAGGGCGCGGACGGCGTGCGGGTGAAAGACGGCAAGCCGCTGGAATTGACGATCCATTCCAATCCTTATCTGGCAACTTCGAAATCCGTCGATGAGCTGATTGCCCAGCAGCTCGGCAGGCTCGGATGGAAGGTCAACATCAGGGCTTATGATGTCGTGACCTACGGCGAGAAGGTCAAATTCGGTGGCGCCGCAGTTCCCGCATATGAAGTCACGCGCAGCTTCATCGACGCCGGCACCGTCGCCAGCATCCTGACCAACGCCAACAATGGCGAGAACTGGTTTGCGCTCGATGAGCGCGATGCGACGCTCAACGATCTGCGCGACAAAATCGCCGGCGCAGGTTCCGTCGAAGACCGAAAGCCGCTTCTGGACAGCCTGCAGAAATATCTGCTCGAACAGGGCTACTTCATACCGCGCACGCAAATCGTTCAGCGCATTTACGTGCAGTCGCCGAAGCTGAAGGGCGAAGTCTACAACGGCGTCGCTTACGCCAGCTATTACACAGCGTTCATTGCCGAATGAGGCCAGCACCCACCGAGTAACGTCAAGGAGGTGACGGCATGAGCAATGCCTACCTAACCTACGCCGCAAAGCGGCTCGGCCAGGCGATCGTCGTCATCCTTCTGGCCTATGTCTTCACCTTCGTGGTCGTCAGCGTCCTGCCCGGCGACCCGATCACCAGCGTTCTGCGCAACCCGCAGAACGGTTTCACCGAACAGGAGATCGCCGAGATCATTGCTGCACAGGGGCTGGACAGGCCGATTATCGTGCAGCTCTGGCACTCCCTGTCGGCATTCCTAACGGGCGACCTCGGCATTTCCATGCGCTCCAATCGACCCGTCGCGACCCTGATTGCCGAGGTGCTGCCATCGACGCTGGTTCTGGCCTCCGCCGGGCTGACGGTCGCCTTGATCCTCGCTTTTGCCGTTGCCTATGGCACGCAGGTCGTACCGAAACGATATGGGCAAGGATTGCTGCGGGCCTTCCCCTCGCTGTTCCTGTCGACACCCAATTTCGTCATCGGCCTGTTTCTGATCCATCTCTTCGGTTTTCAGCTCAGGCTGTTCCGGGTCATCGAGCCCGACAGCTTCTGGGCGACGCTGTTTGCGGCGATCACCATCGGCATACCGTTTTCCGCACAGATCGCGGAAGTCCTGATCGCCAATCTCGATCATGAAGCGGAGCAGGATTACGCAGCGGTCGCCCGCAGCCGCGGCATCGGGCCAAAAAGGCTTTTCACGACACATCTGCTCAAGCCCGCGTCGCTACCGGTGGTAACCGTTATCGCCCTTACCGTGGGCGAACTTCTGGGCAACTCGCTGATCACGGAAACCGTGTTCGGCCGCACCGGCATCGGCAGTCTCGTACAGCGCTCCGTCAGCACGCAGGACTTGCCGGTCCTGCAGGCCATCGTCTCGCTTGGAGCCGTGGTGTTCGTCGTCGTCAACCTCATCGCCGATCTTCTCTATCCGCTGCTCGATCCACGGGTGAAAATTATCGTTGGCCGAAAACGCCGCCTGGCGACCATCGACGACACGTCGCTTGGCCTTGAAACGGGGGCCGAACCATGAGCCTTATCTCCAACCCGGTTTCCGGCAGCAATCCGTTCGAGAAGCTGAGAGCTCTCAACCTTACTCCAACGGTCGCCCTTTCCCTCCTCGTCATCGCAATCGTCGTAGCCTGGTCGATTGCGCCGCAACTGTTCACCAGCCAGAGCCCGATCAACGGTGTCCCGGCCGACAAGCTTCTTGCGCCCAGTTTTGCGCACTGGTTCGGCACCGATCATCTCGGACGCGATCTCTATACACGGGTCGTTTATGGCACAGCCTCATCTGTATCGAGCGCTTTGGTCGCTGTCGTCATCGGTGTCTTCATCGGTGGTGTGATCGGTTTGCTCGCCGGATTTTTCGGCGGCTGGGTGGATATCGTCTTTGCGCGTTTTGTCGACGTGCTGCTCTCCATCCCGAAGTTCCTGCTCGCGGTCATCATCGTCACGGCCATCGGCTTCGAAACGATCAATGCGGCGATTGCGACAGGCATATCAGCCATTGCCTTCTTCGCCCGCGTGGCGCGCTCCGAGGTCATCAAGACACGTCAGGCGACCTTTGTGGAAGCATCTTTTCTCTCGGGTGGTTCGCGCGGCTACATCGTTCTCAGACACGTCCTTCCAAATGCGTCCCGCTCAATGCTGCCGCTTGCCGTGCTGCAATTCGGCGAGTCCATTCTGGTGATCGCCAGCCTCGCCTTCCTCGGCTACGGCGACCCTCCGCCTTCCTCCGACTGGGGCCTGCTGATTTCAATCGGCAAGGACTACCTCAAATGGCCCTGGCTCGTTTATGCGCCCGCGTTCGTTACGATCGTGACCGTCCTCTCTGTTAACAGGATCAGCCGATGGCTTCGCAAATCGCACTGAAAACAGCGCCAATCCTTCCCGAGTTCGTGGCTGCGTCTCCACAACACGCGGTACCCCTTCTCAAGGTCGAAAATCTTGCCGTGTCCTACGGACGGCAGGAGGTCGTCCATAATGTCGGCTTCGAAATCGGACGTGGCGAAAGCCTCGCCCTCATCGGAGAATCCGGTTCTGGAAAATCGACCATCGCGAAAGCCGTGCTGAGGCTTCTCCCCACCGGTGCAAACGCCACGGGCCAGGTTGTTTTCGACAGGCAGAACATTCTCGCATTGCCAGAACGCCGCTTCAGGCCGTTTCGCGGCCGTGAAATCGGCTTCGTGCCGCAGGATCCCGGCAACTCTCTCAATCCTGTGAGAACAATCGGCTCCCAGGCGCTGGAAGCGGCAGCGCTGACGGAAGAGACCAATCCAGCGATCCGCAGGACACTTATTCTCGAAACCTTCGCCAAGGTGGGTCTCGACAATCCGCAACGGGTTTACGATTCCTATCCGCACCAGTTGTCCGGAGGGATGCTGCAGCGCGTGCTGATCGCTCTGGCAATATTGCCGCGCCCTGCACTGCTGGTGGCGGACGAACCGACCTCGGCACTCGACGTAACGATCCAGAAGCGCATCCTCGATCTCCTCTCCCGTCTTCGGGATGAGCTGAACATCAGCCTCCTTCTCATTACCCACGATCTCGCAATAGCGGCCGAAAGGGCGGATAATCTCGTCGTGCTGAAGAACGGCGTCGTGCAGGAGAAAGGCAGGACGTCCGCGGTTTTTTCCTCCCCTTCCTCACCCTATGCCAAAAAACTCCATGGCGACGTCCCCGCGCTCAACCCGGAGCGCTATGCCAAATTCCGCGATCCGGGGTTCAGCCTCCTTGATGGCGACAAATCGCCAAAGATCGCCGTCAGCGGCGTCACCAAACGCTTCACTGTCGATGGCAAAACCCTGACTGCGGTGGACGATATTTCGTTTTCGGTTCCGGCAGGTACGACCCATGCTCTCGTCGGCGAATCCGGTTCCGGCAAGACGACGACGATCCGCCTGCTGCTGGGGCTCGAAGAGCCGGAAAGCGGCACGATTACGGTTGCCGACGAGACCGTCACGAACAAAAACCGCGCTTCGCTCCGTTCCGTCTGGCGGCATCTTCAGCTGGTTTACCAGAACCCGTTTACGTCACTCGACCCGACATGGAAGGTGGGGCAGCTTGTGCGTGAACCACTCGACCGGTTCGAGATCGGGACGCCGAAAGAGCGCTCCGAGCGGGTACGGGAAGCTCTCGCGAATGTCGGTTTGAGCGAGCACCTCCTGGAGCGCAAACCGTCGGCCCTCTCCGGCGGGCAGCGGCAGCGTGTGGCAATCGCCCGTGCGCTGGTCCTCAAACCGGATGTGATCGTGCTGGACGAACCCACATCCGCTCTCGATGTCAGCGTGCAGGCGGATATCGTCCAGGTTCTCCTGTCGCTGCAGGCGAAGCTCGGCCTGACCTATGTTTTCGTTTCGCATGACCTTGCGCTGGTCCGGCAACTTGCGCACAGCGTTTCGGTGATGCAGCGGGGACGCATCGTTGAGCATGGAGCCGTCACCGAGATTTTCAGCAATCCGAGACACGAATATACCGCGTCGCTGCTGAACTCCATCCCGTCGGGCATTGCCGGCACGGTTCGCGCTCCTGCGGTCCGGCACGCTCTGCGCAAGGAGCAACTCGCATGAATATTGCAGCAGCTTCCCGTGACCTTCCCGGGTTGTTTCGACCGAAACAGCGGCTTGGCTTCAATACGCGGGTGTCGTTCAACGACGATGACGGTCCGGCACAGGGGTTACGGCAGGGCATAGAATTGTTCAGGCAGGCGGAAAGGCTGGGTTATCAGTCAGGCTGGGCCTATCAGCGTCACTTCGACCATTATCTTTCTTCCCCGTTACCTTTCTTTGCGGCAGTCGGCCAGCATACGCGGCACATCACACTTGGCTCCGCCGTCATCCCGATGCGTTATCAGGACCCGATCCTTTTGGCCGAGGCGGCGGGAACGACCGATCTTTTGATCGACGGCCGGCTCGAACTTGCCATTTCAACCGGGGCCAACGGCGCCTTCGATGCCGTTTTCGGAACCGTCGACACCGATGCCCGGACAGAGGCAAAACGGCGCCAGTCGCGCTTCCTCGCCGCCATTGCCGGCGATGTTCTGCACATCGTTACGGAGCGGGACACGGGCGCGCCTCCGGGAGCCGAGTTACGGGTAACGCCACATAGCCCCACCCTGCGCAGCCGTATCCGCCAAGGCTCCGCCAGCCTCGATTCAGCGATACAGGCTGCCGAACTCGGGATCGGCCTGATTTCAGGAACCGTCCTTCACGATCAGGCCGAGGGCGAGACTTTCGGTCAGTATCAGGCGCGGATCATCGACGCCTATCGCACCCACTGGCTGCGCATCTGGAAAACGACGCCGCCGCCGGTCGCCGTTGCAGCTTCCATCCTAGTCGGCACCACTCCGGAGCTGAGAGAGAAATACGCGGCCTACGATCTTGAGCGCCGCACGGCGGGAATTGCCGCCTCACGCCCGAAGGGTGCGCTGGCTCCTGCCGGCCAGCCGGTTGGCGCGATGATTTCTCCGGTCTTTCAAGGCACACCGGATGCTGTCATCGAGGCGGTGTTGAGCGACCCCGGACTGGCAGCTGCAGATGAACTCGTCCTGTTTCTGCCTCCCGCTTTCGGACTGTCCGAAAACATAAGATTGCTTACCGATCTTGCGACGACGGTCGCCCCCTCTCTTGGGTGGAAACCCGCTTCCGATAACCAACGGCCGGAACAGGCGGCAATCCAGGGTTCTAGACCGCCAGCATAGTCAGGCAATATTTTCTACATTTTCCATAGAAATAGAAAGACCTGTCTTCCTCATATGCCATGCCGGCTTTAGCTTTTACCCGACACCCAAAAACACCAAGGAGATCCCATGGCTGCGGAATTCATCAGCGTCAGCTTTCCCAACGCGTCCAATGATCTGAACCCCATCCCGGATGCTCCGGTCGATCCGCTCTTCCTGGAACGTTATGCGCGTGCGCTGGACGATTACGGTTTCAACTACACGCTCATCCCCTATTCCTCTTCCTCGTTCGATCCCTTCACACTGGGCGCAACGGTGCTTGCGCATACGAAGAACATCAAGATCATCGTCGCGCTCCGACCCAACACCGTTTATCCGACGGTTGCCGCCAAATCCCTCGCCACGCTCGACCAGCTGAGCGGCGGGCGCGTCGTCGTCCACTTCATCGCGGGCGGCAGCGACGAGGAGCAGGCGCGAGAGGGAGATTTCCTCAACAAGGAAGAGCGTTATGAACGCCAGGAAGAATATATCCGCATTCTCCGCCTTGCCTGGAGTTCGACCGAGCCCTTCGATTTCGACGGCAAATATTACCAGTTCAAGCAGTTTCGCAGCGCCGTGCGTCCCACCAACGGCCTGATCCCTATTTCGCTCGGCGGTTCGTCGGATGCCGCCTATCGTATCGGCGGCTCGCTGTGCGACATTTTCGGCCTCTGGGGTGAACCGCTGGCTGAAACCAAGCAGCAGATCGACCGCATCTATGCCGAGGCCGCAAAAGCCGGCCGGACCGATCGCCCGCGCATCTGGGTTACCTTCCGGCCAATCGTGGCTGAAACGGATGAACTGGCCTGGGATAAGGCGCACAGGGTTCTCGACCGTCTGAACGAGAACCGCCAGAAGGGTCTTTCCCGCGCGCCGGTCAACGCAACACCACCCGCCAATATCGGCTCCCAGCGCCTGCTCGATATCGCCAAACGTGGCGATGTCCATGACCGCGCACTGTGGTATCCGACCGTCACCGCGACCAATGCAAGCGGCGCAACAACCGCTCTGGTCGGATCGCCGCGCACCATCGCCGACTCCATTCTCGACTATATCGATCTCGGCGCCGATCTGATTTCGATCCGTGGATACGACAATTATAACGATGCCGTCGACTACGGGCGATACATCCTGCCCCTCGTCCGCGAGGGTATTCGCGAACGCGAAGAGGCAAAGAAGAAGGCAGCCGCCTGATCACGGCGGTCCGGCCACGCCGTCGGACCCATCCACCTCTTCTTCCAGGACAGGGATCATCCACGCCAGCAACGGATGATCCCGCCTGCTGACCTTCAGAAAGCCGTTACCGCATGTCCTACGATCCCACCGCACTTGACGCCGCCGTGCACGCCGTTTCCGAAGCCGCACCGGATGCGGATCAGACCGGTCAGTTTCCCTGGACCGGTATTCGCGCCGTTCATCAGGCTGGGCTTCTCGAGAGCACCGTGGCCACGCGTTACGGCGGCCCGGGAGGCACCTTGAGCACCGCAGCCCATATTCTGGCGGCGCTTGGACGCGGCGATCCCTCTGTGGCGCTCATCAGCGCGATGACGATCTTTACTCATCTGGGACAGGCGGCGAAGGACCATTGGCCCGACGGGCTTTACAGGGACCTTCTTTCCAGGGCCAAACACCAGCCACTGCTGCTGAACGCCGCCCGTGTGGAGCCCGAGCTGGGCTCGCCGGCCCGTGGCGGATTGCCGGCCACGCGTGCGCACCGGACGGCGAATGGCTGGTCGATCACGGGCCGCAAGCGCTTCGTGACGGGCGCGCACGGCCTCACGCACTTCCTCGTCTGGGCGCACACCGACGAGGCGCAGGCTCGCGTCGGCACCTTCGTCGTGCCCAATGGCCTGCCCGGTATCAAGATCATAGAGAACTGGAAGAGCCTTGGAATGCGGGCGACCGGTTCGCACGACGTCGAATATACCGACGTTGAAATCCCGGCAGAAAATGTGCTTGAGCTCGTTGATCCCTCCGTTGCCCAGCAGGATAATCGCGGCCACGCGGCGATGACGCTTGCGCTGACCGCAATCTATCTGGGTGCGGCTGAGGCCGCTCAGGAAGCGTTCATTCGCTTCGCGCATGAACGCGTGCCCGCCAATCTGGGCCATGCCATTGCGCGAACAGAACGTTTCGTTACGCTTTCGGGCGAGATCGACCTTTTGGTCTCCGGCGCCCGGCAGATCATCTTTGGCGCGCTCGCAAACCATATCGGCGATGCCGAACACCTGATAAGGGCCCGGCTTCTCGCCGGCCGGCAAATCCGCGAAGCCGTCCAGATAGCCGTTCGCGGCATCGGCAATCCCGGCCTCAACGCCGATCTCGGCCTCGAGCGGCATTTCCGCGATATCCAGTCGGTTCTCGTCCATGCTCCCCAGGAGGACACCTCCGTCGCCATTCTCGGACACGCCGCCTTTGACCGCTGGAAAACGAGCGGGAATGACCGGTCGGCACCCAATCTGTCGATCCTGAAGACGGCTTGAAACGCGGTGACAAACCGCCTTTCCTTCGGATCACGACGTCCAGCATATCCTTGCTTTTAGCCTCCATTGCGAATGGCGGGTTGAGATGACGTCCGGCAAAGGGTATCAGGTGCCACTCCCAGGCGGAGCTTCCGCAAGCAACAAGGCGCATCCTGACATGATCCCGGACTTCCTCGTCACCCATTCCGGTGGCTTCCATGCCGACGAACTGCTGTCGAGCGTCGTGCTCACCCGGCTTTTCCCGCAGGCACGCCTGATCCGCAGCAGGGCGCCCGAATGGATCGCGCCCGGCGCAGACCGCATCGTCTATGACGTCGGCGGTGTTTATGACGCGGCGAAGGGCGCCTTCGATCACCACCAGCGCGGTGCACCGTTGCGGGAGGACGGTCAGCCCTATAGTTCGTTCGGACTGATCTGGAAGCATTTCGGCCGCGATTATCTCGCCGCCTTTGGCGTTCCTGAAGACCATATCGAAACCGTTCACGCCTCTTTCGATGCCAGCTTCGTGCTGCCGGTCGATCTGGTCGACAATGGCGCGCTCAGCCCCTCCACCGCCGGGGCACTCGCCGGGCTGACCCTGCCCGTCCTGCTGGAAACTCTGAAGCCTGTTTTCGACGAAACAGATCCCGAAGCGGACAATCGCAGTTTCCACGCGGCGCTGGCGATCGCCCGCAGCTTCGTGGAGGCAAAGATTGCCAACAGCGCCGCGAAATTGCGGGCTGAAGCGCTCGTGAGCCGGGCTATCGTGGATGCCGGCGAGGGACATATTCTGGAACTGCCGATGGGAATGCCGTTTCGGCCCGCCATCAAGAAGGCGGGCGCCGACCATCTGCTCTTCGTCGTTCATCCACGCAACAACGACTGGTGCCTGACCGGCATCCGCCGCGCGGATGAAGGCTTTGAACTGCGGGCGGATCTGCCGGCGGCCTGGGCCGGCCTGACGGACAAAGATCTGGAAGCGGTTTGCGGCGTCGAAGGCGCGAGCTTCTGCCACAACGGCCGATTTGTCGCGGCGGCCAGAACCCGCGATGCGGCACTCGCCATGGCGGAGCTGGCGGTAAAAGAGGCGACCACAGCCAAACAGTGACATGGTAGCCGACCGTGCAACCACGCATTTGGGCCGGCAGCGGGAGGCGAAATTAAGCCCCGATGCGGGTTTTGATCTTGCCCATACCCAGTTCTCGGTACGTCTGAGGAAATTCGCCGGCGCGCGCCCTTGAGCGTCAGCCCGCCGTGGTTATCCTGCCCGAATTATGGCGGTCACACACGTATTGAGGAGTACGCGGCCGCTTTCGGGGAGGATATCATGAAGTTTCTGTTGGCCGTTTCGCGCGCCATCGATGCCGCCAATGCAGCCATTGGCAAAGGCATTTCCTGGCTGCTTCTCGCGGCCATTTTCATCAGCGCCATCAATGCCGCCATGCGCAAGGCGTTTTCGATGAGTTCCAACGCCTGGCTTGAATCGCAGTGGTATTTGTTTTCCGCCGTGTTTCTGATCGCCGCCGCCTACACGCTTCTTAACAACGAGCATGTGAAGGTCGATCTTGTCTACGGAAATCTTCCGCGTAAAGGGCAGCTGTGGGTCGATATTCTCGGGACCATCTTCTTTCTCATGCCCTTCTGCCTCATCACGGTCTATCTCTCCTGGCCGGTGTTTCTGCAGAAACTTGCTTCCGGTGAGGTTTCAAACAACACGGGCGGCCTCATTCAATGGCCCGTCTGGGCGCTGATACCGATTGGCTTCAGCCTTCTCGCCATCCAGGGCGTTTCGGAACTCATCAAGCGTGTCGCGATCCTGCGCGGCGATATCCCCGATCCCGTTGCAGAGGCTGACGCCGCGGCGGCAATGCTCTGATCGAAGGAAAAAACAATAATGGCATTCATTGCGGAAAATCTCGCGCCCATCATGTTTGCGGCGCTCATCATCGTGCTGTTGCTCGGCTATCCCGTGGCCTTCGCGCTAGCCTTTGTCGGCTTTTTCTTCGGCTTCATCGGGATCGAACTCGGCCTGCTGCCGGCGACGCTGTTCCAGGCCATTCCCGATCGCATATTCGGCCAGATGTCGAACGAAACGCTGCTGGCGATACCGTTCTTCACCTTCATGGGGCTCATTCTTGAAAAGAGCGGCATGGCGGAGGATTTGCTGGACACGATCGGTCAGCTGTTTGGACCGGTCCGCGGCGGCATTGCGTTTGCCGTGATCTTCGTCGGGGCAATTCTGGCCGCCACCACCGGCGTCGTCGCCGCCTCGGTTATCTCGATGGGCCTCATCTCGCTTCCCATCATGTTGCGCTATGGTTATGACCGCAAGGTCGCCGCCGGCACGATCGCGGCTTCCGGCACGCTGGCGCAGATCATCCCGCCCAGCCTCGTGTTGATCGTGCTGGCCGACCAGCTCGGCCGCTCGGTGGGCGACATGTACAAGGGCGCACTCGTTCCGGGTCTCATGCTCGTGGCGGCCTATGCGCTTTATATCATCGTGACCTCGATCATCAGCCCCACGAAAGTCCCGGCCCTGCCGCTGGAGGCGCGGACCCTGCGCGGCACCAAGCTGCTGCTCAAGGTCATCACCTCGCTGGTGCCGCCGCTCGTCTTGATATTCCTCGTGCTCGGCACGATCTTCCTCGGGATCGCCACCCCCACGGAAGGCGGGGCCATGGGTGCTGTCGGCGCGCTCGCCCTTGCGCTTGCCAACCGCAAGCTCAATTTCGGTCTGATCCAGCAGTCGCTGCACGCCACGGCGAAGCTGTCGTCCTTCGTGCTGCTCATCCTGCTCGGCGCGCGCGTCTTTTCCCTGACCTTCTATGGCGTGAACGGCCACGTCTGGGTCGAGCATCTGATGACATCGATCCCGGGCGGCGAGATCGGCTTCCTGATCGTCGCCAACCTGCTGGTCTTTTTCCTGGCCTTCTTCCTCGATTATTTCGAGCTGGCCTTCATCATCATCCCGCTGCTGGCGCCGGTCGCCGATGCGCTTGGCATCGACCTGATCTGGTTTGGCGTGATGCTGGCGGTCAACATGCAGACGTCGTTCATGCACCCGCCCTTCGGTTTCTCGCTGTTCTTCCTGCGGTCCGTCGCACCGACGCGCGCCTATAAGGACCGGATCACGGGACAGACCATCCAGCCGGTCACCTCGTCCCAGATCTACCTAGGCGCCATTCCCTATCTGTTCATCCAGCTGACCATGGTCGTCATCATCATCGCCTTCCCCGGCATCGTGATGCACTACAAGTCAGGCGCCAAGGTGGCGGATCCTTCGTCCGTCCATATCAACGTTCCCATGCCGAGTGCGGGAACGGACGCCGATCCCTTCGCCAATCCTTTCTCGGCACCCGGCAACAGCGCACCGAGCTTCGGAAAGCCGGCCACCCCATGACAATCGGCCGGGCACAAAAGCGCCCGCCGCAACAAAAATCGCTGACGTTCAATAGGAGGAGGTAATCTATGAAGGTCAACCCAGGTCGCAGACAACTCTTGTCGGGCGGCGTACTTGCAGGGGCGGCTGCGGCTGCTTCGGCACTTGCGACACCCGCCATAGCCCAGTCTTTGCCAACCGTTCGCTGGCGTCTCACGTCCGGCTTCCCGAACAATCTGGACACGATCTATGGCGGCGCCGTCGTCATGGCCAATGCATTGAAGGCGATTACAGGCGGAAAGTTCGAAATCCAGGTCTTTCAGGCCGGTGAAATCGTTCCCGGCGCCCAGGCCATCGACGCCGTAAAAGCCAATACCGTCGAGATTTCCCATACCTGCGGCTATTATTTCACCGGGAAAGATCCGACATTCGCCATCGGTTCGACCATCCCCTTCGGCCTGAACGCCCGCCAGCAGAACGCGTGGCTCTACCACGGCGGCGGCAACGAGGCTTACAACGAATTCCTTTCCGACTACGGCGTCATCGGCATTCCCGGTGGAGCGACGGGCGCCCAGATGGGCGGCTGGTATCGCAAGGAGATCAAGAGCATCGAGGATATCAAGGGCCTCAAGATGCGTATTGCCGGCGTCGCCGGACAGGTGCTCGCCAAGCTTGGCGCGGTGCCGCAGCAGCTTCCGGGCGGCGACATCTATCCGGCGCTGGAACGGGGCACCATTGATGCCGCGGAATGGGTCGGTCCCTATGACGACGAAAAGCTCGGCTTCTACCAGATCGCGCCTTATTACTATTATCCCGCGTTCTGGGAGGGTGGACTGACGATCCACTTCTTCGTCAACAAGGACCAATACGCAGCATTGCCTGATGAATACAAGGCAGCGCTCGACACCGCCTGCAAGGCAGCCAACATCAACATGCAGGCGCTGTACGACGTCAAGAACAAGGATGCGATCCGCTCGCTGGTTTCCAAGGGCACGCAGCTTCGCCCGCTGCCCCGCGATGTGCTCGACGCCGCCTACAAGGCGACCTTCGAGCTTTATGACGAGTACACCCAGAAGCATCCCGCATGGGCCAAGATCTATCCGGGCTGGAAGAAGTTCCGCGACGAGAGCTTCGAATGGTTCCGCGTCGCCGAATATACCTATGACAGCTACGGCTATGCCATGCAGACGGCCGGCAAATAAGCCGACATAGACTTTACCGAGGCCCCCGGATGGCGACATTCCGGGGCCTCGGGCCTCCAGCGGCTATTCTTTGATAAGCCCGTTATCGATTGCATAGCGGATGAGACCGGCGGTCGTCGCTATATCCAGTTTCCTCTTGATGTTCTTGCGATGGGTTTCCATCGTGCGCTCTGCAATATCGAGCGCCAGGGCAGCGTCGCGATTGCTCTTTCCGCGCGCGATCAGCAGCAGAACTTCCTGCTCGCGTGTCGTCAGCGCCTTCAGCCTGCCCGAAAACCCCTCCATCAGCACATCGCGAACGCCAGAGGAAAAATAGGTGCCGCCGGCAGCCACGGTTTCGATTGCAGCGACTATTTCTTCGGTCGCCACGTCCTTCAGAATGTAACCCGCCGCACCATACATGACCGAGGTCGATATATATTCCCGGCTGTCGTGCATCGACAGCATCAGCACCCGGGCGGAAAGCTGCTTTTCCTTGAACAGCTCCAGGGCATCGATGCCATTGATCTGTGGCATGTTGATATCCATCAGCACCACATCGGGCCGCGTGGCGACAGCCGCGTCGATACCGGCCATGGCGGACACCGCGGTTCCAACGACTGCGAGATGCTCGTAAGTCTCGAGGACGGCCCTCAACCCATCCAGAACCAGAGGATGGTTGTCGATCAACAACACACGGATCGGATGAACGGTCACTCGGCGGCCTCCTGCAAGCCGCTATTGCGTTCCTTCATGGCGGTGATGGGCAGCACCGCCCGCAGAACGGTTCCCCTTGCCGAGCTTTCGACATCCAGCCTGCCCCCGAAATGCGTCATGCGTTCCTGCATGTTTCTCAAACCGAGCCCCTTGCTTGCCGGCATCCCGTTTTCTGTCCGAACGGCCGGAAAGCCGCGGCCATTGTCGCTGACATCCATCTGGACCCGTTCATCGCGACTGGAGAACCGGATGGCGACCTGCGTCGCACCGGCATGGCGCTCGATATTGGTCAGCGCCTCCTGTGCGACACGGTAAAGCGCAACCCGTGCCTCCGGGACAAGCATATGCTTGAAGGCCACGGATTCAAGCGTCGCCGCAATTCCCGTGCGTTCGGAAAAACTCGAGATCAGGGATTCCAGAGCTGCCGTCAGCCCCAGATCGTCGAGAACACGCGGGCGAAGATCATGCGAGATGCGGCGGACTTCCTTGATCGCTTCGTTCAGCGCAATGGCGCCTTTGCCGATTGCCTCGACAGCGCCGACATTATCCGGCGTGACCTTGCGCCGCGCGAGATCGATCGCAAAACGCACGCCGACGAGATTTTGGGAAATGCCGTCATGCAGCTCCCGGGCAATGCGCAGACGCTCCTCCTCCTGGGTATCAATGATCCTTTGCATCAATTCCTTGAGCCGGCCATCCGCCAGCCGCTGCTGGCGCAGATTGAGCAGCATGCAGGTGGCAAAGACCAGCAATACGGCGGGAACCGCAAACAGGGCGACGATCAGGAAGTTCCAGGTGATTGAATGCCGCAATTCCTCCTTCGCCGCCGTCGTCGTCGCAAAAACGTCGTCGAGGTAAACGCCGGTACCGATCATCCAGCGCCATTTGTCGAGGCCGGCCGCAAAGGAAAGCTTGTCGGCCATTTTTTTGGTGGAAGGCTTTTCCCACTTGTACTGAACCAGCCCTCCCCCCTTTTTCGCCTCGACGATCAGATCGTAGATCACCCGGTTGCCATCGGGATCATGGAGATCCAGCCAGTTGTTCCCCGGACGGAAATTCTGTCGCGGATGGACCACGTTCAGCCCGTCATAGTCATAGACAAAGAAATAGCCGTCAGTACCATAGTCGAGACCGGTCAGGATGCGCTTGACCTCTTCCTTCGCGGCCTCGTCATCAGGTCCTGCCCTGTCATAGACCGAGCGGATCGCCGAAAGGGCAAGATTGGTGAGGTTGAGGAGTTCAGCCTCCTTTGCAGCGAGCATGTTTCGTTCGAACGCATCGATGCTCGTGCGCGCCAGCGTCATGGACTGCCATGTAATCAGCGCCGTGATGACGATAATCGCAAGAACGAGAGGCCCGATGGCCAATGCGAGAATCTGGCTCCTGAGTTTCATGCGCCCCCCGACACATTCATCTTGCACTCTTCACAACACTTAATGCCGCAATTTGGCGACGTTGGAAAGCGAGCAGCGCGACATGGCGGTGAGCGCCCGTCCAGGCTTGTAACCCGACGGGAGCTTTCAATCATTTCTGTGGCGCGTGGGGGTAAGCGGCGTTCCCGTTTTTGTCAGGCCTGATCCAATGCAAGGGTCAGATCGGCGACAAGATCGTCGGGATGTTCGATGCCGATTGACAGCCGGATCGTGGAATCCAGCACACCGATGCGCTGGCGGACATCGGCAGGAACTCCCGAATGCGTCATCGTTGCGGGGTGAGATGCAAGAGACTCCGTGCCGCCGAGGCTTACCGCGAGTTTGAATATGTTGAGCGCATTGAGAAATTTGAAAGATGCGGCCTGCCCGCCGACGATGTCGAAAGAAAAGGTCGATCCCGCGCCGGAGCATTGAGCGGCGAATACCCTGCCAACCGCGGATGCCGGATCGCTGAACGGCAGGTAATGGATTTTCTCGACCTTGGGATGCGCATTCAGGAATTCCGCTACGACCCTGGCGTTGCTGTCGGCCCGCTCCATCCGGATCTGCAGCGTCTCAAGGGAACGTCCGAGCATCCAGCACGAATGCGGATCGAGCTGCGTGCCGATTGCTCCACGCAACGCCTTCACCTGTTTCATGACATCCTTCCGGCCGAGCGCTGCCCCGGCAATGAGGTCGGAATGTCCGCCAACATATTTCGTCAGCGAATAGAGCGAGATGTCCGCGCCGTATTCGATGGGCCGCTGGAACACCGGACCGAGAAGCGTATTATCGCAGGCGATGATCGGCCTGTGCCCCTGCCTTTCGCTGATCACATCGGCGACCCGGCTCATCATCGAAATGTCGACAATGCTGTTTGTCGGATTGGCGGGGGTCTCGATGAGGATGACGGAGACCCTGCCTTTCGCCATCGCCTCTTCTGCGGCAGCCATCACCGAGGTCTCGCTGACACCATCGGCGAAACCCACCGCCGAGACGCCGAAATTATGGAAGGTCTTGGCCAGCAGCGTCTCCGTGCCGCCATACAGCGGCTGGGAATGCAGCACGGTGTCACCGGGCCGCACGAAGGCGAAAAGCGTCGTTGAAATGGCGGACATGCCCGAGGAGAACAGCGCACAGCTCTCGGTGCGCTCATAAACCGCAAGACGATCCTCGACGATCTCGCTGTTCGGATGGTTGAAGCGCGAATAGACGAGGCCCGCGCCCCTGCCCTCCGGCGGCTCCTTGCGGCCGGAGACGTAGTCGAAGAAGTCGCGCCCGTCTTCCGCCGATTTGAAAACGAAGGTCGATGTCAGGAACACGGGAGGCTTGACGGCACCCTCCGACAATTCCGGATCATAACCGTAATTCAGCATCTGGGTTTCAGGATGGAGAGCATGGTTGCCGATATGGGTTTTGGACGGATGCGGCGCAGTCATTTCCGATGATCCCTCAGCTGGCGTTGAACTACCTGCAGGTTACACCCAGTGAAACCAAAATACCTTGCATTCTGAAGCGTCAAGTTGTCTCATGAAGCAATATATTGCGGAGAATGGTCATTTATGTCGCAAAAAATTGCAGACCCGATCGACAGGCGGATACTCAAGGAATTGTCTGCCGATGCGCGGATCACGAACAACGAACTTGCCGAGCGGGTCGGACTGTCCGCATCGGCGTGCCTGCGGCGGCTTCGACGCCTGGAAGAAATGGGCGCCATCAAAGGGTACTCCGCGATCATCAATCCGGCAATCGAGGGATGGACCATGACCGCCCTTGCGTCCGTCCGCCTCAGCCGCCAGCACGATGACGAAATCCGGATGTTCGAGGCGGCCGTACTTGACTGGGACGAGGTTCTCGAATGTCATCTGGTCACGGGTCCGAGAGACTACATGCTCAAGGTCATGTGCGGTGGGCTGGAGGATTACGAGCGTTTCATCAAGGACAAGATTGCAAAGCTGAAATGCGTGGAAACCATCGAGACCAGCTTCGTCATGAACACGATCAAGGCGCGGCGCATCTGAGCTTCGCGGCCACGGCGGCAATCCGCTTTCTCATCCGGCTCCCGCAACGCTCGGCATTGCAGGGTTCTAGAGGGGCCGGGGCGGCGCATGCCTGTTCCGGCCCGCCGCCCATCGGCGCTAATCGTTCCCGATTGCTTCGAGCCAGATGCTGACGGCAACCGCTCCCGCATCGGGATGTCCTATAGCCCGCTCGCCAAGATAGCTCGCGCGCCCGAGCCGCGGCTTCATCGACGTCGTCGCCTCGGCGCCTGCGATGCCTGCCGCCGAGGCGGATCGCCAGGCCACGTCGGCCGAAGCTCCGGCTGCGAGCTTGTCCCGGAACGTCTCAGCCGCCGGATGAAGCGAATCTATCATCGTACGGTCCCCCGGTTTCGCGCCACCGAGTTCCGAGACGGCAAGAACGGCAGCTCCGAACGCCTCCGCCATCTGTTGGGCCGTCGGCTTTTCGATCCCGGCAAGATGGCGCGAAGCGCGCATCAGGCCCGTGGCGTAAAAGGGGCCCGAGCTTCCGCCGATTGCCTTCCGCATCGCATTTGCCATCGCCATCAAGCCACCGGACACATCTGCGAAGCTCTCCCCGGGCAGCGTCAATATTGCTTCGGCACCTCGCACCATGCTTGTTCCAAGGTCACCGTCGCCCGTAACACTGTCCAGCTGCGTCAGTATGGGCTCTGCGACGATCAGAGCTCGGGCGACCCGCTCCGCCGCGGAACGCAGTCGTTCACCGGCGGCTGTTATCCTGATTTCCGCAGTCACGCTCTTCTTAACACCTGCCGAAGGCAAGACGCGGTTGCGGTTCACCGCACCGCCGCGCGGCCATGCGCCGGCATCGGTTGGCGCATCGATGAGGTTGAGCATTGCGTCGTCCACATCCATGACCGACAGGGAAAAGCCGGGCATATCGAGGGCGGAGAGGAAGGTACCGGCCCATGCCCTTTCGACCACGACGCCCTTTGATTCCAGGCGCGTGACGGCGGATCGCGCCACGACCGCAAGTTCCATTGGCGGCGTCGATCCCAGTCCGTTGACCAGAAGCGCAACCCGGTCGCCGCTCTTCAGCCTGCCATCGGCTTCGATCGTCTCGAGGACCAGATTCACAAGCTCGTCCGCCGATGCGATGGACATCCGCCGGACGCCCTGCTCGCCATGGATGCCGAGCCCGACTTCGATCTCAGCGTCGCCAAGGACGAAGCCCGGCCTGCCGACGGCAGGGAGCGTGCAGGACCCCAGCGATATTCCCATGGAGGACAATTTTCCGGCGGCTTCCCGGGCGATGCGGGCCACCTCTTGAAGGGGAAGCCCCTGCTCCGCGGCCGCGCCGGCGAGTTTGTGCACAAGCACTGTGCCTGCAATACCCCGGCGGCGATCGTCGGGAACTGTGTCCTTCAACGCAACGTCATCGGCAACGACCACGATCTCGACCGGAATTCCTTCAGCTCGCGCCAGCTCGGCCGCCAATCCAAAATTCAGCCGATCGCCGGTGTAGTTCTTGACGATAACCAGAGCGCCGGCGGGTCCGGCCGCAGCCCTGATGCCAGCAAGAACCGCATCGGTGCTTGGCGAGGTGAAGACATCGCCTGCCACCGCAACGGTGAGCATGCCCGCGCCCACATAACCCGCATGCGCTGGTTCATGGCCACTGCCCCCGCCCGACAGGACCGCCACCCTGCGCTTTTCCGGGGCCAGAAGGCCAGACCGGATAACGACATTCTCATCCGCAAGCAGGACCGTCGCGGGGCTGAGGGCCACCACGCCTTCGAGCATGTCCCGCACAACGGTGGCTGGATCGTTGATGAGCTTCTTCATGCCTTACTCCTCGATGCAGTTCGTTGGCCGGGGGGACGCGCACGTGCCCTGCTGACCGTGAACAAGCACGATCTCCCGGCCAATTTCAAGTTCCAGCTATTCGAACTCGCGACATCGATTGTGGGCGCGCGAGGGAAACACAGGTGCATATCCGCCATTGCCTCTCGCGGCGGAGGCGCTATCATGATCGCGCAGTAGGACGGTAAGCTTTGGGAGGAGCGATACGTGAGACGGATGTGGCCAGACGAATTTGCGTTTCTGCTGGACGGTGCAGAAGAGGTCGATCTACATATTCCATCGGCGGCGCATGACGATGGTTCGCCCGGAAAAACAATATCCAGAAAGGCCTTGAAAGCCCGGATCAGCCAGCAGGATTTTGAAAATATCTGGCATCTCGCAGAGGCCCGCTACCGGCTGAATGGCAGGTTCTCTGACAAAGCGATTACGCTGATCGCTAACAACCCCCACTACCAGAAATGGCACCCCTCCGACGGCGGCAGCATCGAAAGCGTCTCCGATAGCGGTCAGAAATACACGACACGCTATGTGATCGTGCACTTTCTTCTGGATGATGTCAGCGAAGCTGTCGAAGCCTGAAATCCGGAGAGGCGGTTCCTGCCGGTGAGTGGTGGAGGGGCCTCGAAAGCCATATTTCGTGGATTTAGAACTGGGAGCAACAGTTTGCGCTTGGCCCATTGCTCATGTCGTCAGCTAACTGTGGTGACAAGCGGAGAACCCCGCAAGGTCTCCGTTTGTCACTGCCGTGCATGCCAGCATCGTACCGGCTCAGCGTTCGGAGTCGCGGTATTTTATGAAGCCGATCAAATTACTGCGTCGGGAGAATACCAAACCTACATGCGCCCTGGAGATAGCGGAAAGAGCCTGGAGTTCCGCTTCTGCCCCGCCTGTGGATCGACCGTCTATTGGATGCCGGAATTTCGGCCCGATCTCATCGCCGTCGCCTTGGGCTGCTTTGAGGATTCAGGTGCCATGGAACCAACTCAGAGCGTTTATGAGGAGACCCGCCATACTTGGGTTTCCCTATCTTTTCGAGATACTGGAGAGAGATGTTGAGGGGCAAGTTCACTGCAGGGAGATCGGCCATCCGTCGGATCGATACAGAGTCATGCAAAGTTTGAGTTGACCCTCCTGGACGGTGAGGTGACACTTGAATGCCGAAACGATGGGGGAATTGATGGACCAACCACACCGATGGCGCCATATGGCAAGCGCGCCGAAAAACGGAGATCGGATTCTCATCACGATACGTCCGTCCGAACAAGGGCCATCCCAAGTAGACCTTGCGTACTGGTCGAAGGGCGACCAGTACGGTTCAGAAGGCTGGCGTGCCTCAGACTCTTCGCCAGGGCGGATCATCGAATACTCGGAGCCGGAATTGAAGTGCTGGATGCCTATGCCCTCAGCCAATACCGATGGCCTTGCGATGCCCGCTCCCTGGGAAGGCGGCGACGACCGGGAGCTTGATGGGTCTGGGATTTGAGGATAAAGCCAAAGCAATGAGCCCGCGACGGTCACCGTCACCCAGTGGGTGGCGACTCTTCCGGAAACTGATCGACCAAAATCTGCTCGACAACTTTCGCCAGTTTGCGCACAGCAAAAATTAAGGAGAACCGGACAATTTGTTCTCCGGCTACTGTTGGAGAATAACAATGCGGGCTCGGCGTTGGCGTGTAATAGCTGTGGGAATATTTCTGGCCATAATCGGAGCCGCACTCCCCATTGCCGCCATGGCCTGGACCTCCTGGCGGGTCGCGGTCCAAAAGGAACTCGACATCCTTAATCTGGTTGCCGAAAGGTCACTCGCGCGCGCCGACAATACATTCAAGGAAGCGCAAGGCGCGCTGGAAGCAATCGAAGCCGCGCATCTTCCTGCGTGTTCGGATCAACATATCGCACAAATGCGGATCGTGACGATCAATGTGCCGTCGATCGAAGAGATCGGTTATTTCGAAAACGGCGTCATCAAATGTACCTCCTGGGGCCGCACCGCAGGAAACATCGCCAAATCCCATGTCGACTACGTCACGTCCGAAGGCATCGAAGTGACGTTGCGTATTCAGCCGGGTGTTAGCCATGGCGATCAGATGACGAGTTTGCACCTCGGCCACCACAACGCGCTCGTCGCCCCTTCCCGCTTTGTCGATATCATACTGAGAGACGGAATGTCTCTCGCGCTCCTCAACGATCATGGGCAGGTCATCAGCACGCAGAATCAGCCGGATGCACGCATTGTCACGGCGCTTGCGGTGCAGGCGGGCCGAGGTGTCGATGATGCCTCGCTCTACTCGGTCGTAAAAGACGGTGGGCTGACCGCAGTCATCCTCGAACCGAGGGCGGCGATGCGAGAGAAACTCCTGCGCGAGCTGATGGTTCTTTTGCCGATAGGAGCATTCATCGCGTCCTTTATCGTCGGAATCATCGTCTGGATGTCGCGCAAGCGGTTGTCGCCGCAAACAGAATTGGAAATCGCAATTCGGAATCGTGAATTTGTCGTCCATTATCAGCCGATTATCGATCTGAGGACCAATATATGCGTTGGCGCGGAGGCGCTCGTCCGCTGGAAACGGCCCGACGGCACCCTTGTAAGGCCGGATTTTTTCATTCCCCTTGCTGAAGAGACCGGGCTGATAGAGCCTATTACCGATCAGGTCGTCGAAGCCATTATTGCGGATATCGGGCCGATCCTCGTTGAGGACCGTACGCTGCACATTGCCGTCAATCTCTGTGCCCAGGACATCAAAACCGGACGAATTTTGGAGTTTATCGATCAGCGTCTGGCGCCTGCCGGTATCCGCAATGAGCAAATATGGCTCGAAGCGACGGAGCGCGGTTTCATCGACATCGACGCGGCCCGGATTACCCTGGATAAAGCGCGCAAGGCGGGACATTCCGTCGCGATAGACGATTTCGGCACCGGCTATTCCAGCCTTCAATATTTGCAGGGGCTCCCCATGGATGCCCTGAAGATCGACAAGTCCTTCGTCGACACGATCGGCAGGAACACCGCAACCAGCACCGTCACGCTGCATATTATCGGAATGGCGCGTGAACTTGGCCTTTTCTCCGTCGCCGAAGGTATCGAGACGGAGGAACAGGCAGCCTATCTGCGGGAACACGGCGTGGACTTCGGTCAGGGCTGGCTTTTTTCGAGGCCCCTCCCCGCCCAGCAATTTATCGCTTTCCAGCGGCAAAACAAATCGGAATACGGTGCCGCTCCGGAGGTTATTCAAGCGGCGTCTGTCGAAGCGGTGGAAAAGAACCCCTCACTTTGATGGTCTGTTTCGGACCGCCGGAACGCAAATTTTCTGCGGAACAATCGGTAGATGTTGAAGTTACTCTTCTTCAGGAGGAGGACCATCTATGACCATCAAAGCCATTTTTGTGGGGGCAACCGCTGCCTTGACGACGCTTTTTTCCACTGTGGCACTGGCGCAGACCGACCTGACCATGTGGTATCACGGCGCGGGCAATGTGGAAGAACGCAAGATTCTGGCCGGCATCATCGAGGACTTCAATTCGTCCCAGTCGGACTGGCGGGTATCGCTTCAGGAATTTCCCCAAACCGCCTATAACGAATCCGTCACCGCCGCCGCGCTCTCCAACAAGCTGCCAGACATTCTGGATGTCGACGGCCCGAACATGCCGAACTGGGCCTGGTCCAGTTATCTGCAGCCACTGCAGATCGACGAGGCAAAGCTTGCCAATTTCCTGCCGGGCGCTGTCGGGAAATGGGGAGACAAGCTCTATTCGGTCGGCCTGTGGGACGCGGCCGTAGCGGTATTCGCCCGTAAATCCATTCTCGATGAAAATGGCATTCGCATTCCGACGCTGGATCAGCCGTGGAGCGGCGAGGAATTTAATGCAGCGCTCGAAAAGCTCGCGGCCGGCGGCAAGTTCGAATATGCGATCGACCTCGGCATGGCCGATAAAACCGAATGGTACAGCTATGCCTTCAGCCCGTTTCTGGAAAGCTTCGGCGGAAGCCTGATCGACAAGGAAAACTACCAGACTGCCGAGGATTTCCTCAACGGAGACAATGCCATCAAGTTCGGGGAATGGTGGCAGTCCCTGTTCCAGAAAAAACTGGCACCCGGAACATCGCAATCGCCTGCCGACCATGAAACCGGCTTTCTGGAAGGCCGCCACGCGCTGCAATGGATGGGCAACTGGGTTGCAGTGAAGGCTCTGGAGAAATATGGAGACGATCTGTTGTTCCTGCCTGCCCCCGATTTCGGGAACGGTCCAAAGATCGGCGCAGGATCCTGGCAGTTTGGTGTATCGGCCACCAGCAAGCATCCCGAAGGCGCATCCGCCTTCATCGAATTCGCCATACAGGACAAATATCTCGCGCAGTTCTCCGATGCGATCGGCCTGATCCCGGCCACGTCTTCCGCAGCCCAGATGACGGAGAACTATAAACAGGGTGGCCCGCTCGAAGTTTTCTTCGAGCTCTCCAAGCGTCAGGGAACGTTGCGCCCGGTGACGCCGGCTTACGCCTTCATCTCGCCGGTGTTTTCCAAAGCGGTGTCCGACATTGCCAATGGCGCGGATGTTGCCGATACGCTGGACAACGCGACCGACGAGATAAACAACAACATAGAGCGCAATTCCGGTTACCAACCCAAATAGGGGGAGGTTGTCGATGGCACTCTTGTCTTCAAAGGGAAAATTGACCCGGGACAGCTTTACGGGCTGGTTCATGGCCGCACCGGCGATGGCGCTGATCGGGCTGTTCCTGATCACGCCCTTTCTGCTGGGGCTCGGGTTTTCCTTCACCAACCAGCGGCTGACATCTCCCAATCCGACCGAGTTTGTCGGCGTTGAAAATTACACCCGGCTGCTGGGTATCGGCGTGCTGACGCTCGAGCCGGAAAGGGAGGCGGATGGCGCAATCTCCTATCCGCGAATTCGCACTTTCACCCGCAACAATCCTCACTATCCCCATCTGGACGGAATGCGGGAATATAAGAGCTTCAGCTGGGGTGAGAACCAGATCGTCATTCTGGCACGCGACGTCGTGTTTTTGACAGCGCTCGTCAACACGCTTTCCTTCGTGGCGGTCGTTGCGCCGGTTCAGGCGGCGCTGGCGTTGTTTCTTGCCCTGTTGGTGAACCAGAAGATTCCCGGCGTCACGATTTTCCGCGCGGTCTACTTCATGCCCGTCGTGCTGTCGGTTGTGGTGGTGGCGTTGCTCTGGCGGTTTATTTATGCGGCGGATAATGGGCTCCTGAACAGCCTTTTGAGTTACATGAGCTTCGGGCTGTTCCAGCCAGTCGACTGGCTGGGCAGGACCGATACCGCCCTGTGGGCCATCTTGGTCATGTCCGTCTGGCAGGGGGTCGGTTTCCACATGGTCATATGGCTTTCCGGCCTGCAAACAATCTCTCCGGATCTTTACGAGGCGGCTGATATCGAAGGAGCGAGCCGCTGGCAGAAGTTCAGCATGATAACCTGGCCGCTGCTGCGCAACACGGCCGTGCTAATTATCATCGTCATTACCATGCAGGCTTTTGCCCTTTTTGCGCAGATCGATGTGATGACCAAGGGCGGCCCCCGCGATTCGACGCAAAGCATCGTCTATCAGGCGGTTGAGCGGGGATACCGACAGCAGGACATCGCGGCAGGTTCGGCAATTTCGGTCGTCCTGTTCCTGCTTGTCCTGTGCATCTCGCTAACCCAACGATACCTGACAAGGGAGAAGCAATGATGCAGGCTGGACAACGCAAGAGCCTCGCTTTTCTCATCGGCAACTATCTACTCATGCTCGCTTTCGCGGCGATCTTCATTTTGCCTCTCTTGTTCATGGGCTTCTCGTCGCTGAAACCGAACGACCAGCTGCTCAGTGATGCCACGTCGATACGAGCTTTCCTGCCGGTGGGAGACCTTTCGCTCGAAAACTACACTGCGGCTTTTGCCCGAGCGCCGATTGCGACCTTCATATTCAACTCGGTGCTGGTAACGGGCGTTACCGTGTTTCTCGCCCTGCTGCTTGGCTCACTTGCCGCCTTCGCTTTCACCTTTTTGAACTGGCGTGGAAAGGATGTTCTCTTCTCGGTCATCCTCGCCACGCTCATCATTCCCTTTGAAACCATTGCCGTGCCGCTGCTGCTCGAAGTCAACAATCTGCCATGGATCGGCAGCAACGGGTTTACCTGGGGATGGCTCAACTCCTGGCATGTGCAGATCATCCCATGGATCGCAGACGGGCTGACGATTTTCCTCTTCGTGCAATATTTCAAGGATCTGCCGAAGGAGTTGCTGGAGGCCGCGCGCATCGACGGGGCCGGCTGGCTGCGGATTTACGCTCAGGTGGTCATGCCGCTCAGCGGCCCGGTCATCGCAACGGCTGCGATCCTGAAGTTTCTCGTCATGTACAGCCAGCAATATCTATGGCCGCTTCTCGTTACCCAGTCCGAGGCCTACAGGCCGGTCATGGTGGGGCTGCAATATTTCTTCCAGCTCAACACACCCTGGGGTGAAGTCATGGCTTATCTCACCATCATCACGCTGCCGGTGCTGATCTTTTATCTCTGCCTGCAGAGGCTGTTCATCTCCAGTATCGCGGCAAGCGGGATAAAGGGATAGCAATTGCATGAAGGGCAAGTCGCGCGACGTAATATGCGAGCGGATAAACCGCCTGAAACAAAGCGACAAAGTGCTTAAACGCTTTACTCATGCTCGCGACGGGGCTGAAATACGGGCGACGGCCGGGCCTTTGCGGGAGCGAAGGAAGAATTCGGAAAATTATCCGCGCCTGAATCATTACGAGTTCGACCTGCCTGCTGGCTCAGTTGGATGCCCTTCTTACACTAACGGGTTGTGCCGCTCTGGAGGATAAGGCTAATGAAAATGAGATTTCTCAGTGAAGCTGTTCTCGCCTTGATGTTTTCCGTCGCAATCGCCTCCGCCCAGCAGGCGTCCGACATAGTGGCGCCCGAGAAAGCGACGGGGCTTGCGACTGCCAGACGCGTCCAGTCAAAGAGCTTCATGGTCGCGGCAGCCAATCCACTGGCAGCCCAGGCGGGGCGCGACGTGATCGCCGCGGGCGGTAATGCCATAGATGCGATGGTGGCAGTGCAGACCGTGCTGGGCCTCGTTGAACCGCAGAGTTCCGGTCTCGGCGGCGGCGCCTTCCTCGTTTATTACCACGCAAAAAGCGGCAGGCTGACGACGTTGGACGGCCGGGAGACGGCACCGATGGAAGCCACGCCAAAGCTTTTCCTGGATGACAAAGGTCAGCCGCTTAAATTCATGAACGCAGTCATCGGCGGTCGTTCCGTTGGCACGCCGGGAACGGTGCGACTTCTGGAGGAAGCTCACAAACGCTATGGAAAGGCCGAATGGGCAAGCTTGCTGAAGCCGGCGGAAACGCTGGCGACCGACGGTTTTCAGGTGTCGCCGCGCCTTGCCTCTCTGATCGCGTCCGAGGGTGACCGGCTGAAGACATATCCAGAGGCGCGGTCCTATTTCTATGACACCTCCGGGGCCGCGCTGCAGGCCGGTACTCCGTTGAAGAACCCGGCCTATGCCGAGACGCTTGCAGCGATCGCCAAGGACGGCGCCGATGCCTTTTACAAGGGGAAAATTGCCGAGGCGATCGTCAAGACGGTGCGCGAGGCAGCCGACAATCCTGGCGTGCTGTCACTTTCCGATCTTTCCAACTATCGCGTCATCGAGCGCGAACCGGTCTGCTTTATTTATCGTGCGCATGACGTTTGCGGCATGGGACCGCCATCGTCGGGAGGTATTGCCATCGGCCAGATACTCGGCATGGCGGAGAATTTCGATCTCAGGTCGCTGGGGCCGGAAAATGTCGAAAGCTGGCGCATTATCGGCGACGCGCAGCGTCTCGCCTTCGCCGACCGCGAGCGTTACGTCGCTGACACCGATTTCGTGCCGCTACCGGTCAAGGGCATGCTGGACAAGACCTATCTAGGCGAGAGGGCAAAGCTGCTTGACGGCGACAAGGCGCTGGCCAACGATGCCGTCAAGGCCGGTGAGCCGGAATGGGACCACGCGCTGCTTTTCGGCCGGGATGCCGCGCTTGAGTTGCCATCCACGAGCCATTTCGTCATCGTCGACAAGGAAGGCAACGTGGTCTCGATGACGACGACGATCGAAAGCGGTTTCGGCTCGCGTCTGATGACGAATGGCTTCCTGCTAAACAACGAGTTGACGGACTTTTCCTTCAAGACCCATGACGGCGGCCTGCCGGTTGCCAACCGCGTCGAGCCCGGCAAACGACCGCGCTCCTCCATGGCCCCGACGATCGTGATGAAGGATGGAAAACCGCTGCTCGCCATTGGTTCACCCGGCGGAAGCCAGATCATCGGCTATGTGGCGCAGGCGCTGATCGCCTATATCGACTGGGGAATGCCGGTTGAGACGATCGTCGCCCAGCCGCATCTCATCAACCGGTTCGGTACCTACGACATTGAGGCCAACACCAGCGCTGAAGATCTGGCCGGGCCGCTGAAGGCGCTTGGTTACGAGGTGAAACCGGGTGAGATGAATTCCGGTCTGCAGGCTATCGAGATAACCGCCCAGGGCTTGGCCGGCAGCGCCGACCCAAGACGCGAGGGAATGGCGGTAGGGGAGTGAACGCTCCGCCTGCGGAAAGTGCATGAGCGTAGACGGCAAAAATGCTCCATGCCGGAAACCGACACATCATCATGAAGTACCTCACTCTTGACATCCCCTCGCAGAACCTGTTTATACGCATAAGCAGCTAATACGAATTAGCAATCGACAGGAAACGAGGTTTCGATGGTTAGGCGCTTGACGCAACGGGACATTGCGATCTTCGCGGGGGTCAGCCAGGCGACGGTTTCGCTCGTCCTCAACGAGGCGAAATCCGCTGAAGGCCGTATCCCGCCTGAAACGCGAGAGCGCGTGCTGAAGGCCATTCGCGACACGGGTTATGTGGCGGACCCCATCGCGCGCAGCATGGTCAAGGGCGCCAACCGGATTCTGGGTGTATTCACCTATCAGCCGGCTTTTCCGATTGCGCAGGCGGATTTCTACACGCCCTTTCTGATGGGGATAGAGGAGGAAGCGGAGAGGTTGGGCTACGACCTTCTGCTGATGACGGCTGCGGCGCGCGACGATAACGGCCGCAAGCGTATCTTCGGGGAAACGGGTCGGCTTCGACTTGCAGACGGATGCCTGATTTTGGGCAGCCAGTTCGACCGCGATGAGCTGGCCCAACTCGTTGCCGGTAACTATCCCTATGTCGCAGTCGGCCGTCGTGACGATGCCGGCGGGCCGGTGCGTTATGTTGGCGCGGATTACGTGACAGCCACGCATGCTCTTGTCCGAGAGGCGCTTGTCGCCGGGCATCGCCGCTTCGCCTTTATCGGCGCGACGGGTCCGGCGGAATCCATCAGCGACCGCTGGCGTGGTTTTCTCGCCGCAATCGAGGGCGCAGCGGAACTGGTCTATTCCCACGAAAGCGAAAACGGCGATCCGGCCGAACAACTGGCCGCCGTTCGCGCCAGCGGCGCAAGCGTCGTTTTTTTTGCCGAAGTGGCCGAAGCGGTGATCTTCGACAATCATGCCCGCGCCCAGGGGGTGAGCGTCCCCGCCGATCTTTCCATCGTGGTGCTGGGCAGCGGCACCCGCACGCATACGCTTCGGTTGCAACGCGTCTTCACCTCCTATGCCATCCCCCGCGAAGAAATGGGCAGGCAGGCAACCTCCATGCTGGTCGAGACCCTCACCAGCCCCCCCGGCCCCGTAAAGCAGATATTGCTGGGCTGCGACATCGTGGCGGGCGAAACGCTCGGCTCCCCAACTCAAGGTCCAACCCAAGGAAAGAGAACCTGACGTGAGAGAATACAATGCAGATATTCTTGTGGTTGGCGGCGGACTTGGCGGCGTGGCGGCGGCGCTTGGAGCCCTGCGCAACGGTCGCAGCGTTATCCTGACCGAAGCATTCGAGTGGATTGGCGGCCAGTTGACCAGCCAGGCCGTGCCGCCCGACGAGCACAGCTGGGTCGAGCAGTTCGGGATCACAGCCAGCTATCGCGCCTTGCGCACGGGCGTACGGCAATATTACCGCGACCACTATCCGCTGACGGACACCGCCCGGGCGGATCTGACACTCAACCCCGGTGACGGCAACGTATCTCGCCTCTGCCACGAACCACGCGTTTCGTTGGCAGTGATGGACGCAATGCTTGCGCCTTACGCGGCCGGCGGCAAGCTGACCATCCTCAAGCCCTATGAGCCGATCGCCGCAGACGTCGACAGCGACACCGTGCGGGCCGTGACGCTGCGCCATTGCAATACGGGCGACCTCATTTCCTGCTCGGCCCGCTACATCATCGACGCCACCGAACTGGGCGATCTGCTGCCGCTGACCGCGACCGACTATGTCACCGGTTTCGAAGCCCAATCCGAGACCGGCGAGCCGAGCGCGCCGGCTGAGGCGCAACCGCACAATCAGCAGGCCGTATCGATCTGCTTCGCCGTCGATCAGGTTGACGGCGATCATGTCATCGACAAGCCCGCCCGGTATGACCACTGGCGGCAGGTTGCTCCCGAATTCTGGGGCGGCCCGCTGTTGAGCTGGGACTCTCCCAATCCGCGGACACTGGAACGCAGCCGCCGGTTCTTCGATCCCAACCCGGTCGACAACGCGACACGCGACGTTGCCGACCAGCGACAGAGCGCGGGCGATATGAGCCTGTGGATATTCCGCCGCATTGCCGCCCGCCACACATTTCGGCCCGGTGCCTATGCCAGCGATATCTGCCTCGTGAACTGGCCGATGATCGATTATTTCGAGGCGCCGATCATCGACGTTACCCCCGAACAATATGCCGAGCGGCTGGCCGATGCGGCAAGCCTGTCCTATTCCATGTTCTACTGGATGCAGACCGAAGCGCCCCGCCCGGATGGTGGTCAGGGTTTTCCGGGTCTGCGCTTGCGCGGCGACATTACCGGCACGGAGCATGGCCTGGCCATGGCGCCCTATATCCGTGAAAGCCGTCGCATTCGTGCTCTGACCACGGTGGTCGAACAGGATCTGTCGCTTGCCGTGCGCGGCGATCGCGGCGCGGTGCATTACCCCGACAGTATCGGTATCGGTATGTACCGCATCGACCTGCACCCCTCGACGGGCGGCGATAACTATATCGATGTCGGCGCCTGCCCTTTCGAAATCCCGCTGGGTGCCCTTATTCCCCGCCACAAAACGAACCTGCTGGCGGCATCCAAGAATATCGGCACGACGCATATCACCAATGGTTGTTACAGGCTGCATCCGGTCGAATGGAACATCGGCGAAGTGGCCGGCATGCTGGCCGCCTATTGCCTTGACAGGGGCGAGACCCCGCATGGCGTGCATGCCGATGAAAAGCGGCTAGCGGAGTTTCACACCCACATCGAACGCCAAGGGGTGGAGCGCCATTGGCCTGATATTCGCGGCTACTAGCCAAAACGTATAATCTGGGAGGATTATTCATGCGCAGGAGTATAGTGAAAATTGCATTGACCGGTTTTCTGGTCACATCCGGGCTAGTTTCGCCGGCTTTGTCGCAGGAATTGCGAATGGCCATCTGGAGCGCCAACGAAGCCCATCTCGCCCTCTTCAACGAGATCGCCCATGAGTTCGAGGCCAGCCATCCCGGCGTCAAGATCAACTACGATTCGCTTGCATACGAAGGCTATGCCACCACCTTGACCACCCAGATCGCCGGCGGCAACCCTCCCGATCTGGCCTGGCTGTTCGACACGACCGCGCCTGACTTCATGGCGGCCGGGGCGCTTTATCCCCTCACCGAAACCTTTGACAATACCGAAGGTTACGACATGGGCGACTTCCCCCCGGCAACACTCACCGCCTGGTCTTACGAAGGTGTACAATATCTCTATCCGTTCTCGACGTCGCCCTTCGGCGTCTTCGTCAACAACGACATGATCCGGGCGGCAGGTGCAAAAACACCCGCCGAAATGATCGCTGCCGGCGAATGGAACTGGGACAATGCCATTGCGACGGCCGCGAAAGTCGCGGCCACCGGCAAACAGGGATTGATCATTCGTGATTTCGAATACAAGGCCTGGGAGAACCTTGCCGAAGTCTATACCGGCTGGAATGCCTATCCCTGGTCGAAGGATACCAAGTCCTGCGCTTTTGCCAGCCGGGAGATGGTTGATGCGATGCGCTTCATTCACGATGCGATCTTCGTGAAAAAAGCCATGCCGGGCCCCGGTGTTTCTGCCGATTTTTTTGCCGGGGATGCGGCGATGACGACCACCCAGATCAGCCGCGCAGCGCTTTTGCCGAAAGGCGACAAGGCCTTCGACTGGGATCTCGTGCCGTTGCCTACAGGACCTGCAGGTGACTATGCCGTAACAGGTCGGGCAGGCATTGGCGTCATGGCCAGCGGCAAAAACCCGAAGCTTGCGGCGGAATTCCTGGCGTTTTTCTCCTCCAAGCCTAATGTGGCCAAGCTCGCGCGGTTTTTCCCGCCGGCACGGCAGAGCCTGCTCATCGCCGATGTCCTCGCGGCCGCCAACCCATTGCTGTCGCGTAAACAGATAGAGGCCGTGGTCATTCGTGGCGTCGCCACCGGTCAATCAACGCAGCAGGTCCGCAATTTTGCCCGGCTGCAACAGACCGTTCGCGCTGGCCTTGACGGTCTCTGGCGTCCCGACGCCGATGTCGCGGCTGTCCTGCAAGCGCTTTGCGGCCGTCTCGATCCGTTGCTGGCGGCCAATTGACGCTTGGTAGTCATCCGATTTTCCGTGGATGCGAAAGGCAGAAGGACGAAAAGCCATGACGCTTGCCCTCCAGACGGCGCAGAAAAAGGCCCGGCGCGGCTTCTGGACCATGGCGCGCCGAGACGCCGCCACCGGTTATCTGTTCATAGCGCCGCAACTCATCGGTATCGTTGTCTTTGTGCTCGTGCCGCTGGTGCTGGTCTTCTGGTATTCGCTGCATGAGTGGAACGTGCTGGCGGGATCGTTCCGGTTCACCGGCGCCGCCAACTACCAGAAGCTGCTCAACGACCCGGCCATAGGCGAAGTGCTGGCCGTGACCGCCGTGTTCTCGGCCGGACTTGCCCTGCTCAATATGAGCCTGGCGCTGGGGCTTGCGTTGCTCCTGAATCAGAAGCTGGCCTTCATGACCGTGTTCCGCACACTGTTCTTTTCGCCTGTCGTGGTGTCGCTGGTCGCCTGGACAATCGTCTGGAGCTTCTTGTTGCAGAACAATGGCGGTATCAACGGCCTCCTGCAAATGATCGGCGTCGAAGGTCCCAACTGGCTGCGCCACCCAACGACTGCGATGATCTCGGTCATCGTCGTGCAGGCGCTCAAGAATCTCGGCCTCAACATGATCCTGTTTCTTGCAGCACTACAGGGCGTGCCGCGAGAACTGTTCGAAGCCGCACGCGTCGACGGTGTGCCGCGCTTCAAGCAATTCTATCGCATTACCCTGCCGATGATCAGCCCGACGATCCTGCTCGCCTCCATCGTCACCATTGTCGGCGCTTTGCAGGTCTTTGCGCAGATCATGATCCTCACGCAGGGCGGGCCGGGCTTTTCCACGACGGTTCTCGTTTATTACCTCTATCAGCAGGCCTTCCAGTTCTACCTCTTCGGTTACGGCTCGACACTCTCCATCATCCTGCTGGTCATTGTCGGCGCGCTCACCTTCATCCAATGGCACCTGCGCAGAAAGTTCGTATTCTATGAAAACTGAACTCAGCCCCCGCGCGCAGACGCTGATCTATTTCATACTCTGCCTGCTGCTTGTCCCCTTCGTTTTTCCGACCTGGTGGATGGTCACGTCGTCGGTCAAACCCGTCAGCCAGATATTTGCCTTTCCGCCGGATATCTGGCCGCGCGCCTTTGATTTTTCGTCCTATTCCGACGTTTTCAGAATACAGCCCTTCGCGCTCCAATACTGGAACTCGGCCTATATCGCGGCAATTGTCACCATCGGCACCATGGCAGTGGCGTCGATGGCCGGATATGCCTTTGCGCGTATCAGGTTCCCATTTGCCAACGCCATTTTCATGGTGGTGCTGGTGGGATTGCTGATCCCATCGGAAGTGACGCTCGTTCCGCTGTTCCGGATGTTTCTCAAATGGGGCATGATCAACACACACTGGCCGCTGATCCTCGTGCCGATCTTCGGTGCGCCGGCGGTCTTCGCCACCTTCATCATGCGCCAGTTCTTCATTTCCCTGCCGGTGGAACTGGAGGAGGCCGCCCGGGTCGATGGCCTCGGCCGGTTCAAGATATTCTGGACCATCGCCCTGCCGCTTGCCCGTCCGGCGCTGGCCGCCGTTGCGATCTTTACCTTTCTCGGTAGCTGGAACCTCTATCTCGAACCCATCGTCTTTCTTTCCAGCCCCGACAAGTTCACCCTGCCGCAGGCATTGACACAATTTACCGACGCCTATGGCGGACCGATGTGGAACATCCAGCTTGCCGCCGCAACGATGACCGCCATCCCCGTACTCATCGTCTTCATCGTTGCGCAGAAACAATTCGTCGAAGGCCTCGCCCATACCGGGCTTAAAGGCTAATCGAAAGGCTGACCCATGGCACCCGTTACACTTAGATCCGTCAAGAAAAGCTATGGCGCACTCGCCACCATCCATGGTGTCGATATCGATATTGCCGATGGCGAATTCGTCGTCCTCGTCGGCCCTTCGGGCTGCGGCAAATCCACTTTGCTGCGGATGATCGCAGGCCTTGAAACCGTGACCAGCGGCGATATCTCGATCAGCAGCCGTGTCGTCAACGAGATCGAACCGAAAGACCGCGACATCGCCATGGTCTTCCAGAACTACGCGCTTTATCCGCACATGAGCGTCGCCAGGAACATGGCCTTCTCGCTCGAGCATCGCGGTGGCAGCAAGGCCGAGATTGCCGAGCGGGTGAGCTGGGCAGCTGACATATTGGGGCTGACGCCATTGCTCGAACGCTTCCCCCGCCAGCTTTCCGGCGGGCAACGGCAGCGTGTCGCCATGGGCCGCGCAATCGTCCGCAATCCGCAGGTTTTTCTGTTCGACGAACCGCTCAGCAATCTCGATGCCAAGCTGCGTGTGGTGATGCGCGGTGAAATCAAGGCGTTGCACCAGCGTCTGGGGGTCACGACCGTTTATGTCACGCATGATCAGGTGGAAGCCATGACCATGGCCGACAAGATCGTGGTGATGAATGCCGGACGGGTCGAGCAATGCGGAGCGCCGCTCGAGCTTTATGACCGGCCCGCCAATCCCTTCGTCGCCGGCTTCATCGGTTCCCCGGCGATGAATTTCATCAAGGGACGATTGACCGCCGATGGTTTCGAGGCTGACGGCGTCGTCCTGCCCCTCCCGCCCGGCCCTGCCACAGGCGAAGCGATCTACGGCATCCGCCCGGAACATTTCGAACTGGTCAACCATGGCCTCACAGCAACCGTTTTATTAGTGGAGCCGATGGGGTCTGAAACGCAGGTCACGATGATGCTCGGCGATCACCAGATCATCGGCGTCTTCCGCGAGCGCGTCCAAGCGCAGCCGGGCGCAACCATCCAGGTGCAGCCGGATCTGGCATCGATCCACCTGTTCGATGCCACGACCAGTCAACGCCTCAACTAGCGGACTGCGCGCCGTGACATCGCCTGATGTGCAATGATCGCGGAATCGCAGTGCAAGACAGGATTCAATGATTAAAAATCACTGCTTGTGGGAGACGTTTGGCGTTGAACCTGGGATAGACAGCATGAAATCGACGTGTCAGGTGTTGGAGAACCGTAATCGGAGGGAGACGCAAATTCGCACGAACACAACGCGCCGAAATATCGGTCTGGTCCCTTCCCTCTTTCTCGCTGCCGGGCTGATACTCCAGGCAACGATGGCAGCCGGCCCGGCCCAGGCAGCGGAGAGCGTGACCGTTCCACCTTACGAACCTGCCGTCGGGACTGAGCTTCATTATCGCGTCCAAAAGACGACCGAGACCGATATGTCGCTTTGGTTCGACAAGCCGGAAGCCTCGTCCGTTGTCATGCGCGGGGACTTCCGTCAATCGGCAACGGTGCTATCGCGGGACGACGAGGGCATGCGGGTGCAATGGCGACTCTCCGCCGATATCCCGCCGGATGCGGTGGACGCGGCGGATTCCTATCCGATGAACGCCATGTTTCGCAATTCACTCGCCGCCTACGGTGTTCAGCAACTGGAATTCGAGACCGATTTGAGCGGTACTCCGACGGCGCTCGTGGGCGCGGATCAGATCGTTGCCAATATGGAAAGGCTCCTGTCCACCTCCGCGCCGGACGGCACGGCCTCTCGCATGCTTCAGACCGTCAAAAGTAACCCTCTCACAATTATCGACGTTCTTGCGCCCGAAAGCATGATCCTTGCACTTGGGCAGTCTTCAGAAGCTTTTACGACCGATATCGGACGGGAATGGACGGTTGAAGGCAATGAAGAGCTGAAGGGCACGCTCGTCCCGACAAGCACCGTCTGGAAACTCGAAGCCGCCGACAAGATCACGCAAACGGCCACGTTCAGCGCAAAGATAACCTACGATCCGGTTGCCCTGCTACAATCGCAACAATCCTCGATCGACGGCATGATCGCGAGTTTCGGAGACCGGGCGAAGCAACTGACCGAAACCCAGTTGGCGCAGGTCAAAAGTGCCGGGAAGTCACGAACCGTGACCTATGTGAATTCAACACGTGATGGTTCGACACTCGAAGTTCTGGAAAACACGGTCGCAAGTGTCGGCGGCGTGACGCTCACAATGGCTGTGCATGTCTGGCAAGAGGGTCAGCCACCGGTCCTGCCTGCACCGCATGCGTGGAATGGCAGGACCCTGTCTGGCCAACTTGTTGAACCGCTGTCCAAAAACGATCCGCAAGCTTCGATCGATCTGAACCAGTACCGAGCGAAGACCGATGTCGATACGCCTCCCTCTCCCAGCCCGACCGATGGCGGCAACGCCTCTGCCGACGGTGCAAGGGATATTGCACCGATTTCGCTCAAGGTCGCAAGCGTGAAAACCTCGGTCGATCCCGCTGCCGGGCCTGCGGTGGAAATTGCGTTGACACCGGAAAGCGCCAAGGCCTTCGAGGATTTCACACGCGCGGCTCTCGGGCAGAAGACCCAGTTGCTGGTTGATGGAGACGTCATCTTCGAACCGGTCGTGAGAGAGCCGATTATGGGCGGCCGCGTCACCATCAGTGGCCTTGATTCAGCACAAGCTCTGACCGTCGAACGGAAATTGTCGTCTTCCGAGGCCGCGATCATTGTGCGGTTGACGCCATAATCCTGCAAAGCGGATTTCCTCCAACGGCTTTACCATCACCAATTCTCGAGCGATTGCAATTTGCACGCGGTGAGAAATGCGCCGTACTTCTTCTTTTCGAATAATGATAGTGACCTGTGTTCTGGGCACGGCAAAACAGCCCACGCCGCTTGATCGCCTCGTCGACATAGCGGTGTATGATCCCGTTCACCATTTTGGCGGACGGGATGTGATTCACTATCATCAGGCCATCGCAGTCGTTGTTGCGGACAGTTTCGAGACCGCGCGCACCGCGGCCAACCTCCTGATTGTAAATTACGAGGTGGACGGCAGCGTCAGCTTCGACCTCTCTGCGCATGCCGGTGCGGGTGAGTTCGAACCGCGGGTCGCGGTGGGAGATTTCGAGGCCGCATTTCGCGACGCGCCGGTGAAGCTGGACAAAACCTACACCACACCCGCCGAAAGTCATGCGATGATGGAACCGCGTGCTACGCTGGCCTCCTGGGACGATGATCGCATCACTCTCTGGACGTCAAACCAGATGATTACGTGGAGCGCACAGTCGATAGCGAAGGCTTTTAGCATCCCGCCCGAAAATGTCAGACTGGACTCTCCCTATATCGGCGGTGGCTTTGGCACGAAAATTTTCGTTCGAGCCGATGCGATCCTGGCCGGGCTTGCCGCACGCAAGCTGGGCCGCCCGGTCAAGGTGTCGCCGGCGCCTATCGTGGATCGCCGGTACTCACGTCAGGAGCACGCGTGACGCTGAAGCCAGACGCCTCCGTCGTTGTCGCAAGCGATATGACCGACATTGGTACGGGTTCGTATACGATCATGGCGCAGACTGCCGCCCAGCGTGGGGATTGTCGCGGAAATCCTCCGGCGAGCCGGAGCGCGTGTGGATCGAGAGGAGCAAGGGCTGACCACCGCGCCCGACTATGTATTGATTGGCGCGATCCGGTAGCACATTGGCGCGTTACGATACTGACGGCAGAAATCACTCACATAGAGTGGCGCCCGTCATGAAATTGGGAAGCACAAGATGACTAGAACGATCCTCATTACCGGAACTTCGAGCGGCCTTGGCCGTGCCACCGCAAAGCTCTTTCAAGCGAAAGGATGGAACGTCATTGCAACGATGCGCGACCCAGAGTCCGAAAAAGAACTGACGAAGCTTGCCAATACTCTCGTCACCCGTCTCGACGTTCAGGATGTCACGTCGATCACCGCCGCGCTGGTAGCCGGTTTGGCAACGTTCGGGCGTATCGACGCCCTTGTCAATAATGCGGGTTACGGTGCTTATGGCCCCCTCGAGGCAACACCGTTGGAAAGCATGCGCCGCCAGTATGACGTGAACGTCCTCGGCCTCATGGCAACGACCAAAGCCCTTTTGCCGCATTTCCGGAAGAATCGCAGTGGCGTCATCGTCAACATCTCATCGATGGGTGGGCGCGTCGCCTTTCCGACCGGCACGCTCTATCATGGCACCAAGTTCGCGGTGGAAGGCCTTTCCGAAGCGCTGCAATATGAGCTTGCCCCCCTCGGCATCCGTGTGAAAATCATCCAACCCGGCATGATCAACACGGATTTTTCCGGTCGGTCCTTCGAACACAACAACGATCCTGCACTGATTGAATATCAGCCTCTTATTCAGGGCATGTGGGACCTTGTGAATTCGATGAAGGAGCACACATCGTCGCCAGAGGCGATTGCGGAAGTCGTTTACGAGGCGACAACGGATGAGAGCGACCGGCTCCGTTATATCGCCGGCGCCGATGCGGAGCAGCTCCTCGCCGCGCGCCGTGCATCAGTCGATGCAGAGTTTTTCGCTGGTATGAAGGCGCAATTCGGGGTGGCTTGAGTCGTCGCCCCTGCGGCGCGCCGGCGTATCGGGGGATATTCAACAGCTCCCTCGATACGCCTCCTGCTCGATATCCACGGCTTCCGGAGCGGAATGGAGGCGGAATCGGATGAGCAACTTCTCCCCTTGCTGGTGCCGCATGGCACGCCCGCCATCCTGACCCATGAGCCAGCACCTAAGGTTGGGCCCGTTGAGCGCCAACTCCGAAGTTTTGGAGCAAAGCAGCATGTCGCGCGCGGATGCCTTGGCTTGATCGGCCCAGATTACAACCCATAGCAGAGCAGGTGTATTTTGACGACTTGGACGCAAGGCTATGTAGACGGCCTGGACTATACATTCGATTTTTACCGGGAGTTGACGCCTGCCTTGTTGGGTTTTGCCGCCCTTTGCAGGGGACAGAAATTTGTCCTGGAAGGCCGACCGCTGAAATATTGCGAGCTTGGCTGCGGTCAGGGCTTCTCGACCAATCTTCTTGCCGCCGCCAATCCTGATATCGAATTTTATGCCAATGATTTCAATCCCGCCCACATTGCCGGCGCGCAATCGCTGGCCGGTGAAGCCGCACTTGCCAATATCCGGTTTTACGAGCATGCCTTTGCGGATTTTGCCGATGAACCCTCGCTTCCCGATGGCTTCGATATCATCGCCCTCCACGGGGTCTTCAGCTGGATATCGGCGAAGAACCGCGGCCAGATCATGGACTTCATCTTTCGCAAGCTGAAGCCCGGCGGTCTGGTCTTCATCAGCTACAACACGCTCCCCGGCTGGGCGTCCGCCCTGCCTTTGCGGCGCATTCTTATCGATCGGGCAAATCGGAGCTCAGGACCGCTGCAGCTGCGCATCGAGGAAGCCCTCGCGTTCGCGGACACGCTTCTCAAAGCGAATACGGGATATTTCAAAAACAATCCCTCAGTGAAAACGCATTTCGGCCAGATGCAGCCGATGTCGTGCAACTACCTCGCGCACGAATATTTCAATGAGGACTGGCATCCCATGTATTTTTCGGATGTCGCCAGGGAATTGTCTGCCGCTAAGCTGTCATTCCTCGGCTCAGTCGATCTGCTCGATACGGTAGAGAGCCAGCTGTTCAGCGCCGAGCAGCAGGCTTTATTGCGGGCGGAGGCGGATCCGATACAGCGCGAGACATTGAAAGCTTTCGTGACGAATGAGCAGTTTCGTCGGGATCTGTTCGTAAAGGGCGCGATCCCCCATTCTGTTCGAAGTTCGGCGGGCGGTTGGATCGATGCCCGGTTTGCACTTTCCAGGCCCCGCGACGTCGTTGCCGCAGCCCTGAAAAGGCGTTTCTCAAATCAGCAGCTTCAAGAGGCGATTTACGAACCGCTGCTGAATGTTCTGTCCGGCGGTCCCGTCACTGTGCGGGAGATTTTGAGCGATAGTATCGTTGGCCGTTCTCTGTCCTGGGGGCAAGTGACGGAGACGCTGAGCGCGCTCGTCGGTGCGGGATACCTACAGCCATGCCTGAGGGAGGAGGGGCAGGCGCGGCGCGAGAAAAGCTGCCGCGCGTTCAACGCTGCTGTTTGCAGGAGCGCGAAGGACAGCGAAACCCTGCAGTTTCTCGCTTCGCCGGTGACCGGCGGAGGCGTCAGGCTGGACAGGTTCGAACAGCTTTTTCTTCTGGCGATAGGGGACGATAAAGAGCAGCCGGACCAATGGGCCCAATATGCCTGGTCAGTGCTTGCTCCCCAGGGACAGAAATTGTTGAAGGAGGGAAGAGCGCTCGAAACTGAGGAAGAGAATTTGGCCGAGCTTGTGGCACGGGCGAACGCGTTTGCTGGTAATCTGCTTCCAGTATGTCTCTCCCTTCGCATCGTGCAGTAGATCGCATAAAACCTGCAGCCGGCATTGCTGACAGCTGTCGGCAGTGTTCTTCTCTATGTAATATGCCCTGCAAGTGAATGGCTTAAGTCATCACGCGGGAGAAACCAGAATGGCCCCATCGCACACCTACGCACTCGACACGACGACATGGCGGATGGTCCTCAAGGACCTCGGTATCTCCGCGACCAACGTCCTGCGGCGTGCCGGTCTGTCGGACGATCTTCTGCAACACCCCTCGGTTCGCCTCCTGCCCGATCAATATCACCGTCTCTGGAACGGCATGGAGGCGGAGGCGGGTGATGGACTTCTCCCGCTGCGGGTGTGCGAAGCCATCCGCGGCGAAGCTTTTTCGCCACCTATCTTCGCTGCATTGTGCAGCCCCAACCTCGTGACGGCCGTCCGCCGCGTCGCGCAATACAAGCGGCTGATCGCGCCAATGCACCTCGAGGTGTCGGAGGAGCATGATCGGATGACCTTGGAACTCGCGTGGACCTGCGCGGCCCAGCCGCCCGATTCCCTGATCCTGCTGGAATTGCTCTTTTTCGTTTCGCTCGCTCGCATGGCTACGCGCGAGGCGGTGATGCCAGTCGCGGTAACGACCACCGTCCTGCCTTCGCCGATACCCCCTTATGAAGCATTTCTGGGGGCCAGGCTGAAACAGGGAGCGCGCCACCGGATTGTCTTCAGCGCGGCCGATGCGATCCGCCCCTTCCTGACCTCAAATCCGCAAATGTGGGCAACGTTCGAGCCACATTTACGTCAGCAGCTCGCCGAACTCGATAGAGAGGTCACGACGTCGCAACGCGTTCGTGCAGCCCTTATAGAGGGAATCCCGAGCGGCCGTATTTCCATTGAGGCGATCGCCGGGAAACTCATGATGAGCAAGCGGACCCTGCAACGGCGCATCGAAACCGAAGGCGCCAGTTATCAGCAACTCCTGGCAGAGACGCGCGAAGCGCTCGCGCACCACTACCTCAGGAAGACAACCCTGCCTCTGGCGGAAATCTCTTTCCTGCTCGGCTTTGATGAGCCGAATTCCTTCTATCGGGCCTTTCGAACCTGGACAGGAAAGACCCCGGAGAGTGTCCGGTATAGACAATGAGCGGCGCAGCCAAAACCCATTCTCGCGCACGGAGCTGCGGACACACTGGACATTTGACGGGCCCGATGGCCCCCGCGAGGTGGTACCTGTGACAAGCCGGCTCACGGTTGATCATGGCGAGCCCCTGCTCACCGCGGCCCTTTAGGGATTGGGCATCGATGTCCGCAGACGATTACGACTGGCTTTGCGCTGGGCACAGCAGACTCACCCTACGGTCGACGCCGTGGAGAGCGCGGAAAGGATCCCGAGCGCGCCCATTGCAACAATCTCTGGAAATAGAGCGAGCATTTGACGTTCCATGAACCGTTGGCCTTTGTTGCGACTATCTTTGCACACATGAGGCCGCGGCAGGCAGAACGAGCGGCACGCCCCGTCGCTGAAACATAGAGCAGAAAGGGATCGGCTGATGACCCCGTCGCCTTCTATGCCCACTATTGCTGGACAGTCAGCGGGATTCCTCGATCGAGGATCAATTTTGCGTCTGATGGGAACAGGCGAATTGGAAACTGTGGAGGAACGCGCTGTTCCTCCTCGCCGCCAAGACCCATCGTAGCCGCGTCGAGGACGGCAAGTCGGGCGGGTGGACGTTTCCTGTCTTACTGATTGAACCGTGGCTGATGGCTGCTACGACGCAAACAGCCGCTGCGCCGTATCCACCGAATGTCCGCTATAATGGCCCGGTTGGCCGAACCTGCGAACTGACCTCATGAGCCGGTCTTCGACACGGCTCGGCCGCCGCATGCTGCGCGATATCCGTGCGGGCAGGATTTCGCCCGCAGCCACGGCCAACTCACGGTTTTCTGATCGATGGCAATGCCGAAGATGGCTTTGTTCATGGAAGTAGATTGTGGGATTGGCTTTGTGATCAGCGGCCTAGTTTTTCCCTGACGGCGGGCCCGATATCATGAGTCCAGAAACAACAAACCCCGTCGCGAGTGCAACGGGGTTTTG